>CAXTJM010000003.1:0-235469 GCA_964244585.1 uncultured Acetobacteraceae bacterium | reverse complement strand
CCCAGATGGCCGACGCCGGGCTCACCGCAAAGGACATCGTCCGAACCGTGGTCGACGCCATCGGCGTGGGCATCACGAAGCGGGTTTCCGGCCAGTGATCCGCCTCCTGGCCCTGCTCGGCGTGCTGCTGTTCACGGCCAGCAGCCACGCTGCCGAGTCGGCCGCCGCGGCGCCGATCGCGGCACTGGACGAGGGTTTGCTGCGGATCATGCAGGCAGGCAAAGCTAGCCCGTTCGGCCAACGCTATGCGTCGCTTACCCCCATCGTGCAGCAGACGTTCGATCTGGACACGATCCTGGAAACCTCGGTCGGACCCCGGTGGCGCAGTTTCACCCCCGACCAGCAGCAGGAGCTTCAGGCCGAGTTCCTGCGCTTCACGGTGGCCAGCTACGTGAGCAACTTCGCATCATTCAGCGGCGAGAAGTTCGAGACCGATCCGGAGACGCGGGCCGTCGGGACCGAGCAGGTCGTGACCACCCATATCGTCTCGACAAGCGGTGACCCGGCGCGGATCGACTACGTCATGCGCCAGGGCGGCAGCGGCTGGCGGGCCGTGGACGTCCTGCTAGACGGCTCCATCAGCCGGGTCGCCGTGCAACGGTCCGATTTTCGCAGCATGCTGGAAAGCGGGGGGCCCGACGCGCTTCTCGCCAGCTTGCACAAGAAAGTGACGGACCTCTCGGGCGGCGCCAGCGTTCCGTGACTCTGATGCCTGCATTGTCAACGTGTTTAGCCGGGTTGGCAGGACTTATAACCATGGCCGGCCTGTTGCAAGCCATCATCGGATGGTGGGTCGTTCGGCGGCACAGCCGTCGGGGTGGCTCAATCGGGGCGTCGATGCCGCCGATGACCATCCTGAAGCCGTTGCACGGCGACGAACCGCTGCTGGAGGCGGCGCTCGCCTCCTTTTGCAACCAGGACTACCCACGCTTCCAGATCGTCTTCGGCCTGCAGGATGCCACCGACCCTGCACTGCATGTCATACGTCGTCTACGTGCCCGGTTCCCGGCCGTGGACATCCAGGTGGTGATCGACCCGACACAGCACGGAATCAACCGCAAGGTCAGCAACCTGATCAACATGTATCCGCACGCGGCGCACGATCTGATCGTGATTGCAGACAGCGACATCCATGCCCCAAGCGGCTACCTGGCCGATCTGGCCGCCGAGTTGGCGCGGCCAGGCGTCGGGCTCGTGACGACATTGTATACCGGGTTGCAGGCGACGGGGACGGTGGCAGCCCGATTGGGCGCGGCGCAGATCAACCACAGCTTCCTCCCCGGCGCGCTGCTTGCCCGGTCATTGGGACGCCAGGATTGCCTCGGCGCCACCATGGCATTGCGGCGGCAGACATTGGAAGCCGTGGGCGGGCTGCACGCGCTGGTGCATCACCTAGCCGACGACGCCGTCCTGGGCCGTCTGGTGACAGCCCGCGGCGACCGTGTCGCATTGGCCTCCACCATGCCGGAGACCACGGTGCCGGAGGTGCGCGTGTCCCATCTGTTCGCCCATGAACTGCGCTGGGGCCGCACCATCCAGTCGCTTGCCCCGGTCGGGTTTGCCCTGTCCTCCCTGCAATTCCCTTTGTTCTGGGCGGGCTTGGCCGTCATCCTTTCGGGGTTCGAACCGTGGACGCTGATCCTGTTCGTCGCATCCTGGCTCATCCGGATGGCTGCGATGCTTGGCGTGGAGGCCGTACTCGGCTTGCCGATGGCGGTGTCGGCTTGGTTGCTACCGGTCCGCGACCTGATGTCGGTGGCCGTGATCCTCGCCAGCTATGGCGGGAACCAAGTTGCCTGGCGTGGGCACATTCTCCATATCTCGCCGCCGCGGCTCGCAGCGGGAAAAGGATAGAGGCATGATGAAGACGTTGTTCCTGCAACCGCCATCCTTCGGTGGGTTCGACGGGGGTGCGGGATCCCGCTATCAGGCCAAGCGTGAGATCCGGTCCTTCTGGTATCCGACGTGGCTGGCCCAGCCGGCGGCCCTGGTCGAAGGGAGCAAGCTGATCGACGCGCCGCCTGCCGATATCGGGATGGAGCCAGTGCTGGCAGCGGCCAAGCAGAGTGACCTGGTCGTGGTCCACACCTCCACCCCGTCCTTCGCCTCGGACGTGAAGGTCGCCCAGGCGCTGAAGGACGCCAAGCCGTCGCTGAAGATCGGCTTTGTCGGCGCCAAGGTGGCCGTGCAGCCGGCCGAGAGCCTGAACGGCGGCGCCTGCATCGATTTCGTGGCGCGCAACGAGTTCGACTTCACCATCCAGGAGATCGCGCAGGGCCGCGACTTCAAGGACGTGGATGGTATCTCCTATCGTGACGCCACAGGCGCGCTGGTCCATAACAAGGACCGCGCCATGATCGAGAACATGGACTCGCTGCCGTTCGTCACCGACGTCTACAAGCGGGACCTGCGGATCGAGGATTACTTCATCGGCTACCTGATGCACCCGTACATCTCGATCTACACCGGGCGCGGCTGCAAATCCCGTTGCACCTTCTGCCTGTGGCCGCAGACGGTCGGCGGCCATCGCTACCGCACGCGCAGCCCGGCGCATGTGGCGCGGGAGATCGCTGCCGCGCAGAAAATGTTCCCGCAGGTGCGCGAGTTTTTCTTCGACGACGACACCTTCACCGACGACCTGCCCCGTGCCGAGGCGATCGCCCGCGAGCTTGGCAAGTTGGGCGTCACCTGGTCGTGCAACGCCAAGGCGAACGTGCCGCGCGAGACGCTGAAGGTGCTCAAGGATAACGGGCTGCGGCTGCTGCTGGTGGGCTACGAGAGCGGCAACCAGCAGATTTTGCACAACATCAAGAAGGGCATGTTGATCGACGTGGCGAAGCGGTTCACCCGCGATTGCCACGAGTTGGGGATCAAGATCCACGGCACCTTCATCCTCGGCCTGCCGGGCGAGACGAAGGAGACGATCGAACAGACCATCAAGTTCGCCACCGAGATCAACCCGCACACGCTGCAAGTGTCGCTGGCCGCGCCCTATCCAGGCACGTTCCTGCACAAGCAGGCGCTGGAGAATGGCTGGCTGAGCGCCGAACATGCCGAACTGATCGACGAGACGGGGATCCAGATCGCGCCGCTGAACTACCCCGGCGTGTTGACCCACGGCGAGATCTTCGACAGCGTCGAGGTGTTCTACAAGCGGTTCTACTTCCGCGCGCCGAAAATCGCCTCCATCGTCGGCGAGATGGTGCGCAGCCCGCAGATGATGAAGCGGCGGCTGCGAGAGGGCGTGGAGTTCTTCCAGTTCATGCGCGACCGGAACAAGGCCGCCTGACGCCGGACACACGCCGGGTCATCGTCTCGGCGGACGATTTCGGTTTGTCGCTCGCCGTCAACGAAGCGGTCGAACGCGCCCATTGCGACGGTATCCTGAGCACCGCGAGCCTGATGGTGGCCGGCCCCGCCGCGGCGGATGCCGTCGAGCGGGCCAGGCGGTTGCCGGACTTGCGGGTCGGCCTGCATCTCGTGGTCATCGAGGGGCCAGCCATCCTGCCGGCCTGCCAAATTCCGCGCCTGGTCGACGCGAAGGGTGGCTTCCCCGCCGATCAACTCGGCCTGGGCATACGCTACTTCTTCGACACGCGCGTCCGGCGGCAGCTGCGGGCCGAGATCAGCGCACAATTCGCTGCCTTCGCGCGGACCGGGCTGCGGCTGGATCACGCGAATGCGCATAAGCACATGCATTTGCACCCGACCGTCGGACGGATGCTGATCGCGGAAGGGCGTGCCCACGGCCTGCCCGCCATCCGTATCCCGGCAGAGCCGCCCGCGGTGATGGCCAGGCTTGGTGCGGATGTCGGGTGGGGCGGGCGGGCGCTCTACCGATGGTCGGGCCTGCTACGCCGCCAGGCCCGCCAGGCCGGATTGCGCATGAACGACCATGCATTCGGCATCGCCTGGACCGGCCGCATGACGGCGGACCGCATCCGGCGTCTCGCGTCGCAGCTTCCCCCGGGCTTGAGCGAGATCTACTTCCATCCCGCGACGAGGCGGGACGACACGGTGGCGTCCCTGATGCCGGAGTACCGGCACGAGGACGAACTCACCGCCCTGCTGGACCCCGGTGTCGCCGCCGCCCTGCCGCCCCGCACCGACTATCGGGCGGGCGCGCCAGCGGCCGTCATGGCGCCAGGTTGATCGCCACGGAGACGCGCGGCCCTGCGCCGCGGAACGGGCGGACGGCATGGACCAGCCAGGAGGGAAACAACAGCAGCGTGCCCGCGACGGGCGTGATGAAGTCGGAGCCGCCGGCGCTTAGGCAGCCGGGGAGCGCATAGCGCAGGGTGGGTGCGACGAAGCCAGGCAGGATGCCGCGCGGATCCTGGATCTCGAACTCGCCGCCATCCCCTGCCTCGCCCGTCTGGACCCAATAGACGCAAGACCAGAAGCAGCCCGGATGGTGATGCGCCGCGTTGCCATGGCCGTCGCGGTTCACGTTTGCCCAGGCGTTGATCTTCCAGTTCACGGCCACGCGGTCCAGCCCGGCGTCGCCTTGGTGCGCGGTGAGGCTGTCGGCCAGCCGTACCGCAGCCGTGACCAGACGCGCCCCTGCCTCTCCCGACCAGGCCGCGAAATCGTCCGTGGACTGCCAGCCGCCCCGGTTGCTCCGGATCACGCCGGCCGAGGCGGCTTCACGACCCAGGATCGTGGGCAGCAACGCGGCATTGAGCGCCGCAGCCTGGTCCATCGGGGCCAGGATGACGGGGGTGGCGAAAGCCTGCCGGACGTCGAAATCCCGCTTGCGGAAGGTAAGGTCGTCCGATTCGGTGTCCGATGGCATTGGTGGCGGCCTTCCTGAACATGTGTGAATGGGAGCATGATGACCCATGGGGCACCAGCCCACACCGATGTCGCAGGAGCTTTGCCGTTGAGTTGGCTGACCGAAGTCGTACGTCCCAGGATCCGGTCTTGGCTGGGCCAGGAAACGCGGGACGTGCCGGAGAACCTCTGGCGGCAATGCCCGGCCTGCCAGCAGATGATCTTCCACAAGGACCTCGACGCCAACCTGAAGGTCTGTCCGCATTGCAGCCATCACATGCGGCCGACTGCGCTGGAGCGGTTGGCCTGGACCTTCGACGAGGGGCGCTTCACCCGCATCGAGCTGCCGAAGGTGCCGGCGGACCCGCTGAAGTTCCGCGACCAGAAACGCTATGCCGACCGCCTGCGCGAGGCGCGGGAGAAGACCGGGCTGGAGGATGCAATCGTCGTGGCGCACGGGACCATCGGCGGGCAGGCTGCAGTGGTCGCCGCCATGGCGTTTGAGTTCATGGCCGGATCGATGGGCGCCGCGGTCGGGGAGGGCATCGTCGCCGCCGCGCGCCTGGCGGTGCTGCAGGATGCCGCCCTGGTGATCTTCACCGCCTCGGGCGGGGCGCGAATGCAGGAAGGTGCGGTCAGCCTGATGCAGATGCCCCGCAGTACCATCGCGACGCAGATGGTGAAGGAGGCGCACCTGCCGTTCATCACCGTGCTGACCGACCCGACCACGGGAGGCGTGACCGCATCGTTCGCCATGCTGGGCGACCTTCAGATCGCCGAGCCGGAGGCCCTGATCGGGTTCGCCGGCGCACGCGTGATCGAACAGACGGTACGCGAGATCCTGCCGGAGGGCTTCCAGCGAGCCGAGTACCTGCACGCGCACGGCATAATAGACATGGTCGTGAAGCGCGGCGACATGCGGGAGACGCTCGGGCGGGTCATCGCCATGCTGCGCGGCGTGAGGACGGATGCCCCACACGCCGCAGCAGCCTGACGGCTCAGGCCTTTACGTCGGCCTTGTAGGCACCCCGTTCACCGATCGGCTTCTCGGGCCCTACCGTGGTGTCGTGCCTGGTCTGCTGCTCCAGCTCCGCGTTCAGCTCGCCGCCCAGCAGCACGATCATCGTGGAAATCCAGATCCACGTCATGAAGCCGATCGCGGCGCCGAGCGACCCATATGTCTTGTTGTAGCTGCCGAAATTGGCGACGTAGTACGAAAAGCCGATCGAGGCGACCAGCCAGGTGATCCCGGCGAAGGCGCTGCCATAGCTGATCCACTGCCAGCGCGCCTGCGTGCGGCTGGGGCCGAAGCGATAGACCACGGCCAGGAATAGGCCGAGTAGCACCATCAGCACCGGCCACCGTGCCGCGGCGATCAGCGTGGTTGCCCAGTCACCGAAGCCGAAGAAGGTCAGGATGATCGGCACGACCACGATCGCGCCCATCGCCAGCAGGATGAAGACCATGGCGCCGAGCGTGAAGCCCAGCGTCATCACCGTCCGCCAGACGAAGCCGCGCTTTTCTTTCTCGTGGTAGACCACGTTCAGCGCATCGAAGAGGCCCTTGATCCCCTGGTTGGAGCTCCACAGCGACGTGAGCAGGCCGACCAGCACGCCGAAGCCGAGCGCCTGCCGGCCATTGGCGGTCAGCGACTTGACCTGGGCCGAGATGATGTCCAGCCCGCCGCTTGGCACCACGCCCTGGATCGACTGCAACTGGTCGTTCACCGTCGCCGGGTCGGCGAACAGGCCGTAGAGCGAGACGAGCGTCGCGACGGCGGGGAAGATCGCCAGCAAGGTGTAGAAAGTCACGCCCGCCGCCTCGGTCATCAGCCGGTCGTCGTTGAAGCCGGCGAACACCCGCTTGGCCACGGTCCACCAGCCGCGCGGCGGGATTTGCAGCGGATGGGTGGCGTCCTGCCCGGCGTCGCTGCCCGACACGGCCCGCTTGGCGCTCCCGGGCGTCGTGTCGTTAGAGGAGGGGCCCGCAACGGCCGGCGCCCGGCCGGAACTGTATGTGGCAGTCAACAACCCGATCGCCGCCAAAGCCACGAGCACGGCCGTACTCGGGCCGGAATCCTTCGCCATACGCAACGCTCCCGAGACCACGCAGTCTTATCGCAACGATGACGCCGCGGTTGCGTGCCGCGGGGGACGGCGGCCGCTCAGCCGCGTTGCCGCTACAAGGCCCCGGCGCCCGGCAGCGCTCCGACCGTGCGGAGGATCGCGGCGACTTCGTCACGCCCGGCCTGGTCCAGTGCGGGCTGCGGCGGGAACGGCGCCCCGACGGCGAAGCCCTGCAGTTCCAGCGCGCCCTTGATGCAGGCGGCCAGCGAGTATTTGGCGAAGACGCCGTTCACTGCCCAAAGCTGCCGCTGCAGCGCCATCGCCTCCGGCCACGCGCCGCGGCGGCACAGATCGTACAGCGCGACGCTCTGCCGCGGCACGATGCAGGCCGGCCCTGCCATCCAGCCGACGCCGCCGATGAGCATCACCGCGGCAGGAATGTGGGCGGAGGCCGCGAACACCGCCATGCGCCCCTCCGTCGCGTCGAGGATCGACAGCAGGCGGCCGGTGTTGGTGGAGGCATCCTTGATCGCCACGATATTGGCAACGGTGCTCAGCCGGCGGATTACCGGCAGCGACAGGTCCGACCGCTGGAATTGCGGGTTGGTGTACAACACCACCGGTCCATCCACGACGGCGGCGATGGCGCGGAAATACTCCTCGACCCCTGCGTCGGGGACCGGGAAATACGCTTCCAGGATCGCCAGCACACCGTCCGCGCCGCGTGCCATCACGCCCGCGGCCAGCCGAACGGCCTCCTGCGTCGTGGTCGCCGCCACGCCGGCGACGACCGGGACGCGGCCGCGGGCTGCCGCCACAGTGGCTTCCACCATGGCCAACCGCTGCCCGGTCGTGAGGTAGGCGAACTCGCCCGTGCTGCCCAGCGGCGTCAGCCCATGCACGCCTGCTTCGACCAGGTGATCGACCAGACGGGTGAGCACGGCCTGCTTGACCTGCCCGTTCTCGTCCAGCGGAGACACCAGGTAGGGGAACACTCCGTGCAGCGGGGCCGCCAGGGCCATGCTAAATGGCGGCTTCGGCGAAGATCCGCCTCACGTCGCCGCCCCAGGCGGTCCGGTAGCGTTCGGACCATTTCTCCGCCTCCGTCGGGCCGCCCGCCGCGATGGCATGGAGCGGCTCAAGATAGGGGCTCTCGTCGCCGCCTGCCAGGTCGGCGCGCGCCTTCAGCCCTTGCCGCGCGATGGCCAGCACCTCTCCCGCCAGGTCGCGCAGCGTGCCCCCGGCCCACGGCGTGGCCATGGCCGACACCGGGACCAGGGGGCGGAGCGCGGTGAAGGCATCGACCGGCAGGCCGCGGACCAGGGCGTGAGCGGCCTCCAATGCGGCATCGTCATACAGCAAGCCGACCCAGAAGGCGGACAACGCCAGCATCATCGCCGGGCTGCCGGCGTCGGCGCCGCGCATCTCCAGAAATCGTTTCAGCCGCACGTCGGTGAAGGCGGTCGTGACATGGTCGGCAAAGTCACCGACGGTCGCGACATGCCCCTGCGCCGCCTCCAGCCGCCCGGCCATGAACGTGCGGAACGAACAGCCGGCGAGATCGATGTAGCGGTCGTCCCGCTGGATGAAATACATCGGCATGTCGAGCAGCCACTCGGTGAAGCGCGTGAAGCCGAAATCCTCCGCGAACATCATCGCAGGCATGCCGGTGCGGTCCGCGTCGACATCCGTCCAGACATGGGCGCGGTTCGACAACAGGCCGTTCGGCTCCCCCTCCTTGAAGGGGGAATTGGCGAACAGCGCCGTGGCCAGCGGCTGCAATGCCAGGGCGACGCGCAGCTTGCGCCGCATATCCGCCTCGCTGGCGTAGTCGAGGTTCACCTGCACGGTGCAGGTTCGCAGCATCATGTCCAAACCCATGGTGCCGGTCTGCTGCATGTAGCGGCGCATGATGGCGTAGCGGCTTTTCGGCATCCACTCCGCCTGCTCCCGCGTGAGCGTGGGGTGGTAGCCGAGCGGGGCGAAGCCGATCCCCAGCGTGCGGCCCAGCGCGGACACGGCGGCGCAATGCTCGTCCAGCTCGGCCTTCGTGTCGTGCAGGGTGCGCAACGGGGCGCCGGACAGCTCGAACTGCCCGCCGGGCTCCAGCGAGATGGAGGCGCCGGCACGCGGGCCCACGCCCTTCAGGCCGATCGGCAGCCCGGCATCCGGGATTTCCTCCCATTCCGGCGCCGCCATGCCGTCCAGCATGGCGCGGATGCCGCCAGGCGCGTAGGGAGGGGAGGCGAAGTCGGCGTGGCGGAAGCCGAATTTCTCATGTTCGGTCCCGATGCGCCATTGATCCTTCGGCTTGCCACCGGCCGCAAGATGATCGACGAGTTGCTGCACGGAGACGATCGGCGTCTCGTCGGCATCGGACGGGTTTGACATACGGGACGACGCTTTCCGGGATAGGTTGTCACCAGGCATGATACATTGCGGCGGGAAACGTCAAGGCAGGCGCCGGCTTGACCGGCAGGCCGCGCGTGCGGTGCGCTGACCGGTCATGGGCACGCATACCGACATCGTCAGCACCGGGTGGATCGCCCGCCTGCCCCCGCTCTGGCGGCCCTATGCCCTGCTGCTGCGGCTGGACCGGCCGATCGGCGCCTGGCTGCTGTTCCTGCCAGGATCGTGGGGGCTGCTGCTGTCCGGGGCGCCGGCCGGCCGCACCGCTTGGCTGGTGCTGCTGTTCGCGATCGGCAGCGTGGTGATGCGCGGCGCCGGCTGCGTGGTGAACGACATGTGGGACCGCGACCTGGACCGGCTGGTCGCGCGCACCGCCGGGCGCCCGCTCGCCTCGGGCGCGTTGCGGATGCGGCAGGCGGCTCTGTTGCTGGTGGCCCTGCTGCTGGCCGGCCTGCTGGTGCTGCTGCAATTGCCGCCGCTCTGCTGGGCGCTGGGCGTGGGCTCACTGGTGCTGGTCGGGCTGTACCCGTTGGCCAAGCGGGTCACCTGGTGGCCCCAGCTCGTGATGGGCTTCACCTTCGGCTTCGGCGCGCCGATGGGGTATGCCGCAGGCGCCGGGCGGATCGACTGGAGCTGGGCGGCGCTGTATGCCGCCGCCATCCTGTGGGATTTGGGGTTCGACACCGTGTACGCCCACCAGGACCGCGAGGATGACGCCCTGGCCGGGGTGCGGTCCACGGCGCGCCTGATGGGGGAGCGGACCCGCCCCTTCCTTCTGGCCTGCTACACCGCAACGATCGCGGTGGTGGGCCTGGCGGGGTGGCTGGCCGGGTCGTCGCCGTGGTTCACCCTTGCCCTGCCGGTGCCCGCGGCGCTGCTGCTTTGGCAGGTCATCCGCCTCGACATCCACGACCCGGTTGGCTGCCTGCGCCTGTTCCGCCTGAACCGGGAGGCCGGGCTCGCCATCGCTGCGGCCATCCTGCTCGGCCGGCTGTGACCGAGGCCTTCATCGCCGCGCACACCACGCTCGCCTGCGCGCCGCTGGTACCGGAGATCGTGCTGCACCTGGCCACCGAGATCACGCCGATCTGGCAGGCGACGGAGCAATTCCTGGACCGGCATGGCATTGAACCGCCGTTCTGGGCCTTCGCATGGCCCGGCAGCCAGGCGATGGCGCGGCATGTCCTGGACCATCCATCCTGCGCGCGGGACCGCCGGGTGCTGGATTTCGCCGCCGGCGGCGGCCTGGCGGCGATCGCCTGCGTCAAGGTGGGTGCGGCCAGCGTCGAGGCCGTCGAGATCGACCAGCTCGCCTGCGCCGCCACGCGGATGAACGCCCGGGCCAACGGCGTCATGGTCGACGCGATCCATGCCGACCTCGTCGGGACCGAATGCCGATGGGACCTGATCCTATGCGGCGACGTGTGTTACGAGGCCCCGATGACCAGGCATATCCTGCCCTGGCTGCGCCGCATGGCCGCTGCCGCGGAGGTGTGGATCGCCGATCCGGGCCGGGCCTACATGCCGCCCGGCCTGGACGCCTTCGCCCGATACGACGTGCCGACAACCAAAGAGCTGGAGGACACCGACATGCGCCATACCATCCTTCACCGGCTATCCGCCTGATGGCACGGGCCGCCTTGGTCCTGCTGCTCCTGCTCGCCGGCTGCGCCCGGCCGCAGCAGGCGGCGGCCCCGGCCCAGGGGAGTGGCCAACGCTGGGCGGCGGTGCTGGTGGCGGGGGACGGCTCCCTGCCGGTGTTCGACAATGCCACCGGCGCCGTGGCGGAGCTGCTGGAGCGGTCGGGCGTGCCTGCCGACGACATCCACCGCTTCAGCGCCGCACCCGACACTCTTTCCAAGCCCCATGTGCAGGTCGCGACTCGCGCCCGGATCCTGGATGCCATCGCCAACCTGCACCCGGCGCCCGGACAGGCCTGCCTGGTGTTCATCACCTCGCACGGTGCCCATGGTGAAGGCGTCTACCTGGCGCCACGCACGGAGTTCCTGCCGCCGCAGGATCTGGACACGGCCCTGCGCGCCGGCTGCGGCGCCGCCCCGACGGTGGCGATCGTGTCGGCATGCTACACGGGCGACTTCGCCCGCCCGCCGCTTGCGCAGCCGAACCGCATCCTGCTGGCCGCGGCTGCGGCAGACCGGCCGTCCTTCGGCTGCGGCGCCGGACGGGAGCTGACCTATTATGACCAGTGCCTGCTCGGCAGCTTTCGCGGCCTTCCGCGGGACTGGCGCGACGTGATCGGGCAAACCCACAGCTGCGTCACGCAGATGGAGGCGAAGGAGCACGAGCCGCCATCGGACCCGCAAAGCTATGTCGGCGCCGCCGCCGCCGGGCTGCCGGTGGTGGGGGGCTGACGCCGGGTCAGCGGTTCATCAGCACCGGCAGATCCGCCTTCTCCAGCACGTGGCGGGTCACGCCGCCCAGGATGAGCTGGCGCAGGCGGGAGTGCGAATAGGCGCCCATGGTTAGCAGGTCGGCCCCGAACTCGCGCGCGGCCGCCAGCATGCCGGCCCCGACTTCGCGGTCGAGCGGGCGGAACGTCGCCACTTCCGGCTTGATGCCGTGCAGCGCCAGGTAGGCCGCCAGGTCGCGCGCCGGCGGTCCGTTGCGCTGGTAGTCGTCCGACCAGAGGATCCGTACCGCCTGCGCGGCGCGCAGCCACGGCAGCGCGGCCTGGACCGCCGCCGCACCCTCGCCCGTGCCGTTCCACGCCACGGCCACGCGCGTGCCCAGGGTGACGGGCGTGCGGTGCGGCGCGATCAGCACCGGCCGGCCGCTGTCGAACAGGACGGCGTGCAGCGCGTCCGAGGAGGACACGTCGTCCCCGGATTCCGGGTGCGGCACGATGGTCAGGTCCGCCAGGCGGGCCTGCTGGGCGACCACGTCTTCCTCGCGGCCGACGGTCGTGGCGAAGGAGGCGCTGGGATGGTCCTCCTGCGCGGTGGGGTGCTCCATGCGGATGCCGGCACCTCCCAGGGCACGGTCGAACAGCTCGCGCACGGCGAAGGACCGCTCGCCGCTCTCCTTCTCCGTGGCCTGCATCATCTCCTGGATCATGGCGCCGGACAGGCCTTCGCCCGCCAGCGGCGCCACGTCCCGGCTGTCTGCGCGGACGTGCAGGGCCATGATGTGCGCGTTGAACTGCCGCGCGATGAGCAGGGCGGTGGCGATCGCCGCCTCGCCGGCCGTGGTGCCGGTGAGGGGCAGGAGCAGCTTGCGGATCGGCATGGCGGGTCGTCCTCGGGTGACGGTCTGGTTTATTGCCGAACAGAAGCAAGCCGCGAGGCGGGAGGCAAGGAGCGGCTATGACCGCACCATCGTAGTCAGCGGCTAGCGGACCAGCTCCGGGCTCCAGATCGCCATCGGCACGCCGGCTGCCGTGCCGAGGCCCAGGCGGTCGCCGATCAACCCCAGCGTCGCGCCGACCGTGCGATCGTAGAAGCTGCCGAGCCGCAGATCGGAGATGGGCAGGTCCGCCTTCACGCCCTTGTCCTTGGCAAGCCAGGCCCGCGCCTCGGGCTCGCCGCCGATCTCGTCCACCAGGCCCAAGGCCCGTGCCTGCCGCCCGGTATAGGCGCGGCCGTCGGCAAGCTGGCGCACCTCCGCTTCGTCCATGTGGCGGGCCTGTGCCACCATGGTGACGAACTGGCCGAACAGGTCGCCCACCAGGCCCTGCAGGTAATCCCTGCCGGCCGGCGACAATCCGTGGGTGAAGGAAGGCTGGTCCTTCAGCGGGCCGGAGATGATCGCCTCCGCCGACAGGCCGAGCTTGTCCAGCAGGCCGGCCGCGTTGCCCGTCTCCAGGATCACGCCGATCGAGCCGGTCAAGGTGGCGTTGCTGGCGAAGATCCGCGCCGCCGGCAGGCTGATCATGTAGCCCGCGGAGGCCGCCGTGCCACCCATGACGGTGACCACCGGCTTGACCGCGGCGACCCGGGCCAGCGCGTCGTGCAGGCTTTCGCCGCCGGCGACGCTGCCGCCTGGGCTGTCCACCGCCAGCAGGACAGCGGCGACGCTGCTGTCCTTCGCCAGGGCGCTCACCGCCTCCACCAGACGCCGGTTGGAGGCTATGACGCCGCTGACGGTCACGCGGGTCACGTGCGACGTGCCCGGCAGCAGGGTCGGCTGGCGTCCCACGACGACGTAGCCGACGATGCCCAGGATCACGAGCACCGCCAGCACGCGCCAGAAGGACAGGCGGCGCTTGAGGCGCCGCCGATCGACCAGCAGATCCGCTTCCAGGCCGTCCATCAGGGCTTATTCGCCCTGCTGGTTGCGGCGCCGGATCGCCGCACCCAGGATGTCGCCCAGCGAGGCGCCGCTGTCCGACGTGCCGAACTCGGCCACCGCCTGCTTGTCCTCCTCGATCTCGCGCCCCTTGATGGTGAGCGAGAGCTTGCGGGCGGCGCGGTCGATCGCCGTGATCTTGGCATCGACCTTCTCGCCGACGGCGAAGCGGTCCGGGCGCTGGTCGCCCTTGTCGCGCGCCAGTTCGGCCCGGCGGATGAAGCCGGTGAGCACCTCGTCCACCTTGACCTCGATGCCGTTGGCCTGGATCGCGGTCACCACGCAGGTGACGACCTCGCCCTTGTGCACGCGGCTGAGCGTGTCGGCCGCCGGATCGTCCTCGAGCTGCTTGATGCCGAGCGAGATGCGCTCCTTCTCGACATCGACGTCCAGCACCTTGGCCTTGACGATCTGGCCCTTCTCGAACTTGGCCATCGCCAACTCGCCGGGCTCGTCCCAGGCGATGTCGGACATGTGCACCATGCCGTCCACGTCGGCGGACAGGCCGACGAACAGGCCGAACTCCGTGATGTTGCGGATCTCGCCCTCGACCACGCTGCCGACCGGCTGCGCATCGATGAACTCCTCCCACGGGTTGCGCTGCACCTGCTTCAGGCCCAGCGAGATGCGCCGCTTGGAGCTGTCCACGTCCAGCACCATCACGTCCACTTCCTGGGAGGTGGAGACGATCTTGCCCGGATGGACGTTCTTCTTGGTCCAGCTCATCTCGGAGACGTGGACCAGGCCTTCCACGCCCGGCTCCAGCTCCACGAAGGCGCCGTAATCGGTGATGTTGGTGACCCGGCCGGTGTACTTGGCGCCAGGCGGGTATTTCGCCGCCACGCCTTCCCATGGGTCGGCCTCGAGCTGCTTCATGCCCAGGCTGATGCGCTGCGTGTCCGCATTGAAGCGGATCACCTGCACGCGCACCTGCTGGCCGATCTGCAACGCCTCAGACGGGTGGTTGATGCGGCGCCAGGCCACGTCGGTCACGTGCAACAGGCCGTCGACGCCGCCGAGATCCACGAAGGCGCCGTAATCGGTGATGTTCTTCACCACGCCGTCCAGGATCATGCCTTCCTTAAGGCCCTGGATCAGCTCGGAGCGCTGCTCGGCCCGGGTCTCCTCCAGCACGGCGCGGCGGCTGACGACGATGTTGCCGCGGGCGCGGTCCATCTTGAGGATCTGGAACGGCTGCGGCGTGCCCATCAGCGGGCCCACGTCGCGCACCGGGCGGATGTCGACCTGGGAGCCGGGCAGGAATGCCACGGCGCCGCCGAGGTCGACGGTGAAGCCGCCCTTGACCCGGCCGTAGATCGTGCCGTTGACGCGGATCTGCGCCTCGAACGCCTTCTCCAGGTTGGTCCAGGCCTCCTCGCGGCGCGCCTTCTCGCGCGACAGCACGATGGCGCCGTCGCGGTCCTCGTAGCGCTCGACGAACAGCTCGATCAGGTCGCCGGGCTTGACCTCGGGGGCGGCGCCCGGCGGGCCGAATTCCTTCAGCGCGACGCGGCCTTCGCTCTTGAGGCCGACATCGACGATGGCGAACTCGTCGGTCAGACGCAGGACGCGGCCGGTGACGACGGACCCGTCGAAGCCGGTATCCCGGCCAAGGGTCTCGTCCAGCAGGGAGGCGAAGTCCTCGCCGCCCGGATTGTGGGATTTCGAGTAATCGTAGGCGACGGCCTGAGATGCCATGTGGGGTGCTTGCTTCCTGATAGGGGCGCCGAAGCGCCGATGTTTGCGCGCCCGCGAGGGGAACGGCTTGCCCATGCATAGCGGGCCGGGTTTACGGACGGTAGCGCGCGCAGGAACACCGGTTCCGCTGAAGAGTCAAGAAAGACCGCAGATCCGTAACGCTCTTCCCTTTGGCAAAGGGTCGCGCGCTGAAGGCTGGCCGCGTTCGATCAGGCGGGCAGCGCCCTCACCCCGATCCTCTTCCGGAGGACGAGGGAACAAGGCTGCGGATCGCAGCCATTGCCGCAACGAACGCCTGCTCGGCGTCCATGGCGGTAGTGTCGAGCACGGTGGCATCGTCTGCCGGGCGCAGCGGCGCGGCGGCGCGGGCGGCGTCGGCGGCGTCCCGGGCCTGCAACTCGGCGGCGACGGTTGCCAGCGGCGCGGCGTGGTGCTCGCGCCAGCGGCGCTCGGCGCGGGCCTGCACGCTGGCCGTCACGAACAGCTTCACGTCGGCGTCGGGGAAGATGACGGTGCCGATGTCGCGCCCGTCCAGCACGGCGCCCCCGCGTCGGGCGAAGCCGCGCTGGAAGGCCAGCAGCGCCTTCCGCACCGCGGGCACGGCGGCGACCAGGCTCGCGGCCTGGTCGGCATCAGGGCCGCGCAGGTCGTCGCGCGCCAGGTCGTCCGGCCGCAGCGCCTCCGCATGCGCCTGCGCCAAGGCGGCATCCGCCGGGTCCGCGCCCGCCCGCAGCACGCGGCGGCCGACGGCACGGTACAGCAGCCCGGTGTCCAGGTAGGGCAGGCCGAGCTCCGCCGCCAGGCGGCGCGCCAGGGTGCCCTTGCCGGCGGCGGCCGGGCCGTCGATCGCGATGATCATGCGATGTCCGCCCCGAGCCCGCGCATCAGGCCGGCGAAGCCCGGAAAACTCGTCTCGATGAAGGCCGCATCGTCGATCGCGACCGGGCGCTGCGTTGCCAGCCCCATCACGAGCGCGCTCATCGCCAGTCGGTGGTCCATGTGGGTGGCCACCGTGCAGCCGCCCGGCAGCGCCGGATTTCCCTGCACGACAAGGTCGTCGCCCTCGATCGTGACCGCCGCACCGGCTGCCTGCACCATGGCGGCGGTCGCGGCCAAGCGGTCGCTTTCCTTGATCCGCAACTCACCCAGGCCGCGCATCCGCGTCGTGCCCGGCGTGCAAGCGCCGATCACGGCCAGGATCGGGTATTCGTCGATCATGGCTGCCGCCCGGCCGGGCGGCACGTCGACGCCGCGAAGTTCACCATATCGTACCGTCATGTCGCCGACCGGCTCACCGCCCTGACGCCGCTCGCCGGCAACCGCCAGGTCGGCGCCCATCTCCCGTAGGGTCGCGAACAGCCCCGTGCGCAGCGGGTTCAGCCCGACGCCCTGGACGGTGACGGCCGAGCCGGGCACCAGCAGCGCCGCCGCCACCGGAAAGGCGGCGGAGGACGGGTCGCCCGGCACGCTCACGTCCCGCGCGCGCAGCTCCGGCTGGCCGGACAGGGTGATCACCCGGCCGGCGCCATCCTCCGCCACGGCGATGTCGGCGCCGAAATGCCGCAGCATGGCCTCGGTGTGATCGCGGGTGGCGACGCCCTCCTCCACCACCGTGCGCCCCGCCGCGTTCAGTCCGGCGAGCAGGATGGCGGACTTCACCTGGGCGGACGCGACCGGCACGCGGTAATGGATCGGCATGGCGTCCCGCGCTCCTTGCACGGCCAACGGCAGCAACCCGCCCGCGCGCGAGGCGAACTGCGCGCCGCAGAGGGAGAGCGGCTCCGTCACCCGGCGCATGGGGCGGCGGCGCAGGCTGGCGTCGCCGGTCATGACCGCGAACACGTCTTGGCTGGCCAGCATCCCGGCCAGAAGGCGCGCGGCCGTGCCGGAATTGCCCATGTCCAGCACGTCCACAGGCTCCGCCAGGCCGCCAATGCCGCGCCCGGCGACCCGCCACGCCGCCCCGTCCTGCCGCACGCTGGCGCCCAGCGCGCGCATCGCCGCGGCGGTGCGCAGCACGTCCTCGCCCTCCAGCAGGCCCGTGATCCGTGTCTCGCCGACGGCCAGCGCGGCGAACATCAGCGCGCGGTGGCTGATCGACTTGTCGCCCGGCACCGCGACGTGCCCGGCCAGGGGGGCCATCGGGCGGCGTGCCGTCAAGGGCTGGAGGGGAGGGAGCGGCGCCATGGCGCCGCGCGCTTAGCAGGGGTGGTGCGCTTTGGATAGGTGCCCGGTTTGACACGGCGGCGGGACGATGGCATGGGGCCCGCCCTCTAGCGGTTTGCGCTGGACTGCGAAGGAGTGCTGCTGCATGCCGAAGCCCGAACTCGGTACCAAGCGAGTGTGCGTGGCCTGCGGCGCCCGCTTCTACGACCTGACGAAGACCCCGGCGGTGTGCCCGAAATGCGGGACGGACCAACCGGCGGAGGCGCCGCGCCCGCGCCGGACGGGCGGCAACGTGGTGGAAGACAAGCGCCCGAAGAAGCCGCCCGTGGCCGACGACGCCGATGTGGAGGTCGAGGCCGTGGAGGACGAGGCGGAGGAGGACGTGATCGAGGACGCGTCCGACCTCGAGGACGATGCAGATGCCATCCCGGACGAGATCGAGGTCGAATCCGACGCCGATGAGCGGGAACGCTAGACCGGGGCAAGACCTGCCCCGCCTATGCGGCGGGAGGAGACCAGTCGACCAGCGCCTGCATCAACTCGATCTGCCGCAGCTTGATCCGGCCGAAGCGCAGCTCGAACAGATTGTCCCGCCGGATCTGCTGCAGCGTGCGGTTTATGTGGACAACGCTCAGTCCGAGTGCGTCGGCCAACACCTCCTGCGTGACGGGAACGGCAAATCCGTCGTGCAGCACCAGCCCGACCGCATCCAGGCGGCTATGGAACTCCAGCATCAGGTGGACGACCCGCTCATAGGCAGTTTGGCGGCCGAGGCGCACCACATGGTCCCGCATCCGCACGTCCTCGGCATAGCCCATCCGGAGCATGGCCTCGTCGAGGCCGGGCGCCGTGCCATCCAGGGCCGTCAGCAACGGCCGCGCATCGGCCGTCACCACCGGGGTCAGCGCCATCGCCGTCTGGGACGCGGGTAGTGCGCTGCGCGTGATTGAACCGATCAAATCGCCGGGAAGCACGAAGCTGACGATCTGCCGCCGTCCGTCGCCGAGGATACGCTGGTAGCAAGCCCAGCCCGACAGCAGCACCCTCGGCGCCAGCACCCGTCCCTCGACGCAGAACTCGGTCTGCGGCGGGGCGCTGCTTGGTTGCAGCGTGACCTCTCGCAGCACGTTCAGCTCGGGATCGGACAAGGAGGCCAGGCCCGACATGCGCCGGAGCAGTACGTTCTCGGATTCGGAGAACTCCAACGGCTTCGGCAAAGGCCACATCACGCGGCCGCCGACGCGCGTCGACCGGCAAGACGAAGCACGGGCCGCGCCAACCGGTTGCGGCGAGCCATGGGGTGCTCGGCCGGTGAGGACGCCAGGCTGTTCAAATTCATTTCGAGCAAAGCGACATCATGCGGCTGCCGTCCATACGGAAGAACCCTTACATGGTGCCGACTGGTCCAGGAAGACAAGCGCCAACTCCGGGGCGACGGAAACCCGGCGAGCAGCAGCGGCGCCAGGCCGGTCATTCTGGTACAACAACCATGCCGGCGAACGATGGCAGCGGCATGGAAATGCGGCAATGCAGGCCGCCGGGCCGGAACTGGAACGTCGTTGCTGCCCCCAATTCGTAAGGCAGACCCTGTTCGATCAGTTCGCGGCCGAATCCGCGTCGCCGGGGGTTCATGTCGGTCAAAGGCACCCCGGTCTCGCGCCAGTCGACAACCAGGCATGCGGCGTTGCCGGCCTGCCGGTCCACGGTCCACACCACGTTCAGGTGGGCGGACGGCACCGACAGGGCGCCGTATTTCAATGCATTGGTGATCAACTCGTGCATGGCCAAGCCGACTATTCCCGCGGTTTTCTCGGATAGCGAAACGTCCGGCCCTTCGACGTGGGCCTGTTCCTCGTTTTGTGCACCGTGGGCCGCAAGCTCTTCCCGTACGAGTTCCTCCAGCATCACGCGATGGTCGGGCGTGCGCGCCGCGACAGTCTGGACCCGGCCCAGCGCACCGATGCGGCCCGCGAAATGATGGGCGAAATGGTCCAGGTCCCCGCTCGTCTCCAAGGTGCGCGTCAGCAGCGAGCGGACCATCGAGAGGATGTTCTTCACCCGGTGCTGCAACTGCGCGAGCGTGTGGCTCTGCCGGGCTTCGACCTTGCGGCGCTCGTCGATATCGGTGCAGGAGCCGAACCATCGCACCACCCCCCCGTCCCGGTCCGTCTGCGGCACGGCACGGAGGAGGAACCAGTGCCACGCGCCGTCCGCCCGGCGGAAACGCACCTCGTGCTCCACGATGTCGCCTCGGCCCGGAACGATGTGCCAGGCGGCGCGCATCGACCGGACATCGTCCTGCTGCATGGCTGCGAGCCAGCCCCGTCCCAACGCGTCGGCCGCTGCCATGCCGGTGAAGGCATGGAAGGGCGGGTTGACGTAGGTGCAGTCGCCCGCCGGGCCTGCGATGAACAGGAATGCGGGAACGCTGGCCGCCATGCGATGCAGCTTCTCCTCGCTGTCGCGCAGGGCTTGGTCCGCCTGGTGGGCGGCGGTGACGTCGATGAAGGCCAGCACGACTCCCGCGGTGCGTCCGTCCGCGTCGCGGTAGGGGAGCATCCGGGCGAAGTATCGCTGCGTGCCGGCCAGGCCGATGGCCTCGCGTTCCAGCGTGGCCTGCGTTCGAAGCACCCGTGACAGATCTTCCAACAGGCTGGGATAGGCCAGAGGGGTGGCGAGGTCGGCCAGCGGACGGCCGACATCCTGGTCGATGAGGTGGAACAGGTCGCGGATCGCCGGCGTGAAGCTGCGGATCCGCAGCGCCTCGTCCAGGAACACGATGGCGATCCTGGTGCTTTGCAGCATGTTGCGGATGTCGGAGTTCGCCTGGTCGAGTTCGCCGACCCGCGCCGTCAGGGCCTCGTTCGTGGTGCGCAACTCCTCGCTGGTCGCGCCCAACTCCTCGTTCGAGGTCTCCAGCTCCTCGGTGGTGGTGCGGAACTCCTCGTTGCTGAAGGCCAGCTCTTCGGTCATCGACTGCAGACGGTCCCTGGCAAGGTGCAGATCGGCCTGTAGGCCGGCGACGAGCGCCTGGCGGTCCGGGCCGGCCGGTGCCATGGCCGGGCCGGAAACCTGGAACAGCACCATGAGCCGGCCTGGCGCGGCGCCGTCCGGCGACAGCGGTTCCACGGTCAAGGTCATCCGGGACGGCCCTTGCCCGGTCTGCATCGACAAGGCACCGGTCCGGCCCGGCCGTCCGGTCGCGCGGCTCCAGCGCATCAGCTCGCGCAGCTCGGTCCCGAGTTCCGGCGGCAACAGGCTTGGAAGGTGAAGCGTGGTCGCGCCGGCCGGGTCCAGGAACCGCCCGGTGCCGCGGGAAAACAGGATCACGGCGTCCGTATCATCGACCACGACATAGGCGGGCCGATAGCCGGCGGCCACGCGCCCGGCCTGTTGCGCCAGCGTGTCAGCGGCGACAGGGCGGTCGGGCAACCGCTGCGGTGCTGGCGCCATCTATCCTTCAATCATGCAAGCGCCCGTCAGCGCATCCGGCAACGGCAAGACCGTATTGGATGGCGCCTGGAACGTCGAGTATTCGTTGGGGCACCAAGCGATCCCGGTCGAAGGCGCGGCGCTCCGCCGACCGGGGTCAGACGAACCGGAAGTTATGGGCGGTCAATTGCGACGGCGCGACGTTGGCGAGGTCGATCGCGGCCCCGCCATGCAGGGAGATGATGGTCGAACCGTTGTAGAACATGTCGTTCTGCACGGCCGTGAAGCTGGCTGCCTCCTGGCTCCTGACCTGTATGACGTCGGCGGCGGGATTGAAGCCGGTGACGATCGCCTCCCCGCCCGCCCCTGCATAGGTGACCAGCACGGAGTCCGGCTGGGCCGCCTGCAAGGCGTCGTTGCTCAGCAATCCGTAGATGAAGCTCGCAGGCGCCGCGCCGACGGTGACCGGCGTGATCGGCGCAGCCAGTTGCAGATCGGCCTGGCGAGGGGTTGCGCCACCGGAAAGCTGGGAGATTTGCGCCTGGATGGTCGCTTGGGTGACGCCGGCCACGATCTCGGATTCGTCGCCGGCCAGCTCCACCGCGTTGGGCGGGGCGACGGCAGGCTGCATGGCGAAGCCGGCGTTGATGTCCGCGACGGATTCCGCGCTTTCGGCGATGTCGAGCTTGACCGTCGCCAGCGATGCCCCGTTGGCCTCGAGCTGCTGGTAGGTCGAGATGCTCCCTGCATCCAAGGCATGACCCAGCGCGGATTGGGCGAATGCGTTGATGTCGTTCGAGGACTCGGTGCTGCCCGCCACGGTCGACCGCGTCGTGGCGAGCGCGCTGCCGGCCGACAGGGAGCCCTGCCAGCCCGTGATGTCGGCGGACGTGCCGGCCCGGCCCAGGATGTTCGCATAGATCGCGTTGATGGCGGTTGCGGCCTCGGCGCTGCCGCCAAGGTCGGCCCGCAGGACGCCCAGCGAGCTGCCCGCTGCGAAGGCGCCCTGCCAGCCGGCGACGTCCGCTGCGGAGGCAGCCCGGCCCAGCACGGTGCTGTAGAGCGACGTGATGGCGGCGCCGGCCTCGGGCGACGCGGCCACTTCGGCGCGGATCGCCGATTGCGTCCCGCCCGCCGCCAGGTTGCCCACCAATCCGACCAGGCTGGCCTGGTCGACCCAGCGTCCCAGCGACGCCGCGTAGATCTGGCCGATATCGGTCTCCGATTCGACGCTGTCCGCGGTCAGCGTGCGGAAGCCGGCCTGCGTCTCGCCATTGGACAACTCGTTCACCAGCCCGACAAGGGCGCCCTGGTCGATCCAGCGTCCGAGCACTGCGGCGTAGATGCGGCCGCCATCCATCTCCGACTCGACGCTCTGCGCCAGCGTGGCGCGGACCGTCGCCACGCTCTGGCCGTCGACCAATTGCTGCCGGAACGTCGCCAGCCCGGCCGGGTCGGCCGCGCGGCCCAGGACCTGCGGGTAGAGGGTGGCAACCGGCGTGGTCGCATCCAGCACGATGCCGACGCCGTAGGTGACCGTTTGCGAGCCGTAGGGAACGCTGGCGAGCAGCACATGCGTGCCATCCGCCAGGGAGGTCGGGTCGATCGCCCATGCCCCCGCCGCGTTGGCGATCGTCGTGCCAAGCACGACGCCGTTCTCGCTCAGCGTCACCTGGTCTCCCGGCAAGGTCGTGCCGGAAATCTGCGGGTCGGTGACGGGCGTGCCGGCGGCCGAGAGGGACTGTGCCGTCAGGCTCGGGGCGGGATCGAAGAGCTCATAGCCGGCCTGGGTGAGCGGTATGCCCAGATCGTCGAGGATCGCGACGTCCAAGGCGGAGATCGTCCGTCCCGGGCCGCTCACCGGGTCCATGATGTCGTTGTATAGGATGGCCGGGTCGGCGGCCGTGCCGGTGGCCCCCAGATGGTAGTAGTCGGACCCCGCAAGCTGCGTCGTCAGCGGCACCGGGCCGCCATAGACGGACTCCGCCGCCCCTCCGACGAAGCTGTCGCTACCCGTGGCGCCGAGCACGGAGAGCGAGTCGAACGTGGACTCCGACGTGCCGAGCGCGCCGCCGGACGTGCGGAAGCCGGTCATGCCGAAGCCGTGCATCAACTCGTGTTCGAAGACGGTGACGAGGTCGTAGGAGGCTTCGCTCGAGATCGTCGGGAGCAACTGGGAATTGAGCGTGATTGTGATATCGCTGGACGCGGCGTGCGTTCCGGTCTGCAGTTCGGTCGCGGCGGAGCTCTGGAAGACCGTGCGTCCGCCGGATTGGCCGACATAGGTGGAGGCCGTCGGGCCGCCTTCGCCGAGGGTGAACAACCCGGCCGTGGTGGGCGCGCCGAGCGGTGCCACGTCCAACTTGACGACCAGCGTGCCGGTGCCGCTGATGTAGGTCGACCAGTTGGACAGCGCATCGGTCAGGGCTGCCACCACGATGGCGTCCTGCGGGTCGGTGGATGCTGTCGGGTCGTCCAGCGCGATCGACGAGTTGAAGGCCAGTTACCGTCTCCATGCGACAAAGAGGCAGCCAGGAAGCGCCCGGCTTGGGAGTGCACTATGGACTCAAATCGCCGCCGGGTGAATACGTTACGGTTCCCGCCGTACGGCGCTTTCGTGCCAGCGGCGCAGCACGGTCCAGGACAGCAGGCTGGTGAGCGCGTAGATCATGATCCCGCTGAGCGAGAGCAGGACGAGGGCTGCGTACATGCGGGGGATGTCGAGGCGGTAGCCGCTTTCCAGGATGCGGTAGGCCAGCCCGGTGCCGGCCGTGGCGGTGCCGGCGGTGAACTCCGCCACCACGGCGCCGATCAGGCTCAGGCCGCCGGCGATGCGCAGTCCGCCCAGGAAATACGGCATGGCGGCTGGCAGGCGAAGATGCCACAGCACCTGGCCGCGCCGGGCGCCGTAGAGCTGCATCAGGTCCATCATGGTGTGGTCGACCGAATTCAGCCCGAGCGTGGTGTTGGACAGGATGGGGAAGAACGCCACCAGCCAGGCGCAGATCAGCAGGGCCACTTGCGTGTCGCGCACGTAGATCAGGATCAGCGGCGCGATGGCGACGATCGGCGTGACCTGCAGGATCACGGCGTAGGGGAACAGGCTCGCCTCCACCCAGCGGGATTGCGCGAACAGGATGGCGAGGCCGCCGCCGCCCAGGACCGCCGCCACCAGGGCCATGCCCGTGACCTCCAGCGTCACCAGCAGGGAGCCGGATAGCGTGCCCCAGTCCTGCACCAGCTTGCCGGCGATGGCGAGCGGGCCGGGCAGGATGTAGGGCGGAATGTCGTCGATGCGGACCAGCGCCTCCCAAGCGGCCAGCACGACGAGGCCTACCACGAGCGGCAGCAGGTTGCGGCCGCGGTCACGCATGCATGGCCGCCCGCAAGGCGGCGGAGACGGTGCGGCAATCGATGATGTATCCGGCCGACATGCGGTAGTCCTCGTCACGGGCAAGCGGTGGCTGCACGGGGAGGTCGGCCACGACCCGGCCCGGCCGCGGCGCCATGACCACGATGCGGCTGGACAGGTAGACCGATTCGTACACGCTATGGGTGACGAACACGACGGTGAGCCCCTGGGCCTGCCACAGCCGCAGCAGGTCGTCGTTCAGCTGGCCGCGCGTTATCTCGTCCAGCGCGGCGAACGGCTCGTCCATCAGCAGCAGGTCGGGCCGGGTTGCGATGGCGCGGGCGATGGACACCCGCATCTTCATGCCGCCGGAAAGCTGCCGCGGGTAGGCGCGCTCGAACCCGGCCAAGCCCACCCCGGCCAGGGCATCGGCGACGCGCGACTCCGTCTCGCGCCGTGACAGGCCGCCCAGTTGCAGCGGCAGGCGGACATTGCCCCACACCGTGCGCCAGGGCATCAGCGTCGGCTCCTGGAACACGAAGCCGAGCCGCGCTGCGCCCCGCTGCACCGTTCCCGCGCTGGGTCGGGTCAGCCCGGCGATCAGCCGCAAGGCGGTGGACTTGCCGCAGCCGGACGGGCCCAGCAGGCTGACGAACTCGCCTTGCCGGACATCCAGGTCCATGCCGTCCAGCGCCACGGCGCCGTTGGCGAACGCCTTGCGCACGCCGCGCAGGCGCAGCAGCGGCTCCGTCGCCAGGCTCAGGGCCTGGCCGCCATGCCATATTGCGCGTCCACGAATTGCAGGGTGTAGGCCTTGCGGTAGTCCAGCTCCGGCTTGTACAGGCCGGCCTGCACCATCGTGTCGAAGAAGCCCTTCCAGCGCACGTCGGTCATCGCGCCGATGCCGAGCGTGAGGCTGTCGCCCGACTCCACGATGCCGTACTCGCGCATCACCTTGACCGAATTGTCCAGCACGTCCTGCGTGATGTCCGGATTGTCCTTGCGGATGAGCGCGTCGCCCGGCGCCGGGTCCGCCAGGTAGCTGCGCCAGCCCTCGATCGAGGCCTCGATGAAGGCGCGCACCACCTCCGGCCGCTGCCGGACCGTGCGGCTCTGCGCCAGGATCACGGTGGAATAGCTGTCATAGCCGGCATCCGCGAGCAGGTTTACCACCGGCGTGATCCCGCTGGCCTTCTGGATCTGATAGGGTTCGGAGGAGACGAAGCCGATCTCGATGGCCGTCTTGTCCGCCAGGAACGGCGCCACGGAGAAATTGTAGGGGCGGATCTGGTCGTCGGTGAAGCCGTACTTGGCCTTCAGGAACAGCCAGCACCCGGTCCGGTTGGCGGCCGAGATCATGATCGGCCGGCCCTTCATCGCGGCGATGGTGTCGGCCCCGGTGCCGGGATGCGAGATCAGCACCTCCGGATCCTTCTGGAAGAACGCCGCCACCGCGAGCACCGGAATGTCCTGCTGCGCCATCGCCATCGCGGCGAAGCTGCCGGAGGAAAGCTGGAAGTCCACCAGCCCGGCGGCCACCTGCTGCGGCGGGTTGGTCTGCGGCCCGCCCATTCGGATCGTCACGTCAAGGCCGTGCGCCTTGTAGTAGCCCTTGGCCAAGGCCTGGTAGAACCCGCCATGCTCCGCCTCCGCCAGCCAATCCGTCCCGAACACGATCTTTGTCTGCGCCATGGCCGGGTGGCACAAGGCAGCGAGAAGGATGGCGGCGGCCAGCGTCCGGAAGCGGAATGGCATGTGGGTCTTCCTGCGTATGCGGTATGTGCAGCGTAGGCGATAATGCCGCGCGCGGTCACGCCGCCGACACCGGAAGGGATGCCCCGCATGCAAGCCAACGACGCCCTGCCCGCTTCCGCCGACGTGGTGATCGTGGGTGGCGGCATCATCGGGACATGCACGGCCTTCTTCCTGAAGGAGCTGGGCTTCGACGGCTCGGTACTGGTGCTGGAGCGCGACATGAGCTTCCGCACGGCGTCCACCACGCTGTCCGCCGCGGGCATCCGGCAGCAATTCAGCACGGCGCTGAATGCCCGCATGTCGCAATTCGGTTTCGCCTTCATGCGCAGCCTGCCGGACCGTTTCGGCCCGGAGGCCGACGTCGCCCTGGTGGAGAACGGCTACCTTATCCTGGCCGATCCGGCGGCGGAGGCCGGGCTGCGCCAGGCCCATGCCGGGGTGGTGGCGGAGGGCGCCAAGGTCACGTGGCTGGACCCGGACGCGCTGGCGTCGCGGTTCGCCTGGCTGAACAGCTCAGACCTGGCAGGGGGCACGCTGGGCCTGGCCGGGGAGGGCTGGTTCGACGCCCACCTGATGTTGGCAGCGGTGCGCCGGGCGGCGCAAACGGCTGGCGTGGTGTTCCGGCAGGCCGAGGTCATGGGGATCGACGCCGATGCATCCCATGTGTCGGCAGTGCGGACGGCGGACGGCGCCCGGATCGGCTGCGGCACGATGGTCAACGCGGCCGGCCCGCGATCCGGCGCGCTGGCTCGGTGCTGGGGCGCCAACCTGCCGGTGGAGCCGCGCAAGCGCACTGTGTTCGTCATCCAGGCGCCGCTGGACGGCACGGCCATGCCGATGCTGTTCGACACGTCGGGCGTGTGGATGCGGCCGGAAAGCCGCGGCTTCATCTGCGGCATCCAGTCCCCGGCGGAGCAGGACGGCCACCCGGGCGACGATTTCGAACCGGACCATGGGCTGTTCGAGAGCTTGATATGGCCGGCCCTGGCGCACCGGGTGCCGGCGATGGAGCAGCTTCGAGTCACGA
The DNA here is from genome assembly GCA_964244585.1 of uncultured Acetobacteraceae bacterium. Classification (GTDB taxonomy): domain Bacteria; phylum Pseudomonadota; class Alphaproteobacteria; order Acetobacterales; family Acetobacteraceae; genus LMUY01. The sequence goes on along the minus strand of CAXTJM010000003.1, from coordinate 208,486 downwards.
GTGCCTGGGCCGGGCATTACGAGATGAACCTGCTGGACCATAACGGGGTGGTCGGTCCCGATACGGCGCGGCACAACCTGATCTATGCCACCGGGTTTTCAGGTCACGGCGTAATGCATGCGCCAGCCACTGGGAGGGCCGTCGCCGAATTGATCGTTCATGGCGGCTTCCGGGCGTTGGATCTTCAACCGCTCGCCTTCGAGCGGATCGCACGCAACGCGCCGCTGGTGGAGACGGCGGTCTACTGACCCCCCGTGGCGTGTGATTTGCGTTCGATCGGCATCGCAGATCCCGATTCAGTCAGCGAGCCCGTTCGTCGGCCGGGTTGTTCTGGTCGCCGCTGACGATCGTCTGCTCGGCACCGACGTCTTTGGGCTTGGCTGCGCCGGATTTGTCGGGATTGCCGGGCTTGGTGGGCCGCGTGCCGCCGGGATCGATGCCTTCGAGGGGGTCGTTGCCGGTGGTCCGCGTCGATGGTTGGGTCATGAGGCCTCCTTGTCGGACGTACATGGCAGCATTTCCGGTCGCGCCGGACTGCTTGGACCGTCGCCATGCGTTGACCCTCCCCGAACGGGGAGGGCCTCTGCAGACGAACTGAGGCAGCCGCGCCTAGCTGACGACGCCGCTGGTGATGTTGCCGTTGAAGCCGTTTGGCAGGAAGCCGCCTTTGCCCTGCCCGCCATTGGTGACGATGTTGACGACCTGGGCGGTGGTGCGCCGATAGGCCAATCCGTTGCCGTCGGTCGGCGCGATGTTCAACGAGCCGTTGCTGGGGATCAGCACGCCCACGTCGTCGACCGTCTTGGATGCGACGCTGCGCAGGTTGGCGATCGCCTGCGTGTTGAACGGAACGGCGCCCCCGGCCTGCCCCAGCACGGTGCGGATCAGCCCGCCATGGTAGCCTTCGATGGCGAGGATCGAGGCGGCAGCTGCCAGGTAGGTCTTGTTCTGGATCAATGCCGCCGCGCCCGCATAGGCCGTCACGCCGACATCCTCGAAGATGAACGCGCCCTGGAAGAAGCTGATCTGGTCCGCGAACGGGTTGAACTGCGCGGCGGGCGTCGTGATGCCCGCGGCCACCGCCGCCCCCTGGAACCCACCTGCCAGGTCGATCAGCGGCCGCGCCACGGCGGCCGATCCCAGCGCCGAGCGCAGGAAGCGGACATGCGCCTGCTCGTCCACCGCGATGTTGGCGGCATACTGCGCATACAGCGCCGTGGTGAACGGAACCGGCGAGCCGCCGTTGACGCCGCCCAGCGATCCGGTGCCGGTGATGTCGGCGTTGGACAGCCCGGACCCGGTGACGGCGCGCAGGTAGAACTCCGCCTCGACGTATTCGAGGTTGAGGGCGAAATTCAGGATGTCGATGTCCGTGACCGTCTGTGCCTTCGCCGGGCCGCTGACGATGGCGGCGCCGACCGGGCCCATGCCGGCGAGGAACGCCACGGCGACCTTGCTCAACCCACGTCGCGACTGCACCCCGCCAGTCTGCTGTGCGGTCGCCTCGACCGCGATGTGATCCGTCGCTTCAATCTGTTCCACGTCAAAACCCTCCCGCGCGGCTGCAAGGCTGCAGCGGCGCGCCGAATTGAAAGAAAGCGGCTTGATCAGGCGATCCGGCCGTTGAGCCCGTTCGGGAAGAACCCGCCCTGGTGATTGGCGCCGTTGCCGTTCTCGACCACGTTGATGACCTGTGCCGTCGTGCGCCGGAACGCCAGGGCGTTGCTGTCGCGCGCCGAGATCTGCGCGAAGCCGTTCTGCGGATTGGTGATGCCGGTGGCGGTCAAGGCACCGCTCGCCACGCTTTGCAGGTTTGCGATCGCCTGCGACTGGAACGGCGCCAGGCTGCCGGTGTTGACGTCCGCAGCGAGGCCCACGCCCGCGGCGGACTGCGTCAGCAACCCACGAATGGCGCCGGCATGGTATGCCTCGATCGCGAGGATGCTGGCCGCGGCGCTGAGCACGGCCGGGCTGCTGATCAAGGCGGCAGCCCCGGCATAGGCAGTCACCCCGACCTCGGTCAGGGTGAAGGCGCCCAGGAAGAAGCTGACCTCGTCGGCGAACGGGTTGAAGACCGTGCCAGCCGGGATGGCGCCGGCAGCCAGGGCGGCCGCCTGGAATGCGCCGGCCAGGTCGATCAGCGGCCGCGCCACCGCGGCCGAGCCGAGCTGGCTGCGGAGGAAGGTGATGTGCGCCTGCTCGTCCACCGCGATCTTGGCGCCGACTTCGAAGAACACCGGGTTCTGGAACGGCACCAGCGTGCCGCCATTCACCCCGCCCAGCGTGCCCGTGCCGGTGACGAGGCTGTTCGGCAGCCCGACCCCCGTGACGCCGCGGGTGTAATACTCACCCTCCAGGTATTCCAGGTTCAGCGCGAAGTTGAGGATGTCGCTGTCCGTGATCGCAGACTGTGCGTGCGCCTTCTTGCCGATCAGCACCTCGCCAACCGGACCCATCATGCCAAGGAACGCCGTTGCCGCAGCCCCAATCCCAGCCGCACTCATGATCTTGCGACGGCTCGGTCCGGCGGAGCTTCCTGTTTCAATTTGCCCGGATTCATGTGTCACTGCAGATAGTCTCCCCTAGACGGCTCGCGATTGCGGTCCCGTCGTTGTCTGGCTCGTAGCGGCTGATTTACCCGGGGTTCCGCACATTTGTTAGAGCGCAAATTGCCCGGCCGGTCATATTTCCGTGCGGCTTCGACGCGTTGGCCTGCCCCGGTCGGTGACGCATCCAGAAGTGGTCGATGAGGCGGCCCCGGCGGTCCGTGCCTGGCGATTTCCGCCCGGTGTCCAGCGGTCTTGCATTCGTTCTCCCGACCCTCACTTCATCGCTGGCTTGATCAAGGAAGCGCCATGACCGACGCGCGAAATTATGCCGATACGTGTGTTTACGTCTGCACCGGCATATGAGGCTGCACGTCGGGCGCTGGGCCGCGCGGCTTTCCCCGTTCGCGTTGGCGGCGTGCCAGCCAGCCGTGCTCGATCCCCAGGGCCCGATTGGGATCGCCGAGAAGACCATCCTGACCGATTCGCTGGTCATCATGCTGGCGATCGTGGTGCCGACCATCCTTACCGCGCTGGGCGTGGCCTGGTGGTTCCGCAAATCGAACACCAAAGCCCGCTACCTGCCGGACTGGGCTTATTCCGGCCAGCTTGAACTGGTCATCTGGGCCATTCCGCTCATGGTCATCATCCTGTTGGGCGGCGTCGCCTGGATCGGGTCGCACGAGCTGGACCCGGGCAAGAGGCTGGCGTCGTCCACGCCGGCGGTCGAAATCCAGGGCGTCTCGCTGGATTGGAAATGGCTGTTCATCTATCCGGACCAGCACATTGCCAGTGTGAACCAGCTGGTCGTTCCGGCCGGCGTGCCCGTGCATTTCGCACTCACCTCCGCAAGCGTGATGAACGCCTTCTTCATCCCGCAACTCGGCAGCATGATCTACACGATGAACGGCATGACAAGCCAGTTGAACCTGCAGGCGGATCAGCCGGGCAGCTTCCACGGCCTGTCGTCGCATTACAGTGGCGATGGCTTCTCGGACATGCATTTCGAGATGCGTGCAGTGCCGGCAGGGCAGTTCCAGGCATGGGTTGCGGATACCAGGAAGGCAGGCGGCGCGTTGGACACGGCCAGCTACACCCAATTGGCCAAGCAGAGCGTCAACGTTCAGCCGTTCTCGTTCCGCGACGTGGACCAGGGCCTGTTCCAGAAAATCGTCAGTCAACAACTCCCGCCGGGACCCGGGCCGCAGAGCGGCAAGGGCGGCGTGGACGTTTCTCCCCGGACGGAGCGTTAGCATGTTGGGCAAGCTTAGCTGGGCCGCCGTACCGCTCGACCAGCCGATACCGATGGCCGCCTCGGGCGTCGTCGCACTCGGGATCGTTGCGGTCCTTCTATTGATCACCGTCAAGGGCTGGGTTCCGTATCTCTGGAAGGAGTGGATCACCAGCGTCGATCACAAGCGGATCGGGGTGATGTACGTCTTCCTGGCCTTGGTAATGCTGCTGCGCGGCTTCTCCGACGCCATTCTGATGCGGTCGCAGCAGGCGCTGGCGTTCCAGGCCCCGGGCTATCTGCCGCCCGAGCATTACGACCAGATCTTCTCCGCGCACGGCACGCTGATGATTTTCTTCGTGGCAATGCCGTTCGTGATCGGGCTGATGAACTTCGTCTTGCCGTTGCAACTGGGTGCGCGGGACGTGGCGTTCCCGACGCTCAATTCGGTCAGCTTCTGGCTGACCGCTACCGGCGCACTGCTGGTCAACATCTCGCTCGTGGTGGGTGAATTCGCGCGCACGGGCTGGCTGCCATATCCGCCCTTGTCCGAGATCGCCTACTCGCCGGGCGTCGGCGTCGACTACTATCTATGGGCGCTGCAGATTTCCGGCGTGGGCACGCTGCTTTCGGGGGTCAACCTCGTGACCACCGTGCTGAAGATCCATGCACCCGGCATGACCTACATGCGGATGCCGATGTTCTGCTGGACCACGCTGGCGTCGAACCTGCTGATCGTTGCCGCCTTTCCGATCCTGACCGCGACCTTGGCCATGCTGCTGCTGGACCGCTATCTCGGCTTCCATTTCTTCACCAACGAAGCCGGCGGCAACGTGATGATGTTCATGAACCTCATCTGGGCGTGGGGACATCCGGAGGTCTACATCCTGATCCTGCCTGCTTTCGGCATATTTTCCGAGGTGATTTCCACCTTTTCCAGCAAGCCGCTGTTCGGCTACCGGTCGATGGTCATGGCCACGATGGCGATCTGCATCCTCGCCTTCATGGTATGGCTGCATCATTTCTTCACCATGGGCGCCGGGGCGGACGTGAACGCGATCTTCGGCGTCACCACGATGATCATCGCCGTTCCCACCGGGGTGAAGGTGTTCAACTGGATCTTCACGATGTATGGCGGCCGCATCACCTATGCGACCCCGATGCTCTGGTCGATCGGGTTCATCGTGACATTCGTTCTGGGCGGCATGACGGGCGTGCTGCTGGCAGTGCCGCCGGCCGATTTCGTCCTGCACAACAGCCTCTTCCTGGTCGCCCATTTCCACAACGTCATCATCGGCGGCGTGCTGTTCGGCGGCTTCGCCGGATATGCCTACTGGTTTCCCAAGGCATTCGGCTTCCGCCTGCACGAGGGCTTGGGCAAGGCGGCGTTCTGGTGCTGGTTCGTGGGGTTCTACCTGGCGTTCATGCCGCTCTACGTGCTGGGGCTGGAGGGGATGACTCGGCGCATGCAGCATTACGACGTGCCGGCCTGGCACCCGTGGCTGCTCATAGCGGCAGGCGGCGCCGCCACCATCCTGGCCGGCATCATCCTGCAAGTGGTCCAGCTCGTCGTCAGCATCCGCCAGCGCGACATGTTGCGGGACGAGACGGGCGATCCGTGGGACGGCCGGTCTCTGGAATGGGCGACACCGTCTCCGCCGCCGGCGTTCAATTTCGCCGTGCTGCCGAACGTGGAGGGCGAGGAAGCCTACTGGGGCATCAAGCAGCACGCGCGGACCCAGGCCAACTTGAGCGAGGAGCCTGAATATCGAGAGATTGAGATGCCGAAGAACAGCCCGACCGGATTCATCTGCGCCTTCTTCGCCACCATCATGGGGTTCTCGCTGATCTGGCACATCTGGTGGGCGGTCGCGGTCGCGGCGGTCGGCGCCTATGTGACTTTCGTCGTGTTCGCATGGCGCTCCGAGGAGGAGTACATTATCCCCGTCGAGGAAGTCGCCCGCATCGATCGCGCAAACCGGCACGCCCGCGCCCGCATGCTCGCCGAGGCAGGCCAGACAGCATGAGCGCCTCCCAGGCAGGTACGAGCGCCGCGGACCCGAACCGGGTCGGGCACGGCGGCTCGGTGTCGCGGCAGCACACGTCCGAGCACGCCGAGCGGGGAGCCGCGTCGAAGCGGATCATCGTCGGATATGGCTTCTGGATCTTCCTGCTCAGCGACATCATCATGTTCTCGGCGTTCTTCGCCAGCTACGCCGTGCTGGTTGGCCAGACTGCCAACGGGCCTGACGGGCACGAGCTGTTCGACCTGCGCGGGGTCGCCATCGAGACCGCCTGCCTGCTCCTCTCCAGCTTTACCTGCGGGATCGCCAGCATCGGCGCCTGGGCCCGCCGGAAATCCTGGTTCTATGTCGGGATGGCGCTGACCTTCGTGTTGGGAGCCGCTTTCCTGGGCCTGGAGATCCGTGAGTTCACCGGACTGATCGCGCGCGGCGCCGGCCCGTCGCGCAGCGCCTTCCTCTCGGGCTTCTTCAGCCTCGTGGGGTGCCACGGCCTTCACGTCACGATCGGCCTGCTTTGGCTGCTGACGATGGTGGCGCAGGTATTTGCCCGCGGCTACCGGCCGGAGATCCTTCGGCGCATCCTTTGTTTCAGCCTCTTCTGGCACGCACTGGACATCGTCTGGGTCGGGCTTTTCTCCGTCGTCTACCTGCTAGGAGCCGGACAGTGAGCCACGCCGACCAAAACAGGGATGCCCACGGCTCGGACACGGCGCCGGGTGACGAACGCCTTGACGGCCAGGGCGTCGCCCATGGCATACGCGGCTACCTGATCGGCCTTGGGCTGGCGACGATGCTAACCGTCGTGTCCTTCTTCATCGCGGGCACGAACCTGGTATGGCTTCCCAGCATCCCCGTAGCGGTCGCCGTGCTGGCGATCGCGCAGATGGGGGTTCACCTCGTCTTCTTCCTCCACATCACGACCGGGCCGGACAACGTCAACAACATCATGGCGCTGGCGTTCGGCGTGCTGATCGTCTTCCTGGTCATTGTGGGATCGCTCTGGATCGTGAGCCATCTCAACACCAACATGCTGCCGATGGACCAGATCATGCAGATGCAGCGATGACTTGAGTGGGATCACGGCCCTCTCCAGGTCGCCTAAATGGCTAGATCGACGCACGTCACCTCATCCAGGATACCGGCCGGCCGATCAGCCTAGCCCGGCATGTTCCGCGCAGCCCTGCAGGAAGCCGCCCAGCGTGCGGTGGAAATCCGGCTCGTCCAGCAGGAAGGCATCGTGGCCCTTGTCCGTCGCGATCTCCACGAAGCTGACGTTCGCCGCCGCACGGTTCAGCGCCCGGGCGATGGTGCGGGACTGCGCCGTCGGAAACAGCCAGTCGGAGGTGAAGGACACCACGCAGAACCGGGTGCGGGTACCCCGGAACGCGGCGGACAGGTCCCCGTCATGCTCGGCGGCCAGGTCGAAGTAGTCCATGGCCCGGGTGATAGTGAGGTAGGAGTTCGCGTCGAAGCGCTGCACGAAGGTGCTGCCCTGGTGGCGCAGGTAGCTCTCGACCTCGAACATGTCGCCGAACAGGCTCAGCGCTTCCTTCGCCTTGTCCGGACCGGCCTGCAGGCGGCGGCCGAACTTGCGGGTCAGCGCCTGTTCCGACAGGTAGGTGATGTGCGCCGCCATCCGGGCCACCGCCAGGCCGCGTGCCGGCACGCGCCCCGTCTCCCAGTAGCGCCCGCCGTGGTAGTCCGGGTCGGCGAAGATCGCCTGGCGCCCCACCTCGTGGAAGGCGATGTTCTGGGCCGAGTGGAACGGCGCCGTGGCGATCGGCACGCAGGCGAAGACCAGCTCCGGGAAGGTCGCTGCCCACTCCAGCGCCTGCATGCCGCCCATCGACCCGCCGACGACGGCGAACAGCCGGCTGATGCCGAGATGGGCCACCAGCTGGCGTTGCGCCCGCACCATGTCGCGGATCGTGATGGGCGGGAACCCGGTGCCCCACGGTTCCCCGGTGGACGGGTTGAGGGCGCGCGGCCCGGTGCTGCCGATGCAGGAGCCGAGCACGTTGACGCAGACGACGAAGAAGCGGTTCGTGTCCAGCGGCCGCCCGGCCCCCACCACCGCGTCCCACCATCCGGCGCGGCCGGTCAGCGGATGCCGCTCGGCGGCGTATTGATCTCCGGTGAGCGCATGACAGACCAGCACGGCATTGCTGCGGGCGGCGTTCAACGTGCCGTAGGTGCAGTAGGCGACCTCGACCCCAGGCAGGATCTGGCCGCAATCCAGGGCAAACGGCTCCGGAAAATGCTGCTGCCGATGGGCGATGTCCAGCGGAGGGGCAGGGTGATCCACCTTGCCTGTATGGCGATGCGGCTGCGGCGGGGCAACTGGCGTGCCGGCGCGTTTGCCGATGGGAATGGCGCAGGTTATTCCCTTGCCCATGTCGAACACTCTGCCACCCGCCGGGGCTTCGCCCGACCTCGCGGCCCTTCGGGGTGAGCTGGATCGGCTGGACGACGCATTGCACGATGTGCTGGCACGCCGTGCCCAGGTGGTGGAACAGATCGGCCGGTCGGGCGTGAAGGGCCGCGTGGCGCTTCGGCCGGGCCGCGAGGCGGCGATCATCCGGCGCCTGATCACGCGGCACACCGGCCGCTTCCCCGTGGCAGGCCTGGTGCGGATCTGGCGCGAGCTGATGGGCGGCATGACGGCGCTGCAAGGCTCCTTCTCCCTGGCGATCTGCGACCCGGACCCGCTTGCCGGCTACACTGCCGCGGCGCGCGAGCATTTCGGCGCCTTGGTGCCCCTGCGCACCTACCGCACCCCGGCCCAGGCCATCGGCGAGATCAGCGCCGGGTCCGCCACCGTCGCCGTGCTGCCGATGCCGACGGAGTGGGAGACGGCCGCCGCGGCCTGGTGGACGGCATTGCTGCACAAGGACGATCCGCGCATCTACGTCACGGCCGCGCTGCCGTTCTGGGCGGCACGGCCGGACGGGGCGCCGAAGGTGCAGGCCTTCGTCGTGTCCACGGTGCCACCCGACCCGAGCGGCGCCGACCGGTCCCTGCTGGGCCTGGAGGTGGCGCTGGAGCAAAGCCGCGCCCGCCTGGCGCAGGGCCTGGCCACCGCCGGGTTCGACGCCGGCACCATCGTGCTCCGGCGGGACCCCGGCGCCGGCTCGGCCCGGGCGCTGGTCGACATCGCCGGCTTCGTCACCGAGGCGGACCCCCGCCTGGCCGCGCTCGCCTTCACCATGCGTCCGCCGATCGTGCTGGGCGCCTATGCCGTTCCCATCGAAGGAGCCGCCCTGTCATGACCGCCCTGCGCCCAAATCCCGGCATCCTCAAGATCGCGCCCTATGTCGGCGGGGAGGCCGAACTCGAGGGCGTCAACCGCATCATCAAGCTGTCGGCCAACGAGGGTGCGTTCGGGCCGCCCCCCGCCGCGACGGTCGCCGCCAGCCGCGCCGCCGCCGAGATGCACCGCTACCCGGACGGGGATTGCCACGCCTTGCGCCAGGCGATCGGGTCCCGGTTCGGCCTGGACCCGAAGCGGATCGTGTGCGGCGCCGGGTCGGACGAATTGCTGGCGCTGCTGATCCATGCCTATGCCGGGCCCGGCACCGAGGTCATCATGAGCCAGTACGGCTTCGTCATGTACGAAATCGGCGGCACCGCGGTGGGCGCCAAGGTGGTCAAGGTGCCGGAGCGCAACATGACCGCCGACGTGGATGCCTTGCTGGCGGCGGTATCACCGGCGACGCGGATGGTCATGATCGCCAACCCGAACAACCCGACCGGCAGCATCCTGCCGCAATCCGAGATGGAGCGCCTGGCCGCATGCCTGCCGCCGGACGTGCTGCTGCTGATCGACGCGGCCTACAGCGAATACGTCGACAGGCCGGATTTCGACGCGGGCACGAAGTTGGTGGACGCCCACGACAACGTCGTCATGACCCGCACCTTCAGCAAGATCTTCGGTATGGGCGGCCTGCGGCTCGGCTGGTGCTACGGGGCGCCCGGCATCATCGACGTGCTGAACCGCGCCCGCGGGCCGTTCAACGTGTCGCTGATGGCGCAGGAGGCCGGGGTCGCCGCCCTGGCCGAGCCGCATTGGGTGGAGGCGGGCCGCGCCCATAACGCGACGCAGCGGGCGGGGCTGACGGCTGCACTGGAGTCGCTGGGCATCAAGGTGTGGCCCAGCGAGGGCAATTTCGTGCTGGCCGATTTCGGCACCCCGGCCGCTGCCGCTGCCGCCGACGCGACGTTGCGCCGCCGCGGCATCATCGTGCGCGCGATGCGGGCCTACGACCTGCCGCACTGCCTGCGCATCACCGTGGGAACCGCGGAGGAATGCGACCTGGTGGCGGAGGCATTGGCGGACCGGATGGTCCATGCCTGACCCGGTCTTCCGCCGCCTCGCCGTCATCGGGATCGGGTTGATCGGCAGTTCGGTGCTCCGCGCCTGCCGCGCCCATCCTGGGCTGGCCGGCGAGACGGTCGCCACGGACAGCAGCCCGGCGGTCATGCGGCGGGTGGCCGAACTCGGCATCGCGGGCGTGGTCGAGCCCGACCTGGCCCGTGCCGTCGCCGGGGCGGATTGCGTGATGCTGGCCGCCCCGGTCGGCGCCTTCGCCGGGCTTGCCGCCGCGATCGCGCCGCATCTGCTGCCGGGCGCCGTCGTGACCGACACCGGGTCCACCAAGCAATCCGTGATCCGCGACCTCAAGGACAGCCTGCCGCCCGGCGTGCACCTCGTCCCCGCCCACCCGATGGCCGGGACGGAGTTCTCCGGCCCCGATGCCGGCTTCGCGACCTTGTTCGACGGACGATGGTGCCTGGTCACCCCGCCGGCGGGCACCGACGCGGACGCGGTGTCGAAGGTGGCGGCGCTGTGGCGCGGCATGGGGGCCGAGATCGAGACCATGGAGGCAGGCCACCACGACCGCGTGGTGGCGATCGTCAGCCACTTGCCGCATTTGATCGCCTTCACTATCTGCGGCACCGCGGACGACCTGGCCGACGAGAGCCGCCAGCAGGTGATGCGCTTCGCCGCCGCCGGCTTCCGCGACTTCACCCGCATCGCCGCCTCCGACCCGGTGATGTGGCGCGACGTGTTCCTCAACAACCGGGAGGCGCTGCTGGAAATGCTGGCCCGCTTCACCGAGGATGCGCAGGCCATGGCACGCGCCGTACGCTGGGGTGACGGCGATTACATCGCCCACAAGATCGAGCGCGGCCGCGCGGTCCGCCGCAACCTGATCGAGTTGCGGCAGGCGTAGCACTGAGCCCTGTCTAAAAACCCGCTTGTCTCCGATAGTCCCGGTCATAGCTGTTAAGACCTGTCGTCACGCCGCCTTCATGGGATTTTGGCATGATGCCGGGACGATGATATCCCACCATGACCAGATCCTGCTGGCCGCCCGCCCGGCCGTAACCCCAAACCCCGGAAAGGCAGGCATGTCCGACACTCTGCCAGGCCCCGCGGCCGAGGAGGGTTCGCCAGCCGATACCGTATCGCTCGCGGTGGTCGCCGGCATGGTCAGGGTCGCGGACCTGGTGCTGCTGGCCCTTGCCAGCCTGCTCTCGGTCCTGTCGGTCACCTGGATCTACGGGAGCTACCCGGAAGGCCCGGTCCAGCTTGCCGCGCTGGCGGGCACAGTGGCCGCCAGCCTGGGCCTGGCGCGCGACGGCGCCTATGCGCAGGCGACGCTGCTGTCGGTCGCCACCCAGCTCCGCCTGTTGATCAAGCCGCTGCTCATCGGGATGTTCTGCCTCATCGCCTGCCTGTTCGTGCTGTACCAGGGCAGCCTGCCGGTCCGCAGTTGGCCGCTGCTCTGGGCGGTGACGGCCGCCGTGCTGGTGGGTCTCAGCCGCATCCCGCTGGCGCGGCTGATGCGGCATTGGACGGCGAACGGCCGGCTGGCACGCAAGATCGCCATCATCGGCCTGGGCGATTTCAGCCGCGAGTTCATCGAGCGCCTGCGCGACGAACCCTACGCCTACCGGATCGTGGGCATCTACGACGACCGCATGTCCCGCGTGCCGCCGAGCCAACTGGGCGTCGAGGTGCGGGGCACCGTCGCAGAGCTGGTGCAGCGGTCGCGGGTGGAGAAGATCGACGTGATCGTCGTCGCCCTGCCGCTCAGCGCCGTCGAGCGCATCAAGTCCATCATGGACCAGCTCGCCAGCACCGTGGCCGATATCGTGCTGACCACGGACCTGGCCGGGCTGCGGTTCGCCCGCACGCAGTTCGACGGCATCGGCCGCAACGCCGTCGTCTCGGTGCGGGAAGCGCCGCTGAAGGATTGGCGCGCGCTGGAAAAGGCGCTGCTGGATTATGGCGTCGGCGCGTTGGCGCTGATGGTGCTCTCGCCCGTGCTGCTGCTGACTGCGCTGCTGATCAAGCTCGATTCCCGCGGGCCGGTGCTGTTCCGGCAGCCGCGCATGGGGTTCAACAACCGCCTGTTCCTTTGTTACAAGTTCCGCTCCATGCATCACGGCATGGCGGATTTGCTGGCGGACAAGCAGACCACGCGGGGCGACCCGCGCATCACCCGCGTGGGCCGGCTGATCCGCAAGCTGTCGATCGACGAGCTGCCGCAACTGTTCAACGTGATCAACGGCACGATGTCGCTGGTCGGCCCCCGCCCGCACGCGCCGAACACGAAGGCGGCGGACCGGCTGTTCACCGAGGTGGTGCAGCAATACGCCGTGCGGCACCGGGTGAAGCCGGGGATCACCGGATGGGCGCAGGTGAATGGATGGCGCGGCGAGACGACCACGGTGGACCAGATCGAGCAGCGCGTCGCCTGCGACCTGTTCTACATTGAAAACTGGTCCGTCCGGTTCGATATCAAGATCATGCTGATCACGGTCCTGCGGGAGGTCCGCAGCCGGAACGCGTTCTGATCGGGTGAGCAGGGATTGAGCGACGGGGTTCGGGCGGCATGAAGGAACCCGTGCAATTCGTCGCCAAGAACATGCGTCTGGACCTGCGGCTGATGAGCGAGATGATCGCACCCGGCAGCCGGGTGCTGGATATCGGCAGCGGCGATGGCAGCCTGATCGAACACCTGTTCCGCACCCGCGGCTGCGACGCGCGGGGCATCGAGTTGGACATGGCGGCCGTGACGCATGCCGTGGCGCACGGCCTGCCGGTGATGCACGGCGATGCCGACTCGGATCTGGAACACTATCCCGATTCCGCCTTCGACTACGTCGTGCTGTCCCGCACCTTGCAGGCGGTGGAGCGCCCGCGGGAGGTGCTGCGCCAGATGCTGCGGATCGGCACCCGCGCGCTGGTGTCGTTCCCCAATTTCGGCCACTGGCGGGTGCGATGGCAGTTGCTGGTGGGCGGCCGCATGCCGATGACCAAGACCTGGGACCGTCCCTGGCACGAGACCCCCAACATCCACCCGTGCAGCGTGCGCGACTTCTTCGAACTGTGCGCGCAGGAAGGCTATGCGGTGGAGCGCTGGCTGGCGGTGGACGAGGCGGGGCGGCGCTCGCCCTGGCGCCGGGCGCCCAGTATGGCGAACCTGTTCGGCGAGCAGGCCTTGTTCCTGCTCCGCCGCATTCGTTAGAGCATGACCGCCTCGGGCCGAGTCGCCTGGCGGTAAACATGCTCGCTAAAACAATGTGCTAGACCAGGACCGGCGACTTATCTTGCGCCGGTCATGGTCTAGTCGCCCTCCGGGCGGCCACGATCGCGCTTGACCCCGCTGCGGGCGGTCTTCGCGTCCAGCCGCCGCCGCTTGCTGGCCAAGGTCGGGCGCGTCTTCACCCGGTAGACCGGTGCCACCGCCGCCGTGCGGATCAGCTCGGCCAGGCGCTCCCGCGCATCGGCGCGGTTGCGCTCCTGCGTTCGGTGGCGGTTGGCGGCGATGACCAGGATGCCGTCCGCCGTCATGCGCCGCCCGGCCAGCAGCGCGAGGCGGGCGCGGATGGACGGCGTCAGGGCCGGTGAACGCAGGGCATCGAAGCGGAGCTGCACGGCGGTGGCCACCTTGTTGACGTTCTGCCCGCCCGGGCCTGCGGCGGCGATGAAGCGTTCCACCAGCTCGGACTCGGCCAGCCGGATGCGCGGGGTGATCTGCAGGCCGTCCATACCGCCATCATAGCAGTAGCGCCCGTATTTGGCGCGGTGCCGTGCAAGTATCCCCCCGCAGCAGGACGGCGGAGCCGAGGCACAGCGCAGGCTGGTCCACATGGCGGCGCACCCGCTCCGCCTGGGCCGCTGCCAGGGTAAGGCCGGTGCCGACCAGCCACCACACCGCCATGCGTCGTGCGCTGTGCCACCGGGTCAAAGCGGTCTGGGCAGGGTGAGCGAGGCCACGGTCCAGCCATCCACGCCGGCGATCCCGACATGGCCGCCTACCCGCGCCGCCAGGCAGCGCATGATCGGCAAGCCCTCGCCCGACCCGTCCGGACCCAGACCCCAGCCATCGTCGCTGTCGACTGCGACTTCGTCCGCGGGGAGGGATACCGCACCGGATTGCGCGGACGCGGCATCGCGACCTTCAGCCGGCGTCCCGAAGGCGGGTTGACGTCTTCGGGGCAGCGCGCGGACGGGTCGCTCCCCGGCGCCGACCGCGGCTTCGCGCCAGCGCCGGTTGCGCTTGGCGGCGGCCCCGGCGGTGCGTTCGACGGGAGCCGCCAGGGATTCTCGCCCCGCTTCGCATCGCCGGGCTTCTCCAGCCAGGGCGCTGCGACCGCCGGGTCGCAATCCCCGCCACCACGCCGCTGAAGCGAGGGCGATCCACGGTCGACGCCAAGTAAGCTCAGACGATCGCGCCCTGGCCCCCACGAGCCAGGCGCACCAGCTCGGCCCGTATGCCGGCCGCATCCGCGACCGGGGCGGACCAGGGGACCCGGAGGATGGCGTCCTCCCGCACCAGGTCGCAGCCATCCACGTCGGTTGCGGCCAGGCGCCAGCCGGGACTGCCGGCGATGCGGGCGAGCGCGTCGGCATGGTTGGCGTTGACATGGGCCAGGATGGCAGGCTCGGCTGCGAGCACGGCCGCCACGCAGTCCGGATCGGGGGTGAGGTCGGCGGCCGCAAGCCGGTGGGCACTGGCGAACCCGCCGATGAACTGGCCGCCGGAGGGTCGTAGCCGAAGCAGCCGGAAATCCCCGAGATCGGCATAGAAGGCCGCATAGGGATGCCGGGCGACCCAGCGCGCCTTCAGCGCCGCATCCGGCTCGGGCGTGGCGATGCCGGTGACGGTGAGGCGCGGCGCGGTCTGCGGATTGGCGCCCGTCGCCTCACCCGTCACCATCAGGGCGCAGCGCCCATTGCCCGCCAGCTGCCTGGTATGCGCCGACAGGCCGGACAGCAGCATCAGCAGCGACAGGTCCGGTGCGGGCGCCGGGGTCACCAGCGCCGCATAGGGCTGCCCGTCCTCCACCGTGGCCAGGGTGGCCGAGCGGGCCGCGCGCAGCAGCGTTCTGGCCTGCCACAGGATCGCCGCCCGGTCTGCCATCGTGTGTTCTCCGTCCGGTCCGTTTTGCGCCACAATCCGGTACGATCCTGCCTCCGATCCGCAAAGGCCCGCCTTCCATGAAGCAAACGATCGCCCTGGTCGACGACGACCGCAACATCCTCACCTCCGTCAGCATGACGCTGGAGGCGGAGGGCTTCCAGGTCCGTACCTTCACGGACGGGGAGAGCGCGTTGCAGGGGTTGACCCAGCGTCCGGTCGACCTGGCTGTGCTGGACATCAAGATGCCCCGGATGGACGGGATGGAGCTGCTGCAGCGGCTGCGGCAGCGTTCCAGCATGCCGGTCATCTTCCTGACCTCGAAGGACGAGGAGGTGGACGAGTTGATGGGCCTGCGGCTGGGGGCGGACGACTACATCACCAAGCCGTTCTCGCAGCGCCTGCTGATCGAGCGTATCCGCGCCCTGCTGCGCCGCAACGAGAACAGCCGGGCGGAGGGCTCGGGTGCGGCGCCCGGCGGGGTGATGAGCCGCGGCGACCTGGTGCTGGACGAGACCAAGCACCAATGCACGTGGAAGGGCCACGACATCCAGTTGACGGTGACGGAGTTCCTGCTGGTCAAGGCGCTGGCGGCGCGGCCCGGCATGGTCAAATCCCGCGACCAGCTGATCGACGCGGCCTATGGCGAGAACATCTACGTCGATGACCGCACCATCGACAGCCACATCAAGCGCGTCCGCAAGAAATTCCGCGCCGGGGAAGACAGCTTCGACCATATCGAGACGCTGTATGGGATAGGCTACCGCTACAAGGAGGCCTGATTGCCCGATATCGGCGTGATGCCCGTCATCGTCGTGCGCCGCCGCGCGGTGCCGCGGCGCTGGCTGCCGCCGCTGCTGCGGCGCATCCTGCTGGTCAACGCGCTGCCGCTGGCGCTGCTGGTGGCGGCCCTGCTGTACCTGGACCAGTACCAGAACGGCCTGTTGGAGAACGAGGTCACCGCCATGCGCGAGCAGGCCCGCATCTACGCGGGGGCGCTGGGCGAGAGCGCCGTGCGCGAGACGGACCCGGACAACCCGCAACTGGTGCCGGACATTGCCCGGCCCTTGCTGCGCCGGCTGACCGACCCGACCCCGAACAGCCAGGCCAAGCTGTACAGCGCCGATGGTCAGGTCATCGCCGACAGCCGGGTGCGCGAAGGCGTGGGTGGCGCCATCAACACCCAGCCGCTGCCGCCCGCCGCCGACCGCGGGCCGTTCGAGGGCACAGTGGGGGCCGTCTACGACAAGCTGCTGTCCTTCGTCCCGCATGGGCAGGAGATCGCGACGGTGCAGACCGGCCCGTCCGCCGCCGGCCCGGACTGGCAGCCGGACGTGAAGGCGGAACTGAAGCTCAACTCCTCCGACCAGGGGCGCGAGACGCCGCCGTACATCCGGCGCACCGCGGATAACCGACTGCTGGTGACGGTGGCCGAGCCGGTGACGCGCAACCGCCACACGGTCGGCATCGTGCAGCTGACGCGGGACGCGCGGGAGGTGGATGACAGCCTGGCGGCGATCCGCATGTCCATCCTGGGCCTGTTCGTGATCGCGCTGGTGCTGACGGTGATGCTGTCCTGGTACTTGTCGCTGACCATCGCGCGGCCGATCCTGCGGCTCAGCCAGGCGGCGCGGGACATGCGGGAGGGGCATGGCCGCGCCGGCGCCGTGCCGCCGACGCTGCTGCGCCGGACCGACGAAATCGGGGAGCTGGCGCATGCCCTGCGCGACAGTTCGGAGGCGCTGTGGTCCCGCATGGACGCCACCGAACGCTTCGCCGCCGATGTGGCGCATGAGATCAAGAACCCGCTCAGCAGCATCCGCAGCGCCATCGAGACGTTGCGGCGGGTGGAAGACCCGGTGGCGCAGCGCCGCCTGCTAGCCATCATCGCCGAGGATGTGATCCGGCTGGACCGACTGATCAGCGACATCAGCGACGCCAGCCGGGTGGACGCCGAGTTGAGCCGTGCCGAGCCCGCCCCGGTGGACGTGGTCGCGATCCTACGCCTGCTGGCCGAGATCGACGAGGCGACCCGGCCGGAGGGCGGCGTGCGGCTGGAGGTGGACGCGCCGGGCGGCCCGATGCTGGTGCAGGCGGTGGAGGACCGGCTGGTGCAGGTGCTGCGCAACCTGATCGGCAATGCCAGCAGTTTCAGCCCCGCCAACGGCCGGGTGGTGCTGCGCGCGCGCGAAGCCGGCGCGATGGTGGAGGTGAGCGTGGACGACGAGGGTCCCGGCATGCCGGAGGCCAAGCTGGAGCACGTGTTCAACCGCTTCTATACCGAGCGCCCGCAGGGCGAGCGGTTCGGCCAGCATTCCGGCCTGGGGTTGTCGATCAGCAAGCAGATCGTCGAGGCGTTGAAGGGCCAGATCGCCGCGGAGAACCGGCGGGATGAGGCGGGCCACGTGCTCGGGGCGCGGTTTGTCCTGCACCTGCCGAAGGGATGACCCAGCCCGTGCCGGCTGCCAGACTGGCCCATGACGCGATGCGAGGACGCAGGTGACCACATTCTTCGATTTCACCGTCCGAACCGCGGACGGCCAGGACCAGCCGCTTGACGCATACCGGGGGCGGGTGCTGCTGATCGTCAACACGGCCTCCAAATGCGGGTTCACTCCGCAATACGAGGGGCTGGAGGCGTTGTGGCGGCAGCACCGTGACGCCGGGTTGACCGTGCTGGGCTTCCCCTGCAACCAGTTCGGCGGGCAGGAACCGGGGACGGCCGAACAGATCGCGTCGTTCTGCACCAGCAGCTACGACGTCACGTTTCCCGTCATGGCGAAGACCGACGTGAACGGCAGCCGGGCCGACGGGCTGTTCCAGTGGCTGAAGCAGGCCAAGCCGGGAGTGCTCGGCATCGGCGCGATCAAGTGGAACTTCACCAAATTCCTCGTCGGCCGCGATGGCCAGGTCATCGACAGGTTTGCGCCCTCCACCAGCCCGGCCGCTTTGGGCGGCGCGATCGAGGCAGCCCTTGCCAAGCCGGCCTGAACCGGGCACCGGGGCGATCGCAAGTGTCGCCTGCTGCCTTGGCCAAGGGATCCGACGGACATGGACGTGACCGAGCCGATGCTGCACCACGGCACCGGGGGCGACGAGGAACACACGGCGGCCGCCAGGGAGGAGATGCGGGCCCCTGCCCGCCCAGGCGGCAAGGCGCTTGGCACGCTGGCCGTATTGGCCGTGCTGTATACCCTGTATTTCGCCGCTGCGATCCTGATGCCGTTCGCGCTGGCCATCGTGCTGTACTTGCTGCTATCGCCGCTCATGCGCGTGCTGACCAAGCGGCTGCACCTGCCACGCCCGCTTGCGGCGTTGGTGTTGATCCTGGGCCTGTTCGTCCTGGTCAGCGGCGTAGGGGCGGCGATCTCCGTGCCGGCGAGCAACTGGGTCGGCCGGGCGCCCGAGGCCTTGCCGAAGCTGGAGCAGAAGCTCGGTTTCCTCCAGGAGCCCATCGGCTACCTGCAACAGGGTTATCAGAAGCTCACCGACAAGATGGGCGTGACGCCGGGACAGGGAGGCCCGTCGTCGGGGGCGTCCGGCCTGTCCAGCCTCACCTCCCTGGGCGGATCGATCCTCGGCGGCGTGCGGACGATGCTGGGGGATGGATTCACCATCCTGCTGCTGCTGTTCTTCTTCCTGTCCGCCGGTGATTCGCTGCTTCGCCGCCTGGTCGAGGTGCTGCCGACCCTGGAGGACAAGAAGCGCGCGGTGGAGATCGCCTCGGAGATCGAGGAGAACGTGGCCGGCTACCTGGCGACCATCACCGTGATGAACCTGCTGGTGGGTGCGTTGAGCGGCTTGCAGGTCTGGCTGCTCGGCATGCCGGACCCGCTGCTGTTCGGCACCATCGCCTTCCTGCTCAACTACATCCCGATCATCGGGCCGATGACGGGGGTTGTGCTGTTCTTCGTCGTCGGGGTGTTCACCTTCGACAACCCGCTATTCGCCTTCGTGCCGGCAGGCATCTACCTCATGATCCATGTGCTGGAAGGGGAGACCGTCACCCCGATGCTGCTGGCACGGCGGCTGACGCTGAACCCGGTGCTGGTGATCGTGTCGCTGTTCTTCTGGGATTGGATGTGGGGCATCCCGGGCGCCCTGCTCTCGGTCCCGTTGCTTGCCGTGGCGAAGATCGTATGCGACCGGCTGCCCGGCCTGCACGCGGTGGGCCACATGCTGGGCGCGGACCGGCCGCACGGGGAAATGGGCTGACTGGCGCCATTTGCCTGCGCAAGGGGGCCTCGGTAAGCTTCACCCATCGACAACCGGCGGATCCATGCCTGTGATGCCAGCCCGTTTCCTGCCACGTCTTTCGCTCGCCGTCTTCGCCCTGCTGGCCTCTGCCGTGGGCGCACGCGCGCAGATACCGCTGTACGCGCAGCGCCTGCCCGAGGGCACCGTCTATATCCGCCTGGCGAACGCGCTGCCGGATGCTGCCAGCGTCCAGACGGATTTCGCCGGCAAGGTGGAGCTGGGCGCGGACGGCGCCGACCGGATTTCGCCCTACTTCGTCGCGGGCAGCGCGGGCGGCAAGACCGTGTCGATGCAGGTGACCGGAGGCGGCAAGAGCGCGACCGCCACGTTCGAGCCGAAATCCGGCACGTTCATCACCGTCGTCCTGCACCCGAAGAGCGATGGCGTGACGGCCGCGATCGTCACCGACAAGCCGGAGTATAACCAGCTCAAGGCCCGGCTCACCTTCTACAACGCGACCGGCGATTGTGCGGCCGGCTCGCTTGCCGAGCAGGGGGGCCGGCCGGTGTTCGGCAATCTGCCGCCGGACAGCGTGCAGGCACGCTCCATTAACCCCGTGGCGGCTACGGTGACGGCGGCGTGCGGTGGCGGCAAGGCGTCGCCGCTGCCGCTGGGCCAGTTGGAAGCCGGAGGGTTGTACAGCGTGTGGATGATGCATCCGGCCGGGCCGCTGACGGCCTTCGTCGCGCACGACACGATCGCGCCGCCGCGCGGATGAGGCGGATGCGCACCGGCCTGTTGGCGGCGGCCCTGCTGTCGGGTGCAGGCCCGGCCTGGGCCGCGGGCGACTGTCCCGCCTTGCCGCGGCGCACTCCGATGCCGGCCGAGGCCGTCGCCGCGCCGATCGACCTGCAGCTCTGGCGCGACCAGGTCGCGACCCTGGATGCCCGGCTGCCGAGCCTGCAACTGCCCACCCGGCAATTGGTGTTCATCGGGGACTCCATCACCGCCGGCTGGGATCCTGGCATGTTCAGCCAGTTCTACGGCCAACGCTCTCCCGTGCTGCTGGGCGTGATCGGCGACGTGACCCAGGGCGTGCTGGAGCGGTTGCCACGCGAATGGGGCACGATGCGGCCCAAGCTCGTCGTGCTGCTGATCGGCACCAACAACACGCAATGGGGCCACAGCACGCCGGAGGATCTGTCGCTGGGCATCGCCGAGATCGTGCGGCTGATCCACGGCAAGTCACCCGCCACGAAGGTGCTGATCGTCGGCATCCTGCCCCGCGGCGCCGGGCCGTGGGAGCCTTTGCGCGCCGTCAACGCCCGTACCAACGAACTGGTCTCCCGTTGCGCCGACAACCAGACGGTGTTCTACCTCGATGTCGGCCGCTCCCTGGTCAACGCGTCCGGCCAGTTGTCCAACGAGGTGTCGTTCGATCTGCTCCACCTCACGCCGATCGGCTACGCGTTGTATGCCATGGCGTTGGAACCGGAGATCAGGAAGCTGATGGGCGAATGAAGCTGCTCTGCCTCCTGTTGTTGCTAGCCGGTTGCGCCGACGGGTCCTCAGGCGAGCCGGGAACGGCGCAGGTCCGAATGAACGGCGTCTATCGGGCCTATGGCGGCCTGGTTAATACCCGGTAGCGCTGTCGCTCCCTCTCCCAAGGGGAGAGGGTTTTCCAGGGATCGGTGGGAAGCGTCAGAAATCCTTGGCGCTGTTCACCACCCGGCTGACCAGGCCGTAGGCGATGGCTTCCTCGGCGCTCATCCAGTAGTTGCGGTCGGTGTCCTTGGCGACCCTTTCATATTCCTGGCCGGTCTCGCGCGCGATGACGCGGTTGATACGCTCGCGCATCTTGATGATCTCGCGCGCCTCGATGTCGATGTCGGTCGCCGGGCCGCGCACGCCGCCCATCGGCTGGTGCAGCAGGAAGCGGGTGTTCGGCAGGCAGAGCCGATGCTCCTTGCGGCCGGCCAGGAAGATCAGCGCGCCGGCGCTCGCCACCCAGCCGGTGCCGATCACCCGGACCTTCACGTCCGCATCGACGAAGCGGATCATGTCGTGGATGGTGTCGCCGCTTTCGACATGGCCGCCCGGCGAGTTGATGTAGACGTCGATCGGGTCGCTGCCCTCGCTGGCCAGCGCCAGCAACCGGCCGGTCACGTCGCGCGCCACCTTGTCGTTGATGGCGCCGAACACCAGCACCTTGCGCTGGCGGAACAGGCGGCTTTCCAGCTCGTTGATCGGCGAGCTGAGCGTGCGGTTGTCGCCTGGCTCCTTGGTGTCCGGCCCCATCGGCTCCGGCACGTCGGGCTGGTCGGGGGCGTCGGGCTCGTCGTCTAGTCGGATCATGCTGTCTCCTGCGGGGCCGCTTGGCCCGAACATGGGATGGATATGGATGGTTTTCACCGGGCTCAGGCAGGCACGCCCTTGCTGGTGGAATACTCGAAATGCAGCGCCGTGTCGGGGTGCACGATGGGATGGATGGCGTGGGCCGCTACGGCAGCCTCGCTGAAGCCCTGCAGGATCAGCTTCAGCTTGCCCGGGTAGGTCACCACGTCGCCGATGGCGAACACGCCGGGCAGGCTGGTCCGGCAGGTCGCCGGATCGATTTGGACGTGGTGGCGCTCCAGGTCCAGCCCCCACCCGGCGATCGGACCGAGATCCATGGACAGGCCGAAGAACGGCAGCAGGCGGTCCGCCGCGAGGATCTTGGTCGAACCGTCGATATGGGCGACCTCCACCCCTGCCAGCACCCCGGCCTCGCCGTGCAGCCCGTGCAGTTGGTAGGGAATGACGAGTTCCAGCTCGCCCTTCGCGGCGGCGGCGTCCAGTTGCGCGGAGGTCTCGGGCGCGGCGCGGAACTTGGCGCGGCGGTGCACGACATAGACCTTGGCGGCGATGTCCTTCAGCGACAGCGCCCAATCCACCGCGCTGTCGCCGCCGCCGGCGATCACCACCCGCTTGCCGGCGAACTCGCTGCGGCGGCGTACCAGGTACTGCACGCCGCCGCCGGCCTCGAAGGCGTCCAGCCCGTCCAGCGGCGGCCGGTTGGGGCCGAACGCGCCGGCCCCCGCGGCGAGCACGATCGCCCGCGCCCGCACCGTGTCGCCGCGGTCGGTCGCCAGGGTGAAGGCGCCGCACGCACCTTCCAGCCGCTCTACCCGGCGGCCCAGCAGCCGGGGCGGGGCGAAGGGTGCGACCTGCTGTTCCAATTGCGCGATCAGGTGCCCGGCGGGGATCGCCGGGTGGGCCGGGATGTCGTAGATCGGCTTCTCCGGATACAGGGCGGAGCACTGGCCGCCCACCTCGTCCAACGCGTCGATCAAGGTCGAGCGCAGCTTCAGCATCCCGCATTCGAAGGCGGCGAACAGGCCCACCGGCCCCGCCCCCACGATCGCCACGTCCGTCTCGATGATCTCACCCATGCCGGGGAACCTAGCGCCGCTTTCCTGGCGCGCAAGGATGGGCGCTGGCAAGGCCCGGCGAGCCCGGCTAGATAGCCGGCATGTCCGCGACCGCCACGGCCCTGCGCCTGTCCTTGCCCGACCTCCGCGCGACCGAGGCACTGGGTGAGCGCATCGCGGCCCTGGTGCGGCCGGGCGACGCCGTGCTGCTGGACGGACCGCTGGGCGCCGGCAAGTCCGCCCTGGCCCGCGCCCTGATCCGGGCTGCGGCCCACGACCCTGCGCTGGACGTGCCGAGCCCGTCCTACACGCTGGTGCAGGAATACGACACCGACGCGGGGCCGATCTGCCACTTCGACCTCTGGCGGCTGGACGGTCCGGGCGGCGTGGTGGAGTTGGGCTGGGACGAGGCGCGGCAGGGCATCGTCGTGGTGGAATGGGCGGACCGGCTCGGCGTGCTGCGGCCGGGCGAAGCCCTGTCCATCGTGCTGGAGCAAGCGGGCGAGGGCGCGCGCTCGGCGGTGCTGACCGGTTGGGCCGACCGGCTGGGATGATCGACCAGGCCATGGTGCTGGCGGCGGGCCTCGGCACCCGCATGCGCCCGCTGACCGAACGCACCGCCAAGCCGCTGCTGCCGCTGGGCGGCCGCACCCTGCTGGACCACGCGCTCGACCGGCTCCATGCCGCGGGGGTCGGCCGGGTGGTGGTGAACACTCATTGGCAGGCCGACCTGGTGCAGCGCCACCTGAACCGCCGCAGCGCCGGGCCGGAGATCCTCCTGCAGCCGGAGGCCACGCTGCTGGACACCGGCGGGGCCGTCGCCGCCGCCCTGGCAGCGGGCACGCTGCGGGATGCCCCGTTCTACGTGGTGAACGGCGACAGCTTCTGGCTCGACGGTCCGTCCCCCATGCTGCGCCGGCTGGCAGCCACCTTCGATGCGGCCGCGTTGGATTCCCTGCTGCTCGTGCATCGGACCTTCCAGGTGCATGGCGAGGTGGGCCGGGGGGATTTTGCCGTGGACCCATGGGGCGGCGTGCGCCGCCGGCGCGAGCGGGAGGTCGCGCCCTATCTCTATGCGGGCCTGCAGCTCGCCACGCCGTCGCTGTTCGCCGCCGCGCCGCCAACCCCGTTCAGCGTCAACGCGGTGTGGGACCGGGCCATCGCCGCCGGGCGGCTGCGCGCGGTGGTGCATGACGGGCTGTGGTTCCACCTGTCGCGGCCGCAGGATCTGTCCGATGCGGAGGTGGCGCTGCACGCGAACGAGACCGGCGAGACCAGGTGAGGCTGTTCACCATCGCCCCGCACCAGGCCTTCCTGGATGCGCTGGCGGCGGACTGGCTGCAGCAGGCCGGGGATGACCCGCTGGCGGTGGCAGACGGGCTGATCCTGCTGCCCACCCGCCGCGCCGCCCGCGCGCTGGCCGAGGCCTTCCTGGCGCAGACCGACGGCCGCCCGCTGCTGCTGCCGCGAATCTCCGCCATCGGCGCGCTGGACGAGGCGCCGATGGCGCTTGCCGGCACGCTGGCACTGCGCCCCGCGGTGCCGGTCGCCCTGCGGCTGGCGCATCTAACCCGGCTGGTCATGGCGCTGGACGGGCGGTTCGGGGCGCCTGCCACCGCGGACCACGCCTGGCCCTTGGCGGTGGAACTGGCCGCGCTGATGGACGAGGCGGAGCGCGCGGAGGTCGACCTGGCTGCCACGCTGCCCGGCCTGGTGGCGGAGGATTACGCCACCCACTGGGGCATCACGCTGGACTTCCTGCGCATCGTGACCCGCGCCTGGCCGGATTTCCTCGCCGAGATGGGGCTGATGAACCCGGCGGCGCGCCAGGTGAAGCTGCTGGACGCCCAGGCCGCGGCGTGGACCCAGGCCCCGCCCACCACGCGGGTGCTGGCCGCAGGCTCGACCGGCGGCATCCCAGCCGTGGCGCGGCTGCTGCGCGTCGTGGCTGGTCTGCCAAGCGGACAGGTCGTGCTGCCCGGCCTCGATTTGGACCTGGCGGATGAGCTCTGGACCAAGCTGGAGGACAGCCATCCGCAATCCGGCCTGCGGCGCCTGCTCAACGGGCTGGGGGCCCTGCGGGGGGACGTGCAGGCCCATCCGGCGGCGGTCGTGGCGCCCGCGGCACGGACGGCGCTGCTGCACCGCGCCTTGCTGCCCGCGCCAGCGCTGGGCCTGTGGCGGGAGACCCTGCCCGAGCGGCCGACCGGCCTGTCCCGGCTGACCCCGGCCGACCAGCAGGAGGAGGCGCTGGCCATCGCACTGGTCCTGCGCGGCGCCTTGGAAATGCCGGACCATCGCGCGGCGCTGGTGACGCCGGACCGCGACCTGGCCGCGCGCGTGGCCGTGGAGCTGGGCCGGTTCGGCATCGTCGCGGACGACAGCGCCGGCGAAAAGCTGACGGCCACGCCGCCCGCGGTGTTCCTGCGGCTGCTCGCCCAGGCCGTGGCGGATGCGCTGCGGCCGGTGCCGCTGCTGGCCCTGCTGAAGCACCCGCTGGCCGCTGCGGGCCTGGCACCGGCGGAGTGCCGCGCCGGTGCGCGAAGGCTGGAGCGCGAGGCCCTGCGCGGTCCCGCCCCGCCGCCGGGTTTGGCGGGGTTGCGCCTGGTGATCCGTCCCGATGTCGTCGGCGCCTTCGTGGACCGTGTCGAGACCTGCCTGGCGCCCTTGCTGGCGCTGGCTGCGGCCGAGGCGGCCAGGCCCGCCGACGCCCTGGCCGCGCTGATCGCGGCGGCGGAGGCGCTGGCGGGCACGCCGGACGAGCCCGGTACGCGGCGGCTGTGGTCCGGCGAGGACGGGCAGGCGCTCGCGGCGCTGCTGAGCGAGTTGCTGCCTGCCTTGGCCGTACTGCCGCCGCAACCGCCGGGGACGCTGCCGGGCCTGCTGGACGCCGCGCTGGCGGGGGCCGCGGTGCGCAGCCGCCGTGCCTTGCGGGGGCGTGACGGGGTGGAGCATCCCCGCGTGTTCATCTGGGGCCTGCTGGAGGCCCGGCTGCAGCGCGCCGACCTGCTGGTGCTGGGCGGCCTGGCGGAGGGGGTGTGGCCCGCCGCCTCCGACCCGGGGCCGTGGATGAGCCGCCCGATGCGCGAAGCGGCCGGGCTGCCCTCGCCCGAGGAGGCGGTCGGGCAGATGGCGCATGATTGGGTCATGACGGCCTGTGCCGCGCCGGAGGTCGTGTTCTCCTGCCCGCTGCGCCGCGACGGGGCGCCGGCCGTGCCCGCGCGCTGGCTGCAGCGGCTGGACGCCATGCTGCGCGGCGCCGGCCAGGCATTGCCGGAACACCCGGCCGCGGCGTGGGCCCGCGCCCTGGACCAGCCGGACGAGGCGCCGCCCCGCCGCACCCCGCCGGCTCCACGCCCGGCGCTGCGGTTTCGCCCGCGCATCCTGCGGGTGACGGAGATCGAGACCTGGCTGCGGGACCCGTATGCCATCTATGCCCGCCGCGTGCTGGGGCTGAAGGCGCTGCCCCTGTTGGAGGAGCCGGCGGATGCCGCGGATTACGGCTCCGTCGTGCATGAAGCCGTCCACGCCTTCTTGCGCGACGTGGGCATCGGCTTTCCCCCGGATGCGGAGTCGCGGCTGGTGGCGTCGATGGATGCGGCCCTCGACAGGCAGGCCCTGCGCCCGGCCCTGGCGGCGTGGTGGCGTCCCCGGTTGCGGCGGATCGCCGGCTGGCTGGCCGGGGCCGAGCGCGACCGCCGCTCGGACGCTCGGCTGGTGCATGTCGCGTCCGAGACGCAGGGCGACTGGGCGGTTCCGGCCGGGCTGCCATTCACCCTTCGCGGCCGGGCCGACCGGGTGGAGCGGCGGGCCGATGGCGGCATCGCGATCCTGGACTACAAGACCGGCACGCCGCCCTCCGCCCGGGAGGTGCAGGCCGGGTTGGCGCCGCAACTGCTGCTGGAGGCCGCCATGGCCGCCGACGGCGCGTTCGGCGCCGAGCTGGCGGGCCGCGCCTGCGAACTGACCTACTGGCATCTCACGGGTGGCTTCGTTCCCGGCGAGGTCACCAGCCTGTTCAAGCAGGATTCCGACGCGATCGGCACGGTGGTGGACACGGCGCGCGATCGGCTGGCGGCGCTGGTGGCGGCGTTCGACGATCCGAACCACCCCTATTTGTCGCAGCCGCATCCCGGGCAGGCCCCGCGGTTTTCCGACTACACCCAACTGGCCCGCGTCGCGGAATGGGCTGCGCTGGAGGAGGGGGAGTGAACGCGTTCCCGCCGACCGCGTCCGTCCGGGCGACCAACCTGCAACGCGAGGCGTCCGACCCCCGGGTCTCCGCCTTCGTCGCCGCCTCGGCCGGGTCCGGTAAGACCAAGCTGCTGATCGACCGGCTGCTGCGCCTGATGCTGGAGGGAGCGGAGCCGTCCCGCATCCTGTGCCTGACCTTCACCAAGGCAGCGGCGGCGGAGATGGCGCTGCGGCTGCAACGCATCCTGGGCGTCTGGGTCACCCTGCCCGCGGACGACCTGATGGCCGAGTTGAAGATCCGCGGCATCACGCCCGGCGCCGAGGTGGTCGACCGCGCCCGGGCGCTGTTCGCCCGCGTGCTGGACCTGCCCGGCGGCATGCGGATCAGCACCATCCATGCCTTCTGCCAATCCCTGCTCCGCCGCTTCCCGCTGGAGGCGGCGCTCGCCCCGCACTTTCAGCTCATGGAGGACGCGGACGGCCATGCGGAGCTGCAGGGCGCGCGGGAGGACGCGATGGCGGCGGCGGACCCGGACGCGCTCGCCACCATCGCCGGGCTGGTGAGCGACACGGGGTTCGGGCGGCTGGTCTCCGATCTGCGGCCGCACGCCGCGGCGCTGCGTCCCCTGCTGCTGTTGCCCGGCCCGGCCCGGCTGAGGCGGCTGCAGCGCGCTGCCGGCGTGTCCGGGGACGATGCGGCCCTGGTGCAGGCCGGCGTGACGTGGCCGGACGACGCCTTGCGCGCCGCCATCGCCCAGCTCAGGGCTCACGGCTCCGCCAGCGAGCGCGACCTGGCGGACCGCATGTCCGGCTGGCTCGGCCTGCCGCCGGAGCTGCGGGCGGAGCATTGGCACGAATGGCTGGCCCTGCTGCTGACCAAGGACGGCGCCCCGCGCAAGGCTGGCGGGTTCTGCAAGAGCAAATGGGCCAAGTCCGACCCGTCGCTGGCAGCCGCCTGCGTCGCGGAGGCCGAGCGCGCCGCCGCGATCGAGGATGATCGCCGCGCCCTGAAGGTCGCCGCCGTCACCGACGCGCTGTTGGCGCTGGCGGCTCCCGTGCTGGCCGGGTTCGAGCGGCGCAAGCAGCGCGCCGGGCTGCTGGATTACGACGACCTGATCACCCGCACCTCCAACCTGCTGCTCGATCCCGGGACGGCCTGGGTGCTGTTCAAGCTGGATGGCGGGCTGGACCACCTGCTGCTGGACGAGGTGCAGGATACCGCGCCGGAGCAATGGGCGATCGCCGGGGCGCTCACCGCGGAGTTCTTCGCCGCCGCGGCCGAGGAAGGGGCGCGGACCGTGTTCGCGGTGGGCGACCGCAAGCAGTCGATCTACTCGTTCCAGGGGGCCGACCCGGCCGGGTTCGATGTGTGGCGCGGCCGGATGCGCCGCGACGTCACGGCGGCAGGCGGGGTGTTCCGCGACACCGTGCTGGACGTCTCCTTCCGCTCGACCGCGGCCGTGCTGGCGCTGGTGGATACGGTGTTCGCCGATCCGCTGGCCGCCGCCGGGGTGGTCATGCCCGGCGAGGTGCTGCGGCACGAGGCGGACCGGGCCGGGCAGGCGGGCCGGGTGGAGCTGTGGCCGCTGGTGCCGCTGCCGCCGCAGGAGGCGCCGGAACCCTGGGCGGTGGCCGACCGCAACCACGGGCTGGTGACCGCGCCGCAGCGCCTGGCCGAAGCGCTGGCGCGGTGGATCGCCGCGCAGATCGGCCGCACGCCGTTGCCGGGCCGCGGCCGGATGGTGGAGGCCGGCGACATCCTGATCCTGGTGCGCCGCCGCGACGATTTCGCCCGCGCCCTGGTGCGGCGCCTGAAAGGGCTGGGGGTGGCCGTGGCCGGGCTGGACCGGCTGTACCTGACCGACCAGCCGGCGGTGCAGGACCTGCTCGCCCTGTGCGACACGCTGCTGCTGCCGGGCGACGACCTGTCGCTCGCCTGCGTGCTCACCAGCCCGTTGGGCGAATTGAGCGACGACGACCTGATGGCGCTGGCGATCGGCCGCGAAGGCTCGCTCTGGTCCACGCTGCGCCGCCGCCGGGATGAACGGGTGGAATGGGCGCGGGCCGCGTCCTTCATCGAGGCGTTGTTGGCCCGGGTGGACTACGTCACGCCGCATGCCTTGCTGGTGGAGGCGCTGGGGCCGCTCGGCAGCCGGGCGCGCCTGTTGCGCCGCCTGGGACCGGAGGCGGCGGAACCGCTGGACGAACTGCTCGGCGCCGCCATGGCGCATGAGGCGGCGCATCCGCCCTCCCTGCAGGGCTTCGTCCACTGGCTGCGGCAATCCGGCGCGGAGGTGAAGCGGCAGGCCGAGGAGGCCGGCCGGTCCGTCCGGGTGATGACGGTGCACGGCGCCAAAGGGTTGCAGGCGCCGCTGGTCATCCTGCCGGACACGACCTCCCTGCCGCCGGACTCCGGCGGAGTGGCGTGGGACGCGGATGGCTGCCCGCTCTGGTCGCCACGATCGGAACTGCGCTGCGCCGCGGTGGACCGCCTGCGCGCCGCCGCCCGGCAGGCCCGGATGGAGGAGTACAACCGCCTGCTCTACGTGGCGCTGACCCGGGCGGAGGACCGCCTGCTGGTCTGCGGCTGGCAGACCCGCCACGAGGTGCCGGAGGAGAGTTGGTATCAGGCCGTGCGGCGCGGGATGCTGGGCCTGGCGGCGGAGGACCATGCGCTGGCCGAAGTGGGCGAGACGTGGGAGGGCGCGGTGCTGGTGCACGAGACGGCGCAGCACGCGCCGCCGCGCCAAACGGGGGCGGCGAAGGCGGCCGAGCATCTGCCGCTGCCGCGATGGGCCGGCGGACCGCCGGACTGGCTGCCCCATGCCGTGCCGGTGGAGCCGCCGCGCCCGGTGCCGCTGGCGCCCAGCCGCCCGACGGATGCAGGGCTTGGCCCGGTGCCGCATGCCGCGTCGCCCGCCGCCGGCGATGGCGGCGCGTTGGAGCGTGGCAGCCTGATCCACCATGTCCTGCAACACGCGCCGTCGCTGCCGCCAGGCGAGCGGGAGGCCGCGGTCGCCCGCTACCTGGACGCGGCCGGCGCAGCGCCGGGGTTGCTGCCGGAGATCATGGCCATCATCGGTCATCCCGGCCTGGCGCCGCTGTTCGGTCCGCATGGCCGGGCGGAGCAGCCCCTGTCCGGGCTGGTGGACGGCGCGGTCGTGTCGGGCATCGTGGACCGCATGGCCGTGCTGCCGGACCGGGTGATGCTCGCCGACTACAAGACCAACCGCGACGCCCCCGCCTGCGCCGAGGATACCCCGGTGCTCTATTTGCGCCAGATGGCCGCCTACCGGGCCGTGGTCCAGGCGATCTTCCCGGCGCGCGCGGTCGAGTGCCACCTCGTCTGGACACGGTCGGCTGCGGCCATGGCGCTGCCGGACCGGCTGCTGGACGCCCATGCGCCGGGCCAGCTTGATCCCGCACGCCAGAGCGCCCATTTCCTGGGGCGAAGCGCAGGAGATGTTGCATGAGCGGAAACACGATCGCGGTCAGCGATCAGACCTTCAAGACGGACGTGCTGGATGCGGACGGTCCGGTCCTGGTGGATTTCTGGGCGGAATGGTGCGGCCCCTGCAAGATGATCGGCCCGGCACTGGAAGAGATCGCGGCCGAGCTGAAGGGCAAGGTGACGGTGGCCAAGGTGAACATCGACGACAACCCGATGACGCCGACCAACTATGCCGTCCGCGGCATCCCGACGCTGATCCTGTTCAAGAACGGCAAGCCGGCGGACACCAAGGTCGGCGCCCTGCCGAAGAGCCAGTTGAAGGCCTGGGTACAGGCCGCGATCTGACGCTGTCGCCCTGTCCTACGTGACGAGAAGCCCTCTCCCGATGGGAGAGGGCTTCTCGCGCAAGGTGAGCGGGCAGGTCAGACCGTCTTGAGGAAGTCGCCCAGCTTGGTCACCGCAGTCGGCTTGTCAGTCTTGTCCAGCGCGGCCAATTCGGCGGCTAGGCGGTCCATGGCGGCTTCGTAGATCTGACGCTCGCTGAAGCTCTGGTCCGGTTGACCGGCGTTGCGGTGCAGGTCGCGCACCACCTCGGCGATCGCGATCGGGTCGCCGCTGTTGATCTTTGCCTCGTATTCCTGTGCCCGGCGCGACCACATCGTCCGCTTGATCCTTGCCCGCCCCTTCAGCACGGCCATGGCGTCGTCGAACATCTTGCGGGTCGCAAGCTTGCGCAGCCCGGCCGAGCGCGCCTTCGCCACCGGCACGCGGAGCGTCATCCGGTTTTCTTCGAAAGTGATGTGGATCAATTCCAGCTTGTGGCCGGCGATCTCCTCGGTGGCGATGCGCTCCACCTTGCCGACGCCGTGGGTCGGGTAGACCACGTGGTCGCCCTCGTGGAAGATCTCGGCCTTGGCCGGCATGCGGGCGTGCATGATCGGACGATTGGGAACGCCCGGCATGTGGCCGGGCATCCGCGGCGCCACCCGGTTGGACGCGGGCGGAAGCGCCTCGTCCTCTTCCTCCTCGTCGGCTTCGGGCGGGCTGGCATCCGCCGCGGCGTCGAGTTCCTCATCGGCAACGGCCTCGATGTCGTCCTCGGTAAGGGCGGCCTCCGGCCCCATCGCCTCCGTGGCCGGGTCGAGGGCGAGGTCGGAGCCATCCAGGGCAGCAAGCTCCTCCACCTCCGTGGGCTCGTCCGCCGTGATCGGCTCGTCACTCTCGTGCTCCGCCACACCCTTGACGCGGGTGGCAGGTTGGATCGTGTCTATGGTGTTCGACTCCATCTTCTTGCCGGCCGCTTTCGGCGTTGTCGGCATGCTGGTAGCTGGCGCGGCCTTGCGGGACCTGCCTGAGCTGGTGGAACGCGCCTGTGCCATGTGCCAGCCCCTTCGATCCCGAACGGCCCGGCCTTGTGCGACGACAATCCGCGGTTCAATGGACTGGTTCGCCGGCCGTGGCGGACCCACCGGCGATCCTATACCACATTTTCGGCGCAGACGTCAGCGGGTTTTAACCCACGCTGCTCAGGCCGTGCCGGGCTCCGCCGAAAACAGGGCAGCCTTGCCGGGCTTGTCCTTCCATTCATCGGCGTCCGCGGGCGGCGTGCCCTTGCGGGTGATGTTGGGCCATTGCGCCGCGAAGACGCGGTTCTGCTCCGCCCAGGCGGCGGCGCGGTCGTCGCTGTCGGGCACGATCGCCTCCGCGGGGCATTCCGGCTCGCACACGCCGCAATCGATGCATTCGTCCGGATGGATCATCAGCATGTTCTCACCGACGTAGAAGCAATCGACGGGGCACACCTCGACGCAGTCCATGTACTTGCAGCGGATGCAGTTCTCGGTGACCACGTAGGTCATTCAGCGCAGCTCCTACGATCGATACCGGGATTTAGGTGGGGGGATATGCCGCCGTTTCATCCCCTGCGCAAGCCGGCTCCGCCACCTCCTCGTAGAGGGTCCGGGCCTCGGCGGGCGGCCCCCGGCGCGTCGCCAGGGCCGTGACCCGGACGACGCGAACCCCCTGTCCCAGCCGCAAGGTCAACACGTCGCCGCAACGCAGCCGGGCATGCGGCTTGTCGGTAGGCTGGCGATTGATCCGCACGCTGCCTTCGGCCACCCATCGCGCACAGGCGGCGCGCACCTTCATGAAGCGGGCGCACCAGAGCCACTTGTCCAGCCGCTGCCAGGTGCGGTCTTCGGCTTCGCTCAAGGGTGGCGGCGCAGCGCAGCCAACGCCGCGAACGGTCCGTCGGGCCGGGCCGGCGCAGGCAGCGGCGGGCGCCGGGCCCGCTCCGCCGCGCGTCCGGCTCCAGCCGCCAGCATCGTCGGCGCCGGTGGCCCGAACGCCTCCGGCGCCAGGACGGTGCCGGGCACGACCCGCGCGCCCAGCGCCCGCAGCACGGCGGGCAGCAGCTCCGCCCGGATCGACAGGCGGGAGGCGAGGTTGGGCGGCAGCGCCGTGGCCCCGCGCCGCGTGGCGTAGGCGAGTTCGGCCGCGATCCGCTCCGCCACGTCCAGCCGCAGCAGCACCGGCCCGGCGTCGAACCAGCCCATGGCGGCCGCGAAGCCGGCAGGCCAGTCCGGCGGGGCCGGCAGCGACACCAGCCCGGCGGCGGGAAGGCAGGGTGGCGGCAGGCGATGGGCCACCGACCAGAGCAGGGACCGCAGCGCCATGGCCCGTGGCTTCAGCGCGGCCGGATGGAACAGCCCGAACCGTCCCGCCCGCACGCCGAGCGCCTTCAATCGCGCCCGCTCCGGCGGCGGCAGCCGCACCGAAGGGGCGACCCCGCCAGCCTCACCCAATTGATGCAACGCCCCGCGCAACGCCGGATCGCCTGGCTCGGACAGGCGCAGCACCGGCCCCAGTTCGGCCTCCACCGTGGCGAGGGTGAAGGCCTGGAGCCGGGCGCGGATACGTTCGCGTTGGGCGCCGTCCAGGTATTCACTGTCCCCCACCTCCACCAACGGGCGCAGCAGGCTCGCACCGGGCCGCAGCCGGGCGACGGCGCCACCGCCCCAGGCGATCCGCCCATCCGGGGCCAGGACGAAAGCCGCATCCGGTTCAGCCGTGAGCGCCTCCACCCGCCGCGGCATCTCCTGGCGCAGGGCGCGGCGGGCGGCGCGCAGCACCAGCCGCTTTTCCTCGCCCACCGCCGCCGGGTCGGGCAGGAAGGCGAATCCCTCGACGTGGCCGACGGAATGGCCCTCCACCACCACCTCGCCGTGCAAGGTGACGGCGGAGAGCAGGCTTTCGCCCTCGGTGTTCTCCAGCCGTCGGATCAGCAGGGTGGACCGGCGGTCGACGAAGCGGGCGGTCAGCTTCTCGTGCAGGGCATCGGACAGCTTGTCCTCCACGGCGCGGGCGCGGTCCTGCATCCCGGCCGCGTCGCGCACCCAGCCAGGGCGGGCGGCGATGTAGGACCAAGTCCGCACGCCGGACAGGCGCTGCATCAGCGTGTCGATGTCGCCGTCGGCGCGGTCCAAGGCTGCGACCTGGCCGTCCAGCCAATCGCCGGGCAGGTGGCCGTCACGTGCCAGGTTGTCGAACACGCGGGCGCAGAACCGGGCGTGGCTGTCATCCGCCAGCTTGCGGAAATCCGGGATCTGGCAAGCGTCCCACAAGGTGCGCACCATGCGGCGGCTGGTCGCCAGCTCGCGCACCGCAACCTCGCGCGCCAGGGTCGCCAGCGTCGCCAGGTCCGACGCGTCGCGGCCGCGGGTCAGCCCGGGGCGCGGCGGGGGCGCCTGCAGGCTGGCCAGCAACCCGTCGACATGGCTGAAATCCAGCGTGCTGTTGCGCCAGGCAAGCTGTTCCAGCGGGTCGAAGCGGTGGTCCTGCACCGCCTCGGCCAGTTCCACGTCGATCGGGGCGCAGCCGCCGGTGGTGCCGAACGTGCCATCCCGCATGCCCCGCCCGGCGCGGCCGGCGATCTGCGCCACCTCGCTGGCGGTCAGGCGGCGGGGGCGGTGGCCGTCGAACTTGCCCAGCCGCGCGAAGGCGACGTGGTCCACATCCATGTTGAGGCCCATGCCGATCGCGTCGGTCGCGACCAGGAAGTCGACCTCCTTGTCCTGATACAGGGCGACCTGCGCGTTGCGGGTGCGGGGGGACAGGCGGCCCATCACCACCGCGCAGCCGCCGCGCCGCCGGCGGATCAGCTCCGCGATGGCGTACACCTCGTCGGCGGAGAACGCGACGACCGCGCTGCGCGGCGGCAGGCGGATCAGCTTCTCCGGCCCCGTGAAGCTGAGCTGGGACAGCCGCGGCCGGGTCGTCACCTCCGCCTGCGGCACCAGGCGCTGCAGCAGCGGGCGGATGGTCTCGGCGCCCAGGAACATCGTCTCCACCAGGCCGCGCGCATGCAGCAGCCGGTCGGTGAAGATGTGCCCCCGGTCGGCATCGGCGCAAAGCTGGATCTCGTCCACCGCCACGAACTCGGCCGCACGGTCCAGCGGCATCGCCTCCACGGTGCAGGCGAAGTAGCGCGCGTCGGCGGGGACGATCTTCTCCTCGCCGGTGATCAGCGCCACGTAGCGGGCGCCCTTCTGCGCGACCATCCGGTCGTAGTTCTCGCGCGCCAGCAGGCGCAGCGGGAAGCCGATGATGCCGGACGAATGCGCAAGCAGACGCTCGATCGCAAGGTGGGTCTTGCCCGTGTTGGTCGGCCCGAGCACGGCCTTCACGCGCGAGGGGAAGCCGGACATGGAGGGATGGTTGGGCCTGCGGGCGGCAAATGCAAGCGTGCACGGCCGCCTTGTCACGGGTCCCGGCTTGGGCGAGAACGCCGCGATGTTCGATCGCGACCTGGACTGTCTGGCCGATCCACGGGCCGCCGCCCTTCCAGTCCATGCCCTGCGCCCGTCCGGGTTGGTGGCCTTCCTGGCGGACTCGCCGCACCGGGGCTTTCTCGCCGCGTGCGGTTTCACCGCCGCGGCTGGGGACATCCGGCTGCTGCCGGGCGCAGACGGGATCGCCGGGGCCGTGCTCGGCCTGGGGGAAAGCCGCGACCCGCACCTGTTCGGGGCGTTGCCGTTCGGCCTGCCGCCCGTGACCTGGCGTATCGCGCCCGGCGATTTCACCGTGGAGGACGCAACGCTCGGGTTCTGCCTCGGCGCCTACCAGTTCACCTTGTTCAAGCCCGCGCGGCCCTGCGCCAGGCTGGCCGCCGCGACTGGCAGCGCGGCGGCGGCGGCGCGTGCCACCTGGCTGGTCCGCGACCTTATCAACACGCCGGCCGATCGGCTTGGCCCGGCCGAACTGGCCGCCGCGGCGGTGCAGCTCGGCCAGGCATTCGGCGCTGCGACCACGATCGTGACAGGTGACGCGCTTCGACGCGAGTATCCCGCGATCGCGGCGGTGGGCGCCGGGTCGGACCGCGCGCCGGCCGTCGCGTCGTTCCGGTGGCAGGGCAGCGGCGCCGGGCCGGACGCGCCGCTGGTATCGCTTTGCGGCAAGGGCGTCTGCTTCGATACGGGCGGCTACGATTTGAAGCCTGCCGCCGGCATGTTGCGGATGAAGAAGGACATGGGGGGCGCCGCCATCATGCTGGGCCTGGCCCGCATGATCATGGCGGCGGACCTCCCGGTGCGGCTGGCGGTGCGGGTCGGATGCGTGGAGAACAGTGTGTCGGGCCGCGCCATGCGTCCGTCCGACGTGTTGGCCACCCGGCGCGGCCTGCATGTCGAGGTGGGGAATACCGATGCGGAAGGCCGGCTGGTGCTGTGCGACCTCCTGGCGGAGGCATCGGACGAAGATCCCGCCATCCTGGTCGATGCGGCCACGCTGACCGGGGCGGCCCGCGTGGCGCTGGGTCCGGACCTGCCGGCGATGTTCTGCAACGACGAGCGTGCGGCCCGCCTGATGGCGGAGGCGGCGAACGCCGCCCACGATCCAGTCTGGCGGTTGCCGCTTTGGCCCGGCTACGATCCGTGGCTATCCAGCAAGGTTGCAGACCTCAACAACATCGCGTCGAAGCCATTCGCCGGCGCAATTGTTGCCGCATTGTTTCTTCAACGTTTCGTGAAACAGTCGACGCCTTGGATACACCTGGATACTTACGCCTGGTCCGATAGCACTACTCACGGCCATCCCGAGGGTGGCGAGGCGCAGACGATCCGCGCTGTGTTTGGCGCAATCTGGCCAATTGTTAACAATACCGTGGGAAACGAGTCTATCTAGTAACGTAAACGGGATTAAACTTATTTCCCTGAGTTGGTTACTCGGCGTATGATATTCGCGGTGTCAGCCCCGCCTGCCGGGGTGGCACATAGCCGGTGTTCTCCATAGGTCTCCCTACCGGTCGCTGTGATGCCAGCGGATGGAGACAAGAAGGATTTTAGTGTCATGGCGACTCAATCTTCGGCCGACCAACTGGTCGGCATCCTGCGCGATACCGTGGTGGCGCTTGTCCGGCGCGACGGCCCCGACCTCTCGGCGCGTCAGTTGGGCGTGTTCCTCACCTGCTACCTGGAAGACGGGGCGCATACGGTTCGCGGCCTGGCGGCCGAGCTGAACGTGTCCAAGCCCGCGATCACCCGCGCCCTGGACCGCCTTGGGGAGTTGGACCTGGCGCGTCGCAAGGTCGACCCGGCGGATCGCCGCAGCGTGTTGGTGCAACGGACGCTTAAGGGTGCCGCGTTCCTGCGGGACATGCGCTCGATCATGGCGGAGGCCCATGCGCCTGCCCGCAGGTCCGGGAGCGGCAATTCGGCCGAGCAACCGCGCAAGGCGATGCACGGCTGACATCGCCCGCCGGGGGGCAGTTGACAAGCCAGGCCCGGCGGACAACCCTGCCATCGACCAAGGGGTGCCCCGCAGGGGGCTGAGATACCGTTCGGACTAGGCTTCCAGCCTGGGACAGCGCGGGGACCCTAGACCTGATCCGGATCATGCCGGCGGAGGGATGGGGCGTACGCAGCCAAGCGTAACCTCCACCCAAGCCAGGGAGGAGGCGCCGATGACCTACCAACAGAAGCCGAGTGCCGTGACGACTGGAGCGATCGCCGGGTCGCACAAGATCTACAGTACTCCCCCCGGGCAGGGTGGCATCGCCGTTCCGTTCCGGGAAGTGCCACTGGACAGGAGCGCGGCGGAACCG
This sequence comes from uncultured Acetobacteraceae bacterium, assembly GCA_964244585.1. Taxonomy (GTDB): domain Bacteria; phylum Pseudomonadota; class Alphaproteobacteria; order Acetobacterales; family Acetobacteraceae; genus LMUY01. The sequence continues at coordinate 170,900 of CAXTJM010000003.1, read as the reverse complement.
CCCGTGCGCTTGTACGACACATCGGGACCCTACACCGACGATGCGGCGACCATCGACCTGGCAGCCGGCCTGCCCCGGGTGAGGGAGGCCTGGCTCGCCGGGCGGGGGTTCGCCTCGCCGGTGGCCCGGGCGTTGAAGCCGGAGGATAACGGCCACACCGATCGCCTGGTCCCGGAATGCCCGGCTGCTCCGACACTGCTGGCCGGAGTGTCCGGCCGCCCGGTGACGCAACTGGAGTTCGCCCGCGCCGGCATCATCACGCAAGAGATGATCTACGTCGCGCACCGTGAGAATCTGGGCCGCGCCGCCATGTCCGAAGGGGCGGAGGCGCGACGCGCCCAAGGGGAGGATTTCGGCGCGGCCATTCCCACCTTCATCACGCCCGAGTTCGTGCGCGACGAGGTGGCTCGCGGCCGGGCCATCATCCCGGCCAACATCAACCATCCCGAGTTGGAGCCGACCATCCTCGGCCGCAACTTCCTGGTGAAGATCAACGCCAATATCGGCAACTCGGCCGTGACTTCCTCCGCCGCCGAGGAGGTGGAGAAGCTGGTCTGGGCGATCCGCTGGGGCGCCGACACGGTGATGGACCTGTCCACCGGTCGCAACATCCACAACATCCGCGGCTGGATCATGCGCAACAGCCCGGTGCCGATCGGCACCGTCCCCATCTACCAGGCCCTGGAAAAGGTGGGCGGCGACGCCGACAAGCTGGATTGGGAGGTGTTCCGCGACACGCTGATCGAGCAGGCGGAGCAGGGCGTCGACTACTTCACCATCCATGCCGGCGTGCGCCTGGCCTACGTGCCGCTGACCGCCAGGCGCGTCACCGGCATCGTCAGCCGCGGCGGCTCCATCATGGCGCGGTGGTGCCTGGCGCATCACCGCGAAAGCTTCCTCTACGAGCATTTCGGCGACATCTGCGACATCATGCGCAAATACGACGTGTCGTTCTCCCTGGGGGACGGCCTGCGCCCCGGCTCCATCGCGGACGCCAACGACGCGGCGCAGTTCGCCGAGCTGGAGACGCTGGGCGAGTTGACCAAAATCGCCTGGGACAAGGGCTGCCAGGTGATGATCGAAGGTCCCGGCCACGTGCCGATGCACAAGATCAAGGTCAACATGGAGAAGCAGCTCGCCGTCTGCGGGGAGGCGCCGTTCTACACGCTCGGGCCACTCACGACCGACATCGCGCCGGGCTACGACCACATTACCTCGGCGATCGGTGCCGCGATGATCGGCTGGTTCGGCACCTCCGTGCTTTGCTACGTCACGCCGAAGGAGCATTTGGGCCTGCCGAACCGGGACGACGTGAAGACGGGAGTGATCACGTACAAGATCGCCGCCCACGCCGCAGACCTGGCGAAGGGGCACCCGGCGGCGCAATTGCGCGACGACGCGATCAGCCGGGCGCGGTTCGAGTTCCGCTGGCAGGACCAGTTCAACCTTGGTCTGGACCCGGATACGGCCCGCAAGTTCCATGACGAGACGCTGCCGAAGGATGCGCACAAGGTGGCGCATTTCTGCTCCATGTGCGGGCCGAAATTCTGCTCCATGAAGATCAGCCAGGACATCCGGGCCGATGCCGAGCGGTTGGCCGGGCTGGAGCAGAAAAGCGACGAGTTCCGCAACAGCGGCGCCACGCTGTACGTACCGGAACCGGTCGCCCGGGCTCCGGAGGAGAGTCCGGCGGCGTGAGCGACACGGTCGGCCAGGCCCGGCTCGCGCTGGAGGCGATCGGGCAATTGCCCGACAGTGAGTTGGACCTGGCCGACGCTGCGCTGCAACTGGCTCGGATCGATGCGCCCGATGCCGATTGGCAGGCGGCACGTGCGCATCTCTCGGAGTTGGCGCGCGACGCGGTCGCGCTTGCCACGGACCGGGCCGGGGATGATCCGTCCGTCCGAGCTGGCGCGCTGGCGGGCTTGATGACCGGGCGCTGGCGTTACACCGGTGCGGTCGAGCAGTATGACGACCCGGCCAACGCCAATCTGATCCAGGTGATCGAGCGCCGCCGCGGCCTGCCGGTGGCGCTCGGTATCCTATGGCTGCATTGCGCCCGCGCCGCCGGGTGGGAGGCGTTCGGCGTCGACTTCCCCGGCCATTTCATGATCGCGCTGCCGGGCGGCGGCAGCCAATTGGTGCTGGACGTGTTCGACGGCGGCCAGCCGATGGACGCCCGGGCATTGCGGGCGCTCGTCAAGCGGGTGGAGGGCGCCAAGGCGGAACTCCGCCCCGGGCTGTTGCAGCCAATGAGCGCCCGTGCCGTGCTGCTGCGGTTGCAGAACAACCTCAAGCTCCGCCGCATGGATGCCGGCGACCTTGCGGGGTCGGTGGCCGTCATCGAGGACATGCTGCGCATCGCACCCGACCATGCCCTGCTCTGGCGGGAGGCGGCGCTGGTCAACCAGCGGCTGGACCACGTAGGCGCCGCGCTGCGCTGCTTCGAGCGGTTCCTGGTGCTGGTGCCGCAAGGCGAGGCCGCCACCCGCGTGCGCACCGCCATGGAGGATTTGCGCACCCGCCTGAACTGAGCGCCCCCATGCGGCGGTGCGGCATCCGTGCTATAGCGGCGCCGATGCCAGGCGCGCCGCCCACCACCGCCGAGTTCTACGCCACGCCGCAGGGCGTGGTGGCCGTCCGGCTGGTCCGTGAACGGCTGATGCAGATTTGGCCGGACGCCTCCGGCCAGGCGGTCCTGGGACTCGGCCATGCCGCTCCCTACTTGCCGGCGTGGCGGCATGGTTCGGCCCGCTGCCTGTCCGCCAGCCCGGGTGGGGTCATGGCCTGGCCGGAGAGCGGACCGAGCCTGGCCTGCGCCGTGCTGCCCGACGCCCTGCCGTTCTCCGACCTGTCGCTTGACCGCATTCTCGTGGTGCACGGGCTGCAGGATCCGGAGAGCGCCCGGCGCATGCTGCGCGAGGTCTGGCGCGTGCTGAAGGACGACGGACGGCTGCTGGTGGTGGCGTCCAACCGCGCCGGGTTGTGGGCCCATGTGGACAGCACGCCGTTCGGCCAAGGCGAGCCGTATTCCGGCAGCGACATCACTCGCCTGCTGACGAGCAGCCTGTTCCGTGTGGAACAGCGCGACGGCGTGCTCTACGTCCCGCCCTCCCGCCATCGCCTGGTGCTGCGAAGCGCCCACCTGTTCGAGCAGGCGGGCCGCCGCCTCGTCCCGCATTTGGCTGGGCTGACCATCACGGAGGCAGTGAAGGACATCTACGCGGCACTTCCGCTCACCCCCGCCAACCGCCGCCGCGTCGTGGTGGCGGAAGCGGCGTAAGGCTCCAAGCGGCTCGTCTTCGAGGGTTTGCGAGCCTGCTGTTCCGAGCTTCGGCGACGAACTCGGCGTTGGAACCCTGGACAGCCCATGACCTGCGCGGCATAGGCGGCCGATGCTGTTCAACTCGCAGCTGTTCGTTCTCGGTTTCCTGCCATGCGTGCTGGGGCTGTACTACCTGGCGGCCTCGCGGGCGGCGCTGCGGCAGGGCGTGCTGGTGGCGGCCTCGCTGGTGTTCTACGGCTGGTGGGATGTGCGCTTCGTGCCGCTCCTGGTCGGGCTGACGCTGGCGAACTGGCTCGTCGTGCGGGCCTACGGGCGGTGGCGGCGGGATGCATGGCTGGTGGCCGGGGTGGCGATGAACCTGCTCGTGCTGGGCGTCTGCAAATATGCCGACTTCGCCGCGGGCACCGTGGCCGGGCTGCTCGGCGCCACGCACCCGCCCTGGGGCATCGTGCTGCCGCTCGGCATCTCCTTCTTCACCTTCCAGAAGATCAGCTACCTGGTCGACCTCCGCCGCGGCGACCGGCACGTGTATGGGCTGCTGGAGTTCGCGGCCTTCGTCACCTTCTTCCCGCAGCTGATCGCCGGGCCGCTGGTGCGCCACAACGAGATCATTCCGCAATTCGCTCTCGATCCCCGCCGCCCGGCGGTGTGGGAGAACCTGGCGCGGGGCAGCGCCCTGTTCCTGATCGGCCTGGCGAAGAAGGCGGCGGTCGCCGACACGGTGGCGCTGGTCTGCGACCCGATCTACGCCAGGGTGGCCGCCGGCGGGCATCCCAGCCTGGCGGAGGCGTGGGCGGCGTCCGGCACCTACATGCTGCAGATCTACTTCGACTTCTCCGGCTATTCCGACATGGCGATCGGGCTGGCGCTGATGTTCGGCCTATCGCTGCCGTTGAATTTCGCGGCACCCTATCGCGCCGCCTCGATCCGGGACTTCTGGCGTCGCTGGCACATCACGCTGTCGCGGTTCCTGCGCGACTACGTCTACATCCCGCTGGGCGGCAACCGGGACGGGCCGGGCCACCAGGCGGTGAACGTGGTGGCGACCATGCTGCTGGGCGGGCTGTGGCATGGTGCCGCCTGGACCTTCGTCGCGTGGGGCGGCCTGCACGGGCTGGGCCTGGCCGCCAACGGGGCCTGGAACCGCGCCGGGCTGCGCATGCCGCGCGCGGCCGGCTGGCTGCTGACCACGCTGTTCGTGCTGTGCGGCTGGGTGCTGTTCCGCTCGCCGGATTTCGCCACCGCAGCCCGCATGCTGGGCGGAATGGCCGGGCTGGGTGGCGTCGGCCGCCTGCACGTGGACAACGCGGCGGTGGTGGCGGGCGCCGTCGCCATCGTGCTGCTGCTGCCGACCAGCCAGGCCCTGGCGCTGGAATGGCTGCGGCCGGCGCGCTGGCTGATGGTGCCGGCGGGCGCGGCGCTGGTGTTCCTGCTGCTGCTGGTCGGCGGCCGGGTGCCGAACGAGTTCATCTATTTCCAGTTCTGACCCGTGGCGCCGCATGCTGGCGTGGTTCGTGGGCTCGGCGCTGGGCCTGCTGGCCGTCGTGTTCCTGTTCGTGGCGATCATCGATCCCTGGGGCATGCTGCCGCTGTCGCCGCCCTTGCCGCGGGTGCCGATCTCCACCAACGCCCGCTTCTCCATGCCCGCCCTGGCGAGTGCGGCGGCGTTCGATTCCGCGGTGGTCGGCTCCTCCTCGTCGCGTCTGCTGCGGCCGGCCGTGCTGGACACGCTGCTGGGCGGCCGCTTCGCCAACCTGGCGATGAACGCGGCCACCGCCTGGGAACAGAGCCGGATCCTGGCGCTGTTCACGCGGACGCATCCGGCCGCGCGCACCGTGATCATCGGGCTGGACAATGTGTGGTGCGCGGAGGCGCCGCAGCGCAGTTCGGGCCGACCCTTCCCGGAGTGGATGTACGGCCCGTCCCGCTGGAGCGGCTACGGCCAGATCCTGACCCTGTACGCGGTGCAGGAGGCAGCGAGCCAGCTCTGGGTCATGCTAGGCCTCAAGCGGCCGCGATATGGCCTGGACGGCTATACCAGCTTCGTTCCGCCGGAGTCGGCCTACGATCCGGCCCGCGTCGGCGCTGCCTTTGCCCGGTGGGGCATGCCGCCGGACCTGCCGGCCGGCAGCGGGGCCAAGCAGCTTCCGGCCTTGCCCATGCTGGCCGCCGCGTTGCGCGCCTTGCCGGCCAGCACGCGCAAGATCGTGTTCTTCACGCCCGGCCACGTGTCGCAGCAGGGCGCGCCCGGCAGCGACTTCGCTGCGACCTGGGCCGCGTGCAAGGCGCAGGTGGCGCTTTCGGCAGCCTCGGTGCCAAACGCGGTCGTTGCCGACTTCCTGATCCCCAGCCCGATCACCGCCGACCGCGCCAGCTATTGGGACCCGGTGCACTACCGCGTGCCGGTCGCCGACCGCGTCATGGCCGATCTGGCCCGGGCCGCGGACGGCCAGGCAACCCCGGATGACCGGGTTTTGACGCCACGAGCCCCGTGATCCCATGGTCTACGGAAATGCACCCGAACCGGGACAAGGATCGCCATGACGATCCGCAGCCATGGCTTCCTCCAATCCGTGCCGGTCGGCGGATAGCCGCGCCGCCCCGTCAGGTGGCGTGACCCGGCTCCTCCGGGTTCGAGCTTTTTGGGAGGGTAGGGGTTATCCGAACACGCCGGGCCAGGCTGCCTGGAGCGCCAGGTCCGCGTCTTCCAGGGTTGTGGTCAGGCCCAGCGCCTCAAGGCTGGTCACCCCATGCTCGCGGATGCCGCAGGGAACGATGCCGCCGAAGTGGCCCAGATCGGGCGAGACGTTGAGCGCGATGCCGTGCCAGCTCACCCAGCGCGTCACCCGCACGCCGATCGCCGCGATCTTGGACTCGCCGCCACGCCCGTCGGCCACCCAGATCCCGACGCGGCCCGCCCGGCGTTCCCCGCGCACGTTCAACTGGCCCAGGCCGCGGATCACCCATTCCTCTAGGCCCCAAACGAACGCCCGCACGTCACGCGCCGCAACCCGGCCATGCGCCTGCGTCAGGTCGAGCATGACGTAGGCGGTGCGCTGGCCGGGCCCGTGGTAGGTCCACTGGCCGCCGCGGCCGGCATGATAGGTCGGCAAACCATCCGGGTTGGTCAGGTCGCCGGGCTGGGCGCTGGTGCCCGCGGTGTATAGCGCGGGGTGCTCCAGCAGCCATACGGTTTCTGCCGCCTCCCCGGCGCGGATGGCGGCCGCCTGCGCCTGCATCGCCGCCAAAGCCGCCTCGTAGGGCACCAGCCCGTCGGACACCCGCCAGGCCGGGCCGGTTGAAAGCGTGTCGCCCATCCGCTATAGCCGCCCCTCCACGATGCGGTCGTGGCGAAATGGTAGACGCGCAAGCTTGAGGTGCTTGTGGGGGAAACCCTGTGGAAGTTCGAGTCTTCTCGACCGCATTCTGGCGCCTCGACTGTCCGGCCCGGGTTGCATCCCCGTCGCCTCCGTCGGTAACTGACGGATCACGACAAGGCAGATGGCAATGGACGAGGACTTCCGAAAGGCGGCGTTGGATTATCACCGCTCGCCGCGTCCCGGGAAGCTGGAGGTCGCGCCCACCAAGCGCATGGCCACGCAGCGCGACCTCGCCCTGGCCTACTCCCCCGGCGTGGCAGCGGCGTGCGAGGAGATCAAGGCCGACCCGCTGACCGCGTTCGACTACACCGCCCGCGGCAACCTGGTGGGCGTGGTGTCCAACGGCACGGCGGTGCTCGGCCTGGGCAATATCGGCGCGTTGGCCGGCAAGCCGGTCATGGAGGGCAAGGCCGTGCTCTTCAAGAAATTTGCCGGCATCGACTGCTTCGATATCGAGGTGGATGCCCAGGACCCAGAACGCTTCATCGAGGTCGTCGCGGCACTGGAACCGACCTTCGGCGCCATCAACCTGGAAGACATCAAGGCGCCGGAGTGCTTCGCGATCGAGCAGCGGCTGCGCGAGCGCATGTCGATCCCGGTGTTCCATGACGACCAGCACGGCACCGCCATCATCGTGGCCGCCGCCGTGCGCAACGGGTTGGAACTGCAGGGCAAGAAGCTGGACGAGGTGCGGATCGTCACCTCCGGCGCCGGCGCTGCCGCGTTGGCCTGCATCGACCTGCTCTGCGCCATGGGGCTGGACCCGGCCAACGTCACGCTGACGGACATCAAGGGCGTGATCTACGCCGGGCGCGACGCGGACATGCTGCCCAACATGGCGCGCTACGCCAATGCCACCACCGCCCGCACCCTGGCGGAGGCGCTGCCCGGCGCCGACATCTTCCTGGGCCTGTCCGCCCCCCGCGTGCTGAAGGCGGAATGGCTGCCGCTGCTGGCGGACAAGCCGCTGATCCTGGCGCTGGCCAACCCGGAGCCGGAAATCCTGCCGGAGGCGGTGCGCGCCGCCCGGCCAGACGCCATCGTCGCCACCGGGCGCAGCGACTACCCGAACCAGGTCAACAACGTCCTCTGCTTCCCGTTCATCTTCCGTGGCGCGCTGGATGTCGGCGCCACCACCATCAACGAGGAGATGAAGGTCGCCTGCGTCGAGGCCATCGCCGTGCTGGCCCGGGTGGAGGCGAGCGAGGTGGTGGCCGCGGCCTATGGCGGCGCCGCCCCGGTGTTCGGCCCCGACTACATCATCCCCAAGCCGTTCGACCCGCGGCTGATCCTGCAGATCGCCCCCGCGGTGGCGGCGAGCGCGATGAAGACCGGCGTCGCGACCCGGCCGATCGAGGATTTCGCCGCCTACCGCCACGGGCTGGAGGTGTTCGTCTACCGGTCGGGCCAGCTCATGCGGCCGATCTTCGAGGCTGCGCGGAAATCCCCGCGCCGCATCGTCTATGCCGATGGCGAGGACGAGCGGGTGCTGCGCGCCGTGCAGACCATCGTGGATGACGGCATCGCCCAACCGATCCTGCTCGGCCGCCGCGGGATCATCGCCCAGCGGGTGGCGGAAATGGGGCTGCGGCTGGACCTGGACCAGAGCGTGCGGGTGCTGGACCCGGCGGTGGACCGCACCGTGTTCGACCCGCTGATCTCGCAATACCAGATGCTGGTCGGCCGCCGCGGCGTCCCGCCCGACGCCGCCGCCCGGCGCATGCGCAACCGGGCGACCGTGGTCGCGGCGATGCTGCTGCACGCGGGCATCGCCGACGCCGCCATCATCGGCGGCTCCGGCGACTGGCAGCGCCACCTGACCTACGCGCTGCCGGTGATCCCGAAGCGGTCCACGGTGTCGCGCATCTATGCCCTGTCGGCGCTGATCCTGAACAACGGGGCGCTGTTCTTCTGCGACACCCACGTCACGATCGATCCGTCCGCCGAGGAGCTGGCCGAGATGACGCTGCTGGCGGCCGAGGTGGTGAAAAGCTTCGGCATCGTGCCGAAGGCGGCGCTGCTGTCGCATTCGTCCTTCGGCGGCGGCAATTCGGTCTCCGCCCGCAAGATGCGGCGTGCCCTGGGGTTGATCCGCGACCAGGCGCCGGAACTGGAGGTGGACGGCGAGATGCATGCCGACGCGGCGCTCAGCGAGGCGATCCGCGACAAGGCGGTGCCGGATAGCCGCCTGTCCGGCACGGCCAATCTGCTGGTCATGCCCGGGCTGGATGCCGCCAATATCGCCTTCAACCTGCTGAAGGCCAGCAGCGACGGCCTGCCGGTCGGCCCGATCCTGCTGGGGATGAGCCGGCCGATCCACGTGCTGGTGCCCAGCGTCACCGCGCGCGGCATCGTCAACATCAGCGCGATCGCGGCCACCGAGGCGCTCAGTTCCGCATGAACGCTGGCCGGGTCACGGGTCCTTAAGGTATCTTGCTGATGGTGCGGTCTCGTGCAACCAATCGTCCGGGATGGTGCTTGCACCCTCCCGCGCCGCAACATCTCGGGATAGCTGATGAAACCGCTGCGTAAGGCTGTCCTTCCGGTTGCCGGCCTTGGAACCCGCTTCCTGCCTGCGACCAAGGCCACGGCGAAGGAGATGCTGCCGGTCGTGGACAAGCCGCTGATCCAGTATGCGGTCGAGGAAGCGCGTGCCGCGGGGATCGAGCAGTTCTGCATGGTCACCGGCCGGGGCAAGATCGGCCTGGTCGAGCATTTCGACATCGCCTTCGAGCTGGAGGCCACCCTGCGGGAGCGCGGCAAGACCGACGTGCTGAAGATGCTGAACGACCAGGCGTTGCCGCCGGGCTCGATCGCCTCGGTCCGCCAGCAGGTGCCGCTTGGGCTGGGGCACGCGATCTGGTGCGCCCGCTCCTTCATCGGGGAGGACCCGTTCGCGATCCTGCTGCCGGACGATCTGGTGCTGAGCAAGACGCCCTGCCTCCAGCAGCTCGCCGACACCTATAGGCAGACCGGCGGCAACGTGGTCGCCGTGACGGAGGTGCCGCGCGAGCAGACCAACCGCTACGGTATCCTCGACGTCGCGAGCGACGATGGCCGCCTGGTGGAAATCCGCGGCCTGGTGGAGAAGCCCGAGCCGCAGGACGCACCCTCCAACCTGTCCATCATCGGCCGTTACGTGCTGATGCCGCAGGTCGTGCAATACCTCTCGAAGATGGAGCGCGGTGCGGGCAACGAGGTGCAGTTGACGGACGCGATGGCCAAGATGATCGGCAACACCCCGTTCCACGGGCTGCGCTACGAAGGCGAGCGGTTCGATTGCGGCGACAAGGTCGGCTATCTCGAAGCCCAGATCGCCTTCGCCTTGCAGCGGCCGGATATCAGCGACGCGGTCCGTAAATTCATGGTCAAGTATCACTGATGACATCGAGTTTCCGACACGATTTCGACCCAACGTCCCTGCGGGAATACGATATCCGCGGCGTCGTGGGACGCACCCTGCACCCGGCGGATGCGTTCGCCATCGGCCGCTCGTTCGGCACCATCGTGGCCCGCGGCGGCGGCAAGACGGTGGCGGTCGGGTTCGACGGCCGCCTGTCCTCGCCGTCGCTGGAGCCGGAGCTGGTGCGCGGGCTGGTGGCCTGCGGGTTGGAGGTGCTTCGGGTGGGGCTGTGCCCGACACCGATGCTGTACTACGCGGCGACCACCATGGAGACGGCGGGCGCCGTCATGGTGACGGGCAGCCACAACCCGCCCGACTATAACGGCTTCAAGATGATGCTGGGCCGCAAGCCATTCTTCGGTCCCCAGATCCAGCAGATCGGCACCGTCGCCGCCGCCGGCGACGTGGTGGACGAGGCGCCGGGGACTTCGCGCGACGTGGACGTGGAGGCCGATTACATAACCCGGTTGATCAGCGACTGGGATGGCGGCGATCGCATCCTCAACGTCGTGTGGGACAACGGCAACGGCGCGGCCGGCGACGTGCTGCAACGGCTGGTGCGCACGCTGCCGGGCAAGCATACGGTGCTGAACGGGGAGGTGGACGGCAATTTCCCGGCGCATCACCCGGACCCCACCGTGCCCAAGAACCTGGAACAGCTGATCGCCACCGTGAAGGAGCAAGGGGCCGATCTCGGCATCGCCTTCGACGGCGACGCGGACCGCATCGGCGTGGTGGATGATAGCGGCGCGATGCTGTTCGGCGACCAGTTGCTGGTGATCCTGGCGCGCGACGTGCTGAAGAGCCATCCGAAGGGCACCATCATCGCGGACGTGAAGGCGAGCCAGGTGCTGTTCGACGAGGTCCGCAAGGCCGGCGGCACGCCGCTGATGTGGAAGACCGGACACTCGCTGATCAAGGCCAAGATGGCGGAGACCGGCTCCCCGCTGGCGGGGGAGATGAGCGGCCACGTGTTCTTCGCCGATCGCTGGTACGGCTTCGACGACGCGTTGTATGCGGCCGTCCGCTTGCTGGGCATCGTCGCCCGCATGGACGGCAAGCTGTCCGCCGTGCGGGAAGCGATGCCGCAGGTGATCAACACCCCGGAACTGCGCTTCGACTGCGCGGACACGCGCAAATTCGGCGTGATCGGGGAAGTCGCTGCCCGGCTGAAGCAGGAAGGCGCCTCGGTCGCCGATATCGATGGCGTGAGGGTGGCGACGGCGGATGGCTGGTGGCTGCTCCGGGCGTCCAACACGCAGGCGGTGCTGGTGGCACGATGCGAGGCCACCAGCGAGGACGGGCTCGACCGGCTGAAAGCGGCCTTGTCCGCCCAGCTCTCCGCCTCCGGGCTGGCTGCACCGGATTTCTCCGGTGCCAACGCCGGGCATTGATCGTCCGCCATCCGCTGAAGGCCCTCTCGTTTTGACAGAGGGAGCTATCGACCATCGCCTGATCGTGGCGCTGGACGTCGAGACTCCCGATGATGCGCGTCGCGTCGTCGACGCACTTGACGGCACCGTGTCGTTCTTCAAGCTCGGTCACTGGCTGCTGTTCCAGCCCGGTGTCAGCGACGTAATCGAGGAACTGGTCCGCGACGGCCGCGACCTCTTCTTCGATGCGAAGCTGTACGACATCGGCGAAACGGTGCGCCATGGCGTCGCATCCATCGCCCGGCGCGGCGCCCGCTTCGTCACGGTGCATGGCGACCCGGATATCCTGGCCGCGGCGGTCGCTGGCGCGGCTGGATCGCCGCTGGGCGTGCTCGCCGTGACCGTGCTGACCAGCCTGGACGACCGGGCGCTGCGCGACATGGGCCACGCCCTGGGGGTCCGCGACCTGGTGATGCAGCGGGTCCGCGATGCCGCAAACGCGGGCTGTGCCGGCGTGATCGCCTCGGCCGCCGACGAACCGGACGAGTTGCGTGCTTTCGCCGGGCGGAACCTGCTGGTCGTGACGCCAGGCATCCGCCTGCCCGGCGGCGACCCCGGCGACCAGCGCCGCACCGCCACGCCAGGCGAGGCCATCGCCCGGGGCGCCGACTACCTGGTGGTGGGACGCCCCATCATCCGCGCTGCCGCGCCGCGCGACGCGGCCCGGCGGGTGATCGACGACATGGCGGCCGGACAGGCCCGCCGCAAGCTTTAACCGCGCATCCGCCGGGCCAGGTTCTCGCCGATCATCACGCAGGTGAAGTGCAGGTTGGCGCGGCAGTCGGTCGGCATCACCGAGGCATCCGCCACGCGCAGGCCGTCCACGCCGCGCACCCGCAACTCCGGATCCACGACCCCGCGCGGATCCTCATGCGCCGACATGGCGCAGGTGCCGGCGGCGTGCTGGCTGTCGCCGACCTCCGCCAGCAGCACCGCATCCAGCTCGTCCGGCGGCAGCGCCGCCGCCTCGGCCGGGGCAAGCCGGGTTTCCCCGATCCTGGCATGCTGGCAGATCGCGGCGATGGCCGGATGCGCCGCCAGCGCGGCCAGCCGGGCGACCGCGTCCCGCATCCGCAGGCGGTCCCGTTCGTCGTCCAGCAAGGCTTCCTCCACGACCGGGTTCACCTGCGGGTCCGCCGCGGCCAGCCGAACCGAGCCGCGGGAAAACGCCTCGAAGATCGAGGCGCCGAGCGCCCCGGTCGGCGCCGGGCCGGGCCCGGTGAACAGCCGGTGGTTGTAGCCGATCAGGATCATGTCGCGGAACCCGCCGCCGCCGAGGCCGCTGCTATAGGTCACGCAGCAATTGGTATGGCGGGCATCCGGCCCTTGCGCGCGGTGCTCCGGCAGCAAGTCCAGCGAGGCGCGCATCATCGGATGGTCCATGAAGTTGCGGCCGACCGAAGCCTGGTCGTGCAGCCCCGTCACGCCCAGTTCCCGCAACTCGGCGGCCGGCCCGATCCCAGAGCGCAGGAGGATCGCCGGGCTGTGGATCGCCCCGGCGCAGAGCACGACCTCCCGTCCCAGGACCTCCTCCCACGCTCCATCGCCGAAGCGGACGCGGACGCCGGTGCAGCGCCGGCCATCGAACAGGGCGCGGTCCACCAGGGCCTCGCCGCGGATCGCCAGATTGCCGCGGCCGCGCGCCGGCTCCAGATAGGCATCGTTGGTGGTGATGCGCCGCCCACCGCTGGTGTTGGTCGGGTAGCAGGACACCCCTTCCGCGCCGGGATCGTTCAGGTTCGGGTTCCAGCGGTATCCAGAGGCGAGCGCCGCGTCGCGCAGTGCCCGGTCCACGGCGCCCCACTCGGCCAGCGGCGCCCGATGCACCGGCAGGGGGTGGCCCTGCCCGGTGCCGAACTCGGCATCGTCCTCGATCGCGTCGAACAGCGGCAGCACGTCGTCGGCAGCCCAGCCTTCGCAGCCGAGTTCGGCCCAGCCATCGAACGCCTGCGCCACGCCGCGGATCGCGATCTGCGCGTTGACGGTCGAACTTCCGCCCAGGGCCTTGCCGCGCCAGTAGTAGCGCGGCGCCTGCGCGGCGGAACGCCGGGTCAGCAATTCCGGCCATTGCCACCCGGCCTGCAGCGCCGGGTCATACATGAACGGGATGATGTTCCTGCTGCGCAGTGCAGGCGGTGCGTCCACGCTGCGCCAGTCCCGCCCGGCCTCCAGCAACAGCACCCGGCGCGACGGATCCTCGGACAGCCGTGCCGCCAGGGTTGCACCCGCCGAGCCGGCGCCGACCACGATCACGTCGTACATGTCAGGCGGCGTCCTTCACCCCGGCAACCATGGCGGCGGCGGTCGGGCCGCGCACCCTGGCGATGTCGTCCTGGTATTTCAGCAGCACGCCAAGCGTGGCATCCACCGCCTCGGGCGTCAGTTCCACCCGGTCCATATGGGCCAGGGCGCGGGACCAATCGATCGTCTCGGCCACGCCGGGCAGCTTGAACAGCTCGGCGCCGCGGAGTTGCTGCACGAACGCCACCACCTGGGCGGAAAGCCGCTCCGGCAGGCCCGGCGCCCGGGCTCGCAGGATCGCTCGTTCCCGGGCGGCATCCGGATAGTCCACCCATTGGTACAAGCAGCGGCGGCGGATCGCGTCGTGCACCTCCCGCGTGCGGTTGGAGGTCAGCACGACCACGGGCGGGATCGCGGCCTTGATGGTGCCGTATTCCGGCACGGTGATCTGGAAGTCGGCCAGCAACTCCAGCAGGAACGCCTCGAACGGTTCGTCCGCGCGGTCCAGCTCGTCGATCAGCAGCACGGCAGGCGGCAGGTCCGGATCGATCGCGGAGAGCAGCGGGCGGGCCTGGAGGTATTCGCGGGCATAGATATCCCGTGCCACCGCAGCGGTGTTGCCCTGCGCCTCGGCCAGCCGGATCGCCAGCAACTGGCGGGCGCGGTCCCATTCATAGGCCGCGGCCGCCAGGTCCATCCCGTCATAGCATTGCAGGCGCACCAGCCGCCGGCCGAGCCCTGCCGCCAGCACCCGGGCGATCTCGGTCTTGCCGGTGCCGGGCTCCCCCTCCAGAAAGAGCGGGCGCGCCATGGCGAGCGCCAGGTGCACGGTGGTCGCCAGCGAGCGGTCCGCGACGTAGCCCTGGGCTTGCAGCAGCATGGCCGTCGCGTCGACCGTGGCCGGCAGTTGCGTCAAAAAACGTAGCTGCCGAAGATCAGCACGAAGATCGCCAGGAACACCACGCTGCCGATCCAGAACACCAGCGGATAGCCGTAAGGCTCCTTCGGGATCATCGCCAGCATGTTGATCGCCACCGGCGCCTGCGACCCGGCAGGGGTGGCGAGCGCCTGGATGCCGCCGGTCAACAGGCCATCCGCAGCGAGTTCGCGTGGGGCGGACACCGCGGCGCTGAAGCGGTCGAAGAACTGGTCCGCCATCTGCTTGGCCGTGGCGTCGATCAGTCGGGCGCCGAGCTGGGCGATCTTGCCGCCAACCTGCGCCTTCACCTCGTACTGCAGCAGGGTGAACTGGCCGTCGTCGGACAGGTGGACCGTGGCGCCGCCATTGGCGAACCCGGCGACGCCGCCCTGGCCCTCCCCGGCGATGCGGTACGAGGTGGGCGGGTCGAGGTCGAGCAGCTGCACCTTGCCGGTGAACTGCGCCGCGATCGGGCCGATCTTGACCGCCGCCGTCGCCTTCATGTCACTGTCGGAGGTCTTCTCCAGCGTCTTGCAGCCGGGTATGGCGGCCTTCAGCACCTCTGGGTCGTTCAGCGCGTCCCACACCTTCTGCCGCGGTGCGGGAATACGCCGCTCGCCGGTCATGTCCATGGTCAAACTCTCCACTCGATCGCCGCAATGTCCGACATGGCGGAGGCGCGCGCAACCATGTGCCGGATGCCACCGCGGATTGCCGCCATTCCGGCGCCGCCTTATCAAGGACGCAACCGGAGATCCCGCATGACCTACCTCGTCGCCGCCGACCTGCCCCGCGAGCCTGCCGGAGACCGTCTGCGCGCGCTGCTCGCGCGGCCGGGCATCCTGCGCATGCCCGGGGCGCATAACGGCATGGCCGCGCTGCAGGCCAGGCAGGCAGGGTTCGAGGCGCTCTATCTGTCCGGCGCCGCGATGACGGCGTCGATGGGCCTGCCGGACCTCGGCGTCATCACGGTGGACGAAGTCTGCTTCTTCATCCGCCAGATCACCCGCTCCGCCGGGTTGCCGCTGCTGGTGGACGGCGACACCGGGTATGGCGAGGCGTTGAACTGCATGCACATGGTCCGCAGCTTCGAGGATGCCGGCGCCGCCGGCGTGCATATCGAGGACCAGTTGCTGCCCAAGAAATGCGGCCACCTGAACGACAAGAAGCTGGCGGACCCGCACGACATGGCGGCCAAGGTCGCCGCCTGCGCCAAGGCGCGCCGCCACCTGGTGGTGCTGGCGCGCACCGATGCCGCCGCCAGCGAGGGCATGGACGGCGCCGTCGCGCGCGCCAAGCTGTTCGTGGAGGCGGGGGCGGACGCGATCTTCCCGGAGGCGCTGCACGACGCCGAGATGTTCCGCGAGTTCGCGCGCCGCATGCCCGGCGTGCCGCTGCTGGCCAACATGACCGAGTTCGGCCGCACGCCGTTCTTCACGGCCGCCGAGTTCGAGGAGATGGGCTACAAGATGGTGATCTGGCCCGTCAGCTCGCTCCGCGTCGCATCCAAAGCGCAGGAGGCGTTGTACGCCGCCATCGCCAAGGATGGCGGCACGCAGAACAGGATCGACGCCATGCAGACCCGCAAGGAGCTGTATGCCACGATCGACTACCACGGTTACGAACGGCTGGACGCCTCCCTGGTGGCAACGGTGACGCCGGAGGGCATGCCGCAGCGGGCGTAGCCAAGGCACGGCGCTTGCAATGACGGTATCGGCCCACGTCGCGGCCGATACCGGAGAGACCAAGTTGACCGAAGCCGCATCGCCTCCCGTGTCGCGCCGGACCCTGATGGCCGGGGCGGCGGCCATGGCAGCCGGGCTGCCACAGACCGGCCGCGCGGCGCCCGAAACGGTGCTGCGGGTGGCGATGACCGCCGCCGACATCCCGCTGACCACCGGGCAGGCCAACCAGGGCGCCGAGGGCCAGCGCTTCATCGGCATGCAGGTCTATGACGGGCTGATCAACTACGACCTGTCCCGCGGCGACGTCGTGGCCAAGCTGCGGCCCGGCCTCGCGCTGGAATGGACGGTCGATGCCGCGACGCAGACCGTCTGGACGTTCAAGCTGCGGCCGGGCGTGACGTTCCACGACGGCTCGGCCTTCACGGCGGACGCGGTCGTCTGGAACCTCGACAAGCTCACCAACAAAGCCTCCAAGCAGTTCGACCCGGCGCAAGCCGCGCAGGGCGCCACCTACGCCGCGCCCATCCAGTCGTACCGCGTGATCGACCCGATGACGGTGGAGTTGACGGCCAAGCAGCCGGACGCGGTGTTCCCCTACCAGATCGCGCTGATCGCCATGTCCAGCCCGGCGCAATGGACGGCATTGGGCGGCAGTTGGGCGGCCTTCGCCGAAAAGCCGTCCGGCACCGGGCCGTGGAAGCTGGACCGCCTGGTGCCGCGCGCCCGGGCGGAACTGGTGCGCAACGACAGGTACTGGGACGGGAAGCGCATTCCGAAGGTGGACAGGCAGATCCTGCTGCCGGTCCCGGACCCGAACACCCGCGTGGCGGCGTTGCTGTCCGGCCAGGTGGATTGGGCGGAGGCGCCCCCGCCGGACACGATCGACCGGCTGAAGGCGTCCGGCATGCAGATCGTGACCAACGTCTACCCGCATATCTGGCCTACATGCTCAGCTACGGCGACGGTTCGCCGCTGAAGGACATTCGGGTGCGCAAGGCGCTGAACCTGGCGATCGACCGGGAGGCGCTGGTGCAGCTGCTAGGGGGCTTGGCGCTGCCGGCGCAGGGGATGGTCGACCCGAAGCATCCCTGGTTCGGCAAGCCGACCTTCCAGATCAAATACGACCCCGACCAGGCGCGCGCCCTGCTGGCCGAGGCCGGCTATGGCAAGGGCAAGGCGCTGGAAGTGCGGGCGATCGTCTCGCCGTCCGGGTCGGGCCAGATGCAGCCGCAGCCGATGAACGACCTGATCCAGCAGCAATATGGCGAGATCGGCGTCAAGCTCGTCTTCGACGTGATGGAATGGGAAAGCCTGCGCGCGCGGCGCCGGGCGGGTGCGGCGGCGCCGGAGAACCGGGGCGACCACATGATCAACAACTCCTGGGGCTATTGGGATCCGGACATCGCCCTGATCAGCCCGTCCTGGAGCCGGATGCAGCCGCCGGCCGGGTTCAACTGGGGCGGCTTCGCCGACGCGGAGGCGGATGCCTTGTGCGCCAAGGCCAAGCTGGCGTTTGTGCCGGCGGAACAGGACGCCGTCCTGGCCCAGCTTCACGCGCGGATCGTGGACCAGGCGATGTGGATCTGGGTGGTGCACGACCTGAACCCGCGCGCGCTGTCGCCGAAGGTGAAGGGGTTCGTGCAGGCGCAGAGCTGGTGGCAGGATCTCACCCCGGTGAGCGTCGGCTAGGTCCCGCAACGCGGGAGGTGCTCTGGCGCGCCGGGCGTGCTAGGGCAGGGTGGGGTTCGACGCCCCGTTGGCGATTGCCATGTCCGCGCGCGGTCCGTAGGGCCGCGGCCCGCGGTAGCGCCGTCGCCTTGTGTTGGTCACACCTGAACGTCCCGCCGGGGCCATGCCCCTGGGCAATCCGCCCGTCCGCCCTGCGGGTGGCGGTTCGCCGCCACCTCCGCGTGCGGGCTGCGGCGCCGGCGGGACACAGGGACGGGAGGATGCGGTGGCGACGAACCAGGGATCGATGCTGCACCGCCTGCTGGGCTCGTGGCAGGTCGTAAAGGAAGGTCAGGCCGGCCTGCTGTACGCCGACGGCGTGTTCCAGCAGCAGCTTGCACCGGGCCGCCACCATTTGGCCTGGCGGGAAAGCCTGGTCACGGTGGTGACCCTGCCGCAGAGCCTGACGGTGCCGGCGCAGGAGGTGCTGTCCGCCGACGGCTTCCAGCCGCGGCTCGTGGCCGTCGTGACGTTCACCGTGGCGGACCCGCATTTGGCGACGGTCTCGCATGACGGCGGCTACCTCAACGCCCTGCTGGTAGAGGCGCAGATCGCCCTGCGGGTGCTCGCCGCGGCGCGCCCGGCCGAGGATCTGGCGCGGACCCCGCGCGACGTGCTGGAGGCCGAGCTGCTGGCGGCCGTGCGACCCCATGGCGGGGCGCTCGGCCTGGATGTCTCCGCCATGCGCCTGCGCGACGTGATCCTGCCGGCCGACCTGCGCCGCCTGCTCACAGGGGTGGAGAAAGCCCGGCGCCAGGGCCAGGCCGCGCTGGAGCGCGCCCATGCCGAACAGGCCGCCCTGCGCGCCCTGGCCAACGCCGCCCGCATGCTGCGCAACAACCCGGAACTGCAGAACCTCCGCCTGCTGCAGGCGCTGGGGGAGGGCAAGTCCGCCACCATCGTGCTCGGCGCGCCGAGCGGCCTGGTGCCGCTGCAGCCTGGCGACACCGAGCCGTCATGACGGCGCTGCCCGACCCGCGCCAGCGCCCCGTGTATATCGGCAGCGAGATCTATCGCGGTTCCACCTACGGGCCGAAGCACCCGCTGGCGATCCCGCGCGTGTCGACCGTGACCGACCTGGTGCGCGCCATGGGCTGGTTGGACGAGGCGCAGTTCGTGCCGGCGCCGCTCGCCAGCGTCGCCGAGGTGACCCAGTTCCACGACGCGGACTACGTCGCGGCGCTGCGCCGGGCGGAGGAGACCCAGGCCGTCAGCGAGGCGGACCGCGCCCGCTACCGCATCGGGGCGGAGGGCAACCCGGTCTATCGCGAGATCTATCGGCGGCCGATGACCTCGGCCGGCGGCGTCATGCTGGCGGCCCGGCTGACGCTGCCCGGCGGCACGGTGTACTGCCCCGGCGGCGGCACGCATCACGGCCGGCGGGACCGCGCCTCCGGCTTCTGCTACCTGAACGACCCGGTGCTGGGCATCCTCACCTGGCTGGATGCCGGGCTGGAGCGCGTGGCGTACCTGGACATCGACGCGCATCACGGCGACGGCGTGCAGGACGCCTTCGCCGAGGACGGCCGCGTGCTGACGCTCAGCGTGCACGAGGCCGGGCGCTGGCCGCATACCGGTCTGGCGGAGGACCGCGCCGGCGGCGCGGCGCGCAATTTCCCCGTGCCGCGCGGCTTCAACGACAGCGAGATGCGGGTGCTGCTGGACGAGGCCATCCTGCCGCTGATCCAAGCCCATCGACCGCAGGCGATCTTCCTGCAATGCGGCGCCGACGCGCTGGAGGAGGATCCGCTCGCCCGCCTGTCGCTGTCCAACAACGCGCATTGGGCGGTGGTGGATGCCGTCCGCTTCCTGGCCCCGCGCCTGATCGTCACCGGGGGCGGCGGCTACAACCCCTACACGGTCGGGCGGTGCTGGGCCGGCGTGTGGGCGACGCTGAACGACATTCCGATCCCCGACCACACCTCCCCGGCGGCGGAGAGCCTGCTGCGCAGCCTGGTCTACAACCGGGCCGCCGGGCGCAACCCGCCCGAGCATTGGTTCACGACCTTGCGCGACACCCCGCGGGAGGGCACGGTCCGGCCCGAAATCCGGCATCTGGTCGCCGGTGCATTGCAAGAGGCCGTCTCCGCATGAACCGTCGTCTGCTGCTGGCCTTCCTGGTCCTGCTCCCCGCCATGGCCTGCGCGCAGGGCGGCCCGACCGCCGCCCAGCCGGAGCTGCCGAAGGAGAAGCTGGTCATCGTCACGCAGGACGGCGCGAAGCATGATTTCTCCGTTGAGATGGCGCTGACGCCGGAGCAGCAGGAGACCGGGCTGATGTTCCGCCCGACCGTCCCGGCGGATGGCGGCATGCTGTTCGACTGGGGCCTGCCGCGGGACATCGCGATGTGGATGCACAATACCGTCGCACCGCTGGACATGGTGTTCATCAATTCGGACGGCACCATCCGACGCATCGCCGAGAACACGACGCCGCAGAGCCTGGCCACAATCCAGGCTGGCGGGGCCGTCCGCGGCACGCTGGAACTCGCCGCCGGCACAGCGGCCCGGCTGCATATCCGCGTCGGCGACAAGGTCGAGCAGCGCATCTTCGGCAACGCGCCCTGACCGCCCGGCTGCCGTGACCCGGCCGACGCTGCGGTCCAGCCCGACCGATCAGTTCCGCAGCCGCGGCCTGGCCTCGCTGCAACGCGGGGCGTTCGGCGAGGCGGTCGACCATTTCCGCCGGGTCGTGCGGGCGGTGCCGAACTCCGCGGAAGACCGGGCCCTGCTGGGCCAGGCGCTGGCACAATCCGGCCGGCCTGCGGAGGCGGAGGCGGAGCTGCGGACCGCCCTGGCCCTGGCGCCGGCAGCGGCGGACCTGCATGCCTGCCTGGGCCAGGTATTGGCGCGCGGCGAACGCAGGGTCCAGGCCGTGCAGCATTTCGAAGCGGCGCTGCGGCTCGATCCAGGCCATTGGGCCGCCGGCGACCTGACGGCGCTGAAGGCGCAGGTCAGCAGTTCCGTCCATAGCTGGCACCTGCCGATGCTGGCGGACAGGGCGCGCAACGATGCGTTCCAGCAGGCGATTGAGGCGGCCGTGCGGCCGGACGACATCGTGCTGGACATCGGCACCGGCACGGGCCTGCTGGCGATGATGGCGGCCCGGGCCGGCGCCCGCCGGATCGTTGCGTGCGAGATGCTGCCCGACTTGGCGGAGCTGGCACGCCTGGTGGTCGCGGCCAACGGCTACGGCTCGCGGATCGACATCGTCGCCAAGCGGTCGATGGACATGGTGGTGGGCGTGGACCTGCCGGAGCGCGCCACGGTGCTGGTGTCCGAGACCTTCGACGCGCTGCTGATCGGGGAGGGGGCGATCGACGGGTTCGGCCATGCCCGCGAACACCTGCTTGCCCCCGGCGCCCGGCTGATCCCCCAGGGCGGCACCATCCGCGCCCAACTGGCCACCGTGCCGCGGCTGAAGACCATGCATCCGCTGCACGACATCAGCGGGTTTGACCTCAGCGCCTTCGCCCGCCACGGGCTGGAGAAGCAGTTCTACCCCGTCCAGTTGGAGACGGAGGACTGGACTCCGCTCAGCGACCCGTTCGACGTCCTGCGGCTCGATTTCCGGCAGCCGATCGCGTCGCGGCAAAGCTGGTCGATCGCGGCCAGCGCGACGCGGGAGGGTGTGGTGCAGGCGCTGGTGCTATGGGTGGATTTGCAGTTGGACGCGACGACCCGCCTGTCCTCCGGACCCGGCGGCACGGCCCGGCACTGGAACCCGGTGGTCTTCCTGTTCGACGAGACCCGCGCCGTGCAACCGGGCGAGGCGGTCGCGCTCACGGCGCGGATGGGCGGCAACGTGCTGTATTTCGCCCTGTAGCTCGCCCGGGCCGGCATCAATCCGCAGGCGTTCGTTCGCCAGGGTGTTGGTCCGGCCAAGCCGGCATGGCCTGCTCGACAAGCGCCAGCAGCCTTCCACGTGGCACGTCGTCCCGCGCCAGCACCGACATGCCTTGCACGATCGCAAGCACCAGGTCGGACAGGGCGGCGGCGTTGGTCGCGGCCGGCAACAGCCCGGCCTTGACGTCCTGGTCGATGCGCTCGACCAGCAAAGCCGTGATCCCCTGGCGCACCGCGGACACCGCCGACCGGACATCCGCCGAATCCTGCGAGCCGCTTGCCGTGGCGCTGGCCAGCAGGCAGCCCTTGGGAGTCGCCTCTCCGGTGAAAGCGATGGCAGTCGCCACGAGCATCGCGTGCACCGCATCGCGTGCGCTCGGCGCGGCTGCCAGGCTGCTCCTGACATCGTCCGGGTCGCCGGCATAGCGGCGCATCGCTTCCAGGAACAGCCGCTTCTTGTCGCCGAACGCGGTGTAGAGGCTGGGGGCGGTCACCCCCATCGCCGCGGTCAGGTCGGCGATCGAGGTGGTCTCGTAGCCATGCCGCCAGAATGCCAGCATCGCCTGCTGCAAGGCGGCCTGCCGGTCGAACGACAGCGGCCGGCCGGTTCTGCGTCGCTGGCCGGATACGGCACCTTCCATAACGATCACTAGTAAAGGCGTTGACACCCGCATGCAACGCGATGACAGTTTCATATCGAACGCTATGAAAGAACACCGACGATGCGGTTGACCGATTACCGCTCCCTGGGGCGCTCAGGCCTTGTCGTCAGCCCGATGGCCTTGGGCACGATGACGTTCGGCACGCAGGGATGGGGCGTGGACGAGGCGGGCTCGCGCGCGATCTTCGATGCCTATCGCGGGCAGGGCGGAAATTTCATCGACACGGCCGACATCTATTCGGGCGGCGCCAGCGAGGACATGGTCGGCCGGTTCATCGCCGACACCGGCACGCGCGACCACATGGTGCTGGCGACCAAGTTCGCCTTCAACGGGTCGGCCAGCCCGTTGGTGGCGTCGCACGGCGCGCCCGGCAACCCGAACGCCGGCGGCGCGGGCGCCAAGAACGTCCACCGTGCCCTGGAGGCATCGCTGAGGCGGCTCGGCACCGACTATGTCGATCTCTACTGGATGCACATCTGGGACGGCGTGACGCCGGTCGAGGAAATCGTGCAGACGCTCGGCGACCTGGTCCGGACAGGCAAGATCCGTTATTTCGCGTTGTCGGACATGCCCGCCTGGCTGGCGATGAAGGCCGCCACCATCGCGAGCGAGCGGCGGGTGCCGGGCCCGATCGCCATGCAGGTCGAATACTCGCTGGTCGCCCGCGATATCGAGCGTGAGCACGTGGCTGCCGCCCGCGAGGCCGGGATGGCCGTCATGCCGTGGAGTCCGCTGGCCGGCGGCTTCCTGACCGGCAAGTACAAGCGTGACGACACTGCCGGCACAGGCCGCCTCAGCGGCGCAAATCCATTCGGCGACAGCAAGTTCGCCGACCGCAATTGGGTGATCCTGGAAACACTTCGCATCGTTGCCGCCGAACACGGACGGCCGCCTGCGCAGGTGGCATTGGCCTGGGCGCTTGCCCGGCCCGGCGTCGCCTCCGTCGTCATCGGCGCCAGCAAGGTGGCGCAGCTCCACGACAACTTGGCCGCGCTGGATGTCGTGTTGACCGACGACCAGTTGCGCCGCCTGAACGAGGCCAGCGCGCCCGCGCCAGGGTTCAGCGACAGCCTCACCACGCCGGGCATCAGGCGCATGGTGTTCGGCGGTCATGCCGTTCGTGGCTGGGGCGAGTGACCAGGGCCTGGAGCGCCCGCCGACCTCACGCCTCTACCGCCAGCGGCCGCGGTTCACCGCGCCAGGCGCGGCGCGCCGATCGGCGCGACCTCCTCCGTCATGCCGGCCAGCACCTCGGCCACGTGGCGCACCTGCACCGTGCTGCCCTCCCGCGACAGCCGCCCGGCCATGTTCAGCAGGCAGCCCATGTCGCCGGCCAGCAGCAAATCCGCCCCGGTCGCCGCGATGTCCCGCGCCTTGTCCGACACCATGCGGGTGGAGATCTCGGGATACTTCACGCAGAACGTGCCGCCGAAGCCGCAGCACACGTCCGGGTCCGCCATCTCCTTGAGCGTCAGGCCCGCGACGCTGGCCAGGAGCCGGCGCGGCTGCGCCTTCACCCCCATCTCCCGCAGACCCGAACACGAATCATGGTAGGTGGCGGTCGCGTCGCAGCGGACGGGCACGGCCTCCATGTGCATCACGTCGACCAGGAACTCCATCAACTCATGCGTCCGGCCGGCGAGCGCCTCCGCCTTGGCGAGCAGGTTGGGGTCGTCCGCGAACAGGCCGGGGAAATGATGCGCGATCATGCCGCCGCAGGAGCCGGACGGCACGACCACGTAGTCGTAGCCGCCGAACGCCTCCAGGATGCCTGCCGCCAGGTCCCGCGCCGTGCGCCTGTCGCCGGTGTTGTAGGCCGGCTGCCCGCAACAGGTCTGTGCCCGCGGCACCTCCACCTGGCAGCCGACGGACTCCAGCAGACGGATGGCGGCGAAGCCGACGCTGGGCCGGTGCAGGTCGACCAGGCACGTGACGAACAGGGCGACGCGGGGACGGGCTTGCAGCATCCGGCGAGAATAGGGGGACGCGGCGCTTGCCGCCACATCTTCCCGTCACCCCTCAAACAATCCGGTGCACCGGAGCGCGATCGTTTGAGGTTGCGTGACCGCGAACGTGAATCGCCCTCGCAAGAAGGCGAAAGCAGATCGCTTCTTCTACCTGAAGCGGTCACGCTTTAGAGTGCCGCCGACTCGAGTTTGCGCGTGGGAGGGGTTGAGTGATGCAGCTTCGGCGTGCGCGGGCCGAGCAGCGGACGCCGCGGCAGCCGGCCATCTACCGGGTCGGCCGCCAGACGGTGACGTTGGGCGACTGCCTTGCCGGACTGTCGCAGGTCGCATCCGGCAGCGTCGACGTCTGCGTGACCTCGCCGCCGTACAACATCGGCATCGCCTACAACTCGCATAACGACCGCATGCCGAAGGCCGCCTATCTGGCCTGGATGGGCGATGTCGGGCGGGAGATCTGCCGCGTCCTGCGCGAAGATGGCTCCTTCTTCCTCAATGTCGGCAGCACCAATGTGGACCCGTGGCTGGCGCTGGAGGTCGCATCGGCGTTCCGGGCGTATTTCACGCTGCAGAACAACATCATCTGGGTGAAGTCGGTCAGCATCGGGGCGGATACGATCGGGCATTTCAAGCCGATCACCAGCAAGCGCTTCCTGAACAACAATTTCGAATCGGTGTTCCACTTCACCAAGTCCGGCAAGGCGGAGATCGACCGCCTCGCCATCGGCGTTCCGTTCAAGGACAAGTCGAACATATCCCGCTGGGGCCACGCGCGCGACCTGCGCTGCGGCGGCAACGTCTGGTTCATCCCGTACAAGACCGTCCGGTCGAAGGCGCAGAAATTCGACCATCCGTCCGGCTTCCCGGTGGAGCTGGCGACCCGCTGCATCCAGATGCACGGCAGGCAGGACGCCCTCGTCCTCGACCCTTTCCTGGGTGCCGGCACCACGCTGGTCGCGGCCGAGCGGCTGGGCCTGGCCGGCATCGGCTTCGAGATCGATCCAATCTATGCCGAGGCGGCGGCCGCCCGCATCGAGGCGGAGAGGGTCGCGTGCCAAAAGACCGAATCACCGTCGTAGAAGCGGCCTTCTCGCTCGACGACATCGCAGCCGCGCTGAAGCTCACGCCGCATGACGTGATCGAGAAGTTCCGCGATCCGCGGATCACGTCGTGGTTCGCCGAGATCTGGGGCGAGCGGCTGTTCGGCTACAAGAAGCACCTCAACAGCAACTATGCCGGATCGGATGGGGCCATCCAGTTGGGTGACATGGGCCGGTTCGACATCAGCGTCCGTTGCTTCAACACGAACGGCGTCAAGTTCCAGAAGTCGAAGTTCATCGGGTCCGGCCGACGCGCCACGCCCGATGACCTGATCGAGTCGATCGAGAGCGTGGAGCGCTACGTGCTGGTCGACCTGCGCCAATTCCCGCTGCTGCGGTTCTACCCGATCGACTCGAAGGCCCTGCTCCGACTGATCCGCCTCGGCAAGCTCACCGCGAGCGGGATAACGACCCGGGCGTTCGACCGCTGGATCGCGGAGGCATTCGACGTGACGGTCAACCGCATCGCGCTGGGTCCCGCGACCGGCGCGATGGGAGCATAAGCGCCCTCAGGCAGAGCGGGCGTGGGCCAGGCGCCAGGCGGGGCCGGACTTGGCGAGGTCGCGGACGAAGCTCCATTCGTCCCGCAGCTCCGTCACGGCATCCGCACCGGTCACATGGCGTCCGTCGCGGTCCAGCGTCTGGCTGATCTGGTCGGAGACGAAGCGCACCGTGATCTCTGCCGCCGTGCCCTGGAGCGCCGCTTCCTCGATCGTCGCCGACTGGATGGAGCGGATTTCGCTGGTCTGCGTCTCGCCGGCGGCTTCCCGCGCCGCGATCGCCGCCTCGAAGGTGGCGAATGTCTGCTCCGTCAGCAGCGGGCGCAGGGCCTCGCGGTTGCCGGCGGCGAACTCGGCCACGATCAGGCGGAACGCCGCCTCCGCCCCGTCGAGGAAATGCCCCGGGCTGAAGCTGCCATCCACCCGCCGCATGCGGGCCATCGTCTGCCCCAGCGGAGAGGCATCGTCGGGCACCGCGCGGCCGGTGGGCGCAGGCGCCTCGGCCTTGCCCTCGATGACGGTGCCGGCCGGGCGGCCGACTGGACGGGCGGGGCCCTGGTTGGGTTCGAAGCCGTCCCTGCGCCCCAGGATGCCGCGCAAGCGCAGCACCAGGAACGCCGCGATCATCCCCAGCAAGACCAGATCGATCGGAAACCCGCCTGCACCCATGCCCAACCACTCCTGCGGCCCCACAGATAGGGTCTTGGCCCCCTATCCACAACGCTGGTCCTCCGCGCCCCGATTGCCCGGCGCGCCCGACAAGGCTAGGTCGTAGCCGCATGTTCGTGCTCCGCCATGGCCAAAGCGAGTTCAACCTTCACTACACCGCCACGCGGAAGGACCCGGGGATCGAAGACCCGCGCCTTACCCCGCTGGGCCACGAGCAGGCGGAGCGTGCGGCCGAAGCCCTGGCGCCGGAAGGCATCCGCCGCATTGTCGCCTCCCCCTACACGCGCGCCCTGCAGACGGCAGCGCCGCTGGCCCGCCGCCTCGGTTTGCCCGTCATGGTCGATACCGCCGTGCGGGAGCGCTACGCCTTCAAATGCGACATCGGCAGCAAGGTCGCGGACCTGCGACAGGCCTGGCCCGGCCATGACTTCTCGGCCATCGACGACGTCTGGTGGCCGACGGCGGCCGAACCCGAAGCGCAGGTGGTCGTGCGGGCTGCCAGGTTCCGCGAGGCGATGGCGGCCGACCCGGGATGGCGCGACACGCTGGTGGTCAGCCATTGGGGGTTCATCCTGGCCCTGACCGGGCAGAGCGTCGTGAACGGCCACTGGCTGCGCTGCGATCCCACCACCCCCGCCCCGGCGGAGATCGTCTGGCGGCCGTAAGCCGCCCGTGCTACCGGCCCGCAGCAGTTTAGGAGACCGATCCATGTCTGAAATGAGCCCCGCGCCGCAAGGCCTCGCGAATGGCGGCCCGCAGGCCGGTCCGCCGCTGGTGGTGAACATTCAGTTCGTGAAGGACCTGTCGTTCGAAGTGCCGGGCGCGCCGGAGATCTTCTCCAGCCTGCGCTCGCAGCCCAACGTGCAGATCAATCTGGACGTGCAGGCCCGCCGCATCCAGGAGGGCCAGAACGTCTTCGAAGTGGTGCTGGTGGTGCGGGCCGAGGCGACGGAAGGCCCCCGCGTCGAGGGGCAGCCCGAGGGCGAACCCGGCCGTGCCGTGTTCATCTGCGAGCTGTCCTACGCCGGCATCTTCACGCTCACCGGGGTTCCGGAGAATTCGGTCGAGCCGGTCCTGCTGATCGAGTGCCCGCGGCTGCTGTTCCCGTTCGCCCGCAACATCCTGTCAGACGTCACGCGCGACGGCGGCTTCCCGCCCGTCCTGCTGCAGCCGATCGATTTCGTGGCGCTTTGGCAGGCCCGCAAGCAGAACGGTGCTGCCGCGGTCGCATAGGCGCCAACCGCATCCTCCAAGACAGGCCCTCTCCCTGTGGGCGAGGGCGCTGCCGAGGGCATGGCCCGCCGACCCTCTCGCACAGGGACGTCATGACGCCCAGACCGGCTCCTTCAGCCGGGCGACGAACGCCGCGTGGGCCGCCAGCGTCGCCGCGTCGAGCACGATCCGCCTCGGCAGCCGTGAGGCGCTGGCGTGGTACACGACGGTGGGAACCGCCTGGCCGCCATCCGTGGCCAGCGACAGGCCGCGCTGCCGGCCGCCCGTCAATTCGATATACACGTCGGCCAGCAGGCGGCAGTCCAGCAGCGCGTTGTGGCTGGTGCGTTCCGACAGGTCGATGCCGAACCGGCGGCACAGCGCGTCCAGGCTGTTCGGCAGGCCGGGGAAACGCCCACGAGCGATTTCCAGCGTATCGACCTTGCGCGACACATGGATGGCCGGGCGGCCCACCCGGCTCAGTTCGGCGTTGAGGAAGTTGAAGTCGAAGGTCGCGTTGTGCGCGACCAGCGGGTCGTCGCCGATGAACGCCAGCAACTCGTCCACAATGGCGGCAAAGCGCGGCTTGCCCTGCAGGTCCGCGCGTGTCAACCCGTGGACGCGGGTGGCATCCGGGTCGATGTCGCGCTCCGGGTCGACCAGGCGGTGGAAGGTCAGCCCGGTGGGCAGGTCGCGGATCAGCTCCAGCGCCGCGATCTCGATCAGCCGGTCGCCCGTCAGCGGGTCGAGCCCGGTGGTCTCCGTATCGAACAGGATGGACCGGCTCATGCGTGGAGCGACCGGATCAGCCGACGCAGCGGGCGCAGCGCCGCGTGGCGGGACAGGCCGGTGCGGATGACGAGGTCGGCGCGGCGGCGCTTCTGTAAATCGGGCATTTGCCGGGCGATGATAGCGGCGATCTGCGCATCCGTCATGCCGCGCCGGCGCCGCACACGCGCCATCTGCACCGCGCGCGGTGCAGAGACGACGACGACCAGGTCGACCCGCCTCTCGCCGCCGGTCTCCAGCAGCAGCGGGATGTCCAGCACCGCGGCCGGTGCGCCGCTGCGCCTGGCGCGGG
Source organism: uncultured Acetobacteraceae bacterium (assembly GCA_964244585.1). Lineage (GTDB taxonomy): Bacteria > Pseudomonadota > Alphaproteobacteria > Acetobacterales > Acetobacteraceae > LMUY01. The sequence goes on along the minus strand of CAXTJM010000003.1, from coordinate 141,792 downwards.
CGAGGAAGGCGCGCTCCATGCGGCGGACCCGGGGGTGGATGATCGCCTCCAGCTGCCGGATGGCCGCCTCGTTGCCCACCACGGCGGCGCGCAGCCGTACTCGGTCCAGCACGCCGTCCACCACGGTGCCGGGAAAGGCGGCGGCGATCGCCGGAAGCGCGGCGCCCCCGGGCGTCTGGAGCAGGTGCACGGTCCTGTCCGCGTCGAAGACCGGGATATGGGCGCGACGGAACGCCTTGGCCGCCGTGGACTTCCCCATGCCGATCCCGCCGGTCAACCCGATGACCTTCAAGGCCTGGCGGAGCCCGCGTGCGGATCATGGTGCGGCATGCCGCCACAGACCATGGCGGCGCCGGCTTCGGCAAGCGTCAACGAGCGGCTTGCATTCGGGCCGCGCCGGCGGCAGGTGCCTGCCAGGTCGTTGGGTCAGGAGTCGCCATGCAGGCATTGCAGCGCCGGTTGGATATCGCCTTGGCGGCCTGCGCCGAGGCCGGGGCGTTGGCGGTGGCCATGCAGACGCCGCCCGGCGCCAGCACCGGCACGCTGAAGGGCGCGCAAGACTGGCTGACCGAGGCGGACGGCGCGGTCGAGCGCTTCCTGTCCGACGCGATGCTGGCTGCCTTTCCGGAGGACGGGTTCCAGGGCGAGGAGGCCGGGGCGGCGCGCCACGGCAGGCTGCGTTGGGTCGTGGACCCGATCGATGGCACCAGCAACTACGCTCGCGGTGCTACGCGCTGGTGCGTCTCGCTCGGCCTGCTGGAGGGCAGCACGCCGCTGCTGGGCGTGCTGGTGGCGCCCGGCCTGGGGGAAACCTATGCGGCCTGCGCCGGACGGGGCGCCACGCTGAACGGCGCGCCGATCCGCGCCGCCGCCACGGCCGAGCTGTCGCGCGGGATCGTCGAATGCGGCTGGTCGCCCCGGGTCCCCACGCCGGACTACCTGGCCATGTGCACGCGGGTGATGGCGACCGGGTCGATGCTGCGGGCCGGCGGCTCGGGCGCGCTGGGCCTGGTGGAGGTCGCGTCCGGCCGCATCGACGGCTATGTCGAGCGGCACATCAATGTGTGGGACGTGGCGGCGGCGCTGGCCGTGCTGAAGGAGGCCGGGGCGGTCACCAGCGACTTCCTGGGTGGCGACGGCCTGGCGGCCGGCAACCCGATCCTGGCCGCGGCACCCGGCGTGGCCGCGGCGCTGCGCGCTGCGGCGGACCTTCCCGGCTAGCGGCCTGCGTGGTCTAACCGCCCGATGACCCCCGACGAGTTCCGCCGCTACGGCCATCAACTGATCGACTGGCTGGCGGATTACCAGGCCGGGCTGGCAGACAGGCCCGTGCAGGCGGTGACCGGGCCCGGGGTGGTGGCGGCGGCGCTGCCCGCCGCCCCGCCCGAGCGGGGCGAGCCGTTCGGCGACGTGATCGCCGACCTCGACCGCATCGTGGTGCCTGGCCTTTCGTTGTTCCAGCACCCGCGCTTCTTCGGCTACTTCCCCGCCAATGCCGAACCCGCCGGCATCCTGGGCGACCTCGTCAGCACTGGACTGGGGGTACTGGGCCTGTCCTGGCAATCCTCGCCCGCGCTGACCGAGGTCGAGGATGTCACCACCGATTGGGTGCGCCAGATGGTCGGCCTGTCGGAGGCCTGGCGCGGCGTCATCCAGGACGCCGCCTCCACCTCCACCCTGGTGGCGCTGATCTCGGCGCGGGAGCGGACCACCGGCTATGCGTTGACCCGGGGGGGCCTGCAGGCCGAGGCCAGGCCGCTCGCCATCTACGCCTCGGCGCAGAGCCACTCCTCCGTCGACAAGGCGGCGTTGCTCGCCGGGTTCGGCCGCGACAACCTGCGGCTGGTGCCCTGCGACGCCAGCTATGCCATGCGGCCGGACGCGTTCGCCGCCCTGGTGGAGGCGGACCTGGCCGCCGGCATCGTGCCCTGCGCCATCGTCGCCACCACCGGCACCACCGCGACCACCGCCATCGACCCGGTGCGCGGCCTGGCCGATGTCGCCCGGCGCCACGGCATCTGGCTGCACGTGGACGCCGCCATGGCGGGCAGTGCCATGATCCTGCCGGAATGCCGCCCCCTGTGGGACGGGGTGGAGGAGGCGGACAGCCTGGTCCTGAACCCGCATAAATGGCTCGGCGTGCCGTTCGACTGCTCCCTGTACTACGTGCGGGATGCCGAGCACCTGGTGCGGGTGATGTCGACCAACCCGTCTTTCCTGCAATCCTCGGTGGACGGGCAGGTGCGCAACCTGCGCGACTGGGGCATCCCGCTGGGCCGCCGCTTCCGGGCGCTGAAGCTTTGGTTCACCATCCGGGAGCAGGGCGTGGCGGGCTTGCAGGCGCGGCTGCGGCGGGACATGGCCAACGCCCAAACCCTGGCGGCGGCCGTGGCGGCGGCGCCGGGGTGGCGGGTCGTAGCACCCGTCGTGCTGCAGACCGTGTGCATCGTCCACGAGCCGCCGGGCTTGGCCGGGGCGGCGCTGGACGCCCATACCCGCGCCTGGGCGGAGGCGGTGAACCGCTCCGGCGCGGCCTACCTCACCCCGGCGACCGTGGGGGGGCGGTGGATGGTCCGCGTGTCCATCGGCGCGCTGGCGACCGAGGCGGCGGACGTGGCGGAGGCCTGGCAGGTCATGCGTGGCATGGCAGAATCCGGTTCCTTTTGAAGGCCTTACTGTTGACGCCCCTGCGACCCTCTGGCAGCGTCGCGCCCATGGGACACGATATGACATGACGAAATCGGAGTTGATCGCCGACCTCGCGGCGGCCAATCCCCACCTGCTGGGCCGCGACATCGAGATCATCGTCGGCACGATTTTCGACGAGATCACCGCCGCCCTGTCCCGGGGCGAGCGGGTGGAGCTGCGCGGCTTCGGTGCGTTCACCGTCAAGAAGCGGGATGCCCGGACCGGCCGCAACCCGCGCACCGGAGAGGCGGTTCCCGTCGACGAGAAGGCCGTGCCGTTCTTCAAGGCCGGCAAGGAATTGCGCGAGCGGGTCAACCGCGGCGGCAAGCCGGCCCGGGCCGCGCGCGAGCGGGTGGTGGCGTAGCATGCTGGGCCTGATCTTCGCCCTGCCGTTCATCCTGCTGCTGATCGTGTTCGCGCTGTCCAACGCGGCGACGGTGCCGCTGGGGCTGTGGCCCACGGACCTGTCGGTGGACGTGCCGCTCTCGCTGGCCGTGCTGGGGGCGGGGGCCGTCTTCTTCCTCCTGGGGGCGCTGGTGGTGGGCATCGGCTCGCTCGGCCAGCGCCGCCGCGCTCGCCGGGCGGAAAGCCGGGTGCGCACGCTGGAGCGTGAGTTGGAGGGGCTGCGGATGCGCCCGGTCTTGGGCCCGGGCACGGCGGTCCGCACGATCGACGGGTAGGCGTGGCGACTCCCCAGGTCAAGATTTGCGGCATAACGACGCCGGACGCATACGAGGCCGCCAGCCGCGCCGACTATGTCGGCTTCGTCTTCTTCCCGCGCTCGCCCCGTTTCATCATCCCGAGCGAGGCCGCGCGCCTGGCCACGGGACCGGCGCGCCATGTCGGCCTGTTCGTGGACCCGACCGACGCGCAGGTCGCGGCCACGCTGGACGCCATCCACCTGGACGTCCTGCAACTCGTCGCCTCCCCGGTCCGGGTGGCGGCGCTGCGCGCGGCGTTCGGCCGGCCGGTATGGCGGGCGACCGGCATACACGGCGCATGCGACCTGCCGCGGGCCATGGACGGCGCCGACGCCCTGTTGCTGGACGCCAAGCCGCCTCCCGGCGCCGACCGGCCCGGCGGCAACGCGGTCGCCTTCGACTGGTCGTTGCTGGCGGGCTGGCAGCCCCCCGGGCCTTGGCTGCTGGCGGGCGGCCTCAACCCCGGCAACGTGGCGGCGGCGACCGCCACCCTGTGCCCGCCGGCCGTCGATGTCAGCTCCGGCGTCGAAACCGCGCCCGGCATCAAGAGCCCGGCGCTGATCGAGGCGTTCCTGCGCGCCGTCCGCGCCGGGCCGGGCTAGCCGGGCGAGAACTCGGTGGGCTTCAGGAAGCGGTTCTCCTGGGCGACCAGCAGGCCCAGCTCTTCCGAACGCTTCAGGTATTCGCCCCAGGCCGGGTCGGCGGCCATGGCGGCGCGGCGCGTCTCGCGGTCGCCCATGCTCTCGTACTGCCAGAGATGCACGACCTGGTTCAGCGGCCCCTCCACGACGGTGTACCAGCCCAGGCAGCGACCGAGGTATTTCTGCTGCAATGTCCAGGCATAATCTTTGTAGAGCGCCACGAAGGCAGCCAGCTTGCCGGGCCGGGTGGTATAGATGCGCATGTCGACGATCATGAGTGTGACGACCTTCCTGAAACCGGGCCTTGCCAGCCCGGTCGCCAGTTTGTTGTCGAGCGGACGATGATCGTCAAATCCCCCCGCCTCGCAAGGCCCGGAAGCCGCCTGGCCAGCCGGCGCGAGGTCGTGGCTGCGACGCTCGCCGGCATGGGATTGTGGGCCAGCCCATCCAGGGGAGCCACGCCGGCCGCCCATCGGATTTCCGATGTCCCGTTGCCGTCCTCGCCGATCCCGACCCCCGCGGCGCCGACGGACGCGCCGGTGATTTCCTCGGCCGGTCCCGGCCTGGGGCCGATCGCCGCCGCGCATGGCCGCACCTACGGCGCCGCGATCCAGTCCAACCTGTTGACCACCGACCCGGTGTATGCGGCGGCGGTCAATGCGGAATGCGGGCTGCTGATGCCGGATTACGAGACCAAGTGGGGCATGCTCCAGCCCAAGGAAGGCAGCTTCAACTTCACCCCGCTCGACGGCCTGCTCAACTGGGCGCGGCTGCGCGGCCGTCCGGTGCGGGGGCACGCTCTGATCTGGCACCTGGACCTGCCGGACTGGGTGACCAAGGCGCTCGGCGAAGGACCGGACCGGGCGCGCAGCGTCATGGACACGCATATCAGCCGGGTGCTGACGCACACGCAGGGCTCGATCCATGACTGGGACGTGGTCAACGAGGTGGTCGCCGACCCCTCCGGCAGCGACACGCCGCAAGCCGGCCCCGGCGAATTGCGCGACTCGCCCTGGCTGCATGCGCTCGGCCCGGATTACATCCCCATCGCGCTGCGCATCGCCAAGGAACGTGACCGCAGCGTGCGCGTGGCGCTGAACGAATACGGCACCGAGGAAGCCGCCCCGCACCATTTCGAGAAGCGCCGCCGCTTGCTGAACCTGGTCCGCAGCCTGCGCAAGGCCAACGTGCCGTTGGACACGGTGGGACTGCAGGGACATCTTCAGATGGTGCAGCCGTTCTCCGGGCCGTATTTCACCCAGTTCTGCCGGCTGCTGGGCAACGAGGGCGTCGAGTTGGTGGTCACCGAGATGGACGTGCGGGAGCACTGGAAGATCCCGGATGGCTTCGCCGCGCGCGACAGGCTGGTGGCGGACCGGGTGAAGGCCTTCGTCGATGCCGCAATCGACGGCGGCATAAAGACCTTCATCACCTGGGGGATCGAGGACAAATACTCCTGGCTTGCCTCCAATCCCTACGTGAAGCGCCAGGATGGCTTGGAGCATCGCGGCCTGCCGCTGGACGATGACGGGCACCGCACGCTGTACTGGCAGGCCATGGCGGACACGCTGCGCCGCCCGGCGTAGCGTGCGGCAGCGCCGGCCGTATCAGTATGCCTCGGCCATGGTCGTCCTGGTCCTGATGTTCCAGAACAGCGACATCCGGGTGACGGCACGCAGGTCCAGCCCGCTCCAGGTGGCTTTTTGGCCATCATGGTATTCCACCCGCAGGTCCCATTGGCAGGCGCGCGGGCAACTCGGCAGGCTGATGCTCACCCGTCCGCCATCATCCAGCCGGGAAGCCGGAATGGCGTCGCCACCCCACTCGCGGGTGGTGCTCGGGCTGACGTAGACGCGGTCGATCTGGTAGCCGGTCCGGTTCACGAGGGTGAGGTCCTGGCCAGCCGCATGGGCACCGACCGGCGCGGCAAGGAAGGCGGCCGCAGCGACGAGGTGGCGCAGACGATGCATTTTGCCTCCTGGGATGCCGGTCGCCACGGTATCCAGGGAAGCTTAACGAGCGGCTAACGGCCTGCGCGCCGGGCGATGCCGGCGGCGACCGTGTTCTCCAGCAGACAGGCGATGGTCATCGGCCCGACGCCGCCCGGCACCGGGGTGATGGCGGCGGCCACGGCGGCGCATTCGTCATAGGCCACGTCGCCGACCAGCCGGCCATCGGGAAGGCGGTTGATGCCGACATCGATTACGATGGCGCCCTTGGCGAGCCAGTCGCCGCGCACCAGTCCCGGCCGGCCGACGGCCGCGACGACGATCTCCGCGCGCCTGCACTCGCCCGGCAGGTCGCGCGTGCGGGAATGCGCCATCGTCACGGTCGCATCGGCGGCCGTCAGCATCAGCGCCACCGGGCGTCCCACCAGCGCCGAACGGCCGAGCACCAGCACGGCGGCCCCGGCCAGGGACGAGCGCAGCGTTGCCAGCAGCAGCATCACGCCCCGTGGCGTGCACGGCGCCAGTGCCGTCCCCTCCGGATGGTCGAGCGACAGGACCGCCGCGCCCGACGCCAGGCGCCCCGCGTTCACGGTGGTGAGGCCGTCGACATCCTTGCCCGGATCGAGCGCGGCGATGATCGGGGCGGCGTCGAGATGCGCCGGCAGCGGCAATTGCACCAGGATGCCGTCGACGGCGGGATCGGCGTTCAGCCGCGCGACGACCTCCATCACCGCGGCCTGGGGGCTGTCGCCCGGCAGCCGGATGGTCCGCACGGCCAGGCCCGCAGCCTGCGCGGCACGGTCCTTGTTGCGGACATACACGGCGCTCGCCGGGTCCTCGCCGACCAGCACGACGGCAAGTCCGGGCTGGAACGGCAGGGCCGCCACGCGCGCGGCGACAAGGTGGCGCAGCAAGGCCGCCTGCGCCTTGCCGTCGATCGGCTGCGCCGACATGGCGCCCTAGTAGAACAGGGGCTGGAGACCGCCGACCACGACGGCCTGGTACACCCGCGCCAGCACGTTGCGCAGCACCCAGATGATCAGCAGCAGCACCAACGGGCTGAGGTCGATGCCGCCGAAGCTGGGCATGACGGAACGGATGCGGCGCAGGGCCGGCTCCGTGATGCGGTAGAGGAAGTCCGAGACGGTCCAGACCAGCCGGTTGCGCGTGTCGACGACGCCGAACGCGATCAGGTTGCTCATCACGGCCGCCAGGATCACCGCCCACCAGTACAGTCCGAGGACTTGGTCGAGCAGTTCGAACAGGATGGTAACCAAGCGGACAAACCCCTTACGCAGCGGCAAACCCTACCGTCACGCACCGCCCTCCGCAACGGAGGCCGCCGGAGACGGAACCTGCAAAGGCGCTCCTTGGGCGCGGCGCGCCCGGCTGTTGACCGGTGCCCGAGGTTGCGACGATCCGGCAAACCTGCTGCGGTGAAGCCGGCAACGTTCGGGGCAGGCTGATGACGCAGACGCTGCTGATTGCCCTTGGCGGCGCATTGGGCACCGTGGCGCGGTACTGGATCGGCCTCTGGACGCTCCCGCTGAGCCGTGGCCTGCCATGGGGCACGATCATCATCAACGTCGCCGGCTCGTTCGCCATCAGCTTCTTCGGCACGCTGACGCTGGGCAATGGCCGCTATCCCGTGCCGGAGGGGATGCGCCTGTTCTTCATGGTCGGGGTGTGCGGCGGGTTCACGACGTTTTCGTCGTTCAGCCTTCAGACGCTGGACCTCCTGCGCGGCGGCGGCGCGGCGCGCGGGCTGGTCAACGTCGCAGCCTCCGTGCTGCTCTGCCTGGGATCCGTCTGGATCGGGCATACCATCGCCTCCCACCTGAACGGAGGCGCGCAGAGGATCACGCAGACCACCGTCGAGGAAGAGACCGGCTGAATGGGTGTTCTAGAGCCCGATCGCTTGAGGTTGCTTGACCTCAAGCGTGAGTCGCCCTCGAAACAAAGGCTTTAGGCTCTCACGACGCGCCCGGCGGCTGCCACGCCGAGGAGCAGGCAGGCCACGAATGCGAAAGACACAGGCAGGCTGGTCATGCGCGCGGCGAACCCGATGGCGGCGGGCCCGGCAAGGATGCCGAGATAACCGAGCGAGGTGATGGCCGGCACCGCCAGGTGTTCCGGCATCGCGGTCTGCCGTCCCACGGCGGTGTAGAGCACGGGCACGATGTTGGAGCAGCCAAGCCCCACCAGGGCATACCCCGCGACATCGACCCACCAAACCGGCAGGAGAACCGCGACCGCCAGGCCGCAGGCGGCGCAGAGGCTGCCCAGCACGATGATCCGGGTGCCCCCCACCCGCCGGACCGCTGCGTCCCCGCAGAGCCGGCCCATCGTCATCGTGGTCGCGAACGCGGCGTAGCCGAGGCCGGCATCGCCCGGCGGCGCAGCCCGCAGCGAGGTGAGGAACACCGCGCTCCAGTCGAGGACGGAACCCTCGGTCAGGAACATGACCAAACACAAGAGGCCGATGAACAGCACGAGGCCGCGCGGTACGGCAAAGGCCGGTCCCTCTGCTGCCGCGCCGTAGCGGAGGCAATGGGGCGCCGCCTTGACCATCGCGAGGATGATCGCGGCCACGACGCAGAGCGCCGCCGCGAGGGGGGATGCCCCGGCACCGAGCAAGGCGCTGACACCGCCGGCGCCGACGATCCCGCCAAGGCTGAACAGGCCATGGAAGCCCGACATCATCGGAGTCCGGCTGGCACGCTCGACGATGGCGGCCTGGATGTTCATCACGCAATCGACCGACCCGATGGCGGCGCCGAACGCGAACAGGGCCAGGACGAGCGAAGGCCGGCCGGCGGCGGTCGCCAGCGCCGGCAGGATCAGGCAGAGCGACCCGGCCGCCGCCAGCAGGATCTTGCGGCAGCCGAAGCGCATGGCCAGCGCCCCGGCTGCCGGCATGGCCACCACCGAACCTGCGCCCATGCACAGCAGCAGTGCTCCGAGCGTGCCGTCCGTCAAACCCGCCCGCGCCTTGGCGAACGGGACGAGCGGCGCCCACGCCGCCACCCCGAACCCGGCGATGAAGAAGGCGATCCGGGTCGAGGCCTGTTCCAGGCGGCCAGGGGCGCAAGGCGGGAGGACGTGGTCGATGGCCATCAGCCATGTCCCATGGGTGAACGCCGCCTGACAACGCCGTCCTGGCGGCGTTGCGTGCGGCGGGTTGATTTGCCGGCCCGTCGGACGGAACCTGGCGGAATGATGGAGCGGGTCTTCTCACGGCTGGCGCAATGGACGGGGTTGCAGCTTGGCAAGCCCTATACCTTCGCGCTGGCCTGCCTCGTGGTGATCGTCTGGGGCTGTAGCGGACCGCTATTTGGCTATTCGGACACCTGGCAACTGGTCATCAACACCGGCACGACCATCATAACCTTCCTCATGGTGTTCCTGCTGCAGCATACCCAGAACCGGGACACCCGCGTCATCCAACTCAAGCTGGACGAATTGATCCGGGCCAATGAAAATGCACGGAACGCTCTGCTGGGGCTTGAGAACCTGACCGATGACGACATGCGCCACATCCAGGCGAAGTTTTCCGCATTGGCCAAGCTCGGTGCCGTGCCCGAGGAATTGGCAGGCGCCGAACAGGACCTGCATACGGCTCGCAAGGTGTTCCACAGGGCTCAAGCCCGGTTGAGCAAGGCGGTTGGCGGGCCGCCCATCCCGTCGGGCAATAAGCCAGACGACCTGTCCTGATCCAAGCCAAACAGGCGACCGCGGTCTCCCGAGGCCGCCCTGGTGGATCAGCCCTGGGCTTTGCCGTGATATTCGTCGGACAACACCTGCAGCGTGCTGAGATTACCCTGCACCGATGGCAGTTGGGCCTCCACCTGGGTCCGGAGGGCGCCGTCGCTCGTCGCGGCATCTTCCTTTTGCATGACCGCCACGGCGCGCTGGTGGATGGCGAGTTCATCGGCGACATACTGATGGTCGAAGGCCGGACCGCTCAGCCCTTTCAGGGCGGTAATCTCGGCGGTTTCCGGCCGCGATAGGGCCTTCGGCGGCTTGACGCCTTCCACGTTCATCGCCGATTGCAGCGTGGGCGCGAAGACGCTCGCCTGCATGACGAGGGTGCTGGCGAGAAGCTGCACACGCGGATCGGTCGATTTGGTGGCGGCCAGCGCGCCCGCCTGGTTGTCCAACTGGACCAAGTCGTACGCGGTACTGGCGTAGTCGGCATCGGCCGGCCCCATCGTCCCGCTCGACTTTATCTGCGCCTCCATCGTGGTGCATCCTGCCGTGACCAGCGGCAATGCAAGCCAAAGCAAAGCTGTTTTGCTGTTCATAGATCTTCGACTCCTTCTAATGCCAGCGTCGCAAGGTTTCGCGGGCGACACGGATAGAACTCCCGACCGCACCGAAGGTTGGCATGGCATTGTCGCGAAGTGAAACGGTCCCGCGCTCACCTCCTGGTGAGCAAAGAAGGCCTCAAGCGTCCGAACCGCCTTGTCCCCGCGCCGCGGGGCGACCCGGCCGGACCAGCATCAAACCGCTGCTCAACGTCCCCACGCCACAGACGCCGAGGATCCAGCCCATGGTCCACGGGGTGCCGTCGGCAAACCAGCCGACCATGGCGGCGGTGAAGATACCGGCACCGTAATGCGTGGCGCCAACCAGTGCGGAGGCGGCTCCTGCCTTGTGCGGGAACGCCGCCAACGCGCCTGCCACCGAGTTGGCCACGATGAACCCCAGCATGGACACGTAGCAGAACAGCGGCACGACCAGCCCCGCCAGGCCGCCCCAGCCGAACCGCGAATCCAGCGCCAGGACAATGCCGGACGCGGCCGCGGCCGCGGCGCCGGCCTGGAACAGCCGGTCGGTCCCCAGCCGCATCACCAGCCTGGAATTTACCAGGTTGGCGGTCATCATGCCGGCGATGTTGAGGCCGAACAGCAGGCCGTAGGCTTGCGGCGGCACGTGGTAGTACTGGATGTAGGCGAACGGCGTGCCGGCCAGATAGACGTAGATGCCGCCGTAGAAGAACCCGCCGGACACCGCGTAGCCCAGCAGCCGCCTGTGCCGGGCCAGCACGAGGTAGCCGGTGAACGCCTCTCCCAGGCGCTGCGACGTCCGGCGCTGCTTCGGCAGGGTCTCGGGCAATGCCAGCAGGCCGGCCAGGGCCAGCACGCCGAGGCCGACCAGGACCCAGAAGATGCCCTGCCAGGACCATAGCGTCAGGACCTGGCCGCCCAGGATCGGGCCGAGGAGCGGCGCGATGCCCATCACCAGCATCAGCGTGGACAGCATCTGCGCCGAGCGCTCGCGGGCATACAGGTCCCGCACCATCGCACGCGCCAGGACCGGCCCCGCGCATGCCCCGACCGCCTGGACCACGCGCCAGCCCACCATCTGCCACACGCCGCCCGACATCGCGCACCCGATCGACCCGATGACGAACAGCAGCACCCCCACGGCGATCGGGATGCGGCGACCGTAGCGGTCGCTGATCGGCCCCCACAGCAATTGGCCGAGGCTGAAGCCCACCAGGAAGCCGGACAGCGTCATCTGGACGTGGCCGGGGTCGGTGTGGAAGGCGATGCCGAGCGCCGGCAGGGCTGGCAGATACATGTCCGTCGAGATGGACGCGAACGCCATCAACGCGCTGAGGATCAGCAGGAAGCGCACGCTTGCGGTGCGGCTGACCGCTGCCGCGGCGGGGTATACGGAGACGCCCATACCCGCGACTATCCCAAGTTTTGCTGCGCTGCACAATAAGTTTCGCGCCCGTTACGCGGCCGGTCTGGTGCGCACAATTCGACGAGAAGCCGCATGAACCGGCTAGCCCCGCTGCGCCGTGTCGTTCAGGTTGCGGTGCGATGATGCCCGAAGCGCCACCGACCATCCGCCGCGGCCATGAACGGGAATGCCCGAATTGCGGGCTGTTCCAGCATGTGCCGCCCCTGCCGGCCAACGGGGAGGCCAATTGCCTCCGCTGCGACTCGACGTTGCGGCGGACCCGGCCGAACTCCTTCAACCGGGCCCTGGCGCTGACGGTGTGCGCGTTCGTGCTATACTTCATGGCGATCCTGGCGCCGTTCCTGTCGGTGAACATCGTGGGCCAGCAGCGGGAGACGACAATGCTCTCCCTGCCGGCTGCCTTCTGGCAGGAAGGGGCATGGGAACTCGCGCTGATCGTCAGCGCCACGGCTATCATCGCGCCCCTCGCCAAGATCGTCGTGATGCTGTCCGTCCTGCTGGGCCTGCGCACCGCCAACCCGCCGCGCAGCCTGCCGAAAGTGTTCAAATGGTACCGCCGCATCGGGCCATGGGCGATGGTGGAGGTGTTCCTGCTCGGCGTGTTCGTGGCGTTCACGCGGCTGGGGGCCATCGCCACCGTGGATGTCGGCGTGGCGCTCTACGCGGTCGGGGCGTTGATGATGGCGATGGTGTCGGCCGATTATTTCCTCGATCCCGAGGAGATCTGGGAGACGATGGAGGCGCGCGGGCTGGTGCCCCCGGCCCGGCCTGGCCCGGGCGCCCCGATCGGCTGCGACGTGTGCGGCCGGATCCATCACGGCCGGGACGAAGAGCGCTGCACCTGCTGCGGTAGCGTGGTGCGTGCCCGCCGACGCAACAGCATCGCCAACACCTGGGCCCTGCTGGCAGCCTCGGCGCTGCTCTACATCCCGGCCAACGTGTTCCCGGTCATGACGATAACGCGGCTCGGCGCCGGAACGCCGTCCACGATCCTGGGCGGGGCGCAGGAGTTGCTGGAGTCCGGCATGTGGCCGCTGGCGCTGCTGGTGTTCGTGGCGAGCATCATGGTGCCGTTGCTGAAGCTCGTGAGCCTGTCGGTGATGCTGGTGAGCGCGCAACGCGGCTCGGCCTGGCGGCTGAACGACCGGACCGCCCTGTACCGGCTGGTCGATTTCATCGGTCGCTGGTCCATGATCGACGTGTTCATGCTGGCCACCCTGGCCGGGCTGGTTCAAGCCGGCGCCGTCGCCACGATCCAGCCCGGCCTGGGGGCGATCTGCTTCGGCAGTGTCGTGGTCTTGACCATGATCGCCGTGTCGTGCTTCGACCCGCGGGTGATGTGGGATGCCGCCGAAGCCCATGCCCGGGCGGCAGGTCGCCGACCTACTCCGCCCCGACAGAACCGCCCGGCTTCGCCGGCCCAGCCGAGAGCCGCATGAGCGACAACACCCCAGCCGACCTGCCCGACGACGCTGCACGCCAAAGAACGCCCTACACACCCGAAGCGAATGTCCGGCGTAAGTCCGGCTTCTCGCTGGTCTGGATCTTGCCGATCGTCGCCGCGGTGATCGGCGGCTACCTCGTCTTCACCACGCTGTCTCGGCGCGGGCGCGAGATCGTGATCACCTTCCAGAGCGCCGATGGGCTGACGGCCGGCCAGACCAAGGTGCGGCACAAGGCGGTCGATCTCGGCACGGTGACCGGGATCCGCCTGGCCGAGGACATGAGCCACGTCATCGTCCACGTCCGCATGGCCAGCGAGGCGGACCCCTACCTGACCGGCCACGCACGGTTCTGGGTGGTCCGGCCGCGCCTGTCGGCGAGCAACATCTCCGGCCTGGAGACGCTGATTTCCGGCGGTTACATCGAGATGGACCCGGGAACGGACAAGGGCGGCAGCTCGAAGACGGATTTCACCGGCCTGGAAAACCCGCCAGGTGTCCGCTCGGACGAGCCGGGCACCACCTTCACGATGCAGACTCCACGGATCGGCTCGCTCGGCAGCGGATCGCCCGTGTTCTACCGCGACATCGTGGTGGGCGAGGTGCTGGGCTACAAGCTGCCGGAGGGCAACGGGCCGATCACCGTGAACACCTTCGTCCGTGCGCCCTACGACAAATGGGTCCGGACCGGGACGCGGTTCTGGAACGCCTCCGGGCTGCGGGTCGAATTGGGCGGCGGGGGCCTGCATGTGGAACTGGAATCGATCCAGGCGATCCTGTCGGGCGGCGTGGCGTTCAACACGCCCGAGGACAACCGGGACACGCCCATAGCGAAGAGCGACACGTCATTCGAACTCTACAGCGACGAAGGGGCTGCGGATGCCGCCGGCTACAAGCGGCGCATTCCCTACGTGCTGTATTTCCAGAGTTCGACGGCCGGGTTGGGAGTCGGATCGCCCGTCCAGGTCTACGGCATTCCCATCGGCAACGTGACGGATGTCCGGTTGGAGCTGGACCCGGTCAATGCCTCGGCCCGCGTGAGGGTGGCGATCGAAATTCAGCCGGAGCGGCTGAGCGCCGTCGGCGGCAACCTGGGCGACGATCCGGACTCCGTGGCCCAGCGGCTGGTGGATCACGGCCTGCGGGCCGGATTGTCGACCATCAGCTACGTGACGGGTGCACTGGCGGTGTCGTTCGAGTTCGCGCAGGGCCAGCCGGCGGTGAAGATCTCCCACGAGGGCGGTGCCATCGTCCTGCCGACCCAGGGCGGCGGCCTGGGCGGCATCACCACGGCGTTGACGGATACGCTCAACAAGATCGGCCAGATCCCCTTCGCCGCCATCGGCGCCAATGCGAGCGGCGCACTGGCCGCCTTGAACGGCTTGATCGGCGGTCCGGATATGAAGAACGCGATCAACTCGCTCTCCGCCACGCTGGTGGACGTGCAGGGGCTGGTGCGGCGGACCGACGCCGGGCTCTCGCCGCTGATGCGGCGTCTGCCCGAGGTCAGCAGCGACCTGCAACAGACGCTGGAGCATGCCAACCGACTGGTCGGCTCGGTGGATGCAGGCTATGGCGCCAACTCGCAGTTCTCGCGTGACCTGGAGCGGTTGATGGCGCAGTTGAACGACGGGGTTCGGTCCATCCGCCTGCTGGCGGACTTCCTGGATCGTCACCCGGAGGCGTTGATCCGCGGTCGCGCCAACACCGGAGCCGAACGGTGAACCGCCGCACGCTGCTGTGGGCGCCGTTGGCCCTCGGCCTGGCGCGCTGTGCCTCGCCAGACCCGGCGATCTACACCTTGCGGGCGGTACCCGGCGCCATGCAGGGCGGCGGGCCGACGGCCGTGAAGATCGCCCGGCCTGGGCTGGCCGGCTACCTGGACCGGCCCGAGATCGTGCGCGACAGCACCGTCTCGCGGCTGACGCTGAACAGCGGAGAGCGCTGGGGCGAGCCGCTGGGCGACATGCTCGGCCGCGTCCTGGCCCTTGACCTGGCCGAGCGCCTCCCCGGCAGCAGCGTGTTCACCGAGGCCGGCACGATCTCCGTCGATCCCTCGGCCACGGTGGAGCTGGACATTCAGCGGTTCGACCTGGACCAGGCCGGATCCGTCGTCATGCTGGTGCAGGTGGCGGTGGAGCAGGGACGAAGCCATGACCCGGCCTACACCCGCTCCCTCCGGCTGACCGTGACGCCCGCCAGCAAGGGGACACCGGACGTCGTGGCGGCGATGAGCCAGGCGCTGGGGCAATTGGCCGACGCGGTCGCCGTCATCCTGCGCCAGGTCGGGCCGACCGCCCTGCCGGATCCGCCGGCCCCCCGCGCGCGGGGTTAACCGTCGGCCGGATACGATGCCATCAGCCGTGTCTGGTTGCGCCAGGCTCGGTAGAGTGCGCGCAGCCCGCTGGGACGATGCCCGGCGGCGCGATTGGCGCGGCCGATCTCCCACGCCGCCCGGTAGTGGGTGAATTGCGATGCGTAGGCATCGCGCAGCGTGCATCGTGCATCCCAGATATGGGTGGCCTCCGAGCCAACGCCGTTCACCTCGATGATGGTGAAGCCCTGGCCCAGCCGCAACGCCGCCTCCGAGGCGTAGCGCACGTCGATGCGGCCGAAATGGAAGCCGGGGATGGCCCGCGCGATCTGGTCGACCTGCCGGGTCAGGGCGGGGGTGATGCGGTCCGCGCCATCGACGAAGACCGAGCCCTTGCAATGGTTGCCGGCGAACACCAGCGGCACCGCCTCGCCCGCGGCGGGGATGTCCGCCAGGCGCCCGGCCAGGCGGGGCAGATAGAGCTGCGGCACCAGGCCCGCCCGCGGGTCGGCGCGTACCAGCGCCTCCAGGCTCGACCGGCCATCCCCGACCACCACCGGCTGGCGCTTGAGCGTAACCGATGTGATGCGCCCGCTCGCCTCGTGCGGGTGGCGGATGTAGAACAGGCCGGCCTCGCCCGGGTGTGCGACGTAGCGCTGCAACAGCAGACGTGTGCCGGACGGGAATGCCGCCACCGCAGCGGCCAGCGCGTATGCATCGGCCGCCAGCAGCACGCCGGTTCCGTTGCAGCCGATGTCGGGCTTGACCACCATGGGCCAGCCGAAGCCGCTCGCCTGCGCGGCGCCGACGGCATCGTCCATGCCGGCCCGGACCGTGACATAGGGCGCGATCCATGCCTGCGCATCCGGCCCAGCCATGTCCAGGATGGCGGATTTGCTCTCCCCGCACAGGCCGCCTGTCTCGATCGTCGGGTTGGCCGCCGTGGGCAGGCTCATGTCGCCGTAGCGCAGGCCGAGCCAGATCCATTGCAGCACGACCGGCGCATAGAACAGCCAGCCCGGCCAGAATTCAAACGGAGAGACGACCCGGTCTTCGGCCAGTACGGTCCGGCCGACCGAAAGCGTCGTGCCTGTCATGACTCTGCCCCTTGGAGACGGGCGACCAGTCGCCCGGCCAGCACCACCGTCAGCGCAAACCCGGCCATGCCGGCCCAGCGCCAGGCGCCGAGGTACTCGACCATGTAATGGCCGAGGCGAAGCGACACGCCGAACAGCAGCGTCGTCCAGATCAGCGTGGCAACGACTGCGGCGAGGGTGAAGCGGCGGAAATCGGCATGGAAATACCCGCAGGCGGTATAGGTCGGCAGCCTGGCGCCCGGCAGGAAGCGGCTGACGAACACGGCGCTGAACACATGGCCCTGCAGCCAGTCCCGGCTGCGGGCGAAGCGGTCCGGCGGCGCCCAACGGCGGGCCAGCGGTGTGGCGGCAGCCAGCCGCCCCAGGCCGTAGAGCCCGAGGTCGCCGAACACGATGCCCAGGTAGAGCGACACCATCGCCACGGCGAGCGGAACCTTGCCCACCTGCACGTCCATGGCCGCCAGGATGGTCGCCGCATCTTCCAGCACGAAGGTGCCCAGAACGATCAACATGCCCTGGAGCAGCGGCGATTGCCCGTGCAGGCTCAGCCAATCGGGCAGGGTGTTGAGCAGGATCGTACTCCTCCGCCGGGTCGCCGCCGACGCCACCGTGAGCAACGCCGGGTCCCGCATGCCGGTTCGCTCGCTTGCCAGGGCCAATCGTTCGTGGCGGTATCGCGGCCAAACGGCCATGCGTCTAGGGGGAGCTGCCATGGAATTCGAGTTCTCGGAGAAGGTGCAGGCGCTGCGTGCCCGCCTGCAGGCATTCATGGACAGCCATGTCTACCCGAACGAGGCGACCCACAGCACGCAACTGGCCGGGGCGGCCGATCGCTGGCAGCCGGTGCCGATCGTGGAGGAGCTGAAGAAGGTCGCCAAGGCGGAGGGGTTGTGGAACCTGTTCCTCGCCCACAGCAAGCGCGGCTTCGGCCTCAGCAACCTGGAATATGCGCCGCTGTCGGAGATCATGGGCCGGGTGCAGTGGGCCAGCGAGGTGTTCAACTGCTCCGCCCCCGACACCGGCAACATGGAGACGTTCGAGCTGTACGGCACCGAGGCACAGAAGGCCCGCTGGTTGGCGCCGCTGCTGGAAGGCGAGATCCGCTCCGCCTTCTGCATGACCGAGCCCGCCGTCGCCTCCTCCGATGCGACCAACATCGAGACGCGGATCGAGCGGCAGGGGGACGAGTATGTCATCAATGGCCGCAAATGGTGGTCCTCCGGCGCCGGGGACCCGCGCTGCGCGGTGTTCATCGTCATGGGCAAGACCGACCCGGCGAACATGGACAAGCACCGCCAGCAATCCATGATCCTGGTGCCGCGCGCCACGCCGGGCGTGACCATCCACCGCATGCTGCCGGTGCTGGGCTTCGACGACGCGCCGCATGGCCATGCGGAGATCACGTTCGAGGACGTCCGGGTGCCGGCCGCCAACATCCTGCTGGGCGAGGGCCGCGGGTTCGAGATCGCACAGGGGCGGCTCGGGCCGGGGCGCATCCACCACTGCATGCGCACCATCGGGCTGGCGGAGCGCGCGCTGGAGATGATGTGCACCCGCTCGCTTGCCCGCCATCCGTTCGGCAAGCCGCTGGCGGAGCAGGGCGTCACGATGGAGCGGATCGCCAACAGCCGCATCATGATCGACCAGTGCCGCCTGCTGGTGCTGCACGCCGCCTGGAAGATGGACACGGTGGGCAACAAGGCGGCCCGGCGGGAGATCGCGGAGATCAAGGTCTCCGTGCCGAACATGGCGTGCCAGGTGCTGGACTGGGCGATGCAGATGCATGGCGCCGGCGGCGTGTCGAACGACTTCGGTCTGGCCAAGATGTACGCCAACGCCCGCACCATGCGCATCGTGGACGGCCCGGACGAGGTGCACCGCCACCAGATCGGCCGCATGGAATTGGCCAAGTACAAGCCGGCGCGGCCGAACGTGGCTGCGCAATGACCGGCCTGTTCGACCTGTCCGGGAAGGTCGCGCTCGTCACCGGCAGTTCCAAGGGCATCGGCCGCGCGATCGCCGAACGCATGGCGGAGCACGGCGCCAAGGTGGTGGTGTCGTCACGCAAGAGAGAGCCGTGCGAGGCGGTGGCGGCCGGGATCACCGCCCGCGGCGGTGAGGCGATCGTGCTGCCGGCCAATATCGGGCACAAGGAGCAGTTGCAGGCGCTGGTGGACGACACGGTCGCGCACTGGGGCGGCATCGACATCCTGGTGTGCAACGCCGCGGTGAACCCGTATTTCGGCCCGTCCATCGACTGCCCGGACGAGGCGTTCGACCGGATCATGGGGTCCAACGTCAAATCCAATTTCTGGCTGTGCAACATGGTGCTGCCGCAGATGGCGGCGCGTGGCGGCGGCGCCGTCGTGGTGATCAGCTCCATCGCCGGGCTGCGGGGAACGCCGACCATCGGCGCCTACGGCATTTCCAAGGCGGCCGACGCGGCGCTGATCCGCAACCTGGCCGTGGAATGGGGCGGCCGGAACATCCGCGCCAATTGCATCGCGCCCGGCCTGGTGAAGACCGACTTCGCACGGGCGCTGTGGGAGGACCCGGCGGTGCTGGCCAAGCGCGTCAAGGACAGCCCGCTGCCCCGCATCGGCGAACCGGACGAGATCGCCGGCGCCGCGATCTTCCTGGCCAGCCCGGCCGGCAGCTTCACGACCGGGCAGACCTTCGTGATCGATGGTGGCGTCACGATCGGCGGGGCCGCGCTGGAATGACGGGGTACAAGCCGCCTTCCCCGCCGGCGGAGGAGGGCTTGCCCATCGGGGCGGCGGTACTCGTGCCCCCGCTTGCCAACCACCGCTTCGACGAAGCCCGGCTCGCCGCCTACCTGGCCGCCGAACTGCCGGGATTCCTTGGCCCGCTGACGGTGCGACAGTTCCAGGGCGGCCAATCCAACCCGACCTTCCACCTGCACACGCCCGGCGCCGAATACGTGCTGCGCAAGAAGCCGCCGGGCACGCTGCTGCCCTCCGCCCACGCGGTGGACCGGGAATATGCGGTGCAATCCGCCCTGGCCGGAACTGCCGTGCCGGTCGCCGCGATGCGCCTGCTATGCCGCGACGAGGGCGTGATCGGGACGATGTTCTACGTGATGGACCACGTGCCGGGGCGCATCTTCGCCGACCGCACGCTCGCCGGCATCGCGCCCGCCGACCGCGCGGCGATGTACGACGACATGAACCGCGTCATGGCGGCCTTGCACGGCGTGGACTGGCAGGCCGCCGGGTTGGGCGGCTTCGGCCGGCCGCAGGCCTATGTCGCCCGCCAGATCGACCGCTGGACCAAGCAGTACCTCGCATCCGATGCGGGGGACGTTCCGGAGATGGACCGGCTGATGGCCTGGCTGCCAGCCCACATGCCGGCCGCGGACGAAACGGCGATCGCCCATGGCGATTTCCGCCTCGGCAACCTGGTCTTCCATCCGGCCGAACCGCGCGTGGTGGCGGTGCTGGATTGGGAGCTGTCGACGATCGGCCATCCGCTGGCGGACCTTGCCTATAACTGCATCCCGTGGCGCCTGCCGGTCGCCATGGAGGGCCTGGACGGGGCGCAGGCTCCGGGCATCCCATCCGAAGCGGAGTATGTCGCCGCGTATTGCCGCCGCACCGGGCGGCAAGGCGTGCCGGACCTGGATTTCTTCATCGTGTTCTCGCTGTTCCGCTGGGCGGCGATCGCCGCCGGGGTGTATCGACGGGCGTTGGACGGCAACGCTGCGGACGCCCGGGCCATGACCATCGGCAACAAGTTCCGCGCGCTGGCGGAGGCGGCTTGGCAGTTGGCCGGCCGGACCGGCTAGCCTCTGGTCCGATACAGGGCGGACCCTGCGCGGATCAGGGCCGCGCGTCGGATGGGACGTTCGACAGGCTCGACCGCAGCACGGACCGGATCGCCTGAGCGAAGCTGCGGCCTGCCTGGTCGGGCGGGTTGCCGGCATGGCCCAGAAGCCAGATGTCGGTGACGGGCGCCTGCTCCAGCGGGCGGAAGGCGATGCCCCAGCGCTGGGGGCCCAGCGCCATCAGCGGATCCACCACCGCGGCGCCCAATCCGGCCGCGACGAACATGCAGGCGATCATCGGGTAGCGCACCACGATGTCGGCAGGCTGGTCGATGCCGGCAGCCTGAAGGTGCCCGTTGACGGCGGCGCCGATCGGCGTGTCGTCGCCGTAGCCGATCAGCTTCACGCCCCGGAGATCCTCCAACCGCATGACGGAGCGCCGCGCGAGCGGCGAATGCGGCGGCAAGGCGACGCACATGGGCAACCGCCCGAGCCGCTCCTCCCGCAGCAGAGGGTGGCGGGCGCGGAACTGCGTCAGCCCCAGTTCCGCCTGGCGCAGCACCATGCGTTCCACCACCGCATGGTGCGCCGTGGTGTTGATCTCCAGCCGCACCTCCCGCCACCGCCGGCGGAACTCGCCCACCGCCGCGGGCAGCAGGCTGGCGCCGAACGAAGGGTTGGCCGCGACCCGCAGCAGGCCGGGGCTGCTGCTGCCGATCGCCGCCGCCAGTTCGACAACCCGGCGCAAGCCGCCCAGCGCCTTGTCCGCCTCCGCATAGAGCGCCTGGGCCTCCGGCGTCGGCGTCAGCCGGCCGGCCTGGCGGTCGAACAGCGCGTAGCCGAGCCGATCCTCGGTATGGCGCAGCATGCGGCTGACCGCGGGGGGCGAGATGGCGAGCAGCCGGGCGGCCCCGGACACGGAGCCGGACTGCATCACCGCGCAGAAAGCTTCGATCTGACGGATATTCATGGTTCAGCCTTAACATGCGGTTAAGGGCCGCGGCCAAGAAAGCACGACCGTTCACGCCGAGGATGGCTAAGGTCATGACCGGCCGGCGATGCGGCCTAACCTGCGATAGGAGCGAGCTTCATGGGCAGCGTACCCCTTATCGATGTCTCCGGGCTGGACGGCGATCCGGCGGCCCGCATGGCGGTCGCGCGGCAGATCGGCGCCGCCTGCGAGGAGATCGGTTTCTTTTGCATCACCGGTCATGGCGTTCCCAGCGCGCTGATCACCGAGGTGCGGGAGCAATCGGTGGCGTTCTTCAACCGGGCACCCGAGGACAAGGTACGGATCGAACGGCAGCCGCCCTCCTATCGTGGCTACATCCCGCTCGCCTCCGAAGGGCTGGCGCGCAGCCTGGGCCACGCCGGCGCGGCCGCCGACCTGAAGGAGGCGTTCAGCATGGGGCCGGTCGACCTTCCGCAGGATGGCCGCCACCTGAAGCCCGATGCCGCCGCGCATTTCGCCCCGAACCGCTGGCCCGCCGAGCCGGCCCGCTTCCAGACGGTGTTCGAGGCGTATTACCGCGCCGTGTCCGCCCTGGCCGACAAGCTGATGCGCGCCTTCGCCCTGGCGCTGGGCCTGCCGGAGACCTGGTTCGCCGACAAGATCGACCACCACATCAGCAACGTCCGCGCCCTGTACTACCCGGCGCAGCCCGAAGAGGTGGCGCCCGGCATGATCCGCGCCGGGGAGCACACGGATTACGGCTGCCTCACCATCCTGCTGACGGAGCCGGACAAAGGCGGGCTTGAGGTCGTGACCAAGGCTGGCGGGTGGGAGCCGGTGCCGCACCTTGCCGACAGCTTCGTGGTCAATATCGGCGACCTGATGGCGCAATGGAGCAACGACCGCTACGTCTCCACCATGCACCGGGTGGTCAACCCGCCGCGCTCCGGCAATACCGGGCGGCTGTCGGTGGCGTTCTTCCACCAGCCGAACCACGACGCGCTCATCGAGTGCATCCCGGGCTGCGCCACGCCCGAACACCCGCCCCGCTACGCGCCGATCACCTCCGGCGACCACCGGTTGATGAAGGTGAGCCGCGCCAATACGCCGGTGATGGCCTGAATCCTGCTACACCGTAAGGACCGATAGAACAGGATGCCGTGCATGCCACTCGCTTTCCGCCTGCCTCGCGCCGCCACGGCGTTCCTCCTGCTTGGGCTGCTCGCATCGGGGATTGCCGGGGCGGCGGAGACGCCGCTGCGCACTGCCGTGGACGCCAACTTCCCGCCGCACGCCTTCACCCGGCTGGACGGCAAGCTGGACGGATTCCAGATCGATCTGGGCGAGGCGCTGGGCAAGGAGCTGCATCGTCCGGTCGAGATCGAAGGCGGCAACTTCGCCGGTCTGATCCCAGCCATGAATGCCGGGCGCTACGATTTCCTGCTGGCACCGGTGACGGCGACGCCCGAGCGGGCGGAGAACATGCTGTTCACCGAGGGCTACCTGTTCACCGCCTTCCAGTTCGGCATCCACAAGGGGGCGGCGCCCATCACCTCGCTCGACCAGGTGAAGGGCAAGGTGATCGCCGTCAACAAGGGCAGCGCGTATGACGGCTGGGTGCACGACAATGCGGACAAGTATGGCTTCACCCCCCTCGTGCTGGACACCTTCACCGACGCGACCCTGGCTGTGGTGCAGAACCGGGCCTTCGCGCAGCTCGGCGGCAACACCTCGATCCGCTACGCCGCGCAGAAGAACCCGCAATTCGTCGCCGACTACGTGATGAAGGATACGCGGGCGCATTGGTCGCTGGCGGTCCGCAAGGGCGACACCGCCATGCGAGACATGCTGGACAACGCGCTCAAATGCTTGAAGCAGAACGGTACCCTGGTAAAGCTGTCGGAGAAGTGGTTCGGCACCACGCCTGCGCCCGACGATGCCGAGCGGGTGGTCTTCCCCGGCTACGGCGTGCCGGGCCTGCCCGGCTATGACCCCACCCCGCACGAGCCGCACTGCAGCTGACGGCCGTATTCGCCAATGGGCGAGCAGCCCGGTTTCCTATTCACCTTCCTCAACCGGAAGGTGCTGCTGGCATCCGCCCCCGACATCCTGCGCGGCTTCGGCGTGACGGTGGAACTGGCGGTGCTGGTGGTGGTCGCCGGGCTGCTGACAGGCTTCGCGCTGGCCGTGCTGCGGCTGGCCGGCTGGCGGGTGCTGACTTGGCCGCTGGTGTTCACCGTCGACCTGCTGCGGGCCGTGCCGCCGCTGGTGATCATCGTGCTGCTGTTCTTCGGCCTGCCATCGGCCGGGGTGGAGCTGTCGGGCTTCTTCGCCACCTTCCTGGCACTCAGCGCCGTGCTCGCCGCCTTTGCCGAGGAGGTGTTCTTCGCCGCCATCCGCGCCGTGCCGCGCGGCCAGACGGAGGTGGCGCTGTCGCTGGGATTGCGGCCGCTGCCCGTGCTGATGCTGGTCGTGATGCCGCAGGCGCTGCGCATCGCGGTGCCGCCGCTGACCAACCGTACCATGGCCATCGTGAAGGGCACTGCCTTCGGCTCGGTGGTCGGCGTCGCGGAGATCCTGGGCGCGGCGCAGTCGGACATGAGCTTCACCGGCAATCCCTCGCCGCTGGTCCTGGGCGCCTTTGCCTACGCCGTGCTGTTCACCCCCGTGGTGCTGTTGGCCCGGCGGCTGGAACGCCGGTTCGCCTGGTTCGGCTGAGCCTTGGCTGACTTCGCGGACGCGTTCCTCAACACCGACATCCTGCTGCAAGCGTGGCGGCTGCTGCTGACGGGACTGTTGCAGACGGTGGTGCTGTCCGTGGTGGCATTGCCGCTCGGCCTGGTGGCCGGGCTGGCGCTGGCGCTCACGTCCCGCGCCGGGCCGGGCATCCGCATCCCGGCGGAGATATTCGTAGATATCTTCCGCGTCCTGCCGCCGCTGGTGCTGTTGATCCTGCTCTACGCCGGGCTGCCCTTCGCAGGGGTCGATCTCGGGGCATGGGGGTCGGTCGCGTTGTGCTTCCTGCTGAACTCCGGCGCCTTCTTCTGCGAGGTGTTCCGGGGCGGGCTGAAAGGCGTGCCTGAGACCCAGATGGATGCCGCCCGGGCGCTGGGCTTGCGGCCATGGGCGGGCTTGCGCCTGGTGGTGCTGCCGCAGGCGGTGCGGATCGTGTTGCCGGACCTGCTCTCCAACGCCCTGGAAGTGGTCAAGCTGACCTCGATCGCGTCTGTAGCCGGCTTGCCGGAACTGCTGTTCACCGCCCGGCAGGCGCAGAGCGCCACCTACAACGCGACCCCGATCGTGGCCGCAGCCATCCTGTATTTCCTCCTGCTGTGGCCCGTGGTCCGTCTGCTATCCAGGCTGGAGGGAGAGCGCCTGGCACGCGCGCCGCGTTCATGATCGGGATGGCGCGTCCGCTATGGTCCGCCAGATCGGCCCGGTCCAGCCAGGCGCTTGCCGAGGTGGATCACGTTGGAGGGTCCGGTGCCGGCTTCGGGCGTCGCCTCCACGTTGCTCAGGAAGCCGGGGGCCACGTTCCATTGCCGGCCATCGTCGGCCATGACGGTCACCGTCTTCTTGTTGTAGCGCGTCAGGATGCCCCGCACCGGATGGTGGCCAGGAGGCTGGAACGTCACCCGGTCGCCGACCTTGAACTCGAGCATCTCCACATGGGCGCGCACTTCGCCGAGCAGGCGCAGACGTGCCACGATGCGGTGGTTCAGATCGACGAGTTCGGCTTCCGTCAAGGAATCGATGTCGATCTTCATGGGCATTTACCGTCCTAGCCGCCTGACCGGCAACTCTGTCCCATGCAATCGAGTCGCCGCCAGTCCTGGTCGCATGTCAAAGCCCCGGCAGCATGGGCGCCCTGACCGGTGGCGCCCGGTGGCGCCCGGCAGTCGGGCGAACCGCCTTGCACGCCTGGTCGGCAGCCTGGCGCAATCGCAGCAATTCATCGACGATGCGGTCGAACGTCTGCCACAGCGGTTCGTCGCCACGCCGTTCGGCCAGCACGACGCGGTGGGCGGCGAGCGTCACGTTCAGCGTGCCGCGCGTGGTCTCCGGCCGGGGCATCCGCATCTGCACCAGTGCCTTTTCGACTTCGTCCAATGGTCTGCCGAGGGTCGCGGCGATGGCGTCCGGTTCCGACCCGGCCCGCCGCATGCGCCGGGCCTGCTGGACCTCGGCCGGGCTCAGCAGGATGGCTGGCCGCAACAACTCCGTGCGCCGCGAGATGTCGCCCGCTCCGCTGCCAGGCGCCTTGCCCTTGAACGCCATTCGAACCTCCGTGCCCGATGCCGCCGCTCATGTGTGACGATACGGAACCCCCGGCAAGACAGCGGCGGATATGCCCGGGCAGAGAAGCCGAACCGGGCCGCCGTCCCTGCGTCAAAGCGGGCGGCACCAGATATACCCTCCTTGATCAGAAAGTTCTCGCCGCATGATCACGCTCTACCACCTCGACCAATCCCGCTCCGAGCGCATCATCTGGCTGCTGGAGGAGCTGGGCGTGGACTACCGGCTTGAAGTCTTCCTCCGCCAGCCGGACCTGTATGGCCCGGCGGCGCTCAAGGACGCACACGCACTCGGCCGCGCCCCGGTGATCCGCGATGGCGATGTGGTGCTGGCGGAATCAGGTGCGATCGTCGAATACCTGATCGCCCGGCACGGGCAGGGTCGCCTGTCCGTGCCGCCGGCCGCGCCGGAATTCCCGCGGTACCTCTACTGGCTGCATTACGCGGAGGGCAGCCTGATGCTGCAGCTGCTGCGGGAATGGTCGCTGGACCGCATGTTGACCGACGCCGACAGCCATCCTGGCATGGCGCGCGTGCGCGCCGGCACCAAGGCACATCTGGACGCGGTCGAGGCGCAGTTGCAGGTCTCGCCCTACTTCGCCGGCGCGGAGTTCACGGCGGCTGACATCATGATGGCATATCCGTTCACGACGTTCCGGCGCATCTGCCCGGTCGACCTCTCCCCCTATCCGGCGATCCAAGGCTTCGTCGCCCGGCTGGAGGCGCGCGCTGCCTTCCAGAAGGCGACCCGCAGGTTCGCCGAGGGCGGTTGACGCCAGGCGGCCCCTACTCCGCCGCCACCCGCTGCTCCACCATCTCCGCCGCCCGCGCCAGGTCCACCGAGAGCAGCCGGGAGACGCCGCGCTCCTGCATCGTCACGCCATATAGCCGGTCCATCCGCGCCATCGTCAGGTGGTGGTGGGTCACGACCAGGAACCGGGTGCCGGTCTCCTTCACCATCTCGCCCAGCAGGCTGCAGAACCGCTCCACGTTCGCGTCGTCCAGCGGGGCGTCCACCTCGTCCAGCACGCAGACCGGCGCCGGGTTGCAGCGGAACACGGCGAAGATCAGCGACAGCGCCGTCAGGGCCTGCTCCCCGCCCGACAGCAGCGAGAGCGTCGCCAGCTTCTTGCCCGGCGGCTGCGCGTAGATTTCCAGCCCGGCCTGTAACGGGTCATCCGAGCCCACCATCGCGAGATGCGCCCGGCCGCCCCCGAACATGCGGGCGAACAGCGCCTGGAAGTGCCGGTCCACCTCGGCGAAAACCTGGCTCAGCCGCTCCCGTCCCTCGCGGTTGATATGGCCGACCGAGCCGCGGAGCTTCGCGATGGCGGTGCTCAATTCCGCCTTCTCGCCGGCGATGCCCGCGATGCGGCCCTCCATCTCCTCCACCTCGATCGCCGCGCGGAGGTTGACGGGTCCTACCTCCTCCCGTTCCCGGGTCAGCCGGTCCAGCCGGCGGCGCGCCCGCTCCTCCGCCTCTGGCGAGAGGTCGGCCGGTGGCGGCGGCAGCGTCGGATTGGCGCCCAGCCGGTCCAGGATGCGCTCCGCCACGGTGCCCCAGGCATGGTCGGCCTGCCCGGCGGCGGCTTCGCCGCGCACCACGCCTTCGCGGGCATTGGCCAAGGCGGCTTCCGCGCTGCGGGCTGCGGCAGCGGCCTCCTTGTCTGCGCCGGTCGCCTGGTTCAGGGCGGCAGCGGCGCGGCGATGCGCGGCCTCGGCGTCCTGCAACGCCTCGGCCGCCTCCGCGGCCCGGGCTGTCACGGTGGCCGGGCCACCTTGCAGGCTGGCCTGCTCGGCCCCGGCCTCGGCGGCGCGGGCGCGCAAATCCACCACGCGGCCTGCGGCGGCGGAGCCCCGCAGCGTCCAATCGGACGCCTCGGCAGCGACCGCCTTGAGCCGGGCCGCACGCGCAGCGGCCTCCCGGGTGCGGTCGCGCAGGGTCGTTTCGGCCGCGGTGTCGCGCGCGCGGGCCAGCGCCAAGGCCGTGCGGGCGCGCTCCCCGGTTTGGCGCAGCACCGTCAGGTCGGGCAAGGTGGCGCGTTCCGCCTGGATGGCTGCCAGGGCGGCGTCTGCCTCCGCGGCGTCCGGCGCCAGCCGCCCCATCTGGTCGTCCAGGGCCGACAGCTTGGTCCGCGCGGCCTCCGCCTGGGCGGCGAGGCGGGCGCTTTCGGAGCGTGCCTTTTCCCAGCGCTGGTCGGCATCCCGCCGGGCAAGCCGGGCAGCCGCGTCGGCGGACGCAGCCTGCCGGTCGGCAAGGTCGGCGGCCTGGCGGGCGGCAGCCTCCTGCGCCGCGCCGGTCTTCGCCTCCGCGAGCCCAAGCCGCAGGCCGGCCAGCCGATTGCGCTGCTGCAGGCGGATCGCTGCGGCGGTGGGGGTGCCGCTGCGGATTGCGTAGCCGTCCCAGCGCCAGACCGCGCCGGATCGCGACACCAGCGTCTGCCCGGCGGCCAGATGCGGGTGCCTGGCGTCGCCCTCCGCATCCGTCTCCACCAATCCGATGCCCGACAGGGCGCGGTGCAGCGCGGCCGGCCCCGCGACCAGGCCGGCCAGGGCAGGCGCGGGCAGCGGGGCTGTGGGCAAGTCCGGCAGCTCTCGCCAATGCCGTGCGGCCGACGGATCGGCGGAGCCGCCCAACTCCTCGCCCAGCACCGCGCCAAGCGCAGCCTCCAGGCCGGGCGGCACGGTAAGGGCATCCACCATCGGCGGCCAACGCTCGCCGTCCTTGACGCCCAACACCTCGGCCAGCGCCGTCGTCTCCGCCGTGAGCTTGGCGAGCGCCGCGGCAGCCGCCCCATCGCGTTGCCGCGCCCGGGACGCCGCCTCCGCCGCAGCCACCCGGGTGCGCTCCGCGGCATCCTGCTGCTCCCGGGCGTGCTGGGCGGCAGCCTGCGCATCGGCGGCCAGCGCGGCGGCCTCAGTCACGCGCGCCGGATCGACCTGGCCGGCGGCGGCCCGGTCGCGCTCGGCGCGAAGTTGGGCGGCCTGGCCGGACAGGCGGCGTGCCCGCGTCTCCGCCTGCGCCAAGCCCTGCGCCAGCGCCTGGCTGGTCGCGCCGAGTTGCGCCGCGCGTTCCGTGGCCGCATGCGCGGCGGCCTCCGCCTCCCGCACCGCCTCCTTCGCCACGGCGGTCTCGGCCTCGGCGGCGGCGATCCGCTCGGCCGCGCCGGCATCGGCCTGGCGCAGCGCCGCGTCCTCCGCGGCCAGGCGGGCAGACGCCGCATCGGAGTCCTCCTTCACCTGTTCGGCGTGCTGCAGGTCGCGGCTGGCCTGGGCGTGGCGCGCCGTGGCAGCCTGCAGTGCATCCCGCGCGCGCGCGATCTCGGCGGCGACCTGCTCGCGCACGATGCGCTGGCGTTCCAGCGTGGTCCGTGCCTCCGCCTCGAGCGCGCGCAGCGGCGGCACGGCCCCGGCGGCCTGGGATGCCCGTCGGGACGTGGCGTCCACTGCCTCCGCCGCAGCGGCCACCGCGGTCCGTGCCGCGGCCAGCGCCGTGGCGCAAGCCGCCCTGGCGGCGTCCACCCGCGCCTTGGCCAAGGCCAGCAGCTCGGCTTCGGCCTCTTTCACGGTGGTCGAGAGGGTGCGCCAGCGGTTGGCCTGGCGCTGCTGCTTCTGCAATCCGGCAAGTTGCCCGTCCAACTGCGTGCGAAGGTCTTCCGCGCGTTCCAGGTTGGCCTCGGCCGCCCGCAGCTTCAGCTCCGCCTCGTGGCGCCTCGCGTGCAGCCCGGTGATGCCCGCCGCCTCCTCCAGCACCGCACGGCGCTCATCCGGCCGGGCGTTGATGATGGTGCCGACGCGGCCCTGGCTGACCATCGCGGACGAGCGTGCGCCGCTGGCCAGGTCGGCGAACAGGGTCTGCACGTCGCGTGCCCGCACTTCCTTGCCGTTGACGCGGAAGGCGCTGCCGGCGCCGCGCTCGATCTTGCGGCTGACTTGCAGCTCCGCCGCCTCGTGGAACGGCGGGGGCGCCGTGCCCACCGCGTCCTCCAGCGTCAGCACCACCTCGGCCAGGTTGCGGCTGGGCCGCGCGGCCGTGCCGGCGAAGATCACGTCGTCCATCTCGCCGCCGCGGAGCGAGCGCGCGCTGCTTTCCCCCATCGCCCAGCGCAGCGCTTCCACCACGTTGGACTTGCCGCAACCATTGGGTCCGACCACGCCGGTCAACCCCGGCATGATCTCGACCGTTTGCGGTTCGGCGAAGCTCTTGAACCCGGCAATGCGGAGCCGGCTGAAGGCGACAGGCAAGCGCTAGCTCGCGGTTGCGACGTATTTGGCGATGGCGTCGTAGGGTTGCTCGCCGGCATGCGGCTTCTCGTTGACGACGAAGGTCGGCGTACTGTCGACCTGGTACTTGTCGACGCCGCCCTGCTGCTCCGCCAGGATCGCCGCGCGCAGCCCGGCATCGGCCACCGTGGCGTCGAACAGCGCCCGCGGCATCCCCGCCAAGGCGGCCCGCTTGAACAATTCCTCAGTGCTGTTGACGTCGCGAGCGAAGGCCCAGCGATCCTGGCTGGCCAGCAACGTGGTGACAAACGCCTCGTAGCGCGCCGGCGGCAAGGCCCGGGCGACCATCGCGGCGGTCAATGCCACCTGATCCAGGGGAAAGTCGTGATAGATGTAGCGGAGCTTGCCGGTGTCGATCAGCTTAGTCTTCACATCGGGAAATACCTCCCGGCTCCACGCGGCGCAATGCGTGCAAGTGAGCGAAAACCACTCCTGCATGGTCACCGGCGCATCCGCGTTGCCGAGGGTGCGGTCGGACATGCGCGCATCCGCGTCAGCCGCATTCGCGAAAGCCGGCATCGCCAACAGGCCGGCGGAGACAGTGATCAGGCGGCGACGGGAGAGGAGCATAGGAGCCTCTTACAGGAATGTATCGAGTCGGCGGTCGCCTTCTAGCACAGCGCCAAACCGCGCCGGCAACCCCGCGCCCCGTTACACACTCCCTGGCAGGCCGTCTGCCTCAAGGCGGCCGGACAATGCCGGCCGCCGGGCAGCCAGGCCGCGGCTACAGCCCGTTCTTCACGTCGTTGGCGCCGCGGGTCACGGCGGCACCCGTAGCAGACACGTCCCGGCCGGCCCCGGCCGTCGTGTTGCAGCCGCTGAGCATCAGGCTGGTCGTCATGATGGCTACGAGACCCAGCACGCCTACGACCCGGTTCCGGCCCGGACGCATCGCCAGGGTCGAAGTGCGGGTCGTGTCACGGTGCGCCATGGATAAACTCCCTTCAAAGACTTTGGGGAAAACGTCGCAGCACCGTCCGGGTTGCAGCTCAGGACGCCGGGGCGCCTGGCTGCAAATGCCCGCTGGCCCGGGCGAAAGCGTCCAGGGCCTGGCAGTTCGCGGCAATCCGCTCCACCTCCGGCAGGGGGCCCACATCGAGCTTGAACACCCGGACCCCGGCCAGGCAGCTCATCAGGCACAGGTCGGCGAAACTTGGGCTGTCGCCGTGGCAGAACCGGCCGGTGCCCGCCTCGCCGGTCAGCCGGGCCTCGACCGTGCGGAGGCCCGTCCCGAACCAATGGGTCTGCCAGGCCCGCCATTGATCGGGGTCGAACCCGGCCTGACCGGTCAGCCAGGTGCGGACCCGCGGCACGATCAAGGGGTGGCTGTCGCAGGCGATGGCGCCGGCCAGCGAGCGTACCCGCGCCCGTGCCCGCGGATCGGCAGGCAGGAGCGGCGGCGTGGGATGCAGCTCCTCGATGTATTCCAGGATCGCCAGCGATTGCGTCAGCGGTGGCTGCCCGTCTTCGATCAAGGCTGGCACGGCCCCTTGCGGGTTGATGGCGCGGAAGCCGGGAGCATCCTGCTCCCCGGCATCCAGGTCGATGGGGATCTCGTGGACGGCCACACCCTTGAGGTTGAGCGCCACGCGCACCCGGTAGGTCGCCGCCGACCGCCAATAGCCGTACAGCTCCATCATGGGGCAGCCCGGTTCCCGATCAGCTCGCCCACCACCGCGGGATCGGCCAGGGTGGAGGTGTCGCCCAGCCCCTCCGTCTCGTTGGCGGCGATCTTGCGCAGGATGCGGCGCATGATCTTGCCGGACCGCGTCTTGGGCAGGCCGGGCGCCCATTGGATGGCGTCCGGAGAGGCGATCGGCCCGATCTCCCGCCGCACCCAGGCCACTAGCTCCTTGCGCAGGGCCTCGCTGGGCTCCACGCCGGTCTTCAGCGTCACGTAGGCGTAGATACCCTGCCCCTTGATGTCGTGCGGGAAGCCGACCACCGCGGCCTCGGCCACCTTGGCGTGAGAGACCAGGGCGGATTCCACCTCCGCCGTGCCCATGCGATGGCCGGAGACGTTGATCACGTCGTCCACCCGGCCGGTGATCCACCAATAGCCGTCCGCGTCCCGCCGGGCACCGTCGCCGGTGAAGTACTTGCCGGGATAGGTCGTAAAATAGGTCTGCACGAAGCGTTCGTGGTCGCCGTACAGCGTGCGCATCTGGCCGGGCCAGCTATCGGCGATGCACAAATTGCCCTCCACGGCGCCCTCCAGCTCCTTGCCCTCGGCATCCACCAGCACGGGCTGCACGCCGGGCAGCGGCAGCGTGGCCGAACCCGGCTTCAGCGCGGTGGCGCCGGGCAGCGGGCTGATCAGGATGCCGCCGGTCTCTGTCTGCCACCAGGTATCGACGATGGGGCAGCGCTCGTCCCCCACGACGCGGTGGTACCACAGCCATGCCTCGGGGTTGATCGGCTCCCCCACGCTGCCCAGAACGCGCAGGCTGGCGCGGCTGGTGGCCTTCACCGGGCCGTCGCCGTCCCGCATCAGCGCGCGGATCGCGGTGGGGGCAGTGTAGAAGATGTTGACTTGGTGCTTGTCCACCACCTGCCAGAAGCGGGATGCGTCCGGATAGCTTGGGATACCTTCGAACATCAGCGTGGTGGCGCCGTTCGCGAGCGGGCCGTAGACGATGTAGGTGTGGCCGGTGACCCAGCCGACATCGGCGGTGCACCAGTAGACCTCGCCGGGCCGGTAGTCGAACACCAGCTCGTGCGTGAAGCTGGCCCAGACCATGTAGCCGCCGGTGGTGTGCAGCACCCCCTTCGGCTTGCCGGTGCTGCCGGAGGTGTAGAGGATGAAGAGCGGGTCCTCGGCGCCCATCGGCTCCGGCTCGCAATACGGCGCGGCGGCGGCCAGCATGGCGGTGTAGTCGTGGTCGCGGCCTTGCTGCATCGCCACGGCAGCGCCGGTCACCGCCACCACCAGCACGTCCTTGATGGTGGGGCAGGCCTTCAGCGCCGCGTCCACGTTCGCCTTCAGCGCGACGGTGCGGCCGCCGCGGCGGCCCTCGTCGGCGGTGATCAGCAAGGTCGATCCGCAATCCTGGATGCGGTTGGCCAGGCTGTCCGGGGAGAACCCGGCGAACACCACGGCGTGGATCGCCCCCACCCGGGCGCAGGCCAGCATGGCGACCGCGGCCTCCACCACCATGGGCAGGTAGATCGTTACCCGGTCGCCGCGCTGGACGCCGCGCTCCCGCAGCACGTTGGCCAGGCGGCACACCTGCCCGTGCAACTCGCGGTAGGTGACGCGCTTGCTGCTGCCGGGGTCGTCGCCCTCCCAGATGATGGCCACCTGGTCGCCGCGCATCTTGAGGTGCGCGTCCAGGCAGGCGGCCGAGGCGTTCAGCCGCCCATCCTCGAACCACCGGATCGAGACGTCGCCGTCGAAGCTGGTGTTCTTGACCAGGCCGGGCTTGCGGATCCAGGGGATGCGGCCGGCCTCGGCGGCCCAGAAATGCTCCGGGTCGCGCGCGGCATGGTTCGCCATCAGCCGGTATTTCTCGCCGTTGACGTGGGCGGAGGCGGCAGCGTCTGGCTTGACGTGGAACAGCGGCGGCTCGGACATGGTCGTTTTCCCGTTTGGTTTTTGCACGCGGGCGATGGGGCTGGGCTTAGTGCTTGAAGCCTCCCAACCGGCAGATATGCGTCCACTCCGCCGGCGTGACCGGGCCGACCGACAGGCGTGACAGGCGCACCAAGGCCATGTCGGCCAGGGCCGGGTCGGCCTTGATCGCCACCAGGGTGACCGGCTTCGGCACCGGCCCCACCGCCTTCATGTCGACGCAGACCCATTTATCGTCGGTCGGGTCGGGATAGCCTTCACGGACCACCTCGACCACGCCGACGATCTCCTTGCCGATGTTGGAGTGGTAGAAGAACGCGCGGTCGCCCTTGCGCATCGCCGCCAGGTTGTTCTTGGCCTGGTGGCTGCGCACGCCGGTCCACGGCTCGACCGCGTTGGCGACCTGCTGGTCCCAGCTGAAGGAGTCCGGCTCCGACTTGACCAACCAGTAGGCCATCAGTCTGCCGCACCGGCCTTGAACATGGCGCCGGTCTCATCGAGGCAGGTGGTGGCGAACAGCATGGCGGGTCTCCGGGGCGGCGAGGGACTAAACCTTATGTCATGCACGCCGGTTGGGGAACCGCGTGGCTTCTTTCTGCCGGCCGCCGTGCTATGCTGGCGACGTGGACGCCACTGCTTTCATCGCCCCGCGCACCGGCCGCGGGCTGCACCGGTTCGCCAACCCGGGCCGGTTCCTCCGGTTGGCCGGGGCGATCCAGCCATGGCTGTCGGCCAGCGCCGTGCTGGTGACCGCGGCGGGCCTGTATTGGGGCCTGTTCGTCGCCCCGGCGGACTGGCAACAGGGCGATGCAGTGCGCATCATGTACGTGCACGTGCCGTTCGCCTGGCTGGCCTCGTTCGGCTATGCCGGGCTGGCGGCGTGCTCTGCCGCCTCCATCATCTGGCGCCACCCGCTGGCGGATCTGGCCGCAGCGGAGATCGGGCCGGTCGGCGCCGGGTTCACCGCGCTGTGCCTGGTGACAGGAAGCTTGTGGGGCAAGCCGATGTGGGGCGCCTGGTGGGTGTGGGACGCCCGGCTGACCTCGGTGCTGGTGCTGTTCTTCCTCTATCTCGGCCACATCGCGCTGGTGCGCGCGTTCGACGACCCGCAGCGCGGCTACCGCGCCGGGGCTATCCTGGCCCTGGTGGGGGTGGTGAACCTGCCGATCATCAAGTTCTCCGTCGATTGGTGGAACACGCTGCACCAGCCGGCGACCATCACGCTGACGGGTGCGCCGACCATGGCGTTCGCGATGCTGTGGCCGCTGCTGGTGTGCGCGCTCGGCTACACGCTGGTCTTCGCCGCGCTGGTGGTGGCGCGGACCCGGGCCGCGGTGATGGAGCGGCGCATCCGCAGCCTGCTGCTGGCCCGCAGCGAAGCGCCATGACCCATCTGGGCTTCATCGCTGCGTCATACGGGCTGGCCATCCTGGTGCCGGTCGGGTTCGCGACCACTGCCGCCATGCGGCTGTCCGGCGCGCGCCGCCGGCTGGCCGCGATCGATCCGCGCGGTTCACGATGACGCGCAAGCGCCGCCGCATGGCGGTCCTGCTGGCCTGCGGGCTGGGGCTGGGCTCGGCCACGGCGCTGTCGCTGGCGGCGTTCAGCAACGACATGGTGTTCTTCGTGGCCCCCTCCGACCTGGCAGAGAAGGCGCTGCCCGGCCGGTCGCTGCGGCTGGGCGGGCTGGTGGAGGCAGGCTCGGTGCAGCGCGTGTCGGAAGCCGGCCAGCCAGTGGCGCATTTCCGGGTTACCGACGGCCGGGCCAGCGTCGAGGTCGCCTATACCGGGATCCTGCCGGACCTGTTCCGGGAGGGGCAGGGCGTGGTGACGCTGGGCACGATGCGGCCGGACGGCACGTTCCGCGCCAGCGAGGTGCTGGCCAAGCACGACGAGACCTACATGCCCAGGGACGTGGCCGACGCGCTGAAGAAGGCCGGCATGTGGGACCCGACCAAGGGCCCGCCGCCGCCGGCCGCCACTTGGAACACGCTGGCGACGCGGACGGCGGGATGATGCGGCCTCCGGGTGGCGTCCGATGATCCCCGAACTCGGCCATTTCGCCCTGGCACTGGCCTGCGCCCTCGCCTTCGCGCAGGCGATCCTGCCGATCTGGGGTGCGCATCGGCGCGACATGCGCCTGATCGCTGCCGCCCCCGGCCTGGCCTGCGGCCAGTTGCTAGCGCTGGCGACGGCGGCCGGCTGCCTGGTCTGGTCCAACGTGGTCGACGACTTTTCCGTGTTGAACGTTGCGGAGAACAGCAACAGCCTCAAGCCGCTGCTGTATAAGATCACCGGCACTTGGGGGAACCACGAGGGCTCGATCGTGCTCTGGGCGCTGATCCTGGCGCTGTGCGGCGGGGCGGTGGCCGGGTTCGGCCGCACCCTGCCCGGCGCCCTGCGCGCCCGGGTGATCGGGGTGCTGGGCGCCACCTCCGCCGGCTTCCTGCTGTTCTCGCTGCTGACCTCCAACCCGTTCGTGCGGCTGTGGCCGGCGCCGATCGACGGGCGGGACATGAACCCGTTGCTGCAGGATCCGGGCCTCGCCTTCCACCCGCCGATGCTCTACGCCGGCTATGTCGGCTTCGCCGTGCCGTTCGCCTTCGCCATCGCCGCCCTGCTGGAGGGCCGGGTCGACGCGTCCTGGGGCCGTTGGGTGCGACCCTGGACGCTCGCCTCCTGGTGCCTGCTGACAGGGGGCATCTCGCTCGGCTCCTGGTGGGCGTATTACGAGCTGGGCTGGGGCGGCTACTGGTTCTGGGACCCGGTGGAGAACGCCTCTCTGCTGCCGTGGCTGACCGGGACGGCGCTGCTGCACTCCGCCATCGTGGTGGAGAAGCGGGAGGCGCTGAAGATCTGGACCGTGCTGCTGGCGATCGGCACCTTCTCGCTCAGCCTGTCAGGCACGTTCCTCGTGCGGTCGGGCATCCTCAACTCGGTGCACGCCTTCGCCACCGACCCGGCGCGGGGCGTGTTCATCCTGGGGCTGTTGGGCCTGGTGATCGGCGGTAGCCTGCTACTGTTTGCGCTGCGCGCGCCCGCCCTGGCGGCGGGCGGCATGTTCGCGCCGGTGTCGCGCGAGGGTGCGCTTGTGCTGAACAACGTGCTGCTGTGCTCGATCGCGGCGGTGGTGATCACCGGCACGATGTATCCGCTGTTCAGCGACCTGATCCTCCATGACAAGCTCAGTGTCGGCGCACCCTTCTTCAACGCGACGGTGCTGCCGCTGGCCGTGCCGGTGTTCGTCGCGATGGCGATCGGCCCGGTGATGCCGTGGAAGCGGGCCGCGCTCGCCCCGGCGCTGATGCGCATCTGGTGGGCCGCGCTGCTCGCCGTCCTCGTCGGCCTGATGGCGCTGACCAGGCTACCGGTGCTGCCGGCGCTGGCGTTCGGCGGGGCGGCCTGGCTGATCGTAGGGGCCGCCGCCGACATCGTGGAGCGAGTCCGCCTGTTCCGCCTGCCCGCCCGCGACAGCCTGGCGCGACTGTGCGGCCTGCCGGTCGCCGCGTTCGGGGCGGCGTTGGCACATGCGGGCATGGGCGTGACCGTCGCCGGTATCGCCGGCATGTCGCTCGCCACCGAGCGGGTCGTGCTGGTCCGTCCAGGCGAGCAGGTTCAGGCGGCCGGAATGGGCTGGGTGCTGGATACGCTGACCAATGCCGAGGGCTCCAACTACACCGAGCGGGTCGCCAACCTGCGGGTGATCCGTCCCGGCAAGCCCGACCTGCCGATGCATCCGTCGCGCCGGACCTTCCCGGTGCAGCAGATCACCACCACCGAGGCGGCGATCCATACCACCGGGTTCGCGGATATCTACGCCGTGCTGGGGGAGGAGCGGGATGGCGCGGCTGTGATGCGGCTGCACTACAATCCGCTGGCGCCCTGGATCTGGCTGGGCGGGTTGGTGATGGCGGTCGGTGGCGGCCTGTCGCTGGCGGACCGGCGGCTGCGCGTGGGCGCGCCCGCGCGCAGGGCCGTGCCCGCCGGCGTGTCCGCGACATGAACCGCCGCCAGGTCCTGCTGGCCGCCCCGCTCGGCGTGGCGATGCTGGGTGGCGCCGCGTTCTGGTCGATGCTGCGCGGCATGCAGGCCGGCACGTTCGACCCCCGCGGCGTGCCGAGCCCGATCACCGGCCAGCCGGTGCCGGCGTTCGACCTTCCGGCGCAGGCACCGGGCGAAGGCTTCCGCAGCGCGGACCTGGCAACCGGCAAGCCGGTGCTGGTCAATTTCTTCGCCTCCTGGTGCGTGCCCTGCGTGCAGGAAGTGCCGGCCCTGATGGCGTTGGCGAAGGCCGGGATGCCGATCTGGGCCATCGCCTACAAGGATCCGGAGGACAAGGCGGCGCAGTTCATCCAGCGTCACGGCGACCCGTACCAGCGCATCGCGCGGGACGCGCCGGGCCGGGTGGCGATCGATTTCGGGCTGTCCGGCGTGCCGGAGAGCTTCCTGGTGGACGGCGCGGGCGTGGTGCGCTGGCACTGGCCGGGCCCGCTGGACGCCGACGTGATCCAGCACAGGTTGCAACCGGCGTGGCGCGCGCTCGCCTGAGGCGTGCCGCGCTGCTGGCCGGTCTGCTGCTGGTGCTGGTCGGGCCGGCGCACGCCATCAGCGACCCGGCGGAGATGCTGCGCGATCCGGCGCAGGAGGCCCGGGCCGAGCAGATCGGCAAGCAGCTCCGCTGTCTGGTTTGCCAGAACGAGAGTATCGAAGACTCGGGCGCCGGCCTGGCCCGCGACCTGCGCGGCATCGTACGGCAGCGGGTCGCCGCCGGTGACACGGATGCCCAGGTGACGTCCTGGATGGTGGCGCGCTACGGCGACTTCGTGCGGCTGCGGCCGCCGTTCAACGCGGTGACCGCGCTGCTCTGGCTGTCCCCCGTGCTCGCGGTGGCGATCGGCCTGGGGTTGGCGGCGCTCGGCCGTCGCAGCCGGCCCCTCCTCCTGCCGCCGCTTTCGGAGGCGGAGCGAGCCCGCCTGGCGGACCTGACCCGCCCGTGATCTGGCTCGCCGCCGCCATGCTGGCGCTGTTCACCCTGGCCCCGGCCGGGTGGGCGCTGCGCCGCCACGTGCTGGTGCGCGGGCGGAACGAGGCCAGCGTGGCGCTGTATCGCGCCCAGATCCTCGAATTGGACCGCGACCTGGCGGAGGGCCGCATCGCCGCCCGCGAGCACGCGACCGCCATGCTGGAACTGCAGCGCCGCCTGCTCGCCGCGTCCGATGCGGCGGAACGGCCGGGCCATGCGCCGGAGCGGGCGCCCTTGCTGCTGGGGCTGGTCCTGGTTCCGCTGCTGGCGCTGGCGCTCTACCTCGTCGGCGGACGGCCAGGCCTGCCCGCGCAGCCGCTCGGCGCCAGGCTGGCGGCAGCGGACCAGCGCATGGCGGAGGCGAACCAGGCGGTGGCGCAGTTGCGCGCCGCGCTGGCGACCGTGGACCCGAACTCACGGCAGGCGCGCGAGGGAGAGCTGATGCTGGGCAATGTGCAGGCCAGCCAGGGCCGGTTCGCCGAGGCGGCGGAGGCCTGGCGCAAGGCGCTGGCCCAGCGCTTCGACCCCACCCTCGCCGCCATGGTGGCCGACGCGACCAGCCGGGCCCAAGGCCGCATCAGCCCGGACTCGGCCGCCCTGTTCCGCCAGGCGCTGGCCGCGGCGCCGGCCAACGCCCCCTGGCGCGGCGAGGTGGAACAGCAGCTGGCCGCGTTGCCAAACGATCCCGCGACACCCAAGTGAGAGTGATGGAAGACAAGCAAGATCCAAAGCCCGCACCGCCGCCCGAGCCGCCGGCCGAAAAGGAATATGGCGGCCCCGCCGGACCGGAACCCACCCGCTACGGCGATTGGGAACAGAAGGGCCGCTGCACGGATTTTTGACGGACGGTCGTGCTGCTTTCCTTCCAGGGAAAGGGCTGGCGCTTCGTCTAACCCAGCGGCTCGAACAGCATGTCCAGGTCGCTTTCGCTGAGCGCCTGGGCCGCCTTGGCGGTGGAGCCGAGGATGCCGGCCGCCAGCGCCTGCTTGCGCTGCTTGAGGACTTCCATCTTCTCCTCGATGGACCCGGCGGTGATCAGCCGATGCACGAAGACCGGCTTGTCCTGGCCGATGCGATGCGCCCGGTCGGTCGCCTGGTCCTCGACCGCCGGGTTCCACCAGGGGTCGTAATGGATGACAGTGTCCGCCGCCGTCAGGTTCAGCCCCACGCCGCCGGCCTTCAGGCTGATCAGGAACAGCGGCACCTTGCCCGCCTGGAATTGCCGTACCGGCGTGGTGCGGTCCTTCGTGTCGCCGGTCAGCAGCACGTAGGGCTGGCCGAGCCCGTCCAGTTCCGCCTGGATCAGCGCCAGCATGGAGGTGAACTGCGAGAACAGCAGCACCCGCCGCCCCTCCTCCAGCAGTTGCGGCAGCAATTCCATCAGCCGCTCGAGCTTCGCGGAGCCGGCTTTCGCGGCCTTGGCGGTGGCGAGTTTCAGCAGCCGGGGGTCACAACAGGACTGCCGCAGCTTCAACAGCGCGTCCAGGATGATGATCCCCGAGCCGGCCAGACCGCGCTTGGCGATGGCGGCGCGCACCTTGGTGTGCATCGCCAGGCGGATGCCCTCGTAGATGCCGCGCTGCGCATCGCCCATCTCGACCGCCTCGGCGATCTCCGTCTTGGGCGGCAGGTCGGACGCGACCTCCGCCTTGGTCCGCCGCAGCAGGAAGGGTGCCACGCGCTGCGCCAGCGAAGCCTGGCGGTCGGTATCGCCGCCCTTCTCGATCGGGCCGCGGAACCGACGGCCGAAGAACTGCCGGTCGCCCAGGAAGCCCGGCATCAGGAAGTCGAACAGGGACCACAGCTCGCCCAAATGGTTCTCCAGCGGCGTGCCCGAAAGGCAGAGCCGCTGGCGCGCCTTCAGCGTCCGCGCCAGCTTCGAGGTCGTGGCGAGGGGATTCTTGATGGTCTGCGCCTCGTCCAGGATCACCACGTGCCAGTCCTGGGCCACCAGCGCGGCATGGTCGCGCGACAGCAGCGGGTAGGTGGTGACCACCAGGTCATGCTGCCCGATCTCGCCGAAGCGGGTGGCGCGGTCGGGGCCGTGCAGCACCAGGGTGCGCAGGCTGGGGGCGAACCGCGCGGCCTCCGCCGCCCAGTTCGGCACCAGGCTGGTGGGACACACCACGATGGCGGGACGGTCGAGCCGCCCGGCCTCCTGCTCGATCGTCAGGTGGGCCAGGGCCTGCACGGTCTTGCCGAGGCCCATGTCATCGGCCAGCACGCCGCCCAGCCTGGCCGTGCGCAGGAACTGCAACCAGGCCAGCCCGTGCGCCTGGTACGGCCGCAAGGCCGCCAGGAAGCGCGCGGGAACGATGCAGGGTGGCAGGCCGCCATGCTCGCGCAACTGGCGGCCCAGCGCGCGCACGGCTTCGCCGCCGGTCCAGACGATGCCGGCATTGGCGCTCTCCGCCTCCAGCAGCGCCAGGTCGGCGGCGTTGTGCCGCGCCAGGCGTAGCGCCCCGGTTTCGGCATTGATGGACGCCGGGTCGAACAGTTCCAGCAGCGGCCCGAGGAAGGGCTGCAACCGTGCGAAGGGCACCGGCAGCAGGCGGCCATCGGGCAGCGGCAGGAGGACGGGCATCATGTCCTCCGCCTCGTCTGGCTGGCCACGCCGCGCCAGGCCGTTCCCGGCGATGAGGTCGAGCAGCGCGGGGACGAGGCTGATCCGGGTGCCGTCCACCATTACGCCGAGATCGAGGTCGAACCAGTCGATCCCCGATCCTTCGCGCAGGTCGACCAGAATCTCGCCAGCCTCCGGGGCGATACGCACCGGGAAATCGTCGGCGACGTCGATCCGCCAGCCTGCGTCGCGAAGTTGCGGGAGGTCGTGCAGCATGAATTCGATCCACGCCCCCGGATCCGCATCCAGCAGCATGAACTCGTTCGGCTCGCTGCGCCGCAGATGTGGGGGGACGTGCTGGGCGACGGGACGGAACTGCAGATCCCGCAATGCCCGCTCCGCCTCCGCCTCCGCCGCATTGTCCCGCACGACGCGCAGCAGGCGGCCATCCTGCACCAGCACGGCCGGACGTGCCTGGAACGGCAGGGTGACCGGGCCGTAGCACCATTCCAGCCGCGCCAGCGGGATCGGATAGGGCGTGGCGGCAGGGGCTGCATAGCGTCCGGCGGCCACGGCGGCCGGGTCGATCGGCAGCGTGCCCGCCACGAGGCACAACCGTGGTAGCAACGGCGCCCGCAGCTCTTCGGGCGCCGCGAACGAGGCGGGGGGTGGGACGGTGTGGTTCGGCACGCGCCGCGTGATCTCGCCGCGGACCTTGTCCGCGAGTTCCGGTGGCAGCCAAGGGCTCGCCAGCATCGCGTTCACGAGGCGGGCGGGCAGGTCGGTGTCGACCGGACCCACGGCGCCGGTATCCGGGTTGACATACCAGGGCACGCTGAGCCGAAGCGGCAGCAGCGGCGGCGGCAGGTCGAGCGTGGCGCGCTGGCGGGCGTCGTCCGACAGGCTCCAGGCAATCCTGCCGGGCACCGGCTCGGCCTCTGCCAGCGACGGCCCGTTCCAACGGTCCCACCGGCCGCGGCCCGTGGCGATGATGGCGCGCAGCGTCGCCACGACCTCCTCGATCAAGCCGGTTGCGGCGTATTGCGGCAGCCGACGCAAGATGGCCTTGTCGGAGGGCCGGAGGAATTTGTGCGGTTGGCTGCCCGTGAGCGAGCGGACCGTTTGCGGCCTGGGCAGGCCGGCAATGCTGTCGTCGCGGCGCAGCTCGATCGTCTGGAGGTTGACCACCGGCCCGCCGAAGGCGTCTCGGCCCAGCACGTATAGCAGGCG
Organism: uncultured Acetobacteraceae bacterium; assembly: GCA_964244585.1. Classification (GTDB taxonomy): domain Bacteria; phylum Pseudomonadota; class Alphaproteobacteria; order Acetobacterales; family Acetobacteraceae; genus LMUY01. The sequence goes on along the minus strand of CAXTJM010000003.1, from coordinate 99,543 downwards.
CTTGCGGACGGTAGGCGGGTACTCCTCGGATTCGACGTCCTGCGCCGCCTCCAGGCTGCGCAGCCACGCCATGATGTCACCGGGTATCGCGGCCTCGGCCGGCCGGGCAGGCTGGGGCAGATTGCTGTTCCGGCCCATGAGGGGCGGTGACTTGGCCTGATGCCGGAAGGCCAGCAGCGCGGCGGCGACGTGCTTGCAGTTATGCCCGACGAAGCAGGTGCAATCGCCATCGATCCGAGTCCTGCCGCCCGCCAGGCGATGGAGCACGATCGTCTGTTGGTAAGGACGCCGTTCGGTGCCCTGCACCTGCGCCTCGATCACGCCGTCCGCGTTCTCCGCGACCGCGAGCACCCGGCGGGTCCTGAAGTAGCGCTGCGCGGTATCGAACGACCCCGCCGACACAGCCTGGCGGATGTCGCTGTCCGTGATGTCGTCCACGATGTCGACCTCCGGCCGGACAGCTAGCCAGGCGCCCCCCGAGTCGTCAACGCGGCTCAGGACCGGCCGCCATCCACCGACAGGATTTGTCCGGTGATGGCGCCAGCTTGGTCGCTGGCCAGGAACAGGGTGGCGGTCGCGATGTCGGGCGCTGCGGGAAGCCGGCGGCTGTGCAGCCCCTGCACCAGTTGCGCCTGCCCGTCCGCGCCATAGCCCTCCCACTGCTTCATCGTGGACGGGTTGGACAGCACCAGGCCCGGCGCCACCGAGTTGACCGTGATGCCGTGCCGGGCCAGCCCGACCGAAAGCTGCCGGGTGAGCCCGACCACGGCGTGCTTGGCGGCGGCGTAGGCGTGCAGCCCGGTCAGGCTGGCGCGCAACCCGGCGCCGGAGGAGATGATGACGATGCGGCCCCATGCTGCCTGCTGCATGACCGGCGCCGCCGCCTGCGACAGCCAGAGCGCGCTTTTCACGTTGGCGCCGAACACCCGGTCCCAATCCGCCTCGTCCACCTTCTCCAGCGGCACGTCCGCCTGGCCGCACACGCCGCCGGCCGACAGGGCCAGCACGTCGAGCCGCCCCTCGGCCGCAACGACCTCCGCTACCAGGGCGGCGGAGGCGGCGCGGTCGGCGAGGTCGACGACATGGGGGACCACGCCCAGCCCTGCTGCCACCCCCCGCACGAGCGGGTCGATGTCGGCCAGGTGGACCCGAGCGCCGGCCTGCCGGAGCGCAGTAGCGATGGCTTGGCCGATGCCCTGCGCCCCGCTGACCAACACCACCCGCGAGTCGAACCGGATGTCCATGCAGCCTCCTTGTTATGGCGTGACTTCGACCAGGTGGCAGTTCGCGCCATGGCCTTGCCGCACATGCACGCGCGGCATGTCGGTGTGGCAGCGATCAAAGGCGAGCGGGCAGCGCGGATGGAACGGGCAACCCGGCACGGCCCGCATCGGGCTCGGCAGTTCACCGCGCAACGCTGCCTCCGTGCTGCGCTCGCCCGGCGTCAGCGTCGGCGCGGCCCGCAGCAGGGCCTGGGTGTAGGGATGCAGCGGGCCGTCGAACACCTGGTCGGCCGTGCCGTATTCCACGACGCGACCGAGGTACATGACGGCGACGTGGTGGGCGAGATGGCGCACCACCCGCAGGTCGTGCGAGACGAACACCATCGCCAGGCCCAGGCGCTGCTGCATGTCCAGCAGCAGGTTGAGGATCTGCGCCTGCACCGAGACGTCCAGGGCGGAGACGATCTCGTCCGCCACCAGCATCTCCGGCTCGACCGTCAAGGCCCGCGCGATCGCCAGGCGCTGCCGCTGGCCGCCCGAAAAGGCGTGCGGCAGGCGCCGCGCCGCATCGGCCGGCAGCCGCACCAGCGCCAGCAGCTCCGCCACCCGCGCCGGGATGGCGCCGTTCGGCACCATGCGATGCACCCGCAGCGCCTCCGCCAGCATCTCGCCCGCGGTCATGCGGGGGTTCAGCGAGCCGTACGGGTCCTGGAACACCATCTGCACGCGGCGGTGGTAGCGGCGCAACGCGGCGCCGCGCATCGCGCGGACATCCTCCCCGTCGAAGTCGATCTGCCCGGCATCCACCTCCAGCAGCCGCACCAGGGCGCGGGCCAATGTGGACTTGCCGCAGCCGGACTCGCCGACGATGGCCAGCGTCTCTCCCCGGTCGACCGCGATGCTCACGCCGGCCAGGGCGCGCACCACCGGGCGGGGGCCGCCTGCCGTCATCTGGCGGAGGCTGCGGCGGACGGGAAAGCCCCGTTCCAGATCGTCGGCCCGCAGCAGGGCGGTCATGCCGCCATCACCGTCCCGGCGCGGATGCAGGAACTGAGCTGGCCCGGGGCTGCCGGGGCCAGCACGCGCTCGCCCACGCGGCATGCCTCCAGGGCGAAGCCGCAGCGGGGTGCGAAGCGGCAGCCGGGCGGCAGGGCGCCAGGGTCGGGCGGGGTGCCGGCGATCCCCTCCAGGCGCTGCCGCGCATGGGCCGGGTCCGGCAGCGACCGCAGCAGCCCCAGCGTGTAGGCGTGGGACGGCCGGGCGAACAGCGTGGCGACCGGCCCGGTTTCCATAATCCGGCCGGCATACAGCACCGCGACGCGGTCGCAGGTGCCGGCGACCACGCCCAGATCGTGCGTCACGATCACCACGCTCATCGCCAGCTCCTCCTTCAGCCGCAGCAGCAGCTTGAGGATCTGGTCCTGGATGGTCACGTCCAGCGCGGTGGTCGGCTCGTCCGCCAGCAGCAGCTTCGGCCCGCCGGCCAGCGCGGCTGCGATCATGGCGCGCTGGCGCATCCCGCCGGAGAATTCATGCGGGTAGTTCGACAGGCGGCGCCGCGCGTCCGGGATGCCGACCAGGTCCAGCAACTCGGCGGCCTGGCGCTTGGCCGCCGCGCCGCGCAGGTCCAGGTGGACCGCCAGGCTCTCGGTGATCTGCAGGCCGATTGGCAGCACCGGGTTCAGCGCGGTCATCGGCTCCTGGAACACCATGGCGATCTGGCCGCCGCGCACGTGACGCATCGCCGGTTCCGCCAGGCGCAGCAGGTCGGTGCCCTGCCACAGCACGGTTCCCGATACCTGCGCCTGCGGCGGCAGCAGGCGCAGGATCGCCCGCAGCGACAGGCTTTTGCCGGAGCCGGATTCGCCCACGATGCCCAGCGTCTCGCCCGCGCCCAGGTCCAGGTCGATGCCGTCGACCGGCGTGCCCTGGCCAATCCGGACGGACAGCCCGCGAATGGACAATAACGGACTCAGCGGCTGCGCCGCGAGCGGACTCAGCGGCTGTGCCGCGAGCGGACTCACCGGCTGCGCCGCGAGCGGACTCACCGGCTGCGCCGCGAGCGGACTCACCGGCTGCGCCGCGAGCGGACTCACCGGCCGCGCCGCAGCAGGGCGGCCAGGCCGTCGCCCAGCAGGCTGAAGCCGGTGCCGGCCAGCACGATGGCGAGGCCGGGGAAGATCGACATCCACCAGGCGGTCGTCATGAAGTTCTTGCCATCCGCGATCAGCACGCCCCACTCCGCCGTCGGCGGCTGCGCCCCCAGCCCGAGATAGCCCAGCGACGAGCCGAGCAGGATTTCCAGCGCCATGTCCGTCATCCAGTACACCAGCACCGGCGCCACCGCGTTGGGCAGCAGGTGGCGGAAGATGATGCGCAGCGGCCCATATCCCATCACGCGCCCGGCGGCGGCGTAGTCGCGCTGCGCCTGCACCATCACCTCGCCCCGCATCAGCCGGGCGTAGATGATCCAGTTCACCGCCGAGATGGCGATGTACATGTTGCGCAGGCCCGGCCCCAGCACCGCGACGATGACGATGACCAGCACCAGGAACGGGATGGTGATCAGCACGTCCACGATGCGGCGGAACACCGCGTCGGCCCAGCCGCCGGCATAGCCCAGCACGCTGCCGACCAGCGTGCCGAAGATGGCGGGGAACACGGTCGCGAAGATGGCGATCTGCAAATCCACGCTGGACGCCCAGATCGTGCGCGACAGGATGTCCCGCCCGAAATTGTCGGTGCCGAACGGGTGCTGCAGGCTGGGGGGCTTCAGCAGGCTGCGGAAGTCGAAATTGGTCGGCGAATAGGGCGCGATCGCCTCGGGCAGGACGGCGCAGGCGACCAGCAGCAGCAGGATCGCCACCCCGCCCAGCAGCGAGGCCGGCAGCCGGGGCAGCGAGCGACGCATCGCGACCGTCCCGCTCACCGGGACAGCCGCGGGTCGAGCAGGATCTGCACCGTGTCCACCAGCAGGAACACGACGGAGACCATGATCGCCAGCACCATCGTCAGTCCCTGCACCACCGGGTAGTCGCGGGCGAAGATGCTGTCGATGGTCAGCCGGCCCAGCCCGGGGATGGCGAACACCGTCTCCGTGATCACCGCGCCGCCGACCAGCGTGCCAATGTTGAGCCCGAGCAGCGTGACCGTGGACACCCAGGCGTTGCGCAGCACATGGCGGCCCAGCACCAGGCGACGCGGCAGCCCCTTCGCGGTGGCGAACTCGACGTATTCCGCACCCAACACCTGCAGCAGCGATTGCCGCAGGTTGCGCAGCAGCACCGCGGCGAGCGACAGGGCCAGGGTGAGCGCCGGCAGGAACAGGTAGTACAGATCCTGGAAGAAGCCGTTGCCGATCCCCCCGACCGGGAACCAGTGCAGTCCGGCGGCCAGGCCGATCAGCAGCACCAGCCCGATGTAGAATACCGGCATCGACAGGCTGACCTGCGCGGCCGTCCGGATCGCGGCGTCCATCCAGCTGCCCGGGCGCAGGGCGGAGACGAAGGCGAGCGGGACCGAGATCAGCAGCGCCAGCAACGCCGCCATGCCGGTCAGCATCAGCGTGATGGGCAGCCCCTCCCGCACCAGGCTGGAGACGGGAACGCGCAAGGTGATCGACTCGCCGAGCTGCAGTGTCACGGCATGGACCAGGAAGTCCCAGAATTGCACCGGGACCGAGCGGTCCAGCCCGAGATCGTGGTGCATCCGGGTGACCATGGCGTCGGTGGCCCGGTCGCCCAGCAGCGTCAATGCCGGGTCGCCCGGCAGCAGCCGCATCAGCCCGAACACCAGCAGGGCGACCAGGACGACGGTGGCCGCGATCTGCCCCAGCCGCCGCCCGAGGATGGCGAGGACGTACATGGCTTAGGCTAGCCCTCTCCCGCCGGCGGGAGAGGGCTCACGGCGTTCAAGGTCCTACTTGTCCAGGTAGGTATCGACGAAGATGTTGTTGCCGAGCGGGATCTGCACGAAATCGTGCACCTTCTTCGACAGGGCGACGGGATACGGCACCTCGAAGGCGAACACGATGGGTGCGGCCTCGGCATAGCGCTGCTGAATCTCCTTGTACTCGGCGGCCCGCTTCGCCGGGTCCAGTTCCGCCTGGCTCTGCTCGAACAGCTCGTCGATGCGCTTGTCGTCCCAGCCGGAGCGGTTGTTCTGCCGTGTCGGGTAGTAGGCGAAGATGGAGGTGATCTCGTTCGGGTCGTTGATGTCGTTGGTCCAAAGCGAGGTGCGCATCTGGAAGTCGCCGGCATTGTAGCGGGCCAGGCGGGTCGCGTTCTCCAACGGCTCGATCTTCAATCGCACGCCGACCTGGCTCCAGAGCTGCTGCAGTGTCGTCAGCTTCGCCGTGTCGTCCTGGCTGCCGGCCAGCACCATGCAGGTGATGTCCATGCCGTCGCCGTAGCCCGCCTCCTTCAGCAGCGCCTTTGCCTTGGCCGGGTCGTACGGGTACAGCGGCGCCGGGCCGTAGGCGAGCGGGGTGGACATCGGCATGTAGCTGCGCTCCGGCGTGCCGGCGCCGTACGTCACCACCTGGATCAGCGCGTCCTTGTCGGTAGCGTAGTTCAGCGCCTGGCGGACGCGCACGTCGCCCAGCGGATTCTTGCTGCCGTCCTTCAGCGTCGGCCGGTTGTTGAACGCGAAGTAGTTCACCTGCGCCGCGGGAAACAATTCCATGTCGAGCTTAGGATCAGCCTTCAGCTCGCTCACGCGGGAATAGGGCACGAACTCGGCCGCGTTCAGCTCCCCGGCGCGCAGCTTCAGGATACGGGTCGCGTCGTCCGGGATGATGACGAAGCGGATGCCGTCCAGGTAGGGCAGCTTCTTGCCGTCCGCCGCATCCTTCCAGTAGTACGGGTTGCGGGCCATCGCCATCTCGCTGTTCCGCTTCCAGCTCGTCAGCATGAAAGGGCCGGACCCGATCGGATGGTCGGCGAAGGCCTTGCTCTTGTCGTCCAGCGTCGCGCCGGGCGCCGCCATCAGCAGCTTCTCCGGCATGATGCCGGCGTTGAACGTCGCCAGCGCCTGCAGGATGACCGGATCCGGATGCGCCATGTGGATGATCACCTGGTCCGGCCCGGCGGTGTCGATCGACCCGATGGAGGCGAGCAGGAAGGCGAACTCGCCGCCATCGGCCTTGGACCGTGCGCGGTCCAGCGACCATTTCACGTCCGACAGCTCGATCGGCGAGCCGTCGGAGAACTTCAGGCCAGGGCGCATGGTGAACGTGACGGTCTTGCCGTCATCCGACAGCTTGTAGGCGGCGGCCAGGCCGGGATCGACGCCCGTGCCGTCCGCGCTGGCCAGCAGCAGCGTGTCGTAGAGGTTGAGCGACAGCCAGATATCCGCGTTCTGCGAGGTGTGGACCGGGTCGAGGAACTGGCTCTCGATCGCGCGGCCGAACACCAACGTGCCCCCGCGCGTCGCCGCCACGGCGGGGAAGGCCAGGGCGGTGGAGAGCAGCAGGGCTGCGGCGCGTCGGATCATCGCTGGCGGTCCTATCGGTTGAAGGCAGTCTTGCTCGGCAAGCACGCGGCATGCCAGCGTGCCGGCATGACCGCACCCACCAAGCTGCTGCTCACCCCCGGGCCGGTGAGCGTCTCGCTCGCCACACGGGAGGCGATGCTCGTCGAATATTCCAGCGGCGATGCCGAGTTCCTCGGCAATCTGCAGCATGCGCGGGACTATCTGGTCAGCCTTGCCAATGGTGGCGCGGAGTACGTCGCGATCCCCGTGCCCGGCAGCGCGACCTATGCCAACGAGGCGGTGATCGCCGCCCTGGTGCCGCCGGGCCGCACGCTGCTGGTGCATAGCAACGGCGTCTATGGCGACCGCCTGGGCGAGATCTGCCAGGCGCTGGGCACGCCGGTCGCGATGCTGCGGACGGAGCCCTTCACCCCGCCCACCGCCGCGGATTTCGCCGCCAGGCTGGACGCCGACCCGGCGATCAGCCACGTCTTCATCGTCCATTGCGAAACCAGCACGGGGCTGATCAACCCGTTGGACGAGGTGGCGGCACTTTGCCGCGAGCGGGGCCTCGGGTTCCTGGTGGACGCCGTCGCATCGTTCGGCGCCATGCCGGTCGACGTGCTGGCGCTTGGCATCCAGGCAGTCACCGTGTCGTCGAACAAATGCATGGAAGGCGTGCCGGGCATCGGGTGGGCGATCGTGCAACGCGCTGCCTTGGACGCGGCAGCCCGGCCCCCTGTGCTGGCGCTGGACCCTGGCGGACCAAGCCAGGCACATGGACCGCACCGGGCTGTTCCGGTTCACGCCGCCTGTGCAGGTGCTGAGCGCCTTCGCCCAAGCCTGCCGGGAGCATGCCGCGGAGGGTGGGGCGCCTGGCCGCCTCGCGCGTTACCGGGCGAATTGGCGGCGGTTGGTGGACGGCATGCGCCAAATGGGGTTCCGCGCGGTCGTGCCGGACGCCCATGCCAGCCCGATCGTCGCGACCTTCCACAATCCGGACCATCCGGCCTTCAGCTTCCAGCACCTCTACGAGGGCATGAAGCGGCGGGGCTACATCATCTTTCCCGGGCGCCTGGCCTTGGCCGACACCTTCCGGATCGGCTGCATGGGGGCGGTGGCGGAGCACGACATCACCGCTGCCATGGCGGCAGTCGCCGACACGATGGCCGAGATGGGAATCGGCGGCCTCGGGCGGGACTAACAAGAAAAGGCATGCCGTGCGGTGTGTGTCTCACGCGGCAGCCGGTGTGATGTTGGACGGTGGCAACTAGACTGAAGCGTGATCGCTCCGGATAGAAGAAGCGATCACGCCTTAGCGGCGCGGACGGCCCGGCCGGCTTCGTGACGACGCCGGAGCCCCGGGCAGCCCAGGTTGCTACATCCTGCCGTGCTCGTCGCGTTCCGGATGGCGCTCGCGGCTGTTGTCGACCTGCTTGGTGCTGGTGTCGACCTCGTCCAGCCCGGAGACACGGTCCACGTCGGTGCCGGTCTCGATCGATTCCTCGCGGCTGTCGCGGTTCGTGCCCGCGCCCTCCACGTTCTCGGCGCCGGCGCGGGTGCCGCCCAGCCTGTCCGCCCCGCCCGCATCGGCCGCGCCGGGCACCTTGTGGTTGCCGGTGTTCTGCTGGTCGTCCGTATGCTCGATCGTCTGTTCGGTATGGGGCTGCTTCACGTCCGTCTCCTGTGCACGTCGCAGGCCCTAACGCCGGGGCGTGTCCGGGTTTGCATCACCCGCCGCCGGCGAAGCCCTGCACCAGGCTGCCCGACACCAGACGCCAGCCATCCACCAGGACGAAGAAGATCAGCTTGAACGGCAGGCTGATGCTGGCGGGCGGCAGCATCATCATGCCCAGGCTCATCAGCACGCTGCCGACCACCATGTCGATCACCACGAAGGGCAGGTACAGCAGGAACCCCATCTCGAACGCCCGGCGCAGCTCCCCGATCAGAAAGGCCGGGATCAGCGCGCGCCACGGGGCGCCGTCGGGCGTTGCGGCGGACGGCAGGTGCGCGATGTCCAGGAACAATTGCAGGTCCGCCCCGCGCACGTTGGACGCCATGAAGCGCCGGAACGGTTCGGCCGTCAGCCGCAAGCCCTCCATCTCCCCCACCCGGCCGTCGCTCATCGGCAGCAGCCCGGTGGTGTAGGCCTGGTCCAGCACCGGCTGCATGACGAAGAAGGTCAGGAACAGCGCCAGGCCGATCAGCACCGTGTTGGGCGGCGTGCCCTGCGCCCCGATGGCGGAGCGCAGCAGCGACAGCACGATCACGATGCGGGTGAACGCCGTCATCATGACCAGCAGGCTGGGCGCCACGGACAGGACGGTGACCAGCGCCGTGAGCTGGACCAGCCGCCCGGTCGCCCCGGCCTGGCCGGCCTGGCCGAGGTCGATGCTGACGGATTGTGCCATGGCCGGCGACGCCAGGAACAGCAGGGCCGCGAGCACGAGCCATCGGACCGCGTCGCGCCAGACGGCGCCGGTCATGGCCGGGCGTCCGGCAGCCAGCCGACCACCTGATCCGTCGGGCCGGTCAGCAGCAGGACGCTGCGGCCGTCGCACTGCACCAGCAGCAGCCGGCGGCGCGGGTCGAGCACCAGAGAATCCTGCAAGGCCAGGCGGGACGCCCCGGCGCCGCGGGGGCGCGCCAAGCGCGTCATCCGGGCCAGGCGCCCGGCCAGCAGGATCAGCAGCAACACCGCGGCCAGGGCGGCCACGGCGGTCAAGACGGACGTCGTCGTCATCGCATCCTTTCGGCATTTTGCCTCAGAAGCACCCGGCGGCGTTTTGCCGTCAGGCGATGGGCGTCACGTGGCCTGGCTTCGCAGCGCCTCCGTCAACTGGTTGGCTTCGGCCAGGACCGTCATCAGCAGCGGCCGCAACCCGCGGCCGGCCTCGGGCGGCAGGTCCAGCGCTTTGGCGCAGAGCAGGCCGACGCCGCGGTCCAGCCCCGCCATGTCGACGGTGCGCCCGTTCGCTACCAGCAGGCGTGCGATGCAGATGGTCCGCGCCAATCCCTCGGCCATGCTGGTCGCGGCCTGCACGGCCGTTGCCTCGTAGTCGCTGGTGTCGAACGCAAAGAGGCCGGGCGACGTGGTCATGCCCGTATAGGAACACCAAGGCATTACCGAAGCGTTGCCGTGGTGACGGCTGTTTACCGCCCGGCCTGTCGAACTGCCCGCCGCGTGCGTGCCGCCGGCGCCGTTAACACTGCCGAAACCCCCGCGCGCGACACTGCACGCCATGAGCAACGACGGCATGGGGTTGTTCGACCTGGCGGAGCGAAGGCTCGCCTGGATCGACCGGCGGCAGGGATTGTTGGCGCAGAACATCGCCAACGCCAACACACCAGGCTACGTGGCCAAGGACCTGCAGCCTTTCGCGAAGATGCTCACCCAGGCCTTGCCGGACATGGCCCAGACCAACCCGATGCATCTCACCGGCGCCAGTTCGGTCGGGCGCGTCGACCCGATGCTGCGCCCGGCGGAGCGCGCGCCGGACGGCAACGCCGTGTCGGTCGAGGACGAACTGACCAAGGTCGCCGACACCGACAACGCCCATGGTTTGGTGACCGCGCTTTACCGAAAATACATGAGCCTGTTCCACACCGCGATCGGCAAGTAGGAGCCATCATGGACCTCACCAAGGCACTGACCATCTCCGCCCGCGGCATGGACGCGCAGACCACGCGGCTGCGCGTGATCGCGGAGAACCTGGCCAACCAGGACACCACCGGCGACACGCCCGGCGCCGATCCGTACCGCCGCAAGACCGTCACCTTCCAGCAGAAGATGGACGCCTCACTGGGTGCCGAGACCGTCGGCGTGAAGAATATCGGCACCGACAAGGCCGACTTCCCGAAGCGTTACGACCCGTCCCACCCCGCGGCCGACGCCCAGGGCTACGTGCACACGCCCAACGTCAACAGCTTCGTCGAGGTCATGGACATGCGGGAGGCGCAGCGCTCGTTCAGCGCCAACCTGAACGTGATGGAAGTCACGCGTTCGATGCTGACGCGCGCGGTCGAACTGCTGAAATGAGCGTTCCTGCGCTGCCCGGCCTGTCGGCGGCCAGCGCTGCCAGCGCGTACGGTCGCGTGGATGCCGGGCAGCCGGCGAGCATGGAGGGCTTCGGCACCGCGCTGACGCAGGCCCTGCAGGGGGTGGTGGATGCCGGGCACCAGGCCGACGCGAAAAGCGCGGAGGCCATTTCCGGCACCGGCAACCTGACCGACGTCGTGTCGGCGGTGAACCGGGCCGAACTGGCGTTGCAGACCACGTCCGCCATCCGCGACCGGGTCGTGCAGGCGTACCAGGACATCATGAAGATGCCGATCTAAAACGGAGGCGGGCATGGACGAAGGCGAGGTTGGTGCGGCGTTGCACGCAACGATGGTGGTCGTGCTCAAAATGGGCGGCCCGGCACTGGTCGCGGCGCTGGCGGTCGGCGTGTTCATGTCGCTCGTGCAGGCGGTCACCCAGGTGAACGAGGCGACGTTGGCCTTCGTGCCGAAGGCGCTGGCGATCGTCGGCGTGCTGGCGCTCACCGGTCCCTTCATGCTCGCCACGCTGACCGACTACACGCAACACCTGTTCGACCAGATGATCGTCATCGGCGGCCAGTAATGGACCTGACGGCGCCCGACACGGCGGCGATGCTGGCAGCGCTGCCGTCCTGGGCCTTCACCTTCATGCTGGTGCTGTGCCGCGTGGGCGCCGCGGTGATGCTGTTGCCCGGGCTGGGCGAGGCGGAGCCGCCGCCGATGCTGCGGGTCGGCCTTTCCATGGCGCTGGTGGCGCTGGTGCTGCCCGGCGTCGGCGTGGTGGCACCGCCGGGCGTGTGGCCGATGGCAGCCATGGTCGGGGCGGAGCTGCTGTGCGGCGGGGTGCTGGGCTGGCTGGCCCGGTGCATCGCGCTGTCCCTGCCGATGGCCGGGCAGCTCATCTCGCTGATGCTGGGGCTGACCAGCGTGGTGCTGCCCGACCCGGTGCTGGGACAGTCCAGCGTCGTCATGCGGCTGTTCTCGCTGGCGGCACCCGTGCTCGTTCTGGGAACCGGGCTATGGCAATTGCCGGTGGCCGCGCTGTCCGGCAGCTACGGCCTGGTGCCGGTGGGGCACCTGCTGCCGGTCACGGATGGGATGGATGCCGCGGTCGACGCGGTGGCGACGGCGTTCGGCCTGTCGCTGCGGCTGGCAGCGCCGTTCGTGATCGCCAGCGCGGTGTGGCAGGCCGCGCTGGGCCTGCTGTCCCGGCTGATCCCGCAATTGCAGATCTACTTCGCCGCCTTGCCGGGCCAGCTCGTCGGCGGCCTGGCGCTGCTCGCCGTGCTGGCGACCAGCCTGGCCGAGATCTGGGTCGAGACCGCGCGCGACAGCTTCAACGCGTTGCCGGGGTTGTAGGCGGTGGCGGAGGGTGAGGACCGGACCGAGGCCGCAACACCCAGGCGACTGGAACGGGCGCGCTCGGAGGGCAACGTCGCCGTCTCCCGCGAGGTGCCGGCCCTGGCGGGCTTGGGGGCCGGGACGCTGGTGCTGGCGGTGCTGGGGCCGGCGCTGGGGCATGGCATGGCCAACCGCCTGGCGCCGATGCTCAACGTGTTGCCGTCGCAGGATCCCATGGCGGCGCTGGTGCAGGCCGGCACGGCCCTGCTTCTGGTGGCGGCCCCGGTGATTCTTGGCGTGCTCGTGGCCTCGGTGGCCGCCACGCTGCTGCAAAGCGGCTTGGTGTTCCACCCATCCTCCCTGGTGCCGGACCTGATGCGGCTGAGCCCCGCGCGCGGGCTGAAGCGGCTGTTCGGGGTTGGCGGGCTGGTGGAGGCCGGCAAATCCGTCGTCAAGCTGGGGGTGCTGGGCTTTGCGGCCTACCACGTCATGGCGGGCGGCTTGGTGGCGATGGGTGGCGCCGCGATGTGGCTGCCCGACCAGCTTGCCGACCGCATCATGCGCCAGGTGCTGCAACTGGCGATGACCCTGCTGGGCGCGCAGGCGGTGATCGCCGGGGCGGATGTGTGGTGGGTGCGCCACAAGCGCGCCAACGAGTTGCGGATGAGCAAGGTGGACGTCAAGCAGGAGGCCAAGGAGGCCGACGGCAACCCGCAGATCAAGCAGCGCCTGCGCCAGATTCGCATGTCCCGGGCGCGCAAGCGCATGATGGCCGCGGTGCCGACCGCTACCGTCATCGTGACGAACCCGACCCATTACGCTATCGCTTTGCTCTACGACCGCGAGAAGGGCGGTGCGCCGCGGGTGGTGGCAAAGGGAGTGGACGAGGTGGCAGCCCGAATCCGCGAGGTGGCGCAGGACCACCGCGTGCCGCTGGTGGCCAACCCGCCTTTGGCGCGGGCGCTCTACAAGGTGGACCTGGATGCAGAAATCCCAGCCGAGCATTTCAAAGTGGTGGCCGAGGTGATCGCCTATGTCTGGCGCCTCCGCAAGGCACGCCGGTGAGCGCCGCATTGTCCGCGCCGTGGTGGGAATGGCGCTGGCCGCGCCGCAGGCCGCGCACCAAGCAGCTGATCGAGCGGCTCGCCGGCCCGTTGGACGACATGCTCCAGGTCCTGGTGCAGGAATCCTCGGTCGGCATCGCCATCGTCGACCAGGCGGGCAGGCTCATCCGGGTGAACGACGCCCTGCAACGCATGGTGGACCGCGAATGCGACCTGTCGGCCGGGCAGCCGGTGCGCAACATCTTCTGCGAGGAGCGGCAGGAGGAGGTGTGGGACGAACTGGCCCCCGCGCTGCAAGGGCGCCGGCCGCCGCGGTCGTTCATCACCATGCTCCAGGGCAAGGGCGGCGTGTCGGAACAGACGGTCGAAGTGTCCGCGGTCGCGCTGCGGGAGTCGGACGACACCGTCAGCGGCGCCGTGCTCCAGCTCACCGATATCTCGGCGCAGAAGCGGCTGGAAGCGCAGCTTGCGCAAAGCCAGAAGCTCCAGGCCGTTGGCCAGTTGGCAGGCGGAATCGCGCACGACTTCAACAATCTGCTCACGGCGATCATCGGTGCGGCGGACGAGGCGCTGGCCCGTGGCTTGCCGGAGACGGAGACGGTGGAGGATCTGGAGCAGATCCTGACCAGCGCCACGCGCGGTGCGGCCCTGGTTCGCCAATTGCTCGCATTCGGCCGGCAGCAGACGCTGCAGCCGCGGGCCGTCTCGATCAACGAGGCGGTGGAGAACCTGACCGGGCTGCTGCGCCGTCTGCTGGGCAGCACGATCCGGCTGGAGCTGGAGCTGGAGCAACCCGGCCGCACCGTGAGGGTCGACCCGACCCAGTTGGACCAGGTGCTGGTCAACCTCGCCGTGAACGCGCGCGATGCCATGGCCGACGGTGGCCAGCTAACCCTGCGCACCGGGCACATCACGCTATACCGGGCCTTGATCCGCGGCGAGGAGACCATCCCGCCGGGCCGCTACGTGATGGTCGAGGTGCAGGATACCGGCACGGGCATCCCGCCGGACGTGCTGCCGCGCATCTTCGACCCGTTCTTCACCACGCGGCGGGAGCGGGGCGGCAGCGGCCTCGGCCTGTCGACCGTGCACGGCATCATCCGCCAGTCCGATGGCTTCCTGGCGGTCGACAGCCTGCTGGGCAAGGGCACCCGCATCCGGATCTACCTGCCCCGCCACGATGGAGATGCCATGGCGATCCCTAGATTGCCCGCCGGCGATGTGGCAGTCGCCGCGCCCGCACCCCAACCCGGCGTGGCAGCCGTGCCCAGCGGGACGCCGGCCGGCCGCACCGTCTTGCTGGTCGATGACGAGGATGGTGTCCGCCGCCTGGCGGCCCGCGCCCTGACCAAGGAGGGCTGGACCGTGCTGAGCGCGGAATCGGGCGAGGCCGCGCTGGCGCTGCTGGCGGATCAGGCCGACGGCACGAAGCTGTCCGCCGTACTGTCCGACGTGGTGATGCCCGGCATGGACGGCCCGTCCCTCGTGCGGGCGGTGCGCTCGCTGCATCCTGGACTGCCTGCCATCCTGGCGTCCGGCTATGCGGAGGAAGCCGTCCGGGGCGATCTGGCGGCCGAGGACATCGCGTTCCTGCCGAAACCCTACACGTTGAAGGCGATGCTGGCCGCGGTGGACGAGCGGGCCCTGCGCACCTAGGGGCTCCGCAAAAAACTCCACACGCTCCGCTTGGACACGGTTTGTTCTTGTGAACGGAACAGGGTCGCGTTATGGGACACCTGGGCGGAGACAGACGTGCTACAACGGGACGGTGGCCGGACCGCTCCAGGTTGCGGCATCTTCCGTGCGTATGCCCGGTTGCGTGCCGCCGGGTGAGGCGCTGGCGTTAGGGGATCATCGGATGGACAGGACAAAGGCTCTCGACGCTGCGCTCAGCCAGATCGAGCGTGCATTCGGCAAGGGGTCCATCATGCGGATGGGCGCCCGCTCGGATGAGCAGATCGACGTCATCTCCTCGGGCTCGCTCGGCTTGGACATGGCTTTGGGCATTGGCGGCTTCCCGCGCGGCCGCATCGTGGAGATCTACGGCCCCGAAAGCTCCGGCAAGACCACGCTGGCGCTGCATGCCATTGCCGAGGCGCAGAAGAAGGGTGGCACCTGCGCCTTCATCGACGCGGAGCATGCGCTGGACCCGATCTACGCCCGCAAGCTGGGGGTCGATGTGGACAACCTGCTGCTGTCGCAGCCGGACGGTGGCGAACAGGCATTGGAAATCTGCGACACGCTGGTGCGCTCCGGCGCCATCGACATCGTGGTGATCGACAGCGTGGCGGCACTGGTTCCCCGGGCGGAGCTGGAGGGCGAGATGGGCGACACCCATGTCGGCCTGCACGCCCGGTTGATGAGCCAGGCGCTGCGCAAGCTGACCGGCAGCGTGTCCAAGTCCAAGACGATGCTGGTCTTCCTGAACCAGATCCGGCTGAAGATCGGCGTCATGTTCGGCAACCCCGAGACCACGACCGGCGGCAACGCGCTGAAATTCTACGCCTCGATCCGCATGGAAATCCGCCGTATCGGCGCCATCAAGGACCGCGACGAGGTGGTCGGCAACCAGACCCGCGTCAAGGTGGTGAAGAACAAGCTGGCGCCGCCGTTCCGGCAGGTGGAGTTCGACATCATGTATGGCGAGGGCATCAGCAAGCGCGGCGAGCTGGTCGATTTGGGCGTGAAGGCCGCGGTGGTCGAGAAATCGGGCGCCTGGTTCTCCTATGACAGCCAGCGGATCGGGCAGGGGCGTGAGAACGCCAAGAACTTCCTCAAGGATCATCCCGATGTCGCGGCCAGCATCGAGAAGCGGGTGCGCGACCAGGCCATCGTGGTCGAGAAGGCGATGCTCGTGGCGCCGGAAGAGGGCGAGGACGCCGAAGCCGCGGAGTGAGCCTGGACAAGCCGGACCTCGATCTGGTCGAGGCGGCGCGCGCCGTCCTGGTCAGGCATTACCGTCCGCATTGGCACACCGTCGGTGCGGCGATGCGGTCGCGCGACGGCCGCATCTGGACCGGCGTGCACCTCGGCGCCACCGTCGGCCGACTGGCGATCTGCGCCGAGGCCATCGCACTTGGCCGCGCGATCCTGGAGGGTGACGGCACGGTCGAATGTGCCGTTGCCGTGCGCCACCCCAAGCCGGATGAGAGCCTGCGCGACATCGCCGTCGTGCCGCCCTGCGGCGCCTGCCGCGAGTTGCTGACCGACTTCGCCCCCGCGGCCGACGTGATCGTGTCGCAAGCAGGCGATTTGCGTTGCGTCGCGGTGGCCAGCTTGCTGCCGTGGCCATATCAACGATAGGCGAGATGGGAACAGAGCATGCACAGATGCGTTGCAGAGACATGAGCACGAACCCCAAGACACCCCCCGCCGATTCAACCCCCTCCAACACGGTCAAGGACCCGGATAATTGGACCACAGGTGACGAGACCATGACGGGCGCCCAGGCGTCCTATCTCCGCACGCTCTGCGAGGAGGCAGGCGAAGAGTTCGACGCGTCGTTGAGCAAGGCCGATGCTTCCAAGCGCATCGACGCGTTGCAGGGCAAGACCGGCCGCGGCAAGTCGCACTGAGGTCTGGCCCGCCAAGGACTGGCGGGCCAGAGCGTCGCTTCATTGCCGAGCCGACGGGCGGCATGGCACCCTGACGGCATGCGCAGCGTACCGTCAGGCCTGGACCCTGTTCCGCCGTCGCCCGTCAGTGCCGAGGGGCACCGGCAGCGATTGCGGCAGCGTCTGCTGACGAGTGGTCCGGAGAGCGTCGCAGATCACGAACTGCTCGAACTCGTCCTGTTCCTGGCCCTGCCGCGGCGCGATACCAAGCCGATCGCCCGCGCCCTGCTGTCCCGCTTCGGCTCGTTCGCCAACGTCATTGCCGCACCCCTGGCGGATTTGCGGTCGGTCGAGGGCATGGGGGATGCCGGAAGCGCTGCGCTCAAGACGGTGCAAGCCGCTGCCATCCGCCTGATGCGCTCCGAACTGCAATCCCGTCCCATCCTGTCGAACGGGCAGGCATTGATGGGATACCTAACCGCACAACTTGCCCGCGAGCGGGTGGAGCAGTTCCGCATCCTGTTCCTGGATGGGAAGAACCGCCTGCTGGCGGACGAGGCGCAGGCGCGGGGCACCGTCAACCACACGCCGGTCTACCCGCGGGAGGTCGCCAAGCGCGCGTTGGAGCTGCACGCGACGGCCATCATCCTCGTCCACAACCATCCCAGCGGCGATCCGGCGCCCTCGCCACTCGACCTGCAGACCACCGCCCAGATCAAGCGGGCGCTGGCCACCGTCGACGTGGTGCTGCACGACCACATCATCGTCGGCAACGGCGCCTGGCTGAGCCTGCGGCAGCAGGGCATGCTCGGCGCCTGAAGCTTGCGAGGGCGATCCACGTTCGAGGCCAAGCAACCTCGAACGATCGCGCACTAGCTGCGCTTGACCGCCAGCGGGCCGGGAGCCTGGCAGGTCGGCATCATCTCGATCCGGTTGATGTTGACGTGCTCCGGCAGGCCGACCAGCCAGCCGACCGTCTCGGCGATATCCTCCGCCGCCAGCGGCGTGGTGCCTTTATAGACGCCGGCGGCCTTGTCGGAGTCGCCGCCGAACCGGACGCTGCTAAACTCCGTGCCGCCGACCAGGCCCGGTTCGATGCTGGTCACCCGCACGCCGGTGCCGACCAGGTCGGATTTCAGGTTGAGCGTGAAATGCGTCACGAACGCCTTGCTGGATCCGTACACGTGGCCGCCGGGATACGGATAGCTGCCTGCCGTGCTCCCGAGGCTGATGACGTAGCCGCGGTCGCGCTCCACCATGCCCGGCAGCAGGGCGCGCGTGATGCCGATCAGCCCGGTCACGTTGGTCGCAACCATGGTGTCCCAATCGGAGAGGCTGGCCTTCCACGCCGGGTCGAGACCCAGCGCCAGGCCGGCATTGTTGACCAGGATATCCACCTCGCGCCAACCCTCCGGCAGGCCGCCGGGTAGTGCCGCCACGGCCCCGGCATCGGTGACGTCCAACTCCAACGCCAACACCGCGCTGCCCAACTCGGCCGCCAGCGTGTCCAACCGCTGCTTCCGCCGCCCGGTGGCGATGACGCGGTGGCCGTCACGCACCAACCGCCGGGTGATCGCCTCCCCGAACCCCGCGGTCGCACCCGTGACGAGCGCGGTACTCACAGGACCGACAGCTCCACCGTCACGTTGTTGCGTGTCGCCTTGCTGTATGGGCAGACCTCATGCGCCTTGTGGACCAGCCGCTCGGCAGTGGCATGATCGACGTCGCCGATCGTCACGCCGAGCTTCACCGATAGGTAGAAGTCGGGGCCCGGATCGATGTGCAGGGTGACGTCGGCTTTCACGGTCACCTCACCGACCTTGACCTTCTCCGCTGCCGCCACCGCGCTGACCGCGCCGCCGAAGCAGGCCGAATAGCCGGCGGCGAAAAGCTGTTCCGGGTTGGTGGCGCCCGGCTTGCCCGCGCCGCCGATGTCCTTCGGCATTGTCAGGTCCAGCTTCAGGACGCCGTCGCTGCTCTCCACATGGCCGTTCCGGCCGGCGACCGTCGTGGCGTGGGCGGTGTATTCCGGCATTTGGCTGCTCCTTGGGTCCGGATCGGGTTCTAGCGCGATCAGCCCGGCAGATGGAAGCGCACGGAGACTGGGCAATGGTCGGACAGATGCTCCTTGCGTTCCGTCCCTTCGCGGTAGACCAGGACCTTCAGCGACGCCGCATCCATCCACGCGCGGGCCGCGCCGCCCGCGAGGATGTGGTCGATGAAATGCTCCCCACCCCAGCACGGGCTGTCATGCCCGTCCGTGGCGCGGGCGAGCGGCGCCGATTGCTGCAAGGCCGCCAGCAGGCCATCCGACGCATCCATCCAGCGGTTGAAGTCACCGAAGACGATGAAGGGCACGCCCTCCCGCCGGCGTTCGGCAATCCATCCCTGCAGGACGACGATCTGGCTCCGCAACGTCGCGCATTGCGGGCGGCGGGTCTCATCCAGCCGGTCCTGCTGGCACCCGGTCTTGAGATGGACCGCCAGCAGCCGGATCGGTCCGGATGGCAGGTCGAGCGTCAGGTCCGCGCCGCTGCGCAGCTGGTAGCGGGCATAGGGTGTCACATCCAGCCCGACCAGATCCGGGTTCTGGTGCACCGGGATGCCGTTGCGCACCGCCACGCCCACCCGTTGGACCACGCTGTCATGGGTGAAGTACAGGGTGTAGCGGTCCGGCGGGAAGATGGCGGCCGCGACTGCCGGGCCGTCGACCTCCTGCATGGCGACCAGGTCGGCATTCAGTTGGGCGGCATACTGGCGCAGGATCGCGCGGTCCGCCGCGTCCTTCGGGCTGACATCCTGTGGCAATGCCGGGTCGCCGGCAGGGCGCAGCGTCAGCCATTCCATGTTCCAGGTGGCGATCTTGAGGTCGGCGGCGTGCCCGGCAGGCCCCAGCAGGAGGAAGGCGACCAGCCATCGTCTCCAACTCATCGCCCCCCTCCCAGGCGGTGCGCGCCGCAGGACAACAGGAATGCCGCGACGCCGTCCAGCAGGGCCGGATCGCGGGTCGGGTCGGCCGCGTCGCCGGGCGGGATCCAGATCACCGTCTCGTAGCGCGCCCGGGTCAGCAAGACGCGATAGGCGTTCAGCTTGTTCATGCGCTTGTCCGGCCCACGTGGCCGCGTCCAGCAAGTGCCGCGCAGCGCGCGGGCCTGCCACGCCCCATCGCTGCGGATCAGGTCCCCGTCCCAGCACAGCCCGGCGGCGTCCAGCTCCAACCCCTGGGCGAAGAACTCGGTGGCCGCCACCTCCAGCGCGTCGGAGGCGCGGATATCCGGAAAGCGGTCGAGGAACCAGCGGGCGACGGCGCCCGGATCGTCGTGCGGCAACGTCGCGCCCAGGCCCTCCGCCCGCAGCCGTCGCGCGCCGGAGGAACAGAGCAGGCCGGCCCTGCGGGTCCCCCGGCACGCACGCCGCAGCCGGGCGCGCATCACGGCCAGGTCCCGGGTGACGCTGAACGGGACCCCATTTCGCGCCAGACCCCGCGCCGTGGCCGCATCGCCCGCGAGCATCGCGTCCACCCAGGCCGGCGCCACCGTGCTGCGCAGGGACCGCACCGGCGTATCCAGGTGCAGGGCTGCGTCGGCCGCACGGTTCGGCAATGGTGGCAGCCGGTGCCGCGCCACCGTTGCCGTCATGGCGCCCGGCGCCGCCACAACCTGCCAGGCCGGACGCGAGCGCAGCGCTTCGCCCCACTCGGCCAGGCCGCCCTCGCCGTCATGGATCTCCTGCCCGGTCCCGATCAGGCAGAGGATCACAGGCCCGTCATCCCGCCGCGCCATGATGTCCAGCAGCAGCGCCGGCTCGCTTTGCCGCAGCGGCGCGGCACGGGTCGCGGTCCGGGCGATGGCGTGGGCCGCGGACCAGCACCGCTGTGCCTCGTCGATCACGACCACCCGCTCCGGCGGCACCCCGCCTGCGGCGTAGCAGTCGCGAAAGGCGGGGAGCGCCTGGATCACGCCCTCCATACGCTGCCGTGCCGCCCGCAGCGACATCCCGGAATCGCGCGCCAACGCCTCCCGCAGCACGTGCACCAGGCTCGGATTGCCGGTGAGGAAGGCCGCCTCGCCGGCGAATGCCGTGTCCAGCCCGCACAGCGTCTTGCCGGCGCCCGGGATGCCGGTGACGAAGACGATGGTCGGACGCCGGTTCGCTGCCGCCGCCTGCACAGCGCGGGTGATCGCCGCGCGGGTGGCGCCGAGATTATGCGCGTCCGCATGGGCGCACCGGATGTCGGCCACGCCGTGCCGGGCATACAGCATGCGCGCCGCCTCGATCAGCGACGGCACCGGGCGGTACTCCGCCCCCTGCCAGTCGGCATCGACCAGCGCCGGGCCGAACGCGGCGGCGGAGGCGATCTCCCGCAGGGTCGGCTCCAACGTCGCGGTGTTCGCTTCCATGACCGGGGTGACGCCGGGCAGCATCAACGGCCGGGCGCCGGCGTTGCGCGCCGCATCAAGCGTGACCAGCAGCGGCACCACGGGATGCGCACGGCTGCCGGCGTGGAAATCGTGCAGGTCAAGCGCGGCATCCTCGGCCGCGTCCCGGTCCCGCGCGCTGTGGCGCCGGCCGGACCGAACCGTGCAGGCCACGATCGCGCGCGGCATCAGCACCACGGCGTCGATGCGCCGGCGCAGGCGCGGCAGGCGCCAATCGGGCAGGACGGTCCAGGGCCCCGTGGGGAACATAAAGCGGGTATAGAGGAAGCGAGCCGGGACGTGTTAGAAGATGGGCTTCGCCCCATAGCCCCTCGGAGGACAGCCGCGCTCTGGACACCTGGAAGGTGAGGGGCGACCTTCGCCATCCATCGAACAAGCCGGAGGAACGACCATTGGGCGGAGCCATCCAGACCGACATCCCGGCGCGGCTCGACCGCCTGCCCTGGAGCCGGTTCCACCTGCTGGTGGTCATCGCCCTTGGCGTCACCTGGATCCTCGACGGGCTGGAGGTCACCATCGTCGGCTCACTCGGCCCGGTGCTGCAGGACAAGCGGACGCTCGGGCTCACGGCGCAGGATGTCGGCAGCGTGGCGTCGGTCTACGTGGTGGGGGCGGTGGCCGGGGCGCTGTTCTTCGGCTGGCTGACCGACCGCGTCGGCCGCAAGCTCATCTTCAACGTCACGCTGGGCATCTACGTGCTGGGCGTCCTGCTCTCGGCCTTCGCCTGGGATTTCTGGAGCTTCGCCGCGTTCCGCTTCGTGACCGGCCTGGGGATCGGCGGCGAGTATGCCGCGATCAACTCCGCCATCGACGAGCTGGTGCCGGCGCGGCTGCGCGGCCGGATCGACCTGATGGTGAACGGAAGCTATTGGGGCGGCGCCGCGGCCGGCGCCGCAGCGTCGATCCCGCTGCTGTCCGGGGCTTGGGTGCCGCTCGACTGGGGGTGGCGGCTGGGGTTCGGCATTGGCGGCATCCTGGGCATCTCCATCCTGTTCCTGCGACACTGGGTGCCGGAAAGCCCGCGCTGGATGGTCACCCATGGCCAGGAGGAGGGCGCACGCAGGACGATCGACGACATCGAACGCCGGGTCAGCCAAAGCGGCGGCGGCGCGTTGCCCGCCGCGACCGGCACCCTTACCGTGCATCCGCGCAAGACCTTCGGCTTCGGCCTGGTGTTCGGCGCCATGCTGGGCAAGCATCGCGGCCGCTCAGCCCTGGCGCTGATGCTGATGGTGGCGCAGGCATTCCTATTCAACGCGGTGTTCTTCACCTACGGCCTGGTGCTGCAGCATCACGAGGGCGTGGCGGACGCCAGCATCGGCCTCTACATCCTGCCGCTCTGCCTGGGCAACCTGGTGGGGCCGTTCGCCCTGGGCCATCTGTTCGACACGGTGGGGCGCAAGACGATGATCGCCGGCACCTACGCCATTTCCGGCGTGCTGCTGATGGCGGTGGCGGTGCTGTTCGGCCTGGGCCTGCTGACTGCGACGACGCAGACGCTCTGCTGGGTCGGCGTGTTCTTCTTCGCCTCGGCGGCAGCGTCCTCCGCCTATCTGACGGCGAGCGAGATCTTCCCGCTGGAAACCCGGGCCTTGGCGATCGCCGTGTTCTACGCGCTCGGCACGCTGATCGGGGGTGCCGCGGCGCCATGGCTGTTCGGCCGGCTGATCGCCGCCGGCTCGGCCTGGGCGTTGTCGGCCGGGTATTGCGTGGCGGGCGTGCTGATGCTGGCCGGGGCGGCGATGGAGGTGTGGCTGGGCGTCGCCGCGGAGGGCAAGTCGCTGGAGGACATCGCGGAGCCGCTCTCGGCGTGAGCACGGATCACCTGGTCGCCTTCTTCCAGCGGCCGTTTCCCAGTGCCAATGCCGTCTTACTGCGGGGCGAGCGGCCGGTGCTGGTGGATGGCGGCTTCGGGGCGGACGTGCCTGCGCTGGTGCGGTGGCTGCATGCGCAGGGCGTCCCGCCGGAGCGCCTCTCGCTCCTCGTCAACACGCATTTCGACTGCGACCACGCGGGGGCGAACCACGCTCTGGCCGAGGCATACGGCGTGCCGATCGCCACCCACCGGATCGAGGCCGCGATGGTGAACGCGCGCGACCCGGAGGCATGCCGGGCGCGCTATCTGCACCAGCCGGTCGAGCCGTATCGCGTGGCCTGGGCGATGGAGGACGGGGATGTGGTCGAAACCAGCCTGACGCGGTGGCGCGTCGTGCCGACGCCGGGCCATACCGAGGGGCATGTCAGCCTGCACGCGCCGGAGCACGGCCTGTTGATCACCGGCGATGCCGTGCACAGCGACGATCTGGGCTGGATCGATGCCACCCGCGCCGACCTGCTGGACGCGGCGGAGGCGACCACCCGCCGCCTGGCGGAGCTGGGCGTGCGGCTGGCCTGGTCGGGCCACGGACCGGCCACGGTCGATCCGGATTCGGCGCTCCGCGAGGCCGTGCGGCGCTTGCAGGGGTGGCGACGCGCACCGGAGCGCATGGCCTGGCACGGCGCCAAGCGGGTGTTCGCCTATGACCTGATGGTCGAGAACGGCATGGACGAGGCAGCGATCGGGCCCTTTCTGCTCGCCAGCCCCTGGTTCGCCGCCTATGCCGGGACGGTGTTCCGAATGCCCGCGGCCGAGCTGGTGGCGCCCTTGCTGGCGGAGATGCTTCGCTCGAAGGCGGCACGGTGGCAGGCGGGGCGTCTTCTGGCCGGCACCCCGTTCAGCCCGCCGCCGCGCGACTGGGTGCGCGCCCCGACGGAGCCTGCCCGATGGCCGCCGTAACCGTCCGCGCCTGCGCCTCGGCCGGCTGCGAGGCGAGCCATGTCGGCGTGGAACTGCCGCGCGACGAGGGCTATCGCCGCCCCATCGCGGCTGGATGCGGCGGGGCGAGCCTTGGCCCGGCGCCGAACAGCTTTTCGCGATACGTCCCCGGAGCGTAGCCGCGCTTGTAGGCGCCGCGGCGCTGCAGTTCCGGCACCAGGAGGTCGACCGCCGCCTCCCAGCATTCCGGCGCCACGGTGCGGGACAGGTTGAAGCCGTCCACATCCGCCTCCGCCACCCAGGCCTGCAACGCGTCCGCCACCTCGGCGGCGCTGCCGACGATCGGCGGTTGGCGGCTGCCGAGCACGAAGCGGTCCGCCAGCATCTGCTTGGTCCAGCCGGCGCCGAGTTGGCGGGTCATCGCTTCGATGTTGGAGCGGATGGCGTCCGTGGGCGTTGCGTCCACCGGCTCGTCCCAGCCGTAGCGGGCGAAATCGATGCCGAGCGAGGCGCTGGCATGGGCGAGCGCACCTTCCACGCTGCCATGCCGGCGGTATTCGGCGAACAGATCCTGCGCCTCCCGGCTCGTGCGGCCGAGCACGGGCGTGGCGCCGACGAACACGCGGATCGGCCGCGGCGCGGCGCGGGCGCGCAGGTCCGCCACCAGCCGCGCCACGGCCGGCTTGCTGCCGCCGTTGACGAACACGCATTCCGCATGCGCGCCCGCGAAGGCGCGGCCCCGGTCGCTGCTGCCGGCCTGGTACAGCACCGGGGTGCGCTGCGGCGTGGGCGCCACCAGCGCCATGGCGTCGAACCGGTGCTGCGCGCCGTCATGCCGCACCCGGTGCACCCGGGCCGGGTCGGTGAACATGGCGGGTTCGCGGCGGACCGCTCCGTCCTCCCAGCTCCGCTCCCACAGCGCATACACCGCCGCCATGAATTCGTCGGCCAGATCGTAGCGGTCGTCATGCGCCATCTGGGCGCCGAACCCCATCGCGCGGGCGGCGCTGTCGAGATAGCCGGTGACGATGTTCCAGCCGATCCGGCCGCCGGTGAGCTGGTCCAGGGTCGACATGCGCCGGGCGAAGGTGAAGGGTTGTTCGTAGGCGAGGTTGACCGTGACGCCGAAGCCGAGATGGTCGGTCACCGCCGCCATGGCGGGCACCAGCAGCAGCGGGTCCAGCAGAGGGACCTGGACCGCATGGCGCAGCGCCGCCTCCGGCGTGCCGCCGTAGACGTCGTAGACGCCCAGCACATCGGCCAGGAACAGCCCGTCGAACAATCCGCGTTCCAGCAGTGCCGCCAGCCTGGTCCAGCCGCCCAGCATGCCGTATTCGGCCGACCGGTCGCGTGGGTGCGTCCACATCCCTTGCTGAATGTGGCCGACGCACGCCATGTCAAACGCGTTGAGCCGGATTTCCCGCGTCAAGCCGGTTGTCGGCCGCACGCCCATTCCCGCCACAGCAGGATAAGCGCCGCCATGATCGCCGGCCCGACGAACAGGCCGATCAATCCCCATTCCTCCACGCCGCCGAGGATGCCGAGCAGCACCCACAGGAAGGGCAGCTGGGTCGCACCCCCGATCAGCACCGGGCGGACGAAATGGTCGGCGGCGAACGTCACGGCCATGCCGATGCAGATGATGGCGATGCCCCAGACCAGCGATCCCTGCGCGATCAGGATCAGCGCGGCAAGGCAGAATATGACAGGAGCCGCGAAGGGGATGATCGCTGCCACCGCCGTCACGATGCCGAATATGCTCGCGTGCGGCACGCCGGCGATGGCGTAGAAGACACCCAGCACGAAGCCCTCGCCCAAGCCCACCAGGACCAGCCCGTCCACCGTGCCGTGCACGGAGGCGATGATCTGCCGCCCGATGCGCTCGCCATTGGGGCCGAAGGCGCGTTGGCTGGCCCGCCGCAACTGCTCGTTCAGCACGCGGCCTTCCTTGAACAGGAAGAATAGCGTCACCAGCGTGAAGGCGAACAGCGTGAGCCGCCGGGCGACCTGCGCCCCGATCATGCGGCTGACGTCGGTGACGTGCCCGCGCGTCGTGCGCTGGAGCAATTCGCGTGCGCTGCCGGGATCGGCCAGGTTCTCCTGCCACCAGCCATCGACCTGCGCCTGGCCGA
This sequence comes from uncultured Acetobacteraceae bacterium, assembly GCA_964244585.1. GTDB lineage: Bacteria > Pseudomonadota > Alphaproteobacteria > Acetobacterales > Acetobacteraceae > LMUY01. The sequence goes on along the minus strand of CAXTJM010000003.1, from coordinate 73,519 downwards.
ACGGTAGGTGGTGCAAGACATCGGGCTCGGCGATGCCGTTCTGCTGCGCGTTGCGCACCCATTCCGTGCCGTTATGCGCCTCCCGCGCGACCTGCATGCCGACCAGGCCCAGCGGTGCGATGAAGACGAGCGCCACGGCCAGGGTGAAGACCCCCGGCAGGAGGATGTTGTGCCGCCCGGTGCCGAACCGCGCGACGGCGCGGCTGTAGAGCGGCCACAGGGCGATGGCGAACACGCCGGCCCACACCAGCGCGCTCAGGAAATTCCACAGCGTGTAGAGGCCGAGCAGAACCAAGCCGAGCGCGAGGGCGCCCATGGCGACCTGCTGCGGCCGGCTGGCGCCAGTGCGGATTGGGGGCAAGGTGTCCATCAGGCGGCCTTTCGCGTGGTCTCGTTGAACCGGTCGAACCGGAACGGCTTCGGGTCGACCACCGTCGTCGATCCCGTGACGATGTCGGCCATCAGCCGGCCGGCACCGGGACCGATGCCGAACCCGTGCCCGGAGAAGCCGCTGGCCATATGGAAGCCGGGGATGGCGCCGATGGCGTCGATCACCGGGATGCCATCCGGCGTGACGTCGATCATCCCGGCCCAGCTTCCCGCAACCTGCATGGCGGCGAAAGCCGGAAAGGCCCGGACGAGTTCCTGCCGCGCGAGGTCGAGGTCGCCTTGGTCCGGGGCCGGGTCCAGCACGCGTACGGCTTCGAACGGGGAGGGCCGGTCCATCGCCCAACGCCGCGGCATGCGCCATTCGGCGGCAAAGCGCCCATCCAGTTGCAGCTTCAGTTCGCGCCGGTTGCGCAGGAAGGAGGGGCCGAATTGCGGCAGCAGGCGGAAGCTGTCGGGCACGATCGGGGTGCGCATGTTGCTGCGCCGGGCGACCGTGTAGCCGCCATCGGCCCGGCGGCGGAACGCCCAATGCGTGCCGCCGACCGACAGGGCGGGGCCGTCCATCGGCGCGGTGCGGAACACCGAACCCAGCACCTTCAGTTGCGGGAAGCCCACGCCCTGGTTGCCGCAGAACAGGCGGGACCAGGCGCCCCCCGCCAGGACGACGGCATCGCAGGCGATCCGGCCCCGCTCCGTCACCACGCCGGCAACGCGCCCGGCCGCAAGGTCGAGGCCGCGGGCGGCGCAGCCCTCCAGCACGGTCGCGCCGAGCCGCCGGGCGGCCGCAGCCATGGCCGGCACGGCGCGGTGGGGTTCCGCCCTGCCGTCGGACGGCGTGTACAGGCTGCCGGCGAAGCGGCGGCCTGCGCCCGGCAGCAGCGCCGCGGTCTCGTCCGCATCCAGCAGGCGGGACCCGACCTGGTATTCGCGGGCGGTCTGCAGCCAGGCGGCATGGGCGTCCAGCCTGCGGCCGTCATCGGCGACCCAGGCGGCGCCGGCGCGATGAAACCCCACATCCGTGCCGATCCGCGCGGCCATGCCCTCCCACATGCGGACGCTTTCCATGGCGAGCGGCACTTCCGCCAGGTCCCGCCCCATGGTCCGGCACCAGCCCCAGTTGCGGCTCGACTGTTCGGCGCCGACGCGGCCCTTCTCCACCAGGGTGACCGCCGCCCCTTTCTCCGCAAGGCAAAGCGCGGTGCTGACCCCGGCGATGCCGCCGCCGATCACGACCACGCCGGTGCGGCGCGGCAACTCGGCATCGGTGTCCACGGGGTCGAGCAACTGCGCCATCTGTCAGGGTCCTGGTCACGGTCTGCAGCACGATGGCCCAAGCGCGCGAAGATTGCGACCATGGGGGTGCGGCAAGGCCGCTTCTTGCAGCGCCGTCCCGCTGAACCTGCGGGGTGAGGGTGCGCTGCCTGGCGGAGGCCGGTCGACTGGCTGGCGTCCGTTAACCGCCAGGTGACCATTTGCAAGCCAAACTGGCACGGGAATGGAACTGCCACTTTGATGTCGTTTGTGTCGCGGTTTCGATTGCGTACGAAGGCCTTGATCGCGCCGGCGCTGTTCGCTCTGGTCGCGGCGGCCATGACGTGGTCGGCGGTGCGGCAGTATCGCGACAGCTTGCTGGTGGAGCGCACGAACCAAGTCAGGGTCGTGATGCAATGCGTGCTGTCCGTCCTTTCGAACCTCGCCAGCGCCGAGGAACGCGGGGAGCTCAGCCGGGAGGCGGCACAGGCGACGGCGCGCAACACGCTTGCCCATATCCACTTCAACGATGGTGACTACTTCATTGCCATCGACCGCGACGGTGTCTACCAATTCCATCCCAATCCGGCCTGGGACCATGTGCCGCACGACGCCTTGCCGCAATTGCCGCGCACCATGACGATGCAAACCCTGCATGACCTGAAGACCAGCGCCGAGGCGACCTACCTCGTGAAGGTTCCGCGGTTGGCTGGCGGCGAGAGACGTCTCAAGCTCAACTACGCGGTCATGTTCGAGCCGTGGCAGTGGGCGCTGGGGACCGGGATATACATCGATGACGTGGACAGCGCCGTCAAGCAATATGCCTTCCACCTCGGCGCCGTGTCCTTGGCGGCGACGGCGCTTACCTGCCTGGCAAGCTGGCTTGTGCTGCTGGAATTCGACCGCGGCCTTGGTCGCGTGCTCGACGCGATGGCGCATATGCAGGCCGGGCGCCTGGACCGCCCCGTAACGGGCGAGCGGCGGCGGGACGAGGCCGGGCGGCTGGCACGCGCGCTTGAACGGTTCCGGATCAGCTTGCGGGAGGCCGACCAGCTGCGTGCGAGCCATGCGGCAACGATGGCGGATGCGGCCATGGAGCAGCGGCGGATCATGGCGCAGACGGCCGATGCGTTCGAGGGAAAGATCCGCATCGTGGCCTCGACCGTCTGCGACGCCGCAGGACATCTGGAAGCGACAGCACGCCGCCTGCAAACCGCGACGGGCGCCGCGATCGATGACGCGAAGGAAGCCAGCACTGTCGCGGATGCAGCAAGCGAGAACGTGCATTCGGCGGCGCGGGGCGTCAAACAGATGTCGACCTCGATCGACGGCGTCACGTCGCGCGTGGCGGACGCGGCGACCACAACCCAGGACGCGGTGGTGCAGGTGGAGTGCTCTGGCCGGATCGTGCGCAACCTGGCGCAGACCGCGGGCCAGATCGGCGAGATCGTGGGGCTGATCCAGACCATCGCGGGACAAACCAACCTGCTTGCCCTCAATGCCACGATCGAGGCTGCCCGGGCCGGCAAGACCGGCCAAGCCTTCGCGGTGGTGGCGAGCGAGGTGAAGGCGCTGGCGTTGAAGACCGCGCGTGCGACCCGGAGCGTCCAGGAGCAGATCCAGGCCGTGCAATCCGACACGCTTGCTGCGGTGTCGGCCTTCACGGATATTGGGCAGTCGATCGAGCGCCTCAGCGGGGTCGCGCGCCAGATCGACGCTGCGATGGTTCAGCAGAACGACTCCGCGCGGAAGATCGCCTTCGATGTGCAACGCGTGTCCTTCTCGTCGGCGGACGTGTCAGGGCGGTTGACGGCAGCCTCCGCCCGCGTCGGAGAAGCGGCGCAATGTGCGGGTGACCTGCTGCAGTCAGCGGTAGAACTGACGGCGGTGTCGAGCGTGCTTGGCGTCGAAATGGACCACTTCCTGGCCGAGCTCCGGGCGGCCTGAACCGTGCCGCGCCTACCCGGGTGGGGCGGCGCGATCCTTAACCGTGTCTTACGCCAGGTGGCGACGTCCGAGTTCGCCGGGCTGCTCGTTCAAGCACGGCGTCGAGCATTGCATCGGCGTCCGTCGTTTTGGTGCGGTGGTTCACGATCGCGGCGCGGATCGCCAGCTTGCCGTCGATCGTCGTGGTGGATGGGGCGGCGATGCCGGCTTCCTGCAGGTCCGCGACGATATCGCGGTTCAATGCGTCCGCGTCTTCCCCGGCGCGGACCCGGAAGCACACGATGTTGAGCGCCACGGGCGCCAGCAACTCCAGGGCCGGCTCGCTGCGGATCCTGCCGGCGAGATGTTGGGCAACGGCGCAGCTGGCCTCGACCACTTGCCCCAGCCGGTCGGCGCCATAGGTCTTCAGCGTCATCCAGACCTTCAGCGCGCGGAAACCCCGGGAGAGCTCGGGACCCAGATCGCAGGGCCAGGGATGGCCGCCTGCCAGCCCGCGCTCCTCGCGACGGAGATAGGCGACGGTCTGGGCGAAGGTCGCAGCCTGCATCGTGCCGTCCCGCACCAGGATGCAGCCCGCGTCGTAGGGCACCTGCGCCCATTTGTGGAAGTCGAAGGCCAGGCTGTCCGCACGCTCGATGCCGGCGAGCAGCGGCCGGTGGCGCGGCGACAGCATGGCCAGGGCGCCGAACGCGCCATCGACGTGGAACCACAGCCGTTCCGCGGCACAGAAGGCGGCCAGGCCGGCCAGGTCGTCGACGGCCCCGACATCGACGGAGCCGGCCGTGCCGACCACCAGGAACGGCCGGGCGCCCTCCGCCCGGTCCGTCGCGACCGCGGCGGCCAAATGGCCAAGCTCGATGCGGTGATCCGCGTCGCACGGGATCAGGTGCAGCGCGTCGGTCCCGAGCCCGGCGATGTCCATCGCCCGCGCGATGCAACTATGCGCCGTCGCCGCGGCATAGGCGGTAAGCCGCTCGCCGCCCACGCCCTGGCTGCGGACTCCGGCACCCATCGCCGCGCGCCGTGCGACCAGGACCGCGATCAGGTTCGCGGCCGAGCTGCCGGTGACGACCAGCCCGGATGTCGGTGCCGGCATGCCGACCATCTCGGCCGCCCAGTGCACCACCTGCCGCTCGACCTCGATCGGGGCGTGGTCGCGGCCGCCGAGATTGGCGTTCAACCCGCCGGCGATCAGTTCGGCCAGCATGCCCACCGGATTGCCGCCGCCATGCACCCATCCCATGAAGCCCGGATGCAAATTGCCGGTCACGTAGGGCACGATCAGCCGCTGCACCGCCGCGTATACCGCCTCCGGCGCTTCCGGCGCGCGGGGCAGCGGGGATTGCAGCTCCTGCCGCAAGGCGTCCGGCATCTTCGTCCAGACCGGCCGATCGCGCACGCCGGCGATGCCATCGATCATGTCGTCCAGCATGCGATGACCAAGCGCCCGCAAGCCGGTCCAGTCATCAGGGTCCATGCGCCCGTCCCTCTCTATATGGCTTCTATATATCGGGTCCGATCACGGCCTCTCGCATCTATACGACGATCGGGCCTTCTCTGCCTGCCGAGTGGATCGGATAGAGGTTTACGGAGTCGAGCGGCGGCGTTGCATCCGGCGCGCCCAGGTTCCGCAAGCCCGCAATCAGGGAGTGCCTCATGCTGGATATCGTCTACGCGGCCGCGGGCTGCGTGTTCTTCGTGCTGGCCGTTCTCTACACCACGGCATGCGACCATCTGTAAGGGCCGGATCATGATCTTCGACTACGTGCTTGGATCGGCCGTGACGCTCGGCCTGCTCTGCTACCTGGTTTACGCGCTGATCCGCCCAGAGCGGTTCTGAGGACCCGGCGATGACAATCAACGGCTGGGTGCAGATCGCACTCTATTGCGTGCTGCTCGTTCTGCTGGTCAAGCCGTTCGGCGGCTACATGACCCGCGTCTTCAACGGCGAGCGCACCTTGCTGCGCCCGGTGCTACGCCCGATCGAGGTCGGGCTGTATAAACTGTGCGGCGTGCATGAGGAGGAGGAGCAGCATTGGGTCACCTACACGGTGGCGATGCTGTTCTTCAGCGTTGCAGGCTTCCTCTCGCTCTACGCGCTGCAGCGGCTGCAGGATGTGCTGCCGTTCAACCCGCAGGGGCAAGGCGCCGTCGGCCCGGATCTGGCATTCAACACCTCCGTCAGCTTCATCACCAACACGAACTGGCAGTCCTACACGCCCGAAAGCACGATGAGCTACCTCGTGCAGATGGCCGGGCTGACCGTCCACAACTTCCTGTCCGCCGCGACCGGCATCGCCATGGCGATCGCCCTGATCCGTGCCTTCGCCCGGCGTTCCATGTCGACGATCGGCAATTTCTGGGTCGATATGACGCGGTGCACGCTGTACGTGCTGCTGCCGGTGTCCATCGTTATAGGGCTGTTCTTCGTCTGGCAGGGCATGCCGCAGAACCTGCACGCCTACACCGAGGCCGCCACGCTGGAAGGCGCCAAGCAGGTCATCGCGCAGGGTCCGGTCGCGTCGCAGGAGGCGATCAAGATCTTCGGCACCAATGGCGGCGGCTTCTTCAACGCCAACTCCGCCCATCCGTTCGAGAACCCGACGGCGCTGACCAACCTGGTGCAGATGCTGCTGATCTTCTCGATCGGCGCGGCGTTGACCAACGTGTTCGGCCGCATGGTCGGCAGCCAGCGCCAGGGCTGGGCGCTGTTCGCGGTCATGGGGATCCTGTTCCTGGCCGGCACCTTCGTGACCTACCCGGTCGAGGCCGGCGGCAACCCGGCCTTTGCGGCGATGCATGTCGACAGCGCGCCGGATGCGTTGCAGACCGGCGGCAACATGGAGGGCAAGGAGGTCCGCTTCGGCATCGCCAACTCCGCCCTGTTCACCACCATCACGACCGACACGTCCTGCGGCGCGGTCAACACCATGCATGACAGCCTGCTGCCACTGGCGGGCATGATCCCGATGGTCAACATCATGCTGGGCGAGGTGATCTTCGGCGGCGTCGGCTCCGGCCTCTACGGCATGCTGGCCTTCGCGATCATCGCGGTGTTCGTCGCCGGGCTGATGGTCGGGCGAACCCCGGAATACCTCGGCAAGAAGATCGAGTCGAAGGAGGTGAAGATGTCCATGCTAGCCATCCTGATCCTGCCGCTCTCGATCCTCGGCTTCACCGCGCTGGCGGTGGTGCTGCCGGTCGGGACGGGGGCGATGTCCAATGCCGGCCCGCATGGCTTCAGCGAGGCGCTGTACGCCTACACCTCCGCCACCGGGAACAACGGCAGTGCCTTTGCCGGGATCAGCGCCAACGTGCCGTTCTGGAACGACACGCTGGGCGTCGCGATGCTGGTCGGGCGCTTCCTGTTCGTCATCCCGGTGCTGGCGGTGGCTGGCTCGCTGGCGGCCAAGAAGATCGTGCCCAGCTCGGCCGGGACGTTCCCGACCGATGGCGGCCTGTTCGTGGGCCTGGTCGTCGGCGTGATCCTCATCGTCGGCGGCCTCACCTTCTTCCCTGCGCTGGCGCTGGGCCCGGTGGTCGAACACCTGGCCATGAACGCCGGCACGACATTCTGATCAAGACCTAGGAATCCCACGATGGACACCACCGACAAGCGGCGCGGTTCCGCGGCCGCCATGCTGGACCCGGCAATCCTGCTGCCGGCTTTCGGCGACACATTCCGCAAGCTCGACCCGCGCCTGATGGTCCGCAACCCCGTCATGTTCGTGGTGGAGGTGGTGGCGACGCTGACGACCGTGCTGCTGATCCGCGACATCGTCACGGGCGGGTCCGGCGTCGGCTTCACCTTGCAGATCGTGATCTGGCTGTGGATCACCGTGCTGTTCGCCAATCTGGCGGAGGCGGTGGCGGAGGGCCGCGGCAAGGCACAGGCGGCGACCCTGCGCAAGGCGCGCACGGAAACCACCGCCAAGCGCCTGCGCGGCATGGGCGGCACCTGGGAAGAGGTTCCTGCCGCCTCGCTGAAGGTGGACGACCTGGTCCTGGTGGAGACCAACGACCTGATCCCCAGCGACGGCGAGGTGGTGGAGGGCATCGCCTCCGTCGACGAGTCGGCGATCACTGGTGAATCCGCCCCCGTCATCCGCGAAAGCGGTGGCGACCGCTCCGCCGTGACCGGTGGCACCCGCGTGCTGTCCGACGTGATCACGGTGCGCATCACCGCGGCGCAAGGCTCGACCTTCATCGACCGCATGATCGCGCTGGTGGAGGGGGCGACGCGGCAGAAGACGCCCAACGAAATCGCGCTGAACATCCTGTTGGCCGGCCTGACCATCATCTTCGTGTTCGCCACCGCGACCATCCCGTCCTTCGCGTCCTATGCCGGCGGTTCGATCTCCATCGTCGTGCTGGTGGCGCTGTTCGTCACGTTGATCCCGACCACGATCGGCGCCCTGCTCTCCGCCATCGGCATCGCCGGCATGGACCGGCTGGTGCGGTTCAACGTGCTGGCGAAGTCCGGCCGCTCGGTCGAGGCGGCGGGCGACGTGGACACGCTGCTGCTGGACAAGACCGGCACCATCACGCTCGGCAACCGGCAGGCGTCCGAGTTCATCCCGGTGACCGGCGTGAGCGAGCAGGACCTGGCCGACGCGGCCCAGCTTTCCTCGCTATCGGACGAGACGCCGGAGGGCCGGTCCATCGTCGTGCTGGCAAAGGAGCGGTATGGCATCCGCGGGCGGGACATGGCCCCGTTGGGCGCCACGTTCGTGCCGTTCACGGCGCAGACGCGGATGAGCGGCATCGACGTCGAAGGCTCGTCGATCCGCAAGGGGGCGGTGGAGTCGATCCTCGCCTACGCCGCCCCTGGCCGTGCGATGCCGCTGGGCATCCGGGCCGGCGGCAGCGTCGTGGAGGCGGTGCGGCCTGCCGGGGCCGACGCCGTGGCGCGCGACTTGACGGAGAAGGCGGAGCGCGTCTCCAAGGCCGGCGGCACGCCGCTGGCCGTGGCGAAGGACGGACGGCTGCTGGGTGTCATCTACCTCAAGGACATCGTCAAGGGCGGCATCCGGGAGCGTTTTGCGGAATTGCGGCAGATGGGCATCCGCACGGTGATGATCACCGGCGACAACCCGCTGACCGCGGCGGCGATCGCGGCCGAGGCGGGCGTGGACGACTTCCTGGCGCAAGCCACCCCGGAAGCCAAGCTGAAGCTGATCCGCGACGAGCAGGCCAAGGGCAAGCTGGTCGCCATGTGCGGCGACGGCACCAACGATGCGCCCGCTTTGGCGCAGGCCGACGTGGGCGTGGCGATGAACACCGGCACCATGGCGGCGCGCGAAGCCGGCAACATGGTGGACCTGGACAGCGATCCCACCAAGCTGATCGAGATCGTCGGCATCGGCAAGCAGTTGCTGATGACGCGCGGCGCGCTCACCACCTTCTCGATCGCCAATGACGTGGCCAAGTATTTCGCCATCATCCCGGCGATGTTCCTGGCCTTCTACCCGCAGCTCGGGGCGCTGAACGTCATGCGGCTGGCCTCGCCGCAGAGCGCGATCCTGGCGGCGATCATCTTCAACGCCCTGATCATCGTCGCCTTGATCCCGCTGGCCCTGCGTGGCGTCACCTACCGGCCCGTGGGCGCTGCCACGGTGCTGCGCCGCAACCTGCTGATCTACGGGCTGGGCGGCATCGTGGTGCCGTTCATCGGGATCAAGCTCATCGACATGCTCGTCACTTCCATCGGCCTCGCCTGAGCGCCTAGGACAGAACCATGCTCAACCAAATCCGTCCCGCCATCCTGATGATCGTCGCCATGACGGTCATCACCGGCCTCGCCTACCCGCTCGCCATGACCGGCGTGGCCGGCCTCGTCTTCCCGCACCAGGCCGATGGCAGCCTGATCGAGCGCGACGGCAAGGTGATCGGCTCCGAGCTGATCGGGCAGAACTTCACCGCGGCGAACTATTTTCACGGCCGCCCGTCCGCCACGACCGACACCGACCCGGCGGACAGCACCAAGACGGTGCCGGCGCCGTACAACGCGCAGAACTCTTCCGGCTCCAACGCCGGCCCGACGTCGAAGGCGCTGTTGGACCGGGTGAAGGACGATGCGGCGAAGCTGGCGGCGGAGAACCCGTCAATGCCGGTTCCGGTGGACCTGGTGACCACCTCCGCAAGCGGCCTGGACCCGGACATCACCCCGGCCGGAGCGCTGTTCCAGGTGCCGCGAGTGGCCAAGGCGCGCAACCTGCCCGAGGACCGCGTGCGCCAGCTGGTGATCGAGCACACGCAGGGCCGGCTGTTCGGCATCATCGGGGAGAGCCACGTCAACGTGCTGGCGCTGAACATGGCGCTGGATGCGCTCGGCAAGGGCTGAGCATGCAAGCAAGCCCCCTCCAGGAGGGAGCGGGCCTTCCGAGCGGGAGTCGGCTATCCTTTCACCACCTATGATCCACCGCACAGCCCTGGCCCCATGAACGATCGTGACGGCCGGCCTTCGCCGGACGCCTTGCTCACGGCCCTGCCACGGGAGGGCCGGGGAAGGCTGAAAATCTTCCTTGGCGCCGCGCCCGGCGTCGGCAAGACGTTCGAGATGCTGACCACCGCGCAGGCCAGGCGGCGCGAGGGGCTGGACGTCGTGATCGGCATCGTGGAGACGCATGGTCGCGCGGAGACGGTGGGCCTGCTGGACGGGTTGGAGACGGTGCCGCGGCGCCAGGTGGACTATCGCGGCCGCACCGTGGAGGAAATGGACCTGGACGCGGTGCTGGGTCGGCGGCCGAACCTCGTCCTGGTCGACGAACTGGCCCATACCAACGCACCGGGCAGCCGCCATCCCAAGCGCTACCTGGATGTGGAGGAGCTGCTCGCCTCCGGCATCAACGTCTACACCACGCTCAACATCCAACACGTGGAAAGCCTGAACGACGTGGTGGCCGGCATAACCCGGATCCGCGTCCGCGAGACGGTGCCCGACTCGATCATCGACCGGGCCGACGACATCGAGGTGATCGACCTGACGCCGCAGGACCTCATCCAGCGGTTGAAGGACGGCAAAATCTACGTGCCGCACCAGGCGGAGCGCGCGGTCAAGCACTACTTCCTGCCCGGCAACCTGGCCGCGCTACGCGAATTGGCGCTGCGCCGCACCGCGCAGCGCGTGGACGACCAGATGGTCGACTACATGCGCAGCAACTCGATCAGCGGGCCATGGGGGGCCAGCGACCGCGTACTCGTGCATGTCGATGGCGGGCCCGGCAGCGTGGCGCTGGTGCGTCACGCGCGCCGGATCGCCGACGGGCTGCGCGGACCCTGGACGGCCATCCATGTCGAGGCCAGCGGCTGGCGCGAAGAAGCCCGCCGGACCGGCACCGCCAACGCCATGCGCCTGGCGGAGCAGTTGGGTGGGGAAATCGCCACGGTGCCGGGGTCGGATGCGGCCACGGCCGTGGTCGAGTACGCGCGTTCGAACAACTTCACCCACATCATCGTCGCACCGTCGCGCCGCGCCCATTGGACGGAGCTGTTCTTCGGCTCGATGGCGCAACGCGTGATCGCCCGGGCCGGCACCATCCACGTCCACGTCCTCGCGGAGGAGCCGACGTCCGGCAAGGCTGCGCCCGAGGCTACGTCCCGGCTGGCCCTCGCGCCGCTGAGTGCATGGGGTGGCAGCGTGCTCTCGGTGGCGGTTGCATTGGCGGTGGCTATGCTGCTGCGGCAGGTGCTGGGGGTGACGAGCGTGGCGCTCGTCTTCCTGATGGGCGTGCTGGCCAGCGCCGTCGCGTGCGGGCTGGCGGGCTCGCTGCTGGCCTGCCTGTTGAGCGTGCTGGCGTATAACTTCTTCTTCCTGCCGCCACTCTACACCTTCACCATCGCCGACCCGGAAAACATCGTCACGCTGCTGGTGTTCACCATCGTTGCCGTCGTGGCCAGCAACCTGACCGCCCGCATGCGGGCGCAGACCGTTACCGCGCGGTCCCGTGCGAAGACCACGGAGGAGCTGTACCAGTTCAGCCGCAAGCTCGCCGGCGCGGTATCGTTGGACGACGTGCTGTGGGCGACGGTGCACCAGGTGGCGCTGATGCTAAAGGTGCGGGTGGTCGTGCTGCTGCCGGGCAAGGAGGGGTTGGCCGTGCAGGCCGGCTTCCCGCCGGACGACGAGTTCGACGATGCCGATCTGGCTGCCGCCAAATGGGCCTGGGAGCACAACCGGGTCGCCGGCCGCGGCGCGGACACGCTGCCCGGTGGCAAGCGCCTGTTCCTGCCGATGCAGACCGGTCGCGGGCCGACCGGCGTGTTCGGCATCGACCGCGACGAACCCGGTCCGTTGCTGACGCCGGACGCCCAGCGCCTGCTGAACGCGCTGTCCGACCAGGCGGCCCTCGCGATCGAGCGGGTGAACCTGGTGCGCGACGTCGACCAGGCGCGTCTGCAAGCCGAGACGGACCGGCTGCGGTCGGCCCTGCTCACCTCGATCTCGCACGATCTGCGCACGCCGCTGGCCTCTATCCTGGGGGCGGCCACCAGCCTGATGAGCCAGCATGGCACGCTGGAGGAGGCCGGCCGCGTCGCCATGCTGCGCACGATCCGGGAGGAGGCGGAGCGGCTGAACCGGTTCATCGGCAACCTGCTGGACATGACCCGGCTTGAATCCGGCCCGCTGATGTTGACCGGCGGCCTGGCGGATCTGTCGGACGTGGTGGGGGCCGTGCTGCGGCGCGCGGCCCGCATCCTCTCGGTCTACCAGGTCAAGGTGGAGCTGCAGCCGAACCTGCCGATGCTGGCGATCGACATGGTCCTGTTCGAGCAGGTCCTGTTCAACCTGCTGGACAACGCGGCGAAATATGCGGCCGGCGGATCGACCATCCAGTTGCGGGCGCGCCGCCACGGCGACCGGGTGTGGGTGGAGCTGTTGGATGAGGGCGACGGGATCCCCCCCGCCGACGTGGAACGCATCTTCGACAAGTTCTACCGCGTGCGCCGGGCGGACCGGCAGCGGGCGGGTACGGGATTGGGGCTTGCTATCTGCCGCGGCTTCGTCGAGGCCATGGGCGGCACGATCACGGCGGCCAACCGCAGCGATCGCGTGGGCGCGGTCTTCACCATCGACCTGCCGGTGCCCGCCCAGATCCGCGTCGAAGAGGAGGACGCGGCATGACGGCGATGGCCAACCCCCTGCGCGTCCTGGTGGTGGATGACGAGCCGGCCATCCTGCGCTTCCTGCGCACCGGGCTGTCGGCGCAGGGCTTCATCGTGTCCGAGGCGGAGGCAGGCAGCGTTGCGATGGATTGCGTGCGGCGCGAGGCCGCCGACCTGGTGGTGCTGGACCTCGGCCTGCCGGACATGGACGGCCTGGACGTGATCCGCCAGGTCCGCGATGCCGGGTCCGCCATCCCGATCATCGTGCTGTCGAGCCGCGACGACGAACGCAGCAAGGTCGCGGCACTGGACCTCGGCGCCGACGACTTCGTCACCAAGCCGTTTGGCATAGACGAGTTGTTCGCGCGCATCCGGGCGGCCCAGCGCCATCGCCTGCAGCAGGTCGGCGAGCGGCCGGTGTTCCGCAGCGGCGACCTGGTGGTCGATCTGGTCCGCCGCGTCGTCACGGTGCGCGGGGTGGACGTGAAGTTCTCCCGCCGGGAGTACGAGCTGCTGCGCCTGCTGGTCGCGCATGCCGGCAAGGTGCTGACGCACCGGCATATCCTGCACGAGGTTTGGGGCAGCGACACCGACGTGCAATACCTGCGTATCTACATCCGGGCGCTCCGCCAGAAGATCGAGCCGAATCCCGAGCAGCCCACGCATATCTTGACCGAAACCGGCGTCGGCTACCGGCTTCGGGCGGTGGACTGACGGTCGCACAACAAGAATGGTGGCGTATGAGACTGACAGAGCTGATCCAGCCGGACCGTATCATCCTGGGACTGCGCGCGGGCGACAAGGCGCAGGCCTTGGCGGAAATCGCCAAGCGGGCGAGCGCGCATCTTCCGGTCGACGGCCAAGTGATCTTCGCGGCGCTGGAGGCGCGGGAGCGGCTGGGTTCGACGGGGTTCGGCCGCGGCTTTGCCTTGCCGCATGTGCGGATCGAGCGGCTGCAAACCCCGTTCAGCCTTCTCGTCCGCCTCGCCAGGCCGGTCGAGTACGAGGCGATCGACGGCAAACCGGTGGATGTCCTGTTCCTGCTGCTGCTCCCCGCGGACAAGGCGACGGACCATGTCGCAGCCTTGGCCGCGGTGTCGCGCAGCATGCGGGACGACACCATCCTGCGCATGATCCGGAAGGCCGGCAACTCGTCCGCCCTGTTCGACCAGTTGGCTGCGGTGGAGACGTAGCGATCGTCTCCCCCGGTGCGTCGGAGGGAGCCCTTGTCGCAGTGCGAGCTATACGCCCAGGTATCGATGCAACAGCTGGGGCTGGGCCTTCAGTTGCGCGGTCGTCTGTTCCTCGACGATGTGGCCGTTGTTCAGGATATAGGCGCGGTCGGCCAGGCTGAACACCGCGCTGATGTTCTGCTCGATGACGAAGATGGTCTGCCCGGCATCCGCCAACACCCGGCACACCGCCAGCAGGTCGCGCACGATCACCGGCGCCAGGCCCTCGAACGGCTCGTCCAGCAGGACGATCTTGGGGTCGCGGATCAGCGCGCGGGCGATCGCCAGCATTTGCTGCTCCCCGCCCGACAGGTCGGTGCCGCGGCTGCGGCGGCGCTGCTTCAGCCGGGGAAAGATCTCCCAGATGCGCTCGATCGGCCAGCGTCCCTTGGCGGTCAATCCGGCGAGGACCAGATTTTCCTCCACGTTCAGGCTGCCGAACACCCGGCGGTCCTCCGGCACGAGCTGCATGCCGGCGGCGGCGATGACGTGCGGCGACGAATCCTGGATCGACTTGCCGTCCAGCGAGATGCGGCCGCTCCGCGGGCGCATGACGCCCATCAGCGTCTTGAACGTCGTGCTCTTGCCGGCGCCGTTGCGGCCGAGCAGGGCCACGACCTCGTTCTTTTCGGCGCGGATCGACACGTTGAACAGGATGTGGCTGTCGCCGTAGTAGCTGTTGATCCCCTCCACCTCGAGCAAGCTCATGCCGCCGCGACCCCACCCAGATAGGCCTCCTGCACGAAGGCGTTGCGCTGGATCTCGGCCGGTGTTCCCTCCGCGAGCAACTGGCCTTCGTGCAGCACGGTGATGCGTTCGGCCAGTTCGAACAGCGCATCCATGTCGTGTTCGACGATCACCATGGTACGGCCCCGGCGAATCGTCTTCAGCAACTGCACCGTCTGCGCCCGTTCCCGCGGGCTCATGCCGGCCAGTGGCTCGTCCAGCAACAGCATTGTCGGCGACGAGGCGAGCGAGAGGCCGATCTCCAACCGCCGCTTCTCGCCGTAGGACAGGTCGGACACCAGGAGGTCCGCCCGGGCGGTCAGCTTCACCAGCGCCATGGTCTGCTCGACCTGCGTCGCCAGGCCGGGCACCCGGCTCAGGCGGCGGAACAGGTCCAGCCGGAACCGGCCGCGCAAATGCGCCAGCACGGCGATCTCGACATTCTGCCGCACGGTGAGCCGGCCGAAAAGCTGGTTGATCTGGTAGCTCTTGGTGAGGCCGAGCTGGCACACCTTCGAGACGTCCAGCCCGGTGATGTCCTTGCCGTGGAAGAAGACCTGCCCGGCGGTGGGGGCGACCTCGCAGGTCAGCATCTTGAAGAACGTGCTCTTGCCGGCCCCGTTCGGGCCGATCACGCCGCGCAACTCGCCCTCCTGCACGGAGAAGGTGATGTCCTTGTTGGCGAACAGGCCGCCATACCGCTTGGTCACGCCGCGCGTCTCCAGCACCGGGCCGCCATGGGCCTGGGCGGCGACGCGCTGCCGCGCGGCGGGGCCGACGCTGGCGATCACGCTGTCAGCGGCGTCGATGATCGGGCTTTCCTCCGGTGGTTCGTCATGCGGCCGCGCCGTGGAGCGCGCGACCAGGCTCACCACCCCGCCGATCAGCCCGCGGCGCAGGAAGCACACTAGCAACACGAAGATCACGCCCAGCACGAGCCGCCACGCGCTGCCGAGCCCGACCGGCCCTTGCAGGAAGTCACGCAGATAGAGCCAGACGGCCGCGCCGAACAGCGGGCCGAACAGCGTCCCCGTGCCGCCGATCACGGTCTGCATCACCAGCTGGCCCGAGGTGTCGAAGGTGAAGGCCTCGGGCGGCATGTAGCCCTGCAACACCCCCAGCAGCCCGCCGGCGAAGCCGGCATAGGCGCTGGCGATCACGAACGCCGTCAGCTTGTAGAGGATGACGGAGTGGCCGAGCGCCTGCACCCGCAGCGGATTCTCCCGGATCGCCACCAGGATCGCGCCGACGGGGGCATGGACGATCCGGCGCGCGATCACCAGGCCAACGAAGAAGCACACGGCCAGGAAGCCGTACATCGACCAGCCGGTCGTGATCCGCAGCACGGCGGAGCCGAGCGAGAACACCGGCGCCGGCACGCCCGGCAGCCCGTTCTCCCCGCCGGTGAAATCGGCCAAGGGCGAGTTTTCCAGGAAGAAGAACACCTGGGCGATCGCCACGGTGATCATCGCGAAATAGATGCCGGTACGCCGCAGCGCGACCAGCCCCACCAGCAGCCCGGCGAGCATCGCGCCGGCCGTGCCGAGGACCAGCGCCACCAGCACGCTGGAGACCATGTCGTTCGTCAGCAGGTAGGCCGAGACGAAGCCGCCCGTGCCGTAGAACGCGGCCTGGCCGAACGAGAGCAGGCCGGTGTAGCCGAACAGCAGGTCGAACCCGATGCCGAACAGGCCCCACACCACGATGCGGTTGACGGTGTCGGGCGAGAAGCCGGCGTAGGGCAGCACATAGGGCGCCGCCGCCAGGCCGACGATGCAGGCCAGCTCCGGCCAGTAGCGGCGCAGCACCCCGTTCACTCCCGCCCCCGCAATCCCAGCAGCCCTTCCGGCCGCACCATCAGCACCAGCGTCATGACGGCGAACAGCATGACCTGCGAGTAGCTGGGGTCGATGGCGGAGGTGAGGCTGAGGATCTCCCCGGCGATCAGCCCGCCGATCACGGCGCCGGGGAACGACCCGATGCCGCCGATGACGACCACCACGAAGGTCTGCACCAGGATCGTGTCGCCGATATCCGGCGTGGGGGCCACCACCGGCGCGTTGACGATGCCGGCGAACCCGGCCGCCATGGCGCCGATCCCGAACACCAGCAGGAACACCCGGTAGACGTTGATCCCCAGGATGTTGACCATGCCGGAATCCTCGATCCCGGCGCGGACGATCATGCCGAGCTTGGTGCGGTAGAGCAGGACGTACAGCACGATCAGCGCCACCGCCGCGATGCCGAGCACGGCCAGCCGGTAGGTCGGATAGAACAGGAAGCCGATCTGCGTCACGCCCGTCGCCCAGGCCGGCGGCGGCACCGACACGGACAGGCTGCCGAAGCTGAACCGCACCAGTTCCACCAGCACGATCCCGATGCCGAACGTCACCAGGATCTGGTCTTCCGGCGGGCGGGGATAGAAGTGGCGGATGACGACGAACTCCATCACCACGCCGATCACGCCCACGGCGACTGTCCCGCCCAGCACCGCCAGGATGAAGGAGTGGGTGGCCGCCCAGACGACGTAGCCGGCATACCCGCCCAGCATGAACATCGCCCCATGGGCCAGGTTCAGCACGCCGAGGGTGCCGTAGATGATGGTCAGCCCCGAACTGATCAGGGCGAGCAAGGTGCCGAGAGCCAGGCCGTTGAAGAACTGCGAGATCAGGTTGGGCCAGGACAGCATGGGTCGTGAACTCTCGGCCTCAGGTCAGGTGTAGCTGCCGAGCTTGCAGCCGAACGCGCCCGGCGCCTGCATCAGCGGCTCGCCGGGCAGCACGTCCAGCACGTCCCAGTAATCGTCCCCGGCGGTCATGTCGGCCTTCTTCTTGCCGCGCAGGATGGTGACGGGGCGGACCAGCTGGTGGTCGGCCGCGCGGAAATAGACTTCGCCCGTGGTGGAATCTACCTTCTGGCCGGCCTCGTAGGCCTTGATCACCTCCGGCGGGTAGAAGGTTTTGGCACGCTCCACGGCGTCCGCCCACATGGCGATTTGCATGTAGCCGCTATTGGCGCCCCATTCCGGCTTGTAGCTGTACTTCTTCTCGAACGCGGCCACGAACTCCTTCGCCAGCGGATAGCGGTCCTGCATGGTCCACCAGAACTCCGTCGCGGTGAACACGCCCTGCGTCACGTCCGGGCCGACTTCCTTGGCCAGGAACGGGACGGCATAGGCCACCACCAGGGTCTGCTTCTGCAGGATGCCGAATTGCTGCGCCTGCTTGATGGACTGCACGGCGTCGTTGCCAAAATTGATGTTGATGAACACGTCGGCGCCGCTATTGGCGATGTTGAGCAGGTAGGAGCTGTAATCCGGCGTGCCGAGCGGGCAGACCTGGTTGGTCACCGTCGTCCAGCCGCCCTTCTTGAGGTATTCCTCCATCGACTGGCGCACGGTGTGGCCGTACGTGTAGTCGGGGGTGAGGAACGCGATCTTCTTCTTCTCGCCCAGGCTCTTGATCAGTACGGGGCCCAACGCCGCGGCGGCCGTCTGGCCGTAGAAGCACTCGCGGAACGAATAGCGGGCGCAATCCTTGCCGGTCGTGTCGTTGGAGCCGCTGATGCCGGGCAGGTAGATCACCTTCTCCCGGTCGGCCAGCTTGTTCAGCGCCACGGCGGTCGCGCTGGAAACGGAGCCGGTGAACATCACCGCCTTGTTCTCGCTGATGAAGCGCGATCCGGCCTGCACCGCTGTATTAGGCTTGGCCTCTTCATCGGCCACGCCGAACTTCACCTCCTTGCCCAGCACGCCCTTCGTCGTGTGCGGTGATATCTTCTTGATCAGCGGATCGCCGCTGTTCAGGTGTTCGATCGCCAGGGTGTAGCCCTTCAGCAAATCCTCGCCCTGGACGGCATAGGTGCCGGTGCGAGGCACGGCGATGCCGACGAAGACGGAGCTGCCGGCGCTGCCGGCGGGGAAGGTGCCGATCGCCGGGTAGTCCTCGGCACGGGCGGACCCGGCCCATGGCAGCAGCAATCCGCCGAGCAGGCCGGCCCCGGCCTTCAGCGTTGTGCGGCGCAACATAGGAGTTTGCTCATCGATCCGATTTGCCATAGTCCGTTCCTCTCCCATCCCGTGGCATGACCGATGCTGGATGATCTCCAGCGATCTTCTGTTACGGTCAGCACGCCCATCGCTTGTATGGGAGCGGGTCTGTGCCGCAAAGAGCTATTTTCATCCTGAAAGGACCAGCCATGACGATCAGGTCCATCGTGTTCGATGCCTATGGCACGCTGTACAACGTCCAGTCGGTCGAGCGCGTCATCGACGCCGCGTTTCCCGGCCATGGGGAGTTCATCACCCAGCTCTGGCGCCTCAAGCAGTTGGAATACACCTGGCTGCGTTCGATGATGGGGCAGTACGCGGATTTCTGGCAGATCACCCGGGAGTCGTTGGCCTTCAGCCTGGAGGCGCTGGGATTGCAGGCGGACGCGGCGCTGCTCGACAGCATCGCGGAAGAGTATAATACCCTAGACCTGTACCCGGACGCGCGGACGGCGTTGGAAGCCCTGTCCGGGTATGATCTCGCGATCTTCTCCAATGGCAGCCCATCCATGCTGGACGCACTGGTTCGCAACAGCGGCATGGAACGCTTGATCCCGACCGTCATCAGCGTCGACGCCAAGCGCGTGTTCAAGCCGGATCCGCGCTCCTACGAGCTGGTCCAGGCGGCGCTTGGTGTGCCCCCGCAGGACGTGCTCTTCGTCTCGTCCAACGGGTTCGACGTCAGCGGCGCCAAAAGCGTAGGCTTCAGCGTCGCTCGCATCGAGCGCGTCACCCGGGATGCATTGCGGTCCGAGTTGACCCGGGCCGCGCCGATCGGGCCGGCGGGGATGTTCAAGGCGCTTCGCAGCCAGCCTGAACAACTGGGCTTCGAGCCGGATGTCGTCCTCCATACCTTGGGTGAGCTGCCGGCCTTGGCGGCGGGAGGGTTCAAGCTCCCGGCCTGACCTCGACCACGCGTCGGCTGTCAGGGCAGGACGGTCCCGGCTTTTGCCTGCAGCAGCCGCAGCAGGGTTGCGTCCCGTTCGGCCACCAGCTCCGCCATCGGCAGCGTCGCCACATGCTCCGCCACCGCGGTCGCGATCCGCTGCACGGTCGCCGGGTCGAGCGTGACATGGCCGAGATCGCGCCACATCGCCTCGACCGGCGGTCCGAGGTGGGCCAGCATGTGCGCCATGCCGCCGGGGCCGCCGGAGAGATGCATGTTGAGGAACGGGCCGAGCAGCGCCCAGCGCAGGCCCGGCCCGTGGGCGATCGCCGCGTCCAGGTCGGCCAATTCGGCCACGTCCTCGGCCAGGAGGTGGAATATCTCCTGCCAGAGCGCCGCTTGCAGCCGGTTGGCGACGTGGCCGGTCATCTCCCGCTTCAGGCGGATCGGGCGCTTGCCCACCTGGCGGTAGAACGCCATCGCCGCCGCTATGGCCTCCTGGGATGTGGCAGCGCCGCCCACCACCTCGACCAACGGGATGAGATGCGGCGGGTTGAACGGGTGGCCGAGCACGATGCGTTCCGGATGGCGGCAGCCGCCCTGCACGTCGCTGACCTTCAGCGTGGAGGAGGAAGAGGCCAGTACCGTGCCCGCCGGTGTGGCCTCGGCCATGGCGGCGAATAGCACCCGTTTGGCGTCGAGCCGCTCAGGGCCGTTCTCCTGCACGAACCCGGCGCCCTCGAGCGCTGCTTCCAGCACCGGGAACACGCGCAGCCGTGCCGGGTCGGCGCCGGCGGCCAGGCCGATCGACTGCATGGTCGGCCAGTGCGCCGCCACGGCCTTCCGCAACGACTCCTCCGCGCCGGGCGCCGGGTCGTAGGCCGTGACATCCAGCCCCTGCGCCAGGAAGTTGCTGGCCCAGCTGGCACCGATGATCCCGGTGCCGACCACCGCCACCCGGGTGACGGGCATCAGGCAGCCGCCATCGGCTGCACGCGGCGGCAACTAAGAATCCGGGCCTGGTGCATGGCATTTCCTATGGTTTCACGGTTGGGCTCCTGGAGCATCGTCACGCTTGCACCAGGGCGGGCTCGGCGCACAGCACATGAGGCGGCGGAGGCTCCGCGTACAAGGCGGCCACGGCCGCCGGCCGGCATCGCAGCACCGCGGCCTGGTTGATCGAGCCTTTGTCCGTCACCTCGCCGGCATCGATCGACAGCGTGTCCGTCAGGAAGGCGAGCCGGGTGACGCGCGCGGCGCTGCCCGGAGCCTGCAGGGCCAATCGCGACAGCACGGCGCGGACGCGGTCGCGCACCGCCCGGTCGGCCGCGGCGGCAGGGTCGGTCGGGATCGCCAGCACGGCGACGGCGTCGCGGTCGTGGCCGGCCACCACGATGTCCCGGATGTCGGGCGCCATCGCCGCGATCAGGTGCGCGCGCAACGGACCGACGCTGACCCAGGTGCCGGATGTCAGCTTGAAATCTTCCGCCAGCCGTCCGTCGAAACACAGGCCGGCTTCGGGCCGTGTGGGATCCAGCCAGGTGGCCGCGTCGCCCATCGGGTAGAACCCCTCCGCATCGAAGGCCGATGCCGTGCGCACCGGATCCCGCCAGTAGCCCGGCGTGACGAGCGGCCCGCGGATGCACATCTCCAGCTTGCCCTGCGCCGCCACCAGCTTTAGCTCCACCCCCGGCACCGGCAGGCCGATATGCCCGGCCCGGCCGCTGCTGCCATCCGTGCAGAGCGCCATCGGCGCCGTCTCGGTCGAACCATAGCCGGTGAGCATCGGCACCACCCGCCCGGTGGCGGCCAGCGACAGGCGTTGCAGCCGATCCCAGAGCGGTTGCGGCAGGCTTGCGGCGGCATAGAAGGGTACGCGCAGCCGGCTGAAGAACTGGCGGTTCAGGGCCGGGTCGGCGTCGAGGTGGCGCGTCAGTTCCTCCCACGCCTTCGGCACGCTCAGGTGCAGGGTGGGCGCGATCTCCCGCAGCGCCGCCACGGTGGGGCCGAACTGGCCGGGCACCGGCCGCCCGGCGTCGATGAACAAGGTGCCGCCGTGGAACAGCACCAGGTTGAAATTGTGGTTGCCGCCGAAGGTGTGGCTCCAGGGCAGCCAATCCAGCAGGACCGGCGGTTCGAACTCCGCAGTGCAGAACACCCCGGCGATCATCGCCTGGTTGGCGCACAGCATGCGATGGGTGTTGATAACCGCCTTGGGCGACCCGGTCGATCCGGAGGTGAACAGCAGCTTGGCCACGGTGTCGCCGTTCACGAGCCCCGCCGCCGCCGCCACCGCGTCGGACGGCGTGGCGCCGGCGAGTGCGCCCAGCTCGGTGACGGTCTCCACGCCAGCCGGCACGGCCGCCGCCAGCGCCGGCCCGTGGGCCGCACCGGCTGCGAACACCAGGCCCGGCGTGGCCAGTGCCACGATCTGCTGCAGCTTCACGAAATCGGTGCTGGCCAGCGAGTAGGCGGCCGAGATCGGCGCGTAGGGGATGCCGACATGCAGGCAGGCCAGGCCCAGCAGGGCGTGGTCGATGCTGTTGCCGGACAGGATCACTACCGGCCGTTCGGCTGACAGCCCGCGTTGCAGCAACGCCTGGGCGATGCATCGGACGGCATCGCGGGCTTGCCGGTAGGTGATGCGGCGCCAGGCCCCATCGCGCCGTTCGGCCAGAAAGTCGGTGTCCGGCGTCTGCCCCGCCCAATGGTCCAGCCGCTCGGTCACCCGGGTCGGGTAGGCCGGCAAGGGGCGCGTCGAGCGGACTAGCGTGCAGCCATCGACACGATGTTCGACCTGTAGCCCGGCGATCCGTCCCATTCGCTTCTCCATCGCCCTCGCGCGCCAAAGGCCTCAGTCGCGATGCACGACCTTGCCCGCGCGCTTTTCGAGGAAAGCCGCCAGGCGCTGCTTGGCCTCGTCGTCGGCGGCGGCGATCGCGGCCATCAGGCTCTCGGCCAGGTAGCCGGTGGCCGGGCTGGCATCGGCGATCTGCGGCAATGCGTGCATCACGGCAAAATTGGTCAACCTGGCATTGCCGGCGATCTGCCCGGCCAGTTCGGTGGCGCGCGCGAGGGCATCCCCGGCGTCGCATTGGTATTGCGCCAACCCGATCGCCGCGCCGTCCGCGGCGCCATAGGTCCGTCCGGTCAGCATCATGTCGGTCATGCGGGCCGTCCCGATCAGGCGGGGGATGCGCACCGAGCCGCCTCCGCCGACGAAGATGCCGCGCTGTCCTTCCGGCAAGGCGTAGAAGGTGCTCGGCTCGGCCACGCGGATATGGGCTGCGGCGGCCAGCTCCAGCCCGCCGCCGATCACCGCGCCGTGCAGGGCTGCCACCACCGGCAGGTCGCCGCCCTCGATCGCGGCGAAGGCGCGATGCCACTGCCGGCTATAGAACATCACCTCCGTCGCGTCCTGGTGGCGGATGTCGCCCAGGTCCAGGCCGGCGGAAAAATGCTCGCCCTGGCCATGCAGTACCACGACGCGAATGCCGGGAGGCGGGTCGCGGAAGAAGCGGCCGATGCCGTCGACCATGTCGAGGTTCAGGGCGTTGCGCTTTTCCGGACGGTGCAGGCCGAGGGTCGCGACCGGGCCGCGGAGCGTGCAGCGCAGCGTGGCGGGCCACCAATCAGGCGCGAATGCGCTGTCCAGCTCTGCCATGACGATCCCCCGCGCTGCCTGGACTTAGCGGCCGGTTCGTCCGGCGGTCAATCGTCCGCACCGGGGATGACGCTGCCGGAGCCACGCTTGACAATACCAAACTGTCACGAAATGGTCAGGTCCGGTGGCCGGGTCTGCGGCTCCGGTCCAAGAAGATCCGCCACGAGGGAGAACAGGTTTGTCGATCGCGATGTCGCACCAATCGGCCATGGACGGCGCGGTCCGCCATCTCGTCACGAACTACAATCCCAAAGGCAACCGGATCGGTTGGCTGATGATGTCCTCCATCCTGGTGGAGGCGTGGGATCTGTATTCCATCGCGTTCGTGCTGGTCTTCATCCGCGACCAGTATCACCCTGACCCGCTGCTGCTCGGATTGGCGGCGGCGGGGACGCAGGGCGGTGCGCTGGTCGGCGCGCTGCTGGGCGGGTGGCTGTCGGACAAGCTCGGACGCCGGGTGATGTTCCTGGCGACCATGATCCTGTTCATCGTCCTGGCCGTGCTGCAGGCCTTCGTCACCAGCGTCGGCTGGCTGGTGGTGGTGCGCTTCGCGCTTGGCATGCCGCTGGGGAGCGATATCTCCAACGGCTACACCTACATCATGGAGTCGATGCCCAAGGGCAAGCGGGAGGTCATGGGCAACCGCTGGCAGTTCATGTTCGCCGCGGGCGAGGTGCTGACGCTAACGGTGATCGCGATCTTCCTCATCGCGAACATGGATCATGAGCTGGTCTGGCGCATCACCCTGGGTCTGGGTGCGCTGCCGGCGCTGATCATCCTGCTGATGCGGCACAACCTGCCGGAGACGGCGGTATGGCTGATCCGCCACGGGCGCTTTCGCGAGGCCAAGCGGGTTTCGATGTCGATGTATTCCGACAACCTCGACATGCTGCCGAACGAGGACGTCGCGGTGACGAAGCCGCGGCCGTCCGCCTTCATCGCCGACATGCGTCGCGACCCGATCCGCTGGCGCGCCACGCTGTATGGCTGGATCGCCTGCTTCTGCCAGGGCGGCGAATTTTCCACCTTCGCGTTCTACCTGCCCGTGCTGTTCCTGATGGTCGGCGTGTCCTCCATCCTGGGTACCGACCTTGTCCAGATCGCACTGTATTGCGTGGCGGCGGTCGCGGGGTGGGTCGGGCCTTTGCTGACGCCGAAGATCGGGCAGCGCGGCATCGGCATCGCCGGGTTCGGCATCGTCCTCGTCTCCCTGCTGGTTGCGGCCTGGGCGCTGTACACCGGCACGACCTGGATCCTGCCCTACGTCGCGGCGACGATGCTGTGGGGGCATTATTGGGATGCCTCCAACTGCATGACGATCCCGACCGTGGTGGCCAAGCCGGAGTATCGCGGCACGGCCAGCGGCTTCGCCTACATGTTCGTCAAGCTGCCCTCCTTCCTGGCAATCTTCCTGTTCCCATCCCTGTTTGCTGCAGTCGGGCAGGCGACCGCGACGCTGATGGTCGCCATCTTCCCGCTCGCCGGGCTGCTGGCGGCGATCTTCATCCTGCCCGAAATCTACGGCTTCGACAGCGACTGAGCCCGGCGTTCCTCCCCGCCACGGCGGGGAGGAACGCTAGAGTGCGAGCTGCACCTTCATGGACCGGCTCTTGTCGGCTGCCAGGTCGAACGCGCGCACGGCCTCTGCCAGCGGGACGATTTCGGTGAGCAGGGGGGCCACGTCGATCGCGCCCGACGCCAGGAAGCCGACCGCCCACTCGAACTCCTCGTGGAAGCGGAACGTCCCGCGCAGGCTGATTTCCTTGGCCACCAGCAGGTTGACCGGCAGCGTCATCTCGCCCCCGCCATTGCCGACCTGCACGATGGTGCCACCGGGCCGGACCACTTCAAGCGCCCCCGCCAGGGCCGGGCCGCTTCCCGAGGCTTCGAACACCGTGTCGAAATAGCCCTTGTCCGCCTTGAAGCGGTCCATGCCCGCCGGCTCGGCGCGGGTGTTCAGCGCGAGGTCGGCGCCGATGCGGCGGGCAAGGGCCAGCGGCGCGTCGACGATGTCGGTGCACACCACCTCGCGCGCGCCGGCATGGCGGGCCACGAGCACGGCGAGCGCGCCGATTGGCCCGGTACCCGTCACCAGCACGCGCTTGCCGAGCAACGGCCCAGCCCGGCGGGCGGCATGCAGGCAGACGGAGAGCGGCTCGGCAAAGGCGGCGGTTTCCAGAGTGACCCCCGGCGGCACCGGCACGGCCTGGGCCTCGCTGCACACCAGCACCTCGCGGAACCCGCCATGGACGTGCGGCATCCGCATGGCGCTGCCGTAGAACAGCATGTCGCTGCAATGGTTCGGCTGGCCCTCCAGGCAGAAGTGGCAACGGCCGCAGGGCCGGCTCGGGTTCACCGCCACGTGGTCGCCGGGGCGGACGCGCGTGACCTCCGCCCCGGCCTGCATGACTTCGCCGGCGATCTCGTGGCCAAGGATCATCGGCTGGCGCAGCCGCACCGCACCGAACCCGCCATGGTGATAGTAGTGCAGGTCCGACCCGCAAATGCCCCCGGCGCGGATGCGCACCATCACGTCCTGCGGGCCGACTGTGGGGATCTCTGCCTCCTCGATGCGCAGATCATGGGGGGCGTGGATGATCGCGGCCTTCATGTGCGTGCTCCCATTGCGCGGCGCCTTGCGACCGCCTGCATTTGCAAGCGGCGCAGTGGCCGATAGCATGTGGGCGCCAGGACGGGGAACGGCCATGAAAATCACCGCCATAGAGACGTTGCGGACCATCGAGTTCGCCAACGTCCTGTGGGTCCGCGTGCACACCGATGCCGGAGTGATCGGGCTCGGCGAGACGTTCTACGGCGCCGGCGCGGTGGAGACGCATATCCACGATACGCTGGCCGGCCGTCTGCTGGGCCGCAACCCGCTGCATATCGAGGCGATCCACCGGGAGATGCTGAACCTGCCGATGGCGCAGTCCAGCACCGGCGTGGAGTACCGCGCGGCCTCCGCGGTGGACATCGCGTTGTGGGACGCGTTCGGCAAGGTGTGCGGCCAGCCGGTGCACCAGATGCTGGGCGGCCTCTGCCGGCCGCGGCAGCGGGTGTACAACACCTGCGCCGGCTACGGCTACGTGCGGTCGAACGACATCAAGCCCGTCTCCACCTGGAACGTCAACGAGGCCGCCGGCCCGTACGAGGATCTGCAGGGCTTCATCACCCGGGCGGACGCGGTGGCGGAAAGCCTGCTGGAGTCAGGCATCACGGCGATGAAGATCTGGCCGTTCGACCCGGCGGCCATCGAGAATGACGGCATGTCCATCACCTCCGCCCAACTCAAGACGGCGTTGCAGCCGTTCGAAAAGATCCGCCGTGCCGTGGGCGACCGGATGGAGATCATGGTGGAGTTCCACTGCCTGTGGAACCTGCCCATGGCGAAGAAGCTCGCCAAGTGGCTGGAGCCGTACTGCCCGACCTGGTACGAGGACCCGATCCGCATGAACTCGCCCCAGGCGCTGGCGGAGCTGGCGCGGTCGACCGACGTGTGGATCTGCGCCAGCGAGACGCTGGGCAGCCGCTTCCCCTACAAGGACATGCTGGATCGTGACGCGATGGGCGTGGTGATGGCCGATCTGTGCTGGACCGGCGGATTGACCGAGGGGCGCAAGATCGCCGCGATGGCCGACACCTACCACCGGCCGTTCGCCCCGCATGATTGCGTGGGCCCGGTCGGGTTCGTCGCCGGCATCCACGCCTCGTTCAGCCAGCCCAACACGCTGATCCAGGAAAGCGTGCGCGCCTTCTACACCGGGTGGTACAAGGAGCTGGTGACGGTGATGCCGGTGATCGAGGACGGCCACGTGCTGCCGATGGAGGGACCGGGACTCGGCACGGAGCTGCTGCCGGCGGTATTCGAACGCACGGACTTGACCGTGCGCCGGTCGGCGGCCTGAGGCGGTGTCGATCCGGCTCTTCGGCCCGGCGTTGGAGCCAGCCGGGCGAGTTGATGGGCACAGTACTGTTCCTGGCCTCGGCCGCCTCGGACTACGTCAACGGCCAGATCGTCTACGTCGATGGCGGCATGCTGGCGGTGCTGTAAGCCGGTGGCCGCCCAGGGGAGCAACGCGATGACGGATGCAGGTTTGGCAGAGGGGTTCAACCTGGCGGCGCTGACGCCCGGGTTCCTGGACGATCCGTATCCGACCTACCGCGCATTGCAGCGACTCGCGCCGTGCAAGCGTATGGGCAACGGCCAGTATTTCCTCACCCGCTACGACGACCTCAACGCCATCTACCGCGACACGGCGCGGTTCTCGTCCGACAAGACGGTCGAGTTCCTGCCGAAATACGGCCACAGCCCGCTCTACGAGCACCACACGACCTCGCTGGTGTTCAACGACCCGCCCTTGCACACGCGCGTGCGCCGGCTGATCGCGGGGGCCCTCACGCCCCGCGCGATCGGCGGGATGGAGCCGGAGCTTCGCAGCCTGATCGACCGGCTGCTGGCCGACATGGACGACAGCGCCGACCTCATTGCGGATTTCGCCTCGGCCATTCCGGTCGAGGTCATCGGCAACCTGCTGGGCGTACCGGTGGCGGAGCGGGCGCCGCTGCGGGACTGGTCGCTTGCCATCCTGGGTGCGCTGGAACCGGTGCTGACGGCGGAGCAGGCGGCGCGGGGCAACCGGGCGGTGACGGAGTTCCTCGCCTATCTGGAGACGCTGGTGCAGCGGCGCCGCGCCACCCCCGGCGACCCGGCGCGCGACGTGTTGACGCGGCTGATCCAGGGCGAGGCGAGCGGCGAGCGCCTGACCGCGGCCGAGCTGCTGCACAACTGCATCTTCCTGCTGAATGCCGGGCACGAGACCACCACCAACCTGATCGGCAACGCGCTCGTGCTGCTGCACGACCATCCCGGCGAGCGGGCCCGGCTGCTGGCCGACCCGAGTCTCGTCCGTCCCTGCGTGGAGGAGGTGCTGCGGTATGAAAGCTCCAACCAGTTGGGCAACCGCATCACCGCGGAACCGGTCGAGCTGCATGGCGTGAGCATGCCGGCCGGGACGCAATTGGCCCTGTGCATCGGTGCGGCCAACCGAGACCCGGAGCAGTTCCCTGACCCAGACCGGTTCGATATCCAACGTGCGCCCAACAGGCACCTCGCCTTCGCCGCCGGGCCGCACCAATGCGTCGGCATGAGCCTGGCCCGGCTGGAGGGCACGATCGCGATCGCAGGGTTCGTCGCCCGCTTCCCGGACTACCGATTGGCCGGACAGCCGGAGCGTGGCGGCCGTGCGCGGTTTCGCGGCTACGCCCGTATCCCGTGCCGCCCGCACGGCGGTTGACCGGCTAGACGAAGGGTTTGCACCACCGACAATGTCCAAACCGTCGGTAACGAGCGACGGCCGCGAGACTCGTGCTCCAAGAGGTCAATCCATCAAGCGTGTTTGACGCCTCTATGAACTACAACGGCAAGACTCAAGCGGCTCGGATTTCACTGATAAAGCTCTCGACCTCAATCGTGAGATGGTCAGCCTGCCGCGTCAGGTTTCCTGAGGCAGCAAGCACCTGTTCGGCCGCTGCTCCCGTTTCCAACGCAGCATGTCTAACACCGTCTATATTGGTGGTGACCTGCTGTCCGGACTTCGCTGTCTTGTGCACAGTAAGCGCAATCTCTGCGGTCGCCGTGGCCTGCTCGTTGATTGCCGCGGCTATGTTGGCTGAAATATGCCCTATTTCGTTGATCGTTGCAGTAATTTCGCGGATCGTGTCGACAGCCTCGTTCGTCGCGGTTTGGATCTGAGCGATTTGCGCCTCTATTTTCTTTGTGGCCGTCGCGGTCTGACTAGCCAAGCTGTTTACTTCGCCTGCCACGACGGCGAAGCCAAGTCCTGCATTGCCTGCGCGGGCTGCCTCAATCGTCGCGTTCAAGGCAAGCAGCTTAGTTCTGCTCGCGATCTTGTCGATCAATTCAACAACTTGGCCAATTTGGTTTGCACCATCAGATAATGCCCGGACGGTCGTGTCTGTCCGAAGTGCCTCCGATACCGCTCTCTGTGCGATACTGGATGATCTCGACAATTGTGAGCTAATCTTATTTACTGATGCGCTGAGTATTCCTGCTGCAGCCGCGGCTGTCTGCATGCCGACGCTTGCCTCCGCCGCAGCCGACGTCACGGTCGTTGCCTGGCCGAACGCTTGCTTTGCAGTGTGAGACATCGACTGAGCTGTCGTCTCAAGCTCAGTCGAGCCGGATGCTAGTGACGCGACCATCGTCCCGATCTTGGCTTCAAAGCCATGGAGCAAGTGGTCAAGCCGAGCTGCGCGATCCAGCATAACTGTTTGAGCCGTTTTCTGCTCCCCGGAGAGCTGAATAGCTTTCGTCATGCTGTCCTTGAAAACCTGTAGGGCCTCCGCCACTGCACCGACTTCATCGGCGCGACCGAAATACGGGATGTCGAGAGTGAGTTTACCGCCAGCCAATTCGCTCATCACGTTGGTTAGACGCTTGAGCGGTCGCGTGATCAGACGAACGGAGCAGAACATGACGGCTCCTGTTACGACCGCCACCGTTAGCGTAGCGAGTAAATCTCGGAGCATTTGGCGTCGCCAAGATTCAGTCAGCTCAGCACGGGAGAACTCCGCGCGAAGCGTTCCGATTTGGCGACTGCGGCCATTATCGACGACGACGACTGGAGTTTCAACGACGGACATATCGTGGCGAGTGACGGACTTTGCACCCGGCACGACAATGCTACGTTCAGCCGTTACCTTGCCGTCGAGGCCGGAAACCTGAGCCAGCCGGAATGAGCTGTCACGTTCAAGGCTGCCGAGGATTGCGCTGACTTGTTCCAAGTTAAAGTCCCACAGCGGCCTGCCCAAAGCTTCCGCCTGCATCCTGCAAAGGACCAGCACACGGCTGGACCAAGCGCTGTGCCGCTCCGCTGCGTTCACGCGAAGGTCCCACAAGCTTTTTGCGCCGACAATCGAGACCGCGGCGATCACAGCGAGAGCGGTTACACGGGTCTGCAGGCTCAGTCGCATGTATCACGCTTTCGCACTGGGGTCCGC
Organism: uncultured Acetobacteraceae bacterium; assembly: GCA_964244585.1. Taxonomy (GTDB): domain Bacteria; phylum Pseudomonadota; class Alphaproteobacteria; order Acetobacterales; family Acetobacteraceae; genus LMUY01. Next base: position 43,250 of record CAXTJM010000003.1, on the reverse strand, counting down.
CCTCTACTCGCATCGTGGCCGTTCAGGGAGGGTAAGCTTTACCCAGGTAATGGGTGAAAATCAGGCTGGCTGTGCCGTCATCCACTAAGCCCGCGACCGCTTGTGCCATGACTTTCGCCTCGCTCGTACCGGCTTTGGCCTGGCTGGCTTGAAGGCCAAGACTGGCCGAACCGTAATTGAACTGGTCTCCGATTTGATCGGTCATCCCGAGATTGTTGAGCGCGTAGTCAAAGCCAGCTTTGACACTGCACCAGCCATCGAGACGCCCAGACGCAAGCTTGCGGATAGCCGTCTCATAGCTGTCTTGGCTCATGCGGTGAATACTTGGATCACCGTCGATCAGCTGACCACAACTACCGCCGCGCAGAAATCCCACTGTGTCGAAGCCGTGCAGATCAGCAACGTTCGATAGCTTGAGGCCTTTGCGTGCCACCGCTACCATGGGTAATTTGCCAACCATGGCGATGAACGGGCCAACGGCTTCGATGGCGGGACTGACGACGCCAAACGCATAATCGAATTCGCCGGTTCGCACGCCTTCGAGCATACGGCCATAAGGGACGAACTCGACCTTGATCGGCAGATCGACGCGGCGAGCCAAAGCATCGGCAAGATCGGCGTAGACGCCCCGTTGACCCGTCTCGAAAGCCGCGCTCAAACCCCACGGACCCAGGTTTTCCGGCACGGCGATCGTCGCGGCGCTGGCCGGCATGGCAGACACCTTAAGACCGATCGCCAACGCGATTGCCGCCACTATACTGGTCAAACGCATGGCATGATTGGTTCCATCACGTCGCCGAACTTAGCGGGCAATTACGAATCAAACCTCAACAGGCATGAGCTTGAAGCACTATTTCCTGGTGGAACTAGGCCGCTCCGGGTCGTAGCGTAACAACGCTGGTCTGGGATTGGGATTGACCCGGTTCGGTGGACACCTGAAGCTTTCAGCAGAGGTGTGCTAGCGCGCCCAGAGCCGCGAGAAGCTCACCACGCCGGCGCCCCCTGCGAAACAGGCGCCGAGTGTGAGCGCGAGGGCCGGCCCATGCGATGCGGAGATGCCGAAGCACAGCGCCACCAGCGCCGCGCCGGTCGATTGGCCGACCAGGCGGGACGTGGCGATGATGCCGCTGGCGCCGCCGCTGCGCTCCGGCGGGGCGGCCGACATCAGGGCCTTCAGGTTGGGCGACTGGAAGAACCCGAACCCGGCGCCGCAGATCATCATGCGCCAGACGATGTCCAGCGTGGTCGGCTGCGGCGGCAGCAAGGCGAGCAGGGACAACCCCAGGCACAGCGCGATCATGCCGATCCCGCCCAGGATGGCGGGTGGGTAGCGGTCCGACAGCGGTCCGGCGATCGGCGCCATGATCGCCGTCACGACCGGCCACGGCGTCAGCAGCAGACCGGTCTGCACCGGCGTATGGCCCAGCACCGTCTGAAAATAGAACGGCAGCGAGACGAAGGAGAGGCCCTGCGCCGCGAACGAGCACATCGACGTCAGGGATGACAGCGCGAAGATCGGCCGGCGGTACAGATCCACCGGCAGCATGGGCGAGCGCAGCCCCAGTTGGCGATGAACCAGCAGCGCCCCGGCGACCAGCCCCCCCGCCAGCACCGCCGTCGTCGTGGCCCAGGATGCCTCGTGGGCGCCTTCGCCGATGCCGAAGATCAGCAGGCCGAACGTGCCGGCGTTCAGCAGCGCGCTGACCGCATCGAACCGGTGCGTGGCCCGCGGCGTGGCCGGCAGCGCGCGCAGGGCCAGGGCCATCGCGACCAGGCCGGCCGGCACGTTGATCGCGAACAGCCATTGCCAGGATGCGACCGACAGGACGCCGGCCGCGACGGTCGGCCCAACGGCGGTGAAGGTGCCCACGACCATGGCGTTGATGCCCACGCCGCGGCCCAGCGCGCGGGCCGGGAAGATGAAGCGGATCAGCGCGGTGTTCACGCTCATGATGCCCGCCGCGCCGATGCCCTGCAGCACCCGCGCCGCCGTGAGACTGCCCAGCGACCAGCTTAGCGCGCAGAGCAGCGACGCCACGGTGAACAGGACCAGCCCGTAATGGTAGACGCGGCGGTAGCCGAGGATCTCGCCCAGCGAGGCGAACGGCAGCAGGCAGGCGACCAGGGCGAGCTGGTAGGCGTTCACCACCCAGATGGAGTCCGCCGGCGTGGCATGCACGTCGACCGCGATGGTCGGCAGCACCGCGTTGGCGATGGAGGTGTCCAGCGACGCCATCGCCACCGCGATCGTCACGGTGGTCAAGGCCCATTTCCGGCGCGCGGGAGGCAGGCCGTCAAGCGGGATCGGTTCAGTCATCGCGGTAAGTGTCGGGCGCCGGGTGCGATCCGTCCAGGGCGGAGGGCTCGCGGGATCGTGAACGAGGCTGTGGTGTGCGCTTGCGGCGCCGGGGCGGAGAATGGCCGCATGTCCTCCTCGACCGTTCCGACGGCCTCGGCCACGCCCGAGCCCAGCGCACGCGCCCTGTTCTTCACCGTGTTTCCGTCGATCATGCTGCCGATGTTCATGGCGGCGATGGACCAGACCATCGTCGCCACTGCCCTGCCGGCGATCGCCGGGTCGCTCGGCGATGTGGAGCGGGTGTCCTGGGTGGTGGTGTCCTACCTGGTGGCCACCACCATCGCGGCGCCGGTTTATGGCCGCCTGGGTGACGTGCTGGGACGCCGGCTGCTGCTGTTCGTGGCGCTGGGCCTGTTCATCGTCGCCTCGCTGCTCTGCGCCGTCGCGCCGACCGTGCTGCTGCTGACGGCCGCGCGGGTGTTGCAAGGGCTTGGTGGCGGCGGGCTGATGACGACCAGCCAGGCGCTGGTGGGGGAGGTGGTGCCGCCGCGGGAACGGGGCCGCTACCAGGGCTATCTCGCCAGCATCTTCGTCGCGTCCTCCACCTTCGGCCCGGTGGCGGGCGGATGGCTGACGCAGCAATGGGGCTGGCCGTCCGTGTTCCTGATCAACCTGCCGCTAGGCCTGGGGGCGGCCCTGCTGGCCCTGCGCCTGCCGCGCCGGGCCGGCTCGGGCGGGCGATTGCACTTCGACACCATGGGCGTGGTGCTGTTCGCCGGGTTCATCGCGCCGCTGCTGCTGGCGCTGGAGCGGATGCAGCAATTCGACCCCGCCGCGCTGCCCCTCGTCTGCGGCCTCGTCGCGGTCTCGGTGGCGTGCCTGCTGCTGCTGCTGCGGCAGGAGCGCCGGGCCGCCAGCCCGCTTCTGCCGCTGGGGCTGCTGCGGCAATCGGCGATCTGGCGCTGCGACCTGATGGGCGCCTGCGTCGGGGCGATGCTGGTGGGCATGGTGACCTTCGTGCCGATCTGGCTGCAGGTGGTGCGGGGGATCGGCCCGGGGCAGGTGGGGCTGATGCTGCTGCCGATGACGGCGGGGATCGCCTGCGGCTCGATGTTCACCGGGCGCATGATGGCCAAGACGCAGCGGACGGCGATCTTTCCGTCGATCGGCCTGGCGATCACCGGCTCGGCGCTGCTGGCGCTGGCCTTCGCCGCGCCGCATCTGTCCAACACGACCGTGCCGATCCTGTTCGTGGTCTATTCGGTCAGCCTCGGCACGGCGATGCCGGTGGTGCAGTTGACCGTACAGTTGGTGGCCGGGCGCGCCAATCTGGGCGCCGCGGCGGCGTCCGTGCAGCTCTCCCGCTCGGTGGGCGGCGCGTTCGGTACCGCCATTGTCGGGGCGGTGCTGTTCGCCGTGCTGTCCAGCACCGATCGCGGCACGGCCAGCCTGTTCGCCCAGATGGTGGAGCGTGGGCCGGTCGCCATGGCGGGCCTGGATGCCGCGCGCCAGGCCGTGGTGTCCACCGAGATCCGGGAGGCGTTCCGCTCGGCATTCCTGACGGTCGCATGCTTCGCCGGGCTGGGCCTGGTGATGGCATGGACGATCCCGGTGCGCCGACTCTAGAGTGTGATCGCTTCAGGTAGAAGAAGCGATCACACTCTAGCCTTTGCTGGCGAGGGCGATTCACGTTCGAGGTGGAGCAACCTCAAACGATCGCGCTCCGGCGGATCAGGCCACGCGGCCGCGGTCCAGCGTCACCGTCCGGTCCGCCAGCACGGCCGCGTCCTCGTGGTCATGCGTCACCAGCACCGTGGTGATGCCCAACTCGCCGTGCACCCGGCGCAACTCGCCCCGCAATTCGTCCCGCACGGTGCGGTCGAGCGCGCCGAACGGCTCGTCCAGCAGCAGGATGCGGGGACGGATCGCCAGCGCCCGCGCCAGCGCGACGCGCTGGCATTGGCCGCCGGACAATTGCCCGGGGAACCGCCCGCCCAGCCCGTCCAGCCGAACCAGGCCCAGCAGCCGGTCCACCTCGGTGGCGATCGCGGCCCGGGATGGCCGTTGCGGACGGCGCATCACCTGGAGGCCGAAGGCGATGTTCTCCGCCGCGGTCATGTGGGCGAACAGCGCGTAGCCCTGGAACACGAAGCCGATCCGCCGCTCGCCCGGTGCCATCGCCGCCGCATCGCGGCCATCCAGGCGCAGCGTGCCGGCATCCGGCACCTCCAGCCCGGCGATGATACGCAACACCGTGCTCTTGCCCGAGCCGGACGGGCCGAGCAGCGCCAGCAGGCTGCCGCCGGGTACGCTCAGGTCCAACCGGTCCAGCACCAGCGCGTCGCCGAACCGCTTGGTCAGGCCGGAAATCTCGATCATGGCGGAGAGTTGGTGTCCTGCCCCTGAATGCCTAACTAGCAGGCCACTGAAAACAAAGGCTCGCGTCCCGGACATCCAACTCGGGATGCCCAACTCGGGACACTAGGACGGAACCCGGTTCATGTGCCAGAGCGTGAAGTTCAGTGCCCCGGCGAAGGTGACCCAGGCCAGATAGGGCATCAGCAGAACCGCCGCCAGGGTGCTGACCGGCGCGAACCCGGCGATGGTGGCGGCGATCGACAGCCAGAGCAGGACCAGCTCGGCGAAGGCGATGTCCAACCGGTGCAGCCCGAACGAGCAGGCGGACCAGCCGGCATTCAGCAGCAACTGGACCGCATACACGCCCATGGCGAGCGGGGCGCCGAACAGCCCGACCCGCCGCCATACCAGCCATCCGGACACCGCGATGCAGATATACAGCGCGGTCCAGGCCGGCCCGAACAGCCAGTTCGGCGGACGCCAGCGCGGCTTGGCCAGATGCTCGTACCAGACGCCGGGCCGGAACAGCACACCGGACAGCGCGGCGACGAAGCAGGCGCCCAGGAACGGCGGCAATCCAAGCGTGTCGACGGATGTCATCCCGATGAAGTTACGGCCTGGGGCGGCCGGGTGTCGAGCGGTACGGTTGTTGCTGTGCCGCATCGCCGCCGCTACGGAGCAGGACCATGACCCATCCATTCCCGCTGGCCGCGGCCAAGGCCGCGTTGGCGGCTGACGCGGCCCATGCCGACCCTGCGATCTGGATCACCCGCGTGCCGGCCGAAGCGGTGCTGGCGAGGGCCGCGGCGCTGGAGGCGGAGGGGGCGAGGGACCGGCCGCTCTGGGGCGTGCCGTTCGCGGTGAAGGACAACATCGACGTGGCGGGCCTGCCGACCACGGCGGGCTGCCCCGGCTACGCCTACACGCCGGCCACCCATGCGCCGGCGGTCCAGGCGCTGCTGGATGCCGGGGCCGTGCTGCTGGGCAAGACCAACCTGGACCAGTTCGCCACCGGGCTGGTGGGGGTGCGCAGTCCGTATGGCGTGCCGCGCAACGTGTTCGACCGGCTGCGCGTGCCGGGCGGGTCCTCCTCCGGCTCCGCCTGCGCGGTGGCGGCGGGCATCGTGCCCTTCGCGCTGGGGACGGACACGGCCGGGTCGGGCCGGGTGCCGGCCATGTTCGGCAACATCGTAGGGCTGAAGCCGACGATCGGCAGCGTCTCGGCGCGCGGCATGGTGCCGGCCTGCCGGTCGATCGACACGATCTCGGTGTTCGCCCGCAGCGTGGACGAGGCGCTGGCGGTGGCGCGCGTGATCGCCGGGTGGGACGGGGCAGATCCGTATTCGCGCGCTGCCCCGGCCCCGTACCTGCGGCGGGGTGCGGACGCGCCGGCCCGCATCGCCTGCGTGGCAGCGGCGGGATGCTCGCCGGAGCAGGCCCGGCTGTACCGCGCGGCGGCGGCCAGCGTCGCGGCGGAGGAGGTCGGGATCGGGCCGCTGCTCCAAGTCGCGCGGCTGCTGTATGACGGCCCCTGGGTGGCGGAGCGCACCGCCGCCCTGCGCGACACGCTGGCGACGCCGGACATGCTGCATCCGACCACGCGGACCATCCTGGCGGCCGGGCTGGAGCGGCGCACGGTGGATGCGTTCGATGCGTTCCACGTGCTGGCGCAGGCACGGCGATTCGCCGCCGATCTGTTCCGCCGCTTCGATGGCCTGTTGCTGCCGACCGCGCCGGACACGCCGACGTTGGCCGAGTTGGCGGCAGACCCGATCGGGCCGAATAGCCGCCTCGGGACATGGACGAATTTCGTCAACCTCTGTGACCTGGCTGTCTGGGCGGTTCCGGCGGGCATGGGGGCGGACGGGCTGCCGGCGGGCGTTACCCTGGTCGGGCCGGCCTGGTCGGAGGGGTGGCTGGCGGCGCTGGCCGACCGGCTGCATCGTGCCGCCACGTCCCATGTTGGAGCCACGACCGCGCCGCTGCCGGCGGCCGCGCTCTCCGACACCGTCGCCGCGGACGAGACAGCGCTGTTCTGCATCGGCGGCCACATGGCGGGTCTGCCGCTGAACGGCCAGGTCACCGCGCTGGGCGGCCGGTTCGTGGCGGCGGCGAAGACCCGGCCATCCTATCGCCTGTATGCGCTTGGCAACCGGCCGGGGCTGGTGGCGGCCCCGGGGGGATCGGCCATCGCCGGGGAAATCTGGGCGCTGCCGACGGGTGCGGTCGGGGCATTGCTGGCGCAGGTGCCGCCGCCGCTGGGCTTCGGCACGGTGATGCTGGAGAGCGGGCCCTGCCTTGGCTTCCTGGCGGAGGCGGCGGGCGTCGCGGGGGCTGCCGACATCAGCCATCATGGCGGGTGGCGCGCCTTCCTTGCGGCCGAACCGACCATGGCGTTCATCCGCTCCGGCGCCGCCCTGATGCGGCTGCCGATCGACCCGGCGTGGGAGGACGGCGTGGCATTCCACCTGCGCACCATCCTCGCCCAAGGCGGCATGCTAGCCGACCCGCCGCTGCCGGACGGGCTGGACCCCGCGCCGGTGTATCGCGCATGACCTGGCCCACCGCCGCCGCCATCGCCGCCGACGTCACGGCTGGCCGGGTGAGCGCCAGCGAGATCGTGCGCGCGACGCTCGACCGCATCGCCCGGCACAATGGCGCGCTTGGCGCCTTTACCGACGTAGTGGCGGAGCGGGCGTTGGCCCGTGCCGCCACCAACCCGCGTGGGCCGCTGGCGGGCGTGCCGTTCGCGGTGAAGAACCTGTTCGACGTGGCCGGCCTGCCCACCCGTGCCGGCTCCGCCATCAACCGCGACCGCAGCCCGGCCGCGCGGGACGCCCCCCTGATCGCGCGGCTGGAGGCGGCGGGCGCCATCCTGGTGGGCGCGCTCAACATGGGCGAATACGCCTACGACTTCACCGGCGAGAACGTGCATGACGGTCCGTCGCGCAACCCGCACGACCCGGCGCGGATGTCCGGCGGGTCCTCCGGCGGGTCGGGCAGTGCGGTGGCGGCGGGGCTGGTGCCGCTGGCGCTCGGCTCGGACACCAACGGGTCCATCCGCGTCCCAGCATCGCTGTGCGGCATCTGGGGGTTGAAGCCGACCTTCGGGCGGCTGACGCGGCATGGCACGTTCCCGTTCGTGTCCTCGCTCGACCATCTCGGGCCGTTGGCGCGCGGCGTTGCGGATCTGGCACTGGCCTATGACGCGATGCAGGGGCCGGATGCGGGCGACCCTGCCTGCGTGGACCAGCCTGCCTCGCCCGCCCTGCCATCGCTGGAGGCTGGCACCGCCGGGCTGCGGATCGCCATCGCCGGCGGCTATTTCCAGCGCGGCGCGTTCGCCGAGGTGCTGGCCGCGCTGAACCGTGTGGCGGATGCGCTGGGCGTGACGGCGCAGATCGACCTGCCGGACGCTGCCCGCGCCCGCGCCGCGGCCTACGTGATCACCGCCTCGGAGGGCGCGGCACTGCATCTGGAGCGGCTGCGCACCCGCCCGGCGGAGTTCGACCCGGCCGTGCGGGACCGGCTGCTGGCCGGCGCGCTGGTGCCGGCCGTGCTGGTGACGCAGGCGCAGACGCTGCGGCGGCAGTTCCGCGCCGACGTGCTTGCGCTGTTCGAGACGGTGGACGTGATCCTGGCCCCGGCCACGCCATGCAGCGCGCCGCTGCTGGGCCAGCAGAGCTTCGAACTCGACGGCGCCGTGCTGCCGGTGCGCGCCAATCTGGGCCTGTTCACCCAGCCGATCAGCTTCATCGGCCTGCCGGTCGTTGCGGTTCCCGTGTTCGGCGGCGGGATGCCGGTGGGCGTGCAGGTGATCGCCGCGCCGTGGCGGGAGGATGTGGCGCTGCGCGTCGCCCGCACGTTGGAACGCGAGGGCGTGTGCGCCGCCCAACAACCGAAGGGATGGGACTGACATGGAAATCAACCTGCCGGACGTGGTGGCCGAGGTCGAAGCCGCCTTCGCCCGCTACGAGGCGGCGCTGACCGGCAACGACGTCGCCACGCTGGACGCCTCGTTTTGGGACAGTGCCGCGGTGATCCGCTACGGCATGGCGGAAAACCTGTATGGCGCGGCCGAGATCGCCGCCTTCCGCGCCGCACGCCCGTCCCAGGGGCTGATGCGTTCGCTCTCCCGCACGGTGATCACCACGTTCGGCCGCGACTTCGCCACCGCCTCCACCCTGTTCGAACGGCCGGCCCTGCCGGGCAAGGTCGGCCGCCAGATGCAAAGCTGGGTGCGGCTGCCGGAAGGCTGGCGGGTCGTCGCCGCGCATGTCAGCCTCATCGAGGCATGATCGCGCTGGTCCGCCATCCCGCCGTCGATGCGGCGGGCCGCTGCTATGGCCGCACGGACCTGCCGGTTTCAGGCTCCGCGGCCGGGTTGATCCGGCAGGTGGCCGGGTTGGACGGAACCGTTTGGACCAGCCCATCCATCCGATGCCGCAGCGTTGCCGCAACGCGCCCTGGCTATCGTGTGGACGAGCGCCTGCTGGAACTGGATTTCGGCGCCTGGGAAGGGCGGTTGTGGGAGGAGGTGCCCCGGCCGGCGCTGGACGCGTGGGCCGCGGATCCATGGCGCTTCGCCCCTCCCGGCGGCGAGACCGGCGCCTCCCTCGTGTCGCGCGTGCGTGCGTTCCGCGACGGCCTGCCGCCTGGCGACCACATCGTGATCTCGCATGGCGGCCCGTTGAAAGTGCTTTGCGCCCTGCTGGAGGGCCGTCCGATCGACCTGCTCGCGCCACCGCCCGCGATCGGGTCGGTGACGACGCTGCAGTGAGGCGCTGCGCACGGGATCGGCGCTGGCGCGGCTGTGCCGCGGGGGTGGTGGCCGTCTTGCTCACGCTCTCCCCCCGCGTCGCTGCCGCGCAGCCAGTGTTGCAGCCGCCGGTCACCCCCGCCTGCGTCTCGTCCCCGTTCGGTTGGCGGCACGCCGTGGGGCCGCATGCGCCGGCGGGGTTCCATAACGGGATCGACCTGCCGGCCCCCGCCGGCGCGCTGGTGCGTGCCGCTGCACCCGGCACCGTGCTGGTCATCAAGCGCCAGGGATTGGGCGGCGTGACCGTGCATCTCCAGCATTCGGGCGGGCTGGTCACGCTGTATGCCCATCTCGGCAACCTCGTGCCGGCCATTGCCGAGGGCCGGCGCACCGTCGCGGCCGGCGAGCCGCTGGGCCATGTCGCGCGGACCGGCGTCACGTACGGCACGCACGTGTTCTTCGCCGTCCTGCGGGACGGGCAGGCGGTGGACCCGCTCGGCTATTTGGCGGTGCCGCGCTGCTGAATCGGGGCGGCGCTGGGCGCCTGCTTGTCTGCCGAGGCATCCCGCGACGGGCTGCAACTCAGCGTCATCGCCATGCCCGTCTCGAATTGCACTGTGCGGGACGGCTTGTCGGTCCTGTCGGTCGGCATGCGGATTCTCCGGCGCGGCGTTTGATGCGAACCACTCGCATTTGCAAGTACAGGCGGACGTAGTCAAGCGCTCTTGCCAGCCCGCGCACCCGGTTGCGATGCTGGCGGGCCGGTTCGGAGAATGCGCCCATGTCCCTTCGCTGCGACCTCATCATCCGCGACGCCACCATCATCGACGGCAGCGGCGCGGCGCGGACGATGGGTGATGTCGGGGTTGCGGGGGATCGCGTCGTGGGGGTGGGCGACCTGGGCGGCGCCACGGCCGACCGGGAGGTGATCGCCACAGGGAAGGTCGTCGCGCCCGGCTTCATCGACGCCCACACGCATGATGACCGCGCCGTGCTGTGCGGCCCGGCCTGCACGCTGTGCAAGATCAGCCAGGGCGTCACCACCGTTATCGTCGGCAATTGCGGCATCAGCCTATCGCCCGCGCGCCTGGCCAGGCGGCCGCCGCCGCCGCTGGACCTGCTGGGCGACGAGAGCTGGTGGACTTTCGACAGCTTCGGCGACTACGCGGACGAGCTGCGAAAGCGCGGCAGCGAGGTGAACACCTACGCGCTGGTCGGCCACCAAACCTTGCGAGTGGAGGCGATGGGGGACGACGTCTATCGCCCCGCCAAGGATTCCGAGATCGAGCGGATGCGCCAGCGCCTCAGGCAATCGATGGCGGAGGGCGCCTCCGGTTTCTCCACCGGGCTGTATTATGCGCCGAACGCCCAGGCCAGCACGGAGGAGGTGATCGCCGTGGCGGAGGGCATGAAGGCCCGCGGCGGCATCTATACCAGCCACATGCGCAACGAGGCGGACCAGGTCTGCGCCTCGATCGAGGAGACGGTGAAGATCGGCGACCGCCTGGGGCTGCCGGTGGTCATCAGCCACCACAAATGCTCCATGCCGGAAAATTACGGCCGCTCGGTGCAGACCTTGGCGCTGATCGACGCCGCGGCGGGCATGCAGGACGTGGCGTTCGACATGTATCCGTATCCCGCCGGCTCGACGGTGCTGCGACCGGAGACGCTGCGGCCGGACATCCGCACGGTGATCACCTGGTCGGTGCCGTTCCCGGAGATGGCGGGCAAGGATCTGGCGGAGGTGGCGCGACGCTGGAACACGGACCCGCACGAGGCCGCCGTGCGGCTGCTGCCGGCGGGGGCAATGAGCTTCCAAATGGACGAGGAGGACGTGCGACGCATCCTGCGCCATCCGAAATCCATGATCGGCTCGGACGGCCTGCCGCACGACGCCGTGCCGCACCCGCGGCTCTGGGGCACCTTTCCGCGCATCCTGGGGCTGTATACGCGGCAACTCGGGCTGCTGGATCTGGAAACGGCGATCCACAAGATGACCGGGCGCACCGCCGCGGTGTACGGGATGGTGGATCGCGGGACGATCCGGCCCGGCGCGTTCGCCGACCTGGTGCTGTTCGACCCGGCGACCGTGATCGACCGCGCGACGTTCGAGCAATCGACCCTGATCTCGGAAGGCATCGAACAGGTCTGGGCCAATGGGGTGCCGACCTACGTCGCGGGCGCGCAGACCGGGGAGAAGCCCGGGCGCCTGGTCACGCGCAACCGGTAGCCCGGCGGCCTGGAACAGGGCGGGATATCAGCGACGACATGCCGATGGCTCAAGCACCGGCAGGCTGCACGACGACGCAGGGCAGTTGGCGCTGGTTCAGCCGCTGGCACGCCGAGGCGGCCGTGCTCGCCGACAGGTTGACGAGGCGGGCGCGATACAGCGGCACGCCGCCGAACGGCGATGTGGGCGGCAAGGCGACCGCCGCGCCCCGAAGCTGGTCCGGCGCCTCCGACCGCGCCCCCTCGGCCACGGCGCGGGCCAGGCCGGGATTGCTGAAGGCGCCCACCTGGATGGCCCAACCGCCGGTTTGCGGCGTACGGGAAGCGAGCCCGCCAGCTTCGAAGACCGGCGGTGGCGCGGTGCGCGGTGCCGGTGGCGTGGGCTGGTAGATCGCCGATCCGAAGCGCGGCGCGCTGGCCACCGTCGCGGGCCGGCATGGCCGGTCCGGATCGAACGCGGCGTCCGGGTCGCAGCCGCCGGAGCGCACCATGGGCAGCGCGGATTGCACGATCGGCGGCGATGCGGCCGGCGTGAACGCCGCCCGTTCCAGCGGTGCGCAAGGCCGGTCCGGATCATAGGCGGCATTGGCGTCGCAGCCCGAGGCCAGGCTGGCGACGCTGGGCGCCGGCGCCGCACTGGCCGGGCCGGAAGCATAGACCGCCAGCGCGCCGGACAACGGCACGGCCGTCCCGAGGTTGGGTGTGATCGCAGCCAGGTAGTTCACCGTCTCGTCCGGTAGCGGGCTCGACCCGGCCAGGTATTGGTCCAGCCGGTCCGGCCCGGCATTGTACGCGGCCAGGAAGCCGGGCGCGCCATAGCGGTCGTACATCTCCCGGATGTAGGCTGTCCCGGCCAGGATGTTGTTGTGCGGATCGTACGGATCGTCACCCAGCCGATGCCGCGCCTGGAGCCCGCGATAGGTGGCGGGCATCACCTGCATCAGCCCCATCGCGCCGACTGGCGAGACGGCTTGCTCCCGCCCGCCGGATTCCTGCCGCATGACGGCGCGGATCCATTGCTCGGGCAGCCGATACTGCGCCGCGGCCTCCCGGATATAGGGGCCCCACGGGTCCTGCGGGGTGCCGGGCGGCGGGTAGAAGCGCCGCGGCGCGAAGGCAGAGGTGCGCGATTCCGCCGCCGGGTCGGTCCCGTCATAGGGCACCGCCCCATCGGAGGACGGGTTGTAGCCGTAGCCCTGGCGTGCGCACCCGGCCACTGCCAGGGCCGCCAGCAGGACGAGCCGGGCACCCGGCATCGCAGCTGTCCTGGCACGCGGTGCAGTGACAGCGGGCATGGGTGACCTCCGGTTCGGGGCAGCATAGTGCCGGGCCTGGCGGCACGACAATCAGCCCACCCTGTCGCACTCACTTGCGGCAAGAGAGTGTCCGGAAGGTCACAGGACGGAAGTCCCAGGCGTCGACGCCGACATCCACCTGCCGGAGCAGCGGCTTGAGCCGGCCATGGCTGTGGCCGTGCAGGTTCCAGGCGCCGTGCCCCATGTCGCGCCAGGTGCGGAAGGCGTAGTGGCACAGCACGAGCCGGGTGCCTTCCGCCTCGATCTCGGCATAGGGCTGTACGCTGGCCCACCCGGCCGACCCGGTCGTGGCGGCCGGGTCGTTGTTGCCGGTGACGAGATGCTTGCGGCCCGGCAAGGCCCCGAGCAGACCCGCCGGGTCCACCCGGCGTCCCACCGCGAAGTCGCCGAGGTGCCAGACCTCGTCATCCCTCCCGACCGTCTGCTGCCAGGCGGCGATCATGGCGGCGTCCATTGCGGCGACCGAGGCGAAGGGGCGGCGATACAGGCCCAGTGCGCCACCGTGGCCGAAATGCGTGTCGGCCGTGAAGAAGACGCTCACCCCGTCCCATTGCCCTGGAACAGGCGTCGCAGCGCTGCCGACACGCCGACGACCGGTTTGGCCGCCGGGCGCCGGAACGTTCCTGCCACCGCCTTGCGCGGACGCAGCGCAAAAAGCGCCTCGGCCTGCTTGACCGCGGCGGCGACCGCATCCACCAGCGGCACCGGGACCCGGGGCGCGACCTGCACCGCCAGCCCGGCTAGCGGTGCGCCGCCCAGGATACAGCAATCCGCCCCGGCCGCGACGGCCCGGCCGCACAGGGCGACCAGCCGGTCCGATTTCTCCTCGGCCACGGACGCCACGTCCTGGAACGGCTCGTCCAGGCAGAACACGCCCGCGCTGCGGCCGGCGAGGCCGTGCCCGTCGACGCATTCCTGGTACCACGGCTCCAACGCGGTGGCGAAGGTGACGATGGCGAAGCGGCGGCCGAGCATGCAGGCGGTCAGCATCGCCGCCTCGGCCATGCCCACCACCGGGACGTCCAGCAATTCGCGCGCCGCACCCAGGCCCGGATCGCCGAACGCGCCGACGATCACGCCATCGGCGGCTTCGGCATGGATGGCGCAAAGCTCCAGCATGGCGGACGCGCCCAGCACCGCCTCCGCCCGCGTGGCGATGTAGGGCGGCCCTACGGCGGCGGTCACGGCCTGGATCACGGTGCCGGGCGCCGCTACGGAGCGGGCGACGGCGGCGAGGCGGTCCGTGATGGATTGGCTGGTGTTCGGATTCGCCAGCAGGAGCCTCATTCGCCACCACCCTCGGCGCCCAGCGCCGCCCGCAGCTCGCGCGCCAGCGTGGCGAAGCCGTCCATGCGCGGGTCGCGCGGACGCGGCAGCGGCACCGGCACCGTCGCGGCCAGGCGGCCAGGTCGCGGCGTGAACACCAGGATGCGGTCGGCCAGGACGACCGCCTCGTCGATGCTGTGGGTGACGAACAGCACGGTGGTGCGCCGGGCGGCCCAGATCTCCAGCAGCTCCGCCTGCAGGCGGCCGCGGGTCTGCGCGTCCAGCGCGCCGAACGGCTCGTCCATCAGCAGGGCGCGCGGCCGGGTGGTCAGCGCGCGGGCGATGCCCACGCGCTGGCGCATGCCGCCCGACAACTCATGCGGGTAGCGGGCGGCGAAGCCCTCCAGCCGGGTGAGGGCCAGCATCTCCTCGCCCCGCTGCCGCCGTTCCGCGGCCGGGATGCCCCGCGCCTTCATGTTGAACTCGACGTTGGCGCGCACGCTCATCCATGGGAACAGCCCGTGGTCCTGGAATACGATGCTGGTGGCAGGCGACGGCCCGTCCAGCTCCCGCCCGGCGACGACGATCTGGCCGGTGCTGGGTTGCTCCAGCCCGGCGACCATTTGCAGCAGCGTGCTCTTGCCGCAGCCGGACAGGCCCAGCAGGCAGACGAACTCGCCCTCCGTGCAGGCGAACGACACGTCCCGCATGGCCTCGATCGCGCCGTTGCGGCCGTGATAGGTCTTGCCGACGTCGATGCATTCGATGAAGCCGCTCATCCGCCCGCGGCGGTCAGCCCCTCCTGCCAGGCGCAGGCGCGGCGGCGCAGCAGCCGCACCGCCTGGTCCCCCACCAGCCCGATGGCGCCGATGACGATGATGCCGGCGAAGATCAGCTCCGGCCGGAAGGTCATCTCCGCGTTCAGGATCATGTAGCCCAGGCCGGACCGCACCGCGATCATCTCCGCCGTCACCACCGTCAGCCAGCCGCCGCCCACCGCCAGCCGCAGCCCGGTGAAGATGGCGGGCAGCGCGGCCGGCCAGACGATGTCGCGCAGGATCAGGAGCTCGCTGGCGCCGGCGGCCGTGGCGACCTTCAGCAGCGTGCGTTCGATGCCGCGCACGCCGAAGATGGTGTTCAGCAGCAGCGGCCACAGCCCGGCAAGGAAGATCAGCACGATGGCCGGGGTGTCGCCGATGCCGAAGAACAGCATGGCCAACGGGATGAGCGCGATGGGCGGCACGGAGCGGAAGGTCTGGATCGACCAGTCCGTCAGGCGGTCCAGCGCCGGGTAGCGCCCGATCAGCAGGCCCAGCGGCACCGCCACGAGGAAGGCCAGGCCTATGCCGATGACCACGCGCGCGAGGCTGGCCAGGGCATTGGCGGCGATCGACGGGCCGAACAGGCCGAACGCCGCGACCACCTTGGCGGGTGGCGGCAGCAGGACAGGGGGATACAGCCGCGCCCACACCGCCACCTGCCAGGCGGCGAGCAGCGCCAGTATCGGCAGCAATCCGACGAGCCGATGCATGCGCACCGGCGGCGGTCAGAGGAAGCCGGTGTTGATGAACTCGTCCCAGTTCGGTTCGGTGTCGAGCAGCTTGTCGGCCACCATCATGCCGGCGAGTGCCTTAAGGCCGGTTTGGAACGCCGGCCCGGTTTCGGCGGAGAAGAACAGGTTCTTGGTGCTGGCGGCCGCGATCTCCTGGCTCATGTTGAACTGCTTGACGGTAGTCGCGATCGCGATCGCCGGGTTGTCCCGCATGGTGTTGGTGGCCTTCACGTGGGCCTGCACCAACTGCCTGGTCAGTGTCGGTTCCTTCTTGATGAACGGGACGCTGGCGACGAAGCCCAGATTGGTCTTGCCCATGGGGGTGTCGTAGGGGACCCAGAGCGGCTTGCCGAAGCCGTTCAGCTCCGCGAAGGTCGCATACGGCTCGAAGCAGCAGATCGCGTCCACGTCGCCGCGGGCCAGCGGCACCGGCTGGTCCTGGTTGTCGAGGTAGAGCAACTCCACCTTGTCGCTCAGTCCTTCCTGCCGCAGCTTCCAGGCCAGGCTGACCAGGCCGATGGAGCCGTTCTGCACCGCCATCTTCTTGCCCGCCAATTGGGCGAAGCTGGTGATGCCGGGCCGGGCGAGCACCATCCAGCCGCCATCGCACCCGTTGGCCAGGACGGCCATGGGGAAGCCCTTGGTGGCGACCTGCATGGTGGCGGACAGGCCGCCATTGCCCACGTCCACGCTGCCGGACGCCACCGCCTGCATGCGCTGCACCAGGCTGGGGAAGCTCACGATCTCGGCGTCGATGCCCTCGGGCCGCAGCAGGTCCGGCATCAGGAACATGGCGTTGGTCGTGGTGGTGAACGCCGTGCCCAGCCGCACCTTGCGGAGTGCCTGCCCCAGGCTGGCGCGGGACACGATGGCCGGGGCCGCCAGCGTGGCGGTGGCGAGCAGGCTGCGGCGGCTGAGCATGGATCGGGTCCTCGGCGGGGCGGTTGGCCAGCGCCTTGCAATCGCTCTGCCACCCGTGGCGGGCGACGCTTGGGTGGACCGGGGCTGCCTGGCCTACCGGGCGGGAAGGCGCGCACTGCCTGGTATTCGGGCACCGGCGGCGGCGTCGCCGCGACAGGGGCATGACGAGGAAGCAGACATGACCACGAGCCTGGTCCGCAGCCGCAGCCTGGTGGCGGGAGCATCCACAGACCCGATCCCGGACGGGGCCGTCCTGCAGGAAGACGGCGTGGTCGTCGCCATCGGCAGCTATGACGATCTCAGCCGCCGCTACCGCGACACGCCGGTGGTCGGCGCTGGCGGCGACATCCTGTTGCCCGGCTTCGTCAACGCCCACCACCATGTCGGGCTGACCCCGCTGCAACTCGGCTCGCCTGACATGCCGCTGGAACTATGGTGGATCACGCGGATGGTGTGCCGCAGCGTCGATCCCTATCTGGACACGCTGTACGGCGCCTTCGACATGATCGGCTCCGGCATCACCACCGTGCAGCACATCCATGGCTGGGTGCCCGGCACGCAGGCCGAGGTGGCGGCCGTGTCCGAGCAGGTCCTGCGTGCCTATGACGCGGTGGGGATGCGTGCCTCCTACTGCTACGCGGTGCGCGAGCAGAACCGGCTGGTCTACGGGGATGACGCGGCCTTCGTGGCCGGCCTTCCGGCCAGGCTGCGTGGCCCGATGCAGGCCTGGTTCGACCGCTTCCGCATGTCGCTCGACGACATGATGGCGCTGTTCGAAAGCCTGCATGCGCGGCACGGCGCCCGCCGCCGGACGCGCATCCAGCTTGCGCCGGCCAATTTGCACTGGTGCTCGGACACGGCGTTGGCACGGCTGGCGGACGGGGCGTCGCAGCATGGCGTCAAGCTGCACATCCACCTGCTGGAGACAGCCTACCAGAAGGAATATGCCCGCCGCCGCACCGGCGGCTCGGCGGTCGCGCATCTCGGGCGGTTCGGCCTGCTCGGCCCCGAGGTGACGCTCGGGCACGGCACCTGGCTCAGCGAGGCCGACATCGCCATGGTGGCGCAGACGGGCACGTGCCTCTGCCACAACTGCTCGTCCAATTTCCGCCTGCGCTCGGGCCTGGCGCCGCTGAACCGGTTCGCCGCCGCCGGGATCACCACCGCGATCGGCTTGGACGAGGCCGGCATCAACGACGACCGCGACATGCTGCAGGAAATGCGGCTCGTGCTGCGCGCGCACCGCACCCCGGGCATGGAGGAGGCGGACGTGCCCGGCGTGGCGCAGGTCTTCGGCATGGCCACCGCCGGCGGGGCGCAGACCACGGGGTTCGCCGGGCACATCGGGGAGATCGCCGTGGGCAAGGCAGCGGATCTGGTGCTGCTGGATTGGGAGGAGGTCAGCCACCCCTATTTGGATGGCGCGACGGGCATCCTGGACGCCGTGGTGCAGCGCGCCAGGCGCAGTGCCGTGCGGACGGTATTGTGCGACGGCGAGGTGATCTATGCCGATGGCCGCATCACCAGGCTGGATGCCGCGGCCGCGCTCCAGGCCCTGCACCAGCAACTGCAGGCCGCATTGTCCAACGACGAGATGCAGCGCCGCGCCCTGTCGCGCGACCTGCTGCCGCATGTCCGCGCGTTCTACCGGGACTACGTCGACCCGGCACGGCACGAGCCATTCTACCGCCAGAATGCGCGGCGTTGACCCGGGGGGTCAGTGCGCCTGGACCATCCCGGCGCTCGTGGCGGCTGGGGCGAGGCCGGGTGTGGAAGTCGCGGCAGCACTGACCCGGCGCGTGACGAGCAGGTGCCTGGACAGCCGCCTCTCCAACCAGTTGCAGAGGCGGCTGATCGCCTCGGTGATCGCAAGGTACAGGATCGCCGCATACAGGTAGACGGAGAAGTCGAACGTCCGGGCGAAGATGAAGCGGGTTTGGCCCATCAGGTCGAGCAGCGTGACGATCGCGGCCAGCGCGCTGGCCTTGACCATGCTGATCAGCTCGTTGCCCAGTGGACGAAGGGCGATCAGCATGGCTTGCGGGAACACGATGTGGCGGGCGATGCGGTAGCGTGACAGGCCGAGCGCCTGGGCCGCCTGCACCTGCTCCTTCGGCACCGACTGGATCGCGCCGCGCATGATCTCGCCCTGGTAGGCGGCGGTGTTCAGCGCGAAGGCGAAAATGCAGCAGTCGAAGGCCTCGCGGAAGAACCACCAGAGCCCGATCGAGGTCAGGATCGGCCGGATCTCGCCTGCGCCGTAATAGACCAGATAGAGCTGGCAGAGCAGCGGCGTGCCGCGGAAGAAGGTCACGTAGCACAGGGCCGGCCACCGGATCGCCGGGTTGCGCGACATGCGTGCCCGGGCGAGTGGGTAGGACAGCGCGAAGCCGATGGCGCAGGAGAGCAGCACCGCCTCCGTCGTCACACGCAGGCCCAGCAGCAGGCGAATGCCGTACTCACTGAGCAGGTCCGGATCGACCACGAAGCCGGCGAGCGACTGCAACAGCGCACCCATCAGGCGTAGCCGCGGTTGGACCGCCGCTCGAGCACGCCCTGCACGCTGCCGGACACGATGCTGAACAACAGGTAGATCATCGCCGCCGCGCCGTAGAACAGGATCGGCCGCAAGGTCGCATGCGCCGCCTCGGCCGATACGCGCAACAGGTCGCTGACCGCGAGGGTCGAGATCAGCGACGTGTCCTTCAGCAGGAGGGTCCATAGATTGCCCAGGCCGGGCAATGCCAGCCGTCCGACCTGCGGCAGAATCACCAGGGTGAACGCCCGCTTGCTGTTCAGGCCGAGTGACTTGGCGGCCTCCTCCTGTCCAGCGGGCACCGCCTTGAGCGAGGCGAGCCACACCTCGCTGGAGTAGGCGGCCACGACGACCGACAGCGCGATCACGCCGGCGACGAAGGCGTTCATGTCGATGCGCCAGGCCGGGCCGAGCCGCGTGGCCAGTTCGTTGATCAGGGCTTGCAGCCCGAAATAGACGATGAAGAGCGCGAGCAGGTCGGGGATGCCGCGGAAGAAGGTCGTATAGGCGTCGCAAAGCAGCCGGACCAGGCGGCTCGGCGACAACTTTAGGAGGGCGAGCAGCAGGCCGCCGCCGAAGCCGAAGGGCACGGCGGTCACTGCCAGCAGGAGGGTGACCACGCTGCCGCGGAGCAGAAGCTCACCCCAGCCGTCGGCACCGAACAGCAGGCCGAACGAGTCCATGCCTGCCTGCTCCGCTGCTATCCGGCGCTACGTTGCCCGTGCCTCACTGCTTGGTGCTGATGTCCATCTTGAAATACTGTTCCGACAGTTTCTTGATGCTGCCGTCTGCCTGGGCTTCCGCGATCGCCTTGTTGAACATGGCGTCCAAATCCGTGTCGTCCGGCCGGAACGCGGCGCCGACACCCGGCCCGAAGACATCGGGGTCACGCGGGATCTTGGTGACGATGCGGCAGCAGCCCGGCGTCTTCTCGATGAACTTCTCGGCCACCAGGATGTCGCTGACGACGTAGTCCAGCCGCCCGCTGGCCAGGTCGGCAAACGGCTCGTCGCCGCCCGGGTAGAGCTTCACGTCGATGCCCTTGTAGTTCTTGTCCAGGTAATTGGCGAAGGTCGTGGAGGATTGCGCCCCGACAGACTTGCCCTTCATGGCAGCGAGGGAGATGTCGTCGCTCTTGGTGCCAGCCTGGGTGACCCAGACCGGAGCGGTCGCGTAATACACGTCGGAGAACAGCACGCGCTTGGCCCGCGGTGGCGTCTCGTTCATGGATGACAGGATCACGTCGAACTTGCCGGAGAGCAAGGCAGGGATGATGCCGTCCCAGTCCTGGTTCTGAAAGGTACAGGTGACGTGCATCCTGCTGCACAAATTATTGGCGTAATCCACCTCCCACCCGACGATCTGGCCTTTGGAGTCGACGCTTTCGAACGGCGGGTAGGTTGCGTCCATGCCGACGCGGATCGTCGTCCAGTCCTTCGCGTTCGCGGCGCTCGCTGCCAGGCAGGCCGCCAATCCCAGCGTCGACAACAGCGCCTTGATCTTCATCGTCCACTCCACCTGCATGGCGCACCGCAACCGGCATCGCGGAGCGGATGGCAGCAAAAAACATGCCAGCCATGCGTTCGTTGGGATGAGGGGTATCGCCGTCGTCAGCGCCGTCGCGCCGCGTTGCGCAAGGCCCGTGCCGCAAGGGCTGGTCCGAGCACCAACGGCGAGGTCGCCAGTGCCTGGAGCCCGATCACGCCCAGCACAAGCATGCCGGCCGCCACCATGTCCGCCTGACGGCTGGTGTAGATATCGCGTTTGCTGTTGGCCTCCGCGTCGAAGCGGCCGCGTGCCTCCTGGCTGCCGCCCGGGGCAGGCGCGTCCAGGTTGCCGGCCGTGACGGGAACAGGCTTGTCGCCGAGCTGGGCCGAGTAGCCTTTGGTCGCCAGCGCCTTGTCCATCAAGCCCGGCGCGAGGCGGGCTGCCAGGATGGTGGGCGGCGTGGACCGGCCAACGAACACATCGCGCCGCCTGTGGGTTGCAGCGAACAGGATGGCGTCGGCGGCGACCTCCGGCTGGTAGGGGCCGGGCGCCATGGCTTGCCGCCCGGTCTTGTTGCGCGCCCAGTCGAATTGCGGCGTGTTGATCGCCGGCAGGTGCACCATGGTGAGGTGAAGTGGGCTGCGGTCATGGATCAGTTCGGACCGCAATGCCTCGGTGAACCCGCGCAGCGCGAACTTGGCCCCGCAATAGGCGCCCTGCACCGGCATGGCTCGCCAGGCCAGGATGGAGCTGACCTGCACGATGGTGCCCGATTGCATGCGCTTCATCGCCGCCAGGGTGCCGTTGACCGCCCCCAGGTAGGTGACCTCCGTGACCCGGCGCAGCTCCTCCGGTTCGAGTTGGCTGATCGGCGAATAGATGGTCGCCATGGCGTTGTTGACCCAGACGGTGATCGGCCCAAGTGCCTCCATCATCTCGTCCGCGGCGGCTGCCAAGGCTGCCGCATCCGCGACGTCGGCAGACACAATGTGGACCTGCGCACCCATCGCCTCCAGCTCCGCCCGCGCCGCCTGCAGACGCTCCGCGCCGCGTGCGATCAGCCCGACCGCAAACCCGTCGGCGGCAAAAGCCCGCGCAGCCGCGCGCCCGATGCCTGCACTGCCACCGGTGATGACCGCGACCTTACCCATGCCGATTCTCCTGTGATGCCGTGTCCCAAGTGGCAGCGCTGGCACGGGGCGCTAGGGGCCGCGTTCTCACCGCACCGTGTGACAGTACGCCGGCGCGCGCACGATGTGGTGGGTGCGCAACCTCCATCCCGCCGCCGGCGTCAACAGAGGCACGCGGCTGGGAGGCGTCCATGGCATTCACCAAGACGAAAGATCGGACCGAACTGTATTACGACGGTCGCGGCCAGGAACGCCCGGCCGTGCTCATCCGTGGCTGGCCGCTCGACGCCGGCACGTGGTTTATCGCACCATGATGCCGGCGCGTTCTTGCTTCCTGTTGGTCCCGTTGGCGCTGGCCTCATGCGCCGGCCTGTCCCGGAACGACCAGGGGCTGCTTCAGCCGCAGACGGTCGCCGGCCCTTGTCAGGTCAAGAAGTTCTACGTCCTGACCTTCACGGCGGTTCACACGCAGATGACGGTCGGCAATGTTGGACAGGCGTGCAGCTTCACGATCTTCAATCCCGACTTGCAGATCGTTCTCACCAACGGGCTGGTGACCAGTCAGCCGTCGCATGGCAGCGCGACCGTCGGCCTGCCGTCGCTGGGGCGCCAGGCGGCTGTGTCCTACACGCCGCAGCCGGGCTATACCGGCCCCGACCAATTCAGCATCACGTTGGAACCGCACGATGTGGCCGTGAGCGTCGCGGTCACGGTGCAGGCGGGGCCGCCGGCCTCGTAGTCACGACCCCTTGGGTGTTTACTGGGAACCCGGGAACCTTTTGACCGTCAACGTGTCCATAGCCTGAAGGCGCGGCATGTGCCTGGAGCGATACATGGCCACCCCGATCAAACCACGCCAGCACTTCCAATTTTTCTACATAGCGGCCGCTTTCCTCGGCCTGCTGGTGGTGCAGGACTACCTGTCCTCCATGGGCGGCGCGCATAGCCAGGTACTGCCATACAGCCAGTTCATGGGCATGCTGCACGACGGCAAGCTGGACAACCTGGTGGTCGATCCCAACCGCATCAGCGGCGACTTCAAAACGCCGGAGAAGGGCAAGCCGACCCAGTTCAGCACGGTCCGGGTGGACCCGGGTCTGGCGCAGTCCCTGTCCGGCGACCACGTGACCTTTGCCGGCGCGCCGCCTCCGGGATGGTTCAGCAGCGCCATCGGATGGGTCGCGCCGCTGGCGCTGTTCTGGGGCGTCTGGTTCTTCATCGGGCGGCGCATGGCGTCGGGCTCGGGTGGCGGCATGGGCGGCTTCGGTGGATTGATGAATATCGGCCGCAGTCGGGCTCGCGTGTATGCCGAAAGCGACACCAAGACCCGGTTCGTCGACATGGCCGGAGCGGACGAGGCCAAGGACGAGTTGATGGAGATCGTCGATTTCCTGAAGGCGCCGGAGCGCTATGGGCGGCTGGGCGCGCACATCCCGAAGGGCGTCCTGCTGGTCGGACCGCCGGGCACAGGCAAGACATTGCTGGCGCGGGCCGTGGCCGGTGAATCGGGGGTGCCCTTCTTCTCGATCTCGGGGTCCGAGTTCGTGGAGATGATCGTGGGCGTCGGTGCGGCGCGGGTGCGCGACATGTTCAAGCAGGCCCGCGCCCAGGCACCGGCCATCATCTTCATCGACGAGATCGATGCCATGGGCGGGGCGCGCAACGGGCCGGCGATGGGCGGCCATGACGAGAAGGAGCAGACGCTCAACCAATTGCTGTCGGAAATGGACGGGTTCGATCCAACGAGCGGCCTGGTCATCATCGGCGCCACCAACCGGCCGGAGGTGCTGGACCCGGCGCTGCTGCGGCCGGGGCGCTTCGACCGCCAGGTGTTGGTCGACCGGCCGGACCGCAAGGGGCGGGCGCAGGTGCTGGACATCTACCTCAAGAAGATTACGCTAGCGCCGGGGATCGATCCGGATACGATCGCGCAACTGACGCCGGGCTTCACGGGCGCCGACCTGGCCAACCTCGTGAACGAGGCAGCCCTGCTCGCGACGCGCCACAACGCCGACGCCGTCGTGCTGCCGGATTTCGAGGCGGCGATCGAGCGGCTGGTCGCCGGGCTGGAAAAGCGCAGCCGGTTGCTGAACCGGCATGAGCGCGAGATCGTGGCCCACCATGAAATGGGCCATGCGATCGCCGCCATGGCGATGCCGGACGTGGACCCGGTGCACAAGATCTCCATCATTCCTCGCGGCATCGCCGCCCTGGGCTACACCATGCAGCGTCCGCTGGAAGACCGCTTCCTGATGAGCCGTGACGAGCTGATCCACCGCATGGTGGTGCTGCTCTCCGGCCGTGCGGCGGAGGAGCTGGTCTTCCAGCAGGTCTCGACCGGTGCATCGGACGATCTGGTAAGGACGACCGAAATCGCACGCAGCATGGTGGTGCGCTTCGGCATGGATGCGACGCTAGGCCAGGTGGCCTACGAACCCGAACGCAGCCGCATGATGCAGACTCGCGACATCCAGCCGAGATCCTACAGCGAGGACACGGCCTCCAGCATCGACGATGCCGTGCGGAGCTTGGTGGAAGGTGCCTATGACCTTGCGCGCCGCATCCTTGCTGTGAACGAGGATGTGTTGCGCCGTTCGGCCCTCCAACTGCTGGACATGGAGACGCTTGCCGGCGAGCAGCTGGATGCGATCAGCCTGGTGGTGAACCGCACGCCGGTGGAGCCCAGGCGGCTCGCTCCACCGGTGGCCGCGGAATAGGCCGCAGCCCGGCAGAGCACGCGATCCCCTCACGACATTCAAGCCTTTGGAGCACATCATGGGTTACATCATGCCGGTGGCCGGCGCCGCCATCGCCCTGGCGGGCGGCGACAAGCTGGCAGGCAACCGCGGCTACGCTCGGCTGTTCCGCCATCTCGGCTGGTCCGATAACGGCATGGCGGCGGTGGCCGGTGCGGAGGCGGTCGGTGGGGTGCTGATGATGCCGAAATCCACCCGCCGCTTGGGTGGCGCCATCGTGGCCCTGGTGTCCACGGTCATGCTGGTGAGCGAGGTTCGTCACGGCGACGCCAAGCTGGCGGTGTCGCGCGGGCTCGTGTTGCTGACGGGCCTGACAGCGCTGTTCGGCTCGACCCGCGGCTGACACGGGCTATGCCGACAGGCCAGGCTTTGGCGTAACGCTCGCCGGGAGGGCACGCTCGTCATGCGGGTGCTGGTCATCGAGGATGACCCTGCCACAGCGGATTATATCGCCCGCGGGCTGGCGCAGGAGGGTCATGCCGCGGACATCGCCCGCAATGGCAAGGACGGCCTCTTCCTGGCAATGTCGGCTTCGTTCGACGTGATCGTCACCGACCGGATGCTGCCCGGGCCGGACGGGTTGGCCATCATCCGCACGCTGCGTGCCTCCTCGGTGGCGACGCCCGTGCTGGTCCTGACGGCACTCGGAGAAGTCGAGCGCCGGGTGGAAGGGCTGGATGCCGGGGCCGATGACTACCTGGCAAAGCCGTTCGCCTTTTCGGAACTCTATGCCAGGCTGCGGGCCTTGGCGCGTCGTGGGACGCCGGCGGAGGCGGAACAGACCGGCTTGGAGGTTGGCGGGCTGCGCATGGACCTGCTCCGCCGCACCGTCAGCCGCGATGGTGCCGTGATCGACCTGTTGCCGACGGAGTGGCGTCTGCTGGAATACATGATGCGCCACCCGGGGCAGGTGCTGACACGCACGATGCTGCTTGAACGGGTGTGGGATTTCGCCTTCGATCCGACGACGAACGTGGTCGATGTCCATGTCAGCCGGCTGCGCCGCAAGCTGGAAGGGGCGGGCGGACAGGTGCTGATCCGCACCGTTCGCGGCGCTGGCTACGTGCTCGATGCCCGGCCCGGCCCGGCCTGACCCGGCGCGGCACTTGCTGCGCAGCTTCGCCCTTCGCACCGCGCTTGGGATGGCTGCGGCGGCATTGCTGCTGTCGCTGCTGGGTGCCAGCTGGGGCTGGTTGCGCGCCGAGATCGCCCTGCGGCAGGAGCTTGACCTGGTGCTGGCCGGCGAGGCGGAGGGCCTGATCCGCGACTACCAGGCGATCGGCTCGGGCGCCCTGCTGGAAGCCGCGCGGATTTCGGTGCGGCGGGACGCTCTGTTGCTGATCCTGGTCCAGACCGCCGATGGCCAGACCCTGGCCGGCCGCATCCCGGGCGCACCGGCCGCCTTGGGCGGGTTCGCCACGCTGCGCGCGCCGGGTGAGCCGACGCTGCGGGCGCTGGGGGCCTTGCTGCCGGGGGGCATCAACCTGATCGTCGCGGCGCGGCTATCCGCCGCGGAGGATGCCGCACGGGCGCTCGCGTGGACTCCGTTGATCGCCGCGCTGGGGGCTGGCGGGCTGGCGCTGCTGCTCGGCTTCGTCGGCGCGCGGGCGTTGGAGCGCCGGCTGGCTTCGGTGTCCGACGTGGCGCGCCTGGTCACCGCGGGCGACCTGTCGCACCGGCTGCCGCAATCCGGCCGCGGCGACGAGTTCGACCGCCTGGTGGAGACCGTGAACGGCATGCTCGAGCGGATCGAGGCGCTGATGGCGGCGCAGCGCCAGGTGACCGACGACATCGCCCATGATCTGCGCGGCCCGCTGCAGCGCTTGCGCCAGATGCTGGAGGGCGCGCTGCCGGATGCTGGCACGCAGCCGGTGCTGGTGCCGGCGATCGCCGAGCTGGACACCGTGCTGGAGACCTTCGCGGCGCTGTTGCGGATCGCGCGGGCCGAGGCGAACGCCGGCAGCCGGCAGAATATCGACCTGTCCGCACTCGTGACGGCCGTCGCGGACGCCTATGCCGCAGTGGCGGAGGAGGCGGGGCGGCGGTTCATGATCGATGTCCCGCCCGCCCTGCACCTGCGCGGCGACCCGGCGCTGTTGCAGCGCATGCTGGCCAACCTGCTCGACAACGCGCTCACCCATGGCGCCGGCGCCATCACCGTGGCCCTGCGGCAGGGCCCGGTGCTGGTGGTGGCCGATGAGGGACCCGGCGTGCCGGACGCGGACCACGAGGTGGTGCTGCGGCGCTTCGGCCGGCTGGATCGCAGCCGGAGCACCCTCGGCACCGGGCTGGGCCTGGCGCTCGTCAAGGCCGCCGTGCAGGCCCATGGCGGCACGCTGCAACTGGCTGCGGCTCGGCCGGACGGCGGCGGGCTGGAGGTCCGCATCGATCTGTCAGCCGCGTCGGCCTGATTCTCAATTCTGACGCGATCGTCACGATGGCGCCGGGCGATCCTCCATCGATGGAGGTGCAAATGACGGTCACGCCAGCCGCCATCACGGCGGCACGTGCCGGCACCGAGGATCAACCATGAAGCTCAACTCCCGCTTTCGCCGTCCTGCCTTCGCCGCCGCCCTGCTGGCTGCCACCGCCATGTCCGGCGTGGTCGGCTGGCAGGTCGCCCCGGCCTTCGCGCAGACTCCCGTCGAGCATACCGCCCCGATCGATGTCGGCCGTCCCGCCGCGCAGGCGCTGCCGGGCTTCGCCGACCTCGTGCAGCGGGTGAGCCCCGCCGTCGTCACCATCAGCTCCACGATGCGCGAGCAGGCCAGCGACGACCAGGACTCGCCGTTCCCGTCCGGCTCGCCGCAGGACCGGATGTTCGATCATTTCTTTGGCCAGCACCAGCAGGGCCCGGCCCAGTTGGTGCACGCACTCGGTTCCGGCTTCATCGTCGATGCGCAGGGTCACATCGTGACCAATGATCACGTGGTCAAAAACGCCTCCGACATCCAGGTGACCCTCGCCGACGGGCGCAAGATGGCGGCCAAGGTGGTCGGCGTGGATCCGAAGACCGACCTGGCCGTGCTGCAGGTGAAGTCCGACACGCCGCTGCCGCATCTGGCACTGGGCGATTCCGATGCGACGCGCGTGGGTGACTGGGTGGTCGCGGTGGGCAACCCGTTCGGCCTGGGCGGGACGGTGACGGCAGGCATCCTGTCGGCCCGCGGCCGCCAGATCGGCGAGGGTCCGTATGACGACTTCCTGCAGATCGACGCGCCGATCAACCGCGGCAACTCCGGCGGGCCGCTATTCGCCCAGGACGGCACCGTGATCGGCGTGAACACCGCGATCTACTCGCCGTCCGGCGGCAGCGTAGGCATCGGCTTCGCCATTCCCGCCAGCATCGTCAAGCAGGTCGTCAGTCAGTTGGAGGCCAACGGCAAGGTCGAGCGCGGCTACCTCGGCGTGAGCGCGCAAGCCGTTTCGCCCACCATGGCGAACGCACTGCACATGTCGGCGCCGGCTGGCGCGCTAGTCGCCGAGGTGCAGAAGGACAGCCCGGCGGCCACTGCCGGTGTCCAGCCCGGCGACGTGATCACGCAGGTGGGCACGCAGGCGGTCAAGGACCCGCGCGACTTGGCCCGCATCGTGGCCGACATCCACTCGGGCACGGCGGAGAACCTGACGGTGCGGCGGGAGGGGCAGGACAAGACCCTGGCGGTGACGGTCGCCGCGCTACGCGACGCGGACGGCACGCAGCAGGCCAACGGGGAGGCGGATCATGGCGCCAGGCTGGGCCTGGCGCTGGCGCCGCTTGACCAGCAGACCCGCGAGAGCCTGAACCTGCCCGAGGGGCAGCGCGGCGTGGTGATTGCCAGCGTGAAGCAGGGCAGCCCGGCACAGGCCGCCGGATTGCAGCCCGGCGACGTGCTGGAATCCGTCGGCACCCAGGCGGTCACCAGCCCGCAGCAGGCCGTGACGGCGCTGCGGGAGGGCACCAAGGCAGCCGGCTCGGCCGTGGCGCTGCGTGTGCTGCGCGACGGGCACCAGGCCTTCGTCGCCCTGGGCGCGTCGCAGTCCAGCGAAGGCTGAACCGTCCACCGATCAAGGGCCGGCCTACGTAGGCCGGCCCTTGGCCTTGACCCGGATCAGCGCGGCGAACAGCTCCAAGGTCGGCATCGACGTGCCGGTCCGCCTGGCCAGTTCGAGCGGCACGTTATACAGGGCATCGATCTCCATGGCACGTCCTGCCGTCCAGTCCTGCAGGATGCTGGGGCGGTGGCCGAGCGACGTGTTGATCGAGACGATGTGCTCCACGTCCAACACGGTGCGGCGGCCCAGTGCGGCAATCAGGGCCGTCACCTCGGCCAGCACCCGGCGGGACGCGGCGACCAGCGCCGCCTCCTCATGGGTCGCCCGCACCGGCGTCTCCGTCAGCACGCACATCGGCCCGGCGCTGAGGTTGAAGGCGAGCTTCTCCCAGATACGGTCGCGGATCTGCGTCTCCACGCCGACCGGGAGGCCGGCGGCGAGGAAGGCCTGTTCCAACGCGAGGATGCCCGGCGTGGTGCTCCCGTCCGGTGCCCCCAGCACCGTGGCGCGGGATTTCGGGCTCATCACCCGGATGACGCCGGGCTCCGGCACAGAACTCGCCGGCCAGGCGATGGCGCCGACGGTGCGGCGCGGCCCGACCGCCCTCCAGATCGCGTCGTCCGGGTCCAGCAGCGTCAGGCGCTGCCCGT
Organism: uncultured Acetobacteraceae bacterium; assembly: GCA_964244585.1. Classification (GTDB taxonomy): domain Bacteria; phylum Pseudomonadota; class Alphaproteobacteria; order Acetobacterales; family Acetobacteraceae; genus LMUY01. The sequence goes on along the minus strand of CAXTJM010000003.1, from coordinate 13,955 downwards.
CCATGGCGCCACCATGGCCGTGGAAATACCACCAGGGAATGCCGTTGGTCAGGAACGCCACCGGGGTATCCTCGCGCAGCAGCGGCGCGATGGTGCCTGCGACCTGCGGCAAAGACGGGGCTTTCACCGCCACCAACACCCCGTCCTGTACGCCGAGATGGGCCGGATCGTCGCTGGCCCGGACCGCCACGGTGAAGCGCTCGTCCGGCGCCGCCACCGTGAGGCCGTTGGCCTGGATCGCCCGCAGATGCGCGCCCCGCGCCACGACGGACACGTCCACGCCAGCCCGTGCCAGGTAGCCTGCGATGAAGCCGCCGATCGCCCCGGCGCCAAAGACGCATATCTTCAATCCCGTCCCCCTCCGGCCCGCTGGCGATCACTGTGGCCCAAAGCTTGCGGTGCGAACCGGCAGGACGCAAGCAGGGCGCGACGTGGCGGCTCACCTGCCATCCGGAGTCTTAGGTCCATGCAAAGACCAGCCCTGCCCCTGGCGATCGTGGCCCTGGCGCTGTACGGCTGCGCGACGGCACTTCAGCCCATCGCGTTCGACGGGCAGACCCCGGAGATGCGGCCCGAGCGGTTCTTTGCCGGCGAGACCCGTTCGACCGGCGTGCTGGAGGATCGCTCCGGCGCTCCGACGCAGCGTTTCACGGTCAAAGGGACCGGGACTGGGTTGCCCGACGGCAGCTTCCGCCTGGATCAGACCGTCACCTTCGAGCGGAGTGCGTCAGAGACGCGAAGCTGGGTGATGCGGGCGGTGGATGCCAACCATTATGCCGCGACGTTGACCGACGCGGCCGGCCCGGTGACGGGCGAAGCCTACGGCAACCTGTTCCACCTCACCTATCCGATGCAGCGGCCGTTCGGGGGCGAGATGGAACAATGGCTGTATCTGCAGCCGGATGGCCGTACGGTGGTCAACGAGGCGACCGTCCGCGTCTTCGGCATCGTTGCCGCACATCTGTCCGAACGGATCACGCACGAGGACCGGTGACCGCGGCGCGGGCCTCCGCCAGGGTGAGCGGGTGGCGCATGGCGTCGGACAGGATCGCCGCCGCCCGGTCCCTGCCGCAGATGAGCACCGCGGCGACATGGCCGTCCTTCACGTACCAGGCCGTGAAGTCGAACGCCTCGACGTCGCCGTCATGCACGACCTCGTCCCAATCGGCGGCGTGGCCAAGCGATTGCAGGCGTTTGCCGCCCTGCGCGCTCCAGAAGAACGGCACACCCTCGTACGAGGCCGCCTCTCCCAGCATGCCCATCGCGGCAATGCGCCCATGCTGCTGCGCCAGCCGCCAATGCTCGATGCGGGGCCAGCCGGAGGGGGAGACGATGTCGCCCGCCGCCCAAAGGCCGTCCGCCACCTTGAGGGAGGCGTCGGCGACCAGGCCGCCATCCTCCGCCTTCGGCAGGCCGGCTGCGTAGCCCAGTACCGGAGCCACGCCCAGGCCCGCCAGGACGAGGGTGGCGGGCAGGCGCTCCCCACCCGCCAACGTCACGGCGTCCTGGTCCACCCGTTCCACCCGCGCGCCGAGGCGGAGGGCCACGCCCTTGCCTTCGTGCAGGCTGCGGATCGCCGCGCCGACCCGGTCGCCGAACAGGGGGGCGAAGGGCAGTGCCGCTTCGCCCACCACCGTGACCGCCATCTTGCGCTCGGCGAGGGCGGAGGCGGCCTCCATGCCGATGAAGCTGGTGCCGATCACCACCGCGGGCGTGCCGGGCGTGACGTGGCGAAGGATCGCATCGACGTCGCCGAGGCTGCGCAACGTCAGCACCTGGCCCGGTCCGGGGAAGGGCGAAGGCTTGGGGGCGGCGCCGGTGGCGAGCAGCGCGGCGTCGTAGGCCACGATCTCGCCGTCCGAGAGGGTCATCGTGCACGCAGCCGGGTCGATCGCGGTCACGGCCGCCTGGGTCCGCTCCAGCGACAGCCGGGCTAGGGTGTCCGCGTCCAGCAGCGGCAGCGTGCCGCGGTCGAACTCGGCGGAGGCGATGGCCATCTTGCTGAGCTGCGTGCGGTCCAGCGGCTCTGCGCCATCCGGGCCGATCATCCGGATGCGGCCGGTGAAGCCGCCCTGCCGCAGCGTGATCGCTGCCATGGCGCCGGCCGCCCCGGTGCCCGCGATCACGAAGACGCGTCCGTCCCGCTGCCGGGCCGGGGCAGGCTCCGGCATCGGGTCGGTATCCACCAGCACGTCGTCGCCCTCCAGCCGAACGGCATGCCGGTGCAGGGAGCGCATGGCCACGGGCTCCAGCAAGGCGCCGGTGCGGGCGTCGAAGGCACCCATGTGCCATGGGCAGATGATGCGTCCGCCGCACAGCGCACCCTGCTCCAGCGGCGCCTTGGCGTGGGGGCAGGTGCCTTCCAGGGCGCGCAGGTCGTCGCCGTCGCGCACCAGCAGCAGCTTGGTGTCACCCGGTGCGACGGCGGTCATGCCGTCGGCCAGGGTGGACAGGGTTGCCGCCTTCATGAATGCCATCGACCGCTCCGGGCTTGCCGGTCGTTCAAGTGGCCGGGAGCCAGGCGGGTTGCCTCGCACCGGCCACCGGGACCATGTCCGTGCTGGACGAGCGGCGGGGGAACGGGAATGCGGATCGCGGTCATCGGCGCGGGCTTGGCTGGGCTGGCTTGTGCCGCGGGTCTTCGGGCGGCAGGTCAGGCGGCGATGCTGTTCGACAAGGGCCGCGGTCCCGGCGGCCGGATGTCAGCCGGCGGGCCGCCACCGCCATGGGCGAGGCGGGGTTCGACCATGGTGCGCAATACTTCACCGTGCGCGACGCCCGCTTCCGCGACCAGGTGACCCCGGTCAGGCCGGCGGCTCACCCTGCACCGGCGCCAGGTCCATGCCGATGATCAGCGCCGTGACCTCGGCGATCGCCGCCTCCGCCTCCGCCGCGTCCGGTCCCTTGGCGACCAGCGCCACGCCGTTGCCGGTGTCGCGGTAGAACGGGTAGGAGCCGAGATCGAGCGCCGGATGCCGGTCCTGCACGGCCCGCAGCCCGTCCGCGACGCGCCCCTCCAGCAGCCCGATCGCGTAGACCGCACGGGAGACGATAGGCGGCCCGCCGGCCAGGGACGGCGCCAGGGCTTCGAACATGGATTGCATGATGCGCGGCACGCCCGCCATGACGTGGACGTTGCCGATGGTGAAGCCCGGCGCGATCGAGATCGCATTGTCGATCAGCGCCGCCCCGCGCGGCATGGTGGCCATGCGCTGCCGGGCGGCATTGAACTCGCCGGGCTTGTAGTGGCGTTCCATCCGCGCCCATGCCTCCGCATGCGGCTCCCACGGGACGCCGAAGGCAGCGGAAATGCACTCGCTGGTGATGTCGTCATGGGTCGGCCCGATGCCGCCGGTGGTGAACACGTGGTCGAAGCGCGCGCGCACCTCGTTCACCGTGCCGATGATGGTGGCCGGCACATCCGGAATCACCCGCACCTCGCGCAGCGGAATGCCGATCGCGCCCAGGCGGGTGGCGAGGAACTTGATGTTGGCGTCCTGCGTGCGGCCGGACAGCACCTCGTTGCCGATGACGAGCAGGCAGGCGGTGGGGTTGCTCACAGGAAATCCCTCAACAGCGGAATGAGCGGCTTGTCGGCCGGGGGCATGTCGTACTCGGTCAGCTTGTTGGGCCGCACCCAGGCCAGCGCCTGGCCCTCCAGCCCGGCCGGCATGCCGCCCCAGCGGCGGCAGAGGAACAGCGGCATCAGCAGGTGGAAGCGCTCGTAATCATGCGAGGCGAAGGCGAACGGGGCCAGGCACGCTTCCGCCACGTCGATGCCCAGCTCCTCCTTCAGCTCGCGGATCAGCGCCTGTTCCGGCGTTTCGCCGGGGTTGAGCTTGCCGCCGGGGAATTCCCACAGCCCGGCCATCTTCTTGCCTTCCGGCCGGCGGGCCAGCAGCACCCGGTTGTCCACGTCGATCAACGCGCAGGCGGCCACCAGCAGCAGCGGCTTGCCCAGGGCGGCCTCGTGGGTGGCGGCAGGCGTCTCCACCGCGCCGAACACGTCGTCGCGCGTGGCCTCGAACCGGATCACCGGGTGGTCGCCGCCGCGGGCCAGGAAGGCCTCCCGCCCATGTCCGACCTCCCGCAGCCCTATCCGGCGCAGCACCGCGGAGGAGGCCGGATTGTCCTCGGCGACATGCGCCTCGATCCGGTCGATGGGCAGGTTGGCCAGCGCCCAGCGCGCCACCCGCCCCACCGCCTCGGTGGCGACGCCGTGACCCCAGTAGTGCCGGCCGACCCAATAGCCGAGATTGCCGACATTGGGCGTCTTGTCCAGGCGCAGGCCGATGCAGCCGATCACCAGCTCCTTGCCGTCCTCTTGCCCGACGATGACCAGGTGGTAGGCGCGTCCCTTGGTGCGCTGCTCCGCGGTGGAGGCGATCCACTCGTCGGTCAGCGTGCGCGGGTAGGGGAAGGGCAGGCGCGACAGCATGCGCACCACCGCCCAGTCATTCACCAGGCGATGGAGCTGTTCCGCATCGTCGGCACCGGGCGGCCGGAGCAGAAGGCGCTCGGTGGTGAGCGTCGTCGGCATGTCGGCCGCCGGGGGCGAAGGGGCTGGAGCGCGGCGGCGGGCGGAGGGCATCTGCCGGCAAAATGGCGCATGCGGGTAGGGCAGGGCAAGGGCGATCGGCCTGCCTGCAACCCCTGGAGACCTCGATGGCCGCCGTCTTCGTCGAACGCATGATCGAGGGAGCTGGCGATCCTGCCGCGGCACGGCAAGGCTTCCATGACTCTCGAGCACTGCTCTATGCAAGCGTCTCATCGGCGGGTGCATCGCCCATGCCGAGATTATGCCACCCGCCTTCGCCGGACAACGCAAACACGACTGCCCCTGGTCCAACCGCGTGGCCTGCGGTATCCCGGCCCATCATGCCCAGCAGCAACGACATCCGCGCCACGTTCCTCGATTTCTTCACCCGGAACGGCCACACTGCCGTGCCGTCCTCCCCGCTGGTCCCGCGCAACGACCCAACCCTGCTGTTCACCAACAGCGGCATGGTGCAGTTCAAGAACGTGTTCACCGGGGCGGAAAAGCGGCCGTATTCCCGTGCCACCACCGCGCAGAAATGTGTGCGGGCGGGCGGCAAGCACAACGACCTGGACAATGTCGGCTATACCGCCCGGCACCACACCTTTTTCGAGATGCTGGGCAATTTTTCGTTCGGCGACTATTTCAAGCCGCTGGCGATCGAGCATGCCTGGACCCTGCTGACGCGGGATTTTGCCCTGCCCAAGGAAAAGCTGCTCGTCACCGTCTATTCGGAGGACGACGAGGCGGCCGAGCTGTGGAAGCGCATCGCCGGGCTGGGCGAGGACCGCATCATCCGCATCCCGACCTCGGACAATTTCTGGCGCATGGGGGATACCGGCCCGTGCGGCCCCTGCTCCGAGATCTTCTACGACCATGGCGAGGGCATTCCCGGCGGGCCGCCCGGCAGCCCGGACGAGGATGGCGACCGGTTCATCGAAATCTGGAACCTGGTGTTCATGCAGTTCGAGGAGGGGCCGCCCGGCGTGCGCGCGCCGCTGCCGCGGCCGTCCATCGACACCGGCATGGGGATGGAGCGCTTCGCCGCCATCCTGCAAGGAGTGCACGACAACTACGACACCGACACCTTCCGTGCCCTGATCCTGGCCAGCGCGGACGCCACCGGGCAGGAGCCGGACGGGCCGTTTCGCGCCAGCCACCGGGTGGTGGCGGACCACCTCCGTTCCACCTCGTTCCTGATCGCGGAGGGGGTGCTGCCGTCCAACGAAGGCCGCGGCTACGTGCTGCGCCGGATCATGCGCCGGGCCATGCGCCACCTGCACATGATGGGCGCGCGGGAGCCGACCATGTGGCGGCTGGTGCCCGTGCTGGTGCGGCAGATGGGCGCGGCCTATCCGGAGCTGCCGGCGGCGGAGGCGCTGATCGTCGAGACGCTGCGGCTGGAGGAGACCCGGTTCAAGGCGATGCTGGAGCGCGGGCTGCATTTGCTGGCCGACGAGGTCACCAAGCTGGGGGAGGCGCAGGCGCTGCCCGGCGACGTGGCGTTCCGCCTGTACGACACGTACGGCTTCCCGCTGGACCTGACGCAGGATGCGCTGCGGGAGCAGGGCCGCGCCGTGGACGTCTCCGGTTTCGACACGGCCATGGCGGAGCAGCGCACGCGCGCCCGCGCCGCCTGGGCCGGCACCGGCGACGCGGCGGCCGAGCGTGTGTGGTTCGAACAGCGCGAGGCGGTGGGCGCCACCGAGTTCCAGGGCTACAGCACCGAGAAGGCGGAGGCGCAGGTGACCGCGTTGGTGATCGGCGGCATGGCGGTGCAGCGCGCCGAGACCGGCGACAAGGTGGCGGTGCTGCTGAACCAGACGCCGTTCTACGCGGAAAGCGGTGGCCAGGTCGGCGACGCCGGCACCATCACCGGGCCGGGTGGCCTGCGCATCGCTGTGACGGACACGCAGAAGCGGGCAGGCGACGTGTTCGCTCATATCGGCGTGGTCGAGGCTGGCGAAGTGACGGTGGGAACGGCCGTGGTGGCGGAGCTGGACCATGTCCGCCGGGCAGCGATCCGGGCGCATCACAGCGCCACGCATCTGCTGCACGAGGCGTTGCGCCGCCGGCTGGGCACGCATGTCGCGCAGAAGGGCAGCCTCAATGCGCCGGACCGCCTGCGCTTCGACGTGAGCCAGCCGACGCCGATCGCCAAGGCGGATCTGAAGGCGGTGGAGGCGGAGGTGAACGCCCGCATCCGCGAGAACGCCGCCGTCACCACCCGGCTGATGACGCCGGACGCGGCCGTGGCGGAGGGCGCCATGGCGCTGTTCGGCGAGAAATACGGTGACGAGGTGCGCGTCGTCGCCATGGGGGACGGCAGCGACGGCCGTCCTGCCTATTCGATCGAGCTGTGCGGCGGCACCCATGTGCGGCGCACGGGCGACATCGGATTGTTCCGCCTGCTGGGCGAGGGCGCCGTGAGCGCCGGCGTGCGCCGGATCGAGGCGGTGACCGGCGAGGCCGCCTTGCTGCAAGTGGCGGAGTCCGAACGCCGGGTGGAGGAGCTGGCCGGGTTGCTGAAGGCCAACCCGGCGGAACTCGGCGCCCGCGTGACGACCCTGATCGAAGACCGCAAACGCCTGGAAAAGCAGGTGAGCGAGCTGCAGCGCAAGCTGGCGACCGGCAGCGGTGCGCCGGAGCTGGAGGAGATCGGCGGCATTCCTCTGGCAGCGCGCAACGTGGGCGAGGTGCCGGGCAAGGAGCTCCGCAGCCTGGTGGACGCGATCGCGGAACAGGTCGGCAGCGGGGTCGTGGCGCTGGTGTCCACGGCGGATGGCAAGGCCAGCGTCGCGGTGGGCGTGTCGCCGGACCTGGTGAAGCGGGTCAGCGCGGTGGATTTGGTGCGGGCGGCGAGCGCGGCCGTCGGCGGCAAGGGCGGCGGCGGCCGGCCGGACATGGCGCAGGCGGGCGGCCCGGACGCAGAGCGCGCGGATGACGCGCTGGAAGCGGTCCGTGCGGTGCTGCGCACGGTCTGATCCAAGAAGCCCTGCCTGGCCAAGGCCCATTCCGTCCTGGAGAGGGTTGGGTGGGCGAAGCCCTGTCACACGGCCTCTCAAAGGGAGTCGAGGACAGCGGGTTAGACGTCGACCTCTTCGACCGCCAAGGTCTTCGCGTGCTCCTGTATGAACCGGAAGCGTAATTCCGGCTTGCGGCCCATCAGGCTCTCCACCAGCTCGCTCGTCTCGGCCCGACGCTCCGCTGACGCCACGACTTTCAGCAGCGTGCGCTTGCCAGGATCCATCGTCGTCTCCCGCAACGCCGCGGGCGGCATCTCGCCCAGCCCCTTGAACCGGCTGACCTCGATCTTCGACCCGGATTTGAACGTCTTGGCCAGCCGCTCCCGATCCACGTCGTTCATCGCGTAGACGGAGCGGGCACCCTGCGTCATGCGGAACAGCGGCGGCTGCGCGAGATACACGTGGCCCTCCCGCATCAGTTCCGGCAGCTCGCGGTAGAAAAACGTCATCAGCAGGCTGGCGATATGCGCGCCGTCCACGTCGGCATCCGTCATGATGACGATGCGGCCATACCGCAGCTTCTTGATGTCGAACCGGTCGCCGACGCCGCAGCCCAGCGCCTCGATCAGGTCGCGCAACTCCTGGTTCTGTCGCAGCTTGTCGACCGTGGCGCTCGCCACGTTGAGGATTTTGCCACGTAGCGGCAGCACCGCCTGCGTCTCGCGCCGCCGCGCCTGCTTCGCCGAGCCGCCCGCGCTGTCGCCCTCCACCAGGAACAGCTCCGTCTCGGCCATGATCTCGCTGGTGCAGTCCGCCAGCTTGCCCGGCAGGCGCAGCCGCTTGGTGGCAGTCTTGCGGGCGACGTCCTTGTTCTCGCGCCGCCGCAGCCGTTCTTCCGCCCGCTCGATCAACGCCGTCAGCAGGTTGTCGGCTTGTTGGGGATTGCCGGCCAACCAATGATCGAACCGGTCCCGCATGGCGGTCTCGACCAGCCGGGTGGCGTCGCCGCTGGTCAGCTTCTCCTTGGTCTGGCCCTGGAATTGCGGGTCGCGCACGAAGGCGGAGAGCTTGCCCGCCATGCTGCCGGTGACGTCCTCGCCGACGACCTGGGCCGCCCGCCGGTTGTTGCGGTGTTCGCCCCAGGCCCGCACACCCTTCAGCAGGGCGGCGCGAAATCCCGCCTCGTGCGTGCCCCCCAGGGGCGTCGGCACCGTGTTGCAATACGAGTGCAGGAAGCCGTCGCCGCGCTCCAACCAAGCCACTGCCCATTCCGCCCGGCCGCCCGACCGACCGTCATCCCGCACGGGCAATTCGGCCTCGCCGTGCCAGATCTCCGGCACGGCCATTACCGTGTCGCCGATCTCCTCTGCCAGGCTGTCGCGCAGGCCGCCGGGAAAATGCAGCAATGCCTCAGCAGGGACGTCGTCCCGCCCCTTCAGCAGGGCCGGGTCGCAGGACCAGCGGATCTGCACGCCGCGGAATAGGTAGGCCTTGGATCGGCACAGCCGATAGAGTCGCAGCGGACTGAACTGCAGCGCGCCGAAGATCTCGGGATCCGGTTTGAAGCGGATGGTGGTGCCGCGACGGTTCTGCACCGCGCCGGCATTCACAAGTTTCGTCACCGGCTTGCCGCGGGCATAGCCCTGGCGCCACAACGTGCGGTCCCGCGCCACTTCCACTTCCAACGATTCGCTCAAGGCGTTGACGACGGAACTGCCCACGCCGTGCAATCCGCCGGAGGTGGCATACGCGTCGCCGCCGAACTTGCCGCCGGAGTGCAGCGTGGTGAGGATTACCTGCAACGCGCTCAGCGACTTGAACTTGGGATGTGGATCCACGGGAATGCCGCGTCCATTGTCCCGGACGCTCAACCAATTTCCCGTCTGCAGTGAGAATTCGATCGATGTGGCGTGTCCCGCCACTGCCTCGTCCATGGAGTTGTCGAGGATCTCGGCCGCTAGATGATGCAGCGCGTTATCGTCCGTGCCACCAATATACATGCCGGGTCGGCGTCGCACCGGTTCCAGGCCCTCCAGGACCTCAATATCCTTGGCGGAGTAGTCATTCTGCCCACGCCCGGCCTTGGCGGAGCCGAAGAGGTCGTTCATGCTGTGTTCCCGTGTCTCCCCCGCACGCTAGGCGCGCGGGGGACGGGAACGCAAGGTCTACTGGTCGGTCGGGAAGCTCGCGCTGGGCGACTGTTCCTGCGTGTGCGCTTCCAGGAACCAGAGTTGCTTGTCGATGCCGCGCGAGACCTCGGTGAAGATATCCGCGGTGTCCGGATCGCCTGCCTCATCCACCTCGTCGATACTGGCGCGGACGGCGTTAGCCACCATCGCATAGCGGTCGATCAACGCGTGGATATGGTCGCTGACCTGGTAGATATCGATCGGGTAGGGCGCCAGCGCCGTCTTCTTGCCGACCTCCTGCACGGTGCCGCGAGCCGTTCCGCCGAGTTGAGTGATGCGCTCGGCCATCGTGTCCACGAACTCGTCCTGCTCGTCGCGAAACTTGTCGAGCATCAGGTGAACGCCGATGAATTGCGGACCCTTCAGGTTCCAATGCGCCTGCTTGGTGATCAACGCCATGTCGATCGAGTCAGCGAGGCGAGCCTGTAGCAGCTCGATCGAGACTGCCTTGGCATTCTGGTTGTTCTTGGTGTTGTGCATGTGCACGCCGCCCTGCATCTGCTCGGCCGGCATCGGCTTCTCTTTCGCCATCAAACTCTCCTAGCTTGTCGGTTGTGCCCGTCAACGCGCAACGTGGGCGGTCGTTGCGCGCGCCTCAGCCACGCGAGCGATGGATGTCGTGCGTGACGATCCCATGCTCCTCGGCCGGCATGTCCAGCCAGTCGCGCCGGGCCAGCGTCGCCCGGGTGTCCCGCAACCCGGCGGCCCAGTGGTCCCGCATGGAGGACTTGCTGAAGTCGTAATCCTTCGCCTGGCCTTCGTGGGCCGCCTGCTGGTAGACCAGTTGCAGGATGTTGATCGCCGGCAAGGCGACCAGGCGGCGTTTCAAGGCCCGCTCTTCATCCGAGAGTTGATCGTCGGGCAGTCTTTCCAGCAGCCGCTTGATCTGGATGCGCTGGGCGTGGGCCTGGCGGTAGTAGTCCGTTGTCAGCCGGGTGCGCGACGAGTATTGGATGTCTTTCGCCCGGCCGAGCGCCTCCGCCATGTCCCGCGGGACCGGTCCGCGGGCACTGAACAGGTCCACCTGGAAGACGAGCGCGTTCTCCGCGTCGATATGGTCCAGCAAGTGCTGTAACGGGGTGTTCGAGACGATGCCGCCATCCCAGAAATGCTCCCCGGCAATCGTCGTCATCGGCAAGGCCGGGGGCAACGCGCCGCTGGCCATGACATGCTCCGGCAGGATCGTGGTGTGTGCCGTGTCGAAATAGGCGAAGTTGCCCGTCGACACGTTGACGGCGCCCACGGCGAAACGGATGGCGCCGGCGTTGATCCGGTCGAAATCCACCAGTCGCAGCAAGGTGTCGCGCATCGGGGCGCTGTCATAGTACGCGGTTGCCCCGGTCGATCCGCGCGGCCGCAGCCAGGGGGAGAGCAGGTTCGGGGCGAACAGGCCCGGCTGCCCCAGCGTCATCGTCATGAACGAGGACCACAGGTTGTGAAGCTTGCGGGGGTCGTCTCCATCGGGGAGGAAGCCCCAGACCGGCCGCAAGGTCACGGTGCGCCAGAAATCCTCTAGTGCCTCCAGGCGGCGGTCCGGCGGATTGCCCGCGATCAAGGCGGCGTTCACGCTGCCGATGGACACGCCGGCGATCCAGTCCGGCTCCAGCCCGGCCTCGTGCAGCGCCTGGTACACGCCGGCCTGGTAGGCACCCAGGGCGCCGCCGCCTTGCAGCAGCAGCCCTATGCAATCGCATCGGTCCGGCCGCCAGGGTGGTGAGCTGCCAAGCGGTAGCTGTCCGGCGTCCATGTCGTTCTCCCGTTCGTCGCCGCCTATCTGAGCATGGGCTGGCCGCCTTGCCATAACTGGGCGATCCGCCAATGATCCCGCCGCACCGGGGGATCTGCGGATGAGCCTGCAAGGAAAAGTGGCGCTGGTCACGGGATCGACCAGCGGGATCGGCCTTGGCATCGCCCGTGCTCTCGCGGCGGCCGGGGCGGACATCATGATGAACGGCCTCGGCGACCCGGCCGCGATCGAGGCTCTGCGTGCCGAACTGGCCTCCGAGCACGGCGTACGCGTGCTGCATGACGGCGCCGACGTCAGCCGGGCCGGACCGGTCGGCGCGATGGTCGCCCGCGCCGCGACGGAGCTGGGTGGGGTGGACATCCTGGTCAACAATGCCGGCATCCAGCACGTCGCCTCGATTGCCGACTTCCCCGCCGAGCGTTGGGACGCGATCATCGCGATCAACCTGTCGAGCGCCTTTCACGCGACGCAGGCGGCGATCCCCGGCATGAAGTCGCGCGGCTGGGGGCGCATCGTCAACATCGCGTCCGCACACGGCCTGGTCGGAAGCCCAGAGAAATCCGCCTACGTCGCCGCCAAGCACGGCATTGTCGGCCTGACCAAGGTAACCGCATTGGAGCTGGCCAATGACGGGATCACCTGCAACGCGATCTGCCCCGGCTGGGTGCTGACCCCGCTGGTGCAGAAGCAACTCGACTCCCGGGCGGAACGCGAGGGGCGCAGCGTCGCCGAAGTCACCCATACCTTCCTGACCGACAAGCAGGCGATGGCCGCGTTCTCCACTCCGGACGGGATCGGCGCGCTGACGGTGTTCCTCTGCTCGGACGCCGCATCGACGATGACGGGCAGCCCCATCTCCATCGACGGGGGATGGACCGCGCAATAGCGGCTACATTGCTGCGGCCATGGCAGCGTTGCCGGTGGCGACCCGGCGTCCGACGACGGCGCCGATCATCACCAGCGTGGGGCCGCCCGTCGACCAGGTCGCGGCGTCGTCGACCAGGCTGTCCAGGGTGCCCGTCAGCACGCGTTGCGCTCGCGTGCCGCCCCGCTCGATCAGCGCTGCGGGGGTTGCCGGGTCCAGCCCGGCCTCGAACAGGCCGTCCCGCAGCAGCGGCAGCGTCACGATGCCCATGTACACGGCGATCGTGCCGCCCCGGGCAAGCTGGACAAAATCGAGATCCAACTGGCCATTCTTGGTATGGCCCGTCGCCAGCGTGACCGAACGCGTGGCCTCACGATGGGTGAGCGGAATGCCGGATTGCGCTGCGCACGCCAGCGCTGCCGTCACGCCGGGGACGACTTCGAAGGCGACCCCCGCGGCGGCGAGCGCTTCCGCCTCTTCCCCGCCGCGGCCGAACACGAAGGGGTCGCCCCCTTTGAGCCTGACGACCTTGCGGCCCTCGCGGGCCAGCCGGACGAGCAGGTCATTGATGCCTTCTTGCGGCAGGCAATGGTTCGCCCGGGCCTTGCCGACATAGATGCGTGCCGCGTCGCGCCGGGCCACATCAAGCACGTCATCCCCGATTAGGCGGTCATGCACGATGACGTCCGCTTCCCCGAGCAGCCGGTGGGCTCGCATCGTCAGCAGGTCGGCAGCGCCCGGACCGGCGCCCACCAAGTAGACGACGCCGCTTGGCTCCGCGCCCTCTGCGATCTGGCGGGCCATCTCCGTGCGTGCGGCGTCCTCGGCCCCCATCGCCACCAGATCGGCCACGCGGCCCCCCAGGGCACGCTCCAGCACCCGGCGGCGCTGCGCGGTGTCGGGCAGGCGACGGCGCAATTCGGCTTTGAAATCGTCGGCCAGGGATGCGAGCCGGCCGAACGCCGGCGGGATCAATGCTTCGATCTTGGCTCGGATAAGCCGGGCGAGGACAGGGGCGGCTCCGCCCGACGATATGGCGATGGTGAGCGGAGACCGATCCACGATGGCGGGCGTGATGAAGCTGCAGAGACCAGGTCGATCCACGACGTTGACCGGGACGCCGCGCGCATCCGCTGCCTGCACAAGGGCTACGATGTCTTGCTCCGATGCCTCGGCCGCGATCGCAATTGCACACCCGTCCAATTGGCGCGGGTCGAATGCCGTGGTCCGGAGCACGGCTGCGCCGCAGCGCTGCAATGCCTCGGCCTTGCGGTCCGCAGCCTCGCCATCGCCAAGAACCAGGGCGCGGCGGTCGTGAAGGTCCATGAAGATCGGGAAGTGACGCATTCGAACCCTCGCCGCGGTCTGCAGGTACGATTATATAGCGGGCGGCCCAGACCGCGGCATCGTCGATTTTAGAATCTCTGCTGGAACCGCTTGACCGGGCTCGGTGCTCGGCCTAAATCCTGTGCTACCGACGACGGAAACACCTCTTGCGTTTTCGAAGTTGTCCGACTAGCTTCCTCGGTTCGCACCCGGAAGTGCGTCAGCCAAACAGGTGGCAGCTTAGCCCGTTACGCGGGCGGCAGTCTGTTTGGAAGTTGTTCATTGACAAGTAAATCTGTTGAGGAAGGGATATGTTGGCGGCGTC
>CAXTJM010000002.1:0-371412 GCA_964244585.1 uncultured Acetobacteraceae bacterium | reverse complement strand
AGACACGGGTCATTTCTCGATGAAAACTCAGGCCCTCTCCGGGTCAGATCTCAATACAACTCAACAGTCCAGGCATCTGCCGCGGTTGCGTAGACGAGATCGGCCTCGCGAGCGCACGCGCATCGAGGCCGGTGCCTAGGGTGATGAGATTTGATGACGAACCGGTCAGACTGGGGATGGGAACAACCTGCCGTCGGTCAAGCGCTTCAGAGCGCGTCACGATGATTTGGGATCCGATCCGCGGACTTCATCAGGGCCAGCGGCCATGTGCCGTGCAAACAGGCCGGACACATGGAAGCACCCGACCCGTCGTCGCCTATGTCGAATTACCCTTGCGGCAAAGGGGCCGTCCACACATGACCGACGACAAGATTGCCCTTCGTGCGCTGCTGGAGAAAGGCTTCGATGCGACATTCCTGCGCGAGATGATCGGCTTCGCTGCCGAGCGCCTCATGCAACTGGAGACCGAGGCGGCCTGCGGGGCTGCACCGGGCGAGCGCAACGCCGGGCGGACGAACCAGCGCAACGGCTACCGCGAGCGGGACTGGGAGACCAGGGCAGGCACCGTCGAGCTGCGGATCCCTCCACCGGCTTTCCACCTGCTTCGCAGGCGGAACCTTAGCCGGTTCCGCCCAAGCTGCGCCGCGGCAGCTACTTTCCGTCCTTCCTCGAGCCGCGTCGTATGGCGGAGAAAGCCCTGACGGCTGTCATCCAAGAGGCCTACATCCAGGGCATCTCCACCCGCTCCGTCGATGACCTGGTCAAGGCCATGGGGATGGAGGGCATCAGCAAGAGCCAGGTATCGCGGCTCTGCGGCGAGATCGACGAGCGTGTGAATGCCTTCCTCGACCGCCCGATCGAGGGTGATTGGCCCTACGTCTGGCTGGACGCCACCTACGTGAAGGTCCGTCGCGATCACCAGATCGTCTCGGTGGCCGTCATCATCGCCGTCGCCGCCAACACCGACGGCAGGCGCGAGGTGCTCGGCATGACCGTGGGCCACAGCGAGGCCGAGCCATTCTGGGTCGAGTTCCTGCGGGTCGGCACGGCATTCGCCCAGGACGATGCGGAGGCCGCCCGCAAGCAGTGGCGCGACGTCGCCAACCAGGCCCGGCCTCGGGTGCCGAAGCTGTCCAAGCTGATGGACGACGCCGAAGCCGACGTGCTGGCCTACATGGGGTTCCCAGCCCAACACCGGGCCAAGCTGCACAGCACGAACCCTCTTGAGCGCCTGAACGGCGAGATCAAACGCCGCTGTGACGTCGTCGGCATCTTCCAAACAAAGCGGCCGTCACACGGCTGATCGGCGCCCTACTGCTGGAGCAGAATGACGAGTGGGCCGTTCAGCGCGCTCGCTACATGACCCTGGAAACCATCGCACCGTTGAGCGATGATCTTACCGTCAGCATGCTAGCACTGGCAGCCTGATCGAGCAGATAACCCTGCTCAGCAAGGCCGTTGCTACACCACGTGTAGGGACACGATCCGGGTAGCACGTCGCCCAGCCTGTATTCTTCAGGCTTGTCTCGGCATGATGCGGCGTGGCCATCGACCTGTCCGTCCTGCCAGACGAGGTGCGCGCGCTGATCGCGTCGCAGGCGGCGACGATCCTGCGCCAGCAGGCCACGCTGGATGGCCAGGCAGCCCGTATCGAGCAGCTCCGGGCACAGCTGGCCAAGCTTCGTCGCATGCAGTTCGGCCGTTCGTCGGAGAAGCTGGATGCGGCGATCACCCAGTTGGAGCTGGCGTTGGAGGACTTGGAGGAGGAGCAGGGCGCGCAGGAGGCCGCCATCCCGGCCGCTGAACCATCCGCCGCACCCGGTTATGCCAGACCAACGCGTCGACCGTTGCCCGAGCACTTGCCCGCGCCATGGGGTCGAGCACGCAACCGCCTGTGAGTGCCCGGCCTGTGGCGGCACCCTGCGGCGCCTGGGCGAGGATGTGACGGAGGTGCTGGATTATGTCCCGGCCTCGTTTCGAGTGGTGCGCCATGTGCGGCCAAAGTTCTCGTGTCGCTAGTGCGAGACCATCACGCAGGCTCCTGCGCCAGCCTGCCGATCCGCCGCGGCCGCGCGGGACCCGGCCTGCTGGCGCACGTGCTGGTGGCAAGTTCTGCGACCACCTGCCGCTTTACCGCCAATCGGAGATCTACGCGCGAGAGGGCGTCGAGCTCGAGCGCTCCACCCTGGCCGACTGGGTCGGACAAAGTGCCGCGTTGCTCCGCCCGCTGGTGGGCGCGCTGGAACGCCACGTCATGGCTGGCGACCGCCTGCATGCCGATGACACGCCGGTGCCAGTGTTGGCCCCGGGAACCGGCAAGACCAGCACAGGGCGGCTGTGGGCCTACCTGCGCGACGAGCGGCCCTATGCTGGGGCGGCCGCACCTGCCGTGCGCTACCCCTACACCGCCGACCGCGAGGCGAGCACCCCAGGGCGCACCTGACCGGGTTTGGCGGCGTGTTGCAGGCTGACGGCTATGCCGGGTTTAACGGGCTGTACGATACCGGTCGTGTCACGGAGGCGGCGTGCTGGGCGGAGTTGCTCAAGGTTCCGCGTGCGAAGCACGGGGAATAGCAACGGAGGGTCACGTGCGGCGCAAGTTCCACGATATCCACGCCGCAGGCCGCTCGCCGATCGCGCAGGAGGCGCTGACCCGCATCGCCGCCTTGTACGCCATCGAGGCGCCGATCACCGGCAAGCCACCCGACCTGCGCCGCCATGCCCGCCAGGCCGAAGCAGCCCCGTTGCTAGATGGCCGGCGCTCCTGGTTGGAAATGACCCTGACCAAGGTGCCCGGCCGCAGCGATGTCGCAGGGGCGATCCGCTACGCGCTGTCACGCTGGACCGCGCTGACCCGCTACGTGGACGACGGCACCATCGCGATCGACAACAACCCGGTCGAGCGCGCGATCAGGCCCGTGGCGCTGGGCAGGAAGAACTGGCTATTCGCCGGATCGGACGCGGGCGGTGAGCGGGCCGCCGCCATCTACAGCCTCATCCAGACCGCCAAGCTGAACGGCCTCGACCCCAAAGCCTACCTGCGCCACGTCATCGGCTGCATCGCCGATCACCCGGTCAACCGCGTCGCCGAGCTACTGCCCTGGAACATCGAGGTGTCAGCCGATACAACCGCAGGAACCGTCAAGCAGTCATCCCGCGGTCTCCATCGGACGCTTACGACAAGGTGGTGTACGCGCCAGCTCAAAATCCGGCCGTTCGAGCAGTGGCTTCAACTGTCGCTTGACGCTGGCCTGGAAGAAGTGGCTATCGCGAAGAGGGCGACGCGGGAATTTCGATGGGACCATTTGCATCCATGCACCAGAGTCCGACGGCGTGCTTAACCATCGGGACCGGGTGTAGACCGGCGCCGAGAAGGCGGCCAACCGGCAGGTCGCCGCCTGCTGTTCCCGCGTCCGGTCGGACGTGCTGGTATTGGACGTGTGAGCCGGCGAAGTCCGGTCAGCGATCAAGGGGAGCGACAATGACTACCAGCACGGTCGACACGACGGCGACCACCTACTCGCCTTATCGCTGGGTGATCATGGGCACCGCCTGGGCGGCCTACGTCATCAGCATCATGGACCGCCAGGCCTGGAGCAACGTCGCGGCCAGCGTGGGCGGCGGCTTCGGGCTGCCGGTGGCGGCGCTGGGCGTGTTCGCCACCGCCTTCCTGGCGGGATACGTCATGTCTAACGCCGCCGGCGGCGTGGTCGCGGACTGGATCGGGCCGCGCCGGCTGATCTCGTTCGCGCTGATCCCCATGGGGGCGTTCACCTTCCTGTTCGGGGGGGCCGGATCTGTCACGGCGGGCATCGCTATCCAGCTCTGCATGGGGTTGCTGGCCGGCGCGGACTACGCCGCCGGGCTGAAGCTGGTGCTGAGCTGGTTCCGCCGCACCGACCGCGGTCTGGCCACCGGTATCTTCATGACCGCGACCAGCTTCGGCGTGGTGTTCGCCAACGCGGCCGTGCCGACGCTGATGGAGGCTATCGGCTGGCAGAACGTCTACCGCGTGCTGGGCGGCTTCACGGCGCTGGCCGGGGTCGCATGCTTCCTGCTGCTGCGCGACGCGCCGGCCGGGAGTGACCTGCCTACCGGGATCCGACCAGACATCCGCATGCTGCTGCGCGACCGCAACCTGGTCCTGCTCAGCCTCGCCGGGTTCGGCGCGCTGTGGGGCACTTGGGGGTTCGCGTTCTGGGCCAATGCGCTGATGGTGCGGGGGCATGGCGTGTCCGTGGTGAATGCCGGCCTGGTGGTGGCATCGTTCGGCGTGGCGGCGATCGTGGCCAAGCCATTAATCGGCTTTATCTCCGACCGACTGGGTGCGAAGCGCAAGCTGCCGGCGCTGGTGTGCCTGGTACTGTTCGTCGCCACCCTCCTGCTGTTCGGGCAGATGACGACGCTGGGCGGGTTTCGGCTGGTCGCGCCGGTGCTGGGCGTGGCGGCGTTCGTCTACAGCCCGATGCTCAACGTTATGGTAGCGGAGACCGCCGGCCGCGCGCTGGCCGGGTCGGCGCTCGGGATCAGCAATGCGATCGGGCAACTCGGCAGCATGATCGTGCCGCTGGCGGTGGGTGCGGTGTATGGCGCCACCGGGTCGTTCAGCGCCGCCATCTGGGCGCTAGCCGTGGGTCCGGCGCTGGCGGTGCTGCTCCTGCTGCCGGTCCGGGACACGGCGGGCCGTACGCCATGAAAGGACGCGCCCGGCGACAGCGAGCGGCGCTTCGCTGCGCCGGATGAGATACGGACGCTTCGACGTGCTGACGATCCCGCCGCATCTGTGGCCATCCGATATGGAAACGTCATCCCGGACCGCCTTGCGGTGCTGGTGTGCCGACGAGGGCGTCGTCGAGGACCAGGCCAGCGCGATCGGCACCACTGGGCGCTGGCTTCGGCAGGTGCATTTGTCGGACGCCAGCCATGAGCGGTGGGACCACGCGCCGCCGGGCCGGGCGTCGATCGATTGCGCGGCGGTCGGGACTGCGCTGGCAGAAACAGGGTTCGCCGGCACCAGCATCGTCGAACTCATCTCGGAGGACCCGGGACACAGACATGGCCGACGCACGATTTTCACGCCCGGCCCTTTCAATGGCTGTCAAAGATCACTTGGTAAGCCGCGACGGCGTTGCGCGTCGCCTCGCGCTCCGCGGCCGTCGGGACGCGCGGGTCGTGCGCAACCGGTAGGCTGCCGAACTTCAGCAGGCAGGCGAGCAGCAGCAGCCTTGCTTTCGTGCTGGTCAGGTTGGACCCGGCGATCAGGATGTCGTGCAGATCCGTGAACGCTTCCGGCGCGTTGCGCCCGACCCGGACCACCGGCAATCCGCTGAAGCTTGCCTGCATCATTAGCGCCTGCCGGCCCGGCGACGGCGATGAGCCGATAGGCACCACGCCCTCGAGCACGAAGCCGGCGAGCCGCCCGAGGCTGAGCTTGTGTTCGATGGAGGCGATCAGGTCGTGTTCGAGGGCCGGGTCGTCGCCGAACTCCGGGCTCGAATAGCTGCCGTCCTTAACGATCGACACAATGGGAATGGCGTCCGGCAGCAGCTTGCCATCGGCATCCTTCACGGCGACCTCGATCACGCCCAATCCTGTGCTGCCCTTGCGCACCGCGTACACCGAGTGCGGCAACCGCGTCAGGTTTACGTCGGAAAGATATGTGTGCTTGTAAGCGGGGACGTAGGTCATCATGAAACGGCCGACATGGCTGACCTGGCCCAATATCCCACCGTGACCGCCTGTCGCGACGAAGCCACCCGGGCGCGCGTCGGCCTTGGCAACCTCCCGGGCGGCAAAGATCTGTTGGTCTTGCAGCAGCACCGCCCCGCAACGGTTCCGCCCATGCTCGTCCGCCCACAGCTTCGACCGGATGAAGCCGATGGAGTCGACGATGTTCTTGGGCCCATCATCGCTGATCGAGCCATGCCGCCGCTGGGCCGCATTGCCGCAGAGCGGCAGCGTGGTGTCGATCATGAGGCTGAGCCAATAGGCGCTCTCCTCGATCTGCGGGCTGCCCCAGGTCCAGACCACGCCGTCATAGCGCCCGCTTGACACGATGGCCTGCACGTCGTTGGCGATGTCGGCCAGCATCGGTCGCGGCGGCTGGGCTGCGAGATGGAATGGGCTATAGGGGAAAAATCCGTGGCCGCGCCGTTCCGGAAGAATATCGCCGTCGCCGGCATCCGTGCGCAACGGGGCGGGTAAGCCTCTGGTGTACCCGCCCGGCGGGGAGGACCGGTAGAAATCGACCGTCGCCACAGCGGAGATCGCTCCTGCGACCCCGGCCTCACCGACGCTGAGGCGGTCAAATTCCTCGAAGCTGCGCGACCCGTCCGGATAGAAGCCCTGCCGGGCCCTTGCCTCCGGGGCGCCCGGCGCGGCGCAATTCCTGCTCCCAGGCCTGTCCATCGGCTTGTACTGCCATGTAGGGCAGCGGATATAGCCCGTCCTCCGGCCGAAGCTCGACCTCATAGACCGGCTTGTCCTCCGCCGCGGCACGCTCGGGGCGGAGCACGCCGTCCGCACCGAGGTAACCATCCGGCGGCCCATACAGCTCCGCCGCGTCGGCCTCCAGCGGATGGGCCGAGAACTGCTCGACATAGACCTTGACGGGCGCCGCCAGCCGTTGCGCACGCAAGGCGTCGAACGCCGGCATCGTCCCGTCCGGGTTCAGCCGCGGCGGCAGGCCCCGCCGCACCCGCGCCTTGTTGGCTGTCACCAGGGGCGGCGTGTTCTGGATGGTCGCCCTCGGCCCCGACACATGGGCGATGCGCGTCTTGTCAGTCATGCGTGGATCCTGATGCGAGGCGCCCGGACCGGCCGAGACGGCGCGGACGATGAACGAAATGAACTGGGCGGCTTGCAGATGGCCGGCCGCGCCGCGAACAGGGCCATCGCCGCGTCGAACGCCGCGTGGCCGGTGTGAACTGGCGCAACACGGAGTAGTGGTCCGCGCCGGGCACGGTCAGAAGCTCCGAGGCTGCGCCAGCCACGCCCCAAGGCCGCATGCATGGCGGCCGATTGCGCCTGGAGGCCGTGCCAAGGCCAATCCGTCAGGGCCAGTTCCGCCGCGAGGTAGCCGCCAGCCGAATGGCCTGCAATGACGACCGGGCCGCGCGGTGCATCGCCCGTGCGCGCCAGGATTGCCCGGATGCTCGCCCGCGCCGACGTGACCAGACTCGCGAACGGCACGTCCGAGCAAAGCGGGTAGTTGACCAGGATCACTTCAATCCCCGGGGCGACATCGGTCGGGGCGCGGTTATCGGCGTAGCCGCTATCCACTTACCGCAGCATCGGCGACCTGTCCGCCACTGGCCGAAAATTGCCTAGGGACGCCGGTTCGGCTGATGAGCGGCCTTGGCGGCATCTTGATGGTTCCGCTAAGTCACAACACGCATGACAGAGCGGGGCGGCGATGTATCTGATCAGCGAGAAAGTCGCCTCGACAGTCGTCTCAATCGAAGCCGCGATCCCGCTGATGGAGGCGGTCTTCACGGCATTTGAGAATGGCGATGTCGAGCACCTTCCGGTGACCATAACCACCGGCTTTACCGCGGGTAGCACGTTCGGCGCCAAGGGCTGCATCATCCGCAGCATGAGGCTATTTGGCTTCAAGCTTGGCTGCTACTTCCCTGACAACCCATCCCGCGGCTATCCGTCGCACGGCTCAACCACTATCCTGCTGGACCCGGATTCCGGGTTCCCGATGGCGACGATCGGGGCCAAGCACCTGTCGGCCATCCGCACGGCCGCGTTGGATGCCATCGCCATACGGCAACTTTCCCGGCCTGACAGCCGGGTGCTCGCGATAGTCGGCTGCGGCAAGCAGGCCTGGCAGGACTTCCTCGCCGCAAGGTTGGTGCGGCCGATCGAGCAGGTGCTGGTTTGGGGCCGAGCCCCGGCCGCCGCCGCAGCCTTCGCACGCCGCGTGACGGAGGAGAGCGGTCTCTCAGCCGAAGCGTCGCAATTGGAAGACGCCGTGCGCCAAGCTGACATCGTCATCACCGCCACCCCATCCACCCAGCCCCTGATCGAGGGCCGGTGGGTGAGGCCGGGCACCCACCTTTCTGCGATGGGGGCCGATACGAGAGGCAAGCAGGAGCTTGCAGCCGAACTGGTGGGACAGGCGAGGCTGTTCGCCGACCTGGTCGAGCAATCCATCACGATCGGTGAGTTCAAGGCCGCCTTCGCCGCGGGGCTGATCGGCCGCGAGTCGATCACGCCGGTCGGGCGTGTTCTCCGGGGCATGGTCCCGCCGCGTGCAGACGACGACATCACCATCTTCGACAGCTCCGGAACGGCCGCACAGGACCTTATGGTCGCCAAGGTCGTCATGGATGCAGCCGTGGCCGCGGGTCTTGCCGTCGTCTTCGACGAGTAGCGCTTTTGAGCGGTCGCGCCTGACCGCTCCGCGATGAGGCGTTCACCTATCAAAGGAGTTTGCCGGATGCTTCGATCGAGATTGCTGTTCGCATTGGCCGTGCTTGGCGGGATTACCGGGGTGGCGCATGCCCAAGGGAGCGGCTCTCCCACGCTGGATGCGGTGAAGGCGCGCGGCATGCTGCGCTGCGGCGTCTCCGGAGAGATTACCGGGTTCTCGTTCCTGAACAGCAAGGGACAGATGGAAGGGCTGGATGCCGATGGCTGCCGGGCCATCGCCGCCGCGACGCTGGGCGATGCGTCCAAGGTCCGGTTCGTGCCCCTGGCACCCCAGGTCCGGTTCACCGCCATCCAGTCGGGCGAGGTGGACGTGCTGCTGATGAACACGACCTGGTATCTCACGCGCGAAGCCAAGCTCGGCCTGATGTTCGCCTCAGTGAATTTCTGGGATGGCACGGGCGTGGTCGTGAAGACATCGGCCGGGGTCAAGAGCGTCACCGAGTTGAATGGCGCCACCATCTGCGTCCGCCCCGGCACGAACACGGAGCTGGACCTCGCCGATTGGGCCCGCCAGACGAAGGTGACCTACACCCCGGTGCAGATCGGCGGCATCCCGGAAATGCAGCAGGCCTTCCTGAGCGGCCGGTGCGACGCCTTCGCGTCCGATTTATCACAGCTCGCGGGGTTTCGCTTCGCCCAGGGCGACAAGGCCAGCGAGTTGACCATCCTTCCCGAGCAGATCAGCGCCGGCCCGTCCGGTGCCGTCGTGCGCAAGGGGGACGACAAGTGGTTCGACGCCGTGCGCTGGACGCACTTTGCCCAGGTCGCCGCGGAGAGCCTCGGCATTGCGCAGGGCAATGTGGACAGCTTCGCCGAGACGCCCAATCCCGATATCCGCCGCCTGCTCGGGCAGGAGGGCGACCTGGGTGCGTCACTCGGGTTCGATAACAAATGGGCCTACACGGTTATCAAGCAGGTCGGCAATTACGGCGACATGTATGACCGCTCGATCGCTCCCGAGGGCCTGGCGCGAGGCGCCAACGCCCTCTGGACTAAAGGCGGCTTGCAATTCGCCCCGCCCCTGCGCTGAGCGGAAGGCGACGGTGATCACCATTCGGAACCCGGCTGACCGGGCGGCCGCCCGGACCTACCATCATGGCATCGAGGTGTCGGGCGCCGTCCGGACGCTGTACATCGCCGGGCAGATCGGGATGGCGGCGGATGGGACGGTCCCGGCCGGCGTCGAGGCGCAGACCAGGCTGGTCTACGCCAACCTACAAGCCGTTCTGGCAGCCGCCGACATGACACTTGCCGACGTGGTTAAGACAACGGTGTTCCTGGTCCGCCCGGAAGACCGCGTGGCCTTTGCGGCCATCCGCGCGGAGGCGACGGGCGGCCGCAACAATGCGTCCAGCCTGGTCTTCGTCGCAGGGCTCGCCTTGCCGCAACTGCTGGTCGAGGTGGAAGCCATCGCGGTCAAGTCAGCCTAGCCAAAGGCCATCCATCCGTCACCTCTGTTTCAAGGGGTGAAGAGGACGACTGTCCCCCTTTCGGGTGCAGGGCAGCGCCCTGCAGGCTTTACGCCCACCATACTCGACAAGCTCAGCCGACTGCCCGGACCTTCCGTCTGAGTCAGTGCACTAGCCGGTCGCGTCCGCCGCGCGGGCCAGCCCCTCAACGACGTAGACGCGGCCGACAGCCGCCTTCAGCCGCAGCGGCACGATCGCCTGGTAGGCGTCGGAGTCCCACCAGGCTCTCGCCCGCTCCAGGCTGTCGAACCGGATGAGCACGATCCGGCCCGGCGAACTGCCCTCGAACGACACGCTCTCCCCGGCCCGCGCGATGACCACGCCGCCATGGGGCACCAAGGTCGCGAGCACGCGGCCGGCGTAATCCTTATAAGCATCGGCATTAATGATGTGGTTCTCGGCGACCACGAACGCTGCCATGCCACCGTCCAGAGGGGCGGGCCCGGTCATCGCGCCACCTCGAAACCGGCAAGCCGCGCGTAGCCCCGCACAATGCCGACCAGTTCCGCCTCCGTCGCGACGTCCTGCACCCGGGCGAAGCCCTGCGGGGCCCGCGCCGCGACAAAATCCATCACGCGCTCCGGGCCGCCGATGCGGTTGGAGCGCACGATCTCGGTCGTCGCCGGCCGCCGGTCCGCATCGTAGGCCGCCAAAGCCTCCGTGACCGGCTTGGCCGTGAGCAGGTCCGTCAGGCAGCGCGCGTCCAGAATCGCCTGCGAGGCTCCGTTCGACCCCACGGGATACATCGGATGCGCCGAATCGCCCAGGAGCGTCACTCTTCCCTGCGTCCACCACGGAAGCGGGTCGCGGTCGCACATCGGGTATTCAAAGATCTCCGCCGTGGCGCGGATCATCGCGGCGGTGTCGATGAACGGCAGATCCAGGCGGGCGACAAAATGGCGGAAATCCTCGTAGCGGCCGGGTTGGGACCAGCTTTCCCGCACCGGCAGCGCCGTGCCGGGTTCGGCGATGCGGGCGTAGATCACCCAGTTCGTCAGTCGCGTGCCAGGCTTGGCTCCCGGCCCGATCGGGTAAAGCACCAGCTTGGCCCAGGCGTCACCGGCGATCACCATGGCATCGCCGCCGTCGAATGCCGGCCAGTCGACCGCACCGCGCCACATTGAGATGCCGTTCCAGCGTAGGCCGCCATCGTCAGGGTGCAGCGCCGCGCGCAAGGTCGAGTGGATGCCGTCGGCGCCGATCAGCGCTTCACCCTCCATGTCCTCGGTCCCACCCTCGGAGGTCTGGAAGCGGGCGACCACGCCTGCCTCCGTCTGCATGTGGCCGATCAGACGACGCCCGACGCGCAAGGCGGCCTCCCCCAGGCGCTCGGCCGCCACCTGCCACAGCATGGCCTGGAGGCGCCCGCGATGCAGCGAGAATTGCGGCGCGTCTTGCCCGGCGTACAGCCCGCGCGGCTCGGACCAGATTGCCTGGCCCAGATGGTTCGCGTAGGTCAACGTGCGGGTGCGGATGCCGATCTCGTCCAGCCGCGGGAGCAGCCCGAGCGCCACCAGCTCGCGCATCGAGTGCGGCAGGGCGTTGATGCCGACTCCCAGCGGCAGCACGGCACGCACCGCCTCGTACACCTGCGCGGGGATTCCCCGGTCGTGCAGCATCAGCGCCAGCGTCAGGCCGCCGACCCCGCCGCCGGCGATGATGACGGGCTTCACGGCGCCGCGGCCGGCAGGTAGCGGTCGGCCGGCCACTGGCCGGGCGGCAGGAAGTGGACGTTGCACGCGGCCGACCGGCGCACGACCTCCTCCGGGTTCCGCAGGCCGTCGAGCTGGACGAACAGGTCATATAGGCGGTGCGCGGGCGCCACCCAGAACAAGGCCCGCGTTTGCACCGTGCTGCGATTGAAGATCCCGTGCTTGGAGCCCATCGGCAGCCGCACCAGATCGCCGGCCGATGCGCTGACCTCCTCCCCGTCGAGCCACAGGTCGAAGCGGCCCTCCAGGACGCGGATGAACTCGTCCTGGTCGGGGTGGATGTGCGGCGGCACGAAGGTGCCCGGCGGGAACATCGTGTCGATGGCGAACGAGGACCGCGACAACTGCACGGGCTTGTAGGTCTGCCCCATCACGTCCCAGACCACGCCGTCCAGGCTGTCACCGCCCCGCGTCACGCTTTGTCCACGGGTCATCGTCGCTCCCCTAGATATGGAGGTAGGTCTCGCGGATGGCGGGCGCCGTCGCCAAGGCCGCAGTCGTTCCGGACCAGACCGAGCGGCCCTTCTCCAGCACCACCGCCGTATCGGCGAGGCGCATCACGGCCGCCAGGTTCTTGTCGATCAGCAGGATGGACTGCCCTCCGCCTTCAGGATGGCCAGCACGCGCCAGATATCCGCACGGACCACCGGGGCCAGGCCCTCCGTCGCCTCGTCCAGAATGAGTAGCGCCGGATTAGTCATCAGCGCGCGGCCGATCGCCAGCATTTGTTGCTCCCCGCCGGACAACCGGCTGCCCAGGTTGCGCCGCCGCTCCTCTAGCCGGGGGAACAACGCCCAGATTTGATCGAGCCGCCACCGCGGGGCCGCACCCCGGCTGGACGCCGTGGCGACCAGGTTCTCCTCCACCGACAGGGTTGGGAAGACCTGCCGCCCTTCCGGCACCAGGCCCAGGCCGCGCTGCGCGACCCGGTAGGGCGGCAACCCGCCGATCGGCTGTCCCGCGAAGACCAACGCGCCACCCCAGGGGGGCAGCAATCCCATGATTGTGGAGACCGTCGTGGTCTTGCCCATGCCGTTGCGCCCGAGCACGGCCAGCACCTCACCGGGCCCGACCGACAGTGAGACGTCGAACAGCACCTGGGTGGCACCGTAGCCGCCGCTGACCGCGTCCACACGCAAGGTCATGCCATCTCGTCCTCGCCGAGATAGGCGCTGCGGACCTCGGGATGCGCCCGGATGTCGGCCGCCGTGCCGGTCACCACCAGGCGTCCGTAGACCAGGACGGAGATGCGGTCCGCCAAGGCGAAGACGGCCTGCATGTCGTGCTCGACCAGCAGGATACCGACCTCCTCGAGCAAGCTCTGCAACAAAGCGATCAGGCGCTCCGTCTCCTCCGGCCCGGCGCCGGCTAGCGGCTCGTCCAGCAGCAGCAGCAGGGGACGGGCGGCAAGCGCCACTGCCAGCTCCAACTGCCGCTTCTCGCCATGCGACAGGCTGCCGGCCAGCGTTTTAGCCCGGTGGCCGAGCCCGACGCGGTCCAGTGCCGACCGGGCGGCTCGGTTCAGCGCCCGCTCGGAGCCGGCCGGGCGCAGGAAGCGGAACGATGACCCGGCCCGCGCCTGCGCGGCCAGCGCCGCGTTCTCCAGCACCGTGAAGCCGGGGATGATGCTGGTGATCTGAAACGAGCGTCCAAGCCCGAGCCGGGCCCGCTGCGGCAGCGTCCAGCCGGTCACGTCCTGCCCGGCGATCAGCACCGTTCCAACATCGGGCCGCAGCGTGCCGCTCACCTGGTGGATCAGCGTGGTCTTGCCGGCACCGTTCGGCCCGATAACGGCGTGCACCTCGCCATGCCGCACCGTCAGCGACACGCCGTCGGTCACGGTCAGGCCGCCGAACCGCTTGCGCAGGCCGCGCAGCTCCAGCAGCGGCGCGGCGTCAGGCATCGGCGCGCTTGCGAAACCGGGCGGCGCGCATTCGGCCCGGCACGGTCGGCCCGTCGGTCAGGCCGGCCAGGCCGTTGCGCAGGAACAGGACCGACAGGACCAGCATCGGCCCGAACGCCAGCCGCCAATACTCGAACCAGTGCGATAGGTACTCCTCCAGCAGCACGATCGCGAGCGCGCCCAGGATCGCGCCATACAGCCGCCCGGCGCCGCCGAGGATCACCATGAACAGCAGCTCTCCCGAGCGCTGCCAGGACAGAGAGGCCGGGGAGACGAACTCGCTCGCATTGGCCATCAGCGCACCGGCGAGCCCGCTGAGCCCGCCGGCCAGCACATAGGCCACCAGGCGGTACGGATAGGGTGAGTAGCCGAGCGCCATCACGCGGACCGGGTTCTCGCGCGTGGCGCGCAGCACCCGGCCGAACCGGCTGTCCAGCACCAGCGAGCACAGCAGCCACGTCGCCACCAGGCAGGCGAAGCAGACGAAATGGAACACCACCCGGTCGTGCAGCACGTCCCGGCCGAACCAATCGGTGCGGCCGGACAGCGCGTAGCCGTCATCCCCGCCCAGCATCGAGAGTGAGGACGCCGTGAAGAACACCATCTGGCCCGAATGCCAGGGTGATCATGATGAAATGCACGCCGCTGGTCCGCAGCGAGACGGCGCCTGTGAGCAGCGCCGTCAAGGCCCCCGCCGCCAGCGCGGCCGGGACCACGACGGCAGCGTTCGTCACCCCCGCGAGGTCCAGCCAGGCCACCGTGTACGCACCGGCGCCCACCATCGCCGCCTGCCCGAGGCTGACCAGGCCGGCGCCGCCCACCAGCAGCGACAGGCTTACCGCTGCCATGCCGAGGATCATCGCGCGCGCCAGCAGGGTGAGCGCGAAGCTGTCGCCGAAGCCCACGAACGGGGCTGCCGCGACCGCCGCCAGCACGGCCACCGGCAAGGCGAGGCGGCGTGCACCCGCCCTCATGCCCGGCGCACCGGGAACAGCCCGGCCGGACGCACGCACAGGATCACGGCCATGGCGATGTAGACCAGCATGGACGCCAGCGCCGCCCCGGTCTGCCGGACGGGGGAGGCGGCCATCACCAGCCGCAGCGCATCCGGAAACAGCGCGCGGCCCAGCGTGTCCAACAGCCCCACCAGCAGGGCCGCGATGAAGGCGCCGCGGACCGACCCGATCCCGCCGATCACGATCACCACGAATGCCAGGATCAGCACGCCGTCGCCCATGCCCGGCGCCACCGAAAACACCGGCCCCGCCAACGCCCCCGCGAACCCGGCCAGCATGGCGCCGAACGCGAACACCAGTGTGAACAGCTGCCGCACGTTGACGCCGAGCGCTGACACGATGGCCGGATTGGTGGCGCCGGCCCGCACCAGCATACCCACCCGCGTCCGCTCCACCAGCAGCCACAGCAATAGGGCCACGCCAATACCGGCGGCGATGATGGCCAGGCGATACACCGGGTAGATGAAGCCCGGCATCAGCATGATGCCGCCCTCCAGCCCCGACGGCTGCAGGACCTGCAGCGGCGCGCTGCCCCAGATCGCCCGCACCGCCTCGTCCACCGTCAGGATCACCCCGAACGTAGCCAGCACCTGGCTGAGATGGTCCCGCCCATACAGATGGCGGAACACCAGCAGCTCTAATAGCAGCCCCAGCGCCGCCGCTACGGGCAAGCTCAGCGCCAGGCCCACCCAGAAGCTGCCGGCCCACACCCCGACCGACGCCGCGACATAGGCCCCGAGCATGTACTGAACGCCGTGCGCCAGGTTGATGAAGTCCATGACGCCGAATACTAGCGTCAGCCCCGCCGCCACCAGGAACAGCAGCACGCCCAGTTGCAGGCCGTTCAGGCATTGCACGAGCAGCAGAGACATCGGCATCGGCGGCGTGTGTCAGGACGGCATGTGGCAATCGACGGCGTAGGCGTCCACGTCGCCAGTCATGACCTTGCGGACCGTCTCCGTCGAATACTTGCCGTCCGGTCGCTTGACCACCTTGGACAGCCAGAAATCCTGTATCGGGAAGTGGTTCTTGCCAAACCGAAAACTGCCGCGCACCGACTGGAAGTCCGCCCGCTCCATCGCCGCCCGCAGCCTCGCTTTGTCCGACAGCGCACCGCCCACCGCGCGCACCGCGCTGTCGATCAGGAACGCAGCATCATAGCTCTGAGCCGCGTAGCTGGCGGGTACGTAACCGTAACTCGCCTCAAAGGCCTTTACGAAAGCACGGTTGCGGTCGTTATCCAGGTCCGGCACCCAGGCGCCCGAGTTGAAGAAGCCGAGTGCCGCATCCCCCTGCGCCGGCAGCGTCGCCTCGTCCACGGTGAAGGCGGACAGGAACGGGATGCCGGCCAGCCCGGCCTGGCGGTATTGGCGCACCAGGTTCACGCCCAGGCCACCCGGCATGAACGCGAACACCGCGTCCGGCTTCTCCGACGCGATCTTGGCCACGTCGGCGGAGAAATCCAGCTGCGTGAGCGGCACGTAGATCTCGTCGGCCACCTCGCCCTTGTAGCGGCTGCGGAACCCGGTCACCGCGTCCTTGCCGGCCTGGTAGTTGGGCACGATGATCACAACCCGCCTGTAGCCGGCATCCTGCGCCACCTGGCCCATCGCCGCGTGCGTCTGATCGTTCTGGTACGACGTCGCGTAGAAATACGGGCTGCACCCTTTGCCGGCGTAGGTGGACGTGCCGGCGTTGCAGCTCACCAGGATGGTTCCGCTCTCCGTCACCGGGCGAAAGATCGCCTGCAGAATGTTGCTGAACACCACGCCGACGACAAAATCCACGTGGTCGCGCTCGATGGCGGCGCGCACCTTGGTCAAAGCCACGTCCGGCTTCAGTTCGTCGTCGATTACCAGCGTCTCGAACGGCAGGCCGCCCAGCTTGCCGCCCAATTCCTTGGCCCCCAGCAGCCAGCCGTCGCGCAACTGCGTGCCAATCGCGGCACCCGAGCCGGAGAGCGTCGCCACAAATGCGATCTTCACGCCTGCCGCCGCCTGCGCCCGCGCGGATCGGGCCGCCAGCCCGGCCAGGATTGCGCCAGTCACGCCTCCGAGCATTGCGCGCCTGTGCATCGTGCTGGTGTCCTCCCTCGTGCAGTTCGGTGTGAACGTAACAAGCCGTAGCCGGCAGGGGGAACGCTGGCACGCGCGCGCGTTCTCGCTGATCCGATTCCAATCAGAGTAGGTTTATCACCGACATCAATTCACGCGGTCCTATCCCGGCAGGCCGGCGCCCGTCTCATCCGGTTCTGGCAGGATTTGCCTGCCATCTTGGCCTGGGATCCTTCGCGGTGTTTGTGCGCAGGACCTGACGAGACCGCGTTACCCGGCCCGGCGTGTTGGCCGCACACTGCGCCGCCGCGCCAGGGTTTCAGACGGACACTCGGCGAAGCGGGCCGCGTAAGCCTGCGCGAACCGTCCCAGATGCCCGAACCCGCAGCTCATCGCCACCGCCGCGACGCTGCCGCCATCCGCGCGTGACAGGCAGTCGCGGGCGAGGTCTAGACGGATGTCGCGCAGCAACCGCATGGGGCTAGTGTCACGGAAGCGGCGGAACCCGTCCAGCAGCGTTCGGGCCGGTACGCCCACGGCCTCAGCGACCTGGCCGAGCGTGATCGGGTCGCCCGCATGCGCGCGCATGAACGCCTCTGCCCGGCGCACGGTGGCCGGCGCGATGCCTGACCGCCCGGCCTGAGACCGATCCGTATGCGGCTGGCCTGCGAGGAGCATGCTGATGAAGAGCTGCTCATACTCCCGTGCGACCTGCGCATTGACCTGCGTCAGGCTGATCGTGTTCGCATCGGACAGGAGCATGCGGATCGATGCATCGGTCGGAGCCAGGGCTGGCCGGCTGAGATCGATTGCTGAGTGGAAGCGCAGTTGCCGCACCCCTGTGTGCCTCCACAGGGTCTCGTGATGGATGCGGAGGAAAAGCTGCTCCGCGTCGGCGGAGAACCTGGCCTGGAACTGTTGGCCTGGATTACAAACGAATCCCCGGCTCCCGCTGATGGTGAGGTCGTCCCCCTCCGACGAGACCGCGGAACTTCCCGCCACGCAGAACAGCATCAGGTAGCAGTCGGACATTTGCGGCACGTTGACCGACATCGCGCCGCCGAGCCTCAGGCTGCCGAAACCGAGATCGGCCACGTTCAGCAGGTCCATCCGCGTCTCGATGGCCTGCATGCCGTTGCTCGGGACGAGGCTGTGCTGGCAGAACACCGAGGCGATCCTGTCCCGGGCTTGGTCGACGTCATTACAGACGAAGTGACGAAAGGGCCGGAGTGCGGCCTGCATGATGTCGGCTGACAGCTCCTGCATCCTGATCGGATCTCCGTTCGGTCAGTGGCGTGCCGGTCGGGCACCCCATGGGCGCGCACAGCTTGCTGGCACGCTGATCACGCGCGCAAGCAGGATTTCGACCGATATCCGCGCGGGCGGCCTTCTGCAAGATAAAGGAAGAACGAGCGTCTCAGACTGCTCGCTACCACCTGCTATTCTGCTGGTTTGTCGGCCTGGCAATGGACGTGCCCCGTGTGGGACGCGACCACCTTCGGCAAGCTCCTCCGTCCATCGGCTGGCGAGGAACCCGGGCGTTTCCAGAACCAGCGCGACCGCCGTGTCGGACAGTCGGTGCCAGAGGACGTCCTGGAACGACTCCCCTGGCCGTATAGAGCCGTGCGTGTCGAGGAACACGTCGAAGCCGGCCGCGTCGAGCTCCTCGTAGACCTGGTCCGGCGCCACCACCAGCAGCTTGCCCAGGGCGCGGGCGGCTTCGCCGGGGGCGAGGCCCCTGCCCTGCCGGCGCCGGGTCCGCAGGTCGGGCACCGCCACGATGCTTCGCGCAGCCACGCCTCGGCACAGCCGGTGCGCAGCGCGGTGAACAGCGCCGGCCGGGTGGTCTCGTCCGGGTGGCTGTTGCCGAGCCGGTGCGGGCCGATGGCGGTGCCCGCCTCGTCGCGCAGGATGCGGCGTTCCTCGGCGCGGTCGGCCTGCCCCTCGATCCAGCGGCCGATTGCCGCCCGGTCGTTGCCGCAATACCGGCCATGGCTCTCACGTCGTGTGTTGCGTCGTCTGACCTTGGCTGCCAGCCACCGTTGCCGGATGAGGTTGGCTTTCGCCCACTGGCGTTCATACGAATGCGGTATCGACGAGCGACGATCAATGTATTGGACGGTGCTTCAGAGACCGACCTATCTGCTGATCGGCTGCAGCGAGGATATGACGAACGAACTTCGCACGATGCAAGCCGGGGAGCATCATGTCAGAGTCACACGTCCAAGCGCTTCGAGATACCCTGGCCACTCAGCGTGGCATCCTGCTCCCGGGTGCGTCCGATGCCCTCGCCGCGCGAGTGGTGGCGGATCTGGGCTTTCAGGCGTTGTACCTGACCGGTGCCGGGCTGACGAACATGTCGCTCGGCATCCCGAACTTAGGCTTCATGAATCTGAGCCAATTGGTCGAACACTATGGCGATCCGGAACGTCGTTGGTCTTCCGCTGATCGTCGATGCCGACGCCGGTTCCGGCAACGCCCTCAACGTCTCACACACGGTTCGCATGCTTGAACGCTCCGGTGCGAGCGCCATCCAGCTGGAAGACCAGCGCGCGCCGAAGCGGTGCGGCCGCTTTTACGGCAAGGAGGTCGTCCCCATTGCGGACATGACAGCCAAGATCAAGGCTGCCGTCGATGCGCGGCGCGGCGGCACCTTGATGGACGAGCGATATGCCAATGCGGAGATTTCGGTTTGAGGGCAATTCAGATTGATGGCTACGGCGGCCCAGAGGTCATCGTCCGCCGCGAGCTACCGGTACCAAGCCCCGGCCCGGGCGAGGTGCTAATCCGGCTCGCCTGGTCCGGCATCAATTTTATGGACATCCACACCCGGCAGGGCAAGTACGCGAGATCCCGCACCTATCCGCAGACGATGCCCACGACCTTAGGCATCGAGGGAGCCGGCACGATCGAGGCTTTAGGGGAGGGTGTATCGGGCTTTGCGTTGGGAGAGCGCGTGGCCTACTGCCTGTCATGGGGGAGCTACGCGGACTACGCCGTCGTCGCTGCATGGCGCGTGGTTCCTGTTCCGGACGCGCTGCCGCTGGAAACGGCGGCGGCGGCGATGTTTCACGGGCTGACGGCGCACTACCTCGCCTACGATCTTGGCCGGTTCGCACCCGGTGTCACCTGTCTTGTGCACTCTGCGTCCGGCGGCATCGGCCAGCTGCTGCTGCAAATCGGCGCCCGGCTCGGAGCCACGATCTATGCCACCACGAGCTCCGACGCCAAGGCAGAGGTGGCGCGGCAACGGGGTGCCACTGAAGCGTTCCTGTATGATGGCGGCCGTTTCGCCGAGCGCGTGCGCGAGCTGACCGGAGGACGGGGTGTCGATGTCGTGTTCGACGCCGTCGGCGCGCCGACATTGCGCGACAGCATGCGCGCGACCCGGACCAAGGGACTGGTCGTCAGTTTCGGCAGCGTGGGAGGCAACCTCGGGAACCTGGACCCGATCGAACTGGGCGAAGCCGGGTCGCTGTTTCTCACCCGGCCCCGCCTCGCCGATCACCTCACGGACGCAGAAACCATCCGCCGTCGCGCGGCCGACATCTTCTCCGGCCTGCTGGAAGGTTCGCTGTCGATCCGCGTCGCCGGCCATTACACGCTCAACACCGTGTCCAAGGCACACGAAGCCTTGGAAGAAAGGCGCACGATCGGAAAACCGCTTCTCGATATGTCGCAGTAAGCGAACGAATGGAGGAACAACCAATGAATAAAAGAGGCAGACAATCCAAGCTCAGTGCCGTGGTGCGCGTTTCCAGCGGCAACTTTTTGGAGATGTACGATTTCACGATCTTTGGCTACTACGCTGCGTCGATAGGCCAGAGCTTCTTTCCCGACAGCGTTTCGGCGCCTGGCGACTCTGTGCAGCTGATGGCGGCGCTGACCACATTCGGTGCCGGGTTCCTGGCGCGACCGCTCGGCGCGGTAATACTGGGCGCCTACATCGACCGCCATGGTCGCCGGGCAGGATTGATCCTGACGTTGGCGCTGATGTCCATCGGCACGTTCGCGATTGCGGTCACGCCGGGCTATGCCTCGATCGGCCTGACCGCACCGATCCTCATCCTGATCAGCCGCCTTATCCAGGGGTTCTCAGCCGGGGTGGAGCTGGGCGGCGTTTCCGTCTACCTGTCGGAGATCGCCACGCCGGGGAACAAGGGCTTCTACGTGTCGTGGCAGTGGGGCAGCCAGCAGGTGGCGGTCATCTTCGCGGCGCTGCTCGGCGTGCTGCTGAACCAGTTCCTTTCGCCCGACAGCATGCAGTCCTGGGGATGGCGGATCCCGCTCTTGGTCGGATGCGCCATCATTCCTTTCGTCTTCCTGCTGCGCCGCTCGCTGGAGGAAACCGAGGCGTTCAGCGCCCGGCGCAGCCATCCGACCGTCGCCGAAATCTTCCGGTCGATGGCCGAGAATTGGCGTATCGTGGTGCTCGGCATGATGATGGTGCTCATGACAACGGTGTCGTTCTACCTCATCACCGTGTACACGCCGACGTTCGGCCGCAGGGTCCTTCACCTCACCAGCACGGAGGCGCTTGCTGTCACGCTGTGCGTTGGAATGTCCAACTTGTTTTGGCTTCCGGTCAGCGGGGCGCTGTCCGACCAGATCGGGCGGCGTCCGTTGCTGATCGGTTGCACGGTCACTGCCGTGCTGACTGCCTATCCCGTGCTGTTCTGGCTGGTCGGCAGCCCGTCGTTC
The DNA here is from genome assembly GCA_964244585.1 of uncultured Acetobacteraceae bacterium. Taxonomy (GTDB): domain Bacteria; phylum Pseudomonadota; class Alphaproteobacteria; order Acetobacterales; family Acetobacteraceae; genus LMUY01. Next base: position 350,118 of record CAXTJM010000002.1, on the reverse strand, counting down.
GGTCACCTGCTGATGGCCGAGCTTTGGCTAAGCGTAATCTATGGGTGCTACAACGGCGCCATGATTGTTTACTTGACCGAAATCATGCCTGAGGCGGTCCGGACATCTGGATTCTCGATGGCCTATAGCCTTGCGACGATCTTCGGAGGCATGACACCGGCTATCAGCACGGCGCTGATCGAGCACACCGGAAACGGTGCTATGCCTGGCGCCTGGATGGGCCTGGCCGCGGCGGTCGCACTCGCCGCCGTGCTGCTGGTCGGTCGTGTGGCGATCCGGGCACCAAAGGGAGCGTTGCAGCAGGCCCTACCAATCGGACACGCTTAGCTGGAGATGGCCATTCCGGGAGGATGCAAATGCCTCCCGGACGTGGTCTCTGCCGACCAGGACTTTCGTGCAAGCACCACCGATATGCCGCAGCTGTTAGCATGCTGGTGGATTTCGACCTATGCTTTCATCGGCGACCACAAACAGGTTGCGCAGCAGCGGCGACTCATTCTCGATCCGCGAGACAAGACGCAACTCTGCAGTGAACCCGGTATCAACGTCCAGGAAGCGGACCGCATCGGGCCGAAGCGATCTCATGCAGGCTGGTACGATTGCCACGCCGATCGAGGCCGCGACCAGGTTGATCGTTGACGTCATCTGCGGACTGTTCTGGGCTACCAAGGGCTGGAACCCGGCGCCGACGCAGGCCGCAACCACCATCTCCGAAAGACCGTAACCTCCGTTGCGGGGGTACAGCACGAACATCTCGTGCCGCAACTCGGCCAGCCTCGCGTTTTTTTGGCCCGCCAGGCGATGATGAGCTGGCACCACCAAGACAAGCGGTTCCGTCGATACGAAGCGATCGGTGATCCCATCGTACTCCACTGGTGGCCGCACGAACGCCGCGTCGATATGACCTGCGGACACGGCTTGGAGCAGACCACTGGTGCGGCTTTCTTCCAGGGTCAACGACACGAACGGCCAGGTCGCGCGGAACCGGCCGAGGATGGAAGTGACCGAAGGATTGAACCCGGCCGAACCGGTGAAGCCGACCCGCAACGTGCCGGTGTCCCCGCGGCCCGCAGCCCGAGCCACGGCAACCGCCTGACCAGCACGGTCCAGCACGGCGCGTGCTTCCGTCAGGAACAGCCTGCCTGTCTCGGACAGGGTGATACGGCGGCCGATGCGCGTGAGAAGCTGAACGCCAAGCTCTCGCTCGAGCAGCTTGATCTGCTGGGTCAACGGCGGTTGCGCGATGCCGAGACGTGCGGCCGCGCGGGTGACGTTCATTTCCTCTGCCACCGCCACGAAGTAGCGGAGGTGCCGCAGTTCCACGGTTCAGCCGAGGCTGGCCCCCTGCGACTCGCTGGGCACGTCGCTGGCCGGCACCGCGTCCGGCAGTTCGCGGCCAAATTCGCTGGGTTCCTGCTGGACGGGGCGCAGCCCGGCGGCGGTGGCATCGTCACGGCCGGTCAGGTAGGATCTCCACACCCGGGGCAAGATGCCGCCATGGCGCCAGTATTCCACATCCTCGACGGTATCGAGCCGCACCAGCAGCATCACCGCCTCCGCCTTGCCGTCCAGGCGATGGATCGTGCAGGTCGCCTCGGACCGCACGCCCAGGCTGCCTTCCAGCCCGGCGATGTCGAACACCTCGGTGCCGTCCAGCCGCAGTGTCTCGGCCGTGATGCCGGGCGGGAACTGCAGCGGCAGCACGCCCATGCCGACCAGGTTGGTGCGGTGGATACGCTCGAAGCTTTCGGCGATCACCGCCTTCACGCCCAACAGCGCCACACCTTTGGCTGCCCAGTCGCGGGAGGAGCCGCAGCCGTAGTTGCGCCCGGCCACCACCACCAGCCCGGTGCCGCGCCCGGCATAGGCCTCCGCCGCCTCGTATACGCGCATCACGGTGCCCTCCGGCATCACCTTCGTCATGCCGCCTTCCACGCCGGGCACCATGCGGTTGCGCAGGCGAATGTTGGCGAAGGTGGCGCGGACCGCGACTTGGTGGTTGGCTCGGCGCGTGGTGTAGTTGTTGAAGTCCCGCCGTTCCACACCCTTTGACAGCAGGAAATCCGCCGCCGGGGTGCCCAGGCTGATGGCGCCGGAAGGGGAGATATGGTCCGTGGTGACGCTGTCGCCCAGGATCACCAGGGGATGCAGCCCGGATAGGTCCCGCACCGTCGGCACCTCGCGCTGCAGGTCGTCGAAAAAGGGCGGGCGGCGGATGTAGGTGCTGTCTTCCTGCCAGGCGAAACGGTCGGAAGGGGCGCCGGCCAGCGCGTCCCACGGCTCGCCGCCGTCATACAGCCCGGCATAGCGCTCCTGGAACAGCTCGCGCGTGTAGGCGCCCTCCGTCGCGCTGGCGATCTCGGCGGCCTTGGGCCAGATGTCGTGCAGGAAGACGGGCTGGCCGACCGGGTCGGTTCCAAGCGGCTCTGTGGTGATGTCCACCAGCAGGTTGCCGGCCAGGGCGTAGGCAACCACCAGCGCCGGGGAGGCCAGGTAGGCGGCGCGAACGTTGGGGTGGATGCGGCCCTCGAAGTTGCGGTTGCCGGACAGCACGGCCGTGGTGACCAGCTTTTCGCCCTCGATGGCGTCTACCACCGGGTCAGGCAGCGGGCCGGAGCCGCCGTTGCAGGTGGTGCAGCCGAAGCCGGCGATATGGAAGCCCAGCGTGTCCAGCGCCCCTTGCAGCCCCGCCGCCTCCAATACGGCGGCGGTCACCTGGCTGCCGGGCACCAGCGAGGTCTTGACCCAGGGCTTGACCCGGAGCCCGCGCGCCACCGCCTTCTGCGCCACCAGCCCGGCGGCCATCATGTTAGCGGCGTTGGCGGTGTTGGTGCAGGAGGTGATGGCGGCGATCACCACGTCGCCGTCATGCAGCGCGTAGTCGGTGCCGGCCACAGGCACGGCACGGGCCGGGTCTACCGGGCGGCCGGCGATTTCCGCGTGGTGGCCGCGGAAGGCGCTGGCGGCGGTGGCCAGGTCAAGCCAGTCCTCCGGGTTGCGCGGCCCGGCAATGGCGGGGCGGATGTCCGGCAGGTGGATGGTCAGCACCGTGTCGAACCGCGGTGCCGGTGTGGCGTCGTCGCGCCAAAGCTTCTGGGCGCGGCAGTATGCCTCCACCAGGGCGATCTCCTCCTCCGGCCGGCCCGTCATGTGCAGGTAGTCGATGGTCAGCCGGTCCACCGGGAAGAAGATAGCGGTGGCGCCGTATTCCGGGGCCATGTTGGCGATCATGCCGCGATCGCCGAGCGACAGGCTGTCGCAGCCGGGGCCGAAGAACTCCACGAACTTGCCCACGACGCCCAGTTTGCGCAGCGTACGGGTGATCATCAGCACCAGGTCGGTGGGCAGCACGCCGTCGGCCAGTTGTCCGGTGACCTCTACGCCCACCACCTCCGGCAGAGCGATGGCGACGGGCTTGCCCACCATCACTGCCTCCGCCTCGATGCCGCCGACGCCCCAGCCGAGCACGCCTAGCCCGTTGATCATAGGGGTATGGCTGTCCGTGCCGACGCAGCTGTCGGGATAAGCGAGGTCGCCGTCCGTCCACACCACGCGGCCGATGTTCTCGATGTGCAGCTGGTGCATGATGCCTTTGCCCGGCGGCACCACGCGCACCCCGTCGAAGCTGCTGGCGCACCAGCGCAGGAAGGCGAAGCGCTCGCCGTTGCGCTCGTATTCGCGGCGCAGGTTGACGGCGGCAGCGTCCGGGTTGGCCCAGCTGTCCACCTGCAGCGAATGGTCGATGATGACGTCCACCGGGACCTTCGGGCTGACCTGCCTAGGGTCGCCCCCGGCAGCCTCGACGCCGTCCCGCATGGCCGCCATGTCCAGCAGCATGACGAGGCCCAATATGTCTTGCCCGAACACGCGGGCGGGAAAGAAGGTGACACCGGCGCCGATTTGGCGAGCTATCAGCGCATCCACCTCCGCCACGGTATCCGCCCCGTGGATGGCGTGCTGGCGCAGCAGGTTCTCCAGCAGCACGCGAAGCGAGAAGGGCAGCGTATCCACACCGGGCACCGCAGCGATCGGCACGTAGCAGACCGTGCGGGAGCCGACGGTGAGGGTCTGGACGGCCATGGCGCGGGCTCCTGCTTGCTGGAGGGGCTTTTGTATCAGGACAGATCGTAATACAAGACGGTAGATGAGCACGCTCCACACTCGCCTGGCCCACCGCGTGCTCGACCACATCCGGTCCGAAGGCTGGCGGGCGGGCCACCACCTGACGGAACAGTCGCTCGAGGCGGTGCTGCAGACCTCTCGCTCGCCGGTGCGGGGGGCACTGGCGGTGCTGGCGCGACAGGGCGTGGTGGCACCGCGGCCGCCGCGGCGTGGGCTGTTTCTCGCGATGGACGCGGCCGCCCTGGCGGTGGGCGGAAACGGTGCCCCGCACGAGGAGCAGGAGTACTTGGCGCTGGCGCAGGACCGGCTGGCCGGTGTTCTGGGTGGCGTGTTGGGTGAAACAGATGCCATGCGCCGCTACGGCTGGACGCGGGAACGCACGCGGCGCGTGCTCGCGCGCGCGGCGGAGGAAGGCTGGATGGAGCAGCGGGCCGGCAAGGGCTGGACCTTCCTGCCAATGATCGACGGCGCCGCGGCATGTGCGGAAAGCTACGCCCTGCGCGCGGCGGTGGAGCCGGCGGCGTTGGGCATGCCCGGCTTTCGGGCGGACCCGGCGGTGCTGGCTCGGCTACGCCGCCAGCAGCAGGCGCTGGCCATGGGCGGCCATCGCACCGCTGGCCGAGTGGAACTGTTCCAGGCCAACGCGCTGTTCCACGAGGCACTGGCTCGGCTGTCCGGCAACCGCTTCGTCGCCCAACTCGTGGTGCGGCAGAATCAGCTTCGGCGCTTGCTGGAATACCGGATGGGCGAGGACCGCGCCCGGGTGGGCCGGCAGTGCGAGGAGCACCTGGCCATCCTGGCGCAGCTGGAACAGGGCGACCGGACGGCGGCGGCCCGCCTGTTGTCCGAGCACCTGCACGCCGCGGGCGCCGCCAAGGTGCGGCAATTGGAGGAGACACCATGAAGCAGCAATCCATCCCCGCCGTGTTCATGCGCGGCGGCACCAGCAAGGCACTCATGCTGCACACCCGCGACCTGCCGGCGGAACGGGCGGATTGGGGCCCGATCTTCACCGCGGCAATGGGCAGCCCGGATCTGTACGGCCGCCAGCTGGACGGCATGGGCGGCGGCGTGTCCTCGGTGTCCAAGGTGTGCATCATCGGCCCTTCGGCGCGGGAGGACGCAGACGTGGACTACACGTTCTGCCAGGTGCTGGTGAAGGACTCCGCCGTTCAGTATAAGGGCAACTGCGGCAACATGAGCTCCGCCGTCGGCCCCTTCGCGGTGGACGAGGCGCTGGTGCGGCCAAGCGGGAACAGCGCCACCGTGCGCATCTTCAACACCAACACGCAGAAGATCATCCACGGCACCTTTCCCGTCGAGGACGGCATGGCCCGTTACGACGGGGACATGGCGATCCCCGGCGTGTCCGGCACCGGCGCGCCCATCCGGCTGGACTTCGTGCAGCCCGGGGGCGCTTCCACCGGCAAGCTGCTGCCATCGGGCAACCTGGTGGACACGCTGGACGTGCCGGGCCTGGGCACAATCGAGGCGAGCCTGGTGGATGCCGCGAACGCCGCGGTGTTCGTCCGCGCCGGGGACGTGGGCATGACCGGGCACGAGCTGCCGGAACAGATCGAGGCGCGGCCGGACCTGCTGGCGTTGCTGGAAGCAATTCGCGTGCAGGCCTCTGTCCGCATGGGCATCGCGCCTGACATCGAGGCGGCACGACGCATCACCATCGTGCCGTTTGTCGCGATCATTCGGCCGCCGGAGGACAGCCCCACTTTGTCAGGGGAGGTTATTGCAGCGCAGAACATAGACCTGATTGCTCGAGTGATCAGCAATGGCCAGCCGCACCGTGCGCTGCCACTGACCATCTCGCTGTGCACGGCAGTAGCGGCGCGGATGACGGGCACGGTGGTGGCGGAGTGCATGTCCCCGACAGCGAAGGGTACGGGGCCGGTACGGCTGGGCATGCCGTCTGGCGTGCTGACGGTAGGGGCGGACGTGGCGCAGGAGGGCGGGGCGTGGGTGGCGCGCGCTGGGTCGTTCTACCGCACGGCCCGGCGGCTATTTGACGGGCGAGTGTGGACGCCCGGACGCCCAGCACCGTAGGGAGCAACTGTCAGGCTGGATGGCTTCGACATGGGCGCGATGTCAAGGTTTGCCAAACGGGGTGCCATCGATGTGGTAAACCGAGAGGCAGCGTAGGAGCGTATCAGGGCGAAGATGAACTCGACCCAGCTGGAGTATTTCTGCAAAACCGCAGAATGCGAGAGCCTATCCAAAGCGGCGGTGATCCTAGGCATCAACCAGTCGGCCCTGAGCCGGCACATCCGCAACCTGGAAGAGGCGTTGGGGGTTGCCCTGTTCTACCGCAACGGACGCGGCGTGGTTCTGACGGCGCACGGCTACCGCCTGCTCGTGCGGGCTTCCAACATCATGGAAGAGATCGCCCTTGCCGAGCAGGAGGCGTTCAACGCCAGAACCGAGAGCGTCCGCGAACTAGTGGTCGGCCTTACCCCGACGGTGGCGCGGGTGCTCGTCGTCCCATTGGCCAACCAGTTGGCGGTGGCGAACCCCGGGATCAAGCTCCGCTTCGTCGAAGGCTTTTCGGGTTCCCTGCTGGAGTGGATCGACTCGGCGCAGGTGGACATTGCAGTCATGTACCAAGGTTGGGCAGCCCGACGCCTGCAAGCCGACGTGCTCGTCAGGGAGAAGCTCTGCCTCGTCACGTCCACTCAGGGCGAGCGCTTACCCCCGAAGGTAGCCACACAGCGGCTTTCGGGGAGGAGGCTTATCCTGCCCAGCCCGAAGCACGGCCTGCGCAGGCTCGTCGATCTCATCGCCGCGGAGCACCGGGTTCAGCTCGACGTCGTGATTGAGGCGGACGCGTTCGCCTCAATCCTTGCTCTTGTCAGGGCTGGCCTCGGCAGCACCATCCTTCCCGCGGGAGCCATCCAGGACGAGCTGAGCCGACATCACCTACAGGCCTCGCTGCTCATCGAGCCGGAGGTCACTCGTACCTTGGTGCTCGTCACGCCCAATAACCGGCCGCGAATGAAGGAACATTCGCAGTTCACCCGCATCATTCGTGATGTGCTCCAGCAGTTCGAGGCATCGGACACCGGACAGGACAGTTGAGCGGCGACCCGCGGCGGGAACAAATGCCCATCACGCACTGATACGGCCGGACGTCATATGACGTCCGGAGTCGGGCCGCTACCGTCTCCCAAAATACGGGAGGGCATCGTGGTCCGGTGCAACGGTTGTCGGGATCAGACAGGCAGTTTGCCTAGCTCAAGGCCATGAGTGACGACCGTTCAGCGGTGTTAGAGGTGCAACTCCACGCCGAACGGCGGGGCCGTTAAAACTGTCATTGAATGACCGCCTCGAGCAGTCAAGCGGCGAGGTCGGCCATGATCATCTCAACGCCTTTGCTCGCAAGGGCCATGGTGGGCGCGCCGGTATTGCCACTGACGATGACCGGCATGATTGAGGCGTCCACAACACGCAGGCCGCGCACGCCGCGCACCCGCAGTGAAGGATCCACCACGGACATGTCGTCAGCGCCCATCCGGCAGGTTCCGATCGGGTGCCACATGCACGTGAGCGTATGGCGGATGTGGTTGATGAAGTCCGCGTCGCTTTGCACCGGCCAGTCCGGCCGAACGACCGGTTCATCCTCAAGGATGGCCTGAAGAGCCGGTGTTCTGAGAACGTCACGCGCAAAACGCAGTCCCGAGATCATCCTACGCATATCCTCCGGATCAGTGAGGTACTTTGGATCGAACACCGGCGCGGAGCGCGGATCGGCATCCCGGAGCTTTACGTAGCCTCGGCTCCGCGGCTGGAGAACGACGGTCTCCAAGGTGAACCCTGAATGACGATCGGGTTTGCCGAGGGCGGTATTCATAATAGCTGCGGCGTGGATGCATTGGATGGTCGGCTCGCCCTTGGGATCGTCCGGGTTAAAATAGGCGACGGACTCAAGTCCGTTCGCGGCAGCGGGACCGGTGTTTGTCGACAAGTACTGCAGCCCCGCCCGTATCATTCCCGTGCCGTATGCATAACGAGCGTAACCCATCCTGTCCTTGCAACGCGCCGTTACCGGAGCCTGCGGGTGGTCTTGCAAGTGTTCGCCGACGTCGGGTGCATGAACCCGAAGACGGATGTCATGTCGGGCGAGCTCGCCTTCTGGACCTACACCTGACAGCATGAGGATGCGTGGCGAGTTCAGCGCGCCGGCGCTTAGGATAACTTCTCCTGCAAGCGCGCAGTGCAATCTGCCACGGTGTAAGTACTCAACCCCAGTTGCCCGATCGCCCTCGAACGTGATGCGAGTTACCAGGGCCCGTGTCGTCACCCTCAGGTTTGCCCGCCGCATTGCCGGATGCAAGAAAGCGACGGCCGCGCTGCAGCGCCACCCGGCACCGATGGTGAGCTGGGCAGGGCCGACGCCGCTCTGCCGTGCTCCGTTGGTATCGGAATTGTAGGGAACGCCAGCTTGCTGAAAAGCTTTCACAATGACTTGGTTCAAAGGATTGAGGCGGGGCTGCGACACCTTCAGTGGCCCATTAGTCCCGTGCCAAGGTTCCGCGAATAGGTCATTGCCCTCCATTGCCACGAAGTAGGGCAGCATATCGTCCCACGACCACGCGCCTGTTCCGCCAGCCGCCTCGCCCCATCGATCATAATCCCTGGGCTGGCCGCGCACGTAGAACATGGCGTTGATGGAGCTGCCGCCGCCGAGTCCCTTTCCTTGCTGGACAGGTCTTGGACGCCCGTCCAACTGATTCTGCGGCACTGTCTCATACGGCCATAGGAACATTCCGTTCTGGAGAAGTTTGCTGAAGCCGGCTGGGATGTGAATGAACGGGTTTACATCTCGATTCCCGGCCTCGAGCAGGAGAACGTTCGCGTCCGTCTCGGCAGCAAGGCGCCCGGCGATGAGGCTTCCGGCCGAGCCACCACCCACGACGATCACATCGTGGGTGGTCGTCGAGGATGGCGATGCTTGGATGCGACTTGTCATGGTAGGTCCTTCTCAATGCGAGAGGTTTGTAACCCGAGCCAGGGGCCCGTCTGAGAGTCTATCCAAGATCATTTGTCTGTCTGACAAAGCTTTCGAACCATCAACCTGATTGATCCCGAACGCAGGAAGGTGAGTGCGTTTCGGTTCACGCGCTCCCCGTCCTTGGGCAACCTGCGGCACCGATCCAGCCATGCGATGGTGCGTTCGACGACCCAGCGTTTGGGTAGCACGACGAAACATGTTCATGGATAGACACTGAGGTGGCTCCTCAGTCGGCTCCGCGCAACTCGTCAAGAGAAGCTTGTTTGCCGTACATGCCCCAGTCTGCTTCCGCTGTTTCCTGGATGGTCACAAATACTGGAACAGGTTCGTCCAAATCGGCGTGCTCGCCGAAGATGGACGTCGCGCCGGCGATCAGCTTGCTTCGTGCGTCCTCGTCGAGGCCTCCCTTCAGCGCAAAGACGACGAGGGCAATCAACGGTCCTGTCGCAACCTTGCCGCCACTAAACACGGCATCCGACTTGAGTTCGCTGAAGAGAACCCAGACTCCCTCTCGCACCTTCTCCGTTTCGGCCAGCCGTTCACAGCTTATTCCCAGATCGGTCAATGCTGTCGCTATCCGCGCGCGGGTATAAGCCGTTAAGGTGCCCTCACGCGTGTGGACGAACATCTTGGGCATGATCATTCCTTCATTGTAAACGAAGTGCAGACGGCGGCAGGAGCCTTGCATCCCGCTTGCCGCCGGCTCTGCCAGCGAGGCCGCGGCAATCGTTATGCTCAGCCTCGGCTTTGACCTAACGGACCTCGATAGGACTTCCTGCCATCGTCAAACTATTGCGGGCTTCATTCCGCGCTATATTGCCTCTTGCCGGGGGGACACCCTGCGGCACGTCGCTACGACGTGGCTAGTAGACCATCTGTTCGGGCTGCGTGTCGTAGCACTGCTGGATCTTCTTGTGCCGGGTACAAGGCCGCGCTGATCTTCTTGGTCCAGACGTCGTCCATGTTCTTCCGTGCCTCTGCAACCACTGACTTCGGCTCACGTAGGCGGACCCCGGGTTGAACTGGGGGCGCGGGAATGAGAACTTCGAATAAGTCAAAGAGAGGCCTCTTCATGCCGGGTGTTGAGCCCGTCTCAGCTCTACTGCCTTCATGCCTGATGCAACATCCAAGTTAACGGGGTTGTGCAATGTAGTCGTTACAGCCGGCCAGAGCGCCGCGCGCGGCTGTGAAGACCCGTAGCGGCCAGGATGCCGGGCCCCCTCTAAAAGATTGCCCGCAAGGACGGTTCTCGGTCCCAGGTGCGCCCCTTTGCAGCGGTGGCGAGGTAGGCCGTCACCCCAGAACCCCCAACGGCCACGACACCGGTGTCAGGCAGCACTCCTGCCCTGTCCATCAGGGGCCTGGCCGCCTCGGTATGGCCAATCACCTTCAAATGGGCGAAGGCGTCGTGCACGAACGCGACCGCCGCCGCCTCCTTGCCGAGCATCGCCGCCCCGTCTGCGGAAAGCGCCAGCACGACCGTGTCGAACAGCACGGAAGATCCCCCGGCGAGTTGGAAGTCGGCCCGGATCAGGCCGCCATCGCTACCCTTGGCGCCGCCGACTTTGGGCGCGATGACCTTGAGCTGCGCACCCAGCTTCGCCGTCTCCGCCTCCAGCACCGTCACCAGCTTGGGGTCGGTGCCGTCGACCACCAGGCAGCCGACCAGCCGCCCCTTTAGCGTCGGTTTGGCTTTCGCCAGGATGCTCAGCATCGGCGAGGCGGCCAGGTCCGTCCTGACGGCGACTGTCGTGGCAGCCTTCGTGATCGGTCCTTCATAGCCTAGCCCGGCCGCGACGCGCTTGGCCACGCCCTCGTCCACGTTGGCTAATTGCCCCAGCATATGCGTCCGCACCGCCTCGGTTGTTACCTTGCTCAGCTCGAAGATGAAGGCGGCCACGATGTGGCTCTGCTCCGGCTCGGTCTGGCTGACGAAAAACTGCCGGGCCTGGCTGTAGTGGTCGGCGAACGTCTCGGACCGGACCTTGCGCTTGTCGCCAGCCTCGTGCGCCGGGAAGCTCCTGTGCGCGGCCGCCGGGTCCTGCCGCTCGGTGGTGGGGGAGAGCGAGGACGGGGAGTAGGACACCCGACCCTTCGGCGCCAGCATCTGCATGTGGCCGTCACGCTGGAAATTGCGCACCGGGCAGCGCGGCGCGTTGATCGGCAACTGGGCGAAATTTGGCCCGCCCAACCGGGTCAACTGGGTGTCGAGATAAGACTGGTTGCGCCCTTGCAGCAGTGGGTCGTTGGTGAAGTCGATGCCGGAAACAACGTGGGTGGTGCAGAACGCCACCTGCTCCGTCTCTGAAAAGTAGTTGTCCGGATTGCGGTCGAGCACCATGCGGCCGATGATGCGGAGCGGGATCACCTCCTCGGGGATCAACTTGGTAGAGTCGAGGATGTCGAACTCGAACCGATCGGCGAACGCGTCGTCGAACAGCTGCACCGCCAGATCCCATTCCGGGAAGTCGCCGATGTCGATCGCGTTCCACAGGTCGCGGCGGTGGAAATCGGGGTCGCCGCCGCTTATCTTCAGTGCTTCGTCCCATACCACGGATTGCATTCCGAGCTTCGGCCGCCAGTGGAACTTCACGTAGGTCGACTGACCCGCATCGTTGATCAGGCGGAAGCTGTGGACGCCGAAACCCTCCATCATGCGGTAGGAGCGCGGGATGGCCCGGTCGGACATGATCCACATAAGCATGTGGGTGCTCTCGGGCGACAGCGACGCCCAGTCCCAGAACGTGTCGTGGGCGCTCTGCGCCTGCGGGAAGCCGCGGTCCGGCTCCTGCTTGACGGCGTGGATCAGGTCGGGGAATTTGATGGCGTCCTGGATGAAGAACACCGGGATGTTGTTGCCCACCAGATCCCAGTTGCCTTCCTGGGTATAGAATTTGACCGCGAAGCCGCGCACGTCCCGCGCGGTGTCAGCCGAGCCCATGCTGCCCGCGACGGTGGAGAAGCGGGTGAACAGCGGGGTCTTAACGCCGACCTCGCCCAGGATTTTGGCCCTGGTCACATCAGCCAGCGAGTCGGTCAGTTCGAAGAAGCCGTGGGCCGCTGCGCCGCGGGCATGGACCACCCGCTCCGGGATGCGTTCGTGGTTGAAGTGACTGATCTTTTCCAGCAGCGCGAAATCCTCGAGCAGCACCGGGCCGCGCGGACCGAGCTTAAGGGAATTCTCGTCGTCCAGGATGATGCCGCCCTGGTTGGTGGTCATCTGGGGATGGGTGCTGCCGGCGAGCTGGTGTAGTTCACCCCCTTTGCCTACCACCTGCTCGGAGCGGGATGCGACGGCTGCGTGAGTGGGCTCGGACATCTGTGAACCTCGTGGACAGGGTTGACGGCGACGGCCCGGAGGGACGGACGCGGCAAGCACGTAAATACCGGATCGTCCCGACGTCGCCCGACTGTAGCGGCCCAATTAGGTATCTGGACGCTCCTTTAGCGGCGAGTCGCTATGCACATACGCATTGACGTTGTTGCCTGCCTGGTTCCACGGATGAGTGGAAAGTTGGCATTGTGCGCCGTCCAGCTTAGAGCGTGACCGAAACAGGTAGAGTCGGATGGGGGTTCCGGCTCAGGCTCTTCAACATCTGGAAGGCTGCTGGCAAGCTGCCGGGTAACTGTAAGCGTTACTGTGGTGCCGTTCTTCCCCGGCGCGGCGACGCCGGCAAGCACCTACCCAGACAGCCCCTTAGCGCCGCCCAATCTCGCCCGGCACAGCGGCGCAGACACCATCACGGTGAGCGCGCCTCGTCCTGGGGCACCATGCAGGGGTCGCGCAACCATCATTGCAGGACCGGGCGATCTGCGCGAGGACCGTGCCTGTTGGAGGCCGCCACCCGAGAAGACAGTCTGCAGAGAAGCAGGTAAACTAACAAATGCTTCTTATCACCCATAATTAGCAGAAGTTGGGCAGCTCGAACACGTTTCTTCTTGCCTCGGAATGGTTAGCGCGCCAAATTAAACCTAGCTTTTAAGTGTGGAGCGCTTGATAAATGATACAAAAAGATGGGATGCTTCATCATCTCAGCCTGGCCCTCGTTCGCGAGCCAGCAAGCTACAAGCGGGCTCTGCTTCTGGCCGAGGCAGCTCATCAAGAGGGTCGGGTAGAGGATGCCGAACGCCTGATCGGCGTGGTGTACGACATCATGGATGCTTTGGACTGGTCTCTGGGGGGAGAGGTTGTACAGGACAACCTGCCACCCTACGCGACATTGATCACGCCATTTTCTCGCGCTTAAGATTAGCACGCTAAGTTCTATTTGGTTGCTTAGTGTTCTAACAAATGTTAGCGGACTTGGATGTCCGGGCGATTGAAGGAAGTTGGCAAGATGAGTGGGGGTTTTCCGCTACGTTTAGAAGAGCAGCTGTGTTTCAACTTGTACGCTGCAACCAATGCCATCACTCACCGATATAAAGGTTACTTGGACAAGATCGACCTTACCTTTCCCCAATATCTAGTCTTGCTTGCCCTTCGTGGAAAATCGCGCCTCAACTCGGGTGAACTCGCCCAGGCCCTACGCCTGGACGCTGGGTCCTTGTCACCCATACTCAAGCGCTTGGTTGCGGCCGGGTTGATCACCCGCGCCCGAAAGGACGAGGATAACCGCGTGATCTACACTGAACTGACGCCGGCCGGCTTGGCCCTGGGCGACGACATGATCAAGGCACAAAGCTATGTCAGACACGGCGTCGATCTCGCCGAAGACGAGCTCGCTACACTTCGCAACACGCTTCAAGGCATTACGAAAACGCTGATGCGGTCTTAAGCGCGCTGGAATGAGGCACGCCCAAGCCCAACCAACGACAGCGTGCCGTATAGATCACCGTACTCGCGTGATCCCGGGCGGATGGGATCACGCAGTGCCCGAATTCATTCGGCATGCCTCGCCGCGCCATCGCTGGGAGACACCATGTCCCTGCGGATAGCGTCGGGTCGGGATTTTTCTCACGAGCAGGGTCCACGTTTAGGATCGGAGGTCGATGTTGCCTAACCCGCTGATCCGGAAACTTGAAATGTTCGGTCCGCTTCCCGAAGACGACAAGCGCCTGCTCGACCAGATCATCCAACACCCCAGAACTGTCGGGTCCTATCAGGACATCATCCGAGAGGGCGATGCCCCGACCGACGTCCGCTTGATCCTGGAGGGCTTCGCCTGCCGCTACAAGATGCTGCCAGGCGGCACACGCCATATCATGGCTTACCTGATCCCTGGCGACATCTGCGATCTTCACGTGTTCATTCTCAAGGCGATGGACCATGGCATCTCCACCCTCTCGCCATGCACCGTAGTGGGCATCCCGCGGCAACGCGTCCTCGAACTCATCGAACGACCCTGCATTGCGAGGGCTTTCTGGTGGGCAGCGCTCGTGGACGAAGCCACGCTGCGGGAATGGCTTGTCAACATCGGGGGCAGAACAGCCGAAAAGCGGGTTGCGCACCTTCTATGCGAACTTTTGGTGCGGCTGCAGGCCGTCGGATTGGTCACTGACGGCGCTTACGAACTTCCCCTTACACAGACGATCTTGGGGGAAACCATGGGCCTCTCGACGGTGCACATGAACCGCGTGCTCCAAAGTCTCCGCATGGAGAACCTGATGACGCTGAGCCATAAAAAGCTGGTCATTCCGGACATCGACAAGCTGAAGCAATTCAGCGGCTTCAACCCTAACTACCTGCATATGCAAGACATCGGAAACGTATAGAGCAGCAGCTCTTAAACACTCCGGAATCTAGTTTCGTGAAGACGTCACGCTGCGTTCCTCGGCAGAAAAGCGCAGAACGAATAAGACCGCACCATTTTCGTCACTCACTCTTAAAACCCACTCGGTTTCGTTCCAAAATCTGGCACCCGTCTCTTGCAAGAGTTCACCACTGTATCTTATGGCTTCATTCTGCGCAGCGTAAATGTCGGGTAACTCAGTCCCGGTATGGTCCACGATATTCCTGCCATCTTGGACGTTGAAAAAGTAGCGCGGCATGTCGTACTCCTGCCTCAGGGCGCGGGAGCACGCAGTGTCTCTCGGTCGGCAGCGCCCTAGTCGTGGCTGCCGATTACTGCTAAATGGGAGCGCCAGGGTCGATTACGACCGATTAGTGCCCGTCGGGCAAAGTAATTCAAGACACATTGCTCGCCGTCTGCCAGCTCCTGTATCTCAGTATCAGCCCCGCTATATTGGTTTAGCCACCTTATCATTCGTCGAGGTGTCTGCTTGAACAGTGATGCACTGAATGGAATCCGGGCATATGCTCGCCGGTTGCCAGCAGGCGCTTTGCATGCCGAACACCCGTCCGATACGCCGTGCTCCTTCCCATACCTCCGCCCGCGAAGCTGGCGGCAAGCATTGCTCGGCATATTCCAAGGCGTGGTGGTCTGCCGGGCAATCGACGTCAAATCCAGGACTGGCCGAGCCATCCTCGTAGATCCATCGAATAGAATACCGTGCCACGTGAGCCCCCAGTCTCCCAAGAGTGGGAGGGCAGCGCCTCTCGATCTCCGACAGATTTTGACGACCTACGTCGGAGATATAACTGGCATACCACAGTAATTTTCAGCTTGTTAGTGACTAATTGGGGCAGTGAGTATTTTTATACTATCATTTATCATAAGCCACGTGCGAGATGGTACGCTGCAGTGCGGATATTGTCCGAACCTCGTAGGTTGTTCATTGACCAGGCGTATGGGAAGCCGAACCACGGGGACAGTCTGTCCAGCGCGCTTGGATGCCAGGTTCAGTGCCGGCTCCGGCTCCAGCATGGCGACCTTGGCGCCGACCGCGCCGACTGCGCCGGCCGGAGGCGAAGCGACGCACGCCACCTAACTATCCAGTGCCGTCACGACAGCCCCATGCGCAGCGGCTAGCCCGTCCAACGTGGCCTTCGCCTGGCGGACTGCACCCCTGTCGCTGCCGTCGATGTCGCCGGAAGCCTCCTCCGCCTGCGTCACACCACCGGCTAGGTCGTCGCGCAGCGTCTCCAGCCGTTCGCGCAGGGTGCTGGCGTCCAGGCCCTCAAGGCCCCATTCGCCGATGATCTTTCCCGCCTCCCGCGCCATGCGGGCTGCGCCCGTGCCGGCGCCGGACAGCTTGGCTAGACGCTCCAGCGCGGCTGGGACCGGTGACGGCGTGGATCGGGGGCGCTGTGCCAGCCTGGCCATGGCGCCGCCGTCAAATCAACGATGCGGACGCATTAGCGTTCGCATGGCGACGTCTTGCAAGGCCACCGGGACGTGGCGGCCTAGCGAAAACCACCACGTCCATAGCCGCCTCCGTAGCCGCGACCGCCATAGTAGCCGCGACCGTACAAGCGACGGCCATAGAAGCCGGGTCGACCATAGAAGCGAGGGCGACCATAGAAGCCGGGCCGGCCATGGTAGCCGCCATAGCCGCGATAACCGCCATAGTATTGGACTGCCTGCACGCTGGCGCCGTTCGGCGAAGTCACCTCCGCGACTGCGGGACCGGCAGACAGCAAGCCTACGGCCAGGACCATCGGCAGCAGCCGTCTCGTCATGCTCAACACAGGCCATCTCCGTTCTTGGAACCGTGACAACGCGTGACGTCCGCTGCGGATGCCGCCCGGCCTTCTTTGCGGCCACTATCCGCCGTCACCGAGCGCAGGCAAGGCGAGTTGGTGCCCATTGGACCAGGCGGTCGCCCGGCAGAGCCCGAAGGCCCCATGGGAGCCGGGCCGGAAGCAAATCCGCGACGGCATCGATTTCAAAGGCCTGACGCTCCGGACGATCGGTATTAACATCAACCCGTGCCGCCAGTATCACGCCGTATGTCTCAGCACGCCTCCCACCCGGGTGAAGCGGGGGATTCGGACCACGAGCGCCTCCGTGTGCTGGCGAGCTATGGTGCGATCGACGCCACGCCGGAACCTGCGCTGGACAGCTTGGCAGTTCGTTCGAACTCGCCGCCGCGATGCAGCGCGACGGCGTGCTTTACCAAGGATGCATCGTGGCCGATCGCTATGCCGTCATCGGGCGGCCCATCGCCCATTCCAAGTCGCCGGACATCCACCTGGCGTTTGCCCAGGCGACCGGGCAGGACCTCGCCTATGGGAAAATCGAGGGCGTGGCCGGACGATTCGCGGCCGACGTCGATGCGTTCCGCGCGCAGGGCGGCCGGGGTTTGAACGTCACTGCGCCGTTCAAGCTCGACGCGGTCGGCTATGCGACGGAGCTGCAGGAGGATGCCCGCCTGGCCGGCGCCGTGAACTGCCTTTCGTTCGACGGCGACCGGGTGGTGGGCTCGAACTTCGACGGTGTCGGCCTGGTGCGCGATCTCGAGCACAATCTCGGCGTCAAGCTGAAGGGGCGACGCATATTGATGCTGGGGGCGGGCGGCGCGGCCCGTGGGGCGTTGCGGCCTTTCCTGGCCGCCTCGCCAGCCGAGCTCATCCTCGTCAACAGGACGCTCGCCAAGGCCGAGGACCTGCTTGGACCGTTTGCGGAGGCAGCGGTCCGGGCAACGACCTATGACGCGATAGCGGGCACTTTCGAGCTCGTGGTCAACGCGACCTCGGCCAGCCTCACCGGCGGGTTGCTCCCCGTGCCGCCCGCCGTGTTCGCGCCGGGCTGCCTGGCCTACGACTTGGCGTATGGCAAGGGCCTGACCCCGTTCCTGCGCCTCGCCAAGCAGGCGGGGGCCGGCCGCCTCGCCGACGGCGTCGGCATGCTGGTGGAGCAGGCGGCCGAAGCCTTCGCCCTGTGGCGCGGGGTGAGGCCGGAAACCGCGCCGATCATCGAGGCCATGACGATCCCGCTGACCTGAGGGGCGCCTCATGACCCGGCTCGCCTTCGTCCTGAAGGAAGCCCCAGGAAAGTCCCGATTGCGAGATCATCAACCGGATCCACGCCGCGCGAGACGTTGCCCCGGTCAAGGCGTACGGCCGATGACCGCCCAGATCGGGTCGCCGCCCGCAGGCAGCACTTCGCTCGTCTCCACGGCTGGGAAGCCAGCCCGGGTCATGTAGAGCGAAACAAGTTCCTGTTGCTCCGGCCCCTGCAACGCCTGCCAGATCGCGACGGCCTTGGTCGGAAAGCAGCGGTTGGAAAACGTGACCACCAGCGGGGTCCCTGGCTTGAGCACGCGCAGCACCTCGCGGAACACAGCCACGGGCCGTTGCAGGTATTGGATGGAGACGCATTGGCAAACCGCATCGAACGTATGGTCCGGCAACGGCAGGATCGGGTTCGCGTTGAGGTCCTGCACGAACCAGTCGTTCAGGCGCTTGTTGGCCGCCAATTCCTCCGCGTTCATTCCGTGTCCGCTCACCCGGGCGAACGCCATGTCCGCCGGTAAGTGGCTGACCCAACTGCCCATGAGGTCCAGGATCGTGCCCCCGGCCGGCAGGGTCTCCCGGTAAAGCTGCGTCACCGCTGCGATCGCGCCGTCGTCGATGTGGGTGACGAGGCGCGGCTGGGCGTAGAACAGCGCGTCCGCAGACGGATCGGACTTTACGAAGGCGTGCCGGGGAAAGCCTTCAAGATCGCTCATGCGGTGGAACATGTGGCCGCCGCCGCGATGTTCCAGCTTCCGGACCCGGGGGCAGCCTGAAAAGAACGGCCCCGTGGCACCGATCGTCCTCGGGCACTCCGGCAAGCGGCGTGGCGCCCGGCAAGATCGCTAGGCGCGCGACGCCTTCGCATGGGCGGCGGCGAAGGCGGCCATGCTGTCGAACCGGAACTCGAAGGCAACGCCCGCAGGCGGCGGCATCGTGGCGCCCCAGCCCTCCTGCGCGTGGCGGCGATCGATCCAGGCGGAGCGGAGCCCGGCAGCCTTGGCCGGAGCGTGGTCGTGGAACAGGCTCTGCGCCGTGATCAGGATCTTGTCCTTCGGCACGCCCAGCTCCGCCTGCCGGGCCAGCAAGTAGTCGAAGTTGCGCATGTCGGGCTTGTAGGAGCCGATGTCCTGGGCGGTATAGACCGCGTCGAATGCCACGCCGAGCCGCGCATTGCTCCCCCGGAAGCTCTCGCGGTCGACGTTGGAGAGGATCACCAACTTGTAGTGTTGCTTAAGGTAGGCGAGCGCCTCCGCGCTGTCCGGGAAAGCGGGCCAGGCCGGCACGGAGGCGCCGAACGCCTTCGCCTCGGCCTCATCCTCCTCGACGCCGAGTGCACGGGCGATGCGGCCGTGCACGATGCGCAGCAGCTCGGAATAGATCATTGCCGGCGTCTCCGCCTGCTGCGCGGACTCCTCGCGGGCGAACAGCTGCAGGGCGGCGTCGCGACCGAGCGGCGCGGCCACACGGGCCAGCAACGGCTGCAGCGCGCTCCGGATGCCGCCCTCCCAGTCGATCAGCGTGCCATAGCAATCGAAGGCAAGCACGTCGAAGTCGATGAGGCGAACCTCCCGGGTGTCTGCCGGACGGTCGCGGTCGGCAGCGGTGCTGTTCATGGCCGGCATCCTGCCCGTTGCGCAGCCGATCGCAAGGGTTGCTCCGATCTGCCTCCTCCATCACCCGGCGGTCGAGCCACCGGCCAGCGTCGCCCCGGCACGGCATCACCAATCGCCGGTCCTGTGACACGGTCCCATAGGTGCATGATCCTTCCTGCGCTCAACCGTACGCAGCCGACAATTCAGCGTCATCGACCTGCCCCTGCGAAACCTGCGCGCCTCACCATGCTTCAGCCCCACAGCCGGCACGCCGAAACATCGCAACCGGCCAAACCAACTCCGTCCAGGACCATGGTAGGCAGGAGAATGTCATGCGCGGCACGGCACGACGGCGCGTATCACGACGCCCGCAGCGTATCGGCTGGCTGGTCGCGCCGCTGGCCGCGCGCATCGCCGCACTGAGATTGGCTGGTGAGCCGGGTGGGTCGTAGCGCCGGGTCACAGGATTGGGAAGCCTTCCCAATCTACACGCCGGCCGAGTTCGCGGCGGACCGTATCGTCCATGTCCTAGGGCTGGCCGTCGCTGCTGCCGCCAGCATCTGGCTGCTGGACCGCCTGTCGGGCGATGCAGGCACCGTCCGGGTGATCGCCACGTGCGTCTACGCAGTCGGGTTGCTGGGCATGCTATCGGCGTCGGCAGCCTACAACCTGGCACCGCCGTCGGAACTGAAGGCGATGCTACGGCGGATCGACCGATGCATGATCTTCGTGATGATTGCCGGGACGTATACGCCGTTCGTGCTGGGCACCATTCCGCCCCGTGTCGGCGTGCCGCTTTGCATCGCCGTCTGGAGCCTCGCCGGCTTCGGGATCGTGCTCGAATATGCGGCGCCCCGCATGGCGCGGCTGGTGTCGCTGCCACTTTACCTCGGCATGGGCTGGCTGGTGGTCGGCGTCCTGCCGGCCTTGTTGGCGGCGGCTGGGATCGTGCCGTTCATGCTGCTGGTTGCCGGCGGCATCCTCTATTCGATCGGCACCGCCCTGCATACCCATGGCCGCCTGCTGTTCCACAATGCGGTCTGGCACGCGATGGTCGCCGTCGCCGCCGGCCTGCACTTTACCGCCATCGTCATGCTGCTCCCGCCTACCCCCTGAAGCGATCGGATATCCGGATGGACCTCCTCATTACCGGCGCCACCGGCTTTGTTGGCTCGCACCTCGCACTCCGATGGCTGCGCCACGACGCTGCTGCCCGGGTCGGCTGCCTCGTCCGGGCGGCGGATCCCGAGGCGGGGCTGACTCGCCTGCGCGCCGCCTTGTCCCAGGCTGCGGCAGACGAGGGTACGGCCGTGGAGGACCTCCTGGTCCGCATCGACGCCCTGCCGGGGGACCTGGACGATCCGGCCTGGATCGACCGGGCGGAGGGCTGGATGCGGGCACCGACGGAATTGATCCACTGCGCCGCCAACCTGTCCTTCCGCGAGGCCGACCGCTCGGCCGTGTGGCGGAGCAATGTGGAAGGAACTGCTGCCGTGTTGGCAGCGCTCCCGCGGCTGCCGGGCGTCGCCGCGTTCAACTACATCAGCACGGCATACGTGGCCGGCGACCGGCAGGGCGAGATCCTGGAAGGCGAGCGTGCCCGGCCAAGGACCTTCAACAACCCGTACGAGGATAGCAAGTGGGCGGCGGAAGGGTTGGTGCGAGACCTGTGCGTCGCATCCGGCGTAGCCTGGCGCATCATGCGGCCGAGCATCGTCATCGGCCACTCGAAGACCTACCGGATGTCGTCGCAATCCGGCTTCTACCAGGTCATGGACACCTTGCTGCAACTCGGCCGGCAGCCTCGGATGGCGAAAAGCGGGCCGATCCTGTTGCCGGTCACCACGGGGACGACCCTGGACCTGATCCCCGTCGACGTGGTGGTGGAGGAAGTCATGGCGCTGATCGCCGCCGGCGGCGCAACCGTAGGCCAGACGTTCCACGTCGTCGCGGCCGATCCCCTCCGCCTTGCGGACGTGCTGCGGGAGCTGACGCCGATGAGCGGCGTGTCCATCGAGGTGAACGGTCCGGACACGCCGCTATCCCCGGTCGCGAAGCTGGTGATGAACCGGCTGCGCTACTACATGCCCTACTTCGCTTTCGCCCGGCGCTTCGATCGCGGCGGCACCCAGGCAGCGCTCGGCTCGGCACCTTACCGGATCGGAGTCGAGCAGCTTCGTGCCTTCGTGCGGTGCTATCTGGTGCAGCGCGCCCGGCCGCTGGGCGTGGACGCCCACGCATGACCGCGGCACGCCCGATCGGACTGGCGCTGCACCGCCGCCTGGGGGTCGCAAAGCCGGCGGATTTCGGCCATTTCTGGGATAGCCTATGGTGAGGGCAAGTCCGCCGTCCACGATCGCCACCTGGCCGACGTCCGGGCCGGCGGTCGCGATCGTCGTGCTGATGCGCAACGAGGCAACGAACCTGCCGTCCCTGTCACGCTGCCTGGCCGCGCTCGACCCACCGCCCGACCAGGTCGTCGTGATCGACGGCGGCAGCACCGACCGCAGCGTTGCCATCGCCGCGACGGCAGGGCTGCACGTTGTCCGATGCCCGTTGCGCGGCCGGGCGGCTGGAATCAACGCCGGGGTGGCACAGGTGTCGGCGCCGCTCGTCTGTGTCCTGCATGTCGACACGCTGCTGCCCACGGACGCGGTTGCCGTCATCAGGTCCACGCTGGCGGAATCGTCGGTCGCGTTGGCCGGCTTCACGGCCGTACTGTGCGGACCGGGTGGCGTGCAGCGGCTAACCAGCTTCCACAATTGGATCAAGACCTGGTACGCCCCGCTCCTGTTCCGACCGAGGCTGTTCTACCGCGGGCTCCGCTTGCTGTTCGGCGACCATGCCATGTTCTTTCGCAGGGCCGACTTCCTCCGCGTCGGCGGCTGCGACGAGACCATGCTGGTGATGGAGGATGCCGAGCTTTGCATCCGGCTGTCACGGTTGGGACGCGTTCGGCTGCTTCCTCGGACCGTCACCACGTCGGATCGCCGGATCGCCCAATGGGGCGCGCTGCGGGCGAACTGGATCTTCCTCCGGATCGGGATCAGCTGGGCGATCGGCTTGCGCCGGGGGCCTGCCCAACGATACGAGGATGTGCGCTAGCCACTTGCCTGTCGCAAGTCCAGGCCGTGCAGCGACATCGGCTCGATGCCCGTGAGCCCGGCCATCCGGGTCCTGACCGCACATTGCGACCTACGAATTGCATCCGTCGCGAAACCGGCATCCTCGTAAAGGGTGCAAAGCTTCGCGAGATGTCCGTCGAGGAACACGAGGTGACGCCATTCCACGTGGCCGGCCAGGGCCGTCGCCTCACCGGTCAAGGCGGCTTGGGATGCCGCCACGGCAACCAGTATCGTGCTCTTGATCCGGGCATCCGCGCCACCAGCGCAGAGCGGGTTGAGCCGGATCACCGCGGGACCAACGTGGAAAGCACCGTTCCTGTCCTGGAGCCGCCCCATCGCGGGCATCGCCGCTGCCAGCGTGACATCGCCCACCGCGTCACCGACGCAAGTCCGCGCCACCGTGCTGCGTGCGAGCTGATCGTCCATGGCGGCATGCGGTTCTCGCGTCCAAGGCACTGCCGTCGTGACCATGGCGAGGCCGTCGAAAGCGGGCATGACATAGGTCCATCCTGACTGGCCAGCCTCCATGATCGTGCCGTCCAGCGCGTCCTTCGCCTGATGCAGCCGGGCCACCACCATGTCGTCACCATGCTCCGGCCCCTCGACTGGCGGCACGGCGCACAATACCGGCCCGGCACCCCGCCTCCGTTCCAGCCCGGAGGGCGCGCAAGTGGCGAAGGCTCGCTCCAGGGATGCCGTGCTCAGTACGATGCTCCGCTTCTCCCGCCTGGCCCAGCCGCCCGGTCCCCAGCGCACCAGGCCGCAGCCAATCGGCCGCATTCTGATGCTGGCAAGCAGATCGTCCATCAGAAGCTCCCGCAACACTGCGAGGCAATGGGGCGACACCTCGATGGCGGCCAGGCCAGCGGGCCCGACCGCCTTCTGCCGCTCCACAGTCCAGCCAAGCCGGGCGAGGATGAGCCGGCCCACTTCCGACGATAGACCCTGCCCGACGACGCAGGCGCTCACCCCTGCCCCGTATCGGCCAGTAGTCCGCTGATATGCAGATGCCGGGCGCGGTCACGGGCTGCCTGACCCGCCAGGTCGACATGGTGTGGTCCGATGCCCGAGATGGAGCCCAGCCGGGACGCAACCTGTTGGGCCCGGCGGTCGGCCTTCGCTGCCGCGGCGGCACGGGTCGGGGTCGCCGTGCCGTTTGGCTCGATGGCAAAACGCAGCGCCACGCCGCGTGCCTGCAGCACCGACATCACCTCGTCAAGGTTTTGCATCGAGCGGACGGAACCGGCCATGAGATCGGTACGCGTGATGCCCGACACCGTGAAGCTCGCGTCCAAGGCATCCAGCACGGCATTGTAGTAGAGGTCGGCGAGGGCGGCGTAATGCCTGTCATCCTCGGTCTTGGGCGCACCAAGCGGCACCAGATACCCAGCCTCGGCAAAGGGGGCCAATGCCGCCTGGATGGCGAGCAGCCGCTGCCAATGTCCCTCGCCCTCGTCGACGATCAACTTGACGATCGGCACCACCTCGTCGCGTTCAGGCAGGATGCCGGCCGCACGGTGCTCGAGCCAGTCGAGGATATGGACATACATCCCGTCCAGCCCCTTGCCGATCTGCCGGCTGGGCCGCTCCAGGTCGATGAACTCCTGCAAGGTCGGGCGGTCCAGCGGGCGTAGCGCGAACGGCCGCACCAGCGAGGCGTGCGGCTCGGGTCCCTGGCCTGGCGATTCCTCGAGGAAACGCGCACGCGCGGTGGCAGGGCGCGCGCCCATGACCTGCAGCATGCGGTTGACCCAGAGAAAATGCCGCATCTCGTCCTTGGCGATCTCGAAGATCTCGCGTCGCGCGAGTTCGACGGCGGCGAGCAGCGCCGGCTCGGCATCCGGCGGACAACCGAGCGTGCTGCGCGCGAACAGGTATTCCACCACCAGCGCATGCTCCACGCCGGCCAGCCGGGCCAGCGTCTCCGCCAGGCTGGCCCGGGTGAAGTCGCGCGGATCGCCGGTGCGGACACGGGCCACTGCCGTGTCGCTCTCGCGATCGGAGAGGACGACCGGAAGGCTCTGCCACATCCCGGCCGCCATGTCGGCATAGGTCATGGCAGTATCCTCCCGCCCCTCCCAGCGCGCCACGTCCGGGCTTGCGGCACGGTTGCGGCGAAGAAAGTTGACCGGTATCGGGTTGCCGGCCGCGGCATCCACCATGTCGGGCTTGTTGCTCGCCCAATAGAAGCAGAAGCAGTCGCGGAAATCGTACATCCACGGCGCGCACATCGTTTGAGTCAGCTCGCCGGCTGGCAGCCGGTCCGGATCGACCACCCCGGACCCGTCCAGGTACGGGCTGCGCAGGCCGGCCAACACGACGAAGCCTGCGTGACCCTCTCCCTCGACCAACTGGCCCTGCGGCGGCCCGCCCGGCGACGGCCCGGCAAACAGCCGTGCGGCGACCGGCTCGGCCAAGGCCCGGTCCGCGCCGCGGCGCGGACCGGCGCCGAGCATCAAGGCGACTGGCCCACGATCCAGCGCGCGGGCGACCTGCCAGACGCGCATGCCGTTGAACCCGTCGCAATCCGTGGTGACGACGCCGGCCGGCCCGGGCTGCAGCACCGCCCACAGATAGATCCCCGCGGGGCCGGCCAGGACGCCCAGGCCGCAGGCGGCCGCCAGCGCCGGATCGGCATCGACCAGCCGTGCACCGTCGCTGCGATGGAAGGTGAACTGCAAGCCGGGAAAGAAAATCCGCTCCAGATTGCGCGTATCGTATTCCAGGCCGGGGTAGGCGTTGTCGACGCCGCTCTCGGGGCGGCTGCTGGCCGGGTTGCCGAGCACGCGCGAATCGGCATGGGCAGTCAGGTTTCGCGGAAAGAACTTGGCCGCGGGCGGGTCGTCCGGCGCGCCCGTCATGCGGCATGCGGCCCGGAGAAATACCACGGCGCGCGCTCGCTCAACTCGACATAGGCGGACAGGCAGAAATCCAGCCAGCCCCTGATGAAGTCGCAGCCGGTCCGCCCGCGCCGCGCCACCTCGTGGTGGCAACCGCCGCCGCAAAGATAGCGTGCCCAGCACGACGAGCAGCCGGGAATGGCGTCGACATGGCCGCGCGTCAGGAACGCCGCCCGTGCCGCCGCATCCACGCCGCCGCGCACGTCGCCGAGCCGGGCGGAGGGCTCGTCGACGAGACGGTGGCAGGCGAACAGCGTGCCCTCCGCACTGGCGCTCATGTAGCCGGCGGCGGCGCCGCAGGGCAGCGGCCGATGGCTGCCGCGATGAAGCTCCGCCATCGCGGTCTCGAAATTGGTGAAGGCCCAGCGGCGACCGGCCAAGGCCTCCGCCATGGCTTTTCGGCCGCATGCGATGACTGCGTCCAGCAACGGTGCGAAATCGTCGGGGCCGAATTGCTGCGCCGGGTCGGGGGACACCAGGACCGGCGCCAGTCCGACATCGTCGAACCCCAGCCCCAGCAAATGGGCCACCCGCGCCAGCATGTCGTCGTGCCGACCCGGGGTTACGGTCATCCGACCGGACAGCGCCGTGGGCCGGCCGTGTCGCAGCAACCGCCCCACCCCGGCGACTGCCGCGTCGTAGCTGCCGCCGCCGCGCCGTGCGGGCCGCTGCCGGTCATGCGTCGCCCGATCGCCATCGAGGCTGACCTGCACCGCGAAAGGATGCGCGCAGAACAGGGCGGCGTCGGCATCGGATAGCAGGGTGGCATTGGTGGTCAGCGAGAACCGAACCGCGTGACCCGTGCGCGCCGCGGCGGCGGCGGCGTAGCGAACCGCCTCGTGCAGCACGGGCCGGTTGAGCAACGGCTCGCCGCCCATGAAGCCGACGAGCAACGGCGCACCCGGATCGGCGTCCGCCAGCAGACGGTCGATCGTCGCGGTCGCCACCTCCAGCGTCATCAGGCGGGACGCGCCGCCGAAGGTCCCACCCGCGGCATAGCAATAGCCGCAGGACAGGTTGCACGCCTGCGCCAGGTTCAGCGAAACGGCGCGCGCCGGACGCAGCTCCGGCCAATGCAGCGGCAGGCGCGCGGGTGCCCCCCGCCCGGCAACCGGATACAGCGCTCCCTCCCCGACATCGAAGATCTGGCTGCGTTCCGTCAGGAAGACGTGGCGGCCCAACGTGGAGGCGAACACGTGGCTGTCGCTGTCGGCCACGCTCATGTCGTCGTCTCCGGACCGGCCAACCCTGCCGCATAGTGTCGCAGCAATTCGTATTGGCGCTGGGTGAGGTGCAGCGGCCCGCCATCCGCGCCGCGCATCAGGGCCGGCATCTCGCGCGAGTAGAAGGTGTTGCGGGATGCCGGATTGCGGATCCCGTGCTGCACGAACTCCGCATTGCGGCGGAGCAGGTCGCGCAGGATCTCGGGCACGGCCAGGCGGCGGTGGAACCGGCGCGCCCGGGCTGACAGCGGGAGCGACGCGTCGCCGCCGCCTGCCCCGGCAAAGAACACCTGCGGGTCGTAGTCGATATCCCGCGCCTGGGCGATGTTGCCGTTCAGCAAGGCGAAATGGTCGGCGATGACGTCCATGTTCATCAGCCCGACCGTCTCGAACGCACGTTCAAGCATGTCGATCGCCTCGCGTTCGCATTGCGCGGCATCCTGCAAGAACGCGGGATCGCGCACGTCCGCGCGGTCCTCCCGGTCCTTCAGCCCGTCTGCGATCGACGTAAGCGGGCGCCGGTCGGGGGCGAAATCCGGCGGTGCCACGATGATGCGGGCGCGGGCGGTCATGCCGGCCACGCTGCAGCTGACGAAGCCGTCGCACACGTCGTCCAACACGCCGAAGCTGCGCCCTCGTGCGTCGGCAGCATACTGGCCCTGGGGCGTCGCGTGCAGATCGTCCGCGTCCTCTTCCCAACGGCACCAGCTCGACGCCGGGTCCAGGATCAGGCGCGCCTCCGGTATCCCGGCATCCCACCGCGCGCCGAGCCCTACCGGGCCGTATAGCACCCCGGCGGCCGGGTAGAAGCGCAGCCGGAACTCCGGGAAGGCGTCACCCGGCAGCGGGATGCGGATCCGGCCCAACGGGATCGCCCGGCCAGGCGGCAGCAGCGGCGTCGGAACACCCTGCGGGCAGCGCCCCTCCAACGCATGCCAGCCAGCCGCGTCGGCGCGCACGGCGAGGCTGGCGCTTATGGCGCAGCCGGCATCGCCGGTGAGGTTGCTCGCCTTCAGGTTCGCTACGTCCACCTGCCACGTCACCTGCCCCGGCGGCACCATCGCGGTATCGATGGGGGCAGTGTGCTCGGCCCCGCCCTCGCTCCAGACACCGTGAAGCTCGAAGAACGGGCAAACCGGGCGAAAACCGCCCTCGTCCTTGAAACGGATCGCCGACGGCAGGTAGGCCGACAGGGCATGGTCATCGCCGAAGCGCAGGCTTGGCTCCGGCCGGATGCTCGTCTTGCCGGATCCATCCGGTCCGAACTCGTTTTCGCCCCAGGAAAAAGCCTCCAGCGGCTCCAGGCCGCTGCCGACGCGGGCGATTGCCATTGGCGGCAGGATCACCAGCCGGTCGGGTAGCCGGGCCATTAAGGCGCTGCCGGGCCGGGGTCGAATGGCGAGAGGCAGCGGCGGCGCAACTCGCCGGCGCGGGCCGGCAGGGTCACATCGGCGGCGCGCCCGCACATCGCCTCCATCAGGTCGAACGCCTCGACGCACCCGATGTCGTACTCGAAGGGCAGCGTCGCCAACAGCTCGAAGACGCGCTCGAAATTACGCTGGGTGAGAAGCGTCGAGAGCCCGAGCACCACCTCCCGCTTGCGCCGGGTGAAGGCTTGGCGGACCGGCATGCTCACTACCTCCGCACAGGGAGCCAGGGGCTTTGGCGGCGTGGTTCCGGGCAGGCAATCCACGATGACATGGGTGCGGGGTTCCGCGGAGAAGCAGGCTGCCGCGTGCGGAGTCAGCACGTCCAGGCTCCACACCTCCCCGACCCGCATGTGAAAGACCTGCGCGCCTTCGCAGTGCAGGTTGCCAGGGTCGCTGACGATCGGGACGTGCACGCGCTCGAACGTGGTTTCCCTATCGATGCGGTCGACATGCGGCACCAGGATGGCGTCCCGTTTCATGCGGAAGGCCATGACGGTCTGGACCCGTTCGGCGGGGGCCACCGCGGCGACGATGCCGCCGGCCGCCATGGCGAGTGCGGGTGGCACCAGCCATTGCAGCGCACCATCGGACCGCTGCGCCAGGTTGACCTTGGACCAGAGGTTGTTCGAATAGCCCCGGCAGCTCAGCGCCGCCTGATCCTGCAAGCCGGTCAACACAGCCCGCCGAACCGGCTCGTCCACGGCGACGCTGCCAAGGCGGACCGACCGGAGGCCGTTCGTCACCACGGGTCGGCCTGGCATGCGCTGCTGCCGATCATGGCCGAGGCGAGCCGGTCGGCGCGTGCCTTCAAGGCAGGGTCCCCGGTCCGGGCGGCGACGTCCGCCAGCCATGCATAGACGTCCCCGGCATCGCAGCGCCGGTCGAAATGCACCAGCGAGAGTGCCGCGTGAAGCGAGTGCAGCGTCTTGTCGGTGGTGATCTCCGTCAAGCTCCGGATCGCGGCCATGCCGTCAGAGTCGAGCCAGTCTCGCGCGTCCAGGCCGTCGACCGGCGGTGCATGCTCCGCCCCGGCGATCAGCGTGGGTGCGCCAACGGCGAAATCGAGCGCCAAATGTGTGCGCACCGCGTCGGAGAAGCAGCCGCCGCTGTGAACGTTCTCACCCCGAAGCTGCCAGACCTCACCCTCCGCCATGTGGTACAGTCGCCCACCCTCGCTGTTCAGGCAGGACGGGTTGGTCCGGAGCGAGATATGCAAGCGGTCGAACGCCGGCATGTCGGTGCGCCAGTCCACGTGCGGGGCGATGATGCCGTTCCGCTCCGCGCAGAAGAAGCGCAGGGTTTGCAAGTGTTCGAGGTGGAAGTTTGCCGACACCAGACGGGCAATGGCGAGCAGGCCGCGTTCGCACAGCGCCTCGACAGGGTTGCCGCCATCGGCACGTCGGTCCCAGACGTGCACCATGCCCCACAGGCCGAAGGCGTCGGCGACGACGGTATAGCCCTCCCGCTCAATCGCATCGATCTCGGGTGCGAGGGCTGCCGCGTCGAGGGCGATGACGCCAATGCGATGCGATGGCGTCACGTGCCGTTCCCAGCCTGCGTGGTCATGTCAACGCAGGGCCTTCAGCGCATCTGGCACAAGGGTCTCGCGGGTTGTGAAGCCCTGGCCTGCGGAAATCTCGGTCACCGGGCCGAACCTCGTCCTCTCGACCGGTCCCACTTTGCGAAACACAGCCTTGGCTCGGTTGCGGTCGTCAGGCCGATTCATCGCAACGCTCCCCGTCTAGCGCAATTCGTCGAGCGATCGCGGTGCGACCTCCTTGTCGGCTTTCCACCCGTGGTCTTCCGAGATGTCCAATGTCGGCCCGCGCGTGAGCAGCTCCACCCTCCCGGCCCTGTGAAACGTTGCCCTCGCCCGGGCGCCACCGTCACGTTGGTTCATCATACGCTCCCGCCTGGTCGATCCCGAAAATGGCCGATGCCGTTGGTTCGAAGTGTCGAACGCTTGAGGCCGCGGCGACGCGCCAGGCCCGGTATGTCCGCAGCGATCGCCACGGACCACCGGACCGGCTGTTTCGACGACTTACCGCAACGCTTCGAGAGCGTGCGGTTCGACCCGCTTATCGGTGTGGAAGCCGTTCGTTTCGGAGATGTCAGTCACGGGACCGAGGGTCGACTTCTCCACTGGTCCGGCTTTGTGGAAAATGGTCGTCCCGCGGCGAGCCTTGTCGTCCTTGGTCATCATCGTGTTCCCTTGTCGATCTGAAGCTCAGGCAGGATATTTGCTCCAATTCCACCGTCAAGCGAAACGTTACGATCTCACTATAATGTGGCGCCCGGCATTGTCCGGGCCAGGTCACATGACGCCGTCGATCACGACGCCGCCCCGCTGGATGCCTCCGCGCCTGGCCTCGACGCCCCGTAGCCAGACCTCCGCCGACAGGGCGGCTTGCAAATGGAAGAAGCTGGCGCAATCACCGACCGCCATGCCCTTCAGGGCTATCCGCCAGGCTTGGGCGTCGACCAGCCCCATCTCCGCCAGGCAAGGCCGCTCGCCCAGCCAAGCCAGCCAGCCATCCGGCCCGGCCAGCCCTTCGGCCCATGGCTGGTCGCTGCCGCCTTTGCCGGGCCGCAACCTGATCGCGTCCGGCAGGATGCCCCGGAGCGCGCGCCGCTGCAGCACCCGGTCCACGCCGGGCCGCCGCTTCTGGTGCCATGGCAGGGAGAGCATGAACCGCACGAGCGGTGTGTACAGGAGGGGGTGGCGGACCGAGATGCCCAGCTCCAGCTGCTCGTAGAAACTGCCGACGAGACGGGCGGAGCGACCGATGAAATGCAGCGCCTGGGCAATCCCGACGCTGGTCCCGCTGCCCAGCCAGGCCGGGTCGCCGCTGCCGTGCGGCCGCCCGGCCAGCCACGGCAGCGGCCGGACGGTGGCCGGCATCACCGCGCGCCCCTGCCAATAGCGCCAGAGCGGCCGCGCGCCGTACTCGGCCAGACCGTAGAGCCGGGAGCGTTGGCCGCGCTCGGCCTCCGCCCACCGCTTGGCCTCGGTCCAGAAGGTCCGCATCCGCCCCAGCCGGAGGGCGTCGGCCACGAAAAGCGGGTCCGGCATGCCGCCCCACAGCACCGCGTCACCGCCTTCCCCCGTGAGCAGGATTGTCGCGCCAGCGGCCTCCATCGACCCGGCGAGCGCCGTCCGCCATTTCGGCCGCAACATGATCGTGGAAGGCAGGTCCGAGGCGGTCGTCCTGTCACCGCTCAGAGGCGGGCACACATCGACGTCGAGACGCAGCGAGGGTGCACCGGACCCGGCGAGGGCACGATCGATCCACACGCTCTCATCCGCCGTCCTGGAGCGGCTGTACACGTACGACACGGCGGTCGGGGACGTCGGCAGGACACGGCAGGCGACTGCCAGGACCGACGACGAATCCAGCCCGCCGGAAAGCTCGCAGGCAACCGGGCCGCTGCCGGCGCAGGCCGTTTGCACCGCCTCCGCCAGCAGGTCGCGGAACCGCTCGTCCAACGCCACCTCGTCGGTCTCGTCGGCTGGTGCGACGTCCAGCGCTCCGCCCGCAACCAGCCGCGTGCCGTCGCGGGCCATGACCAGGCTGGCGCCGGGCGGCAGGCGGAGGACGCCTCGAAACGGGGTCAACGTGCCGGTATGCTCGCCTCGCGTCAGCAGGTCGGCGAAATACCGCGTTTCGCAAGCGCTCTCGCCCGCCAAGTGCGACAACCGGGTCGAAAAGGCGAGCAGGCCGCCGGCGCGCCGGTAGAACACCGGCTTGAGCCCGAGCGGGTCCACGGCCAGCACGAAAGCGCCCCGCGCCCGATCGTGCAGCGCCACGGCGTAGCTGCCGGCCAGCCCCCGGCACAGCCGGTCGCCATGGCGGCGGTAGGCCTCCAGCGCCCGGCTTTCAGGCGTGGCCGCTTCCCCGGCCGGTAGGTGGCAATAGCCAGTCACCGCGACGGCGACGGCCTGCTCCTCGTGCAGCCGCGCGCCCTGCACCGACATGCCGGCGGCGAAGGAGAACTGGCCCAGCACCTCAGCCGCCAAGCCGCGCCAGGGGGACGTACCCGGCTATGAACCCGGCCTCGTCAAGCAACAGGCGGCCGTGGCATTCCACCCAGGCATGGGCGCCGAACGGATACACCTGCACGCCGATGACGTGCTCGGCCGGGTGGCCCAGTCGCCGCAGATAGGCGAACAGGGCCAGGGAGCGCGGCAGGCAGTCCCGCAGGCCGTTGCCCGGCGGCAGCAGCGCCTCCGCCTTTCGGAAGTCGACGAGCGCGGCATCGAGCGGCCGCATCGAGCCGCCCCCATGCCAGGCGGACAGACGGGCATAGGCCTTCGCGAACCCCCCGCGCCGCATCGCCCGACGCATTGCGAGCAATGCCGCGGCGGCCGGCATCCACCCGGGGATCCAGCGGGGCAGCCGCAGGGGCGTGCCGCGACCGGCGGCGGGCTGGGCTACGTCCTCCGTGGTCAGGAATCCGGCATGTTCGCAGTCCGACGCGAACGCCGCGGCGTCGGCGTCCAAAGGTCCGCCGGCGAGCAGCGCGGCCCACATCATGGCCTGGCTGCGGTCCAGGATGGTATAGTCGCCGACCGACACGTCGAGGATGACGACGAGATTGGCGACCTGCACCGCCCGTACATGGGTCGCAACCCTCCACACGAGACCGCTCACTTCTTCTCGATCAGCCCTGCCGCAAAGGAGACCAGCAACAGCCCCCCCGCCCACCCGAGCACGGTCTCGATCAGCTGCAACACGTACAGCACGCTCGTCGGCCGATCCCACCGGCCGAACAGCCCGAAATCGAGCGGCTTGTCGTGCGTCGGGGTCCAGCTCGCCTTCTGGCCCAATCCGATGACCGGGAGCATCACGTCTGCCGAGTAGATCAGCGGTTCGAACAGCGGCACCACGCGGCCCGCCATCGCGGGGCAAGATGCAGGCGACCAGTTCACGCACTGCGCGGCGGCGGGGTCCGCCCGCACGGTGCCGTCCGCCGGAACGATGCCACCCTGGCGAAACGCCTCGGCATAGAACCAGCTGAAACCGATCGCCACCAGGAGGAGGATCGCGAGCGCCCGGCCTGGCCGGTAGCCGTAGCCGAGGAACCCGTCGAGCGCCACCGTCTCCAGCAGCCGCTTGAAACCCCAGCGGCGCGGCCCGCCGCGCCGCGCCGCCCGCAGTCCGGCCAGTGCGATGTCATCGGCCTCCCCCGCATGGCCCATCGCGCGCAGCACGCCGACGAGCTGCGCGTAGGGACCGGGTTGGAACGGGTGCGCCCCTGTCACCGGCTCCTGCTGCGCCAGCCAGGCCCGCCGCTTCCGGACGTTCGCAGCGTCCGGGCCGATCAAGCGCTCATAGGCGAACAGGTCGAGCATGAGGTTGCAGCGCAATACCTTGCCCTCCTTGTCCGTCACCGTCGGGCGCAGCCCGCCGGGGCCGCCCACCAGGCCATCATCGGCAAGGCCGCGCACGGTGGCGGCGGACAGGTCGAGGCTGCCCTCGATGCGGGGCGGCGGCTGGGCGCGGCTGCCCTGGTCCGGCGGCACGACGCCGAGGAACAGGATGTCCCGCACCTGGCTGGCCGAAAGGTTGAGCGCCGCCGCGGCGTGCCCTTTGCCGTCCGGTACGGCGTTGCGGAATACGCCGGCCTGGCAGTTGAACTGCAAGTCGATCTCGGCGCCGACGAACTTCGTCTCGCCGTCCGCCTCGAAGCCTGGCGCCTGCTGCCCCGCCAGGGCGACGTCCCGGTCGTCGCCTGCACCCAGGAACACGCAGCCCGCCACCTTGAGTGCCTCGGCATTGATCGCCTTGCCGCCGGGATTGGAAAAATGTCCCCCGCTGCAATCCAGATGCTGGCCGATGCGGGCGGTGTAGAAGCTGACCTCGCCCTGGCTCTCGAAAGGCTGCGGGCCTGCATTGCGCAGGATCACCGACCCGGCCACATCGGCCAGGCTGCAATCAAGCGCCACGCCGCCAGGATCGTGGAAGCGGCCGCCATCGGCCCGGACGTGCGCACACTGCACGCCCGACAGGCATACCCCGCCGAACGACTGAAAGCCGGCGCCGCCGGCCGCCGGGTCGGTCTTCTGGCAGAGGATCGACCCGGCGACCCGCGCCCGTTCCGCCGTGATGGCGATGGGCGCGTCCCGAAACATGCCGTCCGAGAAGACCAGGTCCTTGGCGATGGCGGCCCCGGCCAGCCCGACCTGGCCAAGGGCCGAGAACCCGGCGTTCAGCCACAGCGAGCCGCCCACGGTGGCGTTCTGCGCGCCCAACGCAAACCGTCCACCGGCCTCGTCGCCTGCCCAGGTGATCTGGGCGCCGCCGAGATCGACGCGACCGCCGATCGTGGCCGAGTCGAGCAGGACTCCACCCACGGACTGGAACGGCGCCGCCTGCGCGCCGGGCCCGCAATCGAGGTCACCGTCGATCCGGGCGCCTGTGAGATCGATGGCCCAACGGGCCGCATCCGGCCCGGCGACGCCAAGCTGGGCCGCCCTCGCCCTCAGCGAACCGCCGACCGCGACGGCCGCCATGGACAGGCGCTGGCTGGCCACCACACGGTCCAGCAGCAGATTGCCTTTGACGGACAGGCCCTGGGCCTCCAAAGGGGCCGTCAACACGCCGTCCTCGAACGTCACATTGGCCCCGACCGAGGCGCGGGCGCAGGTGACGGCGGCGCCAAACCGGGAGAGGCTGCAGACCAGGCTGCCGCCGACCTGGGCGCTGAACAACTGCACAGTTCCCGTCGCGCAGAAGCCGGCATCCAGAAAGGCGCTTCCCGTGATGATGGCTCGGTTGCCAAGCAGCCCGGCGAGGCACGTGCCGCGTAGAACCAGGATCCCGAGGCTGGCATCCTCGATCTTGATGTCACCGTGCACGAAGCAGTCGATCAGGATAAAGCGGCCCACCACCTTGCAGCCCCGCAGGTCGAGCGGGCCGTCGACCATCGCGTTATGCAACTCGATGCCCGCCTCGTGGACCGGCACATTCTCGTCGCCGCCGAGCGCCAGGAAGCGCAGGAATCCGGCTCGCACCACATTGCGCTGCACCATCGCCAGCAACGCATCTGCCCGTCCCTTGTCGGCACCCGAAGGGATGCTGCCCCCCAGGGCCAGGTGACAGGCGAACCCGCGTGCGCAGGCATCCAGCAAATCCAACTCGGTGTCGAGCAAGCCGCTCGGTGTCGACTGGTCCAGGAAATCCCCAAGCCAACGATCGGCAACTTTGCCCGGCGGACGATGGCCCGCGACCGCGGCGCCTTGCAGGGAGCCGAGCCGAGCCACCAGCGCCGCCCTACTCTCGTTCATCTTGCTCGTTTATAGCGCGATGGCTCCCCGGCCTGCCCTTGCTTTACCGTAACAATCGCACAGGTGCGGAGCGGGAGGCAAGCGGGTTGAGCCCCGCCGCCAGGTTTCACCAGCCTCCCTGCGATGCCATCCTGCATATCCGCTTCTCCAGGCCTGCCACGACGAACGGAGCATGGTAGCGTTCGATGATGAACCAAGTCGTTTTCCTCCTGTCCGTCCTGGCCTGCCTGGCAGGCTCGAGCGCCTGTTGCGCCGCGCCTCACAGCACCATCCCGTTCGTGGGCTGCCCGGCCGAGGGCATGTCGGGGCCGGTCGCGGCGCCCGCGGGATCCGCCATGCCGTCCAGCCTGCCGGCATCGGCTGCCGGCAAGCTCGCGCACTATGTCGCTGACGGGATGGAGGTGCTCGCCCCGCGGGATTGGCACTGCATCGAGATGTATGGGTCAGGTGGCGCCTTCCTGCTGGTCACTCCTGCCCCGCACAGTGCTGCCGAGCTGCAGGACTTCCGCCCGCTCCTGGGACCGGTCGTCGAATTGTCCTACCTGAATGGCTGGACGTCCGGCCGGTTCGACGTGGCCCGCGTCCTCGCACGCCTGTTCCCGTCCCGGCGCGGCTTCGTCCGGCACGTGATCCAGGAAGGATTGGAGCCGGCGCGCGACGTCCCGTTCGGACGCTTTCCGACCGACCGGATGACCCGACATGGAAGCAGCGAGGTCGAGTTCACGACACCGCCCGGCCGGACGGGCATGGGGACCATGATGGATCGTCTCAACCCCGGCCCCTTGCCGGTCAGCGGCCTGGCGCGGCTCGCCGAGCAGGACGGCGTGACGCTGCTGGATGTGCGGTTGCCAGCCGGGTCCCGCCCGCTCACCGCCGCGATCATCCGGTTCTCACGGGGCCGGTGAGACGGGACGGCCGGGTGGCGCCCATCCCAGCCCGGCTTGCGCCGGCAAGGATCTGCCCTCGCACCTCACGACCGGGATGACGCCAACAGACGCCGTGCGATACGTCACCTGGGGGCTTGGCAACAGCAGGAAGAGCTGCGCCTTCACCAGGGCGCCAACCACGGGCGGCAGACGTCGTCTGGCTGCTCCCTGGACGGACGGCCGTCAAGCGGCCGTGCCGGGATCGAGGACTTCCTTGCACCATTGCGGGCACATCGCGGGCGCCGCCCCTGGACCCGCGCTGCGCCAGGGCGTCCATCCCGTCATCCCTGCGGCGCGACCGGACGCCAAACGCCATCCCACGGCAAATTGGCACTGACACGCCTTTAACGATTATCCTAGGTTAACGAGCCCAAGTGTGCGCATATCGTTCATGGCGTCGCATCTGATCCTCCATCGGACATGACGATCATGGCGTCGCACCAACGACTCGGCCCGGGTCATAACCAAGTCCAGCAATGAGCGAACAACACCATCCGGCGACACACAGCGTAGCGAAGCACCATCTAGAGCAATGGAATGCGCTGGCGAGCCGAATGAACCGGTTCTCGCCCCTTCTCGACGCCGAGCTTGAAGTCTTGCAGACGATATCACGTTTAAGCCGCACCTATCCCAGCAATGCCGATCTCCGCGCGGAGGGTGAGGTCCGGTTGCCGCAGGTCATCTTCTACGGATGGGCCGCGCATCAACGTCGATTGGGCGACGGGCGACGGCACATCATACGCTTTCTTCTACCCGGCGACATCATTGGTTCGCTGATCCGCCCCACCATGCGGGCTGTCAGCGCGGTTCAAGCGTTGACGCCGATCGTGCTTGGTGACTCCCGGCCGCTTCTCCGCGCATTGGCAGAAGAACGCCCGACGAGCGGCTTGGCGGCGGCTGCCAGGGAGATGGACCGGGCGGATGAGGTCGATCTCTGTGACCAGGTCCTGAGGCTGAGTTGCTACTCGAGCTATCAGCGGGTCATCCACCTGATACTGGATCTGCACCGCCGGCTCGAAGCCGCCGGACAGGTGCAGGATGACAGCTTCATGCTCCCGTTGACACAGGCGATCCTGGCCCAAGCGCTGGGGATGAGCGTGATCCACATCAATCGCACGCTCCAGGAACTCCGCCGTGACGGGTTGTTTCAACTGGGCGGCGGCCAGGTGAGGCTGCTGTCGCTGGACAAGATGCGGCGTAGTGCCGAGTTCGGCACGAAATAGGCCTCGATCTCCGGGAAGCGCTGCGTAAGGCCCGCTCGCACGGTAGCGCCCTTGGAGGAGCATGCGCTGCCACTGACGGCAGCCAGGCACCTTATGACGCCGATGCCTTCTATGAACAGCCCAGCCTGCGCCTGGGACACGCCACAACATCTCGTGTGAGCGTCTTGGTCAGCGCGGTCTTGGAATGGGCCAGAGCGGCTGGGTCTTGTCGGCCTTGATGCCCGTCCGGCGAGGGGGCAAGCGAGCCGGCAACCGGGATGGCGATGCCCGGAGCGGCCTGGGCAACGGCTCGATGCGTTGGCGCAGCGTGTCGGCCAGGCGGACCGCGAGTGCGACGATCATGTGGGTGGGGTTGACGTGCCCGGAGGTTGGAAACACCGAGCTTCCGGCGACATACAGGCCATTGATGCCATGCACCTGGCAATCAGGGTCAACCACGCCGGCGCTCGCGCTGGCTGACATCCGGGTCGTCCCGATGGGATGGGCCACGTCCAGAAACGTATCGGGCAGACCCCCTGCATTCACGACCCAGTTGTCCAGAACCGGTGTCGTAAGCCCCAGACGGGAAAATTCCTCGGCAACCAAAGTGGCGGTA
This sequence comes from uncultured Acetobacteraceae bacterium, assembly GCA_964244585.1. GTDB lineage: Bacteria > Pseudomonadota > Alphaproteobacteria > Acetobacterales > Acetobacteraceae > LMUY01. The sequence continues at coordinate 311,877 of CAXTJM010000002.1, read as the reverse complement.
CGTCGGATCGTGCGCTGCTCCTGATCGCTGATGCGCCAATCGATGCGAGACAATGGCACGCCGTAGCGGTCGACGCGGTGCGAAAGCGTGACACGGCTGTTGGGGTCAGGCTGCTGCTCGACGGTACAATCCAGTTCAAGCCCCTCGAGCTTTCGCGGCAAGCCGTTCCGCGCGATGAAGTATTGGTAGAGACCCTTTCCCAGGATGCCCGCATTCGCCAGAAGGATGGCAGCGTCCTTGCGGACGTTTGCCTTGCGTCGGAGAAAACGTTTCAGGGCGTGCCAAGGATCGTCCGGGGTAACCACCTCGCTCAACCAGGCAGTGCAGTTAAGCAGCCCCTCCTGGGCCTGGACATGCGGGCTGAGCCGAACGCCATGGCGAAACAGGTGTGACCCCGCGGACGTTTTCAGCCGGTAGAGCCCGAACTGGCGCTGCAGGCGGTCGGATCCCTTGACCTCGAACCGGGCGACCCGCCCGCGTGGGTGGTCCATCAGGAAACGCCCGACCAGGTCGCGCGCATTGCCCAGTCCCGCCGGCGCGCTGCGGTTCGAGGCCAGGAGCAAGCGCGCATTCTCGATGCCGCCGGCGCATAACACGATGTGCGGGGCAGCGACTGTCCAGCGGCGATCGCCCGTGCTCGCCACCTCGACCGAAGCGATGGCGGAGCCTGCCGCATTGGTGTTGAGGTGCACCGCCGTCGCATTGGTGATCAACGTGCCCTTCACCGCCGCATCCCGCATGAGACGCGGGCCGAAGCGCATGGAGTCGTAGGGGTTGGCGGCGTCGCGGCTATACTGCCAAAAAAAGGAGCGAAGCCTGCGCTCGTCGAGCCCGGGATCGGGGTTGGAACGGCCCTTGACCTGCGGAAACCGGCTGTCGCTGAACCCGGCTCCGACCGCAAGACCCAAATGGGGCGCGGCACGCCCCAGGTAGGGAGACATGTCACAGGAGCCGAACGGCCATCCCGAGTGCGGAACCCAATCACGCCTTTGATAATCAATGTCGTCAAACGGTGCGCAACGACCGGTCCACGAGTGTGAACTACCGCCGATGATACGATTTCGAACCAGCCACTGGTCTACGACCCGCGGGACACCAACGTTTTCAACCTCGTTCAGCGCGTCCGAATGCGCCTGCCGGGTGATCCCGCCACTCTCGATGACCACAAGCCTTATGTCGCCCTTGCCAAGCTCCCGCATGATGGTGGTCGCCGCAGGACCGCTGCCGATAAGGCATACATCACAACGGATCGGCTCATCACATGCAAAGGTTGCTAATTCGCGGACGTTCATCGATTGGCTTCAAAAATCAGGGCGACCTATACCGGGTAATACATTGTTGAAAAAACCTTTTGTTATGCCTTTCATGCGGATCGTAGTTACGTGATCTCAGGCGTTCGTGCCGCTGCAGAAAGTCCTGCGGCCCAGGCGCACCATCATGCTGGCGGCGGGCAAGCCCCTTCGTGAGGCAGGCTCCGGGCCTCTTCCAGCACAGCAGTTCCCGTGCCAGGCTCGATCAGCGGCACCCGCTGACCGGGCGTTGACATAGGCGGTCCCTTCTCCGAGCTGTGAGGCGCTGTAGCTCGCTGGCCTCGCCAGACAGCGCGTGACCGGCCGCGGTGGCCTGTTCGACCATGGCGGCGTTCTGCTGGGTGACCTGGTCCATCTGGTTCACGGCAGTGTCAGCCGTTAGGCGGTCGTTGCGCCTCCTAGCGGTCCTTGGCACTATGCGGATCGTGATGTGTCAACCGAAGGCCGAAATTCTGCTTCCGTACGGCAACCGCAAGGGATCGGAATGAACGACAGCCTCATCGTGGTCTACGATACCGCCGAGCACACGGAGCTTGCCATCGCTGCTCTGCGCCGGGCCGGTGTTCCGGACACATCGATCCATCGGCACATCCGCGAGGGGGACGACCTGGACAGAGAACACCCTCCCCTCGTCGAGGTCGAGGGCGGCAGCATCTGGTCGACCTTGTTCGGCACCGATCATCCGGTCGAGCATCTCGTTCCCGAAGGGTCTGCCGAGGCTGGCGGAACGGTCGTCCGCGTCACGAGGATACCGGCCGAACGATACGATGCCGTCCTCGACATCGTGGAGCGGTACCATCCCTCGGATGTGCAGGCCACGAATTCGCCGACGGTTCAGCGCGGGACCGACGCCCCGTCCTGAAGCACCGCGCGCATGCCGTAGATCACGTGGCCGCGGCCACACCAGTCATCAGCTCACGTCGCCACGGCGACTATTCCACGGTGCGCATGCGGACATCGCCGGTTGGTCATGGTCCGCCATGCTGCTTGTCCGGCCTCGCCGGGGTGATCCGTGCCGGGCGGCTTGTCCCGATGCCCCGGCATGAAGGCGATGTCCAGCTCGGCTGCTGGAAGTCGGCCAGTCGATGGCTTACACACGAAGCCATGCCGGATTGCCGCCGAACCGGGGTGCCGGCCGTCCCATCCAAGCGGAGCCAAGCAATGTGGAAGTCCGGCACCGACCACCCCCGGAGCCTGCGCGCAGATGGGTAGGCTACGCAGATGGGTCGTTGCGGGAAGCCTCGGGCTGGCCGTCGCCCCGGCACACCCCGCGCGTGCCCAGTCGCTGGGTGACCTTCTGAAAGGGACGTGGACGGTCGACGGCGGCGATTGCCGGGCAGGCTTCACGCTACGGCTCGGCGGCGGCGTGTTGCTTTGGACCGACGCGGCCGGGCATGTGGACACGCAGCGCGTGACGTCCCGCCGGGCGACCGGCATCGCGACCCGGACCACCGCCTCCACGCATGGGCAGAAGCTGGGCACCGTGTGGGTGTACGAAATGCTGGCGCCAGGCCAGATCAGCCTGACCGACGGCACGGGGCGGTCCGCCACCCTGGTCCGCTGCCCGGACATGCTGCCCGGCGATGCGACGCCGCAGCAGATCATGCAGGCGGTCTACACCCGCTACGCCGCGTCGGACGAGCCGAACCTCCCCTTGTCGAGCGAGACCAACGTGCGCGCCTTCTTCGTCGCCGACCTTGCGGACGAGATCGTGGCGTTCGCTTCCCGTTCCGGCCGGCTCCCCGACGATTGCAAGCCGGCAGATCCGTTCGTTCCGGGTGCCTTTGGGGACTATCAGGTCACCAAGGTCCACGTCGACATGACCCCGGTCCCGCCCGGGGCCGACCATGCCGCCGGACGGGTGTCGTTCGACAATTTCGGCACACCGGCCACGGTGTCCGTGGCGCTGGACCGCACGCCATCCGGCTGGCGGATTGCCGAAATCATGCCGGCGCCAGGGCAATCGTTCCGGGCCAGCATGGCCGCCTGCACGGCGCCGGCCAAGTGATGTGGCGTGTCACCCGGCCAGAGGCCGGCGGGAGGCCATCTCCTGCCGACGCCCCGCGCCGCGACATGGACCGGCCGCTGGATGAGTGACGTCGAAGCAGGTGGGGCCGCAACGGCAAAGCAGAGCCTGACGCGACGGACCGACGCTGCCATCCGGGAGGTCCTCGCCGGCAAGCGGAGCGCTGGCCGATCCGCCCTGCTGTTCGCCGGACCGGCTGTGGTGGCCTCGATCGCCTACATGGATCCCGGCAATTTCGCGACCAATATCCAGGCCGGCGCCTCGTTCGGCTACACCCTGCTCTGGGTCGTGCTGATGGCCAACCTGATCGCCATCCTCTTCCAGGCCTTGTCGGCGAAGCTCGGCATCGTCACCGGCCGCAACCTTGCGGAGTTGTGCCGGGAGCAGTTCCGGCCGCGGGTGACCTACCCCATGTGGATTGCCAGCGAGGTGGCGGCGATGGCCACCGATCTGGCGGAATTCCTGGGCGGCGCCATAGGGCTGTCACTGCTCTTCCACATTCCACTGCTGGCCGGCATGGCGGCCACGGCCGCAGTGACATATGGCATCCTGCTTTTCGCCGAGCGCGGCTTCCGGCCCATCGAACTGGTCATCGGCGTGCTCGTGGCGGTGATCGGGCTTTGCTACCTCCTCCAGATGTTCATCGTCCCGATCGCCTGGGGCGAGGCCGCGCGAGGCGCCGTCATCCCCGCGATCCCGGATGCCGCGGCGCTGACGATCTCGGTGGGTATCGTCGGTGCGACCGTCATGCCGCACGCGCTCTACCTCCACTCCGGCCTGACGCAGGCAAGGTCCCCGGGCCGCGATGCCCGCGAACGGCATCTGCTGCTGCGCTTCTCGAACCGGGAATGCGTCATAGCGCTGGCCATCGCCGGGGCAGTCAACATGGCCATGGTGATGATGGCCTCGGGCGCCTTCCATGCTGGCCATGGCGACGTGGCGGAGATCGAGACCGCCTATCACACCCTGACGCCGCTGTTCGGCGCCGGCGCCGCAGGGATCTTCCTCGTGTCATTGATGGCCTCCGGGATCTCGAGTTCGGCGGTCGGCACGATGGCCGGGCAGATGATCATGCAGGGGTTCGTCGGCTTCCGCATCCCGATCTGGCTGCGGCGGCTGGTGACGATGCTGCCGGCCTTCGTGGTGGTCGCCTTGGGTGTGAATGCGACCGAGGCCCTGGTGCTCAGCCAAGTCGTGCTTTCCCTGGTGTTGCCCATCCCGATGGTCGCGCTGGTCCTGTTCACCCGCCGCCGCGACATCATGGGGGAGTTCGCCAACAACCGGCTGACCGACATGGCCGCGATCGTGGGCACGGTGATCATCCTGCTGCTCAACGCCGTCCTGTTGCTGCAGACATTCGGCCTGCCGGTCCCCGGCATGGCGTCCGGCTGAAGAAGCGCCGGCAGCGGAGGCTCGGGCATCACGGCCGGACTCGGTTCGGGGCATCTTTCATCTCGGCCCGGCAGCCCCAATTGTCGTCGCCATGCCCGGGTCCTCAGCACTGCAACCCTTCGCGCTTGGCGCACTGGCCCAACCCGTCAGGGCGGCGATCGCCGCCAACGTCGTCGCGATCTTCAATGACCGCTCGCGCGGTGAGAAGCCCGTCGTGCGGCGGACGGACGGGCTGTTCGGCCCGGCCGCGGTCGCCTGGCGTGTTCACGGCGACGTCGCCGCCATGATGGTGGGCGGCGTGGCGGGGCTCCTGTTGCAGATGCTCCACCCGGCCGTGCTCGCGGGTGTGTGGGACCACTCCAACTTCCGGGCGGACATGCACGGCCGGCTACGGCGGACGGCACGCTTCATCGCGCTCACCACCTATGGCGGCCGGGATGATGCCGAGGCCGTGATCGCCCGCATCCGCGGCATCCACGACCAGGTGACCGGGGCATTGTCGGATGGGACGCCCTACGCTGCGAACGACCCTTCCCTGCTGGCCTGGGTGCATGTGACCGAGGCGACCAGCTTCCTGAGCTCATGGGTGCGGTATGCCGAGCCTGGCATGTCCGGATCCGACCAGGACCGCTACTTCGCCGAAATGGCGCAGGTCGCCACCATGCTCGGCGCCGACCCGGTGCCCCGCAATCGGGCCGAGGCCCGGCGCCTGATCGCGGCAATGCGGCCGCAATTATTATGCGATGCGCGAACCCGGCAGGTCGCCCGGCTGGTACTAACGCAGCCGGCCCAGAGCAAGCTGGCGGAACCCCTCCAGGCGCTCACCTTGCAAGCCGGTATCGACCTGCTGCCGGAATGGGCACGACGCATGCACGGACTGCACAATCCCGCACTGGGCCGTCCGCTCGTTCGCGCGGGCACATTGGGGATCGCCCGGACCCTGCGGTGGGCATTCGCTCGCTAGGTCCCGGGCTGGTCTGGACATGCGTTCGCTGCCTCGTGTCACATTTCGCAATTTGACGTTGCGGAGGCGGATGCCAATTTATGCCTCCTGACATCTGAAGGGGCGGGCAACTATGAGGAAAATACTGCTGGCTGGCCTGGCCGTGGCTGCGATCACGACCGCAGCACCACGGTCCGCCGAGGCATGGGGTGGTGGCGGAGGTGGCTTCTTCCTCGGTACGGCGCTCGGCCTTGGCGTGGGAACGGCGGTGGGCGTCTCGATCGCGCGCCCATATGCCTATGGCTACTATCCTTACGGGTATTACCCCTACGGCTATCCCGTGGCCTACGCCTATCCGGGGTATCCGGCACCCTATCCGTATGGCTATGCCCCACCGCCGGTCGGCTACCCACCCTCGGCCGTGCCGGCGGGCTCGGGATACGCCCCGCCGCTCGCATCCGCCAACCAGCCTGCGGGTTTTGTGCCGCCACAGGCGTCGCGTGCATCGTCGGTTCAGACGCCGGCGTGTCGCGCCGGACAGTTCTTCAACACGTTGACCGGAAGCTGCGACCGCCGCTGAAACAGGCCGACGCGGGCATGTGAAGCCATTTCATCGCCCGCGTCCAACCGTATCCAGTCACGCCATCAGGATCGAGGGAATGTCACGTCAGATGCTGTGAGAAGTACTTGTTCATCTCGAACATGGTCGCCTTGTCCTTGCCGAAGACTTTTTTAAGCGCCTCGTCTGCCAGAATTTCACGCTTGTTCTCGGAATTCTGCAAATTGTTCTTCTTGATGTATTCCCATACCTTGCTGACCACCTCACCGCGCGGCAAGGGCTCGGATCCGACGATCACCGCCAGTTCCTTCGATGGCTGCAACGGCTTCTGCAAGGCATTCGGGGCGTTGCCGGCCTTCGGGGGTGCTACCTTCTTGCCCTTCGCCGGGGCGGCATGCTCCGAAGCGGGTTTCGTGCTCTTGTCGGTCGTTGTCTTTGCCACGAAGTCGAACCCCTTTGTCGATGGAAACGCTTGAACGGCTTAGACGCTGAATGTTTGCCTGTCATCCCGCCAAGCTTTGCAGCGCAATGGCAAGCGACCGCCCGTCGAAGCACCGTAGCATCGCGTAGGGGTCAGGCGCGCCGGCGACGGCCTGCCTGACGCTTCTGCACATCGGGCCGCGTCGGCGACAGGCGTGACCCGGCGGGAACCGGCCGGAATTGGTGGCGTTGGTCGATCCGCCGCTGCCACCAGGGGTCATAGTCCGGCATGGCACCCATCTCGGCTCCCTCGTGATCGACGTCCCCGCCCAATTCCAGCGCGACGTCCAGGTTTGCCAGGTCCGGCCGCGGAAGGTCGCCCGCCTGGAAGGCCTGCCACATCCCGGTGTAGAGCGCCTCCAGTCCGCGCACGGTATTGGGCGTGTCGAACAGCACGCTGCTGTCGCGGCCGGCCAGCAGCCGGGCACGGTAGCGTGCCAGGGCTTCGCGGTCGCGGCCAAGCTCCACCGCACGGGCTACGAACTCCGCCGCGGACGCGCACACCAGCTCCGGCAGGCCGGCAGCGCGCACCAGGCTGCCGCAAACCCGCGCCGCGAAACACCGCCCGCTCATCGTCAGCACGGGCACCCCCATCCACAGCGCGTCCGACGCGGTCGTGTGGGCGCCATACGGCGCCGTGTCCAGGAACAGGTCAGCCAGGACATAGCGGGCCAGATGCTCGGCATGGCCGCGTTTCTCCGCGAAGACCAGCCGGGACGCATCGATGCCGCTGCGGGCGGCGCGGTCGCGCAACCGGCCATGGGTCGCCTCGTCCGCGCCCAGCAGCCAAAGCACGCTGCCGGGCACGCCGCCCAGGATGGCCATCCAGCGGTCGAACACGAACGGCGTCAGCTTGTGCAGGCCGTTGAAGCAGCAGAAGACGGTGGCGCCCTCCGGCAGGCCCGCCTCGTCGCGCGACGCCGGGCGGTCCGACACGACGCGCTTGCGGTCGTTCGGCTGGTAGCAGGGCAGCCGGACCACGCGCTCGGAATAGTAGCGCTCGTGGTCCGGCGGGATGATCCACTCATCGGCGACGATGTAGTGGTGGTACGGGCTGGCGGCGCTGCCGGGAAAGCCGAGCCAGTTCACGATCACCGGCGCCGGGCGGAGCGCCAGCAGCTTGTTGCGCGCCTCCCGCGTGTAGCCGTTCACGTCCACCAGGATCTGGATGCCATCGTCGGCGATGCGCTGGGCGGCTGTGGCGTCGTCCATGCCGGTGAGGCAGGTCCAATGGTCGGCGCTGGCCTGGAAGCGGGCGTGCAGGCGGTCCGTGCTGGCCGGCCCGCAGTAATACGCGAAGACCTCCACCCGGTCCCTGTCGTGCTGCTCGAACAACTCGGCCATCAGGTAGCCCACCGCATGCTCGCGCAGATCCGATGACAGGTAGCCGACCCGCAGCGTGCCGGGCCGCAGCGCGGCGGGATGGTCCGTGTGCATCGCCGGACCCGGCGCGCCGACGTCATGCTTGTTGTAGCTCCAGTTGACCGCGAGCTGGAACAGCGGGTCGTCGGTGAAGGCGGCCGCCGACAGGGGGGACATTCCCGCAGCCAGGCTGGCGCGGCCGGTGCGCTCCATGGCCGGCAGGAGCGGCCATTTGCACTGTCGCTGCCGCAGGGCGACGAAATGCTGGATCGCCTCGCGATGCGAGGGATCGATCTCCAGCAACTGCCGCAGCAGATCCTCCGCGGCCTCGTCCTGGTGGGACACTTCCAGCACCCGCGCCGCCTGGGTCAGCGCGATGACCTTGTGCGCGAGGTTGGCCCCGTTCACCGGGGCCAGCCGGCCTAGCGCGTCAGACCATTGCTGCACCGCCTTGTCCGGCGCGCCCAGCCCCTCGTGCACCCGGCCGAGGTTGATGTGGCCGGGCAGAAAATCCGGATTCAGCGTCACCGCGCGTTGCAGGTAGCCGCGCGCCGCATCCAACTCCCCGCCTTCGGACAGGGTCACCGCGTGGTTGAACATGACGGCGTAGCTCAGCGGATGGTCCTCGTTGTGCTGGATCCAGGTGGTGTAGAGCGCCTGCACCGCCCGCGGCCGGCCATCCTGCTTCAGCACCTGCGCCGCCTGGAACAAATCCTGCACGCTCAGCCGGCGCGTCGCCGCCTGGTCCAGCGCGCGTTCCAGGGTGTCGCTCATCGTCCTGTCCCTCCGGCGGCCGCGATCACGCGGCCGCATCCTGCAGCGCATCGATCTGGTCCGATGTCAGTCCGGCGAGTGTAGCCGAGGAGAGGTAATCAATCTGTGTACCGTCCAGCGCCTCGAGCTGGTCGTCGCTCAACGCGCCGAGCATGGTGGAGGTCAGCCCGCTCATCGTTGTGGTCATCAACTCGCTGAACTGCACGCCCGAGAGCAGGCCGAGCTGCGTCGTGCCCAGGTCGTCGAGCTGCGTCGCTGTCAGCGCCGCCACCTGGTCCGCGCTGAGGGTGGTGAACTGGGCCGTCGTCAACCCGTTCAGCTCCGTCGCGGACAGGTTGCCGACCTGCATGGGCGACAGCGCCGCAAGCTGGGTCGTGGTCAGGCTGTCGAGTTGCGGCAGGCTCAGCGCGCGGAGCTGCATCCGCACCAACCCGCCAAGCTGCGTCGCCGTCATCGCCTGCAACGCGGCCTGCGACAGCGCGCCGATATCGCTGACCGGCAACTGCCCGATCTGGCTCGCCGTCAGCCCGGCAAGCTGCGTCAGCGTCATCGCGGTGATCTGCGCCTCGGTCAGGCCGGCCAGGCCGGAGGCGGACAGGGCGCCGATCCTGGCCGGCGTCAGCGCCGCGAACTGGGTGGCGTTGAGCGCGGCGACCTGCGTGGCCGCCAGGCCGCCGACCTCCGTCGGGGAGAGCAGGCCCACCTGCGCCGTCGTCAGGCTGGCAAGCTGGGCGGTGGTCAACGCCCCGACCGAGGTGGCGGACAGGCTGCCGAATTGCAGGCTGCTCAGCCCGGCCAACTGGCTGGGGGTCAATCCGGCCACCGCATTCGTGGACAACGCCCCGATCTCGTCCGGGGTGAGCGCCGCCAGTTGCGTCGTCGTCAAGCTGCCGAGCTGGGTGACGGAAAGGCCGGACACGCCGGTGGTGGAAAGCGAGGCGACCTGCCCCGCGCTCAACAGCCCGATCTGCGCCGGGGTCAGCGCCGCCACCCCCGTCGAGGTCAGCCCCCCGACCTGCGCCGCCGAGAGTTGCGCCAGCTGCGTCGGCGCCAGGCCGGCGAACTGGCTGGTGCTGAGTGCGCCGATCTGCGAGCCGGTCAAATTGGCCAACTGCAATGGCGTGAGGCCGGCGATCTCCGACCCGGTCAGCCCAGCCATGGCGGTGGTAGAGAGCGATGCCACCTGGTCCCCGCTCAGCGCCGCCAACTGGGTGTTCGCCAGCCCGGCCACCTGCGATGAGGCGAGGCCCGATACCGCGAGGTCGGAGAGCGCGGCGATGTCCGTCACGTTCAACCCGGCAAGCTGCGCCGGGGTGAGTGCCGCAGCCTGCGTGTCGCTCAACCCGCCCAAGGCCGCAGTCGTCAGCGTCGCCAGCTGCGTCGTGGTCAGCGAAGCGACCTGGCCGGTGGTCAGCGCCGCCACCTGCGTGTCGGCCAGGCCGCGCAGCTGGGTCGCGGTCAACGCGCCGAGATCCGCGGTCGTCAGCCCGGCGACCGTGCCGGTGGACAGCGCCGCCACCTGCGGGGCCGCCAGACTGGCAAGTTGCGTGGCGGACAGCGCCGCCACCTGCGTGCCAGTCAGGCCGCCAAGCGCCGCGGTGGTCAACGATCGGATCGTGGTGACGCCCAGCCCGGCGAGCTGCGCGGTGCCCAGGCCGCCCAGTTCGGTCGCGGTCAGTCCCGCCGCCTGCGTGACCGTCAACCCGGAGAGTTGCGCCGGCGTCAGCGCGCCAGCCAGGGTCCCCAGCGCACCGATCTGGACGTTCGTCAGCGCTCCGAGCTGCGTCGTGGACAGCGCGGCCAGTTGGGCCGCCGTCAGCCCACCGACCGCGGTCGTGGACAAGGCGGCGATTTGCGTGCTGCGCAAGGCGGCGAGCTGGTCCGCCGACAGGGCGGCCGTCTGGCTCGGCGCCAGGCCGGCGATTTCGGTCACCGAAAGCGCGTTCAGCTGCGTGCCGGCCAGCGCGTCGATGCCGGCGGTGGTCAGCGCGCCGATTTGCGTCTGGGTCAGCCCGCGCAGCTGTGCCGTGGAAAGCGCGGCGAGGTTGGTGGTGGACAAACCAGCCAATGCGAAGCCGGACAATCCCGCGAGCTGGGTCGCCGACAGGGTGGCGACCGCCGACGCCGGCAGCGCGGCCACCTGATCGCTCGACAGCGCGCCGACCTGCACGGCCGTCAAGCTGCCGAGTTGCGCCGGCGACAGCCCGGCGATCTCCGCCGTGGTGAGCCCGGCCACCGCGGTGGTGGACAGGGCGGCGATCTGGCTCGGCTGCAGCGCGCCGATCTGCGCCGACGACAGCGCCGCGACTTGCGTGTCGGCCAATCCCGCCACCTGCGCCTGCGTTAGCGCCGCCAGGGCCGTCGTGCCCAGCCCGGCGAGCTGGGTCTGGCTGAGCGCATTCACCTGGCCTGCGGTCAGCGCTGACAGCTGGATCGTGCTCAACCCCGCCAACGCCGCCGCAGTCAGGCCATCCAGCGCCGCGGGTTGCAGCGCCGAGACCTGCAGCGTGGTGAGCGTGGCGAGTTGCGCCGGGCTCAACGCCGCAAGCTGGGTGTCGGCCAGGGCGGCCAGGATGGCCGGAGCCAACCCGAGAACCTGGCCCGTCGTCAACGCGGCGAGCTGTGCGGTGGTGACGGCGGCGATACCATCGCTGGACAGGCCGCCGATCTGCGTGTCCGTCAGGCTGGCGACCTGCTGGGTGGTCAACGCCGCGACCTGCGTCTGGCCGAGCGCCGCGACCTGGGCGGCGCCGAACCCGGCAAGCTGGCTGAGCGAGAAGCCGGCCATCACCGTCTCCGTCAGCCCGTCCAGCGCAGACGGCGCCAGGGCGGCGATCTGGCTGGATTGCAGCGCGGCAAGCTGGCCGGCGGACAGCGAGGCGAGCTGCGTGTCGGCCAGGCCGCCCAGTTGGGCGGTGCTGAGCCCGCTGACGATCGTGGTGGACAGCGCCCCAACCTGCGTCTCGTCCAGCGCGCCCAGCTGGCCGGCCGAGAACGCCGCGACCTGCGTGGCGGCGGCTGCCGACAGTTGCGCCGTGGTGAGGCCGCTGATCGCGTCGGCCGAGAGGGCGGCGATCTCCGTCTGCTTCAACGCGGCGAACTGGCTGCCGGTCAGCGACGCGATCTGGCTTGCCCCGAGACCGGCCGCTGCCGTGCCGGACAGCGCTTGGATCTGGGCGGTGGTGAGCGCGCCCATCTGCGCGGTGTCCAGGATGCCGAGGCCGGTGGCGGACAGCCCGCCGACCTGGTCCACGCTCAAGCCCGCGATCTGGCTGGCCGACAGCGAGCCGATCTGCGTCGTCGCCAGCGCGCCGAGTTCGGTCGGCGTGAGCGCGGCGAGCTGCGTGCCGGACAGCGCGGCAAGCTGCGCGACGGTCAAGCCCGCCGGGGCCGCCGCGTTCAGCGAAGCGATCTGCGTCGCCGACAGCGCTCCGAGCTGGTCGGTGCCGAACACCGCGAGCGACGTGGCTGTCAGCCCGGCGACCTGGGTCGTGGTCAACCCGGCAATCTGCGCCGCGGTCAGCGCGCCGGCCTGCGTCTGGTTCAGCAGGCCGACCTGCCCGGCCGCCAGCCCCCGGAGCTGCGTGCCCGTCAGCCCTGCCACCTCGTCCGCCGTCAGGCCGGCGACCGCGAGGCCGGACAGGGCGGCAACCTGCTGGCTGCTGAGCGCCGCGAGCTGTGCCGGGGACAGGCTGGCGATCTGCGTATCGACCAGGCCGGCGACCTGGGTGGTGCCCAGCGCCGCGACCTGGCCCGTCGAGAGGGCTGCGAGCTGCGCGGCGTCGAGCGTGCCAAGCCCGGCGGGGGTGAGGCCAAGCAGTTGCGCGTTGCTCAGCGAGCCGACCTGCGCCGCGGACAGCGCCCCGAGCTGGCTTGTCGTCAAGGCGCCGAATTCCGCGGCGGTGAGCGTGGCGAAGGCGCTGGGGCTGAGCGCGGCAAGCTGGGTCGCGGCCAGCCCGACGATGCCGGTGGCCGACAACGCGGCGAGCTGCGTCGGGGTGAGCGCGCCGATCTGCACCGTGGACAGCAAGCCGACCTGGGTCGCGGTCAACGCGCCGACCTGCGTGGTCGTGAGCGAGGCAAGCTGCGTCGTCGTCAACGCCGCCAATTGCGTGTCGACCAGTGCCGGAACCTGTCCGGCCGTCAGGGCGCCGATCTGGCCCGTGGAAAGGCCGGCGATCTGCGCGGTGGTGAGGCCCGACACGGCGGTGTCGGACAGCGCTGCGACCTGCCGGGTCGACGCGGCCGCGAGCTGCGCGGCGGTCAGCGCGGCAGCCTGGTCGGCGGAGAGCCCAGCAAGCTCCGTCGTCGTCAGCCCGGCAAGCTGGGTCGGCGACAAGGTGGTGAGCTGGGTGGTGTCGAAGCCGGCCAGGCCTGCCGCGCCCAGGCCGCCGAGTTGCGCCGCCGTCATCGCCGCCAGCTGCGCGGCCGACAGGCTGTTCAGTTGCGTGCTGCTCAATTGCCCGAACTCCGTCGCGGTCAAGGCAGCGAATTGCGCGCTGGACAGGTCGGCGAGTTGGCTGGCGGACAGGCCGGTGACGTTGCTTTGTGACAGGGCGGCGATTTGCGACGGGGCGAGCACCGCGAGCTGCGCGGCGCTGAGGTCGCCGACCTGGTTGGCGGTCAACGCGCCGAGCTGCGTCGTGGCCAGCACGGCGATCTGGCTGGTGGCCAGCGCCGCGACCTGGGTGTCGAACAGGGCGGGAAGCTGGTTTGCCGTCAGCGCGACTACCTGTGTGGTGGCCAGCGCGGCGATCTGCGCCGTGGTCAAGCCCGACACCGCCGTGCTGGACAGGGCCGCCACTTGCCGGTTCGACAAGGCTGCAAGCTGCGTGGCCGCCAAGGTGGCGGCCTGGCTGTCCGACAGCCCCGACAGGCCGGTCGTGGTGAGGCTGGCGAATTGCGCGGCGGACAGGGCGGCGAGCTGCGTCGTCGCGAGGGCGGCGACCCCGCCTGCGGTGAGTCCGCGAAGCTGCGTGGTCGCCAGTTGCGCCAATTGGGGTGCCGACAGGCTGGTGAGCTGCGTGCTGGTCAGCGCGCCCAGCTCCGTCGTCGTCACCGCGCCGACCTGCGTGCTGGTCAACCCGGCAAGCTGCGCCGCCGACAGCCCGGTGACGTTGGCTGCCGACAAGGCGCGGATTTGCGAGGCGGCCAGCGCACCGAGCTGTGTCGCGCCGAGATCGCCGATCTGCGTCGCAGCCAGCGCCCCGATCTGCGTCGTGGTGAGCGCCGCGACCTGGGCGGTGGTGAGCGCCTCCACTTGCGTGTCGTACAAGGCGCCGAGTTGCGTCGCCCTGAGCGCGCTCACCTGAGTGGTGGCAAGCGATGACAGCATCGCCGTGGTGAGCCCGGATATCGCCGTGGTGGACAGCGCCGCGACCTGCCGCGCTGCCAGGGCGGCGAGTTGGGCGGCGCTCAAGGAGGCGGCCTGGCTGTCGGACAGGCCGCTGAGCGCCGTTGCAGTCAGCGCCGCGAATTGCGTGGCCGACAGCGCGGCGAGTTGGGAATTGGTGAGCGCGGCCACGCCCGTGGCCCGCAGGCCGGCGAGCTGCGTGGCGGTCAGCGCCGCGAGTTGCGTCGACGACAGCTCGTTCAGCTGCGCGCCGGTCAGCGCACCCAGCTCCGTCGCCGTCACCGCCGCGAACTGGGTGCCGCTCAGCGCGCCGAGCTGCGCCGCGGACAGGCCGGCGATGTTCGTTCCGGCGAGCGCGGCGACCTGCGTCGCGCTCAACACTCCCAACTGGGTCGTGCTGAGGTTGCCGATTTGGGTCGTGGGCAAGGCCGTGAGCTGCGTGGTGGTCAGCGCGGCGATCTGGCCCGTCGTCAACGCCTCGAACTGGGTGTCGGCCAGCGCGCGGATCTGGCTCGGCGTCAAGGCGCTGACCTGCGTGGTGGCCAGGCCCGCCATTTCCGGGACGGTCAGCCCGGACAGGCCGAGCGACGACAGCGACGCCACCTGCCGGGTCGTCAGGGCGGCAAGCTGCTGGCTGGTCAGCGTGGCGGCCTGGATGTCGGTCAGGCCGGCCAGGCTCGTCGTCGTCAGCGTCGCGACCTGCGCCGCCGACAATGCGCCCAGCTGGGTCGTGCCCAGCGCCCCCAGCCCGGCGGCGGATAGGCCGCGCAACTGGGTCGTGGTCAGCGCCGCGAACTGGCTTGCCGACAGGGTGTTGAGTTGGTCGCTGGTCAACGCCCCCAGCTCCGTGGCGCTCAGCGCCGCAAGCTGCGTCGGAGCCAGCGCTCCGAGTTGCGTGGGCGACAGCCCGGCGATGTTGCTCCTGGCCAACGCGCCGATCTGCGTCGTGCTGAGCACGCCGAACTGGGCGGTGGCGAAATCGCCGACCTGCGTCGTGGTCAGCGCCGCGATCTGCGTACCGGTCAATGCGGCGACCTGGCCCGTCGTCAACGCAGCCACCTGGGTATCCGCCAAGGATCGGAGCTGGGTTCCCGTCAACGCGCTGGTCTGGGTGGTGGCGAGCCCGCCAAGCTCGCCATTCGTCAGGCCCGACAGCGCGAGGGCGGAGAGCGCCGT
The DNA here is from genome assembly GCA_964244585.1 of uncultured Acetobacteraceae bacterium. GTDB lineage: Bacteria > Pseudomonadota > Alphaproteobacteria > Acetobacterales > Acetobacteraceae > LMUY01. The sequence goes on along the minus strand of CAXTJM010000002.1, from coordinate 296,502 downwards.
GATCTGCCGGGTGGACAAGGCAGCGAGCTGGGCGGCCGATGCGGCCGCGGCCTGCACGTCGGTCAGCCCGCTCACCGCCGCATTGCTCAACCAGGAGATTTGGCCCGGGCTCAGCGCCGCCAGCTGCGTGGCACTCAGCGCGCCGATTGCGGCCGCGGTCAGGCCCTGCGCCTGGTTGGTGGACAACGCAGCGACCTGGCCGGGCGACAGGCTGCCGATCTGGTTGGCGGTGAACGCGCCGAGCTGCGTGGACGAAATCGCGGCGAGCTGCGCGGCGGACAAGCCGGCAAGCTGCGTCGGCGACAGCCCCTGCACGTTGGTCGTGGCGAAGCCGCCGAACTGCAACGGCGACAACGCGCTGAGTTGGGCGGTCGACAGCAGCCCCACCTCCGCGGTGGTCAGGCCGGAGATCTGGGTGGTGGTGAGCACGGCGATGTCGCCCGTCGTCAGCGCCGCAAGCTGCGTGTCGGCCAGCACCCGCAACTGCGTGAAGGTCAACGCGCCGACCTGCCCGGTCGCGAGAGAGGTGAGCTCCGACGTGGACAGCCCGGTGACGCCGAGGGTCGAGAGCGACGCCACTTGCCGGGTGGTAAGCGCCGCCAACTGCCCGGTCGAGAGGGACGCCGCCTGCAGGTCGCTCAGCCCCGCGATCGCGGCGGTGCCGACCCAGGCGAGCTGGCCGGGCGTCAACGCGCCGAGCTGGTCCGGCGTGAACGCCGCAAGTCCGGTCGCCGTCAGCCCTTGCACCTGGCTCGTGGTCAAGGCGGCGATCTGGCTGGTGGCGAAATAGCCGATCTGCGTGCTGGTCAGCGCGCCGAGCTCCGTGTTGGTCAGGGCGGCCAGTTGCGTCTGCGAGAGGGCGTTGATCTGCGTCGCCTGCAATCCCGGCACGCCCGTGGTGCTGAACGCCGCAAGTTGCGTTGCCGCCAGCCCGGCGAGCTGCGCCGTCGTGAGCGCCCCCACGGCCCCAGGCAGCAGCGTGCCAAGTTGCGTCGTGGTCAGCGCCGCCACGCCGGCGGGGCTGATCGAGGCGAATTGGGTCGGGTTCAGCGCCCGCAACTGCGTGCTGGTCGCGGCGCTCAGCTGCGCGGTGCCGAGCGAGGCCATTTCGGTAGTTGTCAGGGCTGCGACGGCGGTGACGGAAAACCCCTGGATCTGCTGCGGCGTGAACGCCGCGAGCTGGGCCAGCGACAAGGCCGGCGCCTGCGTGTCGTTGAACCCGGCAATCCCCGTGACCGTCAGGGCTGCCAACTGCGTCGGTGCGATGGCAGCAAGCTGGGTCGAGCTCAGCGTGCCGAGCGCGGTGGACGTCAACCCGGCCAGTTGCGTGGCGGTCAGCGCGGACAACTCCTCGGTGGAGAGCGCGCCGACCTGCGTCGCGGTGATGCCCGAGAGTTGCGTCGCACTTAACGCCGCAACCTGCCCGGCGGAAAGCACCGCGACCTGGCCGTTACCCAGCCCCGACACGGCGCTCCTGCTGAGCGATCCGACCTGGCTGGTGGAGAGCACGCTTACCTGGTCGGCCGTCAGCGCGTTCGTCCAGTCGGACCCCAGCCCGGCAATCTGCGTCGTGGCCAGGCCGGCGATCTCGGTATCGGGCAGTTGCCCGATCTGCGTCGCCGTCAGCGAGCCGAGCTGCGCGGTCGTCAGGGCAGTGAGCTGCGCCGGGCTGAGCGAGCCAAGCTGCGTGCTGGTCAGCCCCGCGAAGGCGGTGGTGGAAAGCGACGCGGCCTGGCTGGTGGTGAGTGCGGCGAACTGGGTCGATGTCAGCGCCGCCGCCTGCGTGTCGACAAGGCCGGCCATGGCGGTGGCCGTCAACGCCGCCACCTGGTTGGCTGACAATGCGGCGAGCTGAAGCAGCGTGAACAGGCTGACCTGGCCGGAGGTCAACCCCGAGAATTGGCTCGGCGCCAGCGCGGCAAGCTGCGCCGGCTGGAAGGCGCCGAGCTGCGTCGCCGTCAGGGCGCTCATTTCGGCCGGCGTCAGGCCGGCGAGCTGCGTGCCGCTCAACCCGGCGATCTGGCTGCCGAACGCGCCCACCTGCGCCTTGGACAACGCGCCGATCCCGGTGGAGGTGAGCGACGCAAGCTGCGTCGCGGAGAGCGATCCGATCAGGCTGGAGGTGAGTCCGGCGATGCCGGAGGCGCTCAGCGCGCCGATCTGCGCCCCGGACAGCGCGGCGAGCTGGGTGGTGTTGAGCGCGCCGATCCCCGTGGTGGCGAACCCGGCGATTTGCGTGCTGCTCAGGGAGCCGAGTTGGCTGGCGGACAGCCCGGCCGCCTGCGTGCCGGCAAGGCCGCCCAATTCCGTCGCGGTCAGCGCTGCTAATTGCGTGGCGGTGAGTGCCGCGAGCACGGTCGTGGTCAGCCCGTTGATGCCGGTCGCAGAAAAGGCGGCGACCTGGCCGGGCGACAATGCCGCCAACTGCGTCGTGGTGAGGAAGCGCAGCTCGGTCGCGGTGAGGCCGGCGATCTGCGCCGGCGTCAGCCCCGCGATCTCGTCCGCGCCGATGGCGGCGAGCTGGTTGCCGCTCAGCGCCGCAAGCTGGACCGCGCTGAACCCGAGTTGCGCCGTCGTCAGCGAGCCGATCTGCTGCGTGGTGAGCGCGGCGACCTGGTAGGTCGACAGCTCGGACAGTTGCACGCCGGTGAGTTGCTCGAAATCGGTGACCGCCATCTGGCTGAGCTTCGCAGGGGTGATCCCTTGAAGCTGAGTGAGGGTGTATGATGCGACGGATGTGACCACGCCCGTGTGTCAGCAAGGCCGATGCCAGGGCAATGCCGCGGCAAACCGCCAGTTTCAGCGTGGGCGGGCAGGGTCCACCCGGCATGCGGCGCCGGGTTGCGGCAGAATTTGCCGGGGCAAGGCGGCCGGCCTCAATCCTCCGGCGGCAGCGGGCTGCACGCCACGGCGGTCGAGCGGGCCAGCAGGACCATGCGGCGCGCCGCGATCCCGGCGCCGGCCATCTCACCCAGCGCGTGGGTCAGCAACGGGTTGGACAGCAGGGCGTGGGCGGCCGCGTTGATCGCCGCCTCCGACCCGGCGACCAGGCCGGCCGCTAGCACGCTGCGCCGCAGCAACCCGAGCGTTCCGAGCAGCCCCGGCCGCATGCCGTGCAGCGCCGCGACCTGGCGGACCAGCCGGATGCCGCGCCAGCTCACCAGCAGGACGGCCAAGGCCGGCGCGGGTGTCGCCGCGATCCCGGCCGCCATCTGGAAGGCGGCGGTGCGGCCAAGCGCGTCCGAACGGGCCCGCAAGGTCGCGACCGGGCCGGCGCGCAGCAGCGCAATGATCGAATCCGGGTCGTTGGCGGCATCGATCGCCGGCAGCAGCGCCTCCGCCTCCGGCAGGCTCGCCGCCCAACGCCGGGCCGCGGCGTGGATCCGGCCCGCCTCGCCGCTGCCCAGTGCGGCGCGCAGATGGTCCACCCGCGCCAGGGCGAACAGCCCCCTTACCTCCCGCCAGATCGCGGCGAGCAGCAGCCCGAACCCGCTCACCGCCACGGCCAGCGTCAGCCAGCCGAGCCAGGCCGCCCGATCGAATTGCGTGGCGACGAAATTGCCGGTCTGCAGCGCCGCCAGGCCGATCACCAGCACGGCAAGGCCCGCCAGCGCCAGGGTCGCGCCACCGGTCCGGGGCGCCGGGTCGGTCATTGGCGCCATGACCGGCATCTCCGGCTCCAGCCGCGGCGCGGCCGCGTCCTCGATCACGACGCGCGGCCCCCGCGGCTTCACAGCACGTCGTCCAGCAGGAAGGTCAGCAACGCGTCCAGCTCGATCTGCGGCACGCCGGCGCGGCCGGCGCCGGGCAACCGCGTCGGCTCGAAGCACGGCAGGTCGAAGAACTCGCCCGCCCAGAACGCCGCATCGGGTGGGCAATCCGGTACCTCCCCGGGATAGGACAGCCCCACCCCCGCCCCGGCGATGCGGCCGCGCACGGCGGACACGGCGCGCCCGTCCAGCCGCATGGTGGCGTCCTCCGTGCAGCGGATGGAGCTGACGGCGAAATGCCGGGTCGTCACGTCGCCGCCGCCGGGTGTCAATGCCGCGACCAGGGCGCGCAGGTTGCCGCGCTGGCGGCTGGCCACGTGGTCCGCCTTGGTGGCGGCATAGGCGACGCGGCGGATCACAGGCGGCGGCCAGCGCAAGGCCAGCAACGCCTTGAGCGAGTTGGCCAGCGAGGACTGCCAGCGCAGCGCCCCTGCCGCCGCCGCCAGCGCGGCCTGCGCGTCGGCGAAGCTGTCGGACCCGGCATGCAGCGCCGTCAGCAGGTCGGCCAGCACCACCATGCGGTCCATGTGGCCGAACAGCGGAGAGACCAACCCCTCACGGACGGAGTTGCGGTAGGCGTCGTAGCGCTCCGTCAGCAGCCCGTTCAGCCCGCCGCGACCCCGCCACGGGAAGAACCCGATCCAGGGCGGCTCCGCCCCCGGCGCCGGCATCAGGAAGCGGCCCGGCTGCAGGAAGGCCATGCCATCCTCGTCCCGCAGGCGGTGCAGCGCCGCGCGATACAGCCGGTGGCCGGTCGCAGCCAGCGCCTCGTCCCGCGGTGCCGTTGCGGCGAGCCCGGCACTGAATTGCAGGAACGGCTTGGCCGCCTCCCTATCCTCCAGCCGGCGCAGCATCGCGTCCGACCAGGCCGCGAACTCCATCCCGACCAGAGGCAGGTCCAGCAGCCATTCGCCCGGGTAGTCCAGCAGCTCCAGCCGCAGCACGCGCGGCGGCAGGCTGGCGGCAAGGACCGTGCGCGGCACGCTCACCTCCAACGCCAGCAGCGACACGGCCCCGGTGCGCGCCGGCCAGGCCGGCGGATCGGCGGCCAGGGCTTGGAGATGCGCGGCTTCGTCGAAGCGGGGCACCGCTCCGGCCCCGACCGGCGCCAACCGGACGCCCAAGCGGCGCCCCCCCAGCCGGACGGCGAGCCCGGGCAAGGCAGGCACGCCCGCGCCCATCGCCAATAGATTCGCCGCCAGCGAGGTGATGAAGGCGGTCTTTCCTGCCCGCGCCAGGCCGGTGACACCGATGCGAACGGTGCCGCCGACCAGATCGGTGAGCGAGGGGATCAGGTTTCGCGTTGGATCAGCTCGATCTTGTAGCCGTCCGGATCTTCCACGAACGCGATGACGGTGGTGCCGTGCTGCACCGGGCCGGCCGGCCGCGTCACCTTGCCGCCGCCGGCGCGGACCGTCTCGCACGCCGCCGCCACGTCCGGTACGCCCACGGCGAGATGGCCGAAGCCGGAGCCGATCTCGTACGGCGTCTTCTGGTCCCAGTTATAGGTAAGCTCGACCTCCGCCTGCTCGGGATTGCTGGCATAGCCGACGAAGCAGAGCGTGTAGCGGCCGCCGGGCACCTCGCGGCGGCGCAGCTCCGTCATGCCCATCAGCTTGGTGTAGAACGCGACCGACGCGTCCAGGTCCATCACGCGGATCATGGTATGCAGGTAGCGGCTCATGAAGCGTCTCCGATATGTGGGTCCAGGCCGAGCAGGAAGAGCCCGGCCGCATCCGCCCGCGCCACGCAACCGGCCCGGTCGGTCAACAGGGTGCCCCCGGCCTCGAACGCAACCCCGCGCAGCCCGGCGGTCGCAGCGACGTCGATCGTGCGGGGGCCGATGGTCGGCAGGTCGGCCCGCCTATCCTGCCCAGGTTTGACCAGCTTGACCAGCACGCCGCCCGGCCCCGGCCGGCTGAGCGTGGCCGCACGGGCCACCATCGCGTCCGTGCCCTCGATCGCCTCGACGGCAAGGACGATGCCCTGCTGCACTACGCAGCCCTGCCCGACATCGACCTGTCCGAGCGCCCGCACCACCGTGACCGCACGGGCGATATCCGCGCCGGCTTCGGCGTCGGGCATGGCGCGGCTGAGCAGGCCGCTGGGGCCGACCGCCTCGGTGAGGATCTCGTGCGCCCCCAGGACGCGGAAGCCCTCCTCCCCCAGCACGCGGACGATGGCCGCGAGGAATCCGTCATCGCCGGCGAACGCCGCCCGGCCGATCCGCGCGAGCAGCCGTGCCCCCTCGCCATCCGGCCGCAGATGCAGCAGCGAGGGCCGGCGCACCGGGCCGACCAGGACGATGTCGCGGCACCCGTTGGACCGCAGCAGATCCAGGATACGGCCGGCGGCGCCGAGCCTGGCAGGCGCGTGCGGGAACGGTTCGACGACGCCCGCCTCGGCATATCCCTCCAGGGCGACGATGAACACCGGCCGGCCGGTCGCGGCGGCGGCGGCGGCCACGCGGCCGGGCAAGGGGCCGCCGCCGGCGATGATGCCGAGCGGGCCACCCTCACCCGATCCTCGCGCGGAGGCAGAGGCGTCCGATTTGCCCTCCCCCTCCGGAAGAGGGTCGGGGTGAGAATGCAGCCTCATGGGCCGATGCGGCCCGTCACCCTTCCTCTTCCGCCGCGAGCGCGGTGCGGATCAGGCCGCGTTTGCTGTGGACGCTGGCGAAATCCAGCATTTCCATGACCAGCGGCTCGTCGGCATAATGCGCCCGGACCGCCTCCAGGCGCTGCGCGAACACGCCTTCGCCGGCGAACAGCGTGCGGAAGGCGGCGCGGATCGTATGCAGCCGCGCCTTGTCCACGCCGCGCCGGCGCAGCCCGATCAGGTTCAAACCCGCTAAACGGGCACGATTGCCGATGACGCTGCCGAACGGCACGACATCCGCCTCGACGCCGGACACGCCGCCCACCATTGCGGCACGGCCGATGCGGACGAACTGGTGCAGCGCCGCGGCGCCGCCGATCACCGCGCCGTCGCCGATCTCGACATGGCCGCCCATCACCACGTTGTTGGCGATGATGACGCCGTCACCCAGCACGCAGTCATGCGCGACGTGCACCACGGCCATCAGCAGGCAATCCGCCCCCACCCGCGTGATGCCGGTGCCGGTGACGGTGCCGCGATGGATCGTGCAATGCTCGCGGACCTGCGTGCGCGGACCGATCTCGCACCGGGTCGGCTCGCCCTTGTATTTCAAGTCCTGCGGCGCGAGGCCGACGGTGCAGAACGGATATAGCACCGCCCCGGCGCCGATCCTGGTGTGACCATCCACCACGACATGGCTGGCCAGACTGGCGCCCGCGCCGATCTCCACCTCGGCACCCACCGTGCACCAGGGACCCACCGTCGCGTCGGCCGCGATCCGGGCGCCGCTGGCGACGATCGCAGTGGGATGGACGGTCAACGCCGGACAGCCCGGCGGTTGCTACGCGGCATGGTCAGATCCTCGAACGCGCGGGGACCATGCGACGGCATGACCGAACCGCCAACACACGCATTGTTTCGTCAGCGTCACTCCGACGCGGGCGGCCGGTCCATGATCATGGCGGCAAACGTCGCCTCCGCCACCGACACGCCATCCACCATCCCCGTTCCGTGGAACTTCCAGACATGGGCGCGACGCCGCTCCTTGACCACCAGCAGGCGGAGCTGGTCGCCCGGCACCACGGGCCTGCGGAACTTCGCACTTTCGATCGTCATGAAATAGACGAGCTTGCCGGCCGCATCGCCTCCCAGCGTCTCCACGACCAACACGGCGGCCGTCTGCGCCATGCTCTCGATGATGAGCACGCCCGGCATGACCGGATGGTCGGGAAAATGGCCCTGGAAGAAATGCTCGTTCACCGACACGTTCTTCACGCCGACGGCCGACTGGTCCAGCACCACGTCGACGATCCGGTCGATCATCAGCATGGGATACCGGTGCGGGATCGCATGCATGATACGCTCGATATCCAGCGTCTCGTAGGTGGTGGAGGGCGCTTCGATGTCCACGCTCACGCTTCCCCACGATCAGACGGGCGGCGAGCCGCCAGCTTGCGCAGCACGGCAACATTACGGAAGAACTCACGAACCGGGACCGCCGGCGCGCCCAGCACGTCCGCCCCGGCCTCCACGCTGCGCATCACGCCGGATTGCGCGCCGATCCGCGCCTTCGCCCCGATCCGCAGATGTCCGATGAGGCCCGCCTGCGCCGCAACCACCACGAAGTCCTCTAATACGGTGGAACCCGAAATCCCCGCCTGCGACACGACGATGCAACAGCGACCGAGGCGGACGTTGTGCCCGATCTGCACCAGGTTGTCGAGGCGGGAGCCCGCTCCGATCACCGTGTCCTGGGTGGAGCCGCGATCGATGGTGCTGTTGGCACCGACCTCCACGTCATCCTCCAGCAGGACGCGGCCCAGTTGCGGCACGGTGACGAACCCGGACGGGCCGACGGCGAAGCCAAATCCCTCCTGCCCGATGCGCGCGCCCGGATAGACGTAGACGCGTGCGCCCAGGATCGCGTGGCTGATGGAGGCAAGCGCGCCGACCCGGCAATGCGGCCCGACCTGGACGCCCGCGCCGATCACGGCCCCCGGGGCGACACGGCAGGACGGCCCGATCTCCGCCTTCGCGCCGATGACGGCCAGCGGCCCGATCTCAGCCGAGGGATCCACCTGGGCCGTCGGGTCGACGACCGCGCTTGGATGGATGCTGGCCAGCACAGGCGGCGTCGGGTGGAACAAGGCGGCCACGTGCGCCCAGCCGAGATAAGGCTCTGGCGTGACGATCGCGATCGTGCCGGCGGGAACCTTGTCGGCCATGTTCGGGTGGATGATGACAGCGCCCGCCCGTGTCGCTTCCAGCAGCGGCAGGTAATGCCGGTTGTCGAGGAAGCTCACGTGCTCGGGGCCGGCGAGTTGCAGCGGCGCCACGCCGTAGAGCGGCCGTTCCAGTGTGGGAACGCCAGCCCCAGCCGCATTCGCCACGGCCGCGACGCCGTGCGGGCCGGCCCTGTGGAAAAACCGCGCGTCCCCCGCGCCAGCCGCGGTCACGCCCGCTTAGCGCCGGGCGGGGGGCGGGGTGGTCGGCGCCGACGCCGGTGTGGGGGCGGGCGGCGTTCCGGCCTGTTGTGCCTCTGCCACCGGGGACACGCCGTCGGGCGGGATGTTGACCGACGGCATGACCTTGTTCATCTGCTGCGTCACCTGGTCGGTGATGTCGAACTCGTTGATGTTCAACGCCACCTGCGCCCGGTGCAGCACCAGGTTCATGCCGCGGCTCTCGGCCACCTGACGGATGACGCCGATCAGCGTGCGCTCGATCTGGCTCAGTGAGTACTGCGCCGTCTCCTGGATGATCCGGTTGCGGTCGCGGAAGCTCTTCTGCGCGTTGGTGATGCGCTCCTGCAGCTCCCGCTCCTTCGCGCGCACCTGGTCTGGCGTCATCGTGGCGCGCTGCGCCGCCAGTTGCTGCTGCAGGTCGCGCCAGACGCCCTGTTCCTTCTGCGCGTCTTGGTTCAGTTTCTCGCGGCGCTCACCGATCACCTTCTCCACCTGCTGGGACGCGGTGGCGGCCCGCATGATCTCCGGCACGCCCAGCACACCGATGACGGCAGCCGGCGGGGATGCTCCCTTCGGCAGCGGCGGCAGGTCCGGCACGGGCACGTTGGGCAGCTGCACCGCAGCCTGGTCGGTGGTGTCGCCGCCCAACCCATCACCGTTCGGCACGGTCGGCATGCCGCCCTGGATCTGCACCGGCGGCGGTGGCGGCAGGACCTGCTGCTGCACGGGGGCCGGCGCCGGCCGAGGCGCCGCGGGCCGGGGCGCAGGCGTCGCAGGCCGTGGGGCGGATTGCTGCGGCGGAATGAAGTAGCCCTGCGCGACCGCCTGGCCATTGGCGGCGAGCAGGGCCGCGGCGGCGAACAACGCGATGCGGAAGGACGGGCGATTGGTCATGCTGGTATTCAATTCAGAACCTCGTGCCAAAACCGAACCGGAAGAACTGGGTCTGGTCGTATTTCTTTTTCACCACCGCCTGGGCCAGGTCGATGTTGATCAAGCCAAACGGTGTCCGCCAGGACACCCCGACGCCGGTGCCGACCCGGGGTGACAGGTCCGTCTCGCCGACGATCTTCTGCGTCACGCCACCCGGAATGGGATTGCTGAAGACGTCGCGCGCAAATTGCTGTCCGGACGAGGTCGCCTGGCTCAATCCGCCGACATCGACGAAGGCGCGGCCGGAAATGCCGAGGTCGGAGGAGATCGGCAACGGGAAGCGCAGCTCGGTCGATTGCGTATAGATGAAGCGGCCGCCGATGCTGTCCGAACCGAAGATCACGCCGCCGGCCTGGAGCGGCACGGAGTGCGGGCCGGCGCCGCCGGACTGGAAGCCGCGCAAATTGTCGCCGCCCAGGAAGAAGCGGTCGATGATGTTCTCGCGGTGATCGCCGATCGACGTGAGATAGCCTGCCCCGCCTGAGACCGCGATTCCCCAATCGGCATCGCCGGTGAAGCGCTCCAATGGGATGTAGCCGGTGGCGTCGATCTTGTTGCGCACGTAATGCGCCGTTCCGCCGAGCCCGGCGACGTCCAGGCCGTAATTGACGACGAAGCCGCTGTGCGGGTCGACGCGGCTGTCGCGGTAGTCCAGCGTCAGCGTCTGCCCGACCTGCGACAGCAGCGTGCCGCCGGCCTGGTTCTGGATGTAGAGGCTTGCGTTCGTTGTCACGTCGTACACGTTCCGGTCGACCAGCGAATAGGCATAGGCCTGCCGCAAATGGTCGTTGATCTCGTAGCCCAGGCGCAGCGTGAAGCCGGTCCGCCGCTCGTTGTAGTTCGAGATCGATTGGTTGTTGTTCTGCACGTGGAACACGTCCACGCCCGCGACCAGGTTCTGGTCGAGGAAATACGGGTCGGTGGCGGAGAAGTTGATCTCGGACCGCTTCTGCGCCAACACGCCCGAGAGGCTGGCGTCGATACCGGTGCCCACCAGGTTCTTTTCGCGCAGGCCGGCGCTGACCAACGCGCCCGCATCCGTCGAAAAGCCGCCGCCTAGGCTCAGCTCGCCGGTCGCCTTCTCGTCGACCGCCGCCGTCACGATCGCCTTGTCGTTGGCGCTGCCGGGGGAGGAGGTGATGTTGACGCTGTTGAAATAGCCCAGATCGTTGAGCCGCTGGCGCGAGCGGCGGATCGCCGCGGCGTTAAACGCGTCGCCCTCCGCCAGTTGCAGTTCCCGCCGGATGACCTTGTCCTTGGTCCGGGTGTTGCCCTGGATGTCGATGCGTTCGACGAAGATCCGCGGCCCCTCGCTGACGTCGAACACCAAGTCGACCGTATGCTTGGCAGTGTCGCGGGCGATCCGCGGGCGCACCAGCACGAAATTGTAGCCCCGTGCCTGCGCTGCATCCTGCAAGGCCGTGACGGACCGCTCGACCGCCTCGCCATCGTAGATCTCGCCCTTTTCCTGCTCCACGTACTGGAGCAGGTCGTTGCCGGCGAGGTTCGGCAGCTTGGACTCCACGCCGATCGACCCGACGGTGTATTGCGCGCCCTCGCTTATCGTGAAGGTCACGAAGAAGGAGGAACGGTCCGGCGCCAGTTCGGCCGTTGCGTCCTTGACCTCGAAATCGGCGTAGCCGTTGCGCAGGTAGAACCGGCGCAGCAATTCCTTGTCGTATTCCACCCGGGAGGGATCATACGTGTCGCTGTTCGACAGGAAGCGGTAAAACGCCTCCTCGCGGGAACTGACCACCTCGCGCAGCCTGCTCTCGCCAAATGCGTGGTTGCCGACGAAGCTGATCCGGCTCACGAGGGTGGCGGCGCCTTCGTTGATCTCGAAGATGACGTCGACGCGATTCTGTGCCAGGCGGACGATCTTGGGCTCGACCGTGGTGCCGAACCGGCCCCGCTTGGCATAGGCGTCCAGGATCTTCTGTCGGTCGGCCTGCGCGAGCTCGGCCGTGAACACGGCCCGCGGGCGCAACTCCAGCAATGGACGCAGCGTGGTATCGACGAGCTTGTGATTTCCCTCGAAGGCGATCCGGTTCACGATGGGGTTTTCGACCACCTTGACCACCAGGGCAGCGCCGTCCCGCGTGATCGAGACGTCCTGGAACAATCCCGTGGCGTAAAGGGTCTTCAGGCTGCGGTCGATGCGGTCCGGGTCGAACGCGTCGCCGGGTGCCACCAGCATGTAGGAGAGGATGGTGCCGTCTTCGATGCGCTGGTTGCCGGTGATGCGGATGGCGGAAACCGTGCCGCCGGGCTGCACCGGGCGCGCGGACGTGCGACGCGGGGAACGGGCGGCGGGAGACTGCGTTGTTGCAATACGACGGGTCTGTGCCTGCGCGGGTGCATCGAGCCCCATCGGGGGGGTGGCGAGGCAGACGGTGGCAAGAAGCAGCAGGCGTATACGGGACAACGGCTTTAATCCCTCCGGGACGGGCGCTTGTAGGCAGACATTGCCCGGTCGCCAAGACCGTCGCACACCGATTCGCAATCCGTGGCACCATAGCCACGCCAAACCCGTCACGCTATCGCTCTTACACCCGCGCGATAATATCGTCTGGTAACCGAATCAAACAAAACGGTTTTGATAGCAGGTGTGGCGGGATGGCCCGCGGAGCCGCGCTCACCCGACCAGCCCCGCAACCCAGCGGAACAGGCCGAAGCTCGTCAGGTCGTTCCAGGTCACGAACAGGAAGATGCAGGCGATCAACGCCAGCCCGGCGCGGAAGCCGTATTCCTGCGCCCGCGGCGGCAACGGGCGGCCCCGGATCGCCTCCACCGCGTAGAACACGAGGTGTCCACCATCCAGGATGGGGATCGGGAACAGGTTGATCAGGCCGAGATTGACCGAGAGAAGGGCGATGAACGACACCAGGCTGCCGATGCCGTTCTGAGCCACCTGGCCGGAGAGCTGGGCGATCTTCAGCGGACCGCCAAGCCCGGCCGCGCCGCGTTGCCCGGTGACGATCTGCCAGACCCCCTGGAGCGTCTGCACCGAAACGTCCCAGACATGGACGATGCCGTCGCGGACCGCGCCGATTGGGCCGACCGGGCGCAGCGCACCCGCGATCCCGAGGATGCCGAGCTTGCCGCCGCCGCCGTCGTCGATGGAGGCGGGGACGACAGCCAGCGTCTGCGGCGCGCCGGCGCGAAGGATATCCATCTGGAGCGGCTTGCCGGCGCTCACCGACACGATCCGGACGATATCCTCGAAATTGCCGATCTTGCGGCTGTTGATCTCGACGATGCGATCGCCGGGATGAAGGCCGGCGCTTTCGGCGGCGGAGTTCGGCATGACTTGTTGGACGACGGGTTCGCCGGGTTCCCCCTGGATGCCGAACATGACGCTGAACAGCACGGCGGCGAGCAGAAAGTTGGCCAGCGGCCCGGCTGCGACCACGATGGCGCGGGACAGGACGGATTTCTCGTGGAACGTCCGGCCGGCTTGCCAGGCGGCACGAACCTCCGGCGACACGTCTTCCGGCCGCTCCTGGCCGTGGAGCTTCACGTAGCCCCCCAACGGCAGCCAGCACAGTCGCCATTCCGTGCCGACCCTGTCGGTCCAGCGGGCGAACGGGCTGCCAAAGCCTATGGAGAAGGCTTCCACGTGCACGCCCCGCCACCGGGCGGCAAGGTAGTGGCCCATCTCGTGGATGAAGACCAGGACCCCCAGCACGACCAGGAAGGAAACGACGGTCCGCGCTGCGTCTGGCAAGAAACCCATGATCTCTTCCTACGCCGCCGGCCGGGCGCTGTGGTTTGCAACGAGCTCGGACGCATGCCGCCGTCCGGCCTGGTCCAACGCCATGACCTCGTCCAGCGAACCGGCCGGTGGCGCGCCCATCCGGTCCAACACGGCCTCCACGATGCCGGCGATGGCAAGGAACCCGATACGCCGCCCGAGGAACGCCTCGACCGCGATCTCGTTGGCGGCGTTCAGGATTGTGGGGGCGCCGCCACCGGCGCGCAAGGCGTCGCGCGACAGGCGCAACGCCGGAAACCGTACCACGTCCGGATCGGCGAAGTCCAGCCTGGCCACGTTGGCGAGGTCGAGCCGCGGGGAGTGCGTGGACAGGCGCTCCGGCCAAGCGAGGGTATGGGCGATGGGGATGCGCATATCGGGGCTGCCGAGTTGCGCCAGCACGCTGCCGTCGCTGTAGCAGACCATGCCGTGCACGACCGATTGCGGGTGGATGAGGATGTCGACCTGGGCTTCCGCCAGGCCGAACAGGCGGGCAGCCTCGATCAGCTCCAGGCCCTTGTTGAACATGGTCGCGGAATCGATGCTGATCTTGCTGCCCATCGACCAGACGGGATGGCGCAGCGCCGCCTCCGGCGTGGCGGCCTGCATCTCGGCCAGGCTGGCGGTGCGGAACGGGCCGCCGGACGCCGTCAGCACGACGCGCTCGACGGCGCGGCCGTTCTGCTCCGCCATGGCCTGGAAGATCGCGTTGTGTTCCGAATCCACCGGCAGCAGCGTCGCCCCGGCGTCGCGCACCGCCTGGAGCATGATCTCCCCGGCGCACACCAAGGCTTCCTTGTTGGCGAACGCGATAGCGCCGCCGCGGCGGATGGCGGCCAGGGTGGAGGGCAAACCGGCCGCCCCGGTGATCGCCGCCATGGTCCAATCCACCGGCATGGCGGCAGCCTGCGTCACCGCATCGGCACCGGCGGCGACCTGGACCGGATGGCCGGCCAGTGCCTCCCGCAAGGCGGATAGCTGCGCCGGGTCGCCGATGACGGCAAGCTCGGCACCGAGCGCGATGGCCTGCTGCGCCAGCACCGCCACATTGCGCCCACCCGTCAGGCAGCGGACCTGGTAGCGATCCCGATGGGCCAGCAACAGGTCGACCGTGCTGCACCCGACGCTGCCGGTGCTGCCCAAGATGCTCACGCTCCTCATGGCCAGGTCACGCCGGTGCGGATGGCGGCCATGGCCAAGCCCGCGACCAGGGCCGCGGCCATCAACCCGTCGAGCCGATCCAGCAGGCCGCCATGGCCGGGGATCAGCCGTCCGGAATCCTTCACCTGGTAGCGGCGCTTCAGCGCGCTCTCGCCCAGATCGCCCAGTTGGGACGCGATCCCGAGGACCGCCGCGCCCAGAGCGGCCCAGATGTTCAGTCCCGCTATCACGATCCCCCCCGCCATCGCCGCCGCCAATCCACCGGCGGCTCCGCTCCAGGTCTTACCTGGGGATATGGACGGTGCCAAACGCGGGCCGCCGAGCAGGCGGCCGGCCGCGTAGGCGCCGATGTCGCTGCACCACACCACCACGAGGATGAAGAACAGGCCACGTGCGCCATAGGCCGACCGGACGGCCCAGAGCGCCGCCAGGCTGGCAGCGGCGTAGGGCACCCCCAGCGTGAAGGGAACCGGCCGGCGCCGGCACATCGCAGCCCATTCCCATGCCACACCGCCGAAGCCCACCAGAAGCAGCAGGGCGAGGGCCGTCCCGCCGAACCAGGCGCAAAGCAGAACAAGGGGGGCGAGCACCGCCGCCGAGAGCACCCGAAGCCGCAGGTCCGCCCAGCGCGCGCCCTTCGCGCGCTCAGCCAGGGCGCGCCCCGAACCGTCTCTCGCGCCGGCTGAACTCGGCCAGGGCCGCGTCGAACTCGGCCAAGCCGAAATCCGGCCACAGCACGTCGGTGAACACCAACTCGGCATAGGCGGACTGCCACAGCAGGAAATTGCTCAACCGATGCTCCCCGCTGGTACGGATGACCAGGTCCGGATCGGGCATCCCGGCGGTCGACAGCAGGCCGGCGAAGGTCGCCTCGTCCAGGCCGGCCGGGTCGAGCGTGCCGTCGCGCACGGCCATGGCGGCACGGCGGGCGGCCGCGACGATCTCGGACCGGGCGCCGTAGGACAGCGCCACGTTGAGGTTGAGCCGGCTGTTCCCGGCCGTCTCCCGCTCGGCCTGGTCGAGACTGGCGCAGATATCCGGATCGAAGCGGCCGCGGTCGCCGATGATGCGGATGCGGACTCCCTGAGTCTTCAGTTCCTGCAGTTCCTGTCGGATATAATGCCGCAGCAGCCCGGTGAGGTCCGTGACTTCGGTTTGCGGCCGGCTCCAGTTCTCGCTGCTGAAGGCATACAGCGTCAGCCACCCGACG
This sequence comes from uncultured Acetobacteraceae bacterium, assembly GCA_964244585.1. Taxonomy (GTDB): domain Bacteria; phylum Pseudomonadota; class Alphaproteobacteria; order Acetobacterales; family Acetobacteraceae; genus LMUY01. The sequence goes on along the minus strand of CAXTJM010000002.1, from coordinate 280,611 downwards.
CCGGCCCGGATCGCGGCCTCGATGGAACGGCGGACGGCCTGCGCCCCGGCCCGGTGCCCCGCCACCCGCGGCAGTCCCCGTGCCGCGGCCCATCGGCCGTTGCCGTCCATGATGATCGCGACGTGGCCCGGCAGAGCGGTATCCACCGCCTGCAACGCGACGCGGCTGGTTTGCCCGCTCACACGGGCCCCTGCGCCATCTCGGCCCGAACTGCAGCGTTCACCGGCTAAACCTGCTTGATTTCACGCTCTTTGTCGATGAGTCCCTCGTCGACGCGCTTGATGTATTGGTCGGTGAGCTTCTGCACCTCGTCGGACCAGGTCTTCGCCTCGTCCTCGCCGATCTCGTGCTTCTTTTCGGCCGCCTTGATCTGCTCCATGCCGTCACGCCGCACGCCGCGCACCGCGACCCGGGCGCCTTCGCCATAGCGGCCGGCAGCCTTGGCCAGTTCCACCCGGCGCTCCGCCGTCAGTTGCGGGATCGGCACCCGCACCACCTGGCCATCCGCCGAAGGATTCAGCCCGAGCCTGGAATCGCGGATCGCCCGCTCCACCGCGCCAACCAGAGTCTTGTCCCACACCTGGACCGTGATCATGCGGGATTCCGGCACGCCGATCGTGCCCACCTGGGTGATGGGCACCTCGGTGCCATAGGCCTCGACCTTCACCGGCTCGAGCAGCGCCGGGCTGGCGCGGCCGGTGCGCAGGCCGGCGAAATCGCGCCGCATCGTCTCGAGCGCGCCGTCCATCCGGCGGGTGAGGTCTGTCTTGATCGCGGTCAGGTCGGCGGGCACGGCGGCACCTCGTGGCAATCGGCGTTCTGCATTACGACTTCTCGATGATGGTCGTGAAGCGCCCTTCTCCCCGCATCACCTGGGCGAACGCGCCTGCGGCGTGGATGTTGAACACCGTGATCGGCAGTCCGTTCTCCCGTGCCACGCTGATCGCCGCGGCGTCCATCACGGCCAGGTCGCGCGCCAGGACGTCGTGATAGGTGAGCTCCTCGTAACGCTCGGCCGATGCATCCTTGCGCGGGTCGGCGGAATAGACGCCATCGACCTGCGTGCCCTTCAGCAGCATGCTGCAGCCCATCTCCACCGCCCGCAGCGCCGCCGCGGTGTCGGTGGTGAAGAACGGGTTGCCCGTGCCGGCGGCGAAGATCACCACCCGGCCCTTCTCCATGTGCCGCATCGCCCGGCGGCGGATGTACGGTTCGCACACGCTGGCCATCGGGATCGCGGATTGCACGCGCGTGGCGACGCCGATCTTCTCCAGCGCGTTCTGCACGCCCAGCGCGTTCATCACGGTGGCGATCATGCCCATGTAGTCGGCCTGGGCCCGGTCCATGCCGCGGGCCGCTGCCGAGATGCCGCGGAAGATGTTGCCGCCGCCGATCACCAGGCACACCTGGTGGCCCAGCGCCACCACGTCGGACACGTCGGTCGCGATCCGCAGCAGGGTGTCGCCGTCGAGGCCATAGTCCCGCGTGCCCATCAATGCCTCGCCGGAGACCTTCAGAAGCACTCGTTTGCGGGGCGGCTCGACGGTCATGGCGGTCCCTCTGGTGCTCTGCCCTCGGTGGCGGCGGCGGCGGCACCCTAGGGTCTAGGGTGCCGCCTCACAAGCACGTTGAGCGGCCGGCATGCCGGGCATCGCGGACGGACGCAGGCTACACGTATTTGACCAGCCAGATGCCGATCACGGCCAGGATCGCGGTGCCTGCCAGCAGCCAAGGCAGCCGCCGGTCGATGAACAGGCGGGCATGTTCGCCGAAGAACTTCAGCAGCAGCGCCCAGAGGAAGAACCGGGCGCCCCGCGTGACCGCGCTGGCCACCACGAAGGTCGCGAAGTCGAACTGCGCCGCCCCCGAGGCGATCGTGATGATCTTGTAGGGGATCGGCAGCAGCCCCTTGATCAGGATGATCCACAGGCCGACCTGGGCGAAGCGCTCCTGGAACGCGGCATAGGCCGCCTCGTAGTGGTAAAGCGCCAGCAGGGGACGCGCGACCTGGTCGAACAGGGCGTACCCGATCAGGTAGCCGAGCATGCCGCCCACCACGCTGGCCACGGTGGCGACCAGGGCGTAGCGCAGGGCGCGGTCCGGCCGGGCCAGCGCCATCGGGATCAGCAGGGCGTCCGGCGGAACGGGAAAGAAGCTGCTCTCCGCGAACGCGATCACCGCCAGCCAGACCGGCGCACGCGGACTGGCCGCGAGCAGCAGCACACGCTGGTAGAGACGGTTGAGCATGGCGCGACCCATGCCATGCGAAGGGGGCCGTATCAACGGTGGCCCCGGCTCGGTCAGGCGGCTAGGATGCCAGGCGAGCAAAGACCCGAGGTTTTCCAATGCGCCGTGCCGCCGTCCTGCCACTGCTTCCTCTCCTGACCAGCCTGCTTGTGGCGGGCACGGCCTTTGCGCAGCCACGTCGACCGGCCGAGCCGGCGGTGGGGGTCCAGGCGCCGGCCGGCCCGCCGCATGCCTGGCTGTTCGGCGTTTGGACGGGGGGGCTGTTTCCGGTGCTGGACGGCATGGCCGCGCAGGATTGCAAAGCCCAGCCCACGATCGTCTTCGGCCGCGACGCCGTCGGGCATTCGACGCTGCTGGGCACGGGCCTGGTGCAACGCGTGATCGAGACAGTGCGCACCACGCCGACCGGCGCCGAGTTCCGCTTCGCACCCGATGCCACGGCCGATGCCGGGTTCGGCTGCGACGACCCCAACACGCTGCACGTCGCGCGTGCGGACGGCAACAGGATCTCCTTCCCGAACTGTGCCGCCTTCCCCTACCCGCTCGAGCGCTGCCCCAGGGCCTGATCGCCGGCCGTCAGATCGGCAGCGTCACCAGCGCCCTCACCCCGCCGCTGCCGCGGTTGGACAGCACGACGTCGCCGCCATGGCCGCGCAGAATGTTGCGGGCGATCGGCAGGCCGAGGCCGGTGCCCCCGGTCTCCCGGTTGCGGCTGGGCTCCAGCCGGTGGAACGGTTCGAACACGCGGTCCAGCTCGGCGACCGGGATGCCGGGGCCGTCATCCTCCACCAGGACCGTCACCACGCCGTCCTGCGGTGACAGCAGGCTGACCCTGGCCGACTCGCCGTATTTCACCGCATTCACCACCAGGTTGGTCAGTGCCCGCTTGATGGCGATCGCGCGGGCGCGCACCACCTGGTGCAGCGGCCCGCTGAACCCGATCTGTTCAGCCACGTCCGGATGCGCGTCGGCCGCCTCGTCCAGGATCGTGCGCAACAGCTCGGCCAGGTCCAGCGGCGTGGGCGGCTCGGCATTCGCCTCGTCCCGGCCGAAGGCGAGCGTGGCGGCGACCATGCCTTCCAGCTCGTCCAGGTCGAGCAGCATCTTGCGCTGCTGCTCCTCGTCCTCCATCCACTCCGCCCGCAGCTTGAGCCGGGTGATCGGCGTGCGCAGGTCATGCCCGATCGCGGTCAGCAGGAAGGTCCGGTCGCGCACGAAGCGGCGGATGCGCTCGGCCATGACGTTGAACGCCCGCGCCGCCTTGATCGCCTCCGCGGTTCCCCGCTCCGGCAGCGGCGAGGCGTTGACGTCCATGCCCAGCCGCTCCGCCGCCGCGGCCAGGTCTCGCATCGGCGCGCTGAACTGCCGCACGGCCCAGATCACCAGAGCCGCCGCCGCCGCCGTCATCAGGACGAAGGAGATCAGGAACGTGCCCGACCAGAGGAACAGGAAATGGCGAAGCGTCACGTGGACGTTCAGCCACTCCCCCGTCGGCAGCCGCATGCTGACCAGGAGCGAGCGCTCGGAGGGCATGCCGCGGACCAGCAATTCCCGCCAGCGCTGCCCAGGCGGGATCGGGGCGAACTGCATGCTGATCCGCAGGGCGCGCTGCACCGGCATCGGCGCCGGCTCCAGGTCGCTGGTCGCCGGCGCGGTGTCCAGCGTCGCGGTGAAATCGGAGCCTTCGTCGAACGCGCGCAGCCCGGCCTGGCGCTCCTCCGCGGCAGCCATCACCACCGAGCGGTAGAGGCTGCTCACGCGCAGGCCAAGTGATTGCGCTGCGGCCAGCCGTTGCAGGTCGAGCCGGTCGAGCGTGTAGATCAGCAGGCCGCCCGCCTGCACCACGGCCAACCCGGCCAGCAGCACGAGCGCGGTCCGGTTGGCCAGGCTATGCGGCCACAGCCGGCTCCACCCGCGCCGCCTCACGCCCGTTGGACGTCCGCGGCCAGGACGTAGCCGCCGCCGCGCACGGTCTTGATCAACTGGGACTGCCGGCCGTCATCCTCCAGCTTGCGGCGCAGGCGGCTGATCGCGACGTCGATGGCGCGGTCGAACGGGCCGGCCTGGCGTCCGCGCAGCAGGTCCAGCAGCATGTCGCGGGTCAGCACCCGGTTGGCGCGCTCCACCAGCGCGACCAGCAGGTCGTACTCCCCGCCCGTGAGCGGCACTTCCACGCCATCCGGACTCAGCAGGCGGCGCCGCGCGGGCTCCAGCGTCCAGCCGGCGAAACGAAGCGTGGCCGCGTCGTCCAGCCGGTGGCCGCCGCGATCCGCGGTGCGGCGCAGCACCGCGCGCATGCGGGCCAGCAACTCGCGCGGGTTGAACGGTTTGGGCACGTAGTCGTCGGCCCCCAGCTCCAACCCGATGATCCGGTCCGTCTCCTCGCCCATCGCGGTTAGCATCACGATGGGCACATCGCTCTGGGCGCGCATCCACCGGGCAAGGTCCAGCCCGCCCTCGCCCGGCAGCATGAGGTCGAGCACGACGAGCTGGAAATGCCCGGTCGGCCAGGCGCGACGGGCTTCGCGCCCGTCACGCACCGCCGTCACCCGGAACCGGTGACGCTCCAGGAACCGCGCCAGCAGGTCGCGGATCTCCCGATCGTCATCCACCACCAGGATGTGCGGCATCGTTTCCATCGCCGCACCATAGGGCCGGGCTCCATCCCGCGGGAGCCGCCGTTGCAATTGGTTGCATTTCGCCGCGCTCCCGCCTTGCACCCGCGGGCAGACTGCCGCCATCGAACCCTGACCGGACACATACCCTATGCGCAAGACCATCATGTTCGCCTTGGCCGCTTGCAGCCTCGCCGGGGGCGCGATCGCCCTCGGTGCGGATCAGGCCGACGCCCAGGGTGCCCCGCCCCCTCCGGCGCCCGGCATGGAGCGGCCGGGGATGGACCGGCCGGGGATGGGACCAGGCATGCACCGCCCCATGATGGACGGGCGGATGGGCCATATGGGCGGCATGATGCGGCGCATGCGGGCGTTCGCCCTGGTCTACCCGGCGGCCGACCGGGCGCTGTCAGGCGCCGACGTGCAGAAGATCGCCGAAGCCTTCCTGCTGTTCAACGGCAACCATACCTGGAAGGTCACGGAGGTGACGGAGGAGCCGAACCGGGTCACCTTCGCGGTTGCCACGCCCGACGGCACGGCCATCGCCCATTTCGCCATGGATCGTCACACCGCCCGGCCGGATCGCATCAGCTAGGCTGGCCGGCCCAGGCCCCGGTGGCATAGCCTGCCGGGGTGATGCCGCCCGCCTCCATCCATGCCGCCATGGCAAGCCTCATCCGCCTCGATCCGGATTTCGCCGGGATCGAGGCAGCGGCGGGGCCCTTGCCGTGGCGTAGCCGCGCCGCCGGCTTTCCCGGCCTGTTGCAGGCGATCGTCGGGCAGCAGATCAGCAACGGGGCTGCCGCCGCCATCTGGAGGCGGCTGGCCGCCACGCCCGGTGCGCTGGATCCCGCGGGCCTCCTGTCGCTGGACGACGACGCGCTGCGCGGCGCCGGGCTGTCCCGGCCCAAGGTCCTGCATGCCCGCGCCCTGGCGCTCGCCTTCGCGGAGGGCCGGCTGCATGCCGACGCGCTGGCGGCGATGGCGGATGAGGAGGCGGTCGCGGCGATGTCCGCCGTCAGGGGCATGGGGCGGTGGACGGCAGAGGTCTACCTGTTGTTCGCCCTGTCGCGGGAAGACGTGTTTCCGGCCGGCGACCTTGCGCTGGCCGCGTCGGTCGCCGACCTCAAGCGGTTGCCGGCCCGGCCCGCGCCGGCCGCCTTGCGCCAGCTCGCGGCCGGTTGGGCTCCGCACCGCGCCCTGGCCGCCCGGCTGCTATGGCATCATTGGCGCTTCCGGACCGGTCGCCCGACCATGGACGACGACCCACCCGGCGAGAGCGCCCTCGCACCAGGGCGTAAAGCCTGACCGCTTCTTCCACGTTGGGCGATCAGGCTCTAACGGGCTGTTAACCCGGTCGGCGCACGCTGTCGCCGTGCCGTCACGATCCTCCAGCCAGAGCTACGCGCCGACCACCTTCCTGGAGCGGGGGGCGTGCGTCCCCTTCACGACGCCGGTCCTGACCGGCGCCCGCGTACGCCCCGCCGACCGGCCCGGGCTGGAGCTGATCGTCCCGAACCCATCCGGCGGCCGCGGCGACTACATCCTGCCCTGGACCGGCCTGCGCAGCATCTGCCGCCCGACCGTCCACGACATCCAGCTGACCGAACGCATCGCCACGATCCGCAGCGTGACACCCGCCACCATCCGGGAGGCCGCGCGCGAGATCGCCGCCAAGGGCCTGGCCGGCCGTGCCGCCGTGACGGCTGCCAGCACCGCGATCGCGGCCGAGACGGAAGGCCGCATCTTCATGAAGTTCGAGCTCCTGCTCCGCGTGGTGCAACAGGCCGAGCCCCCGGGCACGGCCGGAATCCCGCCGGAGGAGGAGCATCCCGCGGAGCTGGAGATGCGCGCCAAGCGCGTCATCGCGACCATCGCACCGCTGATTCGGCAGGATAACGACATGATCGCCGCGAGCCTGGGGGAGCTGGCGACCCTGTTCAACCCGCTCGGCGTCGGCCCACGGGCATCGCGCGCCCGCCTGCCCCATGCCATCGCGATGCTGAAGCTGCTGCGGCGCGAAATCCTGGAATTGCCGACGGACATGGACGATCAGGCCGCCGGCATGGTCCAGATGGTGGTGAGCACGATCGACACGACGCTGCGCTGCGTCGAGACCACGCTGGCGCAGTCCCGCGCGCTCGTCGACCACGTGCTGGACCTGCTGTCCGCCTGGCGCAACAACCCGGCCGGGATCAGCCGCCAACTGGCCCGGACGGAATGGCTGATGGACGGGTGGGAGCGGATTTGCCGGTTGTGGTCGCTGTCCGACAAGACCGCGGACCGCCGCAACGCGCTGGACGAGATCGTCGCCATGCTCCCGGTCATTCCGCGTGAAGCCGGCGAATGGGTCGGATTCCACGTGGAGGTCGATACGCCGCGGCGGGTCCATCGCCTGGTCGTCGGGCGGGAGGATTGGCGCACGGGACATCAGGTGCAGGACTTGATCGCACGCAACGAATTGCTGATCGCGGCGGCCTGATGTTGCACACGGTCCAGGCGGATCCGAACGTGCGGGACGTGGTCGCCGGGCTGGTGCAGGCGCGGGACGCGCAGATCGCCCGCGTGGTCGCCATGGTGGACGACATGCCGGACCGCGGCGCGGCGGATGCGCTGATTGCCCCGCTGCGGGGTCGCCTCGCCCAACTCCGCCCGACCCGTCCCTTCGGATTCACCCGGTTGCTGTTCACCCCGCTCGACCCGGTGATCATCCCGGGGGGCCGGTGGCGGCGCGGCGATGTCGGCGTGCCACGCCCTGCCCTGGCGCCGCTGGGCCTTGCCGTGCAGGCCGCGTTGCCGGACCTGGTCCAGGCGCTGGAGGCGGGCGCGGGCCGGGTGGCCCCGGACGACCGGGCGGCGATCACCCTGCTTGGCGCCGGTTTGTGGCCGCAGGCGGCCGCCGCGCTGGAACGGATGGAACTGCCGCCCGATTGGGCGGAGGCGTCCGGGCTGGCCGCCGCCGATTTCGCCGAACTCGCCCTGACCATCGCCGCCGTGCTGCGGCAGGCGTCCCCCATCGAGCATCTCGCGGCATCCCGGTCGATCCCGGACGATGGCGCGATCCGGGACCTGCTGTGCCGGGCCGAGCCGCGTGGCGGGCTGGCCCTGGCGACGATGGTGTCGGTCCTGCTCGCCCGGCTTCCCGTTCCGGCAAGGGTGCTCGCCCTGGCATCGGACATCGCCGCCAGCGCCCGCCCGCCGGCGACCGACCGCGCCATGGATCACACGCTGGCCGGCCTGCAGGCTGCGATGGCCGATGGAGCGGCGGATAACGGGGACGCGACGGAGGCCGCGGTGGAGGCGATCCGCGTGGCCTTGCTGCTCGAGGGCTTGGAGGAGGCCGCGCCGGCCAGCCCGGAGCAGCGGCGGCGGCTGGACCAGATCCGCCGGGAGGCCGACGCCCTCTGCCGCAAGCGGTTCGACCGCGTCGTGGCCAACACCCTGGCGCAGGCGAACGCGGTCGGCGTCGATCATGACGACGAGGCGGTCAGCAGCCTAGAGAGCACGGCACGCGATCTGCGCCGCCTGGAAAGCGCCGGCCGTCGCCTGGGCGGCAGCGAGCATTACGACGGCCTCGTGCAGGCGGTTTGCACGCGGTTCCGCGACCACGCGAACGGCCTCGGCCTGGCCGACCGGGTGCGCGTGATGGAAATCCTGGCGGGTCCCGACCAAGCCCTCGCCCTGTTGCAGTCCGAGGGCTGAACGCTCAGCCAAGCCTCTCCACCACATCCCCGATCCCGACCTCGCCCGCCGCAAGGACCCGCGCGGTCACGCCGCCCTGGCCTCGCACCGCATTGTAGCCGCCGGGGCCGAACGCCTCCTCCATGCGGGAGCAAGGGTGGCATTCGCCCGTGATCTCCAGCACTGCCGAGCCGGCGCGAAGCTGGCACCCCTTGAGCGCGAGCAGGTTGATGCCGCCGACCAGGATGTTGCGCCGGAGCAGGTCCGGCGTCACCGCGGCCCTGCCGAGGAAGCTGGCGATGGCGAGCAGGTGTTCCTGCGCCAGCAGCGTCACCTGGCGGCCCCCCATGGCGGCGCCCTGCCACCGGTCGCCCTCCAATCCGCGACCCGGCGCCAGCCTGGCGCGCGGCACGGCGACCATGGCGGCGCGGCGGGCCGGCCGCAGGCCGATCCAGCGCACCACGCCGGGCTGGACCGGCGCACCCAGCAGCCGGGCCAGCGGCGAGGCCGGGTTCAGCGCGACGGCCGGCGCTCCAGCCCGCACCACGCCGCGATCGTCAGCGCCAGCACCTTCGTGGTGCGGGTGACGCAGTCCAGACCCACGCTCTCGTCGATGCCGTGGATGTTCTGGGCATCCGGCCCGTAACACGTCGCCTGGGCCGACCCGGCAAGCACGTAGTGGCGTGCATCGGTCAGCCCTGCGGCGGCGTAGTGGCGCAGCGTCTCGCCATAGACCGCCTCGTGCCGGGCGGAGACCAGCCGGGCGATCGGCTGTTCCGCCGGGAACACGCAGCCATCCGCCATGAAGCCCTTGAACTCCACCGCCAGCCCGGCACCGCGCAGGCGTTCGTCCCGGCCGGCGCGCGCCACCAGCGCCTCGACCTCCGCCTTGACCGCCAGGCAGGATTGTCCCGGCATGACCCCGATCCTCACGCCGAGCCGGGCGCGAGTGGCGACGGAGCTGTTCCATTCGCCCCCCTCGATGGTGCCGATGTTCACGTTGATCGGATGGTTGTCGGCGGCGAAGGCCGGATGGCGCCGCTCCGCCCGGTTGGCCTCGCCCTCATAGGTGGCGAACGCCTCCGCCACGAGGGCGGCCGCCTGGATGGCGCTGACCCCGGCATGGGCCTCCCGCACGTGGACCGGGCGGCCGGTGACGGTGACCCAGGCCCAGACCACGCCCACCTCCGCCACGTAGAGCGCCGGGAAGCCGGGGCCGGGTTCCGGGATGACGACGGCGTCGGGCATCGGCAGCGCGTGCATCACCGCCAGCGCGCCGTTGCCTGTGCACTCCTCCTCGATCACGGCGGCGAGTTGGACTGGCGCGGCCGGTTGCACCCCGGCCTCGCGCAGGGCGCGCATCGCCATGACGATGCTGGCCAGGCCCGCCTTCATGTCGCCTGCGCCCCGGCCATACATGCGGCCGTCGCGGATGTCCGGCTCGAAGGGCGGGGTGGTCCAGAGGTCGGCCGCACCCTCCGGCACCACGTCCACATGCCCCTGCAGCATCAGGGAACGGCCGGCCACGGCGACCGGATGGTGTTCCGCCACGACGTTGTCCCGACCGGCATAGGAGATTAGCGGGGGCGAGAAACCGGGCACCCTGGCGAGCGCCCGGTCGTCCACAGGAACGCGGCGGGGCACGAGCCCGAGGCCCTCGTAGGCCGCCGCCATCGCATCCAGCGCACCATGTTCCTGGCCCAGCAGCGATCGCTGGCGCACCAGCCCGCCCAGCATGGCCACCCCGTCCGACGCCTGGGCGTCCACAGCGGCCAGGATCGCCTCGTGCAAGCCGACATCTCCGCCCGGATTTAACATATGCATGCTCCTGACGCCTGGACTGGAGAATGCGCTTGCCCGAAACGGTGACAAGAGCGCACCGCATCCCAAGTGCGGGTCTCCTCCTCGACCTCTCCGGCATATAAGGTAAGGTTCCGTCCATGCTCGTATCGCCCGACCACTCCCAGCCCCGATGCCGAATGGGGAGGCAGTCGGATTGAGCCGAGGCAGTTCGCATCGAAGGATCGGGATCGTCGGCGCCGGGCCCGGTGGGTTGGCCGCTGCCATGTTGCTGGCCCAGGCCGGGGCGGATGTCACCGTCTACGAGCATCACGACAGGGTAGGCGGGCGGTCCGCCACGTTGCAGGCGGCGAGCGCCGCCGGCACGTTTCACTTCGACACCGGCCCCACCTTCTTCCTGTATCCGCGCGTGCTGAAGGATATCTTCGCCGCTTGCGGACGCAGCCTGGACAAGGAGGTCGAGCTGATCCGGCTTGATCCGCAATACCACCTGGTGTTCGAGGCAGGCGGTGAAATCCGTGCTACCAGCGACATGGACCGGCTGGCGCAGGAGGTGGCACGCCTCGCGCCGGCCGATGCCGCCGCGCTGCCCCGCTTCTTTGCCGACAACCGGGACAAGCTGGCCGCCTTCCGCCCCATCTTGGAAGCGCCCTTCAACGGCCCGCGCGACCTGTTCCGCATGGAATTGCTGAAATCGCTGAAGCTGATGCGGCCGCACCGCACGGTGGACGGCGACCTGGCGACCTATTTCAGCGACGAGCGGGTGCGGCTGGCCTTTTCGTTCCAGGCGAAATACCTCGGCATGTCGCCGTTCCGCTGCCCGAGCCTGTTCACCATCCTGTCATTCATGGAATACGAGTTCGGCGTCTACCATCCGCGCGGCGGATGCGGTGCCGTCATGACCGCGATGGAGCGGATCGCACGCGACATGGGCGTCACCTTCCGCTTGGCGGAGCCAGTGCAGGAAATCCTGTTCGAAGGGCGCCGCGCTACGGGGGTGCGGACCGAACACGGGCGGGACTCCTTCGACGCGCTGGTGCTCAACGCGGATTTCGCCCACGCCATGGCGAAGCTCGTGCCGGACCGGCTGCGGCGCCGCTGGACCGACCGCAAGCTGGCCAAGAAGAAATTCTCCTGCTCCACCTTCATGCTCTACCTCGGCATCAAGGGCGACCTGCCGTCGCTGTCGCACCACACCATCTTCCTGTCCAAGGACTACCGCCGCAACGTACAGGAGATCGAGGAAGGCCTGGTGCCCCCCGGACAACCCTCGATCTACGTGCAGAACGCCTGCGTGACCGACCCGGCCCTGGCGCCCCCGGGGCACAGCACGCTCTACGTGCTGGTTCCCGTGGGCAACCGCGTCGGCGATGGGATCGATTGGGCCGCGCAGCAGGCGGGCTACCGCGCCCTGGCCCTACGCCAACTCGAACGCCTCGGCGTGCACGACATCGAACGGCGTATCGTGTTCGAGAAGGTGATGACGCCAACCGATTGGGAGGTCGACCTGAACGTGTTCCGCGGCGCGACCTTCAACCTGTCGCACTCCTTGCAGCAGATGCTGCACCGCCGGCCGCGCAACCGATTTGAGGATCTGGACGGCGTCTACCTGGTAGGCGGCGGCACCCATCCGGGCAGTGGCCTACCGGTGATTTTCGAGAGCGCGCGGATCACCAGCCGGCTGATGGCGGACGATCTCGGGCTGACGCCGCGCTGGAAGCCGTCGCTGATGGCGTCACCCACCTACGAACCCGCGATTGCGGAGGCAGTATGAGCAAGTTGGATCCCGTCGGCGTCGTCGGCGGCGGCCTGGGCGGGCTTGCCGCCGCGTGCACCCTGGCGGCGCGGGGCCACCGCGTCATCCTGTTCGAGAAGAACGACTGGGTCGGCGGCAAGGCCGCGCAATGGGAAGAGGCTGGCTATCGGTTCGACATGGGGCCGACCATCCTGACCGTGCCCGCCGTGCTGCGCCGCATCTTCGCGGAGGCCGGGCGGGACCTCGACCAGGCCTTGGACTTGCGCCGGCTCGACCCGCAATGGCGCTGCTTCTTCGACGACGGCTCCATCCTCGACCTGACCGAGAATACCGAGCGTATGGTCGCCAACCTCGACGCGCACAGCCCGGGCAGTTCCCAGGGCTACCAGGAGTTCCTGCGCATGAGCGAGGGGCTGCACGACGTCAGCCAGAAATTCTTCTTCTGGCGGTCGGTCGAGGACCTCTGGGACACCATGGACTTCAAGAAGAACATGGACCTGGAGACGCTGAAGGATGTGATGAGCCTGAAGATGGGCAGTTCCGTCGCGCGGCAGATCCGCAAGAAGGTGCCGGACGGCCGGGTGGCGCAGATGCTGGACCATTTCGTCCAGTATGTCGGTTCCTCCCCGTACAACTCTCCGGCCGTGCTCTGCTCGATCGGCCATATGCAGATGGATGGCGGCGTCTGGTATCCGATGGGGGGCACACGCGCGGTTCCCCTGGCGCTGGCGAAGCTCGCGGACGAGCTGGGGGTGGAGACGCGCCTGTCCACCGGCATCCGCCGCATCGTCGCGGACCGCGGCGTGGTCAGTGCGGTCGAGACGGAAGCCGGGGAGACGGTGCCGCTATCCGCCCTGGTGTCCAACATGGACAGCGTCCGCACCTATCGCGAACTGGTCGGCGGCAAGCCTGCCGCCTCGTTCAACAAGCGCTGGAAGCGGGAGCCGGCCTGTTCCGGCGTGGTGCTGTACCTGGGCCTGGACCGTGCCTACGACCATCTTCTGCATCACGATTTCGTCTTCTCCCGCGATCCGGAGGAAGAGTTCGACTGGATCTACAACAAGGGCGAACCGGCGCCCGACCCCACCTGCTACATCGCCGCGACGTCACGCACCGAGCCCGGCGTGGCGCCGCCGGGCGGCGAGGCGCTGTACGTGTTGGTCCACACGCCCTACCTGCGGCCGCATCACGACTGGCAGGCCATGCTGCCCGCCTACCGCAAGGTGATCCTAGACAAGCTGGCGCGCTGCGCCGGCATGCCGGACCTGGAAAGCCGCATCGTGGTGGAGCGTACCCTGACCCCCGCGGACATCCATGAGCGGTATCGCGTGCTGAACGGTGCGATCTACGGCCTGGCAAGCCACGGCAAGTTCCTGGGCGCCTTCAAACCTGGCAACCGCTCCCGCGACCTGGCCGGGTTGTACCTTGCAGGCGGCGCAGCCCATCCCGGCCCCGGCATGCCCATGGTGCTGATGTCCGGCTGGATCGCCGCCGACAGCCTGGACCGCGACAGCAGCTCCAACGCCGCCCCGCTCAGCGCGTGAGCCACGCCTTGCCAACAAAGCTCCCACCGCGAGAGGGCCGAGGTGTCGGGCGTTTCGCATATTGCCCTTGTCCGACCCTCGCCCGGAGGGAGCGGGCTTCTTGACGGGTGGCATGGAGAGCCCGACGGCCGTCTCGCGCCGCATCGCACGTCGCTCTCCGATCCTGTTCCGGCTGTTTGCCCTCTACCTCCGCTGGTTTGTCGGCCGCCGCTTCCACGCGCTGCGCCTCTCCCGCACAGGCTTGCCGGCGATCCCCGCCAGCGGTCCGCTGATCGTCTATTCCAACCATCCTTCCTGGTGGGACCCGACGATCTACATCCTGCTCTGCGACATGCTGTTCCGCGGCCGCGCCGGCTATGGCCCGATGGACCAGGCCGCCCTGGGGCGATATGGCGTCCTGCAACGCATGGGCGTGTTCGGCGTGGCGCAGGATGATCCGCGTGGCGCAAGCCAGTTCCTCCGCATGTGCGACGCCGTGCTCGCGCAGCCGGGCACCATGCTATGGATCACGGCAGAGGGCGCCTTCACCGATGTCCGCGCTCGCCCGATCGCCTTGCGGGCCGGCTTGGCGCATCTGGCCCGGCGTCGCCCCGGCGTCACCATCCTGCCGCTCGCCCTGGACTACCCGTTCTGGAATGAGAGCAAGCCGGAAGTGCTGCTGCGGTTCGGCGCCGCGCTCCAGAGTGGCCGCGAGGGTAGCGTCGCGGAGTGGACGCAGCACCTCGGATCAGCGTTGGCGGGCACGATGGATGCATTGGCGGCCGAGTCGATGACGCGAAACCCAGCCCTGTTCACGCCTCTGCTGCGCGGTCCGGTGGGGGTGGGCGGCATCTACGACGCCTGGCGCCGGGTTCGCGCGACGGTCAGCGGCCAACGCTTCGACCCAAGCCACGGCAGCGAGCCATGATCGCCGGTGTGGTCGCCCTCCTGCTCGCCGCCGGGCCGTTCGTGCTGACCTTGCTCAACCTGCGGCACTTCGCTGCGCCCAGCCCGGCCGCACGGCCGCACGCGGTATCGGTGCTGATCCCGGCCCGCAACGAGCAGGACAATATCGGCCCCGCCGTGGCCGCCGTGCTGGCCAATGCGGGCGTCACGCTGGAGCTGGTCGTGCTGGACGATGGATCGTCGGACGGCACTGCGGCGATCCTGGCCGCAATCGCCGATCCGCGTCTGCGCGTGATCAGCGGACCGGCGCTCCCGCCCGGCTGGTCCGGCAAGCAACATGCCTGCTCGGTCCTGGCGCAGGCGGCGCGGCATGACCTGCTGGTGTTCACCGATGCCGACGTGCGGCTGGCGCCCGACGCGCTGGTGCGCATGGCCGGGTTCATGGAGCGGAACCCCGTCGGGCTCGCCAGCGGCTTTCCCCGCCAGGTCGTCCATACCTGGTCGGAGCAGCTGCTCCTGCCGCTGATCCATTTCCTGCTGCTCGGCTTCCTGCCGATCCAGGCGATGCGGCGCTCGCCGGCAGCATCCCTGGGTGCCGGCTGCGGCCAGTTGTTCATCGCCCGCCGCGCCGCCTACCAGCAGGCGGGCGGCCACATGGCGATCCGCGCCTCGTTGCACGATGGGCTCACCTTGCCGCGGGCATTCCGCCGGGCGGGCCAGATGACGGACCTCTTCGACGCGACGGATATGGCATCGTGCCGGATGTACGGCTCGGCGGCGGAACTTTGGTCGGGGTTGGGCAAGAACGCGACCGAGGGGATGGCCCGGCCGTTCGCGCTGGTGATCTGGACCACCATGCTGTTCGGCGGCCAGGTCTTGCCGGCGATCCTCATGCTGACGGTGCCCAGCACGCCGGCCATGGCCGCGCTGGTCATGGGTGTGGGCCTGCGCCTGCTCTTGGCCGCCCGGTTCCGCCAGCCGGAGATCAGCGCCGTGTTGCACCCGGTGGGCATCGTCGCGTTGCTAACGGTCCAGTGGGCCGCGTTGCTGCGCATGCTGCGTGGCCGGCCCGCCATGTGGCGCGGCCGCGCCTATCCGGCACAGTGAGAAGGCTTGCCGTCCTGCTCGTCTTCCTGGCGTCAAGCCAGGCGCATGCGGAGCCCGGCGTGGTGGAGGTGACGGTGTCTAACGTCCGGTCCGATGGCGGGCACGTGCTGCTGGCACTCTGCGACCGCGCCACCTTTCTACAGGCAACGTGTCGCTATCATGCCCGCGCTTCCGCCCATCCAGGGACCGTCGTGCTGCGGATCGCCGGCGTTCCGCCGGGAACGTATGCCGCACAGGCATTCCAGGACGAGAACGACAACGGGAAGATCGACCGCAACCTGATCGGCCTGCCGGAAGAAGGCATCGGCTTCTCGAACGATGCGCCGATGCGGTTCGGCCCGCCATCTTTCGACGAAGCCGCGTTCGGCCTGGGACCCGACGGTGCGTCGATCGGGTTCAGGCTGCGCTACTTCAACTAACGGCGTTCAACCCGACTATTTGGAGGCCTGCACCAGACTGGTTGGCGATCTAGCCGCTGATGCATCGGCCTGTTTCAAGCCGGTCTCGATCGACGCCGCCAGCGCGTCTCCCAGGCAGCGATAGCCGAGATCGTTCATGTGGACGCTGTCATCGGACAGGAAATGCGCGTAGTCGACGCCGTCGCGCTTCCAGCCATCCATCAAGGCGCCGCGCGAGAACAGCGACACATTGTACTTCACCGCCAACTCGGCGAGGACGCGCTCCAGAAGCAGATGCCCGGGTGACGCAAGAATCATCGGCGACCGCTGGTTGTCCATCAGCACGACATCGATCCCCAACGCCTTCAACCGCTCGATCCCGGTGGATACGAGCTGCCGGAACACGTTGGGGTCCGAGTTCGCCATCGCACCGTTGGCGCCGACCTGCCAGATGACCAGGTCCGGGTGCAACGCGATCGCATCGCTGTCTAGCCTGGCTACTTCTTCGAGGGCGTCCTGCCCCCCGATGCCCCGATTGATCACGGCGACATGGGCGAATGGATAGGCGGCGGACAGATCGCCCTGCAGCCGTGCCGGATAGGTGTTGGCCGGTGAGGTAGCCCGCCAGCCTTCCGTGCTGGAGGAGCCGAGCGCCACGATCAGCACCTCACGGTTGCTCGCCAGCCGCTTCTGCGTGGCAGGCAACGCCACCGGAGGCGCCTTTTCCCCGGGGCATGCCTCCTGGGCATGGCCGGCAGTCACCCCGCACAGGCCGACCGCGCCACAGATGACCCAGGCGGCAACTCTTCGATACATCATCATGTCGATATGAACGTGATTCTTGCCGGAAGGTCCACTCAAAAAAGACAGGACGGGCAAGTTTGCTGCGGGGGCGCCGCGGATTTCAGGCCGTGCCGCCGATCGTCAGCCCCGACAGCTTCAACGTCGGCTGGCCCACGCCCACCGGCACGCCCTGGCCGTTCTTTCCACACGTGCCGACCCCGGCGTCCAGGGCAAGGTCGTTGCCGACCATTGTCACCTTGGTGAGCGCATCCGGACCGTTGCCGATCAGCGTCGCGCCCTTGACCGGGGCGGTCACCTTGCCGTCCTCGATCAGGTAGGCCTCGCTGGCGGAGAACACGAACTTGCCGGACGTGATGTCGACCGACCCGCCGCCGAAATTGACCGCATACAATCCGCGCTTCACGGACTTGATCATCTCTTCCGGCGCGTAGGGGCCGGCCATCATGACCGTGTTCGTCATCCGCGGCATCGGCGCATGCGCGTAGGATTGCCGCCGCCCGTTGCCGGTGGGCGCCACGCCCATCAACCGCGCGTTCAGCCGGTCCTGGATGAAGCCCTTGAGAATGCCGTCCTCGATCATCACCATGCGGCCGGACGGTGTTCCCTCGTCATCTACCGTCAGGCTGCCGCGGCGGTCCGGGATCGTGCCGTCATCCACCACCGTCACCCCCGGCGAGGCGATGCGCTGCCCCAGCAGGCCGGCAAAGGCCGAGGTCTTCTTGCGGTTGAAATCCCCTTCCAGGCCGTGGCCGATCGCCTCGTGCAGCAGGATGCCGGGCCAGCCCGAGCCGAGCACCACCTCCATCTCGCCGGCCGGCGCCGGGCGGCTTTCCAGGTTGACCAGCGCCTGCCGCAGCGCCTCGTCCACGCCGGCGCGCCAGGTCTCCGGCGTCAGCAGGCGGCTGTAGCCGAAACGGCCGCCCGTGCCATGGCCGCCGGTCTCGCGCCGCCCGTCCTGTTCCACCACCACGGACACGTTCAACCGGACCAGGGGACGCAGATCGGCGACCCGGCGGCCATCGGCGCGCATCACCTGCACCGCCTGCCATTCGCCATACATGGTGGCCATGACCTGCTTCACGCGAGGGTCCTTGGCGCGGGCATAGGCGTCGATCTCGGCCAGGATGGCGGTGCGGGCGCCGAACTCCATCTCACCCAGCGGATTGACGTCGGCATACAGGCGCGCATTGCTGGCCCGCGGTGGCTCAGCCGCGACCCCGCCGGCGCCCCCGCGCACCGCCGACACCGTGGCCGCCGCCCGGCGCAGCGCCGATTCCGACATCTCGCCGGCATGGGCGTAGCCGGTCTCCTCGCCCAGGATGGCGCGCAGGCCGAACCCCGACCCGCTTTCGAAGCCGGCATGGCGGATGCGGCCGTCATCCAGCGAGATCTGCTCGCTTTCGCGATATTCCAGGAACAGCTCGCCATCGTCGCAGCCGGCCAGCGCGTCCGCCACGATCCGCTCCGCGGCGCCACGGTCCAGCGCGGCGTCGTCGCGGTCGAAGAACAGGCGGTCCGTCTCGGCAAGCGGGGAGAGTGCGGATGGCATGGCAGGTCCGATCACGTCAGGAGGGGGACAGTCAAGTACGACGATATGGGGTGTGCCCGCGATCAGGGCAGTCGTCGGTCGAGATGGAGGGTGATCGTCACCGCCGTCAGCAGCAGCACTGCCACGGCCTGGTGCGCCGTGGCCAGGCCCACCGGAACCAGGTTCAGCAGCGTCGCGACGCCGAGGGCGTACTGCACCAGCACCACACCGCCCATCGCCAAGGCGGCACGCCGCACCATGCGCGGCAAGGCCGCCCGCAAGCCGACGACCAGGCTGGCAATCACCAGGAACGCCGTGCCCGTCGCCAGCACGCGATGGTCGAATTGCACTGCGGCTAGGTTCTCCGTCAGGTTCCGCAGGAACGGATGCAGGGCCGCATAGTCCGGCGGCACCAGCCCGTCGCCCATCAGCGGGAAGCTGTTGTAGATCAACCCGGCATGCAGCCCGGCGACGAAGCCACCCGCGACGATCGTCAGCGGCAGCAGTACGGCGCACGCGCCCGCTAGCCGCCGGAACGCCGGGCTGGTGGCCACACGCGCGCCCCCCGGCCGCAGCACGCCCAGCGCGGTCCATAGGATCGCGACATACAGCGCCAGTGCCAGCACGAGGTGCGCGACCAGACGGTATGCCGACACCGCGGTGCTGTCCGCCGCAAAGCCAGACGCCACCATGAACCAGCCCACCGCCCCTTGCAGCCCGCCCAGCACGAAGAACCCCAGCAGCCGCAGCCACAGCCCGCGTCGGATCGCGCCGCGCAGCCCCAGCAGGACCAGCGGCACCAGGAACACCACGCCGATCAGCCGGCCCCATAGGCGGTGCGTCCATTCCAGCCAGAAGATGTGCTTGAAGCCATCCAGGCCGAAGCCGTCATTCAGCAGTTGGTATTGCGGGATCTGCCGGTACAGCGCGAACAACCGACGCCATTCCGCATCCGACCAGGGAGGCAGCGCCCCCGAGAGCGGCGCCCATTCCATGATCGACAGGCCGGACCCGGTCAGCCGCGTGGCGCCGCCCAGCACGATCATCACCAGCGTCATGCCGCACACCGCGAACAGCCAGCCGGCGACCATCAGGCGATCCAGCCGCTCCCGCGGGGTCTCCAATCGCTTCCGGCCGGCATCCAGATCGAACGGCATCCTGAACCTCTACACGCTTTGCCGCGCCGGTCGCCGCAGGCGGGGCTGGCTTGCCGGCACGTTCGCGCGAGTGCTACCTGCCCGCCGCGCGATGACCCAGCCCCCCTATACACTGTCCGTAGTCGTGCCGGTGCGCAACGAGGGGCCGAACATCGCCCGGCTGATCGCCGAGATCGAAGCCGCCCTGGCCGCCATCCCGCACGAGATCGTCTATGTGGATGATGGCAGCACGGATGACACCCCGCAGCGCCTGGCGGAGGCGCGATCGACGGCCCCGCTGGTGGTGCTGCGCCACCGCACCAGTTGCGGGCAAAGCGCCGCGGTCGTCACCGGGGTGCGCGCGGCCAGCGGCACCTGGATCGCGACGCTGGACGGCGACGGGCAGAACGACCCGGCGGACATCCCGGCCCTGCTCGCCCACGCCCGGGCCGCAACCGGGCTGATGCTGACGGCCGGTCACCGGGTGACGCGGCGGGACACACGGGCCAAACGGGTCGCCTCGCGCCTGGCGAATGGCATCCGCGCGCGGCTGCTGGGCGATGCCACCCCCGACACGGGCTGCGGGCTGAAGCTGTTCCGCCGCGATGCCTTCCTGGCGCTGCCGCATTTCGACCACATGCACCGCTACCTGCCCGCCTTGTTCATCCGGGCCGGCGGCTCGGTCGAATCGGTGCCGGTGAACCATCGCCCCCGCACCCGCGGCGTGTCCAACTATGGCACCTTGGACCGGCTGTGGGTGGGGATCTTCGACCTGGCAGGCATGTACTGGCTGCAACGCCGCGGCAGCCGTCCCGTCATCGAGACGCCGGAGCCAACGCCGTGACGGCCTTGGTGCTCCGCAGCGGCCGGCTGCTGTGGAGGCCGACCCTGTTGCTGGGCGGGTTGCTGGGCGCCGGGCTGGCGCTGCGCGGCGGCTGGGGCCGGGCAGCACTGGACGCACCGGCCCAGGCCGGACCGGGCGTGTTCGTGCTGATCGGTACGCTCGCCTGTGCCGTCGGGGTGCCGCGGCAGGTGGTGGCCTACGCCGCCGGGCTCGGCTTCGGCACCTGGGCGGGCTGCCTGCTCGCGTTGCTGGCGCAAATCGGCGGCTGCATGGCGGATTTCCTGTGGGCGCGGCTGGTCGCGCGGGGTTGGGCGGCACGGCGCATCCGCGGCCGGCTGGCTCGCCTGGACCAGCAGCTCAGCCGCCACCCGTTCGGCGCCACGCTGACCCTGCGGCTGTTGCCGGTCGGCAGCAACATCCTGCTGAACCTGCTGGCGGGCGTGTCCGCCGTGGCCATGGGGCCGTTCCTCCTGGCCTCCGCCATCGGCTACCTGCCGCAGACGCTGGTCTTCGCCTTGCTCGGCGGCGGCGTACGCGTCGACCGGAACGCGCAATTGCTGCTCGCTGCCGCGCTGTTCGTCGCGGCGTCGTGCCTCGGCCTCTGGCTGATGCGCCGCATCCGGGCATTGCCGGCATAGCACGTGCGATGCGGAGATTTTCTCCGGCATGCTCATTGATCCGGCGCGCGCACCGTATCAGATGCCCGGTGCCCGAAAAGGAGACCGCGGACATGCCGGCTGGTTTCTACGCCCACGATAGATATCCCACGACGGACGTCGCCGCCCGCCTGGCGCGGATCCGGCGGCTTGCCTGGCTGGTGGATGCGGCGTTCCACATTCCGGGTACACGGTTCCGCTTCGGGTTGAACAGCCTTATCGGCCTGGCGCCCGGTGCCGGCGACGCCGTGCTGGGGTTGGTGTCGCTCTATATCGTACAGCAGGCCCACGCGATGGGCGTGCCCGGCCACAAGCTGGCGCGCATGGTCGGCAACATCGCAGTGGAGGTCGTCGGCGGCTCCGTGCCGATCCTGGGCGACCTGTTCGACGTCGCGCTGAAGGCGAACCTGCGCAACATCCGCATCGTGGAGGAGCATTTCGGCCTTGCGCCCGTGAGGTGATCGCTACGGCCGCGCCTCGTTGATCAGGGCGCGCATATGCTGCACCACCCTCGCTAGACCGTCCTGAATCGCCTGGCCGATGATGAAGTGGCCGATGTTCAGCTCCACAACCTCCGGGAAGGCCGCCACCGCCTGGACGTTCGCGTACGTGAGCCCGTGGCCGGCATGGCATTCCAATCCCAGCCCGGCCGTCGCGGCGGCCGCACGCCGCAACCGGTCCAACTCGCCGGGGCGGCCTTCGGCATAGGCGCCGGTGTGCAGCTCCACGATGTCGGCCCCCAACGCCGCCGCAGCCTGCAACTGCCGCTGGTCCGGATCGACGAACAGCGAGACCCGGATGCCGGCGGCGCGCAAGGCCGCGACCATTGGGCGCAGCGCCTCCACCTGGCCGGCGGCGTCCAGGCCGCCCTCGGTCGTCACCTCCGCCCGGCGCTCCGGCACGATGCAGGCGGCGTGGGGGCGCACGCGCAACGCGTTGGCCACCATCTCCCCGGTGGCAGCCATCTCCAAGTTCAGCGGTTTGCCGATCGCGGCGCGCAAGCGGTCGATATCGGCGTCGCGGATATGGCGCCGGTCCTCCCGCAAATGGGCTGTGATGCCGTCCGCCCCCGCCGCGATCGCGGCCAGGGCCGCGTCGACCGGGTCGGGGTGCGCGCCGCCGCGGGCGTTGCGCACCGTGGCCACGTGGTCGATGTTGACGCCCAGCCGGATCATGCCGCCCTCCGTTCCACCAGATCCGCCGCCATGCGCAACGCGGCGATCAGGCTGCCTGGGTCTGCGACGCCCTGCCCGGCGATCCCGAAGGCGGTGCCGTGGTCCGGCGAGGTGCGGATGATCGGCAGCCCCAGGGTCACATTCACGCCGCCCGCCATGTCCAGCGTCTTCAGCGGGATCAACGCCTGGTCGTGATACATGCAGATCGCGGCGTCGTAGCCGGGCCGGGCGGCGTCGGTGAACATGGTGTCGGGCGGATGCGGG
Source organism: uncultured Acetobacteraceae bacterium (assembly GCA_964244585.1). Classification (GTDB taxonomy): domain Bacteria; phylum Pseudomonadota; class Alphaproteobacteria; order Acetobacterales; family Acetobacteraceae; genus LMUY01. The sequence goes on along the minus strand of CAXTJM010000002.1, from coordinate 258,171 downwards.
CCGGTCGCATCGATCCCGTCCGCCTGCAAGGCCGCCACGGCCGGGGCAATCGCCTCGATCTCTTCGCGTCCCATGGCGCCCTGCTCGCCGGCATGCGGGTTCAGCCCGGCGACCGCCAGGCGTGGCGCGGGAATGCCGAAATCCCGCCGCAACGCCGCCGCGGTCGCCCGCGCCGTGGCCAGGATCGCCTCCGTCGTGACACCCGCCAGCGCCTGGCGCAGCGAGACGTGGATCGTCACCGGCACGACGCGCAGATGCGGGCAGGCGAGCATCATGACCGGCGTGCCCCCCGTCAGTTCCCCCAGGAACTCGGTGTGCCCGGGATGCCGGAACCCCGCCGCGTATAGCACCGCCTTGCTGATCGGGTTGGTCACGACGGCGCCGCCCTCCCCGGCCTGCACCAGGCGCACCGCGCGCTCGATGCTTGCGATCACGGCGGGCGCGTTGGCCGGGTCCGGACGCCCGGGTCGCGCGATCTCCGGCAGCTCCAGCGCCAGGACGGGGAGCGCCGAGCCGAACACGTCGGCCACCTGCTCCGGCGATTTGATCACCGCCATGGGCACGTCCAGCGCCCCGATCCAGAACGGATCGGCGATGATGGCGAAGCGCGGGCCGGCCCCTGCCAAGGCACGCCACGCCTTGGCGGCGATCTCCCCGCCGATGCCGGCAGGATCGCCCATGGTGAGCAGCAGGGGTTTGGCGGACATGCCGGCAGCCAAACACATCCGTCCCGCCGTGCAAACCATCGCGACCGCCCCTATATCGCAGGTCTGACGAGGAGATTTCGCCATGGCCGACCGACCGCGCTTCTTCGACGACCTCGCCGGCGTGGCCGGTGGGGCATTTTCCGCTCTGACCGGGCTGCGGGACGAGGCGGAGGCCACCATCCGGGCCCGCATCGACGAGGCGGTTCGCAAGCTGGACCTGGTCCGGCGTGAAGATATGGAGGCGGTGGAGCAGATGGCCGCGAACGCCCGCGCCGGGCAGGAGGCCGCGGAGGCACGGATGGCAGCGTTGGAGATCAGGGTCGCCGCGCTCGAAGCGGTGTCCGTTCCGCCCAGCGACGTCGAACGGGCGGACCCGGAGTTTCCCGATCCGAGCGGCATCTGACGCGGGGGCGCCGGGCTTGCCGCAAGGCTTTGTCGCCCGGTAGTGTGACGAGGCATCGAGTCGGGGCCTCAACCTCCTGACTCCGATCGGCCTTCCTCCAGATGGGAGACCCCATGATGCCGACCGTCCAAACCGCAGTAGCAAACGACCACGCCGCCAATCCGCTCGACGCGCTCGAACGGATCGTGGGCGACAACGATTGGGCTTTCGACCGCCGCAGCGAGGGCGAGATGGCGGCTGAGGCGCCGGGCAAATGGTGCGATTACGGGCTGTACTTTTCCTGGTCGCGGGAGATCAGCGCCATGCACTTCACCTGCGCCTTCGACCTCAAGGTGCCGGCCGGACGCCGCACCGCCTTGTACGAGCTGATGGCGCTGGCCAACGAGAAGCTGTGGATCGGCCATTTCGGCATGGATAGCGATGACGGCATGCCGCTGTTCCGCCATTCCGTGCTGTTGCGCGGCGCAAGCGGCGCATCGGCCGAAAGCCTGGAGGACATGGTCGACATCGCCATCACGGAGTGCGAGCGGTTCTACCCGGCGTTCCAGTTCGTGCTGTGGGGCGGCAAGACGCCGTCCGACGCGCTGGCCGCCGCCATGCTGGAGTGCGTGGGCGAGGCGTGACGCCCTCCGTCCTGCTGGTCGGCGGCGGGAAGATGGGGGGCGCCCTGCTCGCGGGCTGGCGTCGCGTGGGACTGGGGCCGAGCTACCTGCTGGACCCGGCCCCGGAGGCAGCCGCCATGGCCGGTGACGGGCTGCTTGTCGTGGATGGGGCCGGCATGATCCCGGCCACGTTCGCACCGGACGCGGTGGTGCTGGCCGTCAAGCCGCAGGTCGCGGACTCCGCCGTGCCGACCGTGGCCGGGTTCGCCCGCCGCGCCGTCGTCATCTCGATCATGGCCGGCCGCACGACCGGCAACCTCGCCCGGCTGACTGGCGCCGCCGCCATCGTCCGCGCCATGCCCAACACCCCCGCCGCGATCGGGCAGGGCTTCACTGCGGCCTATGCCGGGCCCGGCATTTCCGCAGTGCAACGTGAGTTGAGCCAGACGCTGCTGGAGGCGGTCGGCGAGGTGGCGTGGGTGAGCGACGAGGCGCAGATCGACGCCGCCACTGCGACCTCCGGCAGCGGTCCGGCCTATGTCTTCCTCCTGGCGGAACTGTTGGAGGCCGCAGCGGTCGAGCAGGGATTGCCGCCGGACCTGGCGCGACGCCTCGCCCGCCGCACCATTTCCGGGTCCGGCGCGCTGTTGGCAGCCAGCCCGGAGGATGCGGTGGCCATGCGGCGCGCCGTCACCAGCCCAGCCGGAACGACGGAACGGGCGCTGGCGGTCTTGATGGCGCCGGATGCATGGCCGAGCCTGGTCAGCCGGGCGGTCGCGGCGGCCACGGAGCGGTCGCGCGAGTTGTCGGCATGATTGCGGCACCCGGGTTGGCAATGTGGCTGCAACGGACCACCTGAACGCCATGGACGACACTGAATTCGACACCCGACTGATCTCCGCCGCCTTCGCGCAGGCGGCAGACACCGGCTGGCCCGGGCTGAGCATCGTCGAGGCGGCTCGCAAGGCGGGCCTTCCACTGGATCGGGCGCGCATGCGCTTTCCCGGCCCCGGTGCGGTGCTACGCCGGTTCGGCGTGCTTGCCGATGCCGCGGCCCTTGCGGAAGTGGCGGGTGAGGCGAGCCCGCGCGATCGTATCTTCGACCTGCTGATGCGGCGCTTCGACGTGCTGCAGCAGCATCGCGACGGCATGGTCGCCCTGTTGAGGGTCCTGCCGCTGAACCCGCTGCTGTCGCTGGCGCTCGGGGGAGCCACGCTGCGAAGCATGGCCTGGATGCTGGAAACCGCCGGAATGTCGGCTGCGGGCTTGCGCGGCCTGGTCCGGGCAGAGGCCCTGGTGGGGGTGTGGCTCTACACGTTGCGGGCGTGGAAGGACGACGAGAGCGCCGATTTGTCCGGCACCATGGCGGCGCTGGACAAAGCGCTCGACCAGGCGGATCGGCTGTTCGGGTGGCTGGCCTCGAAGACGGACGCGCAGGCCGACGACGGGATGGAGGGTGTGATCGATCTGCCGGACGACCCGGATACGTCGGCCGACCAGCTCGTACGGGGTAATCCGCCGCCCCCGCCCGCCGTGGACCCGCCGGCATCGCCGGCTTGAGCGGCCGGGCGATTGACCAGGGCACCGGGCAGTTCCAGTCTAGCAGGTGACAGCCCAGCGGACGCGCTGCCGACAACAACAAGGAACATGGCGAATGTCTGACGATGCCACCAAGAACTTTGCCAACGCGACCCATGCCGGCCTGAGCGCCGCCCAGGCGGCTGGCGACAAGATGACGAGCATGGGCACGAACGCGATGAACGAGTTCCAGCGCATGTTCGCGGACATGAAGCTGCCGGCCATGCCGGACATGGAGGCGCTGATGTCGGCGCACCGCCGCAACCTCGAGACGCTGTCCGCTGCCAACCGGGTAGCGCTGGAAGGCGCGCAGGCCGTGGCGCGGCGAAACATGGAGATCATGCAGCAGACCATGTCGGAGCTGACGGACGGAATGCGCCAATTCAGCTCCGGAGAGCCGCCGCAGGCACGTGCCGTCCGCCAGGCGGACATGCTCAAGGGAGCATACGAGCGGGCGGTCGGGAACATGCAGGAGATCGGCGATCTCATCCAACGCTCCAGCGGTGAGGCGCTCGAGTTGCTCAACAAGCGCTTCGTCGAGGCTGTGGACGAAGTGAAAGGCCTGGTCGCCAAGGGACAGGGCGCCGAGTAGGCCGCCGTCGGGCAAGCGGCCCGCCTGGATCTACAGCGGCAGCCGTATCCGGGCCCGAAGGCCGCCTAGCGAACTCTGTTCGAGCAGGATGTCGCCGCCATGCGCGCGCACGATATCCCGTGCGATGGTCAACCCCAGGCCGGTGCCGCCGCCGCCGGTCTCGAACGGGCGAAACACACTCTCCCGACGGTCCGGCGTGATGCCCGGGCCGTCGTCGTCCACCAGCACTTCTACGTTGCGTTCACGCGGTTGCGCGGTCAACACGATGCGCCGGGCATGGCGGCGGGCGTTGTCGACCAGGTTTGTCATCGCACGCCGCAGCGCATCCGGACGGAGCAGCACGGTCAGCCCGCTCGGGGCCTCCAGGCTGACATCCGCTCCGGCCCGGCGGGCGCCGGCGGCTACCTCCCGCAGCATGGCCGCCAGGTCGACCGGTTGCGCCTGCTCCATGCCCTCGCCACGGGCGAAGGACAGGTAGCCGCCGATCATCCGCTCCATCTCCTCCACGTCGCCCGTCATGTCGGCCAGTTCCTCCCGCTGCGCCTCTTCGACGGACAGCATGGCCAGCGCCAGGCGCAGCCGGGTCAGCGGCGTGCGCAGATCGTGCGACACCCCCGCCAGCATCTCCGTTCGCTGGGTCAGGAAACGGGTGATCCGGGCTTGCATCCGGTTGAATGCCGCCGCCGCCTGACGGACCTCGGACGCACCCTCCGGCTTGATCGGCCCGCGGTCCCGCCCCATGCCGAACGCCTCCGCTGCGCCGGCCAGGCGCCGGATCGCGCGGACCTGGTTGCGCATGAACAACGCCGCGATGCCGAACAGCAGCAGGGCGGACCCCGCCAGCCACAGCACGAACAGGTAAAGCGTGGAGGTATAGAGGCGCTTGCGGGGCGCCTGCACGTGCAGCACGCCATCCGGCAATTGGACGTGGATGTCCACGTTGCGCGGATCGCTCGTCCAATCCATCGTGTACGGCAGCCGCAGCTTGTCGCTCAACGCCGCCGCCAGGTCATCGTCCATCGGACCGAGCTGGTTGATCCAGGGCCGCACCTCGATCTGCTCACCAGGCACGAAGCCCATCGGCACCTCCAGCCGCATCAGGGCGGAGTGGATGATCCAGTCGCGGTTCTCCTGGCCGGGAAAGCGGCGCATCAATTCGATCGTCTGTGCCACTTCCCCGGCGATCGCGAAGGCGAGCCGTCGGGAGGTCACGTCCAGATAGCTGCCGTAGAACACGGTGAACGCGACCGCCTGCAGCAGGATCAGCGGCAGCAGGATGATCAGCAGGCTGCGCCCCAGCAGCGAGCGGGGCAGCATGCGCTTGAGGCCGAACCGCGGCCGCATGTCAGGCGCCGGGCTTCAGCACATAACCGCGCCCGCGCACGGTATGGAGGAAGCGCGGCTCCCTCGGGTCCGCCTCGATCTTGCGGCGCAGCCGGGTGACCTGCACGTCGATCGCTCGTTCCCCGGCCTCGTCCATGCCGAGCGACTGGCCGATCGCCTCGCGGGACAGCACCTCGCCCGGGGTGCGCCCCAGCAGGCCCAGCAGCGCCGCCTCGCCGCCGGTCAGGTGCACCATCCCGTCTGGGCCCGACAGCTCGCCGCGGGCGATGTCGAATGTCAGGCCGCCGAGCTGCACCTCTCCGGCCGGCTCGACGGTGGCGACCCGCCGGAGCATGGCCCGGATGCGCAGCACCAACTCGTACGGGTCGAACGGCTTGCCGAGATAATCGTCCGCCCCCGCCTCGAACCCGGCGATACGGTCTTCCGGCGCACCCCGCGCCGTCAGCAGCAGGATCGGCACGTCGGATTTCTCCCGGCGCATCGATTCCGTCAGGTCCAGGCCGGATTCGCCCGGCATGCTCACATCCAGCACCAGCAGGTCCGGCTGGACCGAGCGCATCGTCGCCCTGGCATCCGCGGCGGTTTGCGCCACCGTGACGCGGAAGCCGTTCTCGGCCAAATAGCGTTGCAGCAGCCGGCGCAGACGGTCGTCGTCGTCCACCACCAGCACGTGGGGCTGGACGTTCATCCCCGGGTCGCCTTGTCCATGTAGGCGCGTGCGGACGGGTCCATCACGGCGCGCATCACCCGGCCGAAACCCTCGACCGCCGGGCCGCCCGCCTCCCGGTATGCCGCGGCCAGCCGCTCCCGCTGCCGGTCGAACAGCCGGAGCTCCAGCGCCTGCCCCTCCTGCGTCAGGGTCAGGAGACGCTGCCGCCGGTCCTGGCGGCCATGCGCCTGCGCGACGTAGCTCTTTTCGACCAGCTCGGTCAGCACCCGCGCCAGGCTCTGCTTGGTGATGCGCAGGATTGCCAGCAGGTCGCCGACCGTCATGCCCGGGTTGCGGCCGATGAAGTGCAGGGCCCGGTGGTGCGCCCGCCCCAGGCCAAGCTCCTCCAGGATCACGTCGGCGGCGCCGGTGAAGTCGCGATAGGCGAAGAACAGCAGATCCTGGGCAAGACGGATCTGCTCCTCCCGCAGGAACAGCAGCGCCGCCCCCGGCTGGGCGGTGCCGGCGCGCAGGGCAGGACGCTCCATCTTCATTCCGGACATGGCTGGTCTTCGCTTCCGTTGGGACAGGTTTCTTGACGTTTTGAAATTCTTCTCATAGCGTTTGCCGTGTTAGAGCAACAATCTTACTTGGGAACCCGTTGATGGCACTCATTCCTTTCGACGACCGTGATGGCCAAATCTGGTGGGACGGTGAAATGGTCCCATGGCGCGACGCCAAGCTGCACGTGCTGTCCCATGGGCTGCACTATGCCAGCGGCGTGTTCGAAGGCGAGAGGGCTTATGGCGGCAACATCTTCATGCTGCGCGCCCATACCGACCGGCTGATCGCCTCCGCCCGCATCCTGGGCTTCGAAATTCCCTGGACGGCGGAGCAGATCGACGCCGCCTGCCAGCAGGTGATCGCCGCCAACGGGCTGGTCGACGCCTATGTCCGCCCGATCGCCTGGCGCGGCACGGAGCAGCTATCGGTGTCCGCCCAGAAGACCAAGATCCACCTGGCGATCGCCTGCTGGGCCTGGCCGAACCTGTTCGGCGATGACCGCATGAAGGGCGTGCGCCTTGGTATAGCCGAGTGGCGGCGTCCGCCGCCGAACACCGCCCCCACCGCCTCCAAGGCCGCAGGGCTCTACATGGTCGGCACGCTGGCAAAGCATCAGGCCGAGGCCGATGGCTGGGATGACGCGCTGATGTACGACTGGCGCGGCCAGGTGGCCGAGGGCACCGGGGCCAATATCTGCTTCGTGTTCGATGGCGAGGTGCACACGCCGACGCCCGATTGCTTCCTGGACAGCATCACCCGCCGGGCGGTGACGGCCTTGGCGCACAAGCACCAGATCAAGGTGGTCGAGCGCACCATCATGCCGGACGAGATGGCACAGGCGACCGAGGCGTTCCTGGTCGGCACAGCGGCGGAGGTGACCCCGGTCCGCCAGATCGGGCCGCATAGCTACACGCCCAGCCGGATCACCGACACGCTGCTGACCGAATACGACAAGCTCGTGCGGCTGTCCCCCGCCGAGGTGGCGAAGATCGCGGCCTAGCCCGTCGGCAGCGGGTGGCGGATGACACGCCGCCATCCGCCCAGCGCGGCCAGTGTCGGCGGCAGCAGCACCAGCCAGGCGATCCGCGCGCCGTAGCGGTCATGTGGGCCGGACAGCGCCCCCGTGGCACAGGCGTTGGCAAGCACGCCCGCCAGGACCATCACGGCCAAGCCGGTGAGGACGGGGCGATCGCGCCACGCCAGCGGCACCAGGACGACCGTGGCCACCGTGCCGATGCCAAGCAACAGCAGATGCAATGGCAAGAGCGGGACTGCGACGGCAGGCAGCGTGCCCGCAACCTGGCGGCTGGCCAGCAAGCGTCGCATCTCGGCAGCGGGGAAGTAGGTCGCCAGCAGGCGGCCGACGGTGGAAACGATGTATTGCGGCCCCAGCGTATCGCCGACCGCTACGCGGCCGAGCTGGCGGATCGTGTTGGCCAAGGCGTGCCCGAACGCCGTCCCAGGCTCAAGGCGCACCGTCGCGGCGACGATGCGGGACGCCTCGGGCGCCACCAGGGTCGGTCCCGAGTTCCCGCCCCAGATCGGTCCGTCCGGCGCCCACAGGAAATCGTCGCTGTCCATCGGCAGGCGGTCCGACCAGGCGCACAGCCGGTACCCGGCCGCCGGGCAAACGCTGTGGAGGTAATCCGCCGCTGGCCCGTCCGCCTGCAGCCGGGCCAGGGCGAACACCGAGCCATAGGGCGACACGCCCAGCACGCCGTTGCCAACCCAGTTGCTGGCCACCAGCCAAGCCAACGCCGCCACCAGCGGCACGGCGCACAGGGCCAGGCGGCGCGTGCGCAGCACCGCCACCGGAACCAGGCAGCCCGCCGCCAGCACGAGGTGGGCGAGGTGCACCGCTACGGCGACCGACGCCAACGCCGCCACGCCCAGCAGGGTCGGCCAGCCGAACCGGCCCCAGCCGAGACCGAACAGGCACAGCACGACCAGCGGCGCGAAGATGTCCGGCATCACGAACGGCACGAACCAGGGCAAGGCGCTGCCAACTGCCAGTGCCGCACATAGCCCGACATGCCGCCACGGACCCGCCGCCCCCGCCACAGCGGCGACCAGCCGCAGCAACGCGCTGACCGCCAAGGCCTGCCCGGCCGCCACGCCCCACAGCGAGACGCGCCAATGCAGCAGCACGATCAGCGGGCCGTACACCCAGGGCTTGTCCCACCCCATGTTCGGCTCCAGCCCCATATCGGCCAGGCCCGCCGTGTCGCTGAAGACCAGCGGATAGCGGTTGACCACGGCGGGCCAGGCCAACAATGCCGCCCCGGCGCACAGCGAGACGGCCGTGCCGACCCTGGACATCCTCACCAGCGGGACATGGCCTCGTCATCGGCCTGCCGGGCCTCGACCCAGCGCGTGGCGCCATCCACGAATCGCTCCTGCTTCCAGAACGGCGCAGAGGTCTTCAGCCAGTCGATCAGGAACGCCGTGGACTCCAGGGCGGCCTGGCGATGCCCCGCCGCCGTCAGCACCAGCACGATGCCGTCGCCGGGCAGCAACCGCCCGATCCGGTGCACCAGGCAGCACCCCAGCAGCGCCCAACGCTGGCACGCCTGCGCGGCGATGGCGGCCATCGCCGCTTCGGTCATGCCCGGGTAATGCTCCAGCGTCAGCGAGTGCAGCGGGTGGGCAGGGTCGTCGCGCACGATGCCGACGAAGCTGCCGACGCCGCCGATATCGGTGCGGCCCGCGGTCAACTGCGCCAACTCGACGGCCAGGTCGAACGGTACCGCCTGCACGCGGACCGTGGGTGTCACCCGCCGGTGACCGGGGGGAAGAACGCCACCTCGTCCCCGTCGGCGAGCAGCGCCGAGGGCGGCGCGAAGACCTGGTTCACCGCCGCCCGGACGGTGGACGGCTCGGCGAAGGCCGCCGTTCCGGCCGGGTCGCGGGCGCGAAGCCAGGCGGCGAGGTCGCCGACCGTGGCGATGCCGGGCGGCAGCGCCAGGCTCTCCTCGCCCCGTCCCATGCGCTCCCGCAACCAGGCGAAATACAACACGCGCACCATCAGGGACGCGTCGGGACCGTCTGCACGCTGCCATCCGGGCCGATCAGGGTGCTGGTGCCGTTGCCGTTGGGGACCAGGATGCCGCTGCCGCCGGGAGTGGGCGATTGAAGCTGGCGGTAATTGCGGCCGCTGCCTTGCCCGGTCACGTCCACGGAGGGACCGTTGGGCGTGTTGACCGTCGGGGAGCGCAGCCGGTTCGGCGGGGGTGGTGGGACGACCGGTGGCGGCAGGCCGCGATCGGCATCGTTGGCGCGGTTGACCGCCGGGTTCGCGCCGGCGGGAGGGGCGTTGCCATTGCCACTGCCACTGCCACTGCCACTGCCACTGCCCTGGCGGATTTCGGCGGCCTGCTGCTTTTCCAGGTCCTGCAGCGTCGGATCCGGCCTGTTGTCGGTGGGCCAGACATTGCCCTGCTCCGGCAGCAACGGCGGCACGTCCACGCTTTGTCCGCGGATGCGCAGGAACGTCTCGCTGCTGCCGGCGGGCGCGTTGGGCACCTGCCCGAACCATTGCGTGGTGTGGTCGAAGAACACGCCCGTCCCCGTACAACCGGAGAGCAGCCCCGCGAAGAGGATGGACAGGCTTGGCAGGGCGAAACGCCGCATGAAGGAAAGGCTCCTCAGACGGCCGACGGCCGGGTCGGCGCGGACTTTGCCTGCTACCGGTGATCTGCTCAAGGTTTCGCGATGGTGCTTTGCACAAAGGACGAGACCCATGTGGCAATCGCGCCGGGTTGGCCGAGATCCAGCTGCGTCCGGTCGCATCCCGGCAGCCGTGCATCGGTCGCCACCGCCACCACATCGGGCCAGTCGGGCCAAAGCGGCGGCCTGCCCAGGGCCGGCCGGTGGATTTCGAGCTTGGGGATCGGGTAACGCCGAAATCCCTCCACGAGCACCAGGTCCACCGCGCCCAGGCGGTCGAGCAAGGCTGGCAGCCCTGGCTCGGCGCCCGGTTCCTCGTGCAGTAAGGCCCACCGGCCCGGGCTGGCGATGATCACCTCGTGGGCGCCGGCCTGGCGGTGTCGCCAGCTATCCTTGCCGGGTCGGTCCAGGTCCACGCCATGATGGGTGTGCTTGATGGTGGACACGGTCAACCCGGCGGCACGCAGGCGCGGCACCAGCGCCTCGATCAGGGTTGTCTTGCCCGCGCCGGACCAGCCGGCGATGCCGAGCACGGCACGGTGGCCTGGCCCGTTCGTCACGGCCCGTTCCCGGGCACCTCCCTGCCGATCGTGTCCCTCCCTGACCCGACTTGCGCGTGCCGCAAGCTGGACCGGAGATAGTCCCACCCGGTGACCAGCGTCAGCAAGGCCGCAACCCACAGCATGGCCTCGCCGATCAGCGCGACCGGCAGGTTCACGTGCAGCATGGCGGCGACATCGTCCCCCGCCAACAGCGTGCCGAGCGCGCCCATCTGAAACCCGGTCTTCCACTTTGCCAGGCGTGTCACGGGCAGGCCGATGCGCAGGCCGGCCAGATACTCCCGCAGCCCGCTGACCAGGATTTCCCGCAGCAGGATGACGATTGCCGGGTATAGCGCCCCATCCGGAAACCGGCCTTGTCCGGCCAGCAGGATCAGACTCGCGCCCACCAGCAGCTTGTCGGCGATCGGGTCCAGCATGCGGCCGAGTTCGGAGTGCCGATGCATGGTACGGGCCAGGTGTCCGTCAAGCCAGTCGGTCAGCCCGGCCGCGGTGAAAAGCAGGGTGGCCAGCAGATCGCCGACCGGGCTGCGCAGGGAAACGAAGCCTACCAGCACCGGAATGGCGACGATGCGCGAGAGGGTCAGCAGATTCGGCAGGTCGGTCAGCATTGCGGCTAGCCTAGGCGCTTCTCCGGCCTCTGTCAGTCAAGGACTCGCAACGCCCTGCGTGCCTTGCACCCATGGCCTGAAGGCGAGCCTACCCCTTAACCATCCCGTCCACGGCAGTCTCTGGCCCTGGGGTCGCGGTCAGCTGCATTTGGACCAGCCGCAATGGAGGCAGGTCAGGCAGCCCGCCTCCTTCATCAGCCCTGGCTGGCTGCACTTCGGACAAAGCGGGCCAAGCGGAGATGCCGCAGTGGTCGTGAACTCGACCTTGGCAGCAGGCTTCTCCTTCGGGGTCATGAAACCGGTCTCGATCATGTGCCGCTCGATGATGTCGCCGATCGCGGCCACCAGCGATGGCACGTACTGGCCGTTGCTCCACTGGCCACCACGCGGATCGAACACCTGCTTCAGCTCCTCGGCGACGAAGGCCACCTCGCCGCCGCGGCGGAATACGGCGCTGATCATGCGGGTGAGCGCCACTACCCAGGCATAGTGCTCCAGGTTCTTCGAGTTGACGAAGATCTCGAACGGCGTATGGCGGCCGGCGATCTCCACGTCGTTGATGGTGACATACATCGCATGCTCGCTATCCGGCCAGCGTAGCTTGTAGGTGGCGCCGCTCAGCTTCTCCGACCGTTGCGCAAGCTCGATCACGGTCTGGGCCGTCGGCTTCGGCGGCTCCGCCGGCTTGACCTCCAGCACCGAGCCGGTGATCGCGTTGGGGCGGTAGGTGGTGCAGCCCTTGCAGCCGCTGCGATAGGCGTCGAGGTACACTTCCTGGAATGCCTCGAAGCTGATGTCCTCGGGGACGTTCACGGTCTTGGAGATGGCGCTGTCGACGTGGCGCTGCACCGCCGCCTGCATGCGGATGTGATCTTCCGGCGCCAGGTCCTGGGCGGTGACGAAATAGTCCGGCAGGTCGGCGGATTCACCGAATTGGGCACGGAACCGGCGCAATGCGTAGTCGGAGACCTCCTCCTCGGTGCGGGTGCCGTCCGGCTGCAACACCTTGCGGGTATAGGCCAGGGCGAACACCGGCTCGATCCCGCTGGACACGTTGTCCGCCACCAGGGAAATGGTGCCGGTGGGCGCCACCGACGTCAGCAGCGCGTTGCGGATGCCGTGCTCGGCGATCAGCCCGCGCACATCGGCGTCCAGTTCCGACACGGTCGCCCCCGCCAGGTACGGCTCGCGGTCGAACAGCGGGAATGCCCCCTTCTCCGCCGCCAGCCTGGCCGAGGTAACGTAGGCCGCGCGGTTGATCCGGCGGGCCCAATCGCCCGCCAGCTCCGCCGCCCGGCAGGAGCCGTAGCGCACGCCGACCATCATCAGCGCGTCGGCCAGGCCGGTCATTCCCAGGCCGATCCGGCGCTTGGCCACCGCCTCCTGCCGCTGCTCTTCCAGCGGGAAGCCGGACACGTCTATCGTGTTGTCCATCATGCGGATGGCGACCGCCACCAGGCCGTCGAGTTGGGCCTCGTCCAGCCGGGCATGCGGCGTGAATGGATGCTGCACCAGCCGCGCCAGGTTGATCGAGCCCAGCAGGCAGGCGCCATACGGCGGCAGCGGCTGCTCGGCGCAGGGATTGGTCGAGCGGATGGTCTCGCAATAATGCAGGTTGTTGCGGGCGTTGATGCGGTCGATGAACAGCACGCCGGGCTCGGCATAGTCGTATGTCGCCTGGGTGATGCTGTCGAACAGCGCGCGGGCTCGGACGGTCTTGTAGGTGCGGCCGCCAAACACGAGCGGCCAGTCGCCATCGGCCTCGACGGCTGCCATGAACGGGTCGGTGGCCAGCACCGAAAGGTTGAAGTTGCGCAGCCGCTCCGGCTGCCGCTTGGCGGCGATGAAGTCCTCGATATCCGGGTGGTCGCAGCGCATCGTGGCCATCATGGCGCCGCGCCGGGCGCCGGCGGACATGATGGTGCGGCACATCGCGTCCCACACGTCCATGAAGGACAGCGGACCGGATGCGTCGGCGCCCACGCCCTGCACCGGGGCGCCCTTCGGCCGCAGCGAGGAGAAATCGTAGCCGATGCCGCCGCCCTGCTGCATGGTCAGCGCGGCTTCGCGCAAATGGGTGAAGATACTGGCGAGGTCGTCTTCGATGTCGCCCATGACGAAGCAATTGAACAGCGTCACCCGGCGGTCCGTGCCCGCGCCGGAGAGGATGCGGCCGGCCGGAAGGAAGCGGAAATCCTGCAACGCCTCGTAGAAGGGCTGCTCCCAAAGCTCCGGCTGCCTCTCGGCGGCGGCCAGCGCGCGGGCGACCCGGCGCCAGCTATCCTCGACCGTGCGATCGACCGGGCTGCCGTCGGCGGTCTTCAACCGGTATTTCGCGTCCCAGATCTGGCTGGAGATCGGCGCGATGTGCTCGCCTACCGAAACGATGTGCATGTCCATGGGTCAACCCTCGATCCAACGCCCCTGCACCGCGCGTTCGCGAAACAAAAGGCAACCGTCAGCGCAGCGACTCGGATCGTCTCGCCCGCCGCACCACAACTTGCAGGGATGGCCGGTCGGTTGCTAGGGGTCGCGGGCGTCGTTCACGCGACAGAGAACTGCCCGGCCACCCGCGCCGGCTGCACGCTCTTGGCAATGCTTTCCTCCGAGACCAGCGAGGCAGTCCCCCAGAATCCTCCCGAGGCCAGCACCGGCTGGCCGGAAAGTTCGAAGATGGTGAGCAGGCCCGTGCGCCCGGGTATCTGGAACGGCACCTGCAACCCCTCGAATGCGTGCCTGGCGCAGATCGCGGCGGTCAACCGGTCCCAGCGCATGTCCTGCCCTCCGACCGGCCCGGCGATCTCCGCCAGGGACCGCCCGCCCGGCGGCAGCAGATGGTCCGGTGCGTTGCCGGCCAGGCCGACCAGGTTCCCCATGTCGTCCAGTTCCCACATCCAATCCGCGCCATCGGCGGCCGCATGCCCGGCGAGCGGCAGCAGACCGGGACGGATGCGCCGGCCGAGGCGGCGGAGCATGGTGCCCAGCAGCGCCATGATCAGCAGCAGGCTGACCGCGACATAGCCGGTGCGGTACAGCAGCGCGGCCCAGTCCTCGTCGGACATGGTATCCAGCGCATCCGCCGAGGCAACCAGATGAAGGCCGCCGGGCTCGATCAGCCGGTCGTCGCCGACGACGCCGTGTCGGGTCATAACGGGCGAGGCATGGATGATCCGGGCAAGTGAGGCCCGCACGGCGCCGGATGCCGCCACCGCCGGTGCGGCGCCATCCGCCCGGCAGCCGAATGTCTCGCCGGACGCCGAGCGCAGGGCCAGCGTGATCAGGCCGTTGGTCGGGTCATCATCCCGCGTCATGGCCGCGATGGCAGCCTGCGGCAGGAAGGTGCCGACATAGCCGGCGACCGCATCCCGATCGACGACCGCGCGGTAGACGACGACCCCGTCCTCGCTGCCGAACGGGTCGCGGGTGCAGCCGGTCAATTGCAGGCCGGGCTGGGCAGGAGCGGCCTGCAGGGACTTGAACCAGTGCTGCCCCGACAGGCTGGTCGAGCCGTCCGGCAGCGGCAGGGTTCCCGCGATCAGCCGGCCGGTCGACGACACCAGGAACAAGGCCCTTGCCGGCGCCAAGAACCGCTCGTTGCGGAGCATGCGCCCGGTGACCGAAAGCCGATCCAGCGCCGACACGTCTTCCGCCCGGAACCAGGTGAGCGTGCGGTCCAACCGGAGCAGCCACTCCTGAAGCCGGGCGGCCCGCTCCCCGGCTTCGGCGCCGAGGGACTCGGAGGCGCGCTGCCACAGGGCTTGAGCCTCGTACTTCGTGTAGATGCCGAACACGGCGACGCCAGCCGCCAGGATCGTCAGCAAGCCCATGAGCCTCAGGACGGAGGCCGGGTAGCCGAGGGCTTTGGTCGCAGGGCGGCTCATTCTGAGATCCCGTCAAATGTTCGCCCCGCAGCCTCGGTAATCATCGTTAATGGACAGCTAAAATCGACGGATCGTGATCAGCCTCCCCTTGCATGGATGCGACGGCGGCCGGACTGCCTTCAAGGCGCGGCAAGCATCTGCTTGGGACATTGCACCCACGCATTGCCATCCCCGCTCGAAGACGGCAGGCGGGCGGAGCCGACGCGGAGCGGCCCGGCCGTGACCGCCGCGGTGCCGCCGCCCAACAAGCCCAGGACGCTGGCGACGCTGCGTTCGTCGAGCGGCCGCGTGCTGGTGAACGCATTGCCCTGCCAGGTTCCCGGCACGCTCCATTCGCCGGCCGCCCCGCTGAAGCTGAGCTTGGCCGGCCGGACGTGCTGCATCGCCGAGCGTCCCGGCGAGGTGAAACTGGCCGTCAACAGAAGCTGACGACCCGCGGTGGTCTGGATCCGGAACGACCCGCCCGGGCCACTGGCGAGCGCGGTGCACAGCTGCGGCGTGGCGGAGAACGCCCAGCGCAAGTCGACCGGCTTCGGTGCCGGCGCGGGCCGCGGGGCCGCGATGGGCCGCTCGACGGGCGCCACCGTGGCGATGGCCGCGGGCGAAGGTGTGGGCGGCGGCGTGCTGGCACAGGCCGCGACCATGAGCGTGGCCATCAAGGCGGAGGCCGATGACGTGCGAACGGGTTTTCTGCTGCCGGATGACATGCAAACTCCTCTACACCGGCGTGAATGGATCGGCCCAGGACATGAACCAGCCGATAAGATCGGGGGGATGAACGCGGTCCGGCTACGCTTTCAGGCGGCGGCGCGTTCCTGCGGCAACGCATCGATGAACGCGAGGGCTGCTTCCAGATGGGCGGGCCACGTCGCAGCCTGCCACCGCCCCATCCGGCCGATCTGCGCAGCCCGGCGCGGCGATGGCTCGGCCAGGTACTCCATCACGCCTTGCAGCCAGCCGGCGCCGTCGAGCGGGTCGAGGTAGTCCGGCACGTCGCCGCCGACCTCCCGCAACGCAGGCAGGTCGCTGCACAGCACCGGGACGCCGGCCATCAGGGCTTCGGCCAGGGGCAAGCCGAACCCTTCGGCAAAGCTGGGGAACAGCAGGGCGCGGCAGCCGTGCAGCAACCCACCGATCCGGGCATCGGTGATCTCGGCCAGTTCGGACACGTAGGGCCGGATCGTGTCGGATCGTTCCAGCATGTCCACGATCATCTCGTTCTCCCAGCCGCGCCGGCCGACCAGGATCAGCCGGGGCGTCCCGGATCCCAGCGTCTCCGCCAGCCGCCGCCAGATATGCAGCAGCAGGAGATGGTTCTTCCGCGGTTCGATGGTGCTGAGATACACGAAATACGGTCCAGGCACCGGATCGGCCATCGCGCCGACCGCCCTTGGATCGACACCCAGCGGCGCCATCAGGACGGGGGGGGAGCGCCCGGCCTGGTCCAGATAGGGCCTGAGCGCCGCCCCGGTGGCCGTTGAATTGACGATCACGGCGTCCGCCAGGGCGGCCACGGTCCGTATCCGGCGCAGGTGGATCTCCGCGTGCTGCGGCCGGGCGTATTCCGGATATTGGATTGGGATGAGGTCGTGCACGAAGGCCACCAGGCAGGCGCCGCTGGTGGCCAGCGCGCGCGCCACGCGGTCCCGCCGGTGCAGATGGCGGTGCGAAATCAGCAGGTAGACCGGACGGATGCCCTGCCGGCGCAGCGGCCACGAACTCGGCCGCAGGACCGCCTGCAGCCAGATCATCCGCGCCGCGCCGCCGATTGCCGCAGCACTCGGCCCCGATCCGCGCCAGCCGGCCCCGACCGCCGCGATGAAGCGGCGGGTCGGCTCCAGCGGCAGCACGCGCAGGCGGTCCAGCCTGTCGATGGCAACGAATTGCAGCCGTTCCGGCGCCAGCCGCAGCAACTGCTCGGCATAGGCGAACTCCACCCGGTCGATCCCGGTCGGAGCGCCGCGTTGCGCCCGTGCCAGCAAACGTGACAGGTCCAGAAGCAGGGGCGCCTTCATGCCGGCCTACCGAATGCACGGCCCGGCCGGCAGATCAAGCCGGACGCAGCGAACGCTCAGCCCGACAGGGCCGAGGCCGGCGCGCCATTGTCCCGGATCGGCCGCCGCTGCGACGCGCCCACCGGGTGCGCCGCAACCTGGCCCTCCAGCCGTGCGACCGCGTTGGCCACGAGCTGATTGATGCCTTGCTCGCTGAAGAACCCGCCGACCAGCATGCACCGTGCGGCGATCACCTGGCGGAAGGCGGCGAACAGCGCCTCGTCCGGCGGCGCGGCTTCCGTCCAGAAGCTGTCCAGCCCGGCCTGATGGGTCAAGCCCACGATGTCGTAGATCGCCGTGCCGAGCACGATGACCGGCGCACCGATCGCCAAGGCCAGCGTGCCGGACGTGCTATTGACGGTGACGACGCCGCGCGTGCGCTCGATGAGGTCGTTGAGGTCGCCCACCTCGAGGTAGATCACGCGGTCGGCCAGCCCGTTCTCGGCGGCAAGCCGGGCCACCAGCCGGCGCCAGTTGATCAGGCGCTCGTCCAGCGGATGTTCCTTGATCACCAGCAAGCTATGCGCCGGGGCGTGTTCGCGGAAGGAGCGCAGCACCATTTCGATGACCGGGGTCATGCTGCCGAAGTTGGAGTGCTGGCGGATTTGCCAGTCGCAATTCAGCTGCAGCGGCAGCAGGAAGAAATCTGCGTCCGCTGCGAGCTTCGCTACCTGTTTCGCCGAGCGACGCCGCGCCCGCGGCCCCCGCGCCATCTTCAGCAGCCAGCCGCCATATTCGATCAGCGGATGGTGCGGCCGATGCGTCCTGTAATGCGGATAGAGCGGCCACAGCAGCATGGAGGAGAAGTTGTAGAGCAGATCCTCCAGCGCCCGGCGCCGGAACTCCGCCACCACATGGGGGATCTCCCCCAGTTGCGGCGCCGTGAGCGCCTGCTCGCGATAATAGTCCGGGTTGCGCGGCAGGGTGGAATGGCCGTTCACCCCTTCCCGCTCGAACGTCACCCAATGCGGCCGTATGTAGCCTTCCTCGCAGACATGGACCGGCACCTGCATCGCGCGCGCCACCCGGATGGCGGCGGCGTGCAGGGGACGGCAATCGCCGAACAGGATGATGTCGGTCACGCGCCGCGACACCAGGATGTCGCCGAACACGTCCGGCCACTGCTCCGCCGTGCCGCGGAAGTCGATGGCGCCCGGCAGCGGCCAGAACACCCTGTCGCCGGCGTTGAAGTTGACGCGGTGGACCGCATGGCCCCTCGCGGCCAGGTCCTTGCCGAGGCAGCCGAAAAACCGGCTTGCCATACCCTGGAGGAACAGGAAGCTCCGCCTCCCATGATCCGGCTGGGCCATTGCGTTCATGCGATCTCCGAGGCCGGCCGGGCCAATCTCCGGCGCAACGCGCCCTGCAACCGGCGTGCCGTGACCAGCAAGCCCATGTTCCCTCCGGTGCCGGCGTCGAGCCGCTGTATCAGGTCCTCCGGCCGGCATGGCAGCTTGCTGACCGGATCGAGGTAGAACGGATACAGGATCAGCGTGGCCGCCACCAAGGCATCGAGCGTAAGCGCGCGGCGCGGCCGGGAAGACGGGTTGAGATCGATGGTCAGCCCCCAGCCGGCGTAGAACGGCGCGCCGTAGGTGACGACCCGGCGGCCCCGCAGCAAACCCTCGAACCCGGCCAGCGAGGTGAGCGTGTGGATTTCGTCCACCGCCTCGATCAGGCTGGCCATGGGGGCGTCGCGCAGGACCTGGTCGGCATGGCGCAGGGCCTGGACGTCCGGAACGGCGCCGGGCCGGTGGCCGGCCTCCACGTCCGGGTGCGGCTTGTAGACGATGAAGGCGTCCGGATTGGCGGCCCGCACACGCTCCAGCAGCGGCAGGCCCGGGGACAGGCCGCCCCCGCCGGCGAGGACCGATTTGTCGTTCGCCACCTGGCCCGGCACCAGCAGGCGGCGACGGCCGGGCTGGCAGGACAAGGCCGCCATGGGCGTGCCCACGTTGTATTTGGTGATGCCGCGGCGGACCAGCTCCTGCCGCAGGCGGTGGGCGCGGGCCAGCAGCTCGGGCGGGAAGGCCGCGGTCTGCAACAGATGCTCCAGGTCGCTGGGGGAACGCGTGTCGTAGTACACGCCCCGCCCGTCGATGATGACCGAGGCCGGCGGGATGAAATCGGCGCCCAGGCCGCGGGACCGGATGAACCCGTCCTCGATGCGCAGCACGGGCACGCCGGCCTTCGCCGCGGCCGCGTCCAGCCCCTCCGGCGCGCGGGACGGCCATACCGCGATGCCGCCGCCCCGGCGCTGCGCCGCGCGCACCGCCGCGGAGGCGGTGCGGGCATAGACCGGCGCGCCGCCCAGGAAATCGGCGATGCGGCGCTTCTTCCAGAACGAGATGCCGGCGACGCAGGCGATCTTGGGCAGCCTCTGCCGCAGCCGGTCCCATTCGACCGCCCGGTCGAGGAACGCCTCGGCGGCCAGGGCACGGCCATCCGTTGGGTCCAGGTAGCGGGTGCCGAGCAGCAGGTAGGCCGCAGCCAGCAGCCCCGCCTCGACGGTCGGCTGGGCCTTGCCGTGGCGGAAAACGGGGCGGCCGGCCAGCCTTGCCAGCAGGGCGACGTCGCTCTCCGGATCGGCGTGGATTTCGGCGGCGGCGTCGATGAGCGTCCAGCCGTCGACCCCCGTCACGAGGTGGCCGCCAGCCTCCAGCACGGTGCGCGCCAACGCCGCCGAGCCGCCGAGCACGGCGATGGAGGCCGCAGGGCCGGAGCCGGTCAAGCCGCGCCACACGCCGCGGTCGTGTCCATCGGCTCCGCTCGCGACGAGCAGGCGCATCGAGGCTGGCAACTTCGCCGCGACGGTCCCGACCACGCCGACCCGTCGGGCAAGCATGTCTGCCGCGAACCGCGCCCCGCGATCCCGCGCCGCCTGCGCGGCGGGGTGGCCCAGCAGCCTCGCCCCGAGTGACCCGGCGGGCGCCCCCCGGCGGTAGCTCGCCCGGATCGTCGAACTCGCCGGCAGGTCGGACGGGGCACGCAGCAGGCCGGGGCCAAAGCGCAGCCCGGTGCCCGCCGACACCGGCCGCAACGCGGCGACAAACTGGAATTCGGGCCAGAACGGCGCCAAGCCACGCCTCGAACCGAGGCTGGCAACGGCGATCGGCCGGCCGGGACGGGCCGGCGCTGTCAGAACATCCTGAAGGACATCGCCAAGGCAGGGCAGATCGCTCTGGGCCATTGTCTCCCCATCAACACTGCCCGGCCGAGCCGCCGGCTGCATCCGATGTGTCATTCGCGGGTGCAACATGCGCATGGAGCCATCGTCATAGCAATTCCAGGCGACGAATTTTCCGCTCTTCTGGCCGGTGTGGCCGCCTGCCGACGCCCTGCCCGGACCTACGGCACCGTGCTTCCGGTGGCGCGGCGGGTCGCCACGGCGTAGACGGTCGCCATGATGTCCCGCCTCCTGCTGCTCGTCCTGCTGCCGGTGCTGGCGGCGGCGGACGCGGCGGCGCCCTCCGTCACGGTGGCGCCTGCCCAGCCCGGCACGCTGGCGGCGATGGTGCTGGTGACGGGAACGCTGGTCGCGAAGGAGGAGGTACTGGTCGGGCCGCAGATCGACGGGCTGGCCATCACCGCCATCGACGTCGAGGAAGGCGACCAGGTCAGCGCCGGGCAGGTGCTGGCCACGCTGTCGCATGACGCGCTGGACGCCAGCCTGGCCCAGAACACCGCGCAGCAGGCGCGGGCCGAGGCGGCAGTCGCACAGGCGCAGAACGCCATCGCCGAGGCCCAGGCCTCCCGCGTGCAGGCGGACGCCGCCTTTGCCCGGGCGCGGGACTTGGTGGCCTCCGGCACCACCTCCCGCGAGACGTTCGACACCCGGCAGCAGGCGGCGCTGGTGGGCGCGGCGCGGCTGACCGCCTCGGTCAACGCGCTGCATGCCGCGGAGGCGGACGCGGCGCTGGGCCGCGCGCAACGGCAGGAACTGCTGGTCAAGCTGGACCGCACGACGATCCGCGCGCCCGTGGCCGGGGTGGTCAGCCGCCGCACCGCCCGGCTGGGCGCGGTGCCGGGCATGACGGGGGAACCGCTGTTCCGCCTGATCGCCGATGGCGCTGTCGAATTGGAGGCCGCCGTGCCGGAAACCCGCCTGGCCCAGCTTCGGCCCGGGCAGCCCGCCATGCTGGCGGTTGCGGGTGCCAGCCTGCCGGCGCATGTGCGGCTGGTGGCGCCGGAGGTGAGCCAGGCCACACGGCTGGGCCGGGTGCGCATCGCGCCGGACAGCGTGGGCATGGCGGGGGCCATCGGCTCCTTCGCGCGGGCCACCGTGGAGGTGGGGCGGCAATCGGGCGTGATCGTCCCGCTCTCGTCCGTGCTGTTCGACCCGGACGGGTCGCACGTGCAGGTGGTGCAGGGCGGCGTGGTGCAGACCCGCCTCGTCACGGTCGGGCTGCGCAATGCCGGGCAGGCCCTGCTGAGCGCGGGGGTGCAGCCGGGCGAGTCCGTGGTCGCCATCTCCGGCACCTTCGTGCGCGATGGGGACCGGGTGACGGCGGTGGGGGGCTAGGCCGGTGGCGCTGAAGGTCTCCGGCGCGTCGATCCGCCATCCGGTGCCGGCGCTGGTGCTGTTCACCGTGCTGCTGGTGCTGGGCGTGCTCGCCTTCCGCGCCATCCCGATCACCCGGGCGCCCAACGTGGACGTGCCCATCGTCTCCGTCCTGGTGACGCAGGCCGGCGCCGCCCCGGCGGAGCTGGAGACCCAGGTCACCCGCAAGGTGGAGGACGCGATCGCCAGCGTCTCCGGCGTGAAGCACATCACCTCCTCCGTCACGGACGGCGCCTCCACCACGCTGGTGGAGCTGCGGCTGGAGGTGAGCACGGACCGCGCACTGAACGACGTGAAGGACGCGGTGGCCAAGATCCGCACCGATCTGCCGCGCACCATCGACGAGCCGATCATCCAGCGGGTGGACGTGGTGGGCCAGGCGATCCAGACCTTCGCCGCCGCCGCCCCCGGCATGACGGTGGAGCAGCTGTCCTGGTTCATCGACGACACCGTGCTGCGCGCGCTGCAGGGCGTGGCCGGCGTGGGCCAGGTGGAGCGGATCGGCGGCGTCTCCCGCGAGATCGAGGTGAACCTGGACCCGGACCGCCTGGCGGCGCTGGGCGTGACCGCCGGGCAGGTGAACGCGCAGCTCCACGCCACCAACGTGGAGCTGGCCGGCGGCCGCGGCGAAGTGGGGCGGCAGGAACAGGCGATCCGCACCCTGGCCAATGCGCCCAGCGTCGCCGCCCTGGCGGACAGCCGCATCGTGCTGCCCGGCGGGCGGGACATCCGCCTGTCCGACATCGCCACCGTGACCGACGGGTTCGAGGAGCCGCGGCGCTTCGCCCGGCTGGACGGCACCACCCCCGTGGTGGCCTTCGCGGTCTACCGCGCCAAGGGCGCCAGCGACGTGACGGTGGCCGAACAGGTGCAGGCCCGCCTGGCCGCGCTGGCCCAGGCGCATCCCGACGTCACCATGACGCTGATCGACGATTCCGTGCGCGGCACCTATGGCAGCTACGTCTCGGCCATGCATTCCCTGCTGGAGGGGGCGGCGCTGGCGACGCTGGTGGTGTTCGTGTTCCTGCGGGATTGGCGCGCCACCCTGCTGGCCGCGGCGGCGCTGCCGCTATCGGTGCTGCCGGCCTTCTTCTTCATGCACATGATGGGCTTCTCGCTCAACTTCGTCAGCCTGCTGGCGATCACCCTGGTGACCGGCATCCTGGTGGACGACGCGATCGTGGAGATCGAGAACATCGTCCGCCACATCCGCATGGGCAAATCCGCCTGGCACGCCGCGATCGAGGCGGCGGACGAGATCGGGCTGGCGGTGGTGGCGATCACCCTGACCATCGTGGCGGTGTTCGCCCCGGTCAGCTTCATGGGCGGCATCGCCGGGCAGTATTTCAAGCAGTTCGGCTTGACGGTCGCGGTGGCCGTGCTGGTCTCCCTGCTGGTGGCGCGGCTGCTGACCCCCGTCATGGCCGCGTATTTCCTGCGCCCGCACGGCCCGGCGCAGGACCGTCCGGATGGCTGGGTGATGCGAGGCTACCGCTGGCTGCTGGGCGCGACGCTGGCGCACCCCTATGTGACGCTGCTGGGCGGCATGGTGCTGTTCGGCCTGTCGCTGTGGTCCACCACGCTGCTGCCCACCGGGTTCATCCCGCCGCAGGACGACAGCCGCATCGTGCTGTCGCTGGAGCTGCCGCCCGGCGCCACCCTGGCCGACACGCGGGCGAAGACGGACGCGGTGGCCCGGCAATTCCTCACCGAGCCGGGCGTGACCACCGTGTTCGTGGTGGGCGGCGCCACGCCCACCGGGGCCGGCGCCTCCATCCGCACCGCCTCCGTCGTGGTGGGGCTGGTGCCCAAGGGCCAGCGCAGCCGCAGCCAGAAGGTGATCGAGGTCGCGCTGTCCGCCCATTTGGCCACCATCCCGGACCTGCATGGCTGGCTGGTCAACGACCGCGGCGAGCGGGAGCTGTCGGTGACGGTGCTGGGGGACGAGCCGGTGGCGCTGAACCGGGCGGTGGCGCGGCTGGAGGCGGCGATGCGCCGCCTGCCCGGCTTCCGCGACGTGGCCGCCAGCGCCGGGGTGGACCGGCCGGAGATCCGCGTGGTGCCGCGCAACGAGGAGGCCAGCCGCTTCGGCGTGTCCACCGAGGCGATCGCCGACGCGGTGCGCATCGCCACCATCGGCGACATCCCCGCCAACCTGGCCAAGTACCGCGACGGCGACCGGCTGATCCCGATCCGCGTCCAGCTGGACCCGGCGGCGCGCGCCAGCCTGGCCGGGCTGGAGGTGCTGCCGGTGCCCGGCACGGACGGGCTGGCGGTGCCGCTGGGGGCCGTGGCCGAGCTGGGCTTCGGCGCCGGCCCGTCCTCCATCGAGCGGTACGACCGGGTGCGCCGGGTGCTGATCGGCGCCGATTTGGCCCGCGGCGAGGCGTTGGGTGCCGCGCTGGCGAAGATTTACGCCCTGCCGGAAACGCGGGACCTGCCGCCCGGCGTGCGGGTGCAGAGCGGCGGCGACGCCGAGATCATGGCCGAGGTGTTCGACGGCTTCACCAGCGCCATGGGCGCCGGGCTGCTGATGGTGATGGCGGTGCTGGTGCTGCTGTTCGGCGACGTGTTCCAGCCCATCACCATCCTGCTGTCCCTACCGCTGTCGATCGGCGGCGTGATCCTGGCGCTGCTGCTGACGGGGGAGCCGCTGAGCATGCCCGTGGTGATCGGCGTGCTGATGCTGATCGGCATCGTGACCAAGAACGCCATCATGCTGGTGGATTTCGCCATCGAGGCCCGAGCCCGCGGCATCCCCCGCCGCCAAGCCATCACCGACGCCGGCACCAAGCGCGCCCGCCCCATCGTGATGACCACGGTGGCCATGGTGGCCGGGATGATCCCCTCCGCGTTGGGGGTGGGCGATGGCGGCGAGTTCCGCGCGCCAATGGCGATCGGCGTGATCGGCGGGCTGGTGGTGAGCACGCTGCTGAGCCTGGTCTTCGTGCCGAGCTTTTACACGGCGATGGATGATCTGTCGGGGTTAGCACAGCGGGTGGGACGGCGGTCGGTTGCGGGGGCGGGGGATCGGGGGGAGCAGGCGGCGGAGTAGGTCCGGTTCACGCACAACGTAGGCCGATCGCACCAGTATCGTTAAGGGTTCTCGCTAGCCGTTCTTGTTCTAACAGTAGCTAGAGCTCTTAGCTGAACCAGCGCTCCTCCTCCGCTACAACCCTCAGAACCTCAGAATTCGCATCTAGTCGGCGAGGGGAGCTCATCTCCACAGCTTCGAGAAGCTGAAGAGGTAGGCGGTCTAGTCCCGCGCGGACACGCTGCAACAGAGCTGATGGCAGCGCCTCTCTACGACCATAGAAAGCACGCTCATGACCAGAAAACGCCCTAAAGCTTGATGGTAGCGAACCTGACCCATGTTTTTCAAAGAATGAGACAACACTGTTCCAAGATTTAAGCTCCCGCTGCGTTTCATTGACAGCGCGCGCTGCCAAATAGCTGAATAAATGTGAATCTTCGCCACTATAATTGTCGAATAAGTCTGCCAACACACGGGTTGAGAGCACTCGCGGAAGACGTAGAACTAATAGTGCTTTTAAACGTTGTGATCCAATGGCTTGGAGAATTTCTTCGTCAAAGCCACTTATCGGCTGCCGGCCAGCAGAAGTAGCTGAAATCACTGCGCGAACAGAACTGATCAAGTCACCCCAAGAATCACTATCAAGTTCCTCGAGAGTTTCCGTCAATCGGCCGTGTAGCCCCTTAATGACACCACCCGGTGCCCAGGAAAACAGAAGAATTAAAACCCACAAGCTGTCGTCTGCGCCTTCTGTAAGGATTTGAGACCACCATGGTAATCCCGTTTTTAATCTGGCAAAACGCGCCCTTTCAACCAAAGGCATCTTTCTATTTAAGACATCGCTGTAACCAGAGGCGCGGGCTTCCTTCGACACGATCCCAGCGGCTACTGCAGCCAGGCAGTATGTGCGAACTCCATCTCCCCACGTTCGTCTAACGCTTTCAACCAAATCAGACCATGGATCTAAAGAAGTCCGCCACTGGCCAGAGGTTGCACGACTTGCACGAATTGCGGCCGTAACAACGTCAGAGAACCCGGCTTCAGTCTTACTAATGCCTTCTCGCTTTAGATCGGAAGGGAAATGAAACCCAAATCGTCTCAGGTAGTCGTCTAAAGGAACGTCCGCGGTCCTATCGTAGGACAGGAACCCATACAATGCCGGATTCAGCATTAGATAAACCCTGCATAGATCTATGTCGGAGCGGACCACACGCCCTTCCATTCGAAGAGGCATTGCAGACGGTCCACTCGTTGCCAGCGCCTGTAAAGCCGCAAGTTGATCGCTATGTGAGAGTGAATCCCATCGTCCCGAAGAAATGAGAAGTTGGCGAGCGTCGTTGCCGTAGGTGGTAATAAGCCTCTGCTGTTCGACACCGGTAACATCATTAAAAAGGCCTAAACATGAGGCCTGAAACAGCGCATGTTCCCCCTTTTCCCGTAAGCTTAGCCAGATCGACCAACGCTCTCGCCAGTTGCAGTTCGAAGTAAGTACAACCCCAAGCCTGGTTAAGTAGGCGGCCTCAGTCGACGCATCGAAGGCATCTCTAACCTTCGACACAAAATCTTTCCGCCCGCACTTTTCAGGCAGAGCTAACCTGTCATCATCCCACGAAGAACTATTTGCAATCAACGTGCGAAGATTATTTTTAGAAGTTAAGAAAGCAATCACATCCCTGATCGTCCGCGGCTCTTGAGAAAACACCCAATCGTTTAAAAGCAGAAGACCGAGCTGCAACGCGTGGCGCGTCAAAGCTGGATTGTCAGTCTCTTCTAACTGTTGTAGACCAGAAAGCAACGAGGCTAACTCCCCTGAGTTATAGCAGCCCGCATAAAATCGCGCCACGTTAAGCCAGTAAGGCCGCCGCGCTAGCGCGTTGAACCGCTGAGGGCGGGTGCCACCCTTTTCTGCTCCCGGCGGAGAGTAAGGTGCCGTTTCATACAAGTAGCGGCCCGTAAAATATTCCCGTAGCGGCTGAACCTCGAACTCAAGCATTCCCTGGACTCGAGACACCAGCGCACCAACTCTCTCGACCACCCCGGTAAAAAGCCTTAGGACATCCCCCTCATGCTGTTTGTCCGTAAGAAACTGCCGAACCAGCGCTTCCAGGTCTGATTGACTGATTGAACCCGAGCCACCAGGTTTTTCGGCGTCCAGAGATAGTATCCATGCAACATGTTGGTGTATTTGGATCAGTACGTCCCGATTTTCTCGAACTATAACGTCTTTCTCGGCTTCTCTACCAAAGAACAAGTCAATGTAGCTGTCGTACAACGCCGTTCTTTTGTCTGGCAGCGATCGACCTTTTGTGCTTATGAGGCTTAGCAATATAGCAAGCTGCATTGGGTTCTGCGCTAGACTTCGTATGTGAGATCTACTAACACGGTCAAGTAACAAATCCTTGAAATCCTTACCCTCCGACCCTCTAAAATTGCGTGCTATTATCCATTTATCTGCGTACTGTTCTATTTGTTTGATTCGCATTGGCAAGAGCGCAAGATGCAGCCACTCACGTTCAGGAAACCCTGGCGATAATACAAATGCGGACGGCCTGCTAGTCACAATAACCTGCACAGATTGACAGTCAGTGGCGAGCCGCTCGCTTCCATTGCGGATTTGTTCAATAAGCCGGACACGCGTCGCCTTATCGGCGACTTCGTCGAAACCATCGAGAATCAACATGCAATGCCCATCCGTGAGCATTGAAAGAAGATCTCCGACCTCAAACTCTCGACCGCCCGATAGAACAAATATTTGATGCGATAAAAACGACTCAATGCCGTCCACCCCCTTGGATGGCCGCCTAACTTCTTTCTCAGCGGCGAATGGATCGTTCCCAATCAACCAGACGGCATAATCTCTTAAGTCTACGCGAAGAGGCATTCTAACAACCCCCGCTAAGTGCCCCGCTGGAACCTTCGTCGTGTCGGCACTTCTCCGAAGGCTTCTCATCCTTTGGAGTTGAGTAATGTATTGAGTGACTGTAGACTTTCCCTGTCCTGGGGCGCCTTCCAGTACTATCCGTTGAAGGCCACGCTCCGGTCCCACAGAAAGCAGCCAATCAGCTGCTAGTAGCGGCGCCGGATCGTCTTCAAGTGAAAGGCGATATCGCTGACTCTGGGTGGTGGCTGAGATTTGCGCGAACGGCAACTCCGCGAGATTACACGCTTCTCTAGAAGGCATCTTATCTCGAGCTGAACCTATGGGCGTATCGGTAAAGAGATCAAAAAGGCTGTTTTGTATCTGAACTTGCTGAAAGCGTACCTCAGACTCCCTCGCGTATTGAGCCGCAACATAGGCACGGAATACTGCAGCCTTTGCTGATGTTAATCGGATAGTCTTACCTGACACAAATATCTCTAGGAAGTCGGAACCTCTAAATATCTCGGGATACCGCCAAATAAGTCCATCAGATACTTCGATTCTTCGCTCTATATCATCACGCCACCAGCAGAAGCTGGGAATTCCAAAAGTCTTAGAAAGCTCTGTGTTGATTTTGTCAACGGATCCCTCATCCAAGTGAGATGATCCGCTAACGTTTGTCATTAGATAGAATGCACTCGCACCCTTCTTAATAAGAAGATCTACCTTATGTCTCTCTGCCTTTATGACGTCCGAGACCGCAATGCGTTCGGTCTTTGTCGAAGGATTTCGAGAGTACTTGACTTGGAACACAATAAAGCCACTAGGTTGCGGCATAAATGCATCGCGCCCTCCGTCGGGCTGTCCAACGGGCAAGCACTGAACGTTCGGAAAGCTGGTTGTAAGCAGCGCTTGACAGAGCTTTTGAAAGCGCTCGTCTCCTAGTGCTTCGAGATGATAGTCCATGTGCAACCCCGACGTAATTCGTTTGAATGCTTGTTAGAGAAAATCTCGTGTCTCAACAAACCCGGCCGCTTTGACATTTCAAAGCGATTTTTGACACCGGCACGTCCAAGCTGGCAAAGCTAGCACCACCCAAGGATCGTGAGGTTTCGAAGCGCGTGACGTCGCTGACGTTCGACGTGGAGGAGTTTGAACTCTCGGTTTCGTGCTCGGGCCTCCGGAGCGAGCGCGATCACCGGAACAGGGTCGGCGTCGCCTCGTTGGGTGACGCCCATTTCCGGTTCCAGACGCTCGGCCGACGCGCGAAGACGGTCGAGAATTGGGAGCAACGGCACGGTCTTGCCGGCCGCGATCTGCGCCTTGCTGCGTTGGAGGCTTTCCAGCCAGTGGGCCGGCGCTCGGCGCGTGTGTGAGGCTCCCGAAATCGTCTGAAGTGTAAGGCACCCGGGCGGCTGTTCCAGCCTGATCAAGCAGGCATTCCGACGACCCTCAAAAGCTCAACTCCTGCTGCCGCTTGCTCCCCACTTCCCCCACCCGCTGCACCTCCACCGCCCCATCCCCGAACTCCAACCGCAACCGCGCCGTCGGCCGCACCGCCGCGGCACTCGTCACCGGCCGCCCGGCCCGGTCCGTCACCAGCGCATACCCCCGCGCCAACACCGCGCGCGGGTCGGCGCCCACCAGGCGGGCGGACAAGCCCTCCAACCGGGTGGTGGCCTCGCGCAGGCGGCTGTGCAGGGGGGCGGGGTGCAGGCGCACCAGGGTTGGCCCGGCGTCGATGCGGTGGCGTTGCACCGCGTGGCGCAGGCCGGTGGGCAGGCCGGCGGTGGCGGCGGCCAGGCGGTGGCGGGCGCCGGACAGTACGCCGGCGGGGGCGGGCATGTGGCGCTCGGCGGTCACCAGGGCGGTGCGCCGGGCGGCGAGCAGGGCGGGCAGCGCCAGGCCCAGGCGGGCGCGGTGTTCCGCCACGGCCTGGGCGGCGTGTCGCAGGCGGCTGGGCAGGGCCAGGTCCAGGCGGTGGGCGCGGTCGTCCAGGCGTTGCCGGGCGGCGCCGGCCAGGCTGGCCACGTCCGGCAGGCGGGCGGCGGCCGCGGCGACCTGCATCCGGCGCTCCCCACCCAAACGCGCCACGGCGGCGACCATGCGGGCGGCGCGGTGGCCCAGATCGGCCAGCAGCTCCAACCGCACCGGCACCGCCAGCTCCGCCGCCGCGGTGGGGGTGGGGGCGCGGCGGTCGGCGGCCAGGTCGATCAGCGTGTGGTCCGTCTCGTGCCCCACGGCTGATATCAGCGGGATCGGGCAGGCGGCGGCGGCGCGGACCACGGCCTCGTCGTTGAAGGCCATCAGATCCTCCAGGCTGCCGCCGCCGCGCGCTACGATCAGCACGTCCGGCCGGGGCACGCCGGGCTGCGGCAGGGTGGCGAAGCCGGCGATGGCGGCGGCGATCTTCTCCGCGGCACCCTCCCCCTGCACCGGCACCGGCCACAGCAGCAGCGGGCGGGGGAAGCGCCGGGCGACCGTGCTCTGGATGTCGTGCAGCACGGCGCCCTGGGCGGAGGTCACCACCCCGATCAGCCCCGGCAGGTACGGCAGCGGGCGGCGCCGCTCGAACAGCCCCTCCCCCGCCAGCTTCACGCGCAACGCCTCGATCCGGGCCAGCATGGCGCCGGCGCCGGCATATTCCAGCCGCTCGATGATCAGCTGATACTGGCTCTTGTCCCCCCAGGCGGAGATGCGGCCGGTGGCGATCACCTCCACCCCGTCCTCCGGCTTCAGCCCGACGGTGCGGGCGGCGGTCTTCCAGATGATGCCGCGCAGGGTGCCGCCCTCGTCCTTCAGGCAGAGGTAGGTGTGGCCGGAGCTGTAGCGCTTCACCTCCACCAGCTCGCCCCGCACGCGCACCCGGGCGAACGCGCCCTCCAGCGTGCGCTTCACCGCGCCGGCGATCTCGCTGACGGAGTATTCGGGGACGTTGGTAGGCGCCTGCGTGTCCATGCGGCGAACCTATGCTAGGGACCGCCTGGCCACCAAGGAGGCATCGCCTCCCGGTGTACCAAGGAGGCTTCGGAATGCGCGTGCTGCTGATCGGGTCGGGCGGGCGGGAGCATGCGTTGGCCTGGGCGCTGGCCGCCTCGCCGCTGTTGACCCGGCTGTTCGTGGCGCCGGGCAACCCGGGGATCGCGCCGCTGGCGGAGCTGGTGCCGATCGGCATGGCGGATTTGGCAGGGCTGGTGCGGTTCGCGCAGGACAACCGGATCGACCTGGTGGTCCCCGGGCCGGAGGCGCCGCTGGTCGCCGGCATCACGGACGCGATGGTGGCCGCCGGGATCCCCTGCTGCGGCCCCACCGCCGCCGCCGCGCAGCTGGAGGGAAGCAAGGCCTTCGCCAAGGAGGTCGCCGACGCCGCCGGCATCCCGACCGCCCGGTGGGAGCGTTTCACCGACGCCGCCGAGGCGCGCGATTTCGCCAGCCGCCGCGGCGCCCCGATCGTGGTGAAGGCGGACGGCCTGGCCGGCGGCAAGGGCGTCGTCGTGGCGCAGAGCGAGGCGGAGGCCGACGCGGCGATCGACCGCTTCATCCCGCACGGCCCCGTCGTGGTCGAGGAATGCCTCAGCGGCCCGGAGGTGAGCCTGTTCGCCCTGTGCGACGGCACGGACGCCGTGTTCCTGGGCACCGCCCGGGACCACAAGCGCGTCGGCGACGGCGACACCGGGCCGAACACCGGCGGCATGGGTGCCATCTCGCCCGCACCCGGCTTCGATCCCGCCCCGGCGATGGACCGGATCATCCGCCCCGTCCTGGCGGAGCTGGCGGCGCGCGGCACCCCGTTCCGCGGCGTGCTGTATGCCGGGCTGATGCTGACCGAGGCCGGCGCATCCCTGATCGAGTTCAACGTCCGCTTCGGCGACCCGGAGTGCCAGGTGCTGATGGCCCGCCTGCAGAGCGACCTGCTGCCCGCGCTGCTGGCCGCCTGCCAGGGCGAGCTGGGCGATTTCGACCTGCGGTTCCGGGCGGACGCGGCCTGTGCCGTGGTGATGGCCGCGGCCGGCTACCCCGACGCGCCGCAGCCAAGTGGCGTGATCGCCGGGCTGGACCATGCCGCCGCCGTGCCCGGGGCGCTCGTGTTCCACGCCGGCACGGCCTGGCACGGCGAGCAGGTCGTGGCGGCGGGCGGCCGCGTGCTCACGATCTGCGGCACCGGCGCGGACGCGGCGGCCGCGCGGGCGGCGGCGTACGCGGCGGTGGGGCAGGTGCAGTGGGATGGCGGCTTCTACCGCCGCGACATCGGGCTGTGAGCTAAAGGCCCTCTCCCGCAGGGAGAGGGCTGGCTAGGCTGCCTCAGCGGGTCTGCTGGATGGCGGAAAGGATCCAGCGGCCGCCGGCGCTGCGCACGAAAGTCCAAATTTCCGCCACGGATTGCCGCTCCGTCGCGCTGCCGTCCACCACGTGGCCCGTGCCGTCCCGGGTTACGTCCAGCATGGAAAACCGCATCGCCACCGTGGCGTATTCCCGCGAGCCTTCGGACCAGGCCTGTGCCAGGTCGCCCTTGTCCAACCGGACGTCCGTGACGCTGTTGCGCAGGCCGCGGCTGCGCAGCTCGGCCAGTTGCTCGCCGAAATAGCTGGTCATCTCCGGCGTCGCGACCGAGCGCAGGGCGTTCAGGTCCTCGGCGCTCCAGGCGGCCTGCATGCCCTTCAGCAACTGCTCGAACGCCTGGTAGTCGGCCGGGCTGATCGCGAGCGGCGGGGGCGCCGCGCGTCCGCCGCCGCCGAACAGGGCCGGGCGTGGGCCGACGCCCGCCGCGGCGCCGCCGCCGAAGCCGGCGAACATCGGCTGCCGGGCGAGCACCATGCGCAGCAGCCAGCGGCCGATGAAGAAGATCAGCGCGAACTGGATCAACAGCCCGATGATGCTGCCGCCGCCGTCGATGCCGCCGAACATGCCGTGGCCGAACAGCATGCCGCCGATCCCCGCGCCCACCAGGCCGCCGAGCAGGCCCGAGGTGAACGCGCCGCGCCCGCCGCCATAGCCGGGCGACAGGCCGGGGCCGGGCGCGCCGAGCGACGGCTCCGACCGGGGGGTGTAGCTGCGCTGCATCGGCGCTGCCGAGTAGGGGGCGGTCCCGGTCGATGGCGGCGCGGAATAGGTGAAGCCGCCGCGGCTGCCCATGGACGCCCCGCCGCCCACCCGGGCGAGGACGAGCCCCGGGGCAAGGGCGATCGCGAGGGCAAGGGCGGCTGCAACGGGAAGCCGAAGGCGGGTCATGGCGGCGAAACTCCGATGGCGCTGCCCATATGGTGTGGCTACCGTTATAAAAGGAGTCATCCCGCCAGGATCATCCTCTGAGCGAAAGCCATGCTTTATGTGGCATGATGCTGGCAGATCGCCTGGAGCAGCCTGATGGATGTCCTCCCCGAGCCCACCCTCGACCGCTCGGTGGAGACCGTGCGCGACGCCATCGTCGCCCGGCTGCGCTACAGCATCGGCAAGACGCCCAACCGGGCCAGCCAGCGGGATTGGTATGCCGCGACCGCGCTGACGGTGCGGGACCGGATCGTCGACACCTGGACCGCCTCGGCCCACAACGCGCGCGTGCGCGGCGCCAAGCGAGTGGCGTATTTCTCGCTGGAATTCCTGATCGGCCGGCTGCTGTTCGACGCGGCCGGCAATCTCGGGCTGGTCGACACCCTGCGCGCGGCGCTGGCGATCGAGGGCATCGACCTCGACCACCTCCGCACGCTGGAGCCGGATGCGGCGCTGGGCAATGGCGGTCTGGGCCGGCTGGCCGCCTGCTTCATGGAAAGCATGGCGACGCTGGCCATACCCGCCTTCGGCTACGGCATACGCTACGACCACGGCCTGTTCCGGCAGAGCATCGCCGATGGCTGGCAGCAGGAAATGCCGGAAGACTGGCTCAGCTCCGACAACCCGTGGGAGTTCCAGCGGCCGGAGCTGTCGTACCGCATCGGCTTCGGCGGCAGCGTGAGCGGGTCGGTGGAGGCCGGGCGAACCGCCTTCACCTGGAACCCGGGGGAGACGCTGTTCGCCGTCGCCTTCGACACGCCGATGGTCGGCTATGGCGGCGCCCACGCCAACACGCTGCGCCTGTGGTCCGCCCGCGCCGCGGATCCGTTGGTGCTGGACGCGTTCAACCGCGGCGACCATGTCGGGGCCTTGACCGACCGGGTGCGGGCGGAGGCGGTCAGCCGCGTGCTCTACCCGGGTGACGACAGCCCGGCCGGCCAGGAATTGCGGCTGCGGCAGGAGTATTTCTTTGCCTCCGCCAGCCTGCAGGACATGCTGCGCCGCCATCTGGTGGAACACGACACGGTCACGAACCTGGCCGACTACGTCGCCATCCAGTTGAACGACACCCACCCGGCCATCGGCATCGCCGAGCTGATGCGGCTGCTGCTGGACGTGCACGGGCTGGAGTGGGAGCAGGCCTGGGCCATCACCCAGGGCAGCATCAGCTACACCAACCACACCCTGCTGCCCGAGGCGCTGGAGATGTGGCCCGTGCTGCTGCTGGAACGGCTGCTGCCCCGGCACATGCAGATCATCTACCTGCTCAATGCCCGCCACCTGGACACGCAGCGTGCGAAGGGCGCGGATGACCGGCTGCTCTCGGCGCTGAGCCTGATCGACGAGGGCAGCGGACGCCGGGTGCGCATGGGCCACCTGGCCTTCCTTGGCAGCCATTCGGTGAACGGCGTCTCGGCGCTGCACACCGACCTGATGCGCCGGACGATCTTCCGCGACCTGGACGCGGCGGTGGGCGGCCGCATCGTCAACCGCACCAACGGCATCACCTTCCGCCGCTGGCTGCACCAAACCAATCCGGGATTGACCCGGCTGCTGGTGGACACGATCGGCGACCGCGTGCTGCGCGATCCGGAGGCGCTGGCCGACCTGATCCCCCATGCCGAGGATGCCGGCTTCCGCGCCGCCTTCCGGGCCCAGCGCATCCCGCGCAAGCAGGCGGTGATCCGCCTGGCGGCGGCGCAGCTCGGCGTGGTCGTGGACCCGGAGGCGCTGTTCGACGTGCAGATCAAGCGCATCCACGAATACAAGCGCCAGTTGCTCAACGTGCTGCACGCGATCAGCCAGTACAACGCGATCCGTGCCCAGCCGACCCGGCAATGGCGCCCGCGCGTGAAGTTCTTCGCCGGCAAGGCGGCGCCGTCCTACACGCTGGCCAAGCAGATCATCCGCCTGGCGCACGACGTGGCGCGGGTGGTGAACGGCGACCCGACGGTGCGCGGCCTGCTGCAGGTCGTGTTCATGCCGAACTACAATGTCAGCCTGGCGGAACTGCTGATCCCGGCCGCCGACCTGTCGGAGCAGATCAGCACGGCGGGCATGGAGGCCAGCGGCACCGGCAACATGAAGCTGGCGCTGAACGGCGCGCTCACCATCGGCACGCTGGACGGCGCCAACGTGGAAATCCGCGAACGGGTCGGTGCCGACAACATGTTCATCTTCGGCATGACCACCGAGGAGGTGGAGGCACGCCGCGCCAGCACCGGGCTGGACTCCAGCGGCACCGTCACCGGCTGCCCGGCCCTGCACGACGTGGTGGAGGCACTGCGCAGCGGGGTGTTTAGCCCGGAAGAACCACAACGCTACGCTGCCCTGGCCGACAGGCTCACGCATGCCGACCCGTTCTTCGTGTGCGCCGATTTCGACGCCTACGACAAGGCGCAGGACGCGGTGGACGAGAAGTGGCGCAATCCCGACGCCTGGTGGCGCTCCGCCGTCATCAACACGGCGAACATGGGCTGGTTCAGTTCAGACCGGACCATCGGCGAGTATGCCAGCGGAACCTGGCGGGTGCGGCCGCAGACCATCGAGGCCCCATATTGACCGCGTTGCCGAGTCTCGGACTACGCCGGCCGGCTACAGGAACCCGGTCGAAATCCACGGAACGGCGGCAACGACCGTCAAGCCCAGGAGCAGGGCAAGCAGGTAGCCCCAGATCGGCCGCATCCCAGCATCCGGGCTGACCTGGGATATCGCGCAGGCGGCGTAATAGCCGACGCCGAACGGCGGCGCGAACAGCCCGACGCCCATCGCCAGGACCACCACCATGGCATAATGCACCTCGTTGATGCCGACCTGGCGGGCGATCGGGAACAAGAGGGGACCGAACAGGACCATGGCCGGGATACCCTCCAACACGCTGCCAAGGATGGCGAAGGCGAGGATGGAGACGGCGAGGAAGGTCACGTGGCCGCCGGGCAGCGATCCCATCGCGACGGCAAGGCTGCGCGAGAAGCCGGATTGCGTCAGCGCCCAACCCATCGCGGTCGCGGTGCCGATGATCAGCAGGATGGCGCCGGATAATGCGGCGGTGTCGACCAGCGCCGGGCCAAGCCGCCGCCAGTCGAGGCCGCGATAGGCGATCGGGCCTACGACAAGGCAATACGCGATGCCGACGGTCGAGACCTCCGTGGCGGTGGCGATTCCCTCGATCACGGCGCCGCGTATCACGAACGGCAGCACCAGCGCTGGCACCGCGACGACGAAGGCACGGGCGATCTCGGACGGAAGTGCCCGCGCCGCGCGCGTCGCGCCGGGAACGCGGTGCCGGTACCAGACGACTGTGCAGAGTGTCAGCGCCAGCAGGGCGCTCGGCAACAGCCCGCCCGTGAACAATGCACCGATCGACACGCCAGTCACCGACCCGACGGTGATGAGGACCAGGCTTGGCGGCACCGTCTCCGTCTGCGCGCCCGTCGCCGCGAGCAAAGCCACCAGATCCCCCGGCCTCGAGCCGCGACGCTGCATTTCCGGAAACAGCACCGGGGCGATGGCCGCCATATCGGCGGCCTTGGCCCCGGACACCCCGCTGACGAGGTACATCGCACCCACCAGCACATAGCTCAGGCCGCCGCGCACGTGGCCCAGCAGGCTGGCCAGGAACCGCACCATCGCCTGCGCCATGCCCGTCATCTCCAGCAAGGCGCCCAGCAACACGAAAAGCGGCACCGCGAGCAGGATAAGCTGGGACATGCCGCCATCCATGCGCCCGATCACGACGGTGAGCGGAACCCGCGTGGTCAGGGCCAGGAAGCCGAACGTGCTGAGGCCGAAGCAGAATGCGATCGGCACGCCCGCCAGCACCATCGCCCCGACGCCGCCGACGAAGAACACGAGCAGGTTCAGGTGGCCAAGCGGCCGCAGGAGCGGCGATGCAAGCCACAGTGACCCGGCGAGAGCTGCGACCAGCGCCACGGCCCCGAGCACGGTCCTCAACCTCGTCGTAGCCAGCAGGTGCAACAGGGCGAACGCCAGCATCAGCCCGGCCCCGACCGGCAACGCCGCGGCGCGCCAGACGTCCGGGATGCTCAAGGCAGGCGACGTTATGAAGGCCTGGTCCGACGCGTACTCGTAGCCGGGGCTTAGCATGAACAGCAGGAAAGCCGCGCCTGCCACCGTCGTGACGGCGTCCAGGAAGGCCCGCGACCCGGCGGACACGGCGCTCACGATCGCGGTCATCCGCATGTGCACGGCCCGGCGGGATGCTATGGCGGCGCCCAGCATGGCCAGCCAGAGGAATAGCGCCGAGGCGAGCTCATCGGTCCAGACAAGCGGTGCTTCGAACACGAAGCGGGCTATGACACCGATCAGCAGGATGACGATCTCGATCGAAACCAACGCGGCGGCAACCGTCTCCACGACGCTGGCCATCACCGCCGCGACGGTCGTTGGCCAGCGTCGGGCGGGACCGATGCCGGTATCCATCCCTGCCTCCGCCGACATCACGTGAGCTTGCCCGAAGCCTCCTCCAGCAGGGCCCAGGCGGTGTCGCCATAGGTTGCCTGCCACTGCTTGTAGAACCCGGCCGACCGAAGCTTCTCCTTGAAGGAGGCTGGGTCGGTCTGGTTGAACTTCATACCCTTGCCTTCCAGGATACCCCGCGATTCGCCGTTGAGCTTGGCCACGTCGCTGCGTTCCTGCAGGGCTGCCTGGTTGATGTGCGTAAGGACAATCTCCCGCAGATCCGCCGGGAGTCCCTGCAGGACCCGGCGGTTCATCAGGAACCAGAACCCGTCCCACATGTGGTTGGTCAGGGAACAGTAAGTCTGCACCTCGTAGATCTTCTCCGTATTGATCACCGCGAGTGGCTGCTCCTGCCCATCCACGATGTGGGTCTGCAGGGCAGAGTAGGTCTCGGAGAAGTTGATGCTGGTGGGCGAGGCGCCGAGGGCGCTGAACATGGACGTCCAGAGCGGGCTGACCGGAACGCGGATCTTGAAGCCCGCCAGGTCTTGCGCCGTCGCGATCGGCTTCGTGCTGGTGGTTATCTGACGGAATCCATTGTCCCAGATCCGGTCCATCGCGACTAGGCCGACCTTCTCGACCTGTCCGCGGACATAGGCCCCGAGACTGCCATCCATGGCCTTCCAGACCGTGTCGTAATCGGCAAATGCGAAGCCGATGCCGTTGATGGACGCGGCCGGGACCAGCGTGCTGAGGATGAGTCCCGAGAGCGTCATCATCTCGAGCGCTCCGGAGCGGAGCTGGCTCAGCATGTCGGTGTCGGAGCCGAGCTGGCTGCTCGGGAACACCTGTATGTCGACGCGGCCGTTCGTGGCCGCCTTGATCTGCTCCGCCATCGCGATCGCGTTGACATGCAGCGGACTCGCGACGTTGGAATTGTGGCCGAACTTGAGGTCGTACTCCGCGGCCCTTGCCGGCGGGCTGATCAACGGCAGGGCAGCCACTGCGCCCGATCCGGCGAGCAATGCGCGTCTGGAGATATGGTTCACTCTATACTCCCTTCGGGCTTGTCTCGGCCCTTGTTCAATCTTGGTCAGCGGTGCTCGACGCCGATCGCCGACACAGTCCATGCAAGTTGATCACCGTCACAAGACGGCGTTCAAGCTTCATCACGGCCCGGTCTGGCGACCCCTGTGCAAGAGGATTCGGCCGATCGCATCGTCAGCACCATCGGCGCGGCGTGTCAGCATCGCGCGGAGGGCATCATGACGATCTGCGACAGTGTCACGTGTGCCGGCTGCATCAACGCGAACAGCACGGACCGGGCGACGTCCTCCGCTTCAAGCGGCGCGCTCTCGCTGAGCTCCTTCCAGTAGCGCTCGATCCGGTCCTGGTCGCCGCCGAAACGAACGTCCATGAACTCGGTTCGAACCGGCCCCGGCAGCACCTCGAACAGGCGCACGCCCGAGCCGGCGAGTTCCGAACGCAGGTTCTCGCTGAACATGTGGATCGCTGCCTTGGTGGCTCCATACGCGGTGACGTTCGGATATGAGCGAACGCCGGAGATGGAACCTATGTTCACGACATCGCCGCGACCGCGCTTGATCATGCCCGGCAACACCGCGCGTGTGATCCTGAACACGGCGCGCACGTTCGTGTCGATCATGCCGTCCCAATCGGACGCCGCCCGTTCGACGAAGGGCAGCCGGCCTCCCACGTCGCTGCCCGCATTGTTGATCAGCACGTCGATGGTGCGGAATTGCTCCGGCAATGCGTCCGGCAGCCGATCGATCGCCGCGCCGTCCCGCAAGTCGATCGGCCAGGCCAGTGCGCGAGGCCCGATCTCGGCTGCCAAGGCGGCAATCCTCTCTTCCCGTCGCGCCGCCAACACCACCTGACAGCCTTGTTCGGCAAGCCGGGTCGCGACGACCTGCCCGATGCCGCTGCTGGCGCCGGTGACGAGCGCGGTGGCTCCCGGGCCGATCCGGACGGATCCATGCTGTTCAGGCAACGCGGTCGCCCCTCCTGAGCTGAAACGTGCGGCGGTCGATGCCGCGTTGAAGTCCTGCCACGCTGGGAACCCGTCTTACAGGCGGAAGGACGGGCCGGCCGCGGCCATGCCGCCATCGACCGGCAGCACATGGCCGGTCACGAAGGCTGCATCTTCGGACGCAAGGAACGATGCGACACCCGCCGCCTCGGCCAGCGCGCCATACCGGCGCAGCGGCATCGAATCGGTGTAGGCACGCCGGGTTTCGTCCGTGTGCATCCGGTCGGTCAACGGGGTGTTGATGGGCCCGGGCGCGATGGAGTTCACCGTAATGCCCAGGGGACCGAATTCCACTGCCATGACCTGCGTCAGGCTGTTGACGCCGCCCTTCGATGCGCCGTACGCACAGCGGCCTGGAATTCCGCGCATGCCTGCGACCGAAGAAATGTTGATGATGCGGCCGAACCCCCGCGGGACCATGCGCGCCGCCGCGGCTTTCCCGCACAGGAAAACGCCCGTGAGGTTCACCGCGATGATCGCGGACCACTCCTCCAGGGTCGTCTCCAGCATCGACTTCTGGATGCCGATGCCAGCGGACGCCACCATCACGTCGAGCGATCCAAACCGCTCCTCCGCGAAGGCCATGGCCTGCTCCACGCTCGCGGCATCGGCCGCGTCCATCGCGGTCGCGGCGGCGTCACCGCCCTGCGCCACGATGTCGGCCGCGATCCGCTGTGCGTTCGCGGTGTCCCGATCTGCGACCACGACCGCCATCCCGTCCTTGGCAAACCGATCGCAGATCGCAGCGCCGATCCCACTGCCGCCGCCAGTCACGACCGCAACCCGCCGCGACGACATCAGGACGCCTCTGCCATTGCCTCGGCCGGACCGCCGAGCCTGCGTGTCCCCATGCCGGCGAAAGGCAGACCGCGCCCGGCACTGCACTGGGGTACTTTGCGGCGTCGCGCCGCAGACTGAGTCAACGCGAAGCTGCCATGCACCCGGCTGAGTACGGCAATTGCAAAAACGCCGCGATGTGCAACATTTCCGTGCAGCTTTCCCACGTTCGGTCTCCCCAGCTTCTTGGCGAGATGGTTCATCGCCTTAACAACAATGTCAACCGCACCCCGACCGATCCGGCAAACAGGTCGGCGAGTTCGGCAGCCAGAGCCCGCGTCGTGAGGTCCTGCTTGGCCGCCAGCCGCGGCTTCGGATCAACGCTCGCACCAGTTCGCTGCTTCTTCCCCAGCCGCACCGCGCTGGCTAGCGATACACCGAAACGCATCGCCGCCGAGTGAACCGTCTCGCCTGACGCCACGCAACACCAACTCGGACCGTAGCTCAGCTGATAATGCCTTTGGCATGAAAACGCCCTCGTCGTGAAAGGCAACCGAACCCTATCGCCAACGAGCCGGGCAAGCTCAGCGATCCAGACGCCCCCTGACAGACTCTAGACGGCCGGACGGCGGAAGATTGCCAGCAGCGCGGCCCGGGTTCAGCATGCCGGTAAAACAGGAGGATTGACGATGCCGGTTTCGATCACGAGGAAGCAGTTCCTTGCTGGTGCGGCCGCCGCGGGCGTGTTTGCCATCCACCCGGCCCGTGCGGCCCGCAAGTCCGTCATCCGCTTCGGCCTGGACCTGCCGACCGACCATCCGACGACGGTGAACGCCACGGCGGCCGCAAAGAAGATCCGGGAGGCCACCGAGGGCGAGGTCGACGTGCAGATCTTCGCCAACAGCCAGTTGGGCGACGACACGCATATGCTGTCCAACCTGCGCTCCGGCGCGATGCAGATGATGGCGATCGGCGACAACATCCTGGGCACGCTGGTGCCGACAGCGGCGATCGACAACATCGGCTTCGCCTTCAAATCGGCCGATGTGGCCTGGAAGGCGCTGGACGGCGGCGTGGGTGACCTGGTGCGCGCCGACATCGCCAAAACCGGGCTGCACGCGATGACCCGGATCTGGGACGAGGGGTTCCGCGAGATCACCTCCGGCACCAGGCCGATCAGGACGGTGGACGATTTGCAGGGCTTCAAGATCCGCGTGCCGCCCAGCCCGATCTCGCTGGCGCTGTTCCAGTCGTTGGGCGCCTCGCCGGTGACGATCAACGCCTCCGAGCTCTACACCTCGTTGCAGACCAAGGTGGCGGACGGGCAGGAGAACCCGCTCGGCAACATCCAGACCATGAAGCTGGACCAGGTACAGAAATACTGCTCGCTGACCAACCACATGTGGGTCGGCTATTGGCTGCTGATGAATGGCCCGTTCTGGGCCGGGCTGCCGCCGGAGCACCAGAAGGTCGTCGCCGACACGTTCGACGCCCAGGCGCTGGAGCAGCGTGCCGCCAATCAGGCGCTCGACGCCTCCCTGGAAGAGGTGCTGAAGAAGCAGGGCATGGAGTTCATTCCGGCGGACGGCGCGTCCTTCCGCGACAAGCTGACCAAATCCGGTTTCTACCAGACCTGGAAGGCGAAGTTCGGCGTCCCGCTCTGGACCGCGCTAGAGAGCTTCACCGGGCCGCTCGCCTGAGCACCGTCGCCGCCGCGCCCGCCCCCACCATCCTGCGGGCGGTGGATCGGGCCGTCGCCATCGTGACGGAGGCCGCAGCCGCCTTCCTGGTGGTGGCGGAGGCCGCCATCCTCTTCGCGGGGGTGGTGGCCCGCTATGGCTTCGACGACCCGCTGGTCTGGGTCGAGGAGCTGGCTGCCATCCTGTTCCTGTGGCTGGTCAGCCTCGGCGCCGTCATCGCGCTGCGGCGGGGCGAGCACATGCGCATGACGGTTGTGATCGGCCGCTCCGGTCCCCGCATGCAACGCCTGGGCGCCTGCCTCTCCGCCGTGCTGGTGGCGGGCGTGACGCTCGGCCTGCTGCTGCCAGGATGGTCCTACGCGTCGCAGCAGGCGGCGATCCTGACGCCGGTGATGCAGCTCCCCGGCTCATGGGAGATCGACGGGCAGTTGGTGGCCTTGCTGCTGCTGCTCTATGTCGCGTTGCGGCAGCTTCTGACCGGGGCAAGCTGGATGGAGCTCGGCGGCGTGGTGCTGGCCGTGCTCGCCGTCTGTGCCGTGCTCTGGAGCCTGGAGGATTTTTTCGACTCCATCGGCAATGGCAGCCTGCTGGTGTTCTTCATCGGCATCGTCGGGCTGTGCATCTTCCTCGGCGTGCCGATCGCGTTCAGCTTCGCCACGGCGACGTTCGGCTACATGTACTTCACCAGCTCCATCCCGCTCTCGGTGATCCTCGGCCAGATGGACCAGGGCATGTCCTCGATCGAGCTGCTGGCCGTGCCGATGTTCGTCGTGCTGGGATTGCTGCTGGAGATGACGGGCATCGCCCGCGCCATGGTGGAATTCCTGTCCGCGCTGGTGGGCAACCGGCGCGGCGGCCTGTCCTACGTGCTGATCGCGGCGATGTACCTGATCTCGGGCATTTCCGGATCGAAGGCGGCGGACCAGGCGGCGGTCGCCCCGGTGCTGCTGCCGGAGATGCGCCGCCGCGGCATGGTGCCGGGCGAACTCGCGGCGCAGCTCGCGGCCTCCGCCGCCATGTCGGAGACGATCCCGCCCAGCCTGGTGCTGATCATCGTCGGCGCGGTCACCGGCGTGTCGATCTCCGCGCTGTTCACCGGCGGGTTGCTTCCGGCGGGGATCGCGGCGATCGGGCTCGCCCTGCTGGTGTTCTTCCGCAGCCGGGGCGACCGCCCACAGGGCGCCCGGGTTGCGCCCCGTGCCGTAGCCCGCCTGTTCGTCGTCGCCATCCCGGCGCTGATCCTGCCGTTCGTGATCCGCTACGCCGTGCTTGCCGGCGTGACCACGGCCACGGAGGTGGCGACGTTGGGCGTGGTCTATGCGGTCGTCGTGGGCGTGGCCGTCTACCGCTGCTTTGATTGGCGACGTGTGATGCCGATCCTGGTCGAGACGGCGGCCCTGTCCGGCGCGATCCTGCTGATCATCGGCACGGCCAGCGCCATGGCATGGGCGCTGACGCAGGCCGGTTTCGCCCAGACGCTGACGGATCTGATGACCGGGCTGCCCGGCGGCAAGGCGGGGTTCCTCGCCATCTCGGTCGTCGTCTTCATCGTGCTCGGCAGCGTGCTGGAAGGCTTGCCGGCGATGGTGCTGTTCGGGCCGCTGTTGTTCCCCGTGGCGCAGCAGCTCGGCATCCATCTGGTGCAATATGCCATCGTGGCGATC
The DNA here is from genome assembly GCA_964244585.1 of uncultured Acetobacteraceae bacterium. Taxonomy (GTDB): domain Bacteria; phylum Pseudomonadota; class Alphaproteobacteria; order Acetobacterales; family Acetobacteraceae; genus LMUY01. The sequence continues at coordinate 214,624 of CAXTJM010000002.1, read as the reverse complement.
CTCGCGATGGGGATCGGGCTGTTCTCGCCGCCATTCGGCGTGGGCTTCTACCAGACCTGCCTGATCGGCAAGGTGTCCAGCGACGAGGCGTTCGGCCGCATCTGGCCCTACATGGCGGTGCTGCTGGTGGCGCTGGTCATCGTGGCGGCGGTGCCGTGGATCTCCGTGGGCTTTCTGCCGTGACAGGGGGCGGACCTCTCGTGCAGAGAGGCGAGGTTTCCCGGAGAACCGCGTGAATGGCATCGGACGTGATCGTGTGCGGCGCCGGGATCGTCGGCGTTTCGGTGGCGGTGCACCTTCGCAAGCGCGGTCTGGACGTCGTGCTGCTGGACCGCCAGGCGCCCGGCCGGGGCACGTCGTTCGGCAATGCCGGGCTGGTGCAGCGGGAGGCGGTGTTCCCCCATGCCTTTCCCCGACTATGGGCGGATTTGCAGCGCATCGCCCGCAACCGCTCGATCGACGCCGTCTACCAACTGCCGGCACTGCCGCGCCTGTTCTCGCCGCTGGTGCAGTATTGGCGCCATTCCCATCCCGATCGCTACCTCCGCGCGGTGCAGGGCCATGCGCAACTGATCACCACCTGCATCGACGAGCATCTGGCCCTGGCGCGGGAGGCCGCGGCCACCGATCTGCTGCGCCCGATCGGCTACCTGGCCCTGTTCGGCAATGCGGCGAAACTGGATGCGGCGGTGGCAAAGGCCGAAGCGGCACGGCGGGCGTTCGACGTGAGCTACGCCGCCTTCGACGCCAAGGCCCTGGCCGAGGCGGAGCCGCATCTGCTGGCGGAGAAGGCCGGTGCGGTCCATTGGACCGACCCGCTCTCGGTCAGCGACCCGCACGGGCTGACCGTCGCCTATGCACGGCTGTTCACCGCACTGGGCGGGACGATCGTGACCGGCGACGCCGCCACGCTGGCGCGGCAGGACTTAGGCTGGCGGGTGCAAACCACGGACGGCCCGATCGAGGCGTCCACGGCGGTGCTGGCGCTCGGCCATGGCTCAGCCAAGGTGAGCCGGCCGCTGGGCTATGACCCGCCCTTGTTCGGCAAGCGCGGCTACCACATGCATTACGGGCTGCGCGGCAATGCGGTGGCGAACCATCCGATGCTGGACACCGATAGCGGCTTCATGCTGGCGCCGATGCGATACGGCATCCGCCTGACGACGGGTGCGGAGTTCGCCGACCCGGACTCGCCAGCCACCCCGGTGCAGTTGGAGCGCGCCGAGCCGGTCGCGCGCAGCCTGCTCCCCTTGGCGGAACGCGTGGACGGCACACCCTGGATGGGCGTGCGGCCCTGCACCCCGGACATGCTGCCGATCATCGGCCAGGCGCCCGGACAAGCGGGGCTGTGGTATTGCTTCGGCCACGCCCACCAGGGTTTGACACTGGGGCCAAGCTCGGGGCGCCTGGTCGCGGACCTGGTGACTGGCCAGGCGCCCTTCGTGGACCCGCAGCCCTACCGCCCGGACCGGTTCGACTGATCCCCCTTCGAGGCGCGAAGCCGGTCTCCGACGAAGGATCGGCTGAACCGATCGTGCCCTAAGAGCATCGGACATGGCGTTCAGACACTACCTGCCGCCCTGCGGCAAGAAGCGCCATCCCTGGTTGCCATCGGCTGGCCGGCATGGCATCCGGCGCCGCCGTGTTGTGGTGGCTGCACAGGCGCAGGAGAGGGCCGTCGGCGCATCAATCATCCGTCCGAGTCCACCGGCCGGCAGGCCAGCCAGCGCACGAACCCAGGCACTGCGGATCCATGCCCGCGCAGTCTTGCTGCGTCTGCAATGTGGTGCGGCCCTGTCGCCGACGACTCCTGCCACCCCTCGGCGGACCAGTTGGCGGACGCTGAAAGCGCCTTTACCGTAGCACCTACGGACAAGCTCGGACGCGAAGTGCGTGAACGAGGCCGGACGGGGCGGTCGCGCCCCGGTGCTCCGCAGAACAAGGCCACAGGGACCGGGAATGGGAGAGTGGCACGGGCTGGACAATCGCACCGAGGTCTTCGGCCCGCGTCGGGCTGCGCCGATCCGACGTGGGCTGCTGGCGGTACTTGCCGGGAGCGGCGTCATGGCCTGGCTAGCCGTCGACGGCCCGGCCCTGTGCCTGGCAAGCGTGACCGCCCTACCCGTCTGGAAGCTGCTCGCAGCTGTTCTCGGCCTCTCAGCGGGCCTTTATGGTGTCGCCCTGCTCGTTGCCACATCCTGCGGGTACCCCCGCCTGCGGGTCGGGGCGGAGGGATTGGTCATGGAGGACCTGTTCGGCCGCACTGTGGCGGAGTGGGGAGAACTCGGGCCGTTCCAATTGCAGGAGGCGCCGGGCAGCTCCTGCTGGGCCATCAGCACGGCTAGCGACAACGCGAGCTTACGGCGCCAGCGCCGGGTCGTCCTGCGCCCGGTCTACGCGAAACCTCTGGTGGACGTGGTGGGCGCAGTCAATCGGCGGATGGCGTTCGCATCCATGGCGACCCGTGCCGAAGCGCACAGCCTGCCATGGCGCTTGCCGTGGCTGAGCGCCGGCCTGCTGGCGATACTAGCCGGGGTCTATGCGCTGGAGCTCCGATGGCCGGCGACAGCGCCCAGCGCGCCGGACCAACCCAGCACGGCGACCGTCCTGGCCTTCGGCGCCATGAGCGGCGTGCGCGTCCTGAATGCTCACGAGGCCTACCGCCTGTTGACGGCGGTGATGCTGCATGCTTCGGCCGGACACCTGGCTGCCAACGCGATCGCGCTGCTGGTCGGCGGATGGTCTTTGGAGGCGGTACTCGGTAGCGCGTGGTTCCTGGTCGCGCTTTGTGCCGGGGGGCTCAGCGGTTCCCTGCTGGACCTGGCGGCGGCCCGGTTCGATGCGATCAGCCTAGGGGCGTCTGGCGCGGTTGTGGGGCTGTTCGTGACGGGGTTGATGGCGAGCCTGCGCCTGCCGGCCAGCGTGCATGGGCGGGGCAGCCTGCAATGGCGGCTGCTTTGGATGCTGGTGCCCACCCTGCTGCCGGTCCTGCTCGGCCAGGCCGATCCGGCGGTGGACAACACCGGGCATTTCGGCGGCGCGCTGGGCGGCGGTCTGGTGGGGCTGGCCCTATGGCGATGGTGGCCACCGGGCGACCGCTTGCCGCTGCGGCGATGGCCGGTGGCATGGATGGCGGGGCTGGCATGTGCTACCTACCTGGTGGCTGCGGCAGCAGGTGCGATGGCGTGGACGGCCTCTCCGTTCCGAGGCCTCGCGCCCAGCATGCCTGCGACGGAGGTCCAGGCAGCGGCGCAGCGCTACCCGGACGATCCCCGCGTGATGGAACGGCTCGCCCGGCAGTCGTTCAACGCCAGGGACTACGCCGCCGCGGCGCACGGCTACGCGGCTGCGATCCGGTTGGTCGAAGCGATCCGGCCCTTATACGGGCAGAGCTACCGGTCCGCACTTGAACGGCGGCTTGCCCTGGCGCTTTGGTATGCGGGACGGCGGGACGAAGCGGCGGCCACAGCGGTGCGCGGGTGTGCTTCGATCCCGCCGGACGACGCCGATGTCCTGCAGGATCTGCAACACCTGGGGCTCTGCGCCGACTCCGACTGACATTGGAACCCCGGCGGGCTGACGGTGGACGGCGGCAGCTGAAAGCCTGCGTGGCGGCCACCTAGTCGATCGACGACATCAAGCTGTGCTGTGTGTCGAGCCCAGCAGCTGCCATCCAGGCATTTACTTGAGTGGGCATATGCCAGCCGTGCGACAATGGAATTCGAAGGCAACTAACTGCCGTGAAGGCAAAGGTTTACGGTGATCTGCTTGTTTGTGAGCATCTGATCCCGTTTTCATGGCAATCGCACCAGGCTCTGGAGATACTGACATGACAGGCACGGCTCCCGACGCGAGCCTACGCCGAGGTCCGCTTAGACCTTTGCTGATGGCCTCCGCGGTGAGCCTTTGCGCGAGCTTCGCCGTGCATGCGGCGGATGTGACGAAGGTTACCATCGTGCTGACCACCTCCGACCAAGACGTGTCATATGAACCGTATGGCCCGTTCGCCCAGCAGATGGGCTGGTTCAAGGAAGAGGGGCTGGACGTCACCATCTAGACTGCGCCCAGCACCGGCCAGGTCATCCAGCTCGTGTTGGCGAACAACGCGCAGTTCGGCCAGGTTTCGCCGGACTCCCTGCTGTCGGTGGGAGCGCAGCAGCCAACGCCGCTGCGATACGTCTATAACATCGCGCGCAAGCAGATTGGGGTGCTGTCGTGCTGCCCACGTCGCCGATCAAGACCTTCGGTGACATGAAGGGCAAGGCTATCGGCCCGCCGTCCGAATCACCGGCGATCAGCGCCTTCGTGGGCGCCCGCATGCACGACGACCAAGCCGAGTTGCAGGATGTGAAGATCGTGGCCACCGGCTACGGCATCACGTCGATGGAAGCGTTGAAAGGCGGCACCATCGCTGCGTTCGTCGCGTGGCCAGGCCTGTTCGCTTCATATGAGAACGCCGGCTACAGATTGCGGCAGCTTCCCGACGCGCCCTGGCAGAACGGGTGAACGCCCTTGTACAGGCCTATGCCGAAGCATGCGGCGTCGCCATAAGCGCCATCGCAGGCCTGCCTGTCGTCAATGCCGTCGAAGCTGCCAGGTTGGCCCCGGAGTCGACCATGCGGGCCGCAGCCGCCGCAATTGCTGCGGCTGCTACAGATCTGCTGTGGATTCCGTGCGGCAACGTCCGCGCTATCGACTTGTGCCCCCGGATTCATGCCGAAACCGGCTGCCCCTGCATTTCCAGCAATCAAGCGCTACTCGCCGTCATGCTGGTAAAGCTGTCCGGCTAAAGCTCTATAGAAACCTGTCCGCCGGATTCGCATAACTCCGCAGGATCTGCATTGCGCACGCCCTAAGCCGCGTCTGCCAGAGCCCACCGGCGGCAATGCTGGAGGTAGGCCGCCTCGTGGGTGGCGACCAGCTCGACCACGCTGTTCCACAGCCAGGAGGGCGCGTCCAGCGATGCCGAACGGTTCTTCTGCAATTCCGCGAGCCATTTCGCCCGGCCGCCATCGTCCATCTGGCGGGCATGGCCCCGTCCGACCACGTGCGCCAGGAACTCCGCGACGCCCATCGCCTCCTCGATGGAGAGGTGCTCCAGCTCGAGCTTGAGGTCCTGCGGCAGGAGTTCGCGCACGAACACCGCCTTCTCCAGCAGGCGGGTCGCCGCCATGCGACGGCCCAGGAACGGCGAGAGCGCCCGGGCGCCCGTGACCACCCGCTCGGCATTGTCGCGAGGCATCTTGGCCTCGGCGTTGCGGGGTGCGGCGGCTGCGATGGCCTCCTTGACGTCCATCAGGCAATGCCGCTCCGCGCGGCCCTCCCCCACCGCGAGCAGCACCGCCATCCGCAGCCGGCCCAGCGAACTGCAGCCCTTGCGCCAATAGGCCGCGTCCAGCACGCGCACCGGCGCGTCGTCCTCGCGCGAACGCAGCGAGGTCGCCAGCCGCACCACCGCGTCCTCGGCAAACGCGCTCTCGGCGGCCCGGCGCTCCTGCGCCGTCAGCGGCCAGAACCGCTTGCCCAGGGGAATGACCGGTTCGACGCCCTCGATGCGCTCGTCGGCGAGATGCTTCCAGGACCGCCCGGCGGCGGACCGCATCACGCGCCGCACCGTCCTCGGCATGGAAGCCTCGCTGTCAAGCGTTTCGCCCTGCGCCTCCGGCGCGAAGGCCGCCTCGTAGCCGTCGACCATGCGCTCCAGCATGTGGGCCGTGGTGATCCCGGGCAGGTCGGAGCCGCGGGCCGCCATGGCCAGCGACAGGCCCAGCCGGACCATGTCATGCGCCGGGTTGCCGATGACGGTCTGGTCGAGGTCGCGCACCTGGATGGCGAGCTTGCCGTCGGTGCTGGCGACGGGCCCGAGATTGCCGACATGGCAGTCCCCGCAGATCCAGACGGCCGGCCCGTCCGGGAGGACGCACCGCGTCGATCCCTCCAGCCATTCGTAGAACCGGACCGTGCTGCCCCGGACATAGGCATGCGCCGACGCCGCCATCTTCCGGTTGCGTTCGGCGGTCAGAGCGCTCGCCCGTCCAGCCGGCTTGGTTGTGCTGCTCGCGCGCTTCATACCGTGGAAACCCCTTTGAAGGCACACACACCGGATTGCCGGAACTGTCCAGCGCCCCAGGCGGCGCCGGGACGCAACCCTGCCATCCGCGGGGATTGCCCGCCGGGTCCAGGCTGGTATGGTCGTCCACGGGCTTGGACCATGGTGACGACGGATCGGGCGCAAGCCGGAGTGATCCACTTCTCTGGATGACCGCATGGATCTCGGACCCGGTGCCTTGTCCATCATCGACGCTCCGCTCCCGGTGCTGGAGAGCGTTCCGGTCGGCAGGCGCTATCACAGGTTGCTGCTGGCCGCGCCGGACCTGGCGGGGCGACCATTGCCGGGCCAGTTCTTCCACCTGCTCTGCGGCGAGGGTGGCGGCTTGCCGTTCCTGCGGCGGCCCATGAGCCTCTGGCGCGAGGAAGCCGGTCGGCTCGGATTCCTGTTCAACGTCACCGGACGCGGCACGGCGGCATTGGCGGCGAAGCGGCCGGGCGACTCGGTGACGGCGCTCGGCCCGCTCGGCACCGGGTTCCACCTGGACCCGGCCTGGCGACGCATCCTGATCGTCGCCCGCGGCGTCGGCCTCGCCACCCTGTCGCCCCTGGCGACGGTGGCTGCCAGGCGTGGCATGGCGGTGGACGCCGTCCTGTCGGCCCGCGCGCCTCCGGACCTGATGGCGGCGGAGTTCGCCAGCATTTCGGGGGCGCGGATCCAGGCAGTGTTCGACGAGGATGGCTCGTCGGATCCCGGAGCGGTGGCGGACCTGCTGCGGCTGCATGTCGCCCGGTCACGACCCGATGCCGTGTTCACCTGCGGCTCCGCCCGGCTGCTGCTCCTGCTGCAAGGACTGGCCGCGGAGGCCGGCATCCCCGGCCAGGTCGCGTTGGAGCAGCAGATGGCCTGCGGGTTGGGGCTGTGCTTCTGCTGCGTCCGGCCGATTCGCCAGGCGGATGGCTCGCTGGCCGATCTGCGCGTCTGCACCGAAGGCCCCGTGTTCGACCTGCAGGCGGCGCTGCCGTGACCGCGGTGGATCTCGGCGTGCGGATCGGTGCGGTCGCGCTGGCCAATCCGGTGATGCCGGCCTCTGGCACGTTCGGCCTGGAAATGGCGCAGGTGTTCGACCTGTCGCGCCTCGGCGCATTGGTGACCAAGAGCATCACGCCGGAGGCGCGAAGCGGCAACCCGGTGCCGCGGCTGTGCGAAACCGCCGGCGGCGTGCTCAACTCCATCGGCATCCCCGGCAAGGGGCTGGACGATTTCGTGGCCCATGCGCTGCCGGACTGGCGGCGTCACGCGCCTCCTTTGGTGGTCAGCCTGTCGGCGCCCAGCGTGGCGGCGTTCGCGGCCGCCTGCGCCGTCCTGGAGCGCACGCCCGGGATCGCGGCGGTCGAGGCCAATATCTCCTGCCCGAACCTGGAGGAGGATGGCCGCGCCTTCGCCATGGCGCCCGGATCGGCCGCCGCGGCGACGGCGGCCATGCGGCGCAGCACAGGCTTGCCGCTTTGGGTCAAGCTGAGCCCGAACACCGGCGACATCGCGTCCGTCGCGCGCGCCGTGGCGGCGGAGGGCGCGGACGCGCTGGTCGTCTCCAACACCATACTGGGGCTCGCCATCGACGTGGCGACCGCGCGGCCGCGGCTTGGAGCCGGGCCGGGCGGCTTTTCCGGCCCGGGCTTCAAGCCGATCGCGCTGCGGCTGGTATGGCAATGCGCCCAGGCCGTGCGCATCCCGGTGATCGGCTGCGGCGGCATCGTCACGGCGGAAGACGCGGTCGAGTTCATGATGGCAGGTGCCCATGCCGTCCAGGTCGGCACCGCGACGTTCGTCCATCCCAGGGCGATGCTTCAGGTGATCGACGGGCTCGCGGCGTTCTGCGCCGGGCGCGGCATTGGGCGGGCAGCCGGCCTCACCGGCCTCGCCTTGCCGAATGCCGCCGCGGCGGCGCGACCGGAGTATGGCTGCCATGGCACATCCGGCGGATAGCGCCGACGTGGCATGCGGCTTGCCTCCTTAGCCGCCGCCGCTTCGAACAGGGGGCATGCGATGCTGATCGTGGCGGGCGACCACGTGCTGACCGATCCGCGCGCGGGCACCGTGATCCGCGATGGCGCGGTGCTGGTGGTAGACGGCCGCGTGGCGGAGACCGGCGCCCGCGCCGTGCTGGAACGGGCGCACCCGGACGCGGAGGTGCTGGGCGGCGCCGGCCGTCTGGTCATGCCGGGATTGATCGACGCCCACAGCCACGGGCGCGGCCTGTCGCCGATCCAGAAGGGCGTGCCCTACGACTACCTGGAAAACGCGTTCCTGGACTGGTCGTCCATGGTCTACCTCCCCAACGAGCTATGCGCAGCGCTCACCGCCGTCCGGCACCTGCGCATGGGCTGCACCGCCATCCATCACACCGGCTGGAATGACGAGGGACCCGGCGCGACCGGCGAAGCGCGCAAGGCGATCAGCGCCTATCGGGCAAGCGGCATCCGCCTGGCCTACTCGCCCGCGGTGCGGAACCGCAACCGCTTCGTGCCGGACGAGCCGGGCTTCCTCCGCTCCCTGCCGCCCGACCTGGCGGAGTGGATGCGGCCGACGCTCAGCTACGACGCCGACAGGATCGAGCACGATTATTTCGACCAGTTCGAGGCGCTGCGCGAGGCGTTCGAGACCGGACCGGACGGCGCCACGCGCGTGCTGCTGGCGCCATCCTGGGCGCATGGCACGACCGAGCGGTTCCTGCACCGCGTGCGCGACCGGGCGCGCCAGCTCGGCGGCCTGCCGGTGCACATCCACACGCTGCAGACGCCGCACCAGCGCGCGTTCGGGTTCAAGGCGTACGGCAAGTCGCTGGTGGCGTTCCTGCGCGACCATGGGCTGCTGGCGCCCAACCTCACGCTGGGCCACGCAGTGTGGCTCAGCGAGCACGACATCGCCCTGCTGGCCGAGGCGGGCGCCGGGATCACCCACCATGCCAGTTGCAACCTGCATGTCCGCAACGGGATCGCGCCGGTGTGGCACATGATGCGCGCCGGGGTGCGCGTCGCGATAGGCATCGATGACAAGAGCCTCAACGATGACGACGACCCGTTCCAGGAATTGCGGCTCGCCTCCGTGCTGCACCGGGTCCCCGGCTTCGGGCTGGACGAGGAGACGCGCCTACCCGCGACCGAATGGCTCGCCACCGGCACGGTCAATGCGGCCGAGGCGATCGGCTACGGCGGCAGGCTGGGCACCTTGGCGGCCGGGCAGCTCGCGGACATGCTGGTGCTCGACACGGCGGAGATGTTGCGGGACCCCTGGACCACCGCCGACCTGCCGGTGCCGGACCTTCTGGTGGCGCGCGCGAAGGGCGCCCAGGTGCGCGACGTGGTGGTGGCCGGGCGGGTGGTGGTGCGCGACCGCCACGTGACGACGATCGACGAGGACGCGCTCAACCGCGAAGTGCTTGCCTATGTCGCACGCCATCGCGCCGCGCCGCCCGACCCGGCCAGGGCCGAGCGGATGCGCACGTTGCGCCCATACGTCCATGCCTGGCAGGCCGAAATCCTGACCCATTTGGACGTCCGGGAGCCGTTCTATATGATGAACGGGCGACGGTGACGCCCCGTGCCCGGATCTCCCGGCGCCACCTGCTGGCCATGCTGGGCGGCGGCGTGGCAGTACGAGCCGGTCCTGCCCGTGCCAGGACCGCGTTGGACCAAGTGAAGGCTGCCGGCGTCCTTCGCATCGCGACCACGGGGGCCAACAAGCCCTATACCTTTGCGACCGACGGGATGGACTTGCAGGGGTACGACATCGATTGGGGCCGTGCGATCGCGGCCGGGCTGGGCGTTCGGGCCGGGTTCATCCGGCTGGACTGGAAGGGCATCCTTCCCGGCCTGATCGCGCACCAATTCGATTGCGCCCTGTCCGCCATCCGCATCACGCCCGAGCGTGCGGCGGTGTTCGACTTCTCTGCGCCATACGGGATGGACGACGTGGCGGTGGCCGTCCGCGCGAGCAACACGGCCGTGACCGGCATCGGCGACCTGCAAGGCTTGCGGGTGGCTGCGGCCGCCGGGTCCGTGCAGGACCAGTTCGCCCGCGACAATGCCCGGGCGGGGACGCTGATGCGGCTGCCCGGCCTGCCGGAGGTGATGCTGGCGGTGCAGGCCGGGCAGGCGGATGCGGCCGTCGTGGGCAGGGGCGGGGCGGCGGCGTTCATCCGTGAGACGCGGGCGCCGCTGCGCCTGACTGGCAACTACGCAGGCGGCGAGCTGGCGGCGGTGTTCCCCAGGAACAGCCCGGACCTGGTGGCGGCGGTGAACGCCGTGATCGCGGCGCGCCGGGCCGACGGCTTCTACGACGCGGCGTATCACCGCTGGTTCGGGACAGCATGAGCCGGATCGAGGCCGTCGACGGAGTCTTCCTGGAGCGGCCGGCCGATGCGCCGGGCGCGCGGGCGGAGCACTGCTTCCTGCTGCGGATCAGGACCGAGGACGGCCACGAAGGCTGGGGCGAGGCGCATGGCAGCCCGTTCATCCTGCGCGCCGCGGTGAACGCGCCGTTCACCCATGTCAGCGCCCAGGGCCTCCGCTGCATCCTGACGGGTGCGGACGCGTCGGACGTGGCGGCGTTGCGGCGCCGGATGGACCGGGGCACGCAGTGGATCGGCCGCGACGGCGCGGTGGCGCAGGCGATCGCCGCGGCCGAGCTGGCGCTGTGGGACCTGGCGGGCCAGCGCCTGGGCGTGCCGGTGTGCCGCCTGCTCACCAGCCGTCCGGAGCGCACGGTCCGCGCCTACGCCAGTGGAAAGGTCGGGGCCACCCCGGATCGGACGCATGCACGGCTCGTTGCCGAGCTCCAGGATGGCTTCGACGCGTTCAAGATCGGCTGGCCGCCATTCGGCGCGACCGAGGCGGGCGACTGCGCGTTCCTGGATGCTGCCCGCGACGCGGTCGGCGGCAGGACGCTGATGGTGGACGCGGCGCAGGCCTGGGATGCCCCAACCGCCGCCCGGCGCATGCAAGGCTTCGCCCATTACGGGCTTGGCTGGGTGGAGGAGCCGTTGGACCGCGACGACCTGCCCGGCCAGGCAGCGCTGCGTGCCGGGAGTCCCGTGCCGATCGCCGCCGGGGAAGGCGAATGCGGGCTGCGCGGGCTGATGGCCCTGCTGGACGGTGGCTGCGTGGACGTGCTCCAGCCCGACGCCACGCGTTGCGGCCTGCTCGCGGCCTACGCGGCCGGGCAAGCGGCGCTGCACCAGGGGCTTGGGGTGGCGAGCCACTCCTTCACCACGGGGCTGAACGTCCTGGTGCACCTCCATTTGCTGGCCGCCCTCGAAGTGCCCGGCACGTTGCTGGAATGGCCGGTGGGCCAATTGGCCCTGTGGGCGGAGCTGTTTCCCGACGCCCCGCGCTGCGATGGAGGCCGCGTCACGGTGCCGGATACGCCCGGTTGGGGGCTCTGCCCCGACGCCGAGACGGTGCGGCGCCTGCAGCGTCCCGCGCTGGACACTGCCGGGTAGACCAGAGGCTACTCCGGCAGCGCCCGGCATCCGGGCGTCACGGCGCCTCCGGCGGATACACGTCGTGCTGCGGCCCGGGCGCCGGCACAGGTGCGGCGGGGACAGCCGGGCTTGCCGCGGGAAGCCTGATGCATTGCGCTGCGGCATGATGCACTGCCGGCCGCGGACGGGCGCGCCGCACCGGGCCAGGCGGCACATAGGCTTCCACGGGGGGTTGATACAGGACGGGTGGCGGCAGGTACACGACGGGCGGCGCCACGTAGTAGGGACGCGCGTAATAGCCGCCGTAGAACCCGCCCCGGAAGCCATAGCCGAAGGCCGGGGCGAACCCATAGCCGCGATAGCCGCCATAGTCCCGCGCGAAACCGCCGAAGCGCTGGGCCGCGGCCGGTGAGGGGGCAAGCGAGATCGCCGTGAGGCACAACGCACCGGCCATCGATGTTACGGAGATGATGCTACGCATGATCGACCCTTGTCTGTGTGGCGTCGGTCTTGAGGGCAATTTGCGGCAGCTTGGTGACGATCCGTCTGCTGCAATCGCCCTTTTACCGTCATGGGGGCAGCACAGGACCAGACGACCGGCTCGGTAGGGAGGCATCACTCAGCCTCCTCTGCCGGCGTGTTCAGCGAGGATGGCGTCTCGCAACTGCGGGAAAGCGTTGCATCCCGTTTCGCTGTTCAGATGGCCGCCCCCGTGGAGTACTTCGAGCGGAGCGTTCAAGTGGTCGGCCACGCCCCGTGAACGCGGCAGGGGAACATAGGGGTCGTCATCCCCCGCCCAGCAGCGGCACGCGCGTCCCTTACGCTCGCGGATGCCGGCCCAATCGAATGGCACGGCGAAAAAGGATTGGTTGATGGGATCGTAATCCGGCAAGCCGAGTGCGCCGATGAAGCCAGCCGCCAGGAGCAGACCGGCAAATGGCTCGGCCGCTCTCTCGACCACCCGGAGGGCGAATGCGACCCCCAAACTATGGCCGACGAGGATGGTGGGTGCGGAGGGCAAGGTGTTCACAGCGCGATCGTAGGCGGTAAGCCACGAGGCCAGGGATTGGCCCTGCGGAGTGGGGAATCGAGGACGCAGCACCTCGATGCCTGCCGCAGCCAGTTCGGCGTGGAGCCAGGGGAACCAGTTCGTATCAGGCCCGCCATGCGCGCCGTGCAGCACGATGACCCTCAATCCGGCTTGCTCGTGTCTCACAGCGGCCTTCTCCGAATCTGGTCGTTTCGAGCTTATAGTTGCTTTCGGTGTCGCAGAAGATCGCCCTGCAAAGCCGGCAGTCCGATCCGGACCCTACCCCGGCATGCGTGAGCTTGACCGGCTCGCCCGATCGGCGCAGCAATCAAACGCCAGGCTTCAATTGATACAGCCGATGGATCGCATGCGTGACCTTGCAGGACTTGCGCTACGTCGTCTCCCTTGCCGACCACGGTCATTTCGGCCGTGCCGCCGCCGCTTGCGATATCGGCCAGTCGACCCTCAGCACGCAAATCAAGAAGCTCGAGACCGAACTTGGCGTGACGTTGTTCGAGCGCACGACGCAGTCGGTGAGCGTCACGGCCATCGGTGCGGACATTGCGGAGCGCGCGCGCCAGGTCCTAGCGGGTGTGGAAGCCATCGCCAGTGCCGGGCAGCATATCTCCGGGCCGTTGGCCGGAGGGTTCAGCCTCGGCATCATCCCGACGCTCGGCCCCTACCTCCTGCCGTGGCTGGTGCCCGCGCTGAAGCAGGCCTATCCGGGGCTGCGGCTGACGGTACGCGAGGACCTGACGGCCCCTCTGCTGGAGCGGCTCGGGTCCCACCGGCTTGACGCCGCGCTCGTCGCGCTGCCGGTTCTCGATGACCGCCTGGAGACGCTCGCCTTGTTCGACGAGCCGTTCTGGTTCGCCGAGCCCAAGGGCCGCAAACCCGGCGCTGCCAGGATCATGAAGGAGGACGATCTGCGCGGGCAGCGGCTGCTGCTGCTGACCGAAGGCCATTGCCTGCGCGACCAGGCTTTGGCGATTTGCGGGACGACCGGCCGCGATGTCGAGGGGGATTTCCGCGCCACCAGCCTCGAGACCATCTTGCAGATGGTGGCGACGGGCCTGGGGAGCACGCTGCTGCCGGCAATGGCATGCAGCGACACCCGCGCCCGCACCGTCTCGATGCGGCCGCTGGAGGCTGGGGTGGGGCGGCGCATCGGCCTTGCATGGCGCCGCAGTTATCCCCGGCTGCATGACATCCACCTGCTGGCGGACACCCTGCGCGACCATCTGCCGCGAGGCGTCCACCGCGTCTGACCCTGCCGATTGATCGATAGGGCCAATCGCCTTTGTGCGTACAATCGATTTCCCAGCGGGGTGTGCCGGCGCTAGAGTGCCGGGCGTTGGTAACCGGACGGATACGTTCCGCCGGGCGTCGCAAGAGCGCAGGCGCCGTCGGGAGAATGGAACTGACCGATATGACAGGAGAGACAGCATGGATGGCATGACCGACAACAAGGCCGCGGGCGGCTGCCCGGTCGCGCACGGGAGCCCACGCACGAGTTCGCGCCGCGGCAACCGGGACTGGTGGCCGGAAGGGCTGAGCCTCAACACGCTGAGCCAGCATTCGCCGCGGGCCAATCCGATGGACAAGACGTTCGACTATGCCGAGGCGTTCAAAACGCTTGACCTGAACGCCGTCATACAAGACCTGCATGCCCTGATGACCGACTCCCAGGATTGGTGGCCGGCCGATTTCGGCCATTACGGCGGCCTGTTCATCCGGCTGGCCTGGCACAGCGCCGGCACCTACCGCACCACCGATGGCCGTGGCGGCGCCGGCGGCGGGCAGCAGCGTTTCGCGCCGCTGAATAGCTGGCCGGACAACGCGAACCTCGACAAGGGTCGCCGCCTGCTGTGGCCGATCAAGCAGAAATACGGCAGCAAGCTGTCCTGGGCCGATTTGTTCGTCCTGGTCGGCAACGTCGCCCTGGAATCGATGGGCTTCAAGACCTTTGGCTTCGCCGGCGGCCGCGCCGACACCTGGGAGCCGGAAGAACTGTATTGGGGCCCCGAGGGCACCTGGCTGGGCGATGAGCGCTACAGCGGCGAACGCCAGCTTGAGAGCAAGCTCGGCGCGGTGCAGATGGGCCTCATCTACGTCAATCCGGAAGGCCCCAACAGCAAGCCGGACCCACTCGGCTCGGCGCACGACATCCGCGAGACCTTCGCGCGCATGGCGATGAATGACGAAGAGACGGTGGCCCTGATCGCCGGCGGCCATACCTTCGGCAAGACGCATGGCGCGGGCGACCCGTCCTTCGTCGGGCCGGAACCGGAGGGCAGCGTCATCGAGGACATGGGTCTGGGCTGGCGCAGCAAGCACGGCACGGGCTTCGGCGCCGACACGATCACCGCCGGCCTGGAGGTCACCTGGTCGCAGACGCCGACGCGGTGGAGCAACCACTATTTCGACAATCTGTTCAAGTTCGAGTGGGAGCTGACGAAGAGCCCGGCCGGCGCCTACCAGTGGCAGGCGAAGGACGCCCCGGCGGACATCCCGGACGCGCACGATGCGTCCAAGAAGCGTCTGCCCACCATGCTGACTTCGGATCTCGCGCTGCGGATGGACCCGGCGTACGAGAAGATTTCGCGGCGGTTCTACGAACATCCGGACGAGTTCGCGGACGCGTTCGCCCGCGCCTGGTTCAAGCTCACCCACCGTGACATGGGTCCGATCCAGCGCTACATCGGCCCGCTCGTTCCCAAGGAGACGCTGATCTGGCAGGATCCGATCCCGGCCGTCGATCATCCGTTGATCGGGGAGCAGGAGATCGAAGCGCTCAAGGCCCAGCTCCTCGCCACCGGGCTGTCGGTGCCGCAACTCGTCTCGACCGCCTGGGCGTCCGCTTCGACGTTCCGGTTCTCGGACAAGCGCGGCGGCGCCAACGGCGCCCGGATCCGGCTGGCGCCGCAGAAGGATTGGGCGGTGAACAACCCGGCCGAGTTGGCGACCGTGCTGCAGAAATTCGAGGCTGTGCAGGCCGCGTTCAACGCCTCGGCGTCCGGCGGCAAGAAGGTCTCGCTCGCCGACCTGATCGTCCTCGGCGGGTGCGCGGCAGTCGAGCGGGCGGCCAAGGACGCCGGTACCGACATCAAGGTGCCGTTCACGCCGGGCCGAATGGACGCGTCGCAGGAGCAGACCGACGCCGCCTCCTTCGCTCCGCTGGAGCCGACCGCCGATGCGTTCCGCAATCACTACGAGGGCGCGCAGTTCATGGCGCCCGAGGAAGCGATGGTGGACCGGGCGGAGCTGCTGCGGTTGACCGGACCGGAGATGACCGTCCTGGTCGGCGGCTTGCGGGTGCTGGGCGTCAACGCCGGCGGGTCCAAGCACGGCGTCTTCACCAGCCAGCCTGGGAAGCTGACGAACGAGTTCTTCGTCAACCTGCTTGACATGGGCCTGGAGTGGCAGCCGACCGCCTCCGAGAACGTGTATGAGGGCCGCGACCGCAAGACCAAGGAAGCGCGCTGGACCGGCACCCGTGTCGACCTGATCTTCGGCTCGCATTCGCAGCTGCGCGCCCTTGCCGAGGTCTATGCCAGCACTGACTCCCAGCAGAAGTTCGTCAAGGACTTCGTGGCGGCGTGGAATAAGGTGATGAACGCCGACCGCTACGACTTGACGTGACACCAGGCTTGCTTGGCTGAAACGAAGTGTGGACGGTCGGGGCGGCATCTTCACGGGTGCCGCCCCGACGCGTTTGCGGTCGCGGAGCGCGATGACCTGACGGGTGGTTTGATCAGCGTGGCGACGCGTATGCGATGCGCACAGCCTGCTGGTTTGGGAGCACTGCTGCGTAAATGAGCCGTTGGCTGGATGCGACCGTGGTCGGCATGCTCCTGATGTTCGCGGCGGCGCCATTCGCAGCGTTGTTCCCCGAACCGCCCGCCTTTGGACCGCAGGCAGTCGGGACCGCTGCCTTGGTCGGCATCCTGGCCGCGGTCGGGACCACGGCGCAGGCAGCACCGTTGCGCCGAAAACGCCTGCTCGGCATCGCAGCTAGCCTACTCGGCCTCACAATCGCTGCGACGGCCATCCGCATCGTATGGGCAACCAGCGTCCCGGCTCCGGTCCCGACTCTGGACCTGCTGCCGAAACTGTTCGCGTTGCAGGGAGAGGACATCGACGATGCCGTGCTCTACGAAGGATGGCTGGAGCTATGGCTCGGTTGCGCGTTGCTCGTGTCTGCTGCGCTGGGGCTGCCGCGTGCTCTTTCTCGCGTAGGACGCACAACGCCGCCCGTGGCGGTCGCCGAGATACCGCCGGGTGCGCCCCAGCCTTGGAATGCCGCGACGGTCATGCTCTGCCTGGTCGGCTTTGCCATTTTGCTTGCGGCGGTGCTGGACGGGCATCGGACGGCCGACTTCCTGTCCAGGGCCACCCATGTCGTCGGCACGATCGCTGACCCGCAGGATCACCCTCGCATTCGTTTCGTCACTGCGGATGGAGCCGCGGTCGAGTTCACGCAGAACGGCGATGTGTCTCGTCCGCTCGGCGCCCGCGTCCCGGTGGCGTACCTGGCGGAGGACCCGTCCGGCACGGCACGGGCCGATACGATCTGGGCCGACTGGAGCGATGTGCTCGGACTGCTTTGGATCGGCCTGGGCTTTGCAGCACTCCCATTCTTCGGCTACCGCGCCATGGTTCGCGGTGGGCGGTGGTGACCGCAGGCGTACGCGAAATCGCCAAGGCTCCCGGCACGCCCGCGAGATGTCGCTGATGAAAACGTTCCACGCGGTGCAGCAAGCCTCCACCGTTTCATCGTAGCTGTCCCACACGTACGGTTCACCGACGGGCGCCGCCAACCTCGGCCCGGATCACCGTGTTTTCCGCTGCTGCGCCACCTTTGCGCTCCCGATCCGGTTATAGCGTAGCCCCTCTTTCCATGTTCAAAAGCTTGGCGTTGTGGAATTGGCCGCGGAAAGTCAGCAGGCAGGCATGCGGGCCATACCGGCCGCCACTATCCTGGTGCGGCTGGATCGGATGGCCGGACCATGCCCATGACTCAGACCAGCAGGAGTGACAGATTGAACGCTTCGAACAGGGCCAGGCTGGATACAGCCGAAGTTGAACGATACGTCTTCTCGGACCAGATCGGGCATCTGCTGCGACGGGCCTATCAGCGGCACCTTGCCATTTTCCAGGCGAACACGGCCGGACTGAACCTGACTTCGACGCAATTCGTCACGCTGTGTGCCTTGCGCGACAGCGGACCGTGTTCGCAGACCGGCCTGATCGACGCGACTGGAATCGACCAGGCAACCATCCGGGGCATCATCGAGCGACTGGGCAAGCGCGCCCTGATCGGGTTTCAGACCGATCCCGCGGATCGCCGTAAGACGATCGTGGTCATCACCGCCGGCGGGCTTTCCCTGGTGGAGCAAGTGACGGCAACGGCGAAACAGATCAGCGAACTGACCATGGGACAGCTGAATCCGGCAGAACGGTTGGCGATCATGTTCGTGTTGCGCAAAATGATCGCCTTGCAGCCTGGAGCGTGATGTTCGACCGGGCTGGTTCGTTCAAGCCTGCCTGATCCGGCACCCCACGGATCGCAGGCTCATGGCCCTGCAGGATTCTGGTGCCATGCGGCCCGACGCCACGCCGCTGCTGGGACATTACAGCGTATGCACTCATGTTCGGCCGTCTTGGCAGGGTTGAACCTTCCTGCTCATTTCGATCGGGCGCCATAATCGTCCTTGCATGATGGGGCGTACACACGGTAACTCGAAACAGATCGAGACGGAGCCAGCCTCATGGCCGCTGTGGGATGACGCGCAAGGACCTGCTCGAACAGGCTGGTGTGCCGCTCATCAGCGCTCCGCCGATGCCGCGTGCCGACATGGTGCCAAGATGCCTCGGCGCCGGGCCGCCCGTGCGGGGCATGGCCCGCTTATGCAGCAGGCAGGATTGAAGGCAAGCCCATGTCCCAGCGCCAGATGCATCTTGTCGCCTATCTCAAGACCGGGCCCACCGCCATGCATAATGGTGGCTGGCGGCACCCGGAATCGACGCTGGACGACATCCTCGATCCCGGCCGCTACCAGCACATCGCGCGGGTGCTGGAGGCTGCGAAGTTCGATGGCTGTTTCTTCGCAGACCTGTTCGGCCTGTATGACGTGCATCAGGGCAGCTTCGATGCCTATGTCCGCCGTGGCGGCCAAATCAGCTTTCTAGACCCGACGGTGGTGTTGCCGGTGATGGCGGCGGCGACCACGCATCTCGGCCTGGGAGCGACGCTTTCCACCACCTTCCATACCGCCTACCACCTGGCCCGTTGGCTTGCCTCGCTGGATGCCATGAGCAAGGGCCGGGTCGCCTGGAATGTCGTGACTTCGGCAACCGACCTCGAAGCGATGAACGCCGGCATGGACCAGTTGCCGCCGCGGGAGGAACGCTACGACCGGGCCGACGAGGTATTGGAGGCGTGTTCCGCGCTGTGGAACAGCTGGGACGCCGATGCCATGGTGCTGGACAAGGAGGCCGGCATCCTCGCCGATCCGTCCAAGGTGCATTACGCGAACTACGCCGGGCGCTGGGTCAAGTCGCGTGGACCGCTCTCTATCCCGCGCAGCCCGCAGGGTCGCCCGGTCATCATGCAGGCCGGCAGCTCCGACCGGGGGCGGGAATTTGCCGCACGCTGGGCGGAGGCGGTGTTCACCATCCAGCGCGGCGCGCCGGAGATGCTGGAGTTCTACCAGGACATGAAGCAGCGCCTGATCGCCAAGGGCCGGGCGCCACAGGACTGCGCGGTGCTGCCCGCCGTCAGCGTGGTATTGGGGGAGACCTTGTCGATCGCGGAGGAGCGGGCCGATTACCTGAATGGCCTGATCGACCCCGAGCTCAGCCGGGCGTCATCGTCGAGCGGACTGGGCGTGGACCTGACGAAATTGGCGAAAGGCGCCTCGCTGGCCGATCTGCAGGGCAACCAGGGCATGAAGGGCACCGAGCAGCTTTTGTCGCAGACGATGAAGGCGGAGGGTCTGACCTTCGAGCAGGCCGTCGTCAAGCGGCGCGAGGGCAAGGAGATCGTCGGCACCGCACCCATGATCGCCGACGCCCTTCAGCAGATGTTTGAGGCGGGCATCTGCGACGGCTTCGTCTTGGCGCCCACGATGTTCCCCGGCATGTTCGAGGAGTTCTGCCGCAGCGTCGTGCCGGAATTGCAGCGGCGCGGCCTGTACCGCAAGGAATACACCGGCCGCACGCTGCGTGAGAACTTGCAAGGCTTGCCCTAAGCATTGGTCCACCATCCAAGGAGCGAAGACATGACGGCCGATCGTATCGCCACGCTCACACGACGTGATCTCGTCCGGCTCGGAGCGGGGCTGGCTGCCGTGGCGGGGGTGGCGGCCGGCAGTGCCGCACAGGCCGCGACCGAGCTGAAGGGCAAGACGGTGGTGTTCGCGAGTTGGGGCGGCTCTTACCAGGATGCCGAGCGGGTCTCGTATTGCGAGCCGTTCAGCACGGCCACTGGAGCGCGCGTGGTGCAGGATGGCCCGATGGACGCGGCCAAGTTCCGCGCCATGATCGAGGGTGGTGCGCCGGATTGGGACGTGGTGGATGTCACCATCGACTTCCTCTACGCCGGCATCGGCGACACCATGTTCGAGAAGATTGACAAAGCCGTCGTCGACACAGGCCAGATCTCACCGCAATACGTCAACGATTACGGTGTCGGCTGTATCGTGTGGTCGTACAACCTCGGCTACAGCACCAAGGCCTATGCGGCCGGACAGGAGCCGAAGACTTGGGCCGACGTGTTCGACCTCAAGCGGTTCCCGGGCAAGCGGACCTTCGGCGACAATCCCGTTGCCACGCTGGAGGCGGCACTGCTGGCCGATGGCGTGGCCGCCGACAAGCTGTATCCGCTGGATGTCGACCGCGCGCTGAAGAAGCTCGATACCATCAAATCCCAGGTCATCTTCTGGGCCACAAATTCGCAGAGCCAGCAGCTGTTCGTCGATGGCGAGGTCAACCTGGGCTGCATCCTGAATGGCCGGGCCTACGACGCCAACAAGAAGGGCGCGCCGATCGGCATCTCGTGGGAACAGAACATCCAGTCGGTCGACTACCTCGTGGTCCCCCATGGCAGCCGCCAGATGGCGGGGGCGATGGCGCTGATCAACACCATGACCGACGCGGCCAACCAAGCCAAGCTGGCCAACCTGATCGCCTACTCGCCGACCAACCCGCAGGCGTTCAAGGACATCGACCCGAAGATCCAGCCGTGGCTCTCGACCGCGCCGGGTAACGCGGAGAAGGGGTTCGTGATCGATGCCGCGTATTGGCGCGACCATCTAAAAGCGAACCGGGAGCGTTGGGCCGCCTGGAAGCTGGCCTGAGTGAACCGAGGCTCTGCACTCGCCTTGCCAGCGCTTCTTGTGCTGGCAGTGGTGTTTCTCGGCCCAGTCGGCTGGTTGCTCGCCCGCGCCTTCACCCAGCCCCGGCCGGGGCTTGAGAACTTCGTCCTGCTCTGGGATCGGCCGATCTACCTTCGGGTACTGCTGAACACGGTGGTGATCAGCGCAGTGGCGACGCCGATCTGCGTGGTGCTCGGCTACCCGGTGGCGCATGCGATGGCCTATGGCACGCCGCGCCGGCGGCGCTGGCTGATATTCCTGGTGCTGGTGCCATTCTGGACCAGCCTGCTGGTGCGAAGCTTCGCGACCGTGATCCTGCTGCAGCGCACGGGACCGATCAACGCCCTGCTCACCGGCATTGGGCTGATCGGCGAGCCTCTGCCGCTGCTGTACAATCTCACCGGCGTCATGCTCGGCGCCGTCCAGGTGCTGCTGCCCTTCGTGATCTTCCCTATGTATGCCACGATGTCACGCATCGAGCCGGTATACATGCAGGCCGCGCTGACCCTCGGTTCCACGCCAGTGCGGGCGTTCCTTCGGGTGTATCTTCCGCTCACGCTGCCTGGTGTGCTGACAGGGGCAACACTCGTCTTCATCAGCACGCTCGGCTATTTCGTCACTCCGGCGCTGTTGGGCGGTCCACGGCAGATCATGATCGCGCAATTGATCCAGAATCAGATCGCCGATTTCGGCAATTGGGGGGTGGCCGGCGCCCTTTCCCTCGTGTTGCTTGCGGTGACGGCCGTCATGCTTGCTCTGTTGCAAGCCACGGTCGGGCTGAAGGCAGTGGCACGATGAAGGGCGACGGCATGGGCGGCTGGCGGGCCGCCCGCGCAACAGTGTGCACGCTGGTTGGGCTCTATTTGCTGGCGCCGCTCGCGATCGTGGTGATCATTTCGTTCAGCGCGGGGGAGTTCCTGCGATTCCCGCCGCCGGGCCTGTCGTTGCGCTGGTACGACCACCTGTTCTCCGACCCGAACTGGACGGAATCCATCGGCGTGAGCTTCGAGGTGATGGTTCCGGCTGCCTCGCTGGCCACCGTCCTGGGCACGGCGGCAGCGCTCGGGCTACAGCGGGGCGAGGTACCCGGGGCCGCACTGCTGACTGGCGTTCTCATGCTGCCCATCATCGTTCCCGGGATCATCACGGCGGCGGCGCTTTTCGGCGTCTATCGCGGCTTGGGGCTGAACGGCACGCTGCCCGGGCTGATCGCCGCGCACACCATCCTGGTGTTGCCTTACGTGGTCGCGACCGTCGGCTCCGCCTTGCGCACGCTTGATCCGCGGCTGGAAGCCGCGGCGGCCACGCTCGGTGCCCCGCCCTGGGCGGCGTTCCGCCGGGTCACCTTGCCGTTGCTGGCTCCGGCCGTCTTGTCTGGGCTGCTGTTCGCGATGGTTGTCTCGTTCGACGAGCTGATCGTGTCGCTGTTCGTCAGCACGGCGCGGCTGCGGCCGGTGGCGGTGCAGATGTGGTCCAATGTCCGTGGCGACTTCGACCCGACAGTCGCCGCCATCGCGACGCTCTGCTTCGTGTTCGCTTTCCTGGCCCTCGGGGCCGAGGGGCTGTTGCGGCGCCGAACCACGGAAAGGAAACCATGACACCCGTGCTCGAACTCAGCGGCATCCGCAAGGAATACGGGGGCCACGTGGCAGTCGACGACCTGGACCTGACCTTGCGGCCGGAGGAGTTCATGACCTTCCTCGGCCCGTCCGGCTCGGGCAAAACCACGACGCTGATGATGGTTGCCGGGCTGCAGCAGCCGGATCGTGGGCGCATGGTGCTGAACGGCACGCCGGTGAACCGCTTGCCGCCCTACCGGCGGGACATCGGCATGGTGTTCCAGCACTATGCCCTGTTCCCGCATATGAGCGTCGCCCGCAACATCGCTTTTCCGCTCGAATTGCGCGGTGTGGGCAAGGCCGAGATCCGCCGGCAAGTGGACGGTGCGCTGCGGCTGGTGAACCTACCCGCGCACGGTGACCGCCTGCCCCGGCAGCTCTCCGGCGGGCAACAGCAGCGCGTGGCGCTGGCCCGCGCCATGGTCTATCGCCCGGCCCTGCTGTTGATGGACGAGCCTTTGGGTGCGCTGGACAAGAAGCTGCGCGAGCAGATGCAGCTCGAAATCATGGCTGTGCACCGGCAACGCCGCATGTCCGTCCTGTATGTCACCCATGATCAGGAAGAGGCCTTGACCATGAGCGATCGTATCGCCGTGTTCAACGCCGGCCGGGTGGAGCAGGTCGGCACCCCGGCGGAGCTGTATGAGCGCCCTGCCACGCGCTTCGTCGCCGGGTTCGTGGGAGAGATGAACTTCCTGGCTGGCGAGCTGCGGGATAGCACGGCCGGGCTGGCGCAGGTGGACCTTCGTGGCCAGTCATGTCCTGCCGCGAACCCGCACGGGGTGCAGCCTGGACGGAGCGTGGTGGTGGCGGTGCGGCCGGAGCGCATGGCAGTGGGCGTTGGCACCGGGATCCCGGCGACGCTGGAAGACGTGATTTACCTCGGCAATGCACGACGCTATTTGCTGCGCCTGCTCGATGGCAGCACATGCACCGCCCTGCGCCAGGCAGCTGCAGGCGAAGCAGACGGCCTCGACCGCGGCGCCACAGTAGGATTGTCTTTCCAACCCGAGCACGCCAGCGTGTTCGAAGCCTGATCGGAGTAGTTTCCTCTCAGTCGAGACAGTTGTTTCGTCACCCGACCCTGCAGTCCCAAACATGCTCGTGAGAGGCCTCGAACACGTCCATCACGCGTGTACGAGTCCGAAATGGTGGACGCGACCGCTGCGGCTGCGGCTTGGCCTCCGCCGGCTTCGGCCGCGTGGCGGACGGCCCGGCCAAGCCCTGGCTGCAGGCCGCTGTGCAACAGCCAGGTCGAATTCCGAGGTAAGAGCAACGGCAAAGGATGCTAATGTGATTTAGGAAGCTGTCTGCTGCAAACGGAAGGACGCCCGATTTCAAAGTCTACCCTACCAGCGACGATACAACATGACCTACGAAGCCGTGCCACCGTCGGTCAGGAAAGTGGTTTGCCAGCCTGGTGGCCGGAGCAAGCGGCCGAGGCGGTCCGGCTCGGGCTGACCGTCGTTGTGGCGCTGTATCTGGCCATGGAATTCGAGCTCGCGCGGCCGGAATGGGCCGCGTGGACGGTGTTGTCGGTGTCGCTCGCCACCAGGGCCAGCTCGCTGGAGAAAGCCGCATGGCGAGCGGTCGGCACGCTCATCGGGACTGTCGCATCCCTGGCGATCACCGCCGCCTTCGCGCAGGATACCCTCGCGTTCGACGTGCTGCTCGCCTTGTGGCTCGGCATGGCGACCATGCTGGCAAGCACGGCGCGTCGGCAGGATTCATATGGCTTTGCCTTGATCGGGTTCACCGTCCCGATCGTGACACTCAGCGATGTCTCCCAGCCGCAATCGGTGTTTCTCACTGCCGTGGACCGTTGCTCCGCCCTGCTGCTGGGGATCGCCTGCGCCTATGCCTCGGCCGCGCTGGTGGCGACAGGCGTCGGCGCGGTGCGGACCGGCCTGGCGGACAAGCTGGATGCGGCGGTGCGCGCCTGCGCCGAGTGGTGGCGGTCCGGACGGGACCGGGGTGACTGGGGCGCCGCGCCCGTGCAGCTTGTCCTGGCGCTCGACACGACCATCACGGATGCGCTGGTCGAGCACCCGTCGTTGAAGCAGGGTGGCCGTCCCGCCCAGAACGCCGCGCCCGCACTGCTTGGCGTGCTGGCGTCCGGCCTGCTGGAGGCACGGTTGCCTTCCGCGGAGAGGGAGACGGCCGACCTGCTGCTGGCGTGGGATCGGCCGGGTGTCGGCTGGCGGCTCCGCCGGACCCTCGCCACGGCACGGATGTTGCGCAAAGGGCATCGTAGCCGGAGCCGTCGTATCGGCACGAAGCGGGCCCGGTCGCAGCCGCTCGCCATCGACCGGGATTGGCGGATCGCGGGCAACAACGCCATACGGACGATGGCCGCGGTCAGCCTGGTCAACGCATTCTGGTATGCTTCCGAATGGTCGTCGGGCGGTGCCGCCGCCACCTGGGCAGGGCTGGTCTCTGTGCTGTTGGCCACGCGCGGGAACCCGGCGCGCGATGCGCTGAACTTCCTGAAGGGTGCGGCCCTTGCCGACCTCATCGGCACGGTCGCCCACTACACCGTCCTGACGTCGACGGGAGATTTCTTCCTGCTCGCCTCCGTGGTGCTGCCGATCAGCATGTTTTGCGCGGCCGGCCGCGCCGACACCCGGGCGGCGAGCGCCGGTGGATTCGGCATCGTCGTGTTCAGCGCCCTGGATCCTCTGAACGTCATGGATTACGATCTGGCATCCAGCCTCAATGGCGTGTTGGCGAACCTGCTCGGCATCGCCGTGGCCGTTCTCGCCTTCGCGGCGCTGCCGCCGCCGGCCAGCCCGGCGACCCGGCGCGGCTGGGCCAGGCGGCGCATCGGCCGGGCCATCACCACCATCGCCACCATCCCCGCCTTCCTGCTGCCTCACCCCGGCCGATGGTGCGCGCCCATGTTCGAGCGGGCCGCCCTTTTGACGCCCGAGGGTCCCGACGCCGTCGCGGACGCGCAGACGCTCATGCTGGTCGGTCTGCTGCTGATCGTCATGCGCCAGCAAGACGATGTCCTGGGCCGTCAGGCCGGCCGCCTGCTCATCGAAGGCGGGCCGGACCTTGCCGGCCGGCTCGTGGAGCTGCCGCCGTCCCGCCGCGGCGACGGCTTGCAAGGCCGCCGCCTGATGGCATTGGCGGCGCTGCTCGGACCGGGCGTCCCACGCGGGTTTCCAGGCCTTTCCCCGGCGGGTGCGGCATGATCGCATTGCGGGAGGTAGATGTCCTTGGCATCTTCGTGTCGCCTGGACTGGTCTGCCTGCTTGCTGCCATGGTCCTGTCCGCCCTGCTGCAACGGTTGTTCGACCACTTCGACCTTGACCGCTATGTCTGGAACCGTGCCTTGTTCGACCTGGGCGTCCTGGTTTGCATCACCGACCTGCTCGTCCTGTCGCTTCGTTCGGCCGCACGATAGATGGCCAGGTCGAGTTGGCGGCCGCCGGCAGCGTTCAACGTTGTCGCCACCCTGGTGGTGCTGGGCGCCGCCATGGCCCTCACTTGGCTGGCGTGGGATTACTACGAATACTCACCTTGGACGCGGGATGGGCGCGTGCGGGTCTACACGGTGCAAATCGCGCCGGAAGTCTCGGGAACCGTGGTGGACCTGGCGGTCGCGGACAACCAGTTCGTCCACAAGGGCGACGTGCTTTTCCGCATCGACCCACGGACGTATGAAAACGCGGTCAAGCAGGCGGAAGGCAAGCTGGCGCAAGCCAAGGCACAGGCAAGCTACCTCGACGCCGAGGCCAGGCGGCGCCAGGCCCTGCCCGACCTGGCCGTCTCCCGCGAGCAACAGCAGAACGCCACGGGGATCGCTCAGGGCGCCAACGACACCATCCTGCAGATGGGCGGCGAGATCGATCAAGCCTCGTTGAACCTGGAGCGGGCGACGGTCCGCTCTCCCGTCAACGGCTGGGTGACCAACCTGCTGCTGCAAGGCGGCGGCTATGCCACGACGGGTGCCACGGCAATGACAATGGTCGATGCGGACAGCTTCTGGGTCGAAGGCTATTTCGAGGAAACCCAGCTTCGCCGCATCAAGGTCGGCGCGTTGGCCCAGGTCGCCTTGATGGCATATCCCGGGATCACCGTGACGGGGCGTGTTTCCGGTCGGGGCCGCGGCATCGACGTTCCAGACGCCGCGCCTGGCGTGCAAGGGCTGCCGAATGTCAATCCCGTCTTCACCTGGGTGCGGCTCGCGCAACGCATCCCCGTCAGGGTCGAGCTGGACGATGTGCCATGCCCGGTCGTGCTTTCGTCCGGATTGACTGCAACCGTCAGCGTGACGGACAGGCGTGCGACCACGCCAGGCCAGTCGGCCCGGCGCGGCGGAGCGCAGGCGGGCATGGCGTGCGATGAGGATTAGGCCCCAGGACTCGTCTTGTCCCTGTAGGCATCGTTTTACGGGAGCCACGAGCGGCTTGCCCCTCACGAGCGCCGGGGAAACGTAAAGCGGAAGCGGCAAACCTCAGCGCGCACAGCTCTTGTCCAACCAGGAGCAGCTATCATCCCGTGTAAGTCGATGAGTAGGGCGGACTAGACGCGGTCTCGCGGTAAGCGTCGAGGTCCTCCAAATTGCCAAAGGCGGCAGCTTCGAGAAAGCGCATTGCCGCTTTATCGTCATCAAGGTCATGCAGAAAAAAACCGGCAAGTCCAACTGTAGATGAACCATCATAATTCTGATTGTCTTGCCGTAGATCTGCCCCGTCTGGCTCGGACTCAAGGTTCAGGCGTAACAAGCTTTTTTGCGTCGCAACGGAGCAGTTAAACATCACCCACTTACGCCCGCGCTTTGCAAGTACGCCAGATAGAGTTGGGCCGTGCTCAACACTTACCCTCCACTCTACGTCACATTCAGAAGCACCGAGCAACAACAAGCCAACACGCAAGTTACCATCGAATGGGGGTAGTCCTATCGTCAAAGCCCCACCACATGAACTTGTCCAACTGCCATTGGCGTCAGGTGCGCTCCATCCGGAGCCCGTTCTAAAGACTTCTCCTACCCCGTAACCACGCCAAATTCTAGCCGCTGTGCTGCGCGCGATCGGGTGATACGCTCCCATCCGGGCTACTGACACTGGTGCAGTGGTGATGACGCTTTGATCGCGCTTCGCCATCTCGCCCAATACCGTATTAATCTGGCCCGCCACATCACTCCAAGAGCGTGGTCGGAACTCTAGCTTGATGCGAGCTTCGATTGCCTTGCGATATTCAACGTCCAACCACATTCGTTCCACGGCAACAGCAAGCGCATGAGTAGAACCGGGTTCTATATAGACAGCGAAATCACCACCTGCCTCCGGTAAGGAAGATGTATTGGATGTGATGACCGGCTTACCGTAGCAGAGAGCTTCCGTGATTGGCAGTCCCCACCCTTCATAAAGACTTGGATAGACTGTGAAAAGACAGCTATCATATAGTAACGATAGCTCCGTATCTGAAATGGAGGGTAACATCCTGACACAAGAGGCAAGCGCCTCATTGTTGATCAAGCGTTGGTAGACCTTAGCGCTAAGCCACCCTTTCTTGCCTACGCAAACCAGCGTCGGGGTATTGGCTGGCCCATGCCGCTCGATTAACTCGATCCAGGCATCCAACGCTGTTCCGTGCCCCTTTCTTGACTCGACAGTTGAGACGAGCAGGATGAAAGGTTTCTCTTCAAGCTGCCATTGCGCCAACGCAGTTCCAGGCAGCGGGCCAGGTGCGGGATCACGTTGCGCCATTCGGAAGTCCGCATTCAAGCGAATGACTGCTATGTCCATGGGGTCAAGATATCGGCCCAGGATTTCGCCGGTTTGCAGCAGGTCTTTTCGCGTCGCCTCCGAATTGACCAAGATATGGTCTGCATGAGTGAACACGCCAGACACCCATGGAATGACCTCCTGCCGAGCACTCTTGATAAAATGTTCCGGTGCGACAACAGGAATGAGGTCGTGGACGAATGGTACGTAGTGAACGCCATACCGTGCCTTTGCGTCACGCACGAATAGAAAATAGTTGTGTAATTGCCAAGAAGAGCCCAAGTTAATGAGGTAAGCGCCGCTCGGAAAGGTGAAAGTGTTCGAGAGCGCTAAATGTAGATGAAGCTGGTGTAAAGCAATAATCCATTCTGGATCTTTACGATCACTGCTCTTCAGGCTAAGCGCCACGAGATGGCGGAAAACACCATCTGGGATCTGAAGCCAATCATGTCCTCCATCGGTGAAGCAGCAAACAGATATGTTACAGTCTTGGCGAAGTAGAGCGTGGCTCACAACCTCGATTTGAACGCGCTGAATACCTGTCGGTGACCTTCCATGTGCAAAGTAGCCAATAAGATCCGAGATGTCGAACACCAGGCATAGCCGACTGTCCGACTCCTCGACACTTGGTGGCAGGGAAAGAGTGTCAGTTGTTTTAGCGTCTGGAACATCGGCTAAAGTGGCTCTGAGTATCTCAATTAGGTGCTGGCGGTTTTCGCCGCGTGCACGTGCGATGGTACGATGAAGTCCGGTTGCGGCGTCGATCAGTCCAGGGTCGGCCCGAAACGCCCGCAGGTAATATTGACCAGCCTTCACCTGCTCGTTTTCAAGATTGAACAGATGTCCTAACTGGAGCAGCGGCTCGGCATCATGGGGATGTATTTGGGCAGCTTGCATGTAGGCAAACTCCGCCTCTTCTCTCAGCCCTTGCTCCTTTTCCATATTGCCGAGCTGAACCCAGATATGCGCCAGATCCGGCGCAGATCTCAATGCTCGACGAAATGCTGAAGCGGCTCGGGCCCAATCCTGGCGGTCACGGGCCGCATTGCCCTGCGCCAGGATGCGATGCACTGCTGGAGTGACGGGAACGCCAGCAGACCGCCTGGATTTGATGGAGAACAAGATGGTGCCGCCGGAGCTCAGGAGCCGCGAGACGGGCGGGCAAGCACGGTATCATACATTGCCCGAACACGATCTTGGTAGCGTGCCATATTGAATTGCTCTGCCTGATTAAAGCCGCGCTGCCGCAGATTGGCGCACAGGGCATCCTCGGTTGCCAAGCGACACAAGCCTTGGGCAATGCTCTCAACGTTGTACGCATCCACGAACAGCGCTGCGTCCCCGGCGATCTCGGCTAACGATCCTTCCCGCGTCGTCAGCACGGGTGTGCCAAGTTGCATCGCCTCCAGAACTGGCAGACCGAATCCTTCATACAACGAGGGGAAGGTCACGGCACGGGCTCCGCGCACCAGAATCGTCAGCATGTCCTGTGACACGTACTCGATTTGTCTTATGCGCAGGTCGGCCGGGTCGATATTACGAAGCAACTCCGTTTCCGCGCTGGCCTGCCAGCCGCGTGCTGTCACGATGACAAGAGGCATTGCTATGTCGGAGGCCAGGAAGGCTTGCAGCAATCGACCAACGTTTTTTTTCGGTTCGACCGAGCCGAAAAACAGGAAATACTTCCCGGACACCAACCGAAATCCATCTTGCAACAGTCGCGCGACTTGGTCAGACGGAAGCGGGTCGGAAGGGGGTAGCACGGCCTGGTAGGTATTCGTGACACGGTCCGGCTCGACGCTGGGGAAGAAGCTCAAAATATCGTCCCGGCTACGTTCCGACACCGTGCAGACCTGGTCGCCTCTGCGAAGGCATTCCGTCAACAGGCGATTATGTGTTGGTTTGTGATCCAACGTTGCATAGGGCATCCGAAGCGGTACCAGGTCGTGCACCGTATAGATGTTGCGTGCACCTTCCAGAATGACGGGCACCGGGTAAGTCCAGTGCATGATCGCAGGAGGATTGGCCATCCGCACAGGCATAAACCGCTTGAAATTACGGAAAAACTGTGCGGACAGGCCGAAAAGCCCCATTACGTTGAGTATGCGATCATATTCTGGTAGGCGCTCCTTCACCGGTCGTGCTTCTACCCGGCCATCAATGGGAATTTCGACGGCGCTTGCACCTCGCCAGGCTCGAAGCATATGCCGGCCCCACTTCATCGAAGGATAGGGTGGACGACGGTATCCGCGCTCCGTCTGCAACTGCTCGAAGAATGCGACTTGACGCATCACGGGAGCATTGGCCGGGTCGATGTCCATGCCGTACAGGACGTCGATAGGATGGCCGATCTGCCGAAGACAGATACTCAGGGAGCGTGCATATGTTGATATCCCGGTGCCCCGTGGGATGGCCAAGTTGTAGCCATCGATACCGACGCGATAATCCGTCTTAAAGGTCGCCAAAGGCGTCTGTCCCATTGTATGGGGCTGCGCTATTCGATGTCTCTACAATGGTCAAGGATGCTGGTATGCCCTTCTTAACCTAGAATTTCCGCTTAATGGGCTGCCAGTGTTCTGACTCAAACGCATGATGCAGGAAGTCGGTCGAGCTTGGCGAGGATGGCCGCCAACCGAGGCGAGGACCACCTCGGCCCGCTCGACGTGCTTGCGCTGCAGCTGGCGTCAGTAGGAGCGCGGCAGGCCCAGGACGTGCTCGGCGAGGTAGGACAGGATGAGGTTCGTGGAAATCGGTGCCACCTGATAGAGCCGCGTCTCGCGGAACTTGCGTTCGACGTCATACTCCTCGGCAAACCCGAAGCCGCCGTGGGTCTGGATACAGGCGTTCGCCGCCTCGAACGATGCGTCGGCCGCGAGCATCTTGGCCATGTTGGCTTCCGCGCCCGGATTGCTGCCGGCCTCGTACAGGCGCAACGCCTCGTGCACCATCAATTCGGCGGCACGCATGTTGGCGTAGGCCCGGGCCACCGGGAACTGGATGCCCTGGTTCTGCCCGATCGGACGGCCGAACACCTGGCGTTCATTGGCGTAGCTGGCCGACTTCTCCGTGAACCACTTGGCGTCGCCGATGCACTCGGCCGCGATCAGGATACGCTCCGCGTTCATGCCGGACAGGATGTAGCGGAAGCCCTTGCCCTCCTCCCCGATCAGGTTCTCGACCGGGACTTCCATGTTGTCGAAGAAAACCTCACAAGAATTATGGTTCATCATCGTGCGAATCGGCCGGATCGTCAGGCCTTTGCCGCGCACCTCGCGCATGTCCACGATGAAGGTCGACAATCCGTCGGTCTTCTTCGCCACCTGTTCGCGCGGCGTGGTGCGGGCCAGCAACAGCATCAGGTCGCTGTGCTCGGCCCGGCTGGTCCAGATCTTCTGGCCGTTCACGACATAGCGGTCATTGCCCTCCCGCCGGGCGGTCGTCCGCAGCGAGGTCGTGTCTGTGCCGCTGGTGGGCTCGGTCACGCCGAACGCCTGCAGCCGCAGCTCACCGCTGGCGATCTTCGGCAGGTAGGCGGCCTTCTGTGCCGCGCTGCCATGCCGCAGGATCGTGCCCATGATGTACATCTGGGCGTGGCAGGCGCTTCCATTGCATCCCTGGCGCTGCACTTCCTCCAGGATCGCGGCGGCGCCCGACAAGGGCAGTCCGGGGCCGCCATACTCTTCCGGGATCAAGGCGGCGAGGTAGCCGCTGCTGGTCAAAGCCTGGACGAACTCGGTCGGGTAGGCGCTGGACCGGTCGAGCTTGCGCCAATACTCGCCCGGAAAGTCTGCGCAAAGCTTGGCCACCTCCTCGCGGATCTCGCGATAGCCTTCACCGGGTGTGGCTTGGGTCAGCGTCATGTCATTCATGTGCAGCTACCTCAGTCTCGTCGGATGGTTGGGCCACCGGACGGAATTTCACCAGGGTGACGATGTCGGTCACTGGCTCGAACACCGCCTCGACACGCATGCCAACCTCGACCTGGTCATAATCTATGCCGACGAGGTTCGTGTACATCCGCGGACCATCATCTAAGCGGACGAGCGCCACATTGTAGGGCAGGTCGGGTGCGAAACCCTTGAAATAAGCCCGGTGGAACTCGCAGGCCGACCAGACGGTTCCCAACGGGCTGGCATCCACCCAGGCCGTATCGTCGCTCAAGCAGCAGTCGCAGAATCTCGAGGGCGGAAACTGCCTGTGTCCGCACCGCCCGCATTGCTGGACCACCAGGCGCCCGGCCTTGGCCGCATCCCAGAAAGGCTGGGTTAGCTGTGTGACATGCGGCAGCGGCTTGGCATAGTCGCTCAACTCGCGTCGCTCCCGTAGATGATCGATGTCGTGAGCGGCGCCGCGCACATGTATTGAACAAGCCTTGCGCCATGCACCTGGCGCGCATCACACGTCCCGCGTAGTTGACGCACTGCCTCCACGTTCAACGCCCAGCCTTGCATGTACGAGTTCGACAAATGCCCGCCGTCGGTGTTGCTCGGATAGCGGCCACCGAGTTCGAGCGCCCCCGTCTGCACGAACGGCCCGCTCTCGCCCGGTTTGCAGAAGCCGAAGCCTTCGAGGGAGAACAGCACGGTCGGCGTGAAGTTGTCATAGACCATCAGGGCGTCAAGGTCCTCGCGCGTGACGTCCGCGGTTCTCAGGACATCCTTGGCCGCCTGCTGCATCGGGGCGAACCAGTAATCCTCGGGCGGCATGTTGCTGTCGCGGAGCGCCGTCCCCTGGCCCATGCCGCGGATATAGACGGGCCTCTGCCGCAGGTCCCGGGCGCGCTCCGCCGAGGTGACGATCATCGCGACGCCCCCATCGTTGATCAGGCAGTAATCCAGCAGGTGCAGCGGGGCGGCGATAAGCTTGGATTGCTGGTGATCCTCCACCGTGATCGGCTCCCGCATCATTGCCGCCGGGTTCAAGCCGGCGTGGCGGCGGAAGGCGACCGAGACCGCAGCCAGTTGCTCGCTCGTGCTGCCATACTGGTGCATGTGGCGGCGGAACATCATCGCATGGGCCGCACCGGGCGAGGTCATGCCATACGGGAACCATTGGCCCGCGCCGCCACCGCCATAGCGGTCGGCCTCACCGCCATAGGTCGTACCGACCGAACGGCCATCATTGCCATAGACCAGTGCCACGGTGTGGGCCATGCCGGTGGCGATCGCCATCACGGCCATCTGGATCGACGCGCCCGACATGCGCCCTTGGCCCGGCGTGATCGCCACGAAGCGTGGATCGATCCCGAGTATCTCGCCGACGCGCTGGTAGTCCGGGATGCGGCTAACGACCAGGCCATCCAGGTCCGCCTGCTTCAGGCCGCAGTCTGCAAGCGCGTCCTGGAGCGCCATGATCCCCAGATCGTAGGTCGTCAGGCCCGGCAGCCGGCCAAAGCGCGTCATGCCCACGCCAGCCACGGCAGCAGCGTTGCGTATCATGCCGGCGTCAGCCTTCCCGGTTGGGCTGCAGGCGTGGTTTGAGCACGATACGGCCGACCGGCCCACCACTCTCGACCAGCCGGTGGGCTTCGGCGGCCTCCTCCAGCGGCATTTCCAGCGACACCATCGGCCGCACCAAGCCGCGGCGCACCAAGTCGAGGCAATCGAGCAGTTGCCGGTGGTTCGTGCTCTGGGCACTGAGGATGGAAAGCCCGTGCAGGAAGATCTGCGCCGGGTTGAGCTTGACGAACTCGCCACTCAGCTGGCCGATGAACACCCAGCGGCCACGGCGCGCCAGGCTGCGCCGCATTGAGTGGAACGTGTCACTGCCGACATTGTCGATCGCGACATCCACGCCCTCGCCGCCAAGCACGTCGCGGACAGCGCCCGAGAAATCCTGCCCGTGGGGCGAGAGCACGACGTGGTCGGCGCCCACGTCTCGTATCATCGCGACCTTCTTCGCCGAGCCGGTGACCGCAACCACCTCCGCCCCGGTCATATGGGCCACCTGTACGCCGTGGATCCCCAGGCCGCCGCCGGCTCCGTTCACCAGGACTCGTTCACCCGCCCGTACGTTCGCGACGTCGCGGATCGCGTTCAGCTCCGTACCCACGGTGCAGGCCAGGATGGCTGCCTGTTCCAGCGGTACGCCCTGCGGCACGGCGGCGACGTTGTCCTCCTCCACGCAGACGAGCTCGGCATAGCCCCCGTTCAGCCCGGCATCGCCCAGGAACTCGCGCTCCGGGCAAGACGTCTCCTGGTCGTTGCGGCAGTAGCGGCAATGGCCGCAGATGTGGCGACGCTGCACGGTGGCGACGCGGTCGCCCGGCCAGAAATTGCGCACGCCCGGGCCGACCGATTCGACGATACCGGCCACTTCGTGGCCCGGGATCAGAGGCATGGCTATCCCGCGCTTCAGCGTTCCGTTCCGGGTCACGATATCGTGGAAACAGACGCCGCATGCCTCGACCTGGATACGCACGTCGTTGCGCCGGAGCGCAGGCGGCGCAACCTCCTCCATGACCAACGCCTCAGGACCGCCAGGCTGGCGTATGACCATCGCCCTCATGGGCGAGTAGCCCTAGGCCTTCGTTTCAAGCGGCAGCTTTGTCGGCGTGCCGACGCACTTGTTTGCCGACGCTTCCTTAGGTGCGGGGCCATTCTGCCTTCCCACTTGCCAGATGGGCTGGATAGATCGGGACGGGGATACCATCCTGCCACTGAATGATCACGAGATCCGCGTCCACCAGGCGCCCCGAGTCGTCGAACTTCACGCGCCCGCCGGGCAGCAGGTCGGCGATCCCACCGGAGATGTCGAAGCTGCGAAGCGCGTCGGCCACCTTGTGGCGCTCGGCCACGCCTGCTTTCTCCACGGCTTCCTTCAGCAGCATCATCTCGAAATAGGTCTGGATCGAATCCTGGCCCATCCAGGGCTCCTTGGTGCGATCGGTGAACCGCTTCACCAGCGCCTCCTGTCCCTTGCCGCCGAAATTGGCGACGATCACCATCAGGCCTTCCAGTTGATCCTTGCCGACGATCCCGAGCATCTCGGCCGCCGACATCGCGCCGCCGGCGCCGAAGGTCGGAACCTTGCCGTGGCCCAGTCCGAACTCGCTCATCTTGTCCAGCATCAGCTTGGTGTCGGACACGTTGGATACGCCGAGGAACAAGAGTTGCGGCCGGCTGGACCGGATGCGCTGCACCAGGCTCGTCACGTCGGACATCGGCGGCGTGTAGGTCTCGTCCAGCACCAGCTTCACACTCGCCTTCGGGAGACCAACCTCGCGAACCCGGCCCAGGAAGCTCACGGTGGATGCGGTATTGTCCGCCAAAATGCCCATCCGCGTCACCGTGCTGCCCGCGGATTTCGCCAAGTCCAGCATCACGGGCAACGTCGTGTCGGATTGTGCCTGCGCCGTCATGGCGGTCTGGAAGACGTAGTGGAA
This sequence comes from uncultured Acetobacteraceae bacterium, assembly GCA_964244585.1. Classification (GTDB taxonomy): domain Bacteria; phylum Pseudomonadota; class Alphaproteobacteria; order Acetobacterales; family Acetobacteraceae; genus LMUY01. The sequence goes on along the minus strand of CAXTJM010000002.1, from coordinate 178,944 downwards.
GCCGCGGCCCGTGATCAGGTTCGAGTAGCTTTCGGTCAGCCACGGCAGTTCCGCCCGCTCCGTCACCTCCGTGACCGCCAGGGTGAAGCTGCTGAGCCAGGCGCCGCTGCCGCCGACCAGGTCGGGCTCCTGCGCGACCATGCGCTGGGCGGCGCTGCGGGCCTTCTCCGCACTGTCGCCGGCGTCGAACGTCAACAGCCGCATCCTGGCGCCGCCGAGGGATCTGACCCCGCCGGCCGCGTTCACGTCATCGACCGCCATCTGGGCGCCGTCCCGCATCAGTTCGCCCTGTCGCGCCCAGGGGCCCGACAGCGGCACCAGCAGGGCGACCTTGACCTCGGCCGTCTGCGCCCTGGCCGTGGAGATGCCAAGGCTGCAAGCCGCAGCGCCGAGTTGCAACGCGTGGCGCCGGGATAGTCCGTCGTGCCTCATGATACCGTTTCCGTCGATTTTATTGGTTCTGGTTCGCCCCCCAGTCCCAGGTAGGACTGGCGTATCCTGTCATCCGCCATGAGGGTCTGGAACGCTCCCTCCATGACCAGCCGCCCGGTCTCCAGCACGAATCCCCGGTCGCATAACTCCAGCGCCTCCACGGCACGCTGCTCGACCAGCAGCACCGTCAACCCATCTTCCCGGTGGACCTGCGCGATCCGCTCGAAGATCATGTCGGCCACGGCGGGGGCGAGCCCCATCGACGGCTCGTCCAGCATCAGCAGGCGCGGGGCAGAGGCCAGGCCGCGGCCGATCGCCAGCATCTGCTGCTCTCCGCCCGACAGAGTGCCCGCCAACTGGCCGGGACGCTCGGCAAGCCGCGGGAACAAGGTGTGGATGCGGTCGAGCGCGCGCATCCAGCCGCGGCGGCCTGCGGCGGTGTTGGCCCCCAGCTCCAGGTTCTCCCGGACGGTCATGGCCTTGAACACCTGGCGGCCCTCCGGGACATGCGCGATGCCGAGATGGGCGCGGCGATCCGCCCGAACGCCCAAGAGGTCGGCGCCGCCGTAACGAATGCTGCCCCCGCGGACCGCCACCACGCCGCTGATGGCCTTGAACAGGGTGGATTTGCCGGCCCCGTTTGCGCCGACCACGGTCACGAACTGCCCCTGCTCCACCTTGATGGACACGCTGGACAGGGCCTGCAGCCCGCCATAGCTGACGGACAGGTTGCGGACCTCCAGCATCAGGCGACCTCCGCCTTGGACCGGGCCAGCCATTTCTTGCCGAGATAGGCCTCGATCACCGTCGGGTTCTCGATCACTTCGCGCGGCAGTCCCGCGGTCAGCACCTGGCCGTGGTCGATCACCAGGAAGCTGTCTGCGATCCGCAGCATGGCATGCATCGTATGCTCGATGATCAACACCGTGACGCCCTCGTTCCGCAGCCGGGACAGCACCGCCAGGATATCCTCGCACTCCTCCCGTCCCAGCCCGGCGAGCGTCTCGTCCAGCAGCAGCAGCCGGGGGCTGCCGGCCAAGGCGCGCGCCAATTCCATCAACCGCAGGCTCTTGTTGTTCAGCTCCCCCGCCGGCATTTGGGCCAAGTGCTGCAGGCCGACCCGGGCGAGCGCCTCATGCGCCGCCGCGATCGCCGCCGCATCACCCAGCCCGGCGCCGTAGGCCCCGACGATCACGTTATCCAGCAAAGGCAGCCGCGAGAAGCTTCGCACCACTTGGAAGGTGCGGCCTATCCCCATGCGGGCCACCTGATGCAACCGCTTGCCGACTAGGCTTTGGCCATCCAGCCGCGCGCTGCCGGAGCCGGCAGGCAAGACGCCGTTCAGCACGTTGAACAAGGTGGTCTTGCCCGCGCCGTTCGGGCCGATGATGCCGAGGATGGCGCCCCGTTGGGCCGTGAACGTCACGTCGTTGACGGCGCGCAGGCCGCCGAATGACTTGCACAGCCCTGTCACCTCCAACAAAGGCGGGCCTGGCAGCGCAACGATGCGGCCCGGGCCGGCTGGCGGCAACCCGGCCGCCTGGGCGGGGATCGTTGCAGACCGGCGCCGCAGCAAGCGGTCCCGCACCCGCCAGAACAGGCCCTCCGGCGCCAGCAGCATGATCAGGATGATCGCCGCGCCGTAGACCATGCCCTGTATGCCGGGCAGGTAGCTGCCGAGTTCGGCGTTCAACGTCTCCGCCGTCGGGATCAACACCGCGGCACCGATCAGCGGCCCCCACACCGTGCCGACGCCGCCGAACAGCGTCACCGTCAACGCCTGCGCCGAGGTCAGCATGCCGAACACGGAGTCCGGCGTGATGGTCAGCAGCACGCAGGCATACAGGCCGCCTGCCGCGGCGGCCATGCCCCCGCTCAGCACCAAGGCCCGCATCTTCCATGCCCAGGTGTTCAGCCCCGCCGCCTCCGCGGCCAGCTCGTTCTGCCGAATGGCCAGCAATGCCAGGCCGAACCGGGTATTCTCCACCGCGATGGAAGCCATGGCAGCGATCAGCAGCAGTCCCAAGGCGACGAGGGTGTAGTCGCGGGGATCGTTGAACTGCAGGTATGCCGCCGGGTTGCCGCGCATCATCGGCAGGGCAATTTCCTGCAGGCCCGCATATTGCAGGATGTAGAGGAACAGGATGGGATAGGCGAGCATCGCCAGGGCGAAATAGTGGCCCCGCAGCCGCAGTGTCGGCAGCCCGATCAGGAACGCCGCCACCGCGCCCAGCACGGCACCCAGTGGGATGCCCGCCCAGGGCGTCAAACCATACCATGCCAGGCAGATCGTGACGGTGTAGGCACCCAGCCCGAAGAACGCGGCATGGCCGAAGGAGATCAGGCCGACATTGCCCGAGAACACGTTCCATGACAGGCCCATCACCGCCCAGATCGGCACCAGCGTCAGGACCAGCTGGTAATACGAATTGGTGACGAGGCTGCTGGCTGCCGCGTAGATGGCCACTCCCGCGATGAGCACGACCAGGTCGCGACGGACCCGCTTGCCTGCCCCCGGCCTCATGCCCGTTCCGCCGACCGGCCGAACAGGCCTTGCGGGCGAAGGCTGATGATCAGCAGGAACACGACGAAGATCGCGGCATTCTGCAATTGGGGTGGCAGCACGATGGCGGAGAACTGCTGCACGAAGCCCACGGTCAGGCCGCCCCAGAATGCGCCCAGGATGCTGCCGAGACCGCCGAGCACGACGCCCGAATACATGATCAACACGAAATCCACCCCGATGAAGGGGCTGAAAGACACGTTGGTCGCCAGCAACCCACCCGCGATGGCCGTGACACCGCAGCCCAGTCCGAACGCCAGCCGATGGGCCCGGTCCACGTCCACGCCGGTATAGGTGGCAGCCGTGGGATTGTCGGCCGCCCCACGCAGGGAACGGCCAAGCCGCGTGTGCTCCAGCAACAGCCACAGCAGGACCGCCACCGCAATGGCAACGAGGCTGGATACCACACGCGACTTGTTCAGGAACACCGCTGCGTCATACAATCCCGTGTCCAGCTCCCACGCGGAGGAGGACAATGGCGAGCGGACAGCGCGCGGTGTGGAACCGAACAGGATCAGGCCGCCATTCTGCAAGATCAGCGCAAGTCCGAGCGTCACGATCAATTGGCCGAAATGCCCCTCGTCCGCACTGCCCGATCCGCGAAGGCCGGACACCCGTGCGATCAGCAACCTGTGCACGCCGAGCGCAAGCACGAAGATGATTGGCCCAGCCAGGAGCGCCGCGATGATCGAGGCTGCGACCGGCCCGAGCAGCGCGGCCAGGCCGAGGCTACCGAATAGGTAGAACGTCACATACATGCCAAGCATCAGGAACTCGCCCTGTGCGAAGTTGACCACCCGCATGATCCCGAAGATCATGGCCAGCCCGACGCACATCAGGCCATACAGGCACCCGACCATCAGGCCGGACGTGATGGCGCCCAACGTGTTCTCGATCAGCGATTGTGGGTCGTCGAACATCAGGCGGCCGGCACCACCCGGAACCGCGGCAACGTCACCTCCGGCGTGACGGGGTCGAATACTGCCTCCACGGACATGCCGATAGCCGGGCCACCAGGGGGCGGGTCGACCAGGTTTGCGGTCAGCCTCGGTCCCTCGTCCAACTCCACCTGGACGACGTTGTACGGGATGTCCGCGGCAAACGCTGCGAACCATTCCTTATGGACCACCGTGCAGGTGGAGATGCGGCCGCGACCACTTGCCGTCCGCCACTCCAGCGCCGACGACAGGCAGAACGGGCAGACAGGGCCAGCCGGCAGGTGCGTGCGCCCGCAGGCCGTGCAGTATGGCAGGCGCAACGCACCTTGCCGTGTTGCCTCCCAAAACGGCGCCGTGTCGGGACCGATCCTAGGGAGCGGCTTGCTCAACTGCGTCATGCTCTCACCTTTGCAGAAGGAAGGAATCGCCCCAGGCCGTGCCCCATTGCAGGCACGCCGCGTCCTTGATTTGCGACGGCCCGGCCGTGCCCCGCAACTGGCGCACCATCTCGGCGACCGAGTTCCATCCACCCACATGCGCCTCCGACAGCAAGCCACCCGAGGTATTCATCGGCAGGGCACCGCCAACCTCGATCGTGCCGCCCTGGACATAACCGGCGGCCTCCCCAGGACCGCAGAAGCCGAAGCGTTCCAGCGTGAACAGCACCAGCGGGGAGAACGCGTCGTAGGTGTACAGGCCCTGTATGTCGGACCGGTCCACCTCGGCATCGCGGTAGACCTGCAAATCCACCTCCCGCGCCGGGGCACGTCCCACGCTCTGTTGCGCCAGGCCTAGGCCGCGCGGGGCAAAGATGAATTCCTCCCGGCCCGAGCGGATGCCTTGCATGCCGGTCACCCGTACTGGGATCTGCTTCAGGTCGCGGGCACGCTCGGTGGTGGTGACGAACACGACTACGGCGCCGTCGGTCATCAGGCAGCAATCTAGCAGGTGCAGCGGGTCGGCAACCATGCGGGAGGCCTGATGATCGGCCACCGTCATCGGCGTCTGCATCATCGCCTGCGGGTTCAGGCAGGCATGCTTGCGGAAGGCGACCGGCACCGCGGCCAACTGCTCGGAGGTGGCGCCATGGACGTGCATGTAGCGCTGCATGGCGATGGCGGCCCCGCTGGCCGGGGCGGTCAGGCCGTAGGGCGGCGACTCGCCATGCGTGCCGCCCTCCTCCCGCGTACCCTCGACATCCGCCTCGCCGCCCATGGCCTTGCGCCGGGTGAAGCAGATGGAGGTGAAGCAGGCGACGGTTTCGGCGAGCCCCGCCTCGACAGCCAGGGCGGCGTGGTGCATCGACGTCGTCACGAACCTCCCGTGCGACCAGGCTTGGTTCACGTAGCGGATTTCCAGGCCCAACCCCTCGGCGACCCGGTCGTAATCGACACCGCTCCCCGAGGAGCCGATATGGATCGAGAGCCCATCGACGTCGTCGCGGGTCAATCCCGAATCGTCGAGCGCCGCCTTGAAAGCCTCTGCGCCCAGCGAGAGCGGGCTGCGGCCGGTGCGCCGCCCGAACCGGCTGGCGCCGATGCCGACGATGCATGCCTTGCGCGATCCGTCACGCAACATTGGCGGCACTCCTGTTCACGGCGCCGGCCGCCTCGCTGTCCCAGGCGTCCGGCCCGAGACCGGCGGCCATGAGACGCGATTTCTCGATCTTGTTGGTGGCAGTGTAAGGCAGGCTGGCCACCACCTCCACGTAGCGCGGCAGCATGAACCGCGGCAGCTTACCTTGCAGCCAGTTATGCAGCGTCGGCGCGGACAGCGGCTTGCCGGGCTGCGGCACCACCATCAGGCGGATATCGTCCTCGCCCTCCCGCGCCGGGTGGGCCAGGGCCGCGACGTCGCTGATATCCGGATGGCTGCGCACGCAAATCTCGATCTCCATGGAGGAGATGTTCTCGCCCCGGCGGCGGATGCGTTCCTTCGCCCGGTCGAGGAACCAGTAGTAGCCCTCCGCGTCCCGCCGAGCGATATCGCCCGTGTGGTACCACAGGTCGCGTGTGGCTTCGGCGGTGCGGTCCGGCTGGTTGAGGTAGCCACGCATCATGATGCCGGGCAGGCGGGGCCGACACACGATCTCCCCGGCACTGCCTTCGGGCACGCTGACCCCGTCGGCGTCCACCACATCCACGTCCCAGTCGGGCAGGGCACGGCCGGCGGAACCCGGCTTCTGGTCACCGCCTGGGCTGCCGAGGAACAACCCCACTTCGCTGATCCCGAACGCTTCGATCAGACGAGCCCCGAACCGCTCCTCGAAGCCCGCCGTGGTGTGGGCGTTGAACATACGAGTTACCCGGTGACTGCGGTCTTGGGGTCCCGGCGGCTGTCCCAGCAAAACGGCGGGGATCGAGAAGATGATCTGCGCAAGCGTTGCCTCCGCCTCGATCGCCTCCAGCCAGAAGCGGCTACCGCTGAACCGCTTGCCAAGTACGATACGACAGCCGGTCATCAAGGCAGGCAGCACGCCCATGCGGGTGGACATGCCGTGGAACATCGGCAAGGGCGTGTAGATCACGTCGTCCGGCTTGAGGTCCAACAGGCTGGCGAAGGTCAGCGCGCTGCTGACGGCCTGCCCGTGGGTGATCATCACGCCCTTCGACGGGCCGGTGGTTCCGGATGTGAAGCTGATCGCCGCCAGGTCGGTGAACGTGGCCGCCGGCGGCAATTGCGTGCCCTTGCCTTGTGTAAGGTCGGCCAAAGCTATGACACGCTTCCAGCGTCCCGCAACACCGTCTGGCACCGTGCCCATCACGACGAGTGTCTCAGCCCTGGACCGCAACGCATCCGGAAATGCATCCAGCAGCGGCAGGTAGTCGGCGTGGACAACCCATACCGGGCTGCGGGAAAGAGCGAACTGCGCCGCCAGCAAGTCGCCGACCAGGCTGGTGTTGATACTGAGATAGGCGCTGCCTGCGAGGTTCAGGCCGAACCAGGCCAAGGCGTAATCCACGCTGTTCGGCAGCATGAACGGCACCAGGCTACCTGGCGTCACGCCGTGCGACAGAAATCCGCCGGCGAAGTCCTGGGCGCGTTGAAATGCCGCTGTGAACGAGATCCAATCCGCTGACCCGCTGTCACGCAGGAAAGGACGATCCCCATACGCTGCAGCAGCCTGCTCAAGGACGTTGACCACCGTCCGTGCACGAACGTTCCGCTCATAGGCGATGAGATCCATTGTAAACCGCTTCCCCAAGACTTCCGCGTTGTTGCATCGCAGCGAGTTTCGGCACTCTGGCTGTGCCTTTGTTGCGAGACTTTGGGCAGTTGGCTTGCAGCCAGGCAAGCGCTTAAAAGGCATCAAGCTCATGCTGAACCGGCATCGGGTTCGGGAGGAAATATCGATGCAACCACGATCGCGGCTCAGCCGACGGGGCGTTCGCTAGATGGACCTGCGCCAACTCCGTTACTTTTCGGCTGTCGTCACGCTTGGATCATTTTCCCGGGCGGCCGAAGATCTGCATGTCGCGCAGTCTGCCATCAGCCGGCAGATCCAGAGCTTGGAAGAAGAGGTCGGCATCGACCTGCTGCGGCGAAAGCCCAAGCTGCAGGCGACCGAAGCCGGCTTGCTCCTGCTGGAACGGGCGACAGGAATCATCCGGGAGTTCCGGTCTCTCCGGGACGATATCCGGCAGTATGCCGAGCTCCCGAAGGGATTGCTGCGGGTGGGCATGGTCCCATTCAGCGGCCAGCCATTCATGCCCAGAGCGATCGCCAGTTTTATGCGGGACCATCCCCAAGTGCGGGTGCAAGTTCAAACCGCCATGAGCGGCCTTCTGACCGACTGGTTGCGAGACGACGTAATCGATGTCGCAGCCATGCACGGCCCCTGGGTCGGGATCGAATTCGCGTGCGAGCCATTGGTCTACAGCAAGATGGTCGTTGTGTTGCCGCCGAAATCCTGTACCGACAGCGTGCTTGTCTCACGCAAGACTTACTCACTTGAGGAAGTCGCCGCCATGCCGCTGATCATGGCGACAAGAGGGAATGCCCAGCGCATTCTGCTGGAAGGAGCCGTGCTATCGCGCGGCTTGACCATCAACGTCATCATGGAAGCCGACAATCTCGGAACCATCCTATCCCTGGTCCAGGAGGGAGTCGGATGCACCGTTGTGGCCTACGGCGCCGTCCATGCCTTGGCGGAGGCAGGGGCAGTCCGTGTCGCGACGCTGGCCGAGTTGATCCGGACCGACGTCTCGCTGGTGACAAACGCCCAGCGGCCGGGGACGGCCGCCCTTCGCCAGTTCAGCAATGCGGTTCGCGCCGCGGTTGCAGCCGTGGCTGCCCGGAAGGACTTGCCACCAGACCTTTTTCAGCTTGCCACGCCAAGTTAGATCTGCCGGGCCAGCAGTCCTCTCCCGACGACGTTGGCCTGGATTTCGGCCGCACCCTCGAAGATGTTCAGGATGCGGGCGTCGCACAGCACGCGGCTGATCGGGTATTCCTGGGCGTAGCCGTTGCCGCCGTGGATCTGCACGCTGGCATCGGCGTTGCTCCAGGCGACGCGGGCGGCCAGCAGCTTGGCCATGCCGGCCTCGATGTCGCAGCGGTCACCGGCATCCTTGGTGCGGGCCGAGAAATAGGTCAGCTCGCGCGCGACCACCGTCTCCACCACCATCAGCGCCAGCTTGTCGGACACGCGCGGAAACTGCTGCAGCGCCTTGCCGAACTGCTTGCGCTCGGCCGCGTAGCGCAAGGCCAGGTCCAGGGCGTTGCGCGCCACGCCCACGGCGCGGGCGGCGGTCTGGATACGGGCGCCCTCGAACGTCGCCATCAACTGGCGGAACCCGGCCCCCTCCACCCCGCCGAGCAGGCCGTCCGCCGCCACGGTGAAGCCGTCGAACGACAGCACGTATTCCTTCATGCCGCGGTAGCCCAGCACGCCGATCTCGCTGCCGGATAGCCCGGCATCGGGGAAGTCCGCCGCCTCCGTGCCGCGGGTCTTGGCGGCCAGCAGCATGGACAGGCCGCCATAGCCGGGCTTGTCCGCATCCGTGCGGGCCAGCACCGTCATCAGGTCGCTGCGCGCGGCGTGGGTGATCCAGGTCTTGGACCCGGTCACGCGCCACGTGCCGTCCGCATCCTGCCGGGCGCGCGTCTTGACGCTGGCCAGGTCGGAGCCGGTGTCCGGCTCGGTGAACACCGCCGTGGGCAGCACGTCGCCGGTGGCGATGCCGGGCAGCCAGCGCGCCTTTTGCGCCGTGGTGCCGTTGGCGCCGATCAGCTCGCCGGCGATCTCCGACCGTGTTCCCAGCGACCCGGCGGCGATCCAGCCGCGGCTGAGTTCCTCCGACACCACGCACATGGCCAGCTTGCCCAGGCCCAGCCCGCCATGCGCCTCGCCGATGCACACGCCGAACACGCCGAGTTCGGCCATGGCGGCGACCACCTCGCCGGGGATCAGCGCGTCCGCCAGGTGCCAGTCATTGGCGTAGGGGGCGATGCGCTCGTCCGTGAACTGGCGGAACTGGTCGCGCACCATGTCCAGCGTCTCGTCGCCCAGACTCTCGTCCGGGCGCCAATCCTCAGCCAGCAGGCCCGCCAGCGCGGCACGGTTGGCCGCGATGTTGCCCTCGCGCAGGAACCAGCGCACGGCGCCGTCCTGCCGCAGGATGTCGGCGGCGTCCTCCGCCTGCAGGTCGGACGGGCGTACCATCTCGTTTTGGCTCATTGGCAGGCCGCCCAGCAGCTGGGCGAGGTATTCGCCGAAGCCGATCCGCAGCAGCAGGGCCTCGCCGGTGCCGAGCCGGCCGGCCGTGACCAGGCGGCTGGCCCAAGCCGCAAGCTGCGCCAACCCTTCCACCGTGGTCGCGGCCCAGGCAAAGCCGTGGACCTGGCGCTGGCCTGCTTCGACCAGGGCCACATCGACCCGGCCATCCCGCGCCACGGCGGATAGGCAGGCGGCCTGCGCCGCGCGGAGGTAGCCCCGGGCCGCCTCCACAGCCGCGTCGGCCATGGCGGTGACGTCCTGGTACGGCTTGTCGTTCATCGCGAACCTTCCTCGGTCAGGCCGGCTCTACCATAGCAAAACCGCCGAATGTCATCCCTCGTCAGCATGCCCGCTGCCGTATCACCAATGACTACGGCGTAGGCCGGACCGGTTCGGTTCTGGACCCCCTGCTCGACCGATCCGGTCGAGTCAGACGAACAGCAACTACGGCTGCACCGATTTGACGAACTCGGCCAGCTCCCGGTTGTAGCGCGCGGACTGTTCCCAGAATGGGCTGTGACCCGACCCTGGATAGATCGAAAGCTTTGCACCGGGTAGGTTTGCGCGGTGTACTCCGCCATCGCCGGCAAGACGAGCTTATCCTTGTCACCTTGCGTGACAAGCACGGGGAGGTGGACCGTCGGCCAGAGACTTGCCGTGTCGAGCTTCAGGCCGCCTAAGTTCTTGCGTGTCTGCGGCGTGACGACCATGTTGAAGGCTATCATGGTCTAGAAATCCGCTTCGTCCGGCTGTGTTTCGAAACATACCCGCAATAGGTTGATCGCGATGTCGATGTTCGACTTGAGGTCGGAACCAGACACTCCCACCGCCACGCCCGGGCCGAAGAACTTCGGGTTGATGATTGTCGTTGCGTCGACGAAGTTGAGCCCGGCCAGCCGGTCCGTGCCGTATTTCTGAAGATACCAGGACGCCACGCGGCCACTCCATGACCAGGCGACTACGACGGGATGCTTCAGTTGGGCGGCATCCATCACGGCTTTGAGGTCGGCCGCCCATTGATCCGCCGATTGATATGCCGCCCTTTCGGTCGGCTGGTCGGAGTCCCCATGGCCACGAAGGTCGTATGTGATGATGCGGAAGCCGGCCAGTTCCGGCGCGGTCACCTGCTTCATCCAGGAGAGATGACTTTGCGCAAATCCGTGCACAAAGACGATTTCGGGGCCAGCTGGATTGCCCCATTCCTGAGCGGCGATGTGCAAGCCGTCGGTCGACCTCACTGACATCGGCTTGTAGGGCAGGGCTTGGGCCGCTGCTGCCGTCGACATGACGCCCAACACCATCAATCCACAAAGAAAGCCGAGCAGGCGCCTCATCCGATGTCCCCCCCAGCCTTGTTAACAGGTAGCCAGCCGGCTTCGAGGCCGCAGGCCGATCCGCATCATTGGTTCAATCGTAGTCACGAACAACGCGGCTTCAAAATGCCAAAAAGGCATAACCTATTTATCCATTTGGCATGCCCTTCACGACGGCCGTGACAGGTGCAATCCAAGCCTTGGGTGGCCGTCCATGCCAAGTCTGGTTCCCCGGTGCGGGGCTTCGAGGACGAGCGTCTGGCGGTACTAAGGGCGGCGATGCGCTCTGTGTCCCGGTCGGCGCTGCAGGCCTCGGCGACGCGGTGAACGTTGCGACGGACCATCACGTCGTCACGGTGTTTCCATGCCGCCGACATCGGCCTGGCAGGCTGCCGTCGGCTGTGGCAGCGCCGGTCGCGTCAAGCGGCCGCGACGAGGCCGGCGTCATGCAAGCGTCCGATCTCGGCTGCCGGCAGGCCCAACACTTCGGCGAGCACCTGGTCGGTATCGGCACCCAGGGCGGCGCAGGCGGCGGGCGGCGGGCGCGGCACGCCGGGCTGGGTTGCCGCCGCACCCGGTGTCAAGTAGCGGCCGCCCGGATGAGAGGTCTCAACCAGCATCGGGTTGGCGGCGGAGAAATAAGGGTCGGACGCGACGGCCTCGCCCAACGTCTGGTAGGGCCCCCAGCACACGCCGATCCCCTCGAAGGCCTGCGTGAGAGTGGCGGAGTCTTGCCGGGCGAACGCCGCCTCGAACAGCGGCAGCAACTGCGCCCGGTGGACGAAGCGTAGGCTCTCGTCGCGGGCGAAGCTCACGCCGAGTTCCGCCTCGACCGCGGCGACGGGCTGTTCCAATCCGAGGATTCCCACCAGCCCGGACCATTGCCGTGGCGTAATGGCCACCACCATCAGGCGCTTGCCGTCCCGCGTGGCGAAGTCGCGGCCGAATGCGCCGAACAGTACGTTGCCCAGGCGGGGACGGTCCGCCCCGGTCAACTGCACCTCCGCGATCTGCCCGAGATTGCCGAGCGCGGCGGCAGCCACGTCGGACAATGGCAGCCGGATCTCCCGCCCCTGCCCGTCAGCTTGCCGGCCGCGTTCGGCCGCCAACAGGCAGAACGCGCCATAGGCACCGGCCAGCAGATCCCACGCCGGCAGCACGTGGTTCACCGGGCCACCGTGGTCCACCGGGCCGGTCATCAGCGGCACACCGGCCGCCGAGTTCACGGTGTAGTCCACGGCAGGGCGACCATCTGGCCACCCCATCACGCGCAGGCAGATCAGGTCGGCGCGCTTCGCCGCCAGCCGATCGTAGGACAGGAAGCCGGCCACTGGATAGTTGGTGACGAACAGGCCGCCCTTGCAGCCCGGCGCGGTGATGATGGCGGCTGCCAGTTCCCGTCCTTCCGGCCGGGACAGGTCGAGCGCGACCGACTTCTTGCCTTTGTTCAATCCTTCCCAATACAGGCTCGGCCCGCCGCCGGGGGCCAGCGGCCAGCGGCGGAAATCCGGTCCGCCGCCAGCCTGGTCGATCCGGATCACATCCGCCCCCATTTGCGCCATGTGCAGCGCACAGGAGGGTGCCGCGATGAACGAAGCCGCTTCGACGACGCGCAGGCCGCGTAGCAAGTCATACATCCGCCATTCCTCCCATGCCGCTGGCTAGTCTCATCGATGGTTTGCCGCACAGGCGGGATCGGGCAGCCCGAAGGCCTGGTCGCCGGGGATCGTGGCGACCGCCTTCATCAGGTCCCAAGGACCATTCGACCAGGCCGGCGTCGAGGTCCGAATTATCGCCAGGCCATTCTGGATGCCGGTGATGTTGCCGCCCGTCACACACGCTGCATCGGAACGCCACCAGCGAACTCCATCAGGCGCAACTCGCTACGCCCCGAAAGCCACTATCAGTCGTCTGCGGCCTTAGAAGGAGCAGTAGTGGGAGAGGCTGGCGGAAGTGCCTCCACCGCTCCTGCGGGCGCTTGGTCGGGAGGAGTAGGTCGTGGAGCCGGCGCGGGAGCTCCAGCCGCACCCTGCAAAACGACACCGCCTCCTTGGTAGGCGCTATTTGCCGCCGGGGAGCTCGGACCATTGTCTATCGGCTTTTCGGTGGCTGGTGCGCGGGATGGAGCCGGTTGAGCTAGAGCCGACGAACCCAACGCTACCATGAGAACCGTTGTGGCTAGCTTGATCAGGGATGCATTCCTTTCTCACTGCACTGGGTTTATGGCCGCGATCGGCAGGGTCGCCTGGTAGCCGCGCGCGGTGGAGGTCACGAGGCGTAGCCAGCCCGGCTGGGTCTCGCGGAAGCCCGCAGGTCTGGCTGGCGGTTTGGGTCTTTGCCTCCCATGGCTTGGACCATAAGGCGAACGACGAGAAAGTCGAGGCGTTGAACCCAGCCACCGGCCGAAGAAGAGGGTTCATACTGTGAACTCCCTTGACAGTGGAGGGGGTCCACACCACGGACGGCCGCTGGCCACGTGTCCGCCGACCTACGCGTTGCTAGATGCACAGTGCCCTTGCGAGTAGGATTACGCCGAGATCCCAGCCCGCCGGATCAGACCCGGACTGGACCGTTCATCCCCGGCCAGTCCGAGTAACCTACGGCATCGCCGCCATACCAGTACTTCTTCGGCGCCTCGGCCAGCGGCGCGCCGGAGCGCAGGCGATCGACCAAATCCGGGTTGGCGATGAAGGGGCGGCCGAAGCTGATCAGGTCGGCCCCGTGCTCGCCGAGCGTCTTGTTCGCCAGGGCCAGGTCGTAGTTGTTGTTGGCGATGTAGGCGCCGGCGAAGCGCTTGCGCAGGGCCGGGTAGTCGATGCCATCGGCTTCGCGGCTCATCTGGGTGACGCCCTCGATGTCGTGGACATACATCAGCTTGTGCCGAGCCAGCGCGTCCAGGTAGGCGCCGTAGGTGCCCATGGGGTCACTGTCCACCGGAGCACCGCCGGGCTGGTTGGTGCCGGGCGAGATGCGGATGCCGACGTGGTCGCCGCCCCACACGCCGACGACCGCCTCCACCACCTCCAACGGCAAGCGCAGGCGGTTCTCGACGGAGCCGCCGTAGCGATCGGTGCGCTTGTTGGTGCTGTCGCGGATGAACTGTTCCAGCAGGTAGTTGTTGGCGGAATGGACCTCCACCCCGTCGAATCCGGCTTCCTTGGCGCACTGTGCGGCCCGGCGGTAATCCTCGACGATGGCGGGGATTTCGTCGGTTTCCAGGGCGCGGGGAGTGACGTGGTCCTTCAGACCGTCATTGGTGAAGGCCTGGCCGTCGGGCTTCAGGGCAGAGGGCGCCACCGGCAGGTCGCCGCCGTGTAGGTCCGGATGGGAGATGCGGCCGGTGTGCCAGAGCTGCAGCACGATTCGCCCACCGCGCGCGTGCACCGCCGCAGTGACGGGGCGCCAGGCCGCGACCTGTTCCGCGGTCCAGATGCCCGGGGTCTTGGCATAGCCGCGGCCCTGGGCGGAGATATTGGTGGCTTCGGTCACGATCAACCCGGCATCCGCGCGCTGCGCGTAGTAGGTGGCGGCGTAATCGGGCACGATGCCCGCCTCGGAGGAGCGGCTGCGGGTCAACGGCGCCATGACCACGCGGTTCTTCAGCTCCATGCTCCCCAGCGTGAACGGGGTGAACAGCGGCGTGGTCTCCGTCGGCATCGGGGCATCCAGTCTGTGGTAAGATGTGCAGATGGGGCCCAAGGAGCCGGCCGGCCATCACAACGGAGTGGTCAGCCGAGGATCCGGGAAAAAAGGACGCGATGGCGTCCACCGTCCGCTCCGGCGCCTCGCGGTGCGGGAAGTGGCCCACGCCGTCAGAGGGCGCCAGGTCGAGTTCGGTGAAAGCGTCTAGCGTGATCCAGTTCGCGTCCGTCAGCTGCGATTCTGACCGCGGCAGGCGCATGGGCCTTCATCGTCCGCGCGCCGTGCTGGCCAACGCCGCCGGCCGACCGATGACGGTGGCTGATCGCCGCCTCAGCCATGCGATAGATCGCGCAAGTCTGGATAGTAGTTGTACCAGCTGGTGAAGCCCGTGATCCCCTTGGCCAGCACGACGTCGTAGGTCGGCTGCCAGATGGTCGCCATCGGCACCTGGTCGGCCATGATGCCGATCAGCCGCTTTACCATGGCGTCGTACTTGGCGTTGTCGGCCTCGAACCGAGCCTTGGGCAGCAGCGCGTCCACCTCCGGGTTCTTCCAGCTGGAGAAGTTCCAGCGCGAGGGGCCGCTGGCGAAGATGCGGAAGAAATACTCGGTCGACGGGAACAGGGCGAGCGAGCGTTCCAGCAGCATGGGCAGCCGCTTCTCGGTGACGGCCTGCGCCATCTGCGGATCGGGCAGCTTCTCAATCTTCAACGTGATGCCGATGGTGGCGAAGGCTTCCTGGATCAACGCGGCCGCAGGATCGGCGAAGGCCGCGCGGCTGACGCTGTAGGACAGGGTGGTCTCGAAGCCGTTCGGAAAGCCGGCCGCGGCCAGCAGCGTCTTGGCGGCGGCGATGTCCGTGTGCAGCGGCAAGGCTTGCGGGAAGACGGCGGTGGGCGGCTCGCCCGTCCAATCCGCGCCGTAGAGCTTGGCGCCGCGGCCGTCGAGCGCGGTCTTGAACACGGCGTCGTACGGCAGCGCGGCCGCGAGCGCCTGGCGGACGCCGCGCTTGTCGAACGGCGCCATCTGCGTGTTGAAGATCAGCGCCCCGAACCCGGTCGGCATCGCGGTGGAGACTACCTTGACAGCGGGCGTGCCCTCCAGCCGCTTGAGGTCCTCTGGCTGCAACCCGATGGTGAGATCCGCGTCGCCACGGTCCATCAGGTTGCTGCGGGTGGCGGCTTCCGGCACCGTCTGCAGGATCAGCCGCTTGAACTGTGGCAGCGTCCCGTTGGCCCACTTCTCGTTGCGGACCAGGGTGACCTGCTTGCCGGAAGCGAAGCTCTGCACCGTGTAGGCGCCGCTGCCGGCGGTGTTCTCCTTCAACCAGGCCGTGGCCCAGGGGTCCTCTGCCGTGGCGTGCTGCTTGGCGAGCGCGCTGTTGAACATCGGCGCGTAGGTGGTGGCCAGGTTCGGCACCGCCAGCCGGTCGGGCTGCGCCAGCTTGATCTGCACCGTCATCGGGCCGGCCACGGTCATCTGCTCGGGACTGGTCAGCGAGCCGGTGGAAAGCTGCGCCTTCGACATGGTCGGCGCGCTGACCGCCCGGTCGAACGACCATTTCACGTCCTCGGCTGCGACGGGGGACCCGTCGTGCCAGGCCACGTTCGGGCGCACGTGCAGGGTGATGGTCAGCCCGTCCGCCGAAACGTCGTAGGACTGTGCCAGCTCGCCCTCGATATGGTCGAAGTCGAACACGGACGTGCCGTTGCCAGCTGGCTTCTTGGCGAAGCGCAGGAGCCGGTCATAGGTGCAGGTGCTGAGCGCGGTCGCTTCAGGCGTGCCACCCAGCGTCACCGGATCCAGCGTGTTGACCACGCCGGGCGTGACGTAGCGCAGGGTTTCCGCGCGGCTCTGCGCCCGGGCCGATCCGGGTGAAGCGGCGAGGGCGGCGGTGCCGGTGGCACCGAGCAGGAGGTCGCGTCGTGACAGGTTCAGCATCGGTCGGCACTCCCCAGATGGGTTCGGACGGCTATTCAGCGGCGATCCTGGACGGGTCGGCCGCGGCCTCGGCCATGCCATACAGCGTCCGAGCCGTTGCTCGTCCTGGACATGTCGTCGTTTGCGTGCCGCTGCTGCTGCGGACGACGCTCGCGGCGCTGAGCCAGCTCGACCCGGCGCTGCTGGATGCGTCCGCCACCCTGGGCGCCGGGGCGTGGCGCACTTTCCGCCGCATCACCCTGCCGCTGATCGGGCGCGGCATGGGGGGCCGGGGCGTTCCTGTGCTTCATGGCGTCGTTCGACAACGTCCCCGTCAGCCTGTTCCTCGCCGACGAACGGACAAAGGTGCTGCCCATCCACCTGTGGCAGCAGATCGAAGATCACCTCGATGTTCGCACCGCTGCGGCCTCGGGCGTCATCGTGGTCGCGACGCTGTTGCTGATGGTGGTGGTCGAACGGGTCGCGAGGCTGACCAAGCAGATGCGGTAGCCATTGCTTCGCATCAGCTGTCGTCACTGCGGCGCAACCTGCGAGCCGTCGCAGCTCGGCGCTTGCGGCAAACTCGCCGCGTGTGCCGAAGGGCGGTCCGTCCTGAGGGTCGCTTGCCGTTTCTCCCGTGCGTGGTAGTAGCGAGACATGTTCTTGCGGCCGTCCCCCACCCCATGGCGCTCGGGTCGTTTCCCCGGCCTCTTGCTGGCGGTGTTGGCGATGGTCAGTCAGCTCGCGTTGGGTGCGATCGTGCTTCCGGACGAAGCATCGGCGCGGGAGCAGTCGGTTGCGGCACTGGACGCGTTGAGCGTCCTTTGCAACTCGGCGGTTCCGGCGGCACCGGACCAGGCGCCCAGGCATCACCAGCACAACCCGGACTGTGCCCTTTGCCCGCTCACCGTGGCGCTGGCACTGCCAGCCGCCGTCCTCGCGTCCGGCCCGGAGTTGCCTGCGCCGTCCAGCCAGGCGGCCGCCCGGGCCTCCTTGCCGCCGCCAGCGCGAGGGCCTCCGGCCCAACCGCGCCACACCCCGCCGTCGCGAGGTCCTCCCGTCCTGAGTTGAGAATGTCTTCGCGCCGACGATCCTCGTGATCGGCGGCTTTGCTGCATTTTCGCCAAGGACCATTCCTCATGCGCACGATGCGCTCCGCCACCCTGTTGGCGGCGACTGCCTTGCTCGCCAGTCATACCTTTCCGGCCACCGCCCACGTCGTCGCCGGCGACCGCGTCTTCCCTGTCACCCTCACCATCGATGATCCCGGCGTGTCGGACGAAGTGTCGATCCCGGCCTTCACCTACAGCCGCAGCGGATCCAACGGCGGCACGGGGCCGGGCCACGAGTTCGATTTCGGATTCGAATACGACAAGACGATCACCCCCACGACGGCGCTGATCTTCAATGATGGCTACGACATCCACCAGATGAACGGATCCAAGACCCAGGCCGGGTTCGAAAACCTCTACATCACAGGCAAATGGCAAGCCTACACCAACGCGGCGCATGAATTCGTCGCCTCGCTCGGTGTCATCCGCGAGATCGGCGGCACCGGAACCACCCACACCGGCGGCGACCGCTACGGCTCCACCGCGCCTACGGCGTATTTCGGCAAGGGGTTGGGAGACCTGCCGATCGGCTTCGCCCGCCCGCTCGCGATCACCGGGGAGCTAAGCTACGTCATCGCCGACCACAAGCTCAAGCAGTTCCAGCAGGCCTCCGCGAGTCCCGTGTCGTCACCGTTCGACACCGGCATCGCCGCCCAGTTCAACAACGGCAACAACAATGCCTGGTCGGGCGGCTTCTCGGTGCAATACAGCCTGCCCTACCTGCAATCGCAGGTGAAGAACGTCGGGCTGCCGGATTTCGTGGGCAATCTGGTCCCATTGGTCGAGGTGACCTGGTCGTCGCCGGCGGGCAGTCCAAGCAGCCAGGGCACGACCTGGACCGTCGCGCCCGGCGTCATCTACCTCGCCCAATGGGGTGAGATCGGCGTCGAGGCGTTGATCCCGGCCAACAAGGCAGCCGGCACCAACGTGGGCGCGGTGGCGCTGGTCCATTTCTTTCTCGACGACCTGTTCCCGACCTCCTTGGGGAAGCCAATCTTCCCATGAGGACGATCACCGGCGCCCTCGCCGCCGTGCTCCTGTCCACCCCGTGCTTTGCCCAGTCCCGTGCGCCAGTGACGGTCCAGGACGCCTGGGCCCGTGCGACAACCCCGGGCGTCACCACGGGCGGGGTCTACCTGACCCTCACCAGCCCGGCCGGGGACAGGTTGGTCGCCGTCTCCAGCCCGGCCGCGGCCAAGGCGGACATGCACGAGATGCGGCTGGACGGGACCATCATGCGCATGCGGGCGGTGCCGGGCGGCCTCGACCTGCCGGCCGGGCGAACCGTCACGCTCACCCCGTCCGGTTATCACATCATGCTCGAGGGGTTGAGCGCCCCCTTGCGGCAGGGCGCGGTGGTGCCGGTGCACCTCACCTTTGAGAAGGCCCCGCCGATCGACATCCAGGCATCGGTCCAGTCGATCGGGGCCGCCGGGCCGAGTGGTCAGGTCAACCCGACGAGGATGCCCGCGATGAGCATGCTGAAGTGACAGCCTCGCCTTCGATCAGCTTTGTTGAACAGGAAGGAACCACCTGTATGAAGTACTTGCTTCTCTCCGCCATCCTAGGCGGTTTCGTTGTCTGCGCCGGTCCGGCCTCGGCGCACGCCTTTCTCAAGACAGCCACACCTGCCGTCGGCAGCACGGTGCAGCAGGCACCAAGCCAAGTGGTGATCGACTTCACCGAAGGGGTGGAGCCCGCATTCAGCACGATCACCGTGCAGGACGGCTCGGGCGCCGGTGTCGAGACTGGGACCGTCCACCTTGAGGGTGGCGATGCCCATCTCGCGATCGGGCTGAAGCCCTTGCAGGCCGGAACCTACAAGGTGGTTTGGCACGCCACGGCAGTCGACACGCACAAGACCGAGGGCAACTTCACGTTCACGGTCAAGCAGTAGCAGGGCAGGGCGGTGCTTCCGACATTCGATATCGACGGCGGGATCCTGCTGGCGCTGACGCGTGGCGTGGCGGTTGCCGCCCTGCTCTCGACTTTCGGGTCCCTGGTGTTCCGGTCGTTCGTCATGCCCCGGGTTGTCGACCGGATGCCATCGGACATGGCTTGCTGCGTCACGTCTCGCCTCCTGCGCCTGACGCAGTGCGGCCTGGTCGCCAGCGTGCTCGGGCTTCTGGCCTGGCTTGCCGCCGAATCCGCCACCATGGCGGGCGCCCGGTTCTCGCCCCAGGTCGTGACGGCTGTAACGACCGTGCTTCGGAGCACGGAGTTCGGCCACCTGGTAACGTGCCAAATCCTGGCCGTGCTCACCGCCGCGATCGCTCTTGGCCGACGGGATGACGGGTCGCGCCAACGGGTGGCGCTCGGCCTGGTGACGGTGGCTCTCGGGTTGCAGGCCGGGCACAGCCATGCGGCCTCGATGTATGCCGGACCCAGCTTTCTCCTTGCCTCCGACGTCGTGCACCTCCTCGGTGCGGGCGCCTGGCTGGGCGGCCTGCTGCCCTTGCTGCTGGTGGTCCGGGTTGCAACGCCCGAAGCGGGCGCCCTTGCAGCGCGCTGGTTCTCACCCTTGGGCAAGCTGTGCCTGGTCGCGCTTACCGCCACGTCGCTGTTCCAGGGCTGGGTACTGGTCCAGAGCATCCCAGGGCTGGTCGGCACCGCCTATGGCTGGACCGTGCTCATGAAGCTCGCCCTGTTCGGCGTGCTGTTCGCCTTCGCGGTGGCCAACCGCTACCGCTTCGCCCCGGCCCTGCTGCGGGACGACCCGGCGGCCGCCAAGCGCGTTCTAGTTCACAGCATAGCCGTGCAGACCGGGTTCGGCCTGGCCATCGTAGCCGCGGCGTCCGTGCTGAGCAGCCTGCCGCCAGCGATGCACGAGCAACCTGTCTGGCCGTTCACCAACCTGTTCACGCTGGACACTGTCAAAGAGGACCCCGAGTTCGGCCGCGAGGTGCTGGGCGCTCTCCTCGCCCTCGCCGGGGCCGTCGTGCTGCTGGTCATCGCGGCGATCGTGCGTCGTCGCGTTGGATGGGCCGCCGTTGCGGCGGCGGCGGCGGTCGCATGGTTCGCCGTGCCGCATCTCGACCTGCTGTTCGTCCCGGCCTATCCGACCAGCTTCTACCATTCGCCCACTGGCTTTGCAGCCACCTCCATCGTGCAAGGTGCGGCCCTGTTCCCTGAGCACTGCGCGATGTGCCACGGTGCCGACGGGTCCGGGGACGGCCCGGCGGCGAAGGGCCTGCCAATACCGCCTGCCGACCTGACCGCCGCGCATCTCTGGATGCACAGCGATGGCGAGTTGTTCTGGTGGCTCACCCACGGGATCGACGCGCCGGAAGGCGGCCCGGCGATGCCGTCCTTCGCCGCAATCCTGTCGGACGGAGATCGCTGGCACCTGATCGACTACCTCCACGCACACAATGCCGGGCTTTCTTTCCAAGCGTCGGGCGAGTGGTCCCCTCCCCTCCAGGCGCCGACCTTCCAGGCCCGGTGCGCAGGCGGCCGGACCGTGGACCTGGCAGACCTGAGAGGCGGCTTCGTCCATCTGGCGATCGGCCCTGCGCCCGCGCTTGCCGCTTCGCCTGGGGTCACGACCGTTCTGGCCGGACATGCGGCGACGCATCAGCCAGCACAAGGCATGTGCATCGCCGACGACGAGACCTTGCCGCGCGCCTACGCCATCGTCTCCGGCGTGCCGCAGGCTGAACTGGCAGGCGCGCAGTTCCTGATCGACGGCGACGGGTGGTTGCGCGCGGTGCAACGGTCCGGGCAACCCGGCTGGAACGATCCGAAGGCGCTTGCGGCCGACATGCAGCAACTCGCGACGCATCCGGTCGCGGCCAGCCCAGGAGCAAGCCATGCCCGCATGCAAATGTGACAAGCCCCAAGGCAAGCCTCGGAAGCCTGACCGAAGCGGGCTTCTCGTCATTCTTGGTGCCGCGTCCTGCGTGCTGCTTCTGGCTGGCGGGTATCTGTGGATGCTCGGCGGCACGGCGCCGCCGCGACAGGCGACCATCGGCGGCCCCTTCACGCTCACGGCCCCAAATGGCCAGACCGTCACGGACCAGAGCTTCCGCGGCCGCTACGTGCTGGTCTATTTCGGCTACACGTCCTGCGAGGATGTCTGCCCGGTGACGCTCAGCGCGGTCGCCGATGCGCTCGACGTGCTCGGGCCGAAGGCGTCCCGCGTGCAACCACTGTTCGTCACGGTCGATCCGCAACGCGACACGCCGGATCTGTTAGGCCGCTACGTCGCCGAGTTCAGCCCCCGCCTGCTCGGGCTGACTGGGACGCCGGATGAACTGCGCCAGATGCAGCAGCGCTACCGTGTCACCAGCATCACGCATCCCGGCGGCGCCGGGTCGGCTGGCTATACCGTGGACCATAGCTCGGTTCTGTACCTGCTCGGGCCGGACGGCCGCTATCTCGCACCGATCCGCGCCGACGAGAGCGGCACCGATATGGCGCGAGACATCGCCCGCCACCTGTCCTGACCACCAAGCCGACAACGCCCCTACGGAGTTGCGCATGACGGCTGCAGCATGCGCGTGCGGATGATCTCAACCCGGCTCGGATCACGCGGCTCACGGATGCAGCCCGCCAGGCGCGAGGCGATGGCAAGCCGCTGCTCGACCTCACGCAGCGCCAGCAATCCGCCATCGGACGACATGCAAGCACCATCGAAGCGCGCCTCGATCGTCTTGCCGCCCACCGCTGACAAACCCGGCAGCATCGGCGTAATTCAACTTTGACGGGCATGCGCTCCGGGATCCGGTCAGAATGGCTTCATTATCCAAATCCAACATCGTATCAGCGGCTTGTACCATACTCGTCGACCTGACGAATAATCCGGGCTAGGCCGCTTGCAGCAAACCCTCGAAGGTGATCAGCACCGGATTGTCCGAAGCGGCCAAGCGGCCGTCGCCAATGCTGCCGTCTAGATCGACGATAACGATGTCGAGCTCCGACGGGGTCCCGGCGCCGTCGCATCGGAGCAGTCCGTGGCGGACGAGCAGCTCGGTTGCGAAGCCCTGTATCGGCGGCCCCGCGAGGAAACGGGCTCCGATCGTGCTGCCGACGCCCCCGGCTATCTCGGCCCGGGCGAAGCCCGCACGGGTGCCTGCCTGCTCGAGCGCCGTGATGAGGTCTTGGTTGGGGGCCAGTCGCAGGGCAATCGCTGGACGCGCGCCGTCCGGAGGCTGCTTGCCGGTGGCCTTGGGCACCAGCAGGCTGAACCCGGTCTCGCCGTCCGGGTGCACTTCGAAACGGGCGCCGACGATCCCGGCTCCGCGGACCTCGATCGGTGAGGCGATCACGGTCTCCTCCGGCAACACGTGACCGCAGCCACGACGGCCATCCGCCTCGGTCCAGATGGCGTGGCAGTGGAAAAATGGCTGATCGTTGCGGAAGCCCACGGTGGCGGTGCCGATTTCAAAGCGGGTCTCCCCAGCCGGTCGAAATGTCCCGCTGTAAAAGGCGGCATGATCGGCGTCGGGCGACCGTGCCGGCATGACATAGGCGAACGGACCCAAACCGCCACCAGACAAGGTCAGGCAGGCAGAGTCGAACCGACCAGCCAAAAGCCCGTGCAACGCGTCGAGCAGGAGCGACCCCGCCGGCAGCGTCGCCTCGATCGGCTCGCTGCCGACAAGGACTGCGGCATGTCGTTCGGCAGCGACAGGTCCCGGCTGGAGGACGCTCCGCACTCCCGACTCCGTGAGGCTTGTTCCAACCGATCCAGCACCACTCATTGGTTTCCTCCACTGCCTTCGTCGCTACTCCGACCGTACTACAATCCTACGTCCAAAACTGCCAGGTTCGATCGCATCGTTACGATGTTCACTGCCAATGCCGGACCACATCACGGCCGCGAGGAATAGGATCGCCGCAGGCACGTCGCTTGACTTAGGCAAGCTGCACCATGATGTCTCGTTGCGGCACGTCGATGGGGAGGGCGCCATGGTCAGCGGCGTAGATCGCGAGGTTTCACAACCAGCCGCCACCGGCGGCACCGGCGGCGTTCAGGTGTTTACCGCCGATACCATCACGAAGATGCTGCCGGCCCATCATGGTCAGGTGATCGTCGCCGGATCGCATGGCGGGGTCTATGCCGGATGGTGCGCGGCAAAGGGCGGGGCCCGAGCTGTGATCCTGAACGATGCCGGCGTCGGCAAGGACAAAGCCGGCATCGGCTCCCTGTCGTTCTTGGACGCGATCGGGCTGGCCGCCGCCACGGCCGATTCGAGTTCGTGCCGCATCTCCGACGCGTCCGACATGCTTGCGGCGGGTGTCGTCAGCCACGTCAACGCGGTCGCGGCGGCATTGGGCTGTGCGCCGGGCCAGACCGTTCGGGAGTGCGCCGATCGGATGCTGCGTGCGGCCATGCCCGTCGGACCCGTGCCGTCGCTGCAGGAATCCCGTTTCGTCATCAGCCAGGACGATGGGCGGCGCGTCGTGATCGGCATCGATTCGGCGTCGCTGTTCCAACTGGAGGATGCCGGGCGGATCGTCGTCACCGCCTCCCACGGCGCGCTGGTGGGCGGCAAGCCGGACAAGGTGGTGCCACCCGGCGTATTTGCCGCCTTCTTCCATGATGCTGGAGGCGCCAAGGACGGGTCAGGCTACAGCCGGCTCGCCTCGCTCGATGAGCAAGGAATTATTGGCGGCACAGTCGCCGCAACCAGCGCCAGGATCGGCGATGCGCGGTCCTGCTATGGCGACGGCATACTTTCCCACGTCAACGACACGGCGCGCGCGCACGGCGGGCGTGTCGGCATGGCGCTCCACGCGTTCATCGATCAACTGGCGGTATGACCGGCTTGGGCGCATCCTAGTCTAGGCGGCGTCATCGTGTGGTTGACATGCGCCGCTGCCTGCAGGGGTCGATCACGCGTATGAACGGCTGCCGGCACTGGAATCCGGAGGCGTTACACCGGGGCCCACCGGACATAGCGCGACGAAGACATTTGCCTCAGTTCTGCCAAGCGGTTAGCTACGAGGACGCAACTGCCCCCCTCAGGAGATGCCGTCGTGGATCAGGGGCCGACATGCTCGTCCGGCTGTGCTCCGGATCCAGAGCCAGAATCACGGAAGGCGACGATAGTGCCTGACCAAAGCAGGTTGGCGGCGACGAAGGTCCGAGATGCGCACCTGGCGGCCTTCAAGCGCGACTGGCGGAAGTTGAATACCGGTCGCCTGCTCTACGAGGGCTTCGACCTCTACAATGCGGCGCTCCTGAGTTCCCTCAAGCACAGCGAATTCGCAGCCATACGGAACACCCACCTGAACCTGCTCCGCCATCTGGATGCCGAGGGTACTCGGATGACGGACTTGGCCACCCGATCGGACCTCACCAAGGCCGCCATCACCGGCCTGGTACGAAGTTGCAGGACTCTCGGCCTGGTCACAGTCGGGCCAAGCACGGAAGACGCCCGTACCCGCGTTGTCAGATTTTCCCCAAAGGGGCTGGGGCTCATGGAGCACATCCAGAAAACCCTGCTCACCATCGAGCGCCGTCTCGCCATACGGCTCGGCAGTGAGGCTTACGGCCAGCTACGGGCGGCGCTGGTGACCTTGTCGAGTTTGCGCGATGCCCTTTGATCCCCCCCTCCGCAGCGCCGGACTGGATCCACACGGGCTCACGACCGGGCAGGGTCCTTCACCGGCACCATCATGACTCCCCGGTTCGTCAGTTCCTGCCGGATCGTGTTTTTCGTGACCTTGCCGTAGCCGGACTTTGGCAAGTCCTGCCAGAAGAACACGCGGCGGGGCTGCTTGTATCTCGCAACCCGGCCCTCCATCCAGCTCAACAGGCCGGCCTCGTCCAAATCCCGCTCCGGACGTAGGACCGCCACGGCAACGCCAACCTCGCCCCAGACAGGGTCGGGCATGCCGAGGACGGCGACCTCCAGGATATCCGGGTGGGTCAGCAGTTCCTCCTCGATCTCACGCGGATAGACGTTGGAACCGCCCGAGATATACATGTCCGACGCTCGGCCCGTGATGAACAGGAAGCCTTCGGCATCCAGGTGACCGAGATCGCCGGTGCGGAACCAACCATCACGGAAGGCCTTTGCATTCGCTGCCGGGTTGTCATGGTAGCCGGCGAACACAGCCGGACCGCAGACGCAGATTTCGCCGGTCGCGCCGGGCGTCAAAGCCGTGCCGGACTCCGGGTCCTGTATCTGGATGTCGATCCCGACCCGAGCGACGCCGCATGTGCCGGCGCGCGCGTCCGGCCCATCATCGGTGACGTGCAGGGCGGCGGGAAGGACGGTGATGCACCCGGTCACCTCGCTCAGGCCGAAATATTGCACCAGCACCAGGCCCAATTTTTCGAGGGCACGCTTCTGGTCGGCCCGGTACATCGGAGCCCCGGCGTAGATCACGTGACGCAGGGAGCTATGGTCGTGTGCATCGACCGACGGATGCTCGACGAGCAGCTTGATGATGGTGGGCACCGTGAACATGTTGGTGACCCGGTGCTCGGCGACGAGGCGCCATACCTCCGCCGGATCGAACCGATCGGTCGGCAGCAACACGGTCGTGGCGCCCCGCACGACCTGGGTCAGCCCGTGGTTGCCGGCGCCGTGCGACAGCGGCGCCACGACCAGGCAGCAATCCTGCTCCGTCGTGCCGGGTACGAGATCGGCCAGGTGATTGGTGACGACGAACACCATCTGCCCATGGGTCAGCACGGCAAGCTTCGGCCTGCCGGTCGTCCCCGAGGTCGAAATGAACCAGCACGGATGGTCGTACTCCACCGGGGCGGCCGGACACTCGACCCCGGCATGCGCCGCCATCAGTGCCTCCAGGTCGAGCGCGTCGAGCGGTCCCGGCCCTAGCCGTGCCAGGAATGCCAGGTCGGGCACTGCCTGCACCACCGCCGCCGCATGGTCCGGGAACTCGCCGCCACACAGCAGGGCGCGGGCGCCGGAAGCGGTTGCCAGATACGCGACGTCATCCGGAAGCAGGCGGAAATTGGTCGGCACCCACACGGCGCCGATCCGGAAGCAGGCCCACATCGACTCCAGCATCAGGTTGCTGTTCTTGGATTGCACGACGACCCGGTCGCCATACTGGATGCCACGCTCGGTCAACACCGTGGCAAGGGACGAGACACGGGCGTCGAACTCCGCCCAGCTCCAGCGCCGCTCCCCCCAGATCAACGCCGGCCGGTTCGGGAAGCGCCGGGCTGCCTGCGTGACGAAGCTCGCAAGGTTCATCACCCGGCGGGACACGGGTAGGCCTGGACTTAGGGCCATCAGCGCACGCGTTCTAGGATGGACACGTAATTGGCGACCGCAGCGCCGCCCATGTTGAACACGCCGGCCATCGTGGCGTCCGGAATTTGCATCTCGCCGGCCTCGTTCATGAGCTGTAGCGCCGCCATGACGTGCATCGACACCCCGGTAGCCCCGATAGGATGACCCTTCGACTTCAACCCGCCGGACGGGTTGATGGGCAGCCTGCCCGTCTTCTCGGCAATGCCCTCGCGCACGACGCGATAGCCCTGGCCAGGCTCGGCCAACCCCATCGCCTCGTACTCCAGCAGTTCGGCCATGGTGAAGCAATCATGCGTCTCCACCAGCGACAGGTCGTCCAAGGTAATTCCCGCATCTTCGCGCGCCTTGGTCCAGGCGCGGCGCGCCCCCTCGAACGCCACCGGATCGCGCCGCGACAGGGGCAGGATGTCGTTCACCTGCCGGCGGGCGCGGAACCGTATGGCGCGCTGCAGCGTGGCTGCGGTCTCGTCATCCGCCAGCACGATCGCCGCGGCTCCGTCCGACACCAGCGAGCAGTCGGTGCGCCGCAACGGGCCGGCCACGTATGGGTTCTTGGCGGAGATGGTGTTGCAGAACTCGAACCCCAGATCGCGGCGCATCTGCGCCCACGGGTTCGACACCCCGTTGCGATGGTTCTTCGCGGCGATGCGCGCAAGCTCCTCGCTCTTGTCGCCGTAGCGCTGGAAGTAGATCTCGGCCAGGCGCCCGAAAATGCCGGCAAAGCCGCCCTCGACCTGGTCCTCCTCCTTGCGGTAGCACCCTGTCAGGAGGTTCTCGCCGACGATGGCGGTCGGCAGCGCCGTCATCTTCTCCGCGCCGATCACCAGCGCGATGCGCGCCTGCCCGCTCTCGATCGCATTGGCCGCCGACTGGACCGCTGCCGAACCGGTGGCGCAGGCGTTCTCCACATGCACGGCGGGCACGTAGGTCAGCGCAGGCTCTCCGAGCGCCGCCAGCGCGCCTTCGAAGCCCTGACGGGAAAAGCCGTTATTGTAGACGCCCACGGCAATGGCATCGACGTCATCCGCCGCGACGCCGGCATGGTCAAGCGCCGCCCGGCTCACCTGCGCCATGAGCGCCTCCACATCCGGAGCGTCGAGCTTGCCGAACGCCGTGTGAGCCCATCCGACGATATTGGCTTGACGCCCTTGGATCACGCCTGGCTGGCTCATGGAGCACCTCCGTTACTAAACCTAGTGAACTATTCTAGATTGGCACCGCGGGTCGCCTAAAACAACCGGCCTCTGCGTCGATCCGGCGGGCGCTACCAGCCGTTGACGCGGGTCCACACCGCAACCACCTCGTCGCCGCCATCCACGACGTAGTAACGGTCATGCGCCGCGGCGGTCATGCAGGCGTGGTTGGGCGCCACGCGCAGCTTGGCGCCGACCGGCAGGTCGGGATAGGGCAGCGACGGGTCGCATTCCACCACGCCGTGTTCCTGGTAGGCATGGCGGACCACCGTACCGCCCAGGCTGGGCAGGCCCGCCAGGTCCATCACCAGGCCGAAGCCATAATCCACCGGCGCGGCCTCGGTGCTGTGGTCCTTCGACAATGCCAGCCCCCCGGCATCCAGCAGCAGGCGGCGGTCCTCCGGCCGGCGGCCGATCACGCTGGACAGCACCGTGAGCGCGATCCCGTCCAGGCCGTGGCTGCCGACCTGCATCTGAAACAGGTCGCCGAACATGTAGACGCCGGCCCGCACCTCCGTCACGCCCTCCAGGTGCCGGGCATGCAGGGCGGTCGGGGTGCTGCCCAGCGAGACGATGGGCAGGGCATGACCCGCCTCCAGCAACCGGCTGGCGGCGAAGGCGATGCCGCCGCGCTCCGCCTCCGCCACGGCATCGAGCTGCTCGGCGGATCGGGCGGCATAGCTGTGGCCGGCATGGGTCAGCACACCCGCCAGGCTGCGGCCGAGCGTGGCCGCCAGGTCCAACAGCAGCGGGCTGTGCGGCGCCACGCCGCCCCGGTGCTCGCCGGTATCCACCTCGATCAACGCATGCACCGGCACCGGGGAGGCCGCGATCAGCCCGGCCACGGTCAGGTCGTCCGTGATCACCACGATGTCGGCACCGGCGGCGTTCAGCTTGGCCACCTCGGCCAGCTTCCGCGGCGTGATGCCGACGGCATAAAGCTGGTCGAGCAGGCCGTGGCCGACGAAATACTCCGCCTCCGCCAAGGTGGACACGGTGATGCCGCCCGCCTGGCCGGCCAGCGCCAGGCGGGCGACGTCGATCGACTTGGCCGTCTTCATATGCGGCCGTAACGCCGTGCCGTGCCGCGCCACCACCTGCGCCATCGCCGCCAGGTTGCGCTGCAGGATGCCCCGGTCCAGCACCAGGCACGGGGTAGGCAGGTCCACCAGGCGCATCGGCCGGCTCAGAAGCGCTCGACCCAGGGGCGGACCGCGATCTCGTCGGTCCAGGAGGATCGGGGCTGGTCCAGCATCGCCGCCATGGTGGCGGCGATCGCATCTGGATCGAGGTGGCTGTCGGGTGAGGCCTCCGCCCGGCTGGCTGCTCGGATGGCGCCGTCCACCACGACGTGGACCACGTGGATGCCCTTCGGGTGCAGCTCCCGCGCCATGGACTGCGCCAGGCCGCGCAGGGCGAACTTGCCCATGGCAAATGGCGCCGACTGGGGGAAGCCTTTCACCCCGGCCGATGCCCCCGTCAGCATGATGCAGCCGCCCCCGGCCGCCAGCATGGCGCGGGCCGCCTGCTGCGCTACCAGGAAGGCGCCGAACGCCGTCACCTCCAACGACCGGCGCACCGCCTCCGGATCCAACTCCACCAACGGGCCGCGGGCGCGCTGGCTGGCATTGTAGAGCACGATGCCGGGCGCCCCGATCCCGGCGAACAGGGCGGCCACCGCCTCCGGCCGTGCCGCATCGCAGGCGTGCAGCGAGGCGCCGGTCTCCGCCGCCAGCGCCGCCAGCTTGCCGGTGTCCCGCGCCGCCAGGGCGACCCGGTGGCCCCGCTTGGCCAGCAGCCGCGCGAAGGAGGCGGACAGGCCCGGCCCGGCGCCCACGATCAAGGCATCGACGCTCATGCCGCAAACTCCACCGCGGCCGAGCCGGCATGCGCGAACTCGATCTGCACCTGGGCGGACGGGCCGACGAAATCCTTGCCGGTCCACGAGCCGCAGGTGACGTACTGCCCCGCCCGCAACCCGCCCGCCCAGCGCGCCCCGGTATCGGCCAGCCACTGGATCAGCCGGATCATGTCGCCGGCCGGGTTGGCGGCCGCGGTCTTGACCGCCTTGCCGTCCACCAGCAGCCGCACCGTTTCCCGCGCGAAATCGATGCCCTGCCAATCGGCGGCCGGCGCGCCGTAGACGAAGCCGCCATGGGTGCTGAAATCGGCAAGCAGCGTCAGCCTGTCCTGGGCGTCCGGGTCGGTGAAACGGGACTCCAGCAACTCGATCGCCGGCAAGCAATAGGCGATTGCGGCGATCACCTCGGCGCGGCCATACGGCTGCTCCCGCGGTGGCAGGTCCGCACCGAGGCGGAAGCAGATCTCCGCCTCGATCCCGCGCAACGCGAAGCTGCTTGCCGCCACATGCGCTGGACTGGCATGCACGCCCGCCGCCGGCATGGGCGCGCAGGTGCAGGGCGCCTCCGGCCCGGATGCGCCGACCTTCCAGCCGCCGATGCCGCCCAGGCCCTGCATCACCCGGCGCTGCACGGCGTAGGCCATCGCCTCATCCGTCACCGCCAGGACACGGGGCAGCGCGATCAGCTTCTGCGACGGATCGCGCCAGGCGCTCAACAGCAACGCGGCGATGTCGGCGTGTCGGTCCATGCGGGCTATCCTGGAGACGGGGAGGCATCGATTAAGGCACTGCCGCCGCCCCTTGCCAACCGGCAGCCGCCCCGCGAGAAACTGCGGGCATGATGCAGCGGCATTCGGACTGGCGAAACCTTCCCGCGCAGGCACGCGGCGCCACGCTCGCCCTGGGCAATTTCGACGGGGTGCATCGCGGCCACGCCCATCTGCTGGCCAGCGCCCATGCCGCCCGGCCGGACGCTGCCCTCGCCGCGCTGACGTTCGAACCGCATCCGCGCGAGCTGTTCCGGCCGGACGACCCGCCCTTCCGCCTGTCCCTGCCCTCGTCGCGGGCCGACGCGCTGGGCGCGCTGGGCGTGCAGCACGTGATAGAGGTGGCGTTCGATCGCGGCTTCAGCCTGCTGACGGCGGACCAGTTCGTCGACGAGGTGCTGCACGGCGCGTTGGGGGCGGTGCACCTGGCCTGCGGGCCGGACTTCGCCTTCGGCCACCGCCGGGGCGGCGACGTGGCCTGGCTCGCAGCCCGGGCGGAGGCGATCGGCATGGGACTGACCATCGTGCCGCCGCTGGCCGATGCGCGCGGCCCGATCAGTTCGACCCGCATACGCCGGGCGTTGCAGGACGGATATCCGGAGCGCGCGACGGACGATCTGGGCCGTCCCTGGAGCATCCGCGGCACGGTGTCGCATGGCGATGCCCGCGGGCGGACGATCGGCTTTCCCACCGCCAACGTCGCGCTCGGCCGGCAATTGGAGCCCGCGCGCGGCGTCTACGCCGTCACCACCGAGCTGGATGGCCGGGTGGTATACGGCGTCGCCAATATCGGCCGCCGCCCGACCGTGGCGGAGGGCGCGATCAGTCGGTTGGAGGCGCATCTGTTCGACTACGACGGCGATCTGTACGGGAGGGTGCTGGACGTGTCGCTGCACGCCTTCCTGCGCGCGGAACGCCGGTTCGCCGGATTGGACGAGTTGCAGGCGCAGATCGCGCTCGACGCCGCCGAAGCCCGGCGCGTGCTGGCAACGTAGCGCCGGCAGTTGAAGCGCGGCGTCGCCGCCGCCATCTGGATGGCTCCGGTGTCATTTGCATCTGCCACCGGCGGGCCTAGTGTGCGACCCGAAGAATGCGTGCGGGGCTGGTTCGCCCCGCCTGGAGGGATCGATGGGTGGTTTAAGCATTTGGCACTGGATGATCGTCCTGGTCGTCGTCCTGCTGCTGTTCGGAAGCGGCAAGGTCAGCGGCCTGATGGGTGACTTCGCCAAGGGGATCAAATCGTTCAAGAAGAACATGGCGGAGGACGACGAATCGATGGAAGCGTCGGCCCACCGTCCTGCGGGGACGATCGCCGCACCGGGCAGCACCACAACCACCACGACCGCCCGCGAGACGACCGTCAACCATAGCTGAGGCGCAGCCGGGCGAGCCTTGAGCGCCCTTGCAAGCAAGGGCGGAGGCGTGACCGCTTCTTCTACCTGAAGCGATCACGCTTTAGTGCCAACAACGTCCGACGTGCCGTGGATCAGACGTGTAGCGTTAGTGGCCGGCACTGACGCCGGTTGTTTCCTTCGAGCGTAACGCCCGGGCTTTCCGGCGGATGGTCGAGGCGATGATCTGCGGCCAGGCCATCCAGCGGACATAGGTCGCTTACGAGGTGGACGAAGGTGTAGCCCCTCCCGATGCGAGCATGCAGCCAGCCACCGGCTTCGGCAGCATGACCGAGATGTAAGGCGGCAACGCGAAGGCGGCCCGGTGCACCTCTGGCGACCAGTACCGCGTGGTGTCCAGCACGCCAGCCGCTGCCGCCCGGGTCGCCAGAACCGAGAGTGGCGGCGGCAGGATCGGTGTATCGCTAGCCATCCCCAGCGCCATGTATCCCCCGACATAGGTCGGCACCGCCGCCACATAGGCGCTGACATGCGCGAACACCGCGGCGCGCAGCATGGCGGTGTTCCGTAACTCGTCCGCCTGCATGAAGGGCACGCCGCATTGGTTCACCAGCAGGCCACCCGGCCGTAGAATACGGGCGCAATCCCGGTAGAATGCCTCGCTGAACAACGCTTCGCCCGGCCCGGCGGGATCGGTGCTGTCCACGATGACCACGTCGACCGACGCTGCCGCGGCAGCGTCGGCATAGGCGATGCCGTCGCCCACGATGACCTCGGCGCGCGGATCGTCCCAGGCGGATCCCCCGATTGCTGGCAGGTGCTCGCGCGACAGCCGGATCACGGCCCCGTCGATCTCGACCATGGTGGCACGTCTCACGCCGCCATGCTGCAGCACGCGCCGCAGCACCCCGCCATCGCCCGCCCCGATGATCAACACGCGTTCCGCCGCACCATGCTGGAGCAGCGGCACGTGCACGATCATCTCCTGATAGGCGAACTCGTCCGCTTCCGTGATCTGCACCACCCCGTCCAGCAGCAGAACGCGGCCGTGCGACACGGTCTCGACCACCGCGATCTCCTGGAACGCAGACCGTTCCCGCGCCAGTTCGCGCACGACACGGAAGCTCTGCGCCCAGCCGGGATACAGTGCCTCTGCGATCCAGCTCATGCTACGGAAGGACGGGCTGGCAAACCCCGTTCAGAAACGGCCGCGCCGCTGCTCGTCCAGATCGACACGGCCCGGCTGGAACGCGTCCTGCAGCACGGGAATGGCATCGTGCGGGTTGCAGTCGCCACACATGAAGATGTCGATCGCCGCGAAGTGGCGCTCCGGCCAGGTGTGGATCGAGATATGGCTCTCGGCCAGCACCACGACGCCCGACACGCCGCCATTCGGCGAGAAATGGTGGAAGTGGCTGTGCAGGATGGTCGCCCCCGCCTGGATCGCCGCAGCGCGCAGCGCCGCGTCGATATGCACGGGGTCGGCAAGATTTTCCGCATCCCATAAATCAGCGAGAAGGTGTGTCCCGGCAAACTTCATGCCGTCCTTCTCGACGAAGTAATCCTTCCGATCCTCTCCCTCGAACACAGGAAGAGTCGCGATTGTCGTCTGGTTCTCGCTCGGAAGCTCCGAGACCATCCCCAGTTGAGCAAGTGCGTTCATCACGTACCCCCAAACCAGCAGACAGCCTGTTGGACGAAGTTCGTCCCCTTGGGCCAAGGCGGTGGGAGATAGGCCGAGAGGGGGGGGTGCGCAACCCCTATTCTGCTGCCCGGCCCGCAACGTGACCGGGAATCAGCGTGAGCCGATTGCCGACAAGGCCGCCGGCAACGCGCGCGCCAGTGCCACCTCGCCCGCCGCCCGCTTCAGGTCGCCCACGTTGCTCACCGGGGCGGCGGTCAGCAGCCGGAACATGTCGGCACGCGGCCCCGCCATGCGGGCTGCCTCCTTCATGCCCAGCAACCGCAGCGAGGCGTCATCGCCGGCACGTGCCTGGGCGGAGGCCATGCGCAGCAGGATATCCTGCTGCGCCAGCGTCAGCGCTCCGTCCGGAGGGACGCTGCGGGCGGCCATCGATCCCAGGGCCGCCACCGCGCCATGCCAGTCGCCGGCCTCGCCGAGGATGGTGGCACGCAGGTCGTCGGCCGCGTCGGAATCGATCCCCGACAGGATCGCCGCCGCGCCGCCCACGTCATGGGCACGGGCGTGCAGCCGGGCATCGATCAGACCGCGCTGCTCCACCAGCTCGGGCGGCAGATCCGGCGCCTCGCTGCTGGACAGCGCGGCCGCGGCGCCGGCATCGTCGCCCTCGCCCAGCCGCATCTTGGCCAGCCGGGCGCCCAGGGTGGCGCGTCCCGCGCCGGCCGGGGCCGCGGCGACCATGCGCCCGATGATCGGGCCGGCTCGTTTGGGCAGGTCCAGCGCCATCAACTTGTCGGCCAGCAACAGGCCTACCGCGGCCTCGTCCGCCTGGCCCACCAATTCGGCATTCTCCTCCGCCAGCGACACCAGTTCCATCGGCGGCAGGTTGGCCGCGGCGCTGCCATGCAACAGGTCGCCCATCAACGCCGTCATCTTCGCATCGATGCGCGGGGCGGCATCCGGGAAGAGCTGCGCCGTCTCCCGCAGCAGGCTGAACGCCTGCCGCCATTGCCCGGCCTGCGCGCGCAGCGATGCCACGCGCAGGCGCAGCGTCTCCTCGCGGTCATCGCCACGCCAATTGAGGAATTGCCGCTCCAATGCGTCCGCCGCGTCGGCCGGACCGAGCGCGCCGCTGGCCAGCCGCAGCAGCGTTGCGCGCGACGCCGCACGGGCGCTCGACAGGCGATCCCGCCCGGTCGCCAAGGCGTCATACAGCGTCAGCGCCTCGGCCGCCTTGCCCTGAGCCTCCAGCCGCATGGCCCGCGTCAGCGCGAGCAGCGGCTCATCCGGCAGCTTGGCAAGCAGGGCGTCGGCGGCAGCGGGATTGCCGCCGGCCGCCATGGTCTCGGCCGCCATCGGCAACAGGCGGGTGCGCATCGCCGCCGGATAGGACAGCACCAGCCCCATGGTCGCGGCGAAGACGGGCGCGGCCTCGGGCGAGTCCGGCCTCAGCATGGTGGCCCGCACGGCCCGCCACAGCGCGATCTCGTCGCTGCCGGTCAAAGCCGGGTTGAGCACCCCGTCCGCCTCGGCGGGCCGGCTGCTCATCAGGCTGGCGATCCCGGTCAACCCGGCGATATCCGGGTCGTCGGCCGCACGCGGATCCTCCGTGGCAGCCAGGCTGAGCAGGGCCTGCGCCTCCGCGCCCAAGCCAAGGGACAGCATCGTCTGCGCCGTCCGCTTCCGCGGCTCCAACCGTGCCTGGGCGGGCGCACGGCCCTGGTCCGCGACCTGCAACTGGAGGCGGCGGAGCAGGCTGGCCACCGGTTCCGCCGGGAAGTCGAACCGGCGCGTCAGCACCGCGGCATCCTCCAGCGCACGCGCACTGTCCGGGGGGGCTGCCAGCGCGTCGCCGGTCTCGATGGCGAACCCCTCCGGCACGGGGCGGAGCTGGGTACGGTCGGAGAGCGGCTCGACCACGACGCCCTGCCAGCTCGGCAGCACGGAGAACTCGGGCACCCGGTAGGCAACCGGTACCCCCGCCCCGCCGGACTGCATGGTGCCGACCAGCAGGTTCTGGCCCGTGTCGGGGTCGGCGACGGTGACGACCTGCCCCATCGCGGCCGCCGCGAACAGTAGGCGCGACGGGCGGGACAGCGGGACCAGCGGCGGCACGGCGGACGGCTTGGCGGCGAGGGTAAGGGACCAGCCGTCCTTCTTGTGCTCCATCGACAGGGTGCGACCGGGCGGCAGCTTCAGGCGGACCAGCGTCGCGTGCGGCAGCAATTGCGCCGTGGCCCCAGCCAGCATCGGGTCGTCGCCCAACGCCGTGAGATCCAGCGGCCGCCGTGCGTCGAATACCAGCCAAGCCTCGCCGCCATGGGGAAACGACGCGGCGGCCACGGTCGCGCCGAACGGCAGCAATGCTGCGCTCCCCGTCTCGCCCGGCGGCAGCGGCGTGTGGGTCGCAGCCAGCGACATCGGCTCGGCGGCTTCAGGCGGCGCAGCCGGCGCGGGGGGCACCGCTGCGGCCGGGCTTGGCCCGGCCGGGCCGGCATCGCGCACCACGGGCACGACCGGTGCAGGCACGGCGATCGTGCCCGGCGTGACGACAGTCGGCAGCCCGGCCGGCGGAGCGAGCACGTGCGCGGCGGTCGATGGCATCGGCTCGGGGGCTGCAGCCTGGGTCGGCAGCGCAGGTGCCGCAACACCCGGCTTTACCGGCGCCTCGGACGGCTTGGCAGGCTCGGCCGCCGGGCGGACCGCCGCGGTGGCGCGCGCGGCCGGCGGCTTGGCGGACGGCGCCGGCTTGGCCCCCGCCGGGTCGAGCACGTCCACCACGACCCGGTTGCCCAGACGCATGGTGCGCAGCGTGCTGCCAGGGGCGACCGTCACGGTCGCAGTCGCGGCGCCCCCCGCCACGCTGGCGATGTTGCGCGTGCCGCCGGCTGGTGGGACCTGCCCCGCCCCAGCGAAGGACAGCACGACCGCATCGCCATCCCGCTGCAGCTTGAACGGCGTCGGGGCCGCGAACTCGAACACCACCCGGCCGAACCCGTCATGCGTGCCGACCCGCACGCCGGCGGGCTCCGCAGCCAATACCGGCCCAGCTGCGAACAACAGGGCGAGGCGTAGGACGTGCCTCAATCGAAGCTCGCCAGCAGGGCGTCGACCTCCCCCTGTTCCATCGCGTGCCCGTTGCGTTGCGGGCCGTTAAGCAACCCCACCGGACCGAACGAGATGACCGCCTCGGATGGCGCGCAGCCGAACACGCGCAGCATGTCGCAGACACGCGCCTCGATCGCCTTGAGCGTATGCACGACCTTGGCGACCCGCTGCCCGGTGATGTCCTGGAACGAGCAGGCTTCGTAGATCCGCGCCGTCGCCCCCGTTACTGACAGCCGCAGCGGACTGTCTTGCACGCACTCGTCCAACGTCTCGCACTCATCCAGGATCAGGCCGGTGGCTTCGGCGGTGTGCAGGACGATCGCATCCAGCTCGTCCGTCGCGGCCGGAACGTGCTGTCCGACGATGTCGTCGGCCCGGACCGCAGTGATCTCCTGCCGGGCACTTTCGATGAAGGCGGCCAGGGTGCGGAGTTGCGCCAGCAGCGCGGCGTGCTGCACCGCCGTCACCGGCCCGGCGGAAAGCTCTGAATCCTTGACCTGATCGTGCATCTCCGAAAGCCGTTGCGCCAACCCCGGCGAGGCGACGTCGGCTTCAAGCATGAAGCACCTTCTCGATCTTGGACTGCAACGTCTCTGCGTTGAACGGCTTGACGATGTAGTTGCTGACTCCGGCCTGCTTGGCGGCGATGACGTTCTCCGTCTTGCTTTCCGCGGTGATCATGATGAAGGGCGTGGTTTTCAGCCGGACGTCGGCACGCACCTCCTGCAGCAATTGCAATCCGGTCATCGGCGCCATGTTCCAGTCGCTGATGACCAGGCCGAAATTGCCGGCGCGCAGCTTCTCGAGCGCTTCGCTGCCGTCATTCGCCTCTTCCACGTTGTGGAAATCGATCTGCTTGAGCAGGTTGCGGACAATCCGCAGCATGGTCTTGTAGTCGTCCACGATCAGCACGCCTGCGGATGTGTCCATCATGCTACTCAATCCTCTTGATCGTCAGCCTGCACCGGAATGGTCGGGCGGCACGGTGGTGGAGCGGGTACGCTGGGCGGCAAGCTGCGTCGTCACCAGGCGGGCCCGGTCGGGCTGCATGGCGCCTAGCACTAGGGCCGCTTTGGAGTCCTTCATTCGGTCCAGCACATGAAGCAGGACGGGCATGTCCATTTCGTTAAAGATCGTCGCCGCCTCGCGCGGCTTCATCGTTTCGTACACCTTCACCAGCCCGGTCCAGTTCGCCTCGTCGTGGTCCTGGCGGTCCTTCTCCATGGTCTCGAGCCGGGCCTGCAAGGCGCTCAGTTGGCCGACTCGGTCGCCCAGCCTCTGTTCGGCCGCGTTCAGCACGCTTTCGCGCTGGGCGAGGGTCTGCTCACGCGCCTCCAGCTCCTGGCGCCGCCCGCGCAGGTCCTGCAGCAATTGACGTTCCGCATCGCTGATCACGGGGGCCGGTGGGGAGCTCGGCTCGCGTGGCGGCTGGGCCATGGCAGGCTTGGCGGACGCGGTCATCGTGGCGGCGGCCTTCGTCGCCTCCTCCGGGGCAGCGCCATGCGTGCCCGGCTTGCCGGCACTGGCCTCGCCCCCCTGGATGGAGGGCGCGGCCTCCGCCGTGGACACCACCGCGCCGGGCATCAGCGCCAGGCCCAGATGGATGGTCTTGCTGACGAGCAGCAAGCCGGCGAAGGCTACCGTGATTGGAAGAAGCCGCATCCGCATTATCGTGTCACCCGCAATGCACGTAGAAGATCGCGTTCGGCCTGGCTGCGCACGCGCGTGCCGCCGCTCTCCGGCAGTTCCGGCTCGGGGGCCGGGTAGCGGCGCACCGGCAGCTCGGCCTCGCGGTTCGCCCGCACCAGCCCGTCCATGCGGTCGGCGAGGCGCTCGCCCCGGTCGATCAGCGTCACAAGGTCGTCCTTCAGATTGGCGGCGGCCTCGATCTGCCGCGCGATGTGGCGCCCGGCGCCCTCCGCGGCGTTGCGCAGCCGCTCGACCCCGTTCTCCGCCTGGCGGGTGCTGTCGTTGAAGCCGCGCAGCAGGGTCTCCAGTTCCGCGCGGTCGCGGCGCACCACCCCCAGGGCTCGCTCCAGCCGAAGCGCGTGGAACAGGGTGGCGCCCAGCAAACCGATCAGCGCCACTTCCAGCAATATCTGCCAACCGCCCATGGTTCGGCGTCTCCTCCGTCAGG
The DNA here is from genome assembly GCA_964244585.1 of uncultured Acetobacteraceae bacterium. Classification (GTDB taxonomy): domain Bacteria; phylum Pseudomonadota; class Alphaproteobacteria; order Acetobacterales; family Acetobacteraceae; genus LMUY01. The sequence goes on along the minus strand of CAXTJM010000002.1, from coordinate 140,009 downwards.
CGTCGCGTGGCAATTGCGCCACTTCATGATCGATCCGGACCGCCACGCGGTTCTTGCGGCGGCCCACGCGGCCTTCGAACAGCGTCACCGCGCCGCAGCGCAGTTGCACCGGGCTGCCGAGGCCGCAGGCCAGGACGATCTGGCTGCCCGGCTGCAGTGCCATCACGTCGGCCAGGCTCATCACCTGCTCGTCCAGCACCACGTCGAGATCCACGTCCGTGGCCCATAATTCTTCCGCGAGGTGGGTTTCCCAAATGCTATCGCGGCCGAACTTCTCGCCCATGAACTGCTGCAGCAGAAGCTCGCGCACCGGTTCCAGCGTGGCATACGGCAGCAACAGCTCCATCCGGCCGCCGCGATCCTCCATGTCCACCCGCAGCCGGGCGAGCACGGCGGCGTTGGACAGGCGGCTGATGGTGGCGAAGCGCGGATTGACCTCCAGCCGCTCGAACTTGAAGGTCACCGGGCAGAGCGGGTCGAAGCTGGCGGACAGGTCGGTCAGCACCACGTGGATCAGCCGCTCCACCAGCGTGCGTTCGATCGTGGTGTAGGGGCGGCCTTCGATGCGCATCGCCGCCGTGCCGCGGCGTCCGCCCAGCAGCACGTCCACGATGGAGTAGATCATAGCGGAATCGACCACCATCAACCCGTAATTGTCCCACTCCTCCGCCTTGAACACCGCCAGCATGGCGGGCAGCGGGATGGAATTGAGGTAGTCGCCGAACCGCAGCGACAGGATGTTGTCGATGGACACGTCGACGTTGTCGGAGGTGAAGTTGCGCAGGCTGGTGGACATGATCCGCACCAGCCGGTCGAACACGATCTCCAGCATCGGCAGGCGTTCGTAGGACACCAGGCCGGAGGAGATGATCCGGTGCATGCCGGACCGGCTGTCTTCGGCCGACGGGCCGCCGTCGAAGCCCAGCAGGCTGTCGATCTCCGCCTGGTTGAGCACGCGGGCCGGCGCGGTGTTCTCCTCCGCGGCGGCGCCCCAGGCCGCGGCCAGCGCCTCGTCGCTGCCGCTCACTGGACGAGAAGCTCGCTGAACAGCACGTCGACCACCTGCGCCGGCGCGGCGGCCAGGCCGGCGCGGGCGATCAGTTCTTCGCGCAACCGGTATGTCCCGGCGGAGCCGCGCAGCTCGTCCGGCCGCATCTCGCGCAGGTAGGTCTGGAACACGTCGACCACGCGGGGTTGCGCCGCGGTGAAGGCCGCCTGGTCCGCCTCCTTCGACAGCTCCAGCCGCACCTTCAGCTTGACGAAACTGGCCCGGCGGCCGGGTGCGTTCAGGTTCGCCACCATCTCCGGCAACTCGACGAAGACGGGGGCATGCGACACCTCTTTCGCCTGGTGCTCCTCCGCCTCCGCCTTGTGCCCCATGCCGAGCAGGTTCGGCAGGATCCCGGTGAACCAGAGCCCGGCCCCGATCGCGATCAGCAGCACCGGCACCGCGATCATGATCAGCTTCTTCTTGCCGCCCGGCTTGGCGCCCTTCGCAGGCGCCGCGTCTCCGGGCACCATCACTGCCGCTGCCGCGCTCATTCCACGCCCCTGGTCCTGTCCGGTCGGGATTGTGCCGATAGAGGGTTAAGCACCTCGTAACGCCCGGTTCACATCCCGCACCGAACCCGGCACGAACCGGCCGGATGACCCGGCACGATCTGCCGGGACGGCACGGCCGGACCGGGTAGCGCGCCAGTGCGCCGAACGGTGTCAATGGGTTAGCCGCTGGCACGCGCCTTGCGCTTGCTCCGCCGAACCAGCCGGACGTTATCCTCGATGCAAAACTCGACATCCGTCGCCCTCTCCCGCCTGATCGCGCAGCAGCGCGCCATGGACGTGACCGCCAACAACCTGGCCAACGCCAACACGCCCGGCTTCAAGGCCGACCGCACGCTGTTCGCCGACTGGCTCGACCGGCAGTCCGGGGTGGACCCGGTGCGCGGCGGCCGCACCCTGAGCTTCACGCAGGACCGTGCCACCTACCGGGAGCAGCAGGAGGGCGCATTGTCGCACACCGCCAATCCGCTGGACCTGGCGATCACCGGCGACGGCTTCTTCACGGTGCAGAGCAAGGCCGGCCCGATGCTGACCCGCGCCGGGCGGTTCAACCTGCAACCGAACGGCACGGTGTCCGACGTCGACGGAAACGCGCTGCTGGACACGGCGGGACAGCCGATCAAGGTCTCCACCGCGGACACGTCGCTGAGCGTCGCCGGCGACGGCACGCTCAGCAGCGAGAACGGCCGGCTGGGCAAGATCGGCATCGTCAAGCCCGCCGACCCCAACAAGATCCAGACCCAGGGCGACCACCTGCTCACCACCAGCTCGGCGACGAGCCCGGTGGCGCAGCCGCAGATCGTCGGCGGCGCGCTGGAGGACAGCAACGTCCAGCCGATCGCGGAGACCACCCGCATGATGAACGAATTGCGCGAGTTCCAATTCGTCACCCAGTTCGTGCAGGGCGAGTCGGAGCGGCAGCAATCCGCCATCGACAAGCTCACGCAGCACCAGACCTAAGGAGGCTTCGCCATGCGATCGCTCGACATCGCTTCCACCGGGATGCAGGCGCAGCAGACCAACGTGGATGTCATTTCCAACAACCTCGCCAACATGACCACGACCGGGTTCAAGCGCCGCCGGTCCGAATTCCAGGACCTGATCTACGAGAACATGCGCCGGGTCGGCTCCAACACCTCCGACAGCGGCACCGTGGTGCCGGCGGGCGCGCAGGTGGGCCTGGGCGTGCGTACGGCAGCGATCTACCGCATCAACGAGCAGGGCACGTTGACGCAGACCTCCAACAGCCTGGACCTGGCGATCCGCGGCAACGGCTACTTCCCGGTGACGCTGCCCTCGGGCGACACGGCCTACACCAGGGACGGCACGTTCGGCCTGTCGCCGGACGGCACGATCGTCACGGCGGACGGCTACCCCATCGCCGGCGGCATCACCATCCCGGCCAACGCCACCGCGGTGACGATCAGCGCCAACGGTTCGGTGCAGGCAAGCCTGGACGGGCAGACCGCACCGCAGACCGTCGGCACCATCCAGCTCGCCACCTTCGCCAACGAGACCGGGCTGGATGCGCAAGGCGACAACCTGTTCCTGCAAAGCGGCGCCAGCGGCAACGCGGTCACCGGCAACCCGGGCGCGCCCGGCTTCGGCAGCGTGCTGCAGGGCTACGTCGAAAGCTCCAACGTCAACGTGGTGACCGAGATCTCCAACCTGATCACCGCCCAACGCGCCTACGAGATGAACAGCAAGGTGATCACCACGTCCGACCAGATGCTCTCCACCCTGACGAATTTGCGGTGACCGCGATGCGCTTCCTTCCCCTGGCGGTGCTCGCCCTGGCGGCGCTGCCGGCGCAGGCCGCCACCCTGCGCGGCGGCACCACCCTGTCCGACCCGCAGGTCCGCCTATCCGACCTGTTCGACGGCGTGGAACGCGACCGCGTCATCGGCCCCAGCCCGGAACCGGGGGGGCGCATCATCGTGGAGTCGGCGCAGCTCGGCGCCATCGCGCGCCAGTTCGACGTCGATTGGCGCCCGACCAGCACGGCGGACCGCATCGTGCTGGAACGCCCGGGCCGGCCCTTCCCGCGGGAGGAGACGATGGCCGCCCTTCGGGTGGCACTTGCCGTGGCCGGCGTGGCCGCCGACGCCGATGTCGAGATGCCGGGGTTCTCGACGCCGCTGGTGCCGACCGACATCCGCGCCACGGCGGAGGTCGGCCAGCTCGACTACAATCCGGTCACCGGCCAGTTCACCGCCGTGCTGTCGGTGACCGCGGCCGGCATGTCGCCGGGCCATAGCCGCCTGTCCGGCCGGATCGTCGACATCGTCGAACTGCCGGTGCCGAGCCATCGCATGATGCCCGGCGACATCATCGGCGCGGGGGACATCCAGATGGCGCGGCTGCACGCCAACGCGGTCCGCGCCGACGTGGCGCAGATCCCGGCGCAGGTGGTCGGCATGGCGTTGCGCCACCCGGTCGGCCCCGGTGCGCCGCTGCTGCTGGCCGACCTGGCGCGGCCCCAGGCCGTGCAGAAGGGCGAGGCGGTGCAGATGCAGCTCGACACGCCCGGCATCTCGGTGAGCGCGCAGGGCATCGCGATGGAGGGCGGCGCTGTCGGCGAACGCGTCCGGGTTTTGAATGGCAGCTCCCGCGCCATCGTCGAGGCCGAGGTGCTCGCGAACGGCCGGGTCCGGGTGAGCGGCACCGCGCCGGTGATCCTGCCGCCCGGAAGCGCCGTTCCGATCCGGGTGGCCACGCGATGAGGGCCGCATTGCTGCTGGCGACGACCCTGGCCCTGTCGGGCTGCGGCGCCCTGTCCCGCCTGTCCGAAGTCGGCCGGCCGCCTGCGCTGTCCCCTATCACCAACCCGACGCAGGACCCGAACTGGCGACCCGTCAGCATGCCCATGCCGCGGCCGGAGCTGGCGCCGACTCAGGTCAACAGCCTGTGGCGATCGGGCAGCCGCGCCTTCTTCAAGGACCAGCGGGCGGCCGGCGTCGGCGACATCCTGACGGTGCTGGTCAACATCGCCGACACCGCCAACCTGGCCAACGCCACCGGCGCCACCCGCACGGGAAGCGAGGCGGAGGGCCTGCCGAACTTCCTCGGCCTGGAGGCCCAGTTGCCGAAGCTGCTCGCCAAGGCGGTGGACGCGAAGAACCTGGTGAGCGCCAGCAGCACCAACAGCAACACCGGGACCGGGACGATCAAGCGCAACGAGTCCGTGACGCTTCGCCTGGCCGGTACGGTGACGCAGGTGCTGCCGAACGGCAACCTGGTGGTGACCGCCCGCCAGGAGGTCCGCGTGAACAGCGAGTTGCGCGAGTTGCAGGTCAGCGGCGTAGTCCGCCCGCAGGACATCGCCAGCGACAACACCGTGGTGCACGACCGCATGGCGGAGGCCCGCATCGCCTATGGCGGCCGCGGCACCCTGACCGACCTGCAAACGCCGCGCTACGGCCAGCAGATCCTGGATGTGGTGCTGCCGTTCTGACAGGTCATGCCGCGGGCGGCTGCGGCATGATCCGGGCTGTCACCTTGCCCAGCACAGGGGTCACGGCGAAGTCGCCGGCCACCAGATCATGCAGGCTCACGGGTGACGCATGTGCGGTCTCGGCAATCCTGGCTGGATCCGGGGCGGAGGATCGATACTCGGTCAGGAACGCCCGAAGCGTGTGCTGCCAGAGACGGTCGACATCGATCTTTTGTGACATCGACGGGGTGAAGGCGCTCGCCGCCTCGGCCTGGAAGGCGGCGATCTCGATCCGCCAGTGCAGCCGGGCCTCGGAGGACGGTTCGAACACGATCTTCAGCAAGTGCACGAAGATCTGGCGGATGAGACTCTCGACCTCACGAACGTCCCGCCTGCCCAAGCTCTCGATTTCCTCGGCCAGATTGGGCAAGTCCAGGATGTTCGAAGCAGCCGGCGAACGCCGCAGCGCGGCAGCCTGCTGCTCCGTCCAGGCGACAAAATCCAGGTGGTAGAGTTCGCTCGGATCCACATCGCCCTCCGGGGCGACCATGGCTCAATCGTCGCGGTGCACGCGTTCCATCTTCTCGTGACGCTCCTGCGCCTCGATCGACAGGGTCGCGATCGGCCTGGCTTCCAGCCGGCGCAGCCCGATCGGCTCCCCGGTATCCTCGCAGAACCCGTAGGTCCCGCCCTCAATCCGTTGCAGCGCCTGGTCGATCTTGCTGATCAGCTTGCGGGCCCGGTCCCGGGTGCGCAGTTCAAGCGCCCGGTCGGTCTCGACACTGGCGCGGTCGGTGATGTCGGCCTCGTGGATGCCGCCTTCGGACAGGCTGGCCAGGGTGCCGTCAGCCTCGCGCAGCAGGTCCGTGCGCCAGCGCAGCAGCTTTCGCCGGAAATATTCGGATTGCCGCGCGTCCATGAACTCTTCGTCCTCGGCCGGGCGGTAATCCGGGGGCAGGGTGAGCATCATCGGTGCCATCCTTCGCGCACGAAGCGCCGTCAGGGTGCGGTTTGGCGGCTGTATAGCGACGCGCGATCGTGTCGCCAAGAGCACGAATGCCCCGATCCAATACGATCAAAGCCCGCAAAGCCGCGGCTTTCCCGTGTGGTCACCCCTGTCTCCAATGTGTCACATCGACCGCCGCGCCAACTCCACCTGCACCCGGAGCGAGACGGCCGCCAGCGTGCCACGCAGCGCCGGGTCGGATGCCTCGGGACAATGCTCCACCAGGACGGCCAGCCGTTCCAGCACCCCGGCATCCAGGTCGTCATCCAGCAAGGCACGTTGCAGCTCGGCCAGGCCCTCCAGCATCGCCCGGCCATGCCGGCGCGCCTGGCGGTCGCGAACCGGGCCGTCCTCCACCTGCTGCAGCAGCAGCATGCCGTCCAGGGACGCTGTGGCCGATGCGGCGGCCGGTCCGGCCGCGGCGCCGGTCTCACCCGCGGCCACCACGAACCCGCCGCTGCCGGCTGCCCGGCGCGGACCGCCAGTTGGCACGGCAGGCCCGCTCACCCGCCCCACGCCCATCATCCGTTGGACCCCATCAACCCGGCTCCTTCTACCCAGCCCGGCAGGTTGTGCCGGGCCTCGCCGTCGCCTGCACCGCCGAATGTGGCGGATTTCCGCGGCGATCGGGACTGGCATGGCACTTGCGCTTCAGCCTGCGGATGCCCCGACAGGGCACAGACTGCCGCGTAAAGCTGAACGAGCCGGAAAGACCCATGCAACTGCGATCCTTGCTGCTCGCCGCCATCCTGGTCCTGGTGCCATGCCTCGCCTTCGGCCAGGTCCGGATCAAGGACATCGCCGACGTCGAAGGCATCCGGGAGAACCAGTTGGTCGGCTACGGCCTGGTCGTCGGGCTGAACGGCACCGGCGACCGCCTGGACAACGCCGTGTTCACCCGACAATCGCTGATCGGCATGCTGGAGCGGCTGGGCGTCAACACGCGCGACCAGGAATCGAAGCTGGAGACGAAGAACGTCGCCGCCGTGATGGTGACGGCCAACCTGCCCGCCTTCGCCCGGGGCGGCAGCCGCATCGACGTCAGCGTTTCGGCGCTGGGCGACGCAAAGGACCTCACCGGGGGCATGCTGCTGGTCACGCCGCTGCTCGGCGCCGATGGCGAGGTCTACAGCGTGGCGCAGGGCGCGTTGGCCACCGGGGCGATCTCCGCCCGCGGCGCCGCCGGCTCGGTCACCCGCAACGTGCCGACCGCCGCCCGCATCGCCAACGGCGCCATCGTGGAAAAGGAGGTGCCGTTCCAGCTCGGCAGCCACCCCTCGTTACGGCTGGGCCTGCGCAACCCGGACCTCACCACCGCGCGCCGCATGGCCGCCGTGATCAACGCCAGCCTTGGCGGCAGCGTCGCCACGGCCCGCGACCCCCGCACCGTCTCGCTGGAGCTGCAGGGCCGCGACGTGATCGACGCGCTGGGCCGGATCGAGGATCTGCGGGTCGAACCCGACAGCCCGGCGGTGGTGATCATCGACGAGGCGAGCGGCACGATCGTCATGGGCGCCAATGTCCGCGTCAGCACCGTCGCCATCGCGCAGGGCAACCTGACCATCCGCGTGACGGAGACCCCGCAAGTGTCCCAGCCCGCCCCGCTGTCGAACGGGACGACCGCCGTGGTGCCGCGGACCAACGTCCAGGTGGACGATTCGTCGGACAAACGGCTCGGCATCATCCGCGGCAGCGTGACGCTGCGCGACCTGGTGGCCAGCCTGAACTCGTTGGGAATAGGACCGCGCGACATGATCAGCATCCTGCAATCCATCAAGGCGGCCGGCGCCCTGCAAGCCGACCTACAGGTGCGCTGATGGACGCGCCCGCAATCGCCAGCAACCTCGCGCCGGCGCAGGTCCAGAAGGCCTGGAAGGCCGCGCAGGATTTCGAGGCAATGGCGCTCAACCAGTTCCTCACCCCGATGTTCGACACCATCGACACTTCCGGCGGCCCGTTCGGCGGCGGCCAGGGCGAGGCGGCGTGGAAGCCGATGATGATCGATTCCATCGCCAAGCAGCTCTCGAAGGCTGGCGGCCTCGGGCTGGCGCAGCCGGTGTTCCGCCAGATGATCCAGATGCAGGAAGCCAGCCAGGGGCAGCGGCAGTGACGCAGGACATCCTTGCCGCGACCGCCGACCTCACGGCAGCGCTGGAAGCGGAAAACGCCGCGCTGGTGGCGCTGGACCTGGCCGCGGCCGGCCGGCTGCTGGAGCGCAAGGAGGCCGCCGCCGCCGCCTTCGCCGCGGCCCAGCGCCGGGCCGCCGCCGCACGGGCCACCGTCGATCTGAAGGCGCTCCGCCTGGCCGCGATGCGCCTGCAAAGCGTCACGGAGGAGAACCGCCGGCTGCTGGAACGCGCGATCGGCGTGCAGAACCGGGTGCTCGGCATCCTGGCCCAGGCAGCGCGCCGGGCCGATCCGACGCCGCGCTATGCCCGCTCCGGCGTCTACGCCGCACAGCCCCGCTCCAGCTGGGCGCTCAGCGCCAGCGCATGACGGCGCCGCAAGGGCGTGCTATCGCGCGGGGATGGCGGATTTCAAGTTCCTGCTGCCACCCGGGCCGCCCTCGCACGAAGGCGGCGGCGCCTACATACAGGGCCTTGCAGCGGCGTTGGCGGCTGGCGGCCACGGGGTCTGGTTCGGCACAGGGCCGGACGACGCGGTTACCATCGTCGACGGCATGGCGTTGCGATCGTTGCCGGCAGGGCAGCTTCACGGCGCCGTCGGGCTGATCCATCACCCGACCGCCTTGGCCGACGCCGACCGGCACGATGCGGTTCGCGCCGCCGAACGGGACGGTCTGCCGCTGCTGCGGCGTATCGTCGCGACGAGCGGGCCGGTGCGCGACCGCCTGGTCAGCGAGTACGGCCTGGACCCAGCCGCCGTGGCGGTCATCCCGCCGGGTGTGCCGGATGCGCCGCGCAGCGCCGGGTCCGGCCCGGGGCAGTGCACCGTGCTGTCCGTGGGCGCGCTGGTGCCGCGCAAGGGCCATGCCGTGCTGCTGCACGCACTCGCACGGCTGTTCGACCTGCCATGGCGCCTGGTGATCGTCGGCGACCCCGCACGGGACGCGGAGCACGCCGCCGCCCTGCACCGGCAAGTGGCAGCGGCAAGGTGCGGTGAGCGCGTCCGCTTCGCCGGCGTGCTGGATGCCGCCGCCATGGACGCCGAATGGCAGCGGGCGGACCTCTTCGCGTTGGCGACCGAATGGGAAGGCTACGCCGCCGCCGTCGCGGAGGCGTTGCGGCGCGGCCTGCCGGTCGCGGTCACCTCCGGCGGCAACGCGGCCGAACTGGCGACTCCCGAGGTCGGCGTGGTCTGCGCCCCGGGCGACATGGATCAATTGTCCAAGGCGTTGCGCCGGCTGATCTTCGACACGGCGTTGCGCGCCGACATGGCGGAGGCCGCCTGGCAGCTGGGACGCACGCTGCCCGACTGGGCCAGCCAGGCCGCATCGTTCGTGGGGGCTACGCGATGCTCCTAGGCTGCATCGCCGACGACTTCACCGGCGCGACCGACCTCGCGTCCACCCTCGTGCGCGGCGGCATGCGGACGGTGCAGCTTATCGGCGTGCCGACCGGTCCGGCGCCGGACGCGGACGCCGTCGTCGTGGCGCTGAAATCCCGCACCACGCCCGCCGCCGACGCGGTGGCGGAGAGCCTGGCCGCCCTGCGCTGGTTGCGGGAGGCGGGTTGCCGCCAGTTCTTCCAGAAATACTGCTCGACCTTCGACAGCACCGAGATGGGCAATATCGGCCCGGTGGCGGACGCGCTGACGGGCGCGCTGCAATGCGGCTTCGCCCTCGCCTGCCCGGCCTTTCCCGCCAACAACCGGTCCGTGTTCCAGGGCCACCTGTTCGTCGGCACCGCCCTGCTCAGCGAAAGCGGGATGGAGCATCATCCCCTGACGCCGATGCGCGATTCGAACCTGGTGCGCGTGCTGTCCCGCCAGACGGACGGCACGGTCGGCCTGGTACCCTGGGCGACCGTAAGACAGGGATCGGCGGCGATCCGGAGAACGATGAACGGATTGAAGGAGCAAGGCCGCCGCTATGCGATCGTGGATGCGATCACCGAGGCGGATCTGCTGGCGATCGGCCAGGCGGCGGCGGAGCATGCGCTGATCACCGGCGGCTCGGGCGTGGCGATAGGGTTGCCGGCGAATTTCCGGGCTGCCGGCCTCCTGCCGCAGCAGGCGGACGTGGCCGGCCTGCCCGCCGCGCCCGGTCACGCCGCGGTGCTAGCCGGGTCCTGCTCGCGGGCGACGCTGTTCCAGCTGGGCGCGGCACGGGACCGGGTTCCGACGCTGGAGCTGGACCCGCTGGCGGTTCCGGACGCGCAGGCCTTGGCGCGGCAGGCACTGGGCTGGGCGGAGGGCAAATTGGGCGACACCCCCGTGGTGATCGCCGCCTCGGCGCCACCCGACCAGGTCGCCGCGTTGCAGGCCAAGCTCGGCCGGGATGCCGCAGGCACCCTGGTGGAGGATACGCTGGCGACGATCGCGGCAGGATTGGTGGCGGCGGGGGTGCGGCGGATGGTGGTGGCCGGCGGCGAGACCTCCGGCGCGGTGGTGTCCCGGCTGCGGGTGCGGCAATTGCGCATCGGCGCCGAGATCGACCCGGGCGTCCCGTGGACCTTCGCGGAAGGGGATGGGCCTGCCATGCGCTTGGCCCTGAAATCCGGTAATTTCGGCGGCCGCGACTTCTTCACCGCGGCGTTCGACGCCGGGTAGAACGCCCTCTCCCGACGCGGGAGAGGGTCGGATGAGGCGGCTAGTTGATCGAGTCGCTGGTCTGCGCCGTGGTCGGCTCGGGCGGGGTGGCGTCGCCCTTGCGGCGGCGGGTCTTCGGCGCAGTGGAGCTGAGCGCCTTGGCGGCGGCGGAGCGGTCAGCCGGCGACTTCGCGGTGCGCATCACCTTCGACGCTTCGGCCTTGCTGGCCGGCTTGGCAGCGCTTTTCGGGGCTGCCTTGGCCTTGGCGGGAGCAGCCTTCGGCGTCGCTTTCGCTGGCGTCTTTGCCGCTGCTGCCTTCTTCGGTGCGGCCTTCTTGGCCGGGGCGGCGCCGCCCTTGGAGCTGCCGAGCGCCTTGGCCGCGGCGGACCGCTCCGCCGGGGATTTCGCGGTCTTCATCGTCTTCGCTGCCACCGCCTTAGTGGTCGGCTTGGCCGCCGCAGCCTTGGTAGGCGGCTTGGCTGCAGCCGCTTTGGTGGCAGGCTTGGCAGCGGACTTCGGAGCAGCCTTCGTCGTCTTCTTGGCGGCGGCAGGCTTGGCCACCTTTGCCGCAGGCTTTGCTGCCGTCTTCGTCGCTGCCTTGACCGCCATCGCTTGCGCGCGGCGCAGTGTGTCGTCGGTGCTCATGATCTGGTGTCCTTCAGGGCCGTTGCGGGTCGTGTGAAAGCGAACGGCCGCTTGTGCGGCCAGTTCCTCCGGCCGCGAAACCAATCGCTGGGACGCTCGCGGCACACGTCATCGGCAGCACGCGCAAGAGGCAGGTGGCCGGCGCGGCGGCGCTTGCCACAGCCGCCGGAAAGGCTGGGGAAAAGTCTCGGTGCATCGACCGTCCCTCCTGCCCTCTGCATCGCGGCCGACCCGACGCGAATCGGCCGTAGCACATGCATGACCGCTATCTCGCGCGCGCCGTTTCCATGTCAAACAAAAACATCACGCCGTCCGCGACGCCAGGGGCACGAAGGGACGGTCTTCCGGCCCGGTGTAGTTTGCCGCCGGACGGATGATCTTGCCGTCGATCCGCTGCTCGATCACGTGCGCCGCCCAGCCGGAGGTCCGGGCGATGACGAAAAGCGGCGTGAACATCGCCGTCGGGACGCCCATGGTGTGGTAGGACACCGCGCTGAACCAGTCGAGGTTGGCGAACATCTTCTTGGTCTCCGCCATCACGCTCTCCAGCCGCTCGGCGACGTCGTAGATCGCCGTGTCGCCGGCTTCGTCGGCAAGCGACTTGGCCACGCCCTTGATCACCACGTTGCGCGGGTCGGAGACGGTGTAAACCGGGTGGCCGAAGCCGATCACCACCTCCTTGTTCGCCACCCGGCGGCGTATGTCCGCCTCCGCCTCGTCGGCGCTGGCATAGCGTTGCTGGATCTCCAGCGCGACCTCGTTGGCGCCGCCATGCTTCGGCCCGCGCAGCGCGCCGATGCCGCCCACGATGGCGCTGTACATGTCGGACCCGGTGCCCGCCACGACGCGCGTGGTGAAGGTGGAGGCGTTGAACTCGTGCTCGGCATAGAGGTTGAGCGAGGTGTGCATCGCCCGCACCCAGCTTTCGGACGGCTTGGTGCCGTGCAGAAGGTGCAGGAAATGGCCGCCGATGCTGTCGTCGTCGGTCTCCAGCGCGATCCGCCGGCCGTTGGTCGACCAGTGGTACCAATACAGCAGCATCGAGCCGAGGCAGGCCATCAGCCGGTCCGCGATGTCGCGCGCGCCGGGATGGTTGTGGTCCTCCTTCTCCGGCAGCACGCAGCCCAGGGCCGACACGCCCGTGCGCATCACGTCCATCGGGTGCGTGGCCGCCGGCAGGGCTTCCAGCACGGTGCGCACGCTGGCGGGCAGGCCGCGCATGGCGTGCAGCCTGGCCTTGTAGGCGCGCAATTGCGGCTGCGTCGGTAGCGTGCCGTGCACCAGCAGGTGGGCGATCTCCTCGAACTCGCAGCTCTCCGCGATCTCGAGGATGTCGTAGCCGCGGTAATGCAGGTCGTTGCCGGTGCGCCCGACGGTGCACAGCGCGGTGTTCCCCGCGGTGATGCCGGACAGTGCGACGGATTTCTTCGGCTTCGGGGCTGTGGTTTCGGACATGGCGTCTCTCTCCTCCTCGCTTGAAAGGCCCTCTCCCAGCAGGGGGGAGAGCCGTAAATAGGCTAGAAGATGCCTGGCTTGGCCTCCGCGAGCGACCCGGCCGGCATCGCCACGTTCAGCTGGTGCAGCTCGCCCGCCGGCAGGGATGGCAGATCCTGCACGGCCGCCAGGAAGCGTGCGGCCTCCTTCGGCGCGATCAGGCCCTCGGTCATGACGTTGAACTTGCCGATATAGTCGTCGCGGCCCCAGGGCGTGGCGCCCAGCGGATGCGCGTTGGCGATCGCCAGCTCGTCCGTGATCACCTCGCCATCCTTCATCGTGATGTCGATGCGCGCGCCGAATGCGAGTTCGTTGGGGTCGCGCGAATGGTAGCGGCTGGTCCAGGCCTCGTCCTCCTGCGTCTCGATCTTGTGCCACAGCTCCACCGTGTCGCGCCGGGCAGCACGCTTCGGCGCGTAGCTGTCCACGTGGTGCCAATGGCCGTCCTGCAGCGCGACCGCGAAGATGTACATGATCGAATGGTCCAGCGTCTCGCGGCTGGCCTTCGGGTCCATCTTCTGCGGATCGTTCGCCCCGGTGCCGATCACGTAATGAGTGTGATGGCTGGTGTGGATGACGATCTTCTCGACCTTGCGCGTGTCGGCGATGCGCTCGCGCATGCGGAACGCCAGGTCGATCAGCGCCTGGCTCTGGTACTCGGCCGAATGCTGCTTGGTGTAGGAATCCATGATCGCGCGCTTCGGCTCCTTCGGCCCGGGCAGCGGCACGGCGTACTGCGCGTCCTTGCCGTCCAGCATCCAGGCGATCACGCTGTCCTCGCCCTCGTACACTGGGGACGGTGCGCCCTCTCCCCGCATGGCGCGGTCCACCGCCTCGATCGCCAGCTTGCCGGCATGCGACGGCGCATAGGCCTTCCACGAGCTGATCTCGCCCTTGCGGGATTGCCGCGTGGTGAAGCTGACATGCACCGCCTGCTGCACTGCCTGGTAGATCACATCCGCCTTCAGGCCGAGCAGCGTGCCGATGCCGGCGGCCTGCGCCGGGCACAGATGCGCGATGTGGTCGATCTTGTGTTCGTGCAGGCAGATCGCGCGGACCAGGTCGATCTGGACCTCGTACCCGGTGGCCAGGCCGCGGATCAGGTCCGCGCCGGATTTCTCCATCGTCTGCGCCACGGCCAGGATCGGCGGGATGTTGTCGCCGGGATGGGAGTAGTCGGCCGCCAGGAAGGTGTCGTGCATGTCCAGCTCGCGCACCGCGGTGCCGTTGGCCCAGGCCGCCCATTCCGGGCTCACCCGCTTGTTGGACGCCACGCCGAACACGGTGGCGCCGCCCTTGCGCGGGTGGCCCATCGCCATGCCGCGGGCGGAGGTCGGGGCGGAACGGTTGACCGAGGCGATCGCCACCGCCGCGTTGTCGATGACGCGGTTGACGATCATGTCGGCCACGTCGCGCTGCACGCGCACCTTGTCGGCGGCCACGGCGGCGATCTTCCAGGCCAACTGGTCCTCCCGCTTCAGCACGTCCTTGGACGGGTGGACACGGACGTCGTGGCTGAGCATGGCGGTCACTCCCTGGAACATCGTTGTAATAAGCCTTAATCACGTTTCCTAGGAGCGGCCGCACCATCGGGCAAGCGACCGCGCGGAGTTCGCATCGCCATGTCCGCGACAGCAGCGACAACAGCAGTGCCCGGCGAACCGATCCTGGAACTGCCCGGCTTCATGCCGGACGCGGTCGGCTTCGCCGTGCGCACCACGCTGTCGCTGTTGCTGGCCTACCTGGTGGCCTTCGCCATGCAGCTCGACACCGCCTCCAGCGCCGGGCTGTGCGTGGCCATCGTGGTGCAGCCGACCTCCGGCATGGCGATGTCCAAGGCGGTCTACCGCGCGCTCGGCACCATCCTCGGCGGCGCCGCGGCCCTCGTCCTGGTTTCCGTGTTTCCGCAGGATCGCACGATGCTGCTGCTCGGCTTCACGCTATGGCTCGGCGCCTGCACCTTCGTGGCCGCCCTGCTGCGGGACTTCCGCTCCTACGGGGCGGTGCTGTGCGGCTACACTGTGGGAATCATCGCCGTCTCCGGCATCGACGCGCCGGACGGCGCGCTGCTGGCAACATTGGACCGGGTCGCCGCCATCCTGCTGGGCATCGGCTCGGTGGCGGTGGTGAACCTGCTGCTCTCCGGCACGTCGGCATTCACCGAGCTGCTGTCCGCCTTGCAGCAGCGCCTGGCCGCGGCCGACACGTTGGCCCTGTCCGCCCTGGCCGGGACCGAGTTGCCCACCGAGCCCCTGCCGGCGCAGGTTGGCGCCGCCATCCTCGCGCTGCGCACGCAAGCCGGCTACGCGGCGGCGGAAATGCCGGACGGGCGCAACCGCCGCGCCGGGGCGACTGCGGCGATTGCCGGATTGCTCGGCATGCTCTCCGCCACCCGGGCGCTCTCGACCGGATTGCAGCAACCCGCCGATGACGAGACGCTGCGGGTGATGGCTGACGCGGCAGCCCAGATCGGCGGCGGCGTGCCGCGGGCGCCGCTGCAATCCGCACCCGCCAGCCCGCTGGCGGCGGCCCTGCTCGACCGTGCGGGCGAGTTGCTCAGCCAGCGCGACATCGTGGTGCAGGGCTTGCGGACGCTGGCGGATGGCGATGGCCGGTCCGTGCACGTCGACCTGCCCATCCATTACGACTTGATCGGCGCGGGCCTGAGCGCCACCCGCACCGTCATCGCAGTCGCCGGCGGATGCCTGTTCTGCATCTATGCCGGCTGGCCCGGCGCGACCTTGTTGCTGGTGCAGCAGGCCGCGTTCACCGCCCTGCTGGGCATGGCGCCGAACCCGTCCGCAGCGGCGATCGGGATCGCCGTGGGCCTGCCGTTCGGCGCCGTGGCGGCCGGTATCATCGGGTATGTCCTGCTGCCGCTGGTGTCGGGCTTCGTGCCCTTCGCGCTGGCATTGACGCCGTTCGTGTTCGCCACGGCGCTGGCGATGCGGCATAGGGTGACGGCGCCATACGGGCCTGGTGCCTTGCTCTACCTCACCCTGCTGCTGTCGCCGGCGAATACCGAGAGCTTCGACCTGTCGGCTTTCCTGAACAACGTGCTGGTGCAGGTCGTCGCCCTGGTCTTCATGCTGCTCGCGTTCCGCTTCATCCTGCCGGTGTCCCGCTCGCGCCGGCTGCTTCGCGTGGCGGACGCGGTGGGGCGGCAGCTCGGGCGCTCGCTCGACGGGCGGTTGCCGCGCTACGGCGTGATCTCCGCGCGATGCCAACGGTTCGACCGGCTGGCGCAGGCGCAGGTCTGGCTCGGTCGCCTCACGCCGGCCCGCATCGCCGTGCTGGAGCGGCTTTCCGCGTTCAGCGAGTTGGAGTCGGCGTTGCGCCGGGCATGGGCCGGGATGCGGTCGCTGGGACTGCAGATGCCACCGCGCGAGGCAGACGCGCTGGAGGCGGCATCGCGGGACCTGCTGGCACGCCATCACCCGCCCGGCACGCAGGTGATCCAGGCGGCGGCCGGGCTGTATGGCTCGGCGCTGCTGCTGCGCTTGCACGGCCGGGCCTTGCGGCATTACGGCGTCCGGACAGGCTGAGGGCATGTGGCGCGAGACCGACATCGCCGGCGTGTTCTTCTCGCCGCTCATCGCCTACATGTTCGGCGCCCTGGTGGTCTACCTGCCGCTGCGCTGGCTGCTGATCCGCCTGCGGCTGCATCTTTGGGCCTGGAACCCGCTTCTGGCGGATGCCGGGCTGTATGTCTGCATCCTGGGCGCCCTGGTCGGGCTTTTATAGAGGGAGTCGCTTGTCATGTTCGGACGGGCTCGCCGCGCGCTGCGCATCGGCGTGACGGTCGCGATCCTCGTGGCCGCGGTGTTCGCGGGGTTGCTGATCTGGAACCACTACGTCACGGGGCCCTGGACCCGCGACGGCCAGGTGCTGGCCAACATCGTCAACCTCGCGCCGGAAGTCTCCGGCCGCATCACCAGGCTGAACGTGGGCGACAACCAGTCGGTGCGCAAAGGCGACGTGCTCTACGAGGTCGATCCGGTGGACTACCAGGTGGCGGTGGCGATGGCCCAGGCCAACGTGAACAGCAAGCTCGCCGACCTGAAGCTGAAGCGGCAGGAGGCGACACGGCGCGACACGCTGACGACGCTGTCGACCTCGCAGGAGGAGCAGCAGACCTATGCCAGCGGCGCGGAGGTCGCGGCGGCAGCCTATGCCACCGCCCTCGCGCAACTGAGCCAGTCCAACATCAACCTGGACCGGACCCACGTACTCTCCCCGGTCAACGGCTTCATCACCAACCTGCTGCTGCGGGAGGGCGACTATGCGACCGCGGGCAGCCGCAACATCTCGATCCTGGACAGCGACAGCTTCTGGGTCGCCGGGTATTTCGAGGAAACCAAGCTGTCCGGCATCCATGTCGGGGACCCGGCGCTCGCCGCACTGATGGGCTACCGCGACCCGATCCACGGCCATGTCGAAAGCATCGCCCGCGGCATCAACACGCCCAACACCGACCCGGGCGCGCAGGGCCTGGCATCCGTGAGCCCGGTCTTCACCTGGGTGCGGCTGGCGCAACGCATCCCGGTCCGCATCCATGTCGACCAGGTGCCGGACACCATCCACCTGGCAGCGGGCATGACGGCGACGATCACCGTCGGCCCGGCCGTGTCACCCAACTCGACCCATGGTGCGCTCTCGCGTTTGGTCTCGCCGTAGGCCCCTCTGCCTGCGAAGGCGATCCACGTTCTAGCCGGTGATCGCGGGCCGCTGCACGCCACCGCCGGCAGGGGCCAGGCCCTTCAACTGCATGCACCGACGTGCCGCGTCGATTTTGGCGTATTTCAACTGCTCGACATGGTTGAGGCGGTTGGTGTCGCTGCCCATGCTTCTGATGATCAGGTCCTTCACCGCCGGATCGGCATAGACCTGGTCCTCGCAGGCGGCTGGAATGGACGCCGCCGGCGCCAGGTCGGGCGATGAGCAGGCCGCCAGGCCCAGCAGGACCGGCAGCAGGCCGAGCGGCTTCATGATGCGAGCCAATCCTCGATCAGCCGTCGCGCGATGCTGTCGGCCCGGGGCAGGGCGAAGCCGTGCGCCTTGGCATCCTTCATCTCGGCCCGGCTGAACCAGCGCGCGTCCGTCAATTCCTGCTCGTCCAGGACGATCTCCTCTGCCAGACCGTCGGCGTAGAAGCCCAGCATGATGCTGGCGGGGAACGGCCAGGGCTGGCTGCTATGATAGCGCACGCGGGCCACCGGCACGCCCGATTCCTCCAGCACCTCGCGCGCCACCGCCTCCTCCAGGCTTTCGCCGGGCTCCACGAAGCCGGCCAGGGTGGAATACATCACGCTGTTGGGAAAGCGTGCCGAATGGCCAAGCAGGGCCTTGTCGCCGCGCGTCACCAGCATGATGACCGCCGGGTCGGTGCGCGGGAAATGGTGCGTCTTGCACCCGGTGCAGGCCATGACGTTGCCGGCGCTGTGCGGCTCGCACGCGGCGCCGCATACGCCGCAGAACCGGTGTCGGCTGCGCCAGTGCATCAGACCGCGCGCATGCGCCAGGATGGCAGCCTGGTCGGCGGGCAGGCCGGCGCCGATCGTGCGCAGTTCGTTGAACTCGCCGGCACCTTCCGGCATCAGCGGCATCGGATCCTCCACGCCGCTCATGTCCAGCGCGAAGGTCGCGATGCCATCGGCATTGCCGAGGAACGCCCAGCCATGCCCGTCCGTCGCCAACCCGGTCGGGAACACGGCGGCAGGCGTGCCGTCCGCGCCGGTGAGGAACAGGTTGCGCCCGCGCCAGAGGGGCACGAACCGGGTGGCCGGGTCGGCCAGCGCCTCGGCGATCCAGGCCTCGTCCGTCCGGAGGTGGGACGCGCGGTCCAAGGGGCTGCCGGTATAGGGGTTGGGCCGGCCGGGCGTGATGGTGTTCATAGGCGGCGGACCGTGGCACGCGGCCGGACGGCCGGCAACTCCCGCGATCGCCTTGCCCGACCCCCCTCACTCCGTGATATAGCTCCCTCGGGGAGCCGGTTGCGGACGGTCGCCTTGCCAACCCGGTCAGGTCCGGAAGGAAGCAGCCGCAGTGAGTTCCGCCCGGGTCGTGGTCCGGTTCCCCACCCATCTGCAAGGAGGCCTGGCGCGGCTGATGTCTGGCCTGTTTGGAGATGCGCCGGCCGACGAGGCATCCCTCGACCGCCACGGGCAGGACAGCCTGCCATCGCCGCCCGTCGAGGGCGCTGGCCTGTTCGGCGATGCGCCCGCCCCCGCGAAGGCCACCCCGTACCGCGTGCTGGCGCGGAAATACCGGCCCACCCGGTTCGAGGACCTGATCGGCCAGGATGTGATGGTGCGCACGCTGCGCAATGCCTTCGCCCTGAACCGCATCGCCCACGCCTTCATGCTCACCGGCGTGCGCGGCGTGGGCAAGACCACCGCCGCGCGCATCATCGCCCGCGCGCTGAATTGTATCGGCCCGGACGGCCAGGGCGGCCCCACCGCGACGCCGTGCGGCGTGTGCCCGAACTGCACCGCCATCCTGGCCGACCGGCACCCCGACGTGATCGAGATGGACGCCGCCACCCGCAACAAGGTGGACGACGCGCGCGAGATCATCGAGGCGGTGCGCTACAAGCCGATGCAGGCCCGCACCAAGGTCTTCATCCTCGACGAAGTTCACATGCTGACCACGCAGGCCTTCAACGCCCTGTTGAAGACGCTGGAGGAGCCGCCACCGCACATCACCTTCATCTTCGCCACCACCGAGATCCGCAAGGTGCCGATCACCGTGCTGTCGCGCTGCCAGCGCTTCGACCTGCGGCGTATCTCGGCGGCCGAGCTTGCCGGGCTGTTCACCCGCGTGGCCGCGGCCGAGCAGGTGGCCGTCGCCCCAGCCGCCATGGACCTGATCGCGCGCGCCGCCGACGGCTCCGCCCGGGACGGGTTGAGCCTGCTGGACCAGGCCATCGCCCGCATGGACGGCACGGAGGTTACCGCCGCCGAAGTCGCCGACATGCTGGGCCTGGCCGACCGCCAGATAGTGTTCGAGTTGATGGAGGCCGTCGCCGCCGGCAACGTGCGCGCGGCGCTGGAGATCACCGACCGCGCCCACGCCTTCGGCGCCGACCTGGGCACGGTGCTGACCGACCTGGTCGAACTGGTCCATATGCTGACCCGGCTGCGGTCCGTCCCGACCCTGCGCGACGGCGCCGCGCTGCCGGAGGCCGAACGCACCCGGGGGGCGGCGCTGGCAGACCAGCTTTCCATCCCGGTGCTCAGCCGCGCCTGGCAGATGTTGTTGAAGGGCCTCACCGAGGTGGACTCCGCGCCCGACCGTCGCGCCGCGGCGGAGATGGTGCTGATCCGCCTGTGCCATGTCGCCGACGTCCCGCCGCCCGGCGAACTGGTTCGGCGGCTGACGGCGGATGGCGGCGCGGCGCCGCGCCTGCCGCCTGGCCCGCCGCCGGGCGGCGGCGCACGCGCGATGGCTGGTGGCGGCATGGTGGCCCCGGCGCCCGCTGCGGCCGTGGACGCGGCCTTGCGCCCGCTGGGCTTCCGCGATGTGGTGGCGCTCTGCTCGGGGCGGGATCCGACGCTGCACAGCCACCTGCGCCACTCCGTGCACCTGGTCCGTTTCGCGCCGGGAGTGCTGGAATTGCGTCCGGAGCCCGCGGCCCCGCGCGACCTGGCGCCGCGCCTAGCCGCCCTGCTGCTGGCAGAGACCGGTACGCGCTGGACCATCGCCCTGTCCACCGCACCGGGGGAGCCCACGATCGGCGAGCAGGGCCAGGCAGCCGACGTGGCGCGCCGCCACGCCGCGTCCGACCATCCGCTGGTGCGCGCCATCCTGGATGCATTCCCGGGTGCAACCATCGGCAAGGTGCAAGACAGTTCGCTTGACGAATATGGTCTGCCCGCCGCGCCGATGGCCCTGGGCGAGCCCGACATGCCCGACTTCGCCCCGCCGGACGCCGAGCCGGCCGACATGATGGAGGACTAGACGATGAAGAACCTTGCCGGGTTGATGAAGCAGGCCAGCCAGATGCAATCCAAGATGGCCGAGATGCAGGCCAAACTCGAGGCGATGGAGATCGGCGGAAGCTCCGGCGCCGGCATGGTGCACGTGACGCTGTCGGGTAAGGGCGACCTGAAGCGGGTCAAGCTCGACCCCAAGCTGCTCGACCCGGCAGAAGCCGAGATGGTCGAAGACCTCCTGCTGGCAGCCCATGCCGACGCCCGCCGCAAGCTGGAGGCGCAGACCGCCGAAGAGATGGAGAAAGTCACCGGCGGCATGTCGCTGCCCGGTGGGCTGAAGCTGCCGTTCTAGCCCGCACGCCTAGGGCAGCACGGCCTCGCGTTGCCGCATAAGGTCGGCTGCCGGCACCAGCCCCCAGCTCCGGGCGATGCGCCAGGTGGAGGACACGCCGACATCTAGGATGTACGGCATCGCCTTGCCCACGCCACGGTCGCCCGCACCGCGCGGGTCGATCGGGGTGCCATGGCCGAGGCCATGCACGGTGTACAGCTCGACACGCACCGTCCCTGCGGTGTCGTGCCATGCCTGGTGCGCCACGCCGTCCACCCGGTCGGCCACGGCATCCTGCTCCCGCAGGCCGTGCACGTCGCACCATTGCTTGGCATGCTCCGCAGCGTTGCCGACCGACACGGTGGCGTCGGCATCGCCGTGCCAGATCGAGACGATCGGCTTGCGCTGCGGCGACGGGCTGGCCTGCCGCACCAGGTCTCCCCATTGCCTGGCAGCATGTGCCGGGCAGTGCCGCATCGCTCCGAGCGCCTCCGACACCGTCGTGGCGCAACGGTACGGCAGCCCGGCAACGATCGCGCCGGCCGCGAATACATCGGGGTAGGTGGCCAACAGCGCCGACGCCATCGCGCCGCCGGCCGACAGCCCGGTGACGAACACGCGGGCGGGGTCGATGCGCCGGTCCGCCTGCATGCGGGCCACCATGTTGCGGATCGATGCGACCTCGCCCGCGCCCCGCGTCACGTCGCCGGGCTCGAACCAGTTGAAACAGGTATTTGCATTGTTGGACCTGGATTGCTCCGGCAGCAGCACGGCGAAGCCATGGCGCGCGGCCAGGGTGCACCAGCCGGTTCCCTCCGCGAAGCCGGCGGCGTGTTGCGTGCAGCCGTGCAGCACCACGACCAGTGGCGCCCCCGGCGGCAGGTCCGCCGGCACGAACCGGAGCATCCGGAGCCCGCCTGGATTGCTGCCGAAGCCGGTGACCTCCTCCAGCTTCCCGTCATCCACGGTGACACCGGGAGACGGCATCAGCTTGCCCCAAGACCGCCGCATTCGGGTCAAGTCGGATAGGTTGACGCGCAGCTTCGGCAGCCCGAGGATTTCCATGGGTCCGATATGGTGCAGTGCAACATTGCAAACAAGCCATGTAGCAAAGTCGTGCGCCGGGCATGGAGTGACGGGTGTCGGCTGACCAGCGCAACCATTTCAGCCGTATTGCCGTATCCTATGGGTATTGAGGAACGATGACATGCGCGTCCTGCTTACCACGGTCATGCTGCTCGCCTGGCTTTGCAGTCCTGTGCTCGCCGGCGACGTATCGGACCAGGATGCCGCCACCATCCGCTCGGTCATCACCGACCAGATCGACGCCTTCCGGCGTGACGACGCGGCGGGGGCGTTCGGCTATGCGGCACCGTCAACCCAGGGCGTCTTCGGCACGGCCGACAATTTCCTGGCCATGGTCCGCCGCGGCTACGCACCTGTTTACAGGCCGCATTCCGTGGAGTTCGCCGGGCTCGGCCAGGAGGACGATGGCATCGTGCAGACTGTGGAGCTGATCGGACCGGATGGCCTCCCCTACACGGCGCGGTATACGATGGAACGAGAGGCAGACGGGTCCTGGCGGATCATCGCCTGCGAAATACTGCAAAGCCGGCGCCTCGGCGTCTGACGGAGGGATGATGCCCGGAGCTGTCGCATGAACGTCCGCGTGGCGCCCGCCGAGCTGAAGCCTGTTGTCGGGATCAGCCCGGCCCGGGTCCTGGTGCTGCCTGTCCTGCTGGCGATCAGCTTCTCCCACCTGCTGAACGACCTCATCCAGTCGCTCATCCCATCGATCTACCCGCTGCTGAAGGTGAATTATGGCCTGAGCTTCGCGCAGATCGGGTTCCTGACGCTGACCTTCCAGATCACCGCCTCGCTGCTGCAGCCGGTGGTCGGCACCTTCACCGATCGGCGGCCCATGCCGTTCTCGCTGCCGGTCGGCATGGGGTTCACGCTGGTGGGGCTGCTGCTGCTGTCACGCGCGCATAGTTATCCGATGCTGCTGCTGGCGGCCGCGCTGGTCGGCATGGGGTCGTCGGTGTTTCATCCGGAATCCTCCCGCGTGGCCCGGATGGCGTCCGGTGGCCGGCACGGGCTGGCACAATCCGTGTTCCAGGTGGGCGGCAATGGCGGCCAGGCGCTGGGGCCACTGGCGGCCGCCTTCGTCGTGATGCCGCATGGCCAGGGCAGCGTGGCGATCTTCGCCGTGCTGGCGCTGCTCGGGATCGCGGTACTGTACGGCGTCGGACGGTGGTACGGCACCGCCGTCGGCGATCGTGCCCGTGTCCGGCGCACCAGCCTCGCCACGTCGGACCTCCCGCAGCGCCGGGTGGTGCTGGCCGTCTGCGTCCTGCTGGTGCTGATCTTCTCGAAGTATTTCTACACGGCCAGCCTGTCCACCTACTACACCTTCTACCTGATCGACCGGTTCCACGTGCCGGTGCAGACGGCGCAGGTCGACCTGTTCATCTACCTCGGCGCGTTCGCGTTGGGCACGCTGGCTGGTGGCCCGATCGGCGACTGGATCGGCCGCAAATACGTGATCTGGGTCTCGATCCTGGGCGTGCTGCCGTTCACCCTGGCATTGCCGTACGCCAACCTGTTCTGGACCGTGGTGCTGACCATCCCGATCGGGTTGATCCTGTCCTCCGCCTTCTCCGCCATCCTGGTCTACGCGCAGGAGCTGATGCCCGGCCGCATCGGTACCGTGTCGGGCCTGTTCTTCGGCTTCGCGTTCGGCATGGGCGGCCTGGGCGCCGCGGTCCTGGGCCAGATGGCCGACCATATCGGCATCACGGCGGTGTACCGAATTTGCGCCTTCCTGCCCGCGATCGGGCTGCTGACAGCATTCCTGCCCAACATCGAGAGGCCGCGCCATGCCGTTTGACGAGACCGGCGGGCGGCCACCCGGCCGCAACGTATTGGGCGGGCGGCTGCAACCGTGTTCCAGCGAGCCCCTCACCGGGTTCTACCGCGATGGCTGCTGCAACACCGGTCCGGAGGATGCCGGCAGCCATACCGTCTG
The DNA here is from genome assembly GCA_964244585.1 of uncultured Acetobacteraceae bacterium. Classification (GTDB taxonomy): domain Bacteria; phylum Pseudomonadota; class Alphaproteobacteria; order Acetobacterales; family Acetobacteraceae; genus LMUY01. The sequence continues at coordinate 115,867 of CAXTJM010000002.1, read as the reverse complement.
CGCGGTGATGACCGCCGAGTTCCTACGGTTCAGCGCCGCGCAAGGCAACGATCTGTCCACCCCGCGGCCGGAATTCGACTTTCCCGGCCTTGAGCCCGGCGACCGATGGTGTCTGTGCGCCCCGCGCTGGCAGGAGGCACTGGCCGCCGGCTGTGCCCCGCTGGTGACGCTGGAGGCGACCGAGGAAGCCGCGCTGCGCCATTGCAGCCTGGAGGATCTGGAACGGCACGCCGCGCAATGCTGATCGTCCACCACCTGAACGACAGCCGGAGCCAGCGCATCCTGTGGATGCTGGAGGAACTGGACGTCGAGTACGAGGTCCGGCGCTACGAACGGGATACCACGACGATGCTCGCGCCGCCGGCGCTGATGGCCGTGCATCCGCTCGGCAAGTCGCCCGTCATCGAGGATGGCAGCCTGGTGCTGGCGGAGTCCGGCGCCATCGTGGACTATCTCGCCGAGCAATATGGCGGCTTGCGCCCGCCTGGCACGACGGAGCGGCGGCGCGCGGGCTTTTGGGTGCATTTCGCCGAGGGATCGGCGATGACGCCGCTGCTGCTGAAACTCTATGCCCGGCGCATCGGCGACGCGGCGTCCGCCGTGATGGCGCGGGCCGACAGCCAGATCGCCATAATTCTCGGCTACGTGCAGGCCGAGCTGGGGGATGGGCCCTTCCTGGCAGGCGGTGAGCTAAGCGTGGCGGACATCATGATGTCCTATCCCCTGGAGGCCGCGTTGGCCCGGGGCGGGGCGGAACCCTTCCCGGGCATCATCGCCTACCTGGAGCGCATCCATGCCCGGCCGGCCTATGCGGCTGCGCTGGCACGCGGCGGCCCCTACCACGTGCTGAAATAGCGCGCATGACGATCACCAGGGCGCTGCTCGTCGGCTTCGGGGCGCTTGCGATCCTCACCGGACTGGTATGGATGGGACAGGGGTCGGGGTATTTCCCGTAACCCGCCAGCAGCTTCATGATCGACCAAAGCGGCTGGATTTGGCGCGGGCTGGGAACGGCGCTGGTCGGGGTCGTCCTGGTGGTCCTGTCCAGGCGCGTCTAGACCTCCACCTGCGAGCCGGGCGTCACGCCAGCCAGGCCCGCACGGCGTCGCGCAGGAAGGCCAGGTCGACCGGGTTGGACGCGGGATTGCCGGCGCGGTGGCCCCAGACACTCGGGATCGGCCGCAATTCGGCATGCGCCAGGTGATCGAGTTCGGCGGCATTGTCCGCGACGCGGAAATACAGGTCGGTCTCGCCGGGCAGCAGCAGCACGCGCGCCTTGATCGCCCGCAGCGCGGCCGCAAGGTCCCCCTGGTAGAGCAGGTTGGCGCTGATGTCGCCGGCATCCCAGGTCCGCAACTGGGCGTACAGATCGGCAGCGGGCCGGCGGGCGAAGCGTTCCTCCCAGTCCGTGCGGAGGAACGTCTGCAGGTCTGGCGCGCCCAGTGCGGACACGTGCAAGCCGGCGCGATAGAAATCCTGGCTCAGTGCCCAGCCGGCATAGATGCGGCCGAACGCCCGCAGCGCGGCCTGCGGCTCGGCCCGGAATCGGCCGCCGCCCTCATGTTCCGGCGCGGCCTCCAGCACCGCCATCAGCCCGGCGAGGAACACCCGGTTGTGCACGGCCGTCCTGGCGCTGCCGCAGGTCACAATCGCCCGCGCGACGGCATCGGGAAAGCAGGCGGCCCAGTGATAGGCCTGGATTGCGCCCATCGACCAACCGTAGGCGGCATGCAGCCGCTCGACGCCCCATTGCTCCCGCAACAGCCGGCGTTGCGCCTGCACATTGTCCCATGGCGTGACCAGGCCCGGCCAAGCGGGCGTGTTGGACGGGCTGGAGGACAGGCCGTTCGCGAACATGTCGGGAATGACGATGAACCAGCGTCCCGGGTCCAGCACGCCATCGGGCCCGATCAGCCATTCCAGGTCGGGGTGCCGGGCGGAGTAGCTCGTCGGATACAGCACGACGTTGTCCCGCCGTGGCGACAGCGTCCCGTGTGTCTTCCAGCTCAGCATGGCCCCCGGCAGCACCGCCCCCGATTGCAGCGGCATGTTGCCGAGATCGAACCGGCCCGTCGCCGTCGGCCAACCCGGGTTGGTCATTCCATGTCCTCTGCAACATTCCATCCTGGTGGCACGGAGGCGGCACGTTGCGATTGCATCAGCGCCACGGCCGCGGCCCCATAGGTCAGCGCGCCCAGCAGGAACGGCGCGCCGGACCATTTTGCCCCGCCCATCTGCACCGCGGCGGCAAAGACCAAGGACGCCAGGACCGGCGACACGATCGCGGTCAATCCCTCCACCGAGGACAGGCCGCCCTGCAACGCGCCCTGCCGGTCCGGCCCCACCCGCACGGAGAGGAGGCCCCGCATGGCCGGGGTCGACATCGCGCCGAAGGCTTGCAGCACGATCGCGACGTAGATCACCCAGCCAGTCTGGGCCAGGCCGAAGCAGCAATAGGACGCCACGGCAAATCCGAAGCCGGCACGGGCGGCCCGGGCCTCGCCGACGCGCCGGATGATCGGGCGCACCAGCAATCCCTGCACCAGGGCTTGGCTCACCCCGACCGCGGCCAGCGCCCAGCCGTTGCCACGCGGTCCCCAGCCGAAGCGCAAACCGGTCGAGAGCACGAAGCTGCTCTGCAACGCGCCCAGGCCGAACCACATGAAGCTCCAGCCGAGCGCCAGCCACCCGGTTGCCCGGTCCGCGGCCAGGGCGTGCAGCGAGCCCACCGGATTGGCCTGGCGCCAGGCGAACGGCCGCCGCCGCTCGGGCGGCAGGCTCTCCGGCAGGACGACCAGGCCGTAGCAGGCATTGGCCATGGCCAGGCCGGCGGACACCAGGAAGGGCAGCCGCAGGTCGATCGCCCCCAAGACGCCGCCCAGCGCCGGGCCGAACACGAAGCCCGCGCCGAAGGTCGCCCCGACCAGGCCGAATCGGGCGGAGCGCAACGCGGGAGGCGTGATGTCGGCGATGTAGGCGTTGGCTGCCGATGCGCTGGCGGCCGTGGCGCCAGCGCACAGTCGCCCGGCGAACAGCCACAGCAGGGACGGCGCCCACGCCAGCAACAGGTAATTCGCGGCGGCGCCCAGCAGCGACAGGATGATCACCGGGCGGCGGCCGAATCGGTCGGATAGGCCGCCCAGCACCGGGGCCGCCACGAATTGCGCCGCCGCGAAGGTGGCGACCAGCGCGCCGACCCATTGCGCCGCATGGCTGGTGTCGCCGCCGGTCAGCCGCTCCACCAGCGCCGGCACAATCGGCACGACGATGCCGAAGCCCAGCGCATCGAACCCGAGGGTGAGCAGGATGAAGACGAGCGAGGCCGGGCGGTTCACAGGGCATCCCCTTGCGCGACCCTGACGCATTTGCGCATCACGGTGGGCAGCGCCTCCTGCCCAAGCGCGCTCACCGGCCGCAGGAACCCCTCCGCGAGGATCGACGGGACGGCGGCTGCGTAGACATCGATCAGCAACTCGAAATGGGTGAAGCCGTGGGTCGCCTGGCCGACGGGCTGCCAGTCGGCAGCGACTGGCGCCGCGCCCTCCGCCTCCATCCGCGTCCAGGGGGCGGCGCGCCACGCGGTGCCGGGCAGTTCCGTCATGCCGCCGAGCAATCCCTTCGGCGGGCGGCGGCGCAGCAGCACCTGGCCTGCCTGGTCGGTCAGCCAGAAATGGGCGCCATAGCGTTGCGGGCGCGGCTTCTTGGCGGCCTTGCGCGGCAGGTCTGCGGCGATCCCCGCCGCCCTGGCCCGGCAACCCGGCATCAGCGGGCACAGGGCGCAAGCCGGGTTGGCCGGCGTGCAGATCGTGGCGCCGAGATCGAACAGGGCCTGCGCGAAATCGGACGGGCGGGCCTGGGCCGCAGGGTCGTCGCCCAAGGTCGCCGCCGCGGCGGCGATCCCGATGCGGCCCGCGGGCAGCGGCGTGGCGATGGCTGCCAGGCGGGCAACCACCCGTTCCACGTTGCCGTCGACCGGGACGACGGGCACGCCGAACGCGATGGCGGCGATGGCGGCCGAGGTATAGGCGCCGATCCCGGGCAAAGCCCGCAGCCCGGCCACGTCGCCGGGGAACCCGCCACGGGCGACGACCTGCCTGGCGCAGGCATGCAGGTTGCGGGCGCGCGCGTAATAGCCCAGGCCCGCCCAGGCGACCATCACCGCCCCCTCCTCCGCCGCAGCCAAGGCGGCGACGGTCGGAAAGCGCGACAGGAAGCGCTGGAAATAGGGTATGACGGCCGCAACCGTGGTCTGCTGGAGCATGATCTCTGACAGCCAGACGCGGTATGGATCGGCGGCCTCGCCGGGTTCGTGTCGCCACGGCATGCGGCGTCGATGGCGGTCGTACCAGGCAAGCAGGTCCGCTGCCTGGGATGTGGCCTGAAGCATGGGTTGCGGGAGCACGGGTGCGGTATGGCGACGGACGCAAACCAGGACAAGCGGCATGTATGGGGACCACGCGCGGTGGGTGGCCTGGTCGCCGGGTTGACCAGGCCGGCATTCCGCCGCCGCTCCCCGGCGACCGCGCAGATCCTGGCGGATTGGCGTGCGATCGTCGGGCCGGCCCTGGCGGACGTGGCGACGCCGCGGCGCCTGTCCGGCACGACGCTCACCTTGGCCTGTTCCGGCCCGATCGCGATGGAGCTGCAGCATATGTCCGGCGAGCTGGCCGCCCGGATCAACGGCCATCTCGGGCGGGTGGCCGTCGAGCGGCTGCGCTTCACGCAGGAGGCAACGCCGCGCCCGGCCGCAGCGCCGGCGCCGTCCGACACGCCCGGCGTGCCGCCGATCATCGCCGGTGTCCCGCCGGGCGCGCTGCACGACGCGCTGGCACGGCTCGGCCAAGCCATCCAGCGGCAGGACCGCCGACGCTGAGGCCCCGCTTCGTCGGACAGCTCCATCGGCGCGCTGGCGCAGCTGTCCCCGGTCCTGCCCCGGTCCTGCCTGGGTGAGGTTCCTGGGCATCACTACTGTGGCCCATCGGCAACGTCAGACACAAACCCCTGTCCGGACCGTGTTCCACTTATCGCCGTTTGCGGCGGAAGATGACATGCTGCGGGTGGTCGATGAAGGCCGCGCATCAAGGGCAACTCGCCGATGTTTCTCCGAGGCCGCGGTCTCCCGCTGGCATTGCTTCTTTGCACCGCCGGATCGACGATCGCCTGCTCGTCCAACCGCATCGGCGGCGGCCTGAACGACGACCATCGCCCCGGCCCGTCCTCCGTCGTGCTCGCTGCCGCGGCCGCGCCGGCACCTCAGGCCGCTAGCCCCGCCGCCGTGTCGCCGGGCGCGCCCCAAGGCACCACGCCGAAAGCCACGTTGGCGATGAACGCGACCGTCGTGCCGGTGTTGCCGGCGCCGCAGGCCGGACCCCCGTCACCTGCCATGGCGCAGCCGGCCATGCGGGCCGATATCGACGCGCTGTCGCATGACATGCGGAGCGAGCTCGGTGGCACGCTGCTGCCGGATGCACCGCCGCTCACGCGGGCTGCACTGGGCGCGGCGCACGGCATGATGCAAAAGGCCCACGTGGCGCCCGACACGTTGCAGGTCGTCCTGGTGGTGGATCGCTCGCCCAAGGTGCAGCGGCTCTGGGTGACCGTCGCCGCGCCGGGCTCGACCACGCTGGAACCGCTCGGCTCCGTCCACGTGAGCACTGGCAAGCCGGGCCGGAAGGAGCATTTCCGCACGCCGGTCGGCGTGTTCATCGACGATGCGGGCATACTGGGTTACCGCGCTCAGGGCACCTACAACGAGAACCACATCCGCGGCATCGGCCTGCGCGGCATGCGGGTGTGGGATTTCGGCTGGCAGACCACCGATGACTGGCGGACGCCGCACGCCCTGATGGCGGTCCGGATGGAGATGCATGCGACCGACCCGGCCGTGCTGGAGCCTCGGCTGGGACGCTGGGATTCGGAAGGCTGCATCCGCATTCCGACCAGCTTCAACAGCTTCCTCGACGGGACGGGGCTGATCGACGCCAAGGAGCGCCAAGCGGCCCGGGACGACCGCCGCTTCGCCGCGCTGCTGAAGCACACCACGCCCAGCCCTCTGGCGGGGCAGACCCTGGTCGTCGTGGACACGTCCGAGCCCGACGCCGTTCCGTCCGACCCGCTGCGGGCCAACCAGATCGCCCATCCGGATACCCCTGGGCCTGAACACGACGACGCCAGTTGAGGCGGCTGGATCATCCCGCAGGCTGGTTTGCCAGGACGGCGGCGTACAGGTCTGAAAGCCGTCCGGCATAGGCCGCGGCCGAAAACATGGCCGCCCGCGCCGGCCCGGCATCCGACAGCTGCGCGCGCAGGCCCGCATCGGTGTCGAGCGCCGCGATGGCTTCACCAAGACGCCGCACATCATACGGATCGACCAGCAAGGCCGCCGTGCCGGTGACCTCCGCCGGCGCGCCGGCGTGGCTGGTCAGCGCCGGCGTGCCGAGCGCCATCGCCTCCATCGCCGGCAGCCCGAATCCCTCGGCCAGGGACGGCGCCAGCAGCGCAGTGGCCCCTTTGACGAGCCCGAGCAGCGTCTCCCTGCCCGTCCAGTCCACGCGGATCACGCAGGGCTGTCCGGCCGCCTCGCGCGCAGCAGCGCCCGGGGCCACGAGAAGATCCCGCGCGACGGCCAACTCCTCCGTCGCGTGCCAGCCATCCGGCCCGGCCAGCACCAAGGGACGGCACGACCCGCTCAGCCGGTATGCCTCGATCAGCCGCCCGATGTTCTTGCGTCGCTCGATCGTGCCGACGTGAAGAAAATAGCCTTGCCCGCCCACGCCAACCGCATCGGTGGCGCTGGCCACGATCGCGGCCGCGTGCCGGGCCGGCCAGCGCGGCGCCTCCACCGGAAGATAGGTGTTGGTCACGCGGTCTGCCGGCCAATCCAGCGCCGTGACGATCTCCCGCCGCGACGCCTCGGAGATCGTCACCAGGTGGGTGGCTTCGCGTTGCAGCCGTCCGAGCATGCGGCGGCTGCGCGCTTGGCTGATCGGCGTGAGGCCCGGCTCCAGGAGCGGGATGAGGTCCAGGACGGAGTAGAGGTTCGGCACACCGGCGAGGTGCAGCGGCACCGGATAGCTCCAGTGCATCAGCGAGGGGGGCGCGGTCGTGCGGACCCGCAGGTAGCGCCCGTAGACGTCGAAATGCACCTGGGCCCGCCGGAAGGCATCGGGCGCCAACAAGCCGCCAGGATGTGGCATCGCGGGTACAGCGTACGGCCAGAGCGAGGCCGCCCAACGACGCAGCCTACCAGGGATGGGACCGTCTGCTCGCAGTGCATCCATAAGCGGCACGAGGGTAAAGCCGGCTTCGTGCACGCCGTGACGAAGTCCCTCCGCATAGATCGATGCGCCGGTGCCCCTGGCCCACCGAATGATCCGCCGATCGACGCCCACGCACCCGCGGGCGGCATCTTGCGCGTTGCCAAGGGGTTCCATAAAGCCTCTGCCTGACCCTCGATCGAGCGGTGATGATGACGACGACATATCGGGCGAGCCTCTAGCACCTATGATCCACTCCGCCACGCGGCTTGCCTGCCGATACGCAGTGTCCCTGGCAGTGCTCCTTTCCGGTTGCAGCTCGCTGCCGACCTCGGGCCCAAGCAACGGCCAGGTGCTGGACGGGACGGCGTCACCGAAAAACCCGTTGGGCATCAAGCTCGTCGAGCTGACGCCGGCGATCGTGACGGAACTGAAGAACCGGCCGGAACGCTCGTTGAGCGTCATCGACCGTCTTCGGACCAACGCGGCCGTGGACCGGCTCGGACCGGGGGACGTGCTGGCGATCTCGATCTACGAGGCGGGCAACGGCCTGTTCAGCCCGCGCAAACCCACGGATACGACCGACGCGACGCCAACCGGGTCCACGGCCGAGGCGCTTCCGCGCCTCCAGATCGACCGTAACGGCATGATCATGGTGCCATATGCTGGCGAGATCCATGTGGCCGGGCTGACCACGACCGAGGTCCAGCGGCTGATCGAGAGCCGGCTGGCACAGAAGGCGTCCCAGGCACAGGTGCTGGTCAGCCTGGTCACCAACGGCAGCAACGTCGTCTACATCTCCGGCGACGTCAAAAGTCCCGGCCGTTACCCGCTATCCCTGGCGCATGAAAACCTGCTGGACATCGTGGCGCTGGCAGGCGGGCCGACCCACAGCCCGCAAGACACGCTGGTGAAGGTGAACCGCCGCGGCCGGGACGCGACGACCTCCCTCACCCGGGTGCAGACCATTCCGGCCGAGAACATCCCCGTCGAGCCGCTGGATCGCATCCAGGTCGACTACCTGCCGCGATCCTACCTCTCCTTCGGAGCCACCGGGCGGGTGGCGCAGATCCCGTTCGATGCCGCCACGGTCTCCTTGGCCGAGGCGGTCGCCAGGGTGGGCGGGCTGGACGACAGCCGCGCCAACCCGGAGGCCGTGTTCCTGTTCCGCTACGAGCGGCCGAACAATCTGGCCTCGCTCGGTCTGCTGCCGCAGGGGCCGGTCCCGGCCTCACCGGTCATCCCGGGTGCGCTGCCGTCCGGCACGCCGGTGGTATACCGGGTCAACATGCGCCAACCGGACACGTTCTTCGCGATCCAGCAGTTCACAATGCAGGACAAGGACGTGATCTACATCGCCAACGCGCCGACCGTGCAGCTCTACAAGTTCCTGCAGCTCATCTACACCTTCGCCACTCCGGGCATCGAAGCCAAGGCGGTCGTGAACTAGCAGGGCGCCGAACCGCGCCGCCGGGCCGGAGGCGGCGAGGCGGCATCACTTGCAGGGAAGCTGCGGTTGCCGCGCGCAGCCTCGGCCAGGCGGCACCACGACACTGCGTCAGTAGGCGTTGTCGCTGCGGCCGAGCACTTCCTGCTTCAAGGTGCGAAAGAGGATCTTCAGGTCGAATCCGAACGACCAGTTCTCGATGTAATACAGGTCGTGGGCGACCCGATCGGTGATCTGCTGCTCGGTCCGGGTCTCCCCGCGCAGGCCCTGCACCTGCGCCCAGCCGGTCAGGCCCGGCTTCATCCGGTGCCGCGCCGCGTAGCCCGGCACCACGTCCCGGAACAGGCGGGTTCCGGCGCAGGTGGCGGCGTAATGCGGCCGGGGACCGACCAGGGACATATCGCCGCGCAGGACATTGAACAGTTGCGGCAGTTCGTCCAGGCTGGTCCGCCTCAGCCAATAGCCGACCGGCGTCACCCGTGCGTCGCGCCGGGTGGCCTGCACGGATTGGTCGGCGGCTTCGTCGTGGGTCATGGTGCGGAACTTGACCATCGTGAAAGGCACGCCGTCCAGGCCCTCGCGCGCCTGGCGGAACAAGACGGGGCCTGGCGAACTCAGCTTGATGGAGGCCGCGATGATCGACATCAACGGAAAACCCAGCAGCAGCAGGACGGCACTCAACACACGGTCGAACGCAGCCTTCTGCACGCCGCGCCAGTCCGCCAACGGGCGCGGGACGAGCGGCAACACGGGGATGCCGCCGAATTCGACCAGCCGCTTGGCAGGATGCTGCGGCCCCGCGCCCTGCTCCGCGAGGTAGATGTCGGCCCTCAAGCCTGAAAGTTGCTGTCGCACCGCCGCGATCCGGTCCATCGCGTCCGACGGCAGCGCAATGATCACGGCGTCCAGCGGTTTGTGACGGGCATAGGCGACCAGGTCGCCGACCGCGCCGCGAACCACCCCGGCGGGACATTCGACGGTCCGGTCAACCCGGTCGGCATAAACGCCCAGGGACCGGGTCCCCGGGTCATGCGACACCCTGTCCAGCACGGCCTCGGCGAACGCAGTCGCGCCGATGACCGCGAATTTCGATGTAAACCGCCCATCACGGGCATGACGTTGCAACCGCCACGCCAAGGCAGACCGGATGCCCAGGATCGCCGCCCCGCTTGCCAGGCACCAGGCGAGTGGGTGCACGAGGATGCGCGCCACATCCGCCGGCCCGGTCTGGAGCAGGGCGCCGACACCGACCGACGCCGATCCTCCGGCCATGATAGCCACGATGAACCGGCTCAGCACAGTCGCGGGGTCGAGCAGAACGGCAAGGGAGTACAAGCCAAACCGTTGATTCAGGCCACAGACGAGAAAGATCGTGATGATGCTGCAGACGATCGCCTCGCCCACCGGCATCGCGTCGCCGAGCCGGACCTGCACGAGCTGCATCAGAACGGCAACGGCGGTCATCGTCGCGGCATCCGCTGCGCGGCACGCTCCCTGGATGACAGGTCGCGAAAATGTCGGCTTGTCATCCGGGGTACAAACGACGCCGGTCACGCCATACGAGGAGGACTGAGCAGACTGCTCCCAAAAACCGCTCAAGCCCACATCCTCGGAGGTTTGAAATACGCAAAGCTCGCGCCCTGCTTAGACGATCGAGCGGGTCTCAATCAATTGCAACAATCTGCCCGGTCCAACAATTTAAACACTTCTGGCTTTGAAAAAAGAATGTTTCAGGAAATGAGGCGAGGCTGTCCCACGAACCCATCTTCCGAGCCGCCCCGCCTCCATCGCCGCGAGGTCACGCGGAGCGGGCTTGTTCCGGAAACGTCACCCGGACCGTCACCACGGTAGCGCCGGCGGACCCGCCGACCGTGATCGCATCCCGCGTGCGCGCGAGTGCGCCGATCAGGCGTAGGCCGAGGCTGGAGCCCGCACCCGGACTGAAACCGGCGGGGAAACCGGGTCCTTCATCCTGGGTGCTGATGTCGACGCCCCTGTCCGTACGCCGCACGTGCAGGCTGATGCGCCCGGTGCCGTATTTCAGCGCGTTGGTGACCATCTCGACGGCGATCAAGCCGACGGAGGTGACGTGCTCGGACTGCAACTGCATCGGATCGGCATCAAGCACGATCGGCCGCCCAGCGCCGAACACGAGGGAGCCGGCGATATCGGCCAACAAACCCTCCAGATAGGACGTCAGCTCGACGCCTTCGATCGCGCCTTCCTCGTGCAGGCGGCGGTGCACGGCCGCGATCGACATGATCCTGGATGCGGCATCCTGCAGCTGGGCCTTGCCGCCGCCCTCGGGAAGCGCCCTGGCCTGGAGATGCAGCATGGTCTGCACGAGTTGCAGGTTGTTTTTGACCCGGTGGTGGATTTCCTGCATCAGGACGTCCTTGTCCCGCAGCAATGCCTGTTGTGCGGCATGCTGACGCTGGCGTGTGATGACGGCGGTCACGACATTGGCCAGGGACTGCATGAACGACAGGTCGTGCACCGTGAACTGGTGACGCTCGGCGCTGTCGGCCTCCAACACGCCGAACGGCGCCTGGTCATCACCCTCGATGATGACGTTGATCGCCCGGTGAATGCCGTGTTCGGCCAGGACCGCTGGCGTGCGGAAGCGGGCCTCGTCGGCGAGGTGGTTCGACACGACGGGCATCTTGGTTCGCAGCGCGAATCCGGCCGGGCTGGCCAGGTCGGCACCCAGGACGACGCGGCCGACCACTCCGTCCTTCCAGCCCACCCCGTTGCGGAGCAGGAAATCCCCCGTCGCCGGGCGGAACTCCAGCACCTTGGCATAGGCCGTACCGAGTCCGCGGGCGGCGATTTCGCAGGCCTGGTCCAGCACGCCGTCCAGCCCGGCCCCTCGCAGCGCGAACATCCCGAACGATGCAACCAGTTCCTGCTGCTGCAGCCGCCGGGACAGCTCATGCTCGGCTGCCGAACTCGTCTGGACCGCTTGGCTCATGGAGGATGGGGAATTCCGCAGCGAAAGGGGCACGGCGGGCCAGATCGGCGAACCAGAACCGTTGCCTGCCAGTGATACACGGGCGCAAGCCACACCTCAAGGAACCCTGTTGGCAAAGAGGTGGCGCCCGAGGAGCTCCCAATGGCCCATGTAGCGCCACAGGCATAGACCGTTTACCAGGCCATTTTGGGGTGCGAAATCCGCGAGGAGCTGCGCATGCACCTGTCGCGCGCGGTCCGCCGGCACCTTGTTCTGCACCGTAACGTGGGGCTTCCAGCTTTGCCGGTCCTGGGCGGTCAACCAAGGCCACCAGGCGGCCGCCAGTTCCTGGCGGAGCTGCGCGGCCGCAGGCATGTCGAGCAGGTAGGCCGTCCCGCCGCCAAGGAACCGCAATCCCGTCGTGGTGAACGGTGCGGGCATTTGCCGCCGGCACCTGTCGGCGACCAGCCGCTCCACCGCCGCCTGCTCCAGGCCGGGCAAGTGGTGGAACAAGGTGACATGCGCCGGGACGATATTGAGGTGCCGCGGGAAGTGGCGCTGCCGCTGCTGCTCGAAGCAGTTCTGCGAGGCCGGGTCCAGCATCGCGGTCAGGATGAGCGGCTCGGGCCGCGGGGGCGCGGCGATGCCGACGGTCAACGGCCGCGGAACACCGGGGCACGCTTGTCGACGAAGGCCTGCGCCGCCTCCTTGTGATCCTCGGTGGTGTAGGTGCGCGCCTGCCCAATAGCCTCCAGGTCCAGCACCGTCTGCATCGGCTCGGTCTCGGCGGCGTGCAGGTTGCGCTTCATGTAGGCGAAGGCGATGCGCGGGCCGGAGGCGATCTGGCGCGCCATCGCCATGGCCTCGGCCATCAGGTCGGCGTCATCAACGACCCGACCGACCAGGCCAAGGCGCTGCGCCTCCTCCGCGTCGACGAGGGTGTTGAGGTAATACATCTCCCGCGCCTTGGCGGTGCCGACCAGGCGCGTCAGCGACCATGAACCGCCGAAATCGCCGGAAAACCCGACCGTCGCGAAGGCAGTGCGGAACTTGGCCGACCGGGCGGCGATGCGCAGGTCGCAGGCCAGCGCGATGCCGAGGCCGGCGCCGGCCGCCGGGCCGTTGACGGCGGCGATCACCACCTTGCCGATCGTGCGCAGCAGCCGCACGGACTCGTGCTTGAACCGCAATATTTCCTGCCGCTGCTCCATCGCCATACCGCCGGCGCCGGCCATGCGCTTGACGTCGCCACCGGCGCAGAAGCCACGGCCGGCCCCGGTCAGGAGGACGCAGCCCACCGCCGGGTCGGTGTCGAGGCGGCGCAAGACCTCGCAGAGTTGCCCGATCATCTCGTCGCTCAGCGCGTTCAGCCGGTCCGGCCGGTTTAGCGTCAACACGGCCACGCCGTCGTCGATGGTCTCGAGCAAATCGGACATCATGCCTCCAGGAGCAACTCGCATAACCGGGATCGCCGCAGAGGGCCGAGATCGAGCGCCTCGGCCAGGTAGGCGTCCACCGAGCCGAACCGCTCCCGCGCGGCATCGAAGGCGGCGGCCAGCAGCAAGGGTTCGGCTTGCAGCAGGGAGTGGCGGATGTCAGCCGGCAGGTCGTCACTTGGCACTGTGTCGCGCCGCCAAAGCCGGTTCGTCGCCTCGAAATCCGCCACCACGGCGTCCCACGGCACGCCCAGGGCGGTCAGCAGCACGGCGGCGCCGAATCCCGTGCGGTCCTTGCCGGCAGAGCAATGGAACAGCAGCGGCGTGCCACCCTCCAGCACCAGGTCCACCATACGGCGGTACTGCGCACCACTGGACAGCGCATAGGCGGCGTAGGCGCGTTCCAGCACGGCATGCAACGCCTCCCCGGTGGCGTGCTTGGTTGCAAGGATGTCCCGCAGCCCGGCGCCCACCGTCGGCTCGATCGGCAGGGGCACGATGCGTGGCCCCTGCAGCCGCGTGGGCGCACGGCCACTCTCCGCCACGCCGCGGAAGTCGCATATCGTCCGCAGGCCCAACGCTTCGACCACGGCCAGATCGGCGTCCGTCAGCTTTGCCAGGGCGGCCGACCGGAACACCAGGCCGCGGCGCACCAGGCGCCCGTCTCCGGTGCGATACCCGCCCAGATCCCGCAGGTTGGATACGCCGTCCAGCGCGATCGAATGGGGCGGGTCGGACTCGGGCATGGACCCGGCGTATCCCATCTGGCGACAGCCCGCTAGCGGCACGGCGGCACGGCGTCTAAGAAGCCGGGATGGTGAAACCCTGGCAGGTCCTTTCGTCCGAACCGCTCGTGCATGACCGCTGGATCAACCTGCGGGCGGATCGCTGCGTCACGGCGGGCGGCCGTGAAATCTCACCCTATTACGTGCTGACCTATCCGGATTGGGTGCACGTGGCAGCCCTGACGGACGATGACCGGCTGGTTCTGGTCGAACAATACCGTCATGGCGTCGGCGCCTCCTGCCTGGAACTGCCGGGCGGTGCGGTCGATGCGGAGGATGCCGACCCGGTCGCCGCAGCCCGCCGCGAGCTGGCGGAGGAAACCGGCTTCGCGGCGGACCGGTGGGAACTCGTCAGCAGCCTGTATCCCAACCCTGCCTTCCAGACCAACCGCACCCACACCGTGCTGGCGACCGGATGCCGCCGGGTCGGCGAACCACGGCTGGAAGCGGGCGAGGAGGGCTTGGTCGTCCGGTGCATGCCGGTGGCGGACATCCTGCGCGACCTTCGCGGCGGCGTGCTGTCGCAGATGATGCACGTGGGCATGCTGCTCCTCGCCCTGTCGGCTGCCGGGCGCCTCAAGCTGTAGCAGGACGATGCGGTCAGCCGGTCGGACGCCGGGCATCATCCTGCGTCGAGGTGCCGGCGGAGCATGACGCGCAACTCCTGCAACACGCCGCTGCGCAACGCATCCGCCTCGCTGCGCACCGTCATCGTGATCCGCATCAGCTGCGGCACGATTATGGCCAGGCGGTCTGCCTGGCCGGCCGGCAAGGCGGGTTCCGCCTGCGCGAACAGGGCGGCGATCTGCGCCCGGCGCCGTGCCCGGACGATCTCGCGCCATCCACCATCGGCCGGCACGTCGATCAGCGCGGCGTAGACCGGATGGGCGGCGAGAAACAGGGCCAGCTCTTCGAACAGCGCATCCGCCAGGCTTGCGGCCGACCAGCCCGCCGATCGTGTCCGCAGCGCGTCCAGCCGGGCGGAGAGCCCGTCCGACAACTCGGCCAGCATGGAGGCGGCCAGCACTGGCTTGGTGGGGAAGAACAGATAGAGCGACCCGATCGACGCACCGGCCCGCGCCGCGATCTCGGTCATGGTGGTGGCGTCATAGCCCTTTTCCATGAACAGCGCCGCAGCGGCGGCCACCAGGCTCGCCACCCGGTCGCGTCCCCGCTGCCGCTGGGGGCTACGCGCGGTCTCGCTTGCAATTCCTGAGGACATCCTCGTATTTTACCCGCGCGTTTGCTCAACTGTAGCCGGTCCTGGCTGCGCCTGCATCGTCAAGGACATCCCTCATGCCAGCGGCCGTTTCGGACAGCTACAAATGGGTGGCGCTGAGCAACACCACGCTCGGCATGCTGGCCGCCGCGATGAACAGCTCCATCCTGCTGATCAGCCTGCCGGCGGTGTTTCGCGGCATCGGGCTGAAGCCGCTTGAGCCCGGCAACATCAACTACCTGCTCTGGGCGATCATCGGCTACATGATCGCGACCGCGGTGCTGGTGGTGGCGTTCGGCCGGCTGGGCGACCAGTTCGGCCGGGCCAGGATGTACAATCTCGGCTTCGCCATCTTCACGGTGGCGTCCGTGGCGCTCAGCCTGCTGCCGGGACAGGGGGATTTCGCGGCGGTCTACCTGATCAGCGTGCGCGTGGTGCAGGGCATCGGCGGTGCGCTGATCATGGCCAATTCGACCGCGATCCTGACCGACGCCTTCGCGCCGCACGAGCGCGGCTTCGCCCTCGGGATCAACGTGGTCGCCGCGATCGGCGGCCAGTTCACCGGCCTGCTGATCGGCGGGTTGCTGGCCGACTCCAATTGGCGGCTGGTGTTCTGGATCAACGTGCCGTTCGGCGTGGTGGGCACGTTATGGGCGTACTGGAAGCTGCGGGACGCTCCGACCCGGGTGACGCACACGATCGACTGGGCCGGCAACATCAGCTTCGGGCTCGGCCTTGTGCTGATCCTGACGGCGATCACCTATGGCATCCAGCCGTACGGCGACCACGTCATGGCATGGGGCAGTCCGCTCGTCGTGACGCTGTTCGTGACGGGCTTGCTCTCGCTCGGCCTGTTCGTGGTGGCGGAGCGCCGGGCCGCACGGCCGATGCTGGATTTCCGGCTGTTCCGCATCGCCGGGTTTGCGTATGGCAACCTTGCCAACCTAGCCTCCGCCATCGCGCGCGGCGGCCTGCAATTCATGCTGATCATCTGGCTGCAGGGCATCTGGCTGCCGCTGCACGGCTACTCCTTCGAGGACACGCCGCTCTGGTCCGCCATCTTCATGCTGCCGCTGACAGTCGGCTTCCTGGTGGCCGGGCCGATCGCGGGCTACTACTCCGACCGCTTCGATGGACGGATCTTCTCGGTCGGCGGCATGGTGGTGGGTGCGGGCAGCTTCATCGCGCTGATGGTGCTGCCCTCCGACTTCTCGTACCTCGGCTTTGCCGCCTTGCTGCTGCTGAACGGATTGGGGTCCGGCCTGTTCGTGGCGCCGAACACCACGCAGATCATGAACTCGGTGCCGGCGCAGGAACGGGGCCAGGCCTCCGGCCTGCGGGCCACGACCACCAATGCCGGGCAGGTCCTGTCGATCGGGCTGTTCTTCAGCCTGATGATCGCGGGACTTGCCTCCACCTTGCCGCGGTCGATGGAGGCAGGCTTGATCGCGCAGCACGTGCCGCCGGTCGTGGCGCACCAGGTGGCCGGCACGCCGCCGGTGGCCAGCCTGTTCGCCGCCTTCCTCGGCTATAATCCCATGGGCGAGCTGATCCCCCCGGCGGTGCTGCACGC
This sequence comes from uncultured Acetobacteraceae bacterium, assembly GCA_964244585.1. Classification (GTDB taxonomy): domain Bacteria; phylum Pseudomonadota; class Alphaproteobacteria; order Acetobacterales; family Acetobacteraceae; genus LMUY01. The sequence continues at coordinate 99,201 of CAXTJM010000002.1, read as the reverse complement.
ACTGCCACCGGAAAGCATCGCCACGCTGACGGGCAAGGCGTTCTTTCCGGGCCTGATGTCCGCGCCGTTCAAGCGCGGGCTGATGTTCGCGTTCAGCTTCTCGGCGATCCTCTACCTGGTGGCGGCGGCGGCCTCGTGGCGCGGTAGTGCAAGCCGTATCGTCGCCGGTCCCCTCCCCGCCCGCGAGTTGACTGCCAGCCGACCTATGACGCCAAGGTAAAAAGGCCCAGAAGCGCAATCATCCACGCAGTCACCAGCTTAAATTCCTGCCAGTCCATTCCACAGATCCCGCACCGCGTGCGGCGTGCTTGTAGCGTGAAGGTCTTAAACCGGGGTTACGTGCAACACGCACTGTTCCGGCAACAGATGCCGGGCCGCGGTTTGCATTGCTGGCGTCCAGGGTCGTTCGCCATCGGGGACGGCGTGGCCTGCTGGATCGAAGCGGCGGCACACCGTGTGCGCAGCCATTATCGGCTACGATGCTTCCTGACGCATCCCCCGATGACGTCGATCCATAGGTGATCCATGCCCGACCTGTTCAGCCCGTTTACGCTCAAGGACGTCACCCTGCGCAACCGCATCGCCATGTCGCCGATGACCATGTACCGGTCGGTCGACGGCAAGGTGAACGATTACCACGTCATGCTGATGGGCTCGCGCGCCGCCGGCGGCTTCGGCCTGGTGTTCCCCGAGCAGATCGCCATCACCCCGGATGGCCGCACCGGCACCTGCTGCGCTGGGATCTGGCACGACGACCAGGTCGAGGGTCTGGCCCGGGTATGCGCGATGGTGAAGGAAATGGGCGGCGTCCCCGCCATCCAGCTAGGCCATACCGGCCGCAAGGGCAGCGAGCAGAAGCCCTGGGACGGCAAGAAGCAGATCGCCCCCGATGACGAGCATGGCTGGCAGGTGCGCGGTCCCTCCCCCATCAGCTATGGCGGCCGCTACACCTACCCGGTGCAGGAGCTGGACGTGGCGGAGATCCATGACTTGCATCGGGCCTATGCCGACGCGGCCAGGCGGGCGTTGGCGGCCGGGTTCGAGTGGCTGGAGATGCATTTCGCGCATGGCTATCTGGGCGCCAGCTTCTTCTCGCCGCTCGCCAACCAGCGCACGGACGAGTACGGCGGCAGCCTGGAAAACCGCCTGCGCTTCCACCGCGAGGCGCTGGACGCCGTGCGCGCCGTGTGGCCGGAGCGCCTGCCGCTGACCATGCGCCTCGGCTCCGACGATTTCCATCCGGGCGGCGTGCAGTTCGACGAGTCCGTCTGGGCGGTGGGCGAGATGAAGAAGCACGGGCTGGACCTGGCCGATATGAGCCTGGGCATGAACACCGACGAGCTGCACGACCCGCCATTCTCCCAGGCGGCGTTCATGGTGGAGCGCGGCAACCGGGTGAAGCGGGAAGTGGGACTCCCCGTCGCGGTCAGCTGGAACCTGGGCACCCCTGCGGTCGCCGACCGGGTGATCCGAGAGGAGTTGATCGACCTGGTGTTCCTGGGACGCCCGGCATTGGCGAACCCGCACTGGCCGATCTGGGCGGCGCGGGAGCTGGCGCATAACGACCCCTTCTCCTTGCTGCCGCAGGATTGGTCCTGGTGGCTGAACAATCGCCCGGGCTCGGAGAACTCGCATGGCTGGCCGGCCGCAACGGCGGCCAGGGCGTGACCGATCGGGTGCTTCGCGGGTCCATCCGCACTCGGGCGCTTCCGCGAACGGCTCGATCATTCACAGCACAGGCGCGAAGCACGGGTTGGTTGCTAAGCTGAAGGCCCTGCGCAGCAGGGTGTCACTGTCGTATGCCGTTGGCTGTAGCGGCGCGGTACTGGTCCGGGTTGGCGATATTCCCGTACCAGCCGGATATCTCCTGCACGACGATGGTCCAGCCATCCGGCAGGCCATCATTATCCGTCGCACTTGTGGCGCCGCGGGAAAAATGCGGGATGGCTTGGTTGCCGATCACCAAATTCATCGCAACCGTCTTGCGGCTCCCGTTCACGGGGTCGACATAGCTGTCCTGCTGGTATTCCATGTACAGCGTGGCGACCAATTTGGCATCCACGAACAGGTCAACCAGGTTGCTGCCATCCCCGCGCCAGTTGCCGACCAGATCGTGGAACCCTTCGGACCAATCGAACGGCGCGCGCTCGAACTCCGGCTTGTAACCCTGGTTGTAGTAGCGCCAACCATCTCCGTTGGCCCAGTAGACGCCATGGGGCTTGGTCTGCCATGCCGTGCCGTAGATATCCGGCGTGCCGAAATCGATCTGATAGCCCGTCGGAACGCCGTTTCCGGCTCGGGAGTAGTTGTCGTTCCAGTCGATCTCGAAATTCTTTCCGTCGCCGACGCGGTAGAGTGCTTCGGGCGTGCCAAAGCCCTCGTAGGCATCGCCACCGGCTTTGGGCGGAATTTGCTGCCCGGTGGACAGCCAGATCGGCGTCCAGGCGTGATCCCCCTTCGGGCTGCGATACCGCACCTTCACCGTGGTGCCGGGGCGCCATTCGAATGGCAGCCGCACCATCGCACCCCAGACGTGGCCGGGACGGCAATCCGTGCGCTGGTGCGAGCAGATTGCCCGCAGATGCATGCCATCCGGCTCCATCACGTGCAGGTCATTTGGATCGCCAACCGGAAAGTGCCGGGCGACCGCGGCGAACGTATCGTTGTTGGCCTGACCGGTATCCATTGGACTGCCGATCGCCTCGTTGAGGTTGCCCTGGCTGTAGTTCAGGAAAAACCTTTCGCGAATGGATTGCGACGTCGTCATGTTGGCGCCCGGCTGCGCGCTGCCCATGATCAGCGAGAACGCGTTGCGCGAGCCTGGCTCCATCCTCAGGGTCGGGCTCGGCGACGCGTCACGGACGACCGGCAGCGGGTCGCGGCCCGGATTGCTGGGAACGAGCGAGAACGTTTCGCCGTCCGCCCGGTCGGCGACCAATGTCGCCGCTAGCGGGTTGACGGACCTAGGCTGGAGACCGGCGGCGTCGCCCCCGACGAACGACAGCGACAGCCACAGCATGGCCATTGGCGGAACGCCGTAGCGGCGCCGCACGGTCGGCGTTTGGTTGGATCGGAGCACGCTGCAACCTGGCCGGTCGAACCGCCATGCGCCATTCCATTTCGATAGATTGGAGATATAATCGTGCGCATGGTTAACCGTCTGCCTTGACCGAGCAAGCGCAAGAGCCCGTACGAGCGCGGGGTCGCGGGGGCTTGTCGGCGCACGCCATCTTCACCTGCATCCTGGTCGCTTGCCTGTTCCTGCAACGCTTCGGCCTGCAGTTCGACGCGCAAGGTATGAATATCGTCGGGCCGATCGGCCTCGGCCTTGGTGCATGGGGGCTGGCAAGCGGGACACTGAGCCTGGATCGGCGGCGCCTGGCATTGTACCTCTTTCTGGTGATGTGGGTGGCCATCGGCGTGGCTGTCCATGCCGCCTGGCCACCGGCCTATGGCGTCGTGCCAAGCATGCCTTCGGCCATCCAATACCTGGTACTCACGAGCTTTCTGACGCTGACCTTCACCGAAAGGATGGACGAGAGGGTCTTCTTCCACGGCGTCAACGTCCTGTTCGGCCTCGTTGCAGCGGCGGGTATCCTGCAGTTCCTCGCCCAACTGGTCGGCATCAGGGTCTTTTCGTTTTCGGGGATCCTTCCTGCGGCGATCCTGATCGAGTTCGGCTTCAACGTGGAAATCCAATCCGGCATCGGTAGCCTGCTCAAGGCCAACGGCTTCTTTCTGGTCGAGCCATCGGTATTCTCGCAAATCATGGCGCTGGGGCTTATCGTCAACCTGCTGGCGTTCCGCCAGGCCGGCTACATCTGCTTGTTCGTCGCCGGACTGCTGCTGTCTTTTTCCGGCACGGGCTGGATCATGCTGGCGGCGTTCGTGCTCGGGACCGGCGCCAGCATGGGACTGCGCGGGCTGATGCTGGCGGCGATGATGTTGGCGCTGCTCGGGCTGGTATTGGCCGTGGTGCTGTTCCTGTCACCCGACGTTGCCACGATGTTGAATGGCCGGGCCGGGGAAGTCTTCGTCCCCGGCACGAGCGGGCACATGCGGTTCGTCACGCCATTCTGGGTCATGTCGGATGTCGTGCAGCACATTCCGATGGTGCCGTATCTGGGCCTGGGTGCAGGCACCAGCGAGCGGCTGGCCATGCCGTATGAATATACGGTCAACACGCCGGTCAAGATCGCCTTGGAATTCGGCGTGCCAGCTCTGGCCGCCTACATCCTCCTGTTCGTCATCGCCGACCGCACGCCGCTGCAGCGCGCAATCGCTCCGCCGGCCATCGTCATGATGTTGTTCACCGGCAGCTACGCGCAGTTCCCGCCAGTGCTCTTCCTCGTCGCGCTGATCGTCTGCATGGCGCGGCTACGATCCGAGCCAGTTCGGCAAGCCGGAATGAACGAGGTACTTGGCTCGCAGCGGGCGTTCAGTCACGTGCAGGAGGCTGGGCCGGATGCAAGGCTTCTTCGGCCAGGCGCAGTATAGGGGATCGGGCAGTCCGCGTGCGACGGCCGAATCGCCAGATCGGTCTCGCCTAAGTACCCGGCTGCGTATCGCCATCACGATGGGATGGTCGAGGCACGTGCCTCACACGGGTAGCGGCGCGGCCGCGATGGGGGGCAGAGGTCCTCGCGTGACCGGATGGGCCGGCGTCGCGCCATGACTGATGAAGCTGTTGAATGTGCCACCGTTGGTACGCCGAATCACGTAGGCGGTTGCCTTTGCGGGCCCAGCAAGATGAAGCGCGCCGATCGGCTCGAACGGCGCATAGGGCTTGCAGAAAAGCCCCTCGACGTCGTTCCACATCGGCACACCCCGATCGCAGATCCAGTTGTTCTCGGGCGCCAATATGGCGGTGTGCAAGCCGCCGGTGCGCCGCTCGGCACCCATATGGACAGCCTGGACAAGCGCGAATTGATCATGGGGCACCAAGGCACCGGAGTGCCGGATCGCTGCCTCGTAGCGCTGCGCCCAGGCCGCCCAGTGCGGCGCGTCCGCAGCCCCGGCAAAGAACCCTGCATTCAGGTGCTGGCGCGCCAGCAAGGCTGCCCCCGTCATCGGACCGTAGCCTTTCAAAAAATGCTTTGCCGTCCATCCGAACAGCCACGGCTGTAGCCGGTAAGCGCGTTCGGATTCATGGGACACCGCCAGGCCGGATTGCTGCGCACCCGCCACGTACCTGTCGAACACCGACAGATCCTGCAGCCACACGTCGGAGTCGATCCAGACATAGATGTCGTGGCCGGGGAAATATTGCGGGAGGAACGGCCGTGCAAGGAAGGAGCGCAGCGGCACCGGATAAGAGTCCGCGTCCAGGCCGAAATGCATGCCAGGCGCCACGATGGCTTCGCATCTTGACGCCAGCCAAGCCCGGTCTGCCGGCGCCAGGCCGATATCGAAGCACGCCAGATTTACATTCGGACGATCGAGTATCGAGGCGATCGATGTCATCAGGCCTTTCAGCAACGGTAGAAAACGAGAATCCACCGCGCTGACAACAAGTATCTTCAAGTCCGGCGCAATGTCTGAAATAGCTGGGAACTCCGAAACATCCAAGTCCTGCGCGACGAGGCACCATGACCAGACGAAGCCGGCTTGTCTCATCTGCAAATACTCATGAACAACAGCATTTGTTGCAAATACAGCTCCGTCCCTTTGCAACACGGTTTGTTGATTATCGATGCTTCAAAGGTTTACAAGGTTTCGTGTTAGGGACGTACGGTAGCGGACAGACTCTTTAGTTGAGTGAACTGCCGCGCCGGCCTAGTAACCGACCCATGTTCGGCATGGACTCCATCCGTTTCGGGGCACGTCCCGCCCCGACCCTGGACTCCGGATCGTTGCTGTCGCCCGTTTTCGCCGATGTCGTCGAGCGGATGCAATCCGCGCTTCGACGCCGCGAGCGAATGGTTTTGACCGGGGGAGCCGGCGCCGGCAAGACAGCCATCCTGGCATCGCTTTACCAGGGATTGCGACAGACATCTGCTTCGGTCGCCTTGTTGACGCCGGGCGACCCGCTTCCGCCGCGATCGTCCATCGTATTGATGGACGACGCCCACCTCCTCGATGCGGAGACGCTGTCCCATCTGACAACCCGTTCGCGCCCTTGCGTCCTGGCGGCGCTGCCGTCGATCCAAAGGCAGCTGCCCACGGCGCCACGGCTGGTGGTCGTCGAAATCCCAGCCGTGCCGTCCGGGGACATACCTCCTCTCCTAGCGGGCCTGCTTCGCCGCAACAACGAGCGCCCATCCCTGCTGTCGCCCGGTTCGATGTCGGTGATCGGCCGGTATTCGGCCGGCGTGCCGGGTCGCATGTGCACGATGATGAAGCTCGCCATCTTCATCGCCCGGCTTGAAGGCGTCGCAACGGTCGAGCCGCGTCACGTCGAGCGCGCCGTGGAGCTTGATGAGGAGGATGCTCTTCCGGTCGCTCCGGTCCGGAGCGTAGCGCCGTCGTCAGCTGGACAAGCACGGTTCACCAGCAGGATCGTTGCGTGGCCCGTGGCACTTGGCTTGCTGCTGCTGGTCGCTGTTCCGGCCTCCCGGCTGGTGGAGGCCTCCAAGCCCGTTGAGCAGTTCGTCATGGTGCCCGCAGCGGTGCCCGCCGCTTCGGTACCGCCTCATCCCGCGCCGGCTCCCGCGGTTGCACCCGTGGTCTTCCCGCTTCCCGTCGCACCGCCATTGCATATCGTCCTGGTGGTGGCAGGCAGCGGCCCGGATGCACAGTCGCGTAGCGCCGCCTTGGCGCTTGCGCTTCAGGGTCAGGGCTACGACATGGCCGCTCCGCGCGTTGTCCCGGCGTCGCCGTCCACGACCGAGTTGCGGTATTTCTTCAGCGAGGACGCGGCTGCCGCCCAGCGGCTGGCTCGACTCGTTGGGATCGGGCCGGCCGCCGTGCGGTTGGCGCCGTTCGTACGGGGCGATACCACGCCGCCGAGAACCGCCGAAATACTGGCCGCCGCATCTTTCGAGGCGATCAGGGCTGTTCCGTCCGAACCCGACTAGCAACTTCATATCAAGGTGTTCCCATGAGGCGAGAAATCGTACTTCGCTCCGTCTTCCTGACCATGATCTGCCCGCTTGGAGGCGCTGCCTGGGCGCAGGGCCTGCCGGGGCAGATCGCTGCCGACGCAGGGCACGACACTGCAAAGCCAACCCAGTTCGCGCTCGAGAACACGGCGCCTGCCATTCCGGCCAGCACGTCGCCCGACTTCCTGGCCTTGCATTTCGAATCGGGCAGCACGGCCATAAGGCCGCAGGACGAAGCCCTGCTTGACCACGCATCCCGCCTGTATCGGGACGCGCAGCCGGTGATCATGATCGTTTCGGGCGGCACGGACTCCGTAGGGACGGGAAGCGTCAACTTGGCCATCTCCGAGGCGAGGGCCCAGGCTGTCCTGAAGGCGCTGGTCGCACGGGGCATTCCGGTGGACCGCTTCCAGGTTCTGGCGAAAGGCAAAACCGACCTCGCCATCCATACGGCCGATGGCGTGGCCGAGCCCGGGAACCGTGTCGTCGAGATCCGGTGGCGCTGATCGCCGGTATCCGGACGGCGTTTCTCCTTGGAAGCCTGACGCTGCTAGGCGCTGCCGGGCCGGATAGCGGCTGGCAAGCGTACACGGATGGGCGGCCTGCCGAAGCCGTCGCAATCTGGACCGAAGCCGCCACCAAGGGCGACGCCGACGCCGAATTCGGGCTGGGCGTGGCTTATGACCTTGGCGAGGGGGTAGGCCAGGATGCGGCAAAGGCTTGCCTGTGGTATCGCCGGGCCGGGGACGCTGGTGTGCCTGCCGCGGCGTTCGACATCGCCGTGATGCTCGACCAGGGCCGTTGCGGACCACGTGACGCGACGCGGGTGGCCGACTGGTACGGGCGCGCGGCTGCGTATGGCCACGCCCGGGCGGAGTACGATCTCGCGCAGCTTTATGAGGCAGGCGACGGCGTACCGCAAAACAGCGACCAGGCTGCCGGCTGGTATAGGCTGGCGGCTGCGCACGGCCTTGTCGCGGCAGGCGAGAAGGCTGCCGCCCTTGCCCGGGTTCGACCGAAGACGGCGGACATCCAGGCGGTGCTGCCCGCGACGCCTTTGGACGGGACGATACCGGATCGCGGCCAGCCTGTCCCATTCGTGTGGTTCGTACCGGCGCAGCCCGGGCCGGTCCATTTCTTCCTGGAGGTATTCGCTCTCGCACCAGAGGGAGCCCACAACGTGATCGCCCGGTATGTAGACCAGTCCGCGACGCTGGTGACGTTGGAGCCCGGGACGGCCCAGTATGCGTGGCGGGTGACGACCGTTGCGCCGGAGGCCCAGCGATACGTTGCCAGTCCGTGGAGCCGGTTCCAGATCACGGGCAGAACGGCGCAGTGATCCGGCCGCTCGTCATGGTTGCGATGGCAGCCTGGGCCAGCCCCGCCCTGTCCGCGACGCCGCAGGGTGATGGCGCGGCTTGCGAGGCCGCCATGCTCGTCGTGGAAAACGGCGCCGGCTTGCCCCCTCGTTTGTTGTCGGCGATCGGCATGGTCGAGAGCGGACGGACCGATCCGCGCAGCGGGGTTGCGTCGTCCTGGCCCTGGACGATCAACGTGGCAGGAACCGGCCACTTCTTCGACACCAAGCGCGACGCGATCGCCGCCGTCGAGGTCGCGCAGGCATCCGGTGTCCAGTCCATCGATGTTGGCTGCATGCAGATCAACCTGATGTACCATCCTGCGGCCTTCAGCAGCCTCGACAATGCATTCGATCCCGTCACGAACGTCTATTATGGCGCGAGCTTCCTACGGCAGCTAAAGGCTACGACGGGGAATTGGAGTGCCGCCGTAGCGGCCTACCACTCCTCCACACCCGAGCGGGGAGCCGAATATGGCGGTCGCGTCGCGGCGATCTGGCCGCTCGCAGCCTCGTACGGGCTGACCAGCCATATTGCATTGGCGGCATCGCCGCGTTCCGTTGAGCCCGACGTGGACCCTTTCCATGTTATGACCGCCGAGTTTCGCAGCCAGATGATCCAGGCGGTCGCCTTCCGTCACGCGAGGGATGCGGCCGTGGGGGCCAGTCCCTTACCGACAGCTATGATCCCGCCGGGTTCGCTGCGCAGCACTGTGGCCGATGCCGGCCACCGCATTCAAGCCGGGACGACGGAAGGCATGAAGCAGTTCAATACGTTCCGAACCAGGCGACGCTGACCAGCATTGGGTCCGGTCACCCGGCACACGAACGCGGGCGGTCATGCCGCTTATCGGCCTGGTTCTATCGCCCGGCGCCGCCATGCGCTTCTACAGTCCGCAGGCAGCGGGACCTAGCTAGTGGGGTGGCCTGCTCGTGGCGGCGGTGACGAGGCCCGACGGGGTCAAGGAGCCCGGCACGCCGTGATCGACCATGTCGGCTGTTCGCCTTGCCCAGTGCTGGGGGGGAGCCGGCGACACGTCGACAGTCCACGCATTGTCGCCGGCCAACCGCTCCAGCCCGGCACGGTCCAGGATCGTGATGCGACCGCGGCCGACACGGATGAGCTTGGCCGCCTGCAATCCCGAGGCCACGACCGTGACGCCGGACCGCCTTACGCCAAGCAGATTCGACATGCCTTCATGGGTGATCATGAGGTCGTTGCCTTCGACCCGGTCATGGGCCATCAGCAGCCACCGGACGCATCGTTCCAGCACCCTGTAATTGGCCCCGAACACCGCGGTCTGCATGATCTGGTGCAGCAGCATCTCGGTCGCCTTCATGCAGAGCGCGTGCAACACCGGGCATTGGGAAAACAGGCGCCTCAGATCCTGGGTCGCCATCCGGAACGCCAAGCCAGGACTTTGTACCGTCGCCAGCGTGAAAGACCCTGTGTCTGTTCCAAGCACGGCCTGGCAGCCTACCACACCCTCCGGCCCGATCATCGCCAACTCGAACGTCGGGTTGATCCATCTCGCACCACCGACAAGGGAGACGATGCCTTCCTTCACGAAGAACACGTGCTCGGTTTGGTGATGATGTTCAATCAAGACCTGTCCAAGAACCAGCCGAACCTGGGTCAGGTAGGGCCAGATGACCTGGAGTTCTTCGCCCGGCAGACTGGCCAAAACCTTGTTCTGGACAGTCTGGTAAACGACAGCACCCGAATTCATGAACTAGTTGACACGGACAAATCCACTGACTGTATAAGGTAGATAACATGTGGAACTCTCTTGTGGCTTAACCTTTGTCGTAAAAGACGAAGCCATGGCGCACGTCGCGCAATCGTTATCACCAGCTATAAACGTCCGCGCCGAATCCGTCCGGCTAATCCCGCAACGATGCCGCTTGGTACGGTTTGGCACAACGAAAGGCTGCATGCAGACATTTCAATCACAATCTGCGAAGCATAACCCTTCTGTAGTGTCTTTTCCTTTTCGTTCCCCTATCCAATGCCATTGCCATACGGGCAGCGGCCGCTAGTTACCGGCCCCAAAACACTGGCATGCCGGGGCGGTTCGAAGCGTGGGCGTTTGCGCGTCCGGCATTGAGCGCCTGGATCGGTTCGGGGATCTACCATGACGACAGTTCACTTAGGCTGCTCTTGCACTGCTAAAGGATGGCCTAAGCAATGATTCTGGTTGATCAAGCGCCACCACGCGAGCTGGCTTTCTCCGAGCCACGCTCCGCTGCGGCCCATCGCTGGACGGCTGGGAAGCCGCCGCCTGCCAAGTCGCAGCTCCGCTTCTCGTCGGCTCTCTTCCTGGCGGACATTCTGGCGCTCTGCCTGGCCGTCCCTGCCGCTATCCTGGTGGCGATAGCGTCTGACGATTGGGATCGGGCCGCGCTAAGGCACTCGATGGGTCCGTCCTTGCTCCAGGGCGCGCTCCCGCTGCTCGTTCTGGCATCGTTGGCAGTGCTGGCGTTCCTGGCGTCACACTCCCACTATGACAAGCGTATCCCGTTCTGGACGGAGCTGCGGGACCTCCTGTTCGCGAGCGCCGCGGCCCTGTTGCTGAGCAGCTCGCTCGGTGTCCTGCTGCATCATGGGTATAGCCAGTCGATCCCGGTCGTGACGTGGCTGGCCTTCCCGCTCCTTGCGCTCGCCAGCCGCAAGTTTGTCCGTGGTCGGCTGCGCACGGCCGGCCTGTGGCAGATCAGGACCATGGTCGTTTCCGCTCCGGCCGGTGCGCCGCAGACCATCGCGGCTCTGCAGTCCGAGCCACAGCTCGGCTACGAAGTCGTTGCCGTCATCAACCCGGATCAGGCGACGGACGCGACGGGCTGCTATCGTTGGCGGGCCCTGATGCGCCAGCATGGCGCCGACCTGCTGATCCTCTCGTACGACGGCGGCACGGCTCCGGCCCGGGTGGCGATCGAGTCGCTGGTCAGGGATCGTGTGGCCTTCGCCGTCATGCCGCAGTTCGAAGGGCTTCCGGTCCTTGGCTTCGAGCAGACATCCTTCTTCAGCCACGACACGGTCATGTTCACCTTCCGCAACAACCTGGCCCAGCCGCTGGCGCGGCTCACGAAGCTCGCCTTCGATGTCGCCGCCGCATCGGTCGGCCTGGTGCTGCTCGCACCGCTGCTCGCGATCTTGACCTTGCTGGTCAAGCTCGATGGCGGCCCGGCCTTCTACGGCCACACCCGGGTCGGTTCCGGCGGGCGTCCGTTCCGCTGCCTCAAGTTCCGCTCCATGGTGGTGGACAGCGAAGCCGCGCTCCTGGGCCTGCTGGCGCGGGATCCGGATGCCGCAGCCGAGTGGGCGGAGACGTGCAAGCTGGTGCATGATCCCAGGATCACCAAGATCGGGCGGATCCTGCGCTCCACGAGCCTGGACGAGCTTCCGCAGCTGTTCAACGTCCTCCGCCTGGAAATGAGCCTGGTCGGTCCCAGACCGATCATCGGCGCCGAGGTGCCGCGCTACGGCGACGACATCGCGTACTACTACGAGGCACGCCCCGGCCTGACCGGGCTGTGGCAGGTGAGCGGCCGGACCGAGACGTCCTACGTGCAGCGCGTCCAACTGGACACCTGGTACGTCAAGAACTGGAGCATCTGGCACGACCTCGCCATCCTGGCGAAGACGGTGCCAGCGGTGCTCCAGCGGCGGGGAGCGCAGTGATGGGGTGGGGCCGCCTGAGGTTTCGGCCAGCGGCGCCGGTGGTGCCAGCCCGCCGCCCGTTCGCGCAGCGGGTGGACGGCGCCCAGCCGGAGACCAATCGCGACCGCGGCGCCTTGCTTCCCGCCAGCGTCGTCTTCACGCCGACCCAGCCGAAACCCGGCAGCCGCCAGCTCACCGGCCGGCAGGCCGAGCTGCGTCGTATCCTGCAATCCCTGCGGGAAGACCGCGCTCACGTCGTGCTGTATTCGGAACGGGGCCGGGGCAAGACGTCGCTGTCCAACATGGTCACCGAGGCGCTGCGCCAAGGCGGGATCATCGTCGCCCGGCACACCTGCGAGGCCGGCAGCGACTTCGACAGCATCATGCGCGGTTTGATGCGCGACCTGCCGGCGTCCCTGCTGGCCAGTCCGGCGGGCACCGGTTCGGGCGAGGGCTGCGAGGCCGCCTTGCCGGACCGGATCCTGCGGCCGGGTGACATCGTGACACTTCCCGGTCGGCTGGCGTGCCGCGGCATCGTGTGCCTGGTGGACGAGTTCGATCGTGTCCAAGACGTGCGAACCCGTACCCAACTGGCAGATGCCATCAAGCAGCTTTCGGACCGGGACGTGCCGTTGCTTTTCCTGGTCGTGGGCGTGTCGGAGAACCTGGACGAGATCTTGGGCCAACATCCGTCGATCCAGCGCAGCGTGCTTGGCATCCATCTTCCCTTGTTCACGGACCGCGACGTGGCGCAGCTTATCAGCGCAGGCGGCCGGGCAAGCGGCTTCACGTTCTTGCCGGCAGCCATCGCCCGGATCACGGTCCTGTCCCGCGGCATGCCCTACATGGCGCAACTGCTCGGTCTGCGCCTGACGCAGGCGGCAACGGCACGGGGAAGCCTGCAGGTCGACGAGGAAGACTTCGAGAGCGCAGTGTCGCGGCTGGTGAGCGATGCCAACCCTCGCATCCTGGATACCTACTCCACGTTGACCGAGCGGGGCCGGAATACCGAGATCGTCCACACCCTTCGCCGGGTCGCGACTGCCGCCCAGGATGACTGGGGCCGGCTTGAAGTGTTCCCGCTGGACGAGGGCTGCGTGTCGGTCGGCGGGCGCCGGGTGGCGGGGGCAGCCTGGGCGCGCGTGGTCGGTTCGGGCGCCCTGGCCCCCGTGGCGACCAGTACCGACCTGTATGTGTTCACCGAACGTAGCCTGATGCACCACATCCTCCTGCTGGCCGCGCATGACGTGGCCGAGCTGGAGATGTCCGACACGGCCGGGCGGGTCCCGACACCGCTCCGCTCGATCAAGTTCACTGCCTGAACGCCCGGCAATCCAGGATCCGAACATGGACATTTCATTAGGCTCCGCCTTGTCTACCCCATCTACCGGACCGGACGTGATACGGCTGGCCCAGGTGGCAAAGGTGCTAAGGCGGCACCTGCCGCTCATCTGCGTGTGCGCGCTGGCGGCATCTGCCGGCGCCTTCCTGTATGCCCACAGCGTTCCCAAAACCTACACTGCGTCCAGCAGCATCACGGTGGAGGGGGACCGCAACGTCATCCCCGAGTTGCAGGGTGCTTTGCGCAGCGAGAGCGCCCCCGACCCGATGCCTTGGGTGCGGACCGAAGCGCAGGCGCTGAATGCCCGGGGCCTGGTGCAGACCGTCATCAGCAAGCTCGCGCTCGAGCAGGACCCGGAGTTCAATGCGGCACTCCGCCCGCCGACCCTGATAGGTTGGGTCAAGACCGAGATCGCCGCGCTGTTGCCGCAATCGGCCAAGCCCGAACCGATATCCGGGCCGGACGAGTCGGTCCTCAACGCGGTCGAGCAATCGTTGACGATCTTCCAGGACAACCGCAGCGTCGTCATCGCGGCGGGCTTCACCGCCCAGGACCCGCGATTGGCGGCCACGTTCGTCAACACCCTGATCGGCTCGTACATCCAGACCCGCGCGCAGCTGCGCGTCAACGCGAACCGCGGCGCCGACGAGACGCTTGTGCAGCGGATCGCCGAGGCGAAGGCAGGGCTTTCCGATATCGACCAGCAGATGAACGAGTTGCGTCGTCGGGACGACATCGTCGGCCTGCGCGCCGGCAGCGTGGGCCAGCAACAGGCGGAAGAACTGGCGACTGCCAGCGCCCGGGCCAGCATCGATCGCGCGCAGCTCGAAGCCAGTTGGAACCGGGCCCAGGCGCTCAGCCGGCAAGGCTCGTCCGACTCGCTGGCCGGGGTGCTCGACTCGCCGACGATCTCCCGGCTTCGCGACCAGGAGAGCGTGGCCTCGGCGAAGGTCGCCACCCTCTCGTCGCGCTACGGCGCAAACTACCCGGGGATTTCCAGCGCCACCGCCGACCTTCGGGCCATTCATGCGCAACTGGCCAGCGAGGTGTCGCGCATCGTGGCCTCGCTCGGCGCACAGTTGAAGGTCGCCCGGGACAAGGAGGTCGATCTCCAGCAGCAGCTTGCGGTCGCACGCTCCGCCGGCGTGCGGGCCGAAAACTCGCGCGCCCAGCTTGACCAGCTGCAGCAGGAGGCAACGACCCGCCGCGCGCTGTATCAAACGCTGCTGCAACGCGAGCAGCAGACGGCGGGCCAGCCTGCGGGCGCGGAGACGCCGGACGTGCGGGTCTTGAGTGCGGCGGTGCCGCCCGGCAATCCGTCCGGACCGAACACGAAGCTGATCGTCGGCACGGGCGGCCTGAGCGGCGCCGTGCTCGGATGCATCATCGCGCTGCTCCGGATCAAGACGGTCGACGGCTTCGCCGGGCCGTCGGACGTCACCCGCGCCACCGGCCTAACGGTACTCGGAACAGTACCCCGCGCCCTAGCGAGGCGCGGCATAGCCGACCGCGTGCTGGCAATGCCGAACGGCGCCGAGGTCGAGGCACTTCATGGCATACGAACCCGCCTGCGGTTCGCCGGCCGCGCCGGGTCGCCGCGCACCGTGCTGCTCACATCGGCCTTGGCTCGGTCGGAGGCCGGCGACCTGGCAGCCGCCTTTGCCCGCACGGCGGCAGCCAAAGGCGAGCAGGTGCTGCTGATCGAGGGGAACTTGGACAAGCCGCAACTGAGCCGCTTGTTCGGGCAGACTTCCGTGGCGCTTGGCAGCGTGCTCGAGGGGGCGGGCGATTGGCGTGACGCCACGATTGCCGATCCGATGGGGCCCTTGGATCTGCTGGTGACGGACCGCGGGTCGCAGGGCGTAAACAGCCTGCTGTCCGGCGTGCCGTTCCAGAACCTGCTGGTGGAGGCGCGGGGACATTACAGCCTGGTGGTGATTTCCGGCCCCGCGGCAGATGCGACGGACACGCAGATCCTGGCGCTGCGGGCCGATGTGACGATCCTGCTGCTGGATGCGAGATCGGGCAACCCGGCGGCCCTGCAGGCGGTCAACCGGCTGGCCAGCCGCAATGGTGGAACGCTTACCGCCGTGCTGGTGGGCTGACCATGTTGGCACTCTCGCTCTTTGCCGCCGGGTCGCTGCTGCTCGCCGCGGCGGTGCATCCCTTCTCCACCTATCCGGCAAGCTTGTGGCTGCTCGCCCGGCGGCATCGCCGCCCCGTCCTCGACGGTGTTCCGCCCGCAACCGCGGCACTGTGCGTCTGCGCCTACAACGAGGAGAAGGTGATCCGCGGCAAGGCGCTCAACATGCTGGCAATGCAGGAGGCCATGCCCGGGCTGGAATTGTTGATCTACGTCGATGCGAGTGCCGACCGGACGGCGGAGATCCTCAGTGAGTTCGCCGACCGCATCCATGTCCTCGTGGCCACTCAGCGTACGGGCAAGACCGGCGGCATGAACGCCCTGGTTGCGTCGACCGAGGCCGAGTGCCTCGTGTTCAGCGATGCGAACGTCCTGTTCGCGGCGGACGCGGTGCCCCGCTTGCTGGCTCCGTTCGCCGACCGCTCGGTGGGCGTGGTGTGCGGCCACCTGCATTATGGCCCTGCCGCAGCGGGCAATGCGACCGCCGCCACCGGGTCGCTCTACTGGCGGCTGGAGGAGCAGGTCAAACGGCTGGAGAGTGTCACCGGATCGGTCATGGGGGCGGACGGGTCCATCTTTGCGATGCGCCGGGCGGCCTACCAACCGGCGCCGCCTGACCTGATCGACGACATGTATGTCTCGCTGTCCGCCCTGTGTGCCGGCGCGCGGATCGTCCGGGCCGAGGACGCCCTTGCCTTCGAGGAGCAGGTCTCCCATTCGGGCGAGGAATTCCGCCGCAAGATCCGGATTTCGTGCCAGGCGTTCAACGTCCACCGTGTGTTGTGGCCGCAATTGCGGCGATTGCCGGTGCTGGACCTGTATAAGTACCTGTCGCACAAATTGATGCGCTGGCTGGTGATCTATCTGCTTGGCGCAGGTGGGGTGCTGTTCGCGGCCGGCCTCGCCGTTGCGGAAGCGTGGTGGACGTGCGGCGCGACACTCGCCATCGCGGTCGGCCTTTGTGTCTCGGGGCAAGTCAGGTCGATCCTGGCGGCGTTCCTCGCCACCGGGCTCGGGGTAGGACAATCCTTCAAAGGCCAGCGATATCAGACCTGGAGCCCGCCCGCCTCCGCGCGTGCACTCTCCACACCCCGGCTTGTCGGCTGATGCGGGTAGCCCTCATCGATCCGTCGCTGTTCACCCTGCCCTACGACCGTGCGCTGGCAGAAGGCATGCTCCGGGCTGGCCACGACGTGGAACTGCACGGACGCAAGCTGCGGGGCGAGGATGGTCCAACCTCGGGCATCGTGCCGCTGGAGAGCTTCTACCCTGTCGCCGGCAGCCGGCTGGGCAGCGCGCTGCCCAGCCCGCTTCGGCTTGCCGTCAAGGGGCTGGACCATCTCTACTCGATGAACCGGCTTCTGCGGGCGTTCCGGCGCAACCGCCCGGATGTCATCCATTTTCAATGGCTGCCGTTACCGTCGCTGGACCGGCTTCACCTCGAAGCCTTCCGGCGGATCGCCCCGATCGTGCTGACGGTCCATGACACCAACCCGTTCAACGGCAACCCATCCGCGGCGCTCCAGGCCAGGGGCTTCCGCCGTGCGCTCGATCGCTTCGACCAGCTCATCGTGCACACCGCCCAGGGCGAGGCGCGATTGCGGGTGATGGGCATTCCCGCAGCGCGGATCGCCGTGCTGCCGCATGGCATGCTGATGGACCCCATCCCCGATGCGGCGGATCTGATGGACGGACCGATCACCTTCCTCCTGTTCGGCAAGATCAAGCCATACAAGGGTGCCGATCTGCTGATCGAGGCATTTGCCGGCATGTCGGAGGACGCGCGGGCGCAATCGCGGTTGCGCATCGTCGGCAAGCCCTACATGGACCTCGCGCCGCTCAGGGCGCTGGCCGCCGCCCACGATGTTCCCTTGGCGATCGAAGACGGGTTCGTCGCCGACGATGAGCTCGCAGGATTGTTCGGCCGCGGCACGGTCGCGATGTTCCCCTATCGCGAGATCGAGGCGAGCGGAGTGATGTTCCTGGCCCTGGCGCACGGGCGGCCGGTCATCGCCTCCCGGCTCGGCAGCTTCGCCGAGCAGTTGGTGGATGGGACCCATGGCCACCTGGTGCCGCCCGGGGATATCCCGGCGCTCAGCGCGGCGATGGACCACCTGGTGACCAACCGCCGTTTCGCGGCGGCATGTGCGGCGGCGGTTCGGCAACGGGCCGAGACTGTGCCGAGTTGGGACGAGATCGCGGGACAGACGGTCCGGCTGTATCGGACCGCCGGGACGGCGAGTGCCGGGCGTGGCCAATCCTGGTATCGGACGTTGCCTTATTTGGCTGAGCTGAATGCCTCAGCCGTGCCACGGATGTCAGCAGCAGAATGAAGAAGACCATCGGCGGAAACTGCTGATACCCGCCGGTGAACATGAACAGGAGCACCGCGGGAAACACGAGGGCCAGCTGTATTCGTGTCTTCTGTCCGACCACGAACAGCAGGACATAGGCGAAAAGCGCTGGCACGCCATACTCGACCACGATCTTGACCGGGGTGTTGACGTCGTACTCGTACGGCAAGGGGAGCGACTCGCTGCCGCCAACCCCGATGCCGAGCAGGAACGCGGTCGGGTTGGCCGACATGACGTCGTGCAGCATCCAGAAGGGTGTGACGAAGCGCAGATGGCCGCTGGTACCCGGCTGGGACACTTCGCTGACGCGGCCGACAAGAGCCCCGGCGAAGTCCGGCGCGACGAGCGCCGCAAATCCCAGCGCCACCATCAGCAGCACGGTCATCCCGAGCGCGATGAGGAGTCCGCGCCATCCCATGCCGATGGCGGAGCCGACCACGAACGCACCGAGGACGATCCAGCCCGTCCCGGAGAAAGACAGCAGCAGCCCGGCGGTGAACAGTCCTAGGAACGCCAGGCGCCGGAGCGCCAGCGCCTCGATAATCAGCCCGATCGCCATCAGTTGCGAGAAAACCGATGGCTCCACCAGCACGAAGCCGTTCGACTTCATGAAGTCACCGATGCCGATCGGGATCGCGACGTTGTAGGTGGATTCGAACAGCATCCAGTCCGGCAGCAGGCCGGTGAACGCAAACAGGCGCAAGCCCACGAATTGCGCGGCGAACTGGCCGATCCCTGCCACGCAGACAAGCACGAGAAGGAGCGTCACCAGGCTGAAGAAGGCATGTTCCTCCACGGCCTCGGTAAAGGTCAGCGTGGCGAACGCCGTCAGGAGCAGGAACTGCGCCAACGAGCTGACATTCAATCCGCTGCCGGCGCCGCCAGGCAAGGCGGCGTGGAAGGCGAGCCCCAGCAGCACGCAAGACAGCAGGAGAAGGAAAACGACCAAGCGGCCACGGTGGAAAGCCACCGTGCCGGTGGCCAAGCCCCAAAGCGCAATGGCCCAGCCGACCGGGCCGACGATGCTGAGCTGCTTGCTCCCGAACGGAATCCCGAACCGCTGCAAGGCAAAGCAGCTTCCGAGCAACAGGCCAGTGAACCATAGGGCCCGTCGTTGCGGCGTATCCGGCCAGGCGATCACGGCGACGCCATGATGACTGATACCGTGGAGACAATGCTGGATTCGACACGGGTCATGTCAGCTCGCATCTGTCATGCAGCAGGCACGAACGGGCGTGAACGGCTGCCGGCACCACGTCCACTTGGTCGATCACAGGTCAGCTTCGCAATGGCCGCCACCGGGTGACGAACCACAGCCGGATGACACAGCGCCAGAGCAGCGGCTTCGTGATCTCGAGCAGCGTCTTGAGCGGACTGCCGGCGACGCGGATCGGGTGCCAGAACGGCACGTCGCCGGGCTTGACCGGATGCCACAGGGTGTTGCGGCATGGCAGGACCCGCTGTCCCGGGCGGAAGACGAACGATCCCGGTGAGTGCGAGTATGTACTTCCATGCGCGAAGTAGAACCGGTTGCGGTTGTCTGGCCGTACGAACGGACCATTGCCGCCGATATCCTCGACTGGCCTGCCTGAAGCAGCGGCCACGCTCGGCACGGTGATCTCGTAATGGCCGCCCAGCCCGGCACGGTAGGCGTCCGACAGGGCATCGAGCAGGGCCTTGTCCAGCCGGCACAATGGCAGGAACGCCTTGAGGCATTGCGTCTGGCACCAACCCAACGTCGGCGGGACGACCAGCTCCGGATAATCCAATTGTGCCAGCTTATGGGGAACCTGGTCGATCGTCGCGATCGTGGTTGCGAGCAAGATGGCAGGGCTGTCGCGAAAATGCTCGAACAACACGCTCCATCGGCCTTCCCAATGCACGTCGTACTCGATGAACCAATAACGCCCGTAGGTCGGATGGCGATTGGCAAATTCGATGAAGACCAGGTCCAGGTTACCGGCCATTTGCCAATTGTCCCTGCGGCACTTAACCGGGAATCCGAGCCCGTGGAGATCATCGTGGCTGACATGCACCAGCGCCGCCGGACCGGCCTCGCGGTCGACGGCATCGTTGGTGCACAGGACGAAGAAAACGTCGAAATCTTCCGGCGCCTCCCGTTGCAGCCGTTCGAAGATCGATCGGATCGGCGGGGTGATTACGTGACAGGTGAAGGCGATGCAGTGACGCACGGCCGGACTCCCGATCGGCTTGGTTGGATCGCAGGTCAACGGGTGCGGCCCTGGCTTGCCGGGTCCGGTCGGCACGATGCGCCGATCATGCCCGGTTCGGTTGCTGCATGAGGCGCCGGACGCGACCGACCACGCGCCGGGCCAGCAGCTGCCACGTGCTCGGATGACGCGCGATGATCCACGCTGCCGCGAACCGGCGGCTTGGCATGGCGAACATTTTCTGTGCATCGATGTAGTGCACCATGATCCAGTACTCGCGTTCCCGCCGCCGCAGCAATGCAACCAGTTCACCCTGGCCGGCCGCCTCCATCAGCGGAATGAAGTACCGGTTGGCCTCCAGCGTGCTGCGGTAGTCGTAGCGCCAGGCGCCGTCACCGGTCGTGGTCCATGTTCGCGACACCGGGCCGAACGGCAGCGTCCAGTCGTATAGCGGCTTCGCCACCAGGTATCCTCGCCCCCCCGCGGCAAAGAACTGCATCAGGTGATAGAAATCCTGTCCCAGCTTCAGGCCGGGCCGGTAGCCCAGCGCATGCCGGCGAATGAAGGTCGTACGGATCACTGGCTTGAGGATGCCGAAGCTGAACTCCGCTGACGTATCGGAATGCGCGATGAAGTCGGCAAGCCCGATCGGGCGGCTACTGTCGCTGTCCGGGAAGGCAGTGCGGACCAGGAGGTTCGCGCTCTCGTCGATGTGGTTCTGGTTGTCGGCCACCATGTCGACGCCCTCCCGCTCGCCCGCGTCCAGCAGGGCGTGCAATCGGTCGACCTGGTAGCGATCGTCGGCATCCAGCGTGGCGACCCACTCGCCGCGTGCGGCCGCGATGCCGCGGTTGAGCGCCCGCGCCTGTCCGCCATTTTCCTCCAGAGCGATGACGCTGATGCGCGCATCGACGCCGGCAAGGTCGCGCGCGATCGCCAGCGTGCCATCCTGGGAGCAATCCTCGACGATGATCACCTCGAAATCCTGCTCCGTCTGATCCAGCACGGATCGCACGGCCCGGGCCAAGGTGGCGGCGGTCTTGTAGGCAGGGATGACGACGGAAACCCGCGGACCCGCGGCCTGGACTGGCGGGTTCAACATGGTGGGGCGATATCCTCCATCCTGGCTTTGCCAAAGGTCGACCGCAACGCCCACAATCCGCGCAGGATCGCTCGCCCGCCTGGCAGCGAGGTCATCAGCAAAAGAGACCCACCATAGGCAACCCCTAAGGACACGACAAGGCCCGCGGCGGTGGGCATCGCCTGGAACGGCGCCGAGCGACGTGCCAGGACCAGGGCGATGGCTGCAAGCCCGGTGCAGACTGCGATCGGCAGGCACGCCCGCAGCAATCCCGGCAAGCGTACCGGTCCCGACCTGGTTGCGCCCCACACCATGGAACCATGGATCAGCACGCCAAAGATCGCATACGACACCGCGACGCCGACGACACCCCAGGGCAGCCCGGCAAACAGCGCAAGGACGGTGAAGCCGGTGCGTGCGCAGCTATAGCGGAGTTGTTGCTTGACCCGGTCCTGCGTCACGAACAGCCAATAGGTGCTGAGGCTCAACGGCGACAGCAATGCCGCCACCGACAGCCATCGCACGATCGGTGACGCTCCGACCCAGGCTTCCCCAAGCAAGCTGGGCGTGAGGGTCGGCGCCATGACGGCGACCCAGGCGAATCCCGGCACCATCACGAGCATCATCGATTGCAACATCTGCAGGTAGGCGCGGGCATATCGCTCCTCCGCACCGCGCAGACGCGACAGCAGGGTAACGGCGACGCGGGCCACCGGCAGGCTGATCTGCCAGGTCGGAACGACGACCAGCTTGATCGAGCGATCGAAAAGGCCGAGCGGGACGGCGCCGCTGACACGGCCAATGACGATGCCGTCCAGGTTGCCGGCGACGTAGCTCACCAGATTGTACCCGGTCAGGTGGCCGCCGAAACGGAGCAGGCTGCCGATGCCCTTGACACGTCGCGGCCAGGACGGGCGCCATGACGATGCCGCCCAGGCCAGTACGGCGATCGTCAGCGAATTCGCTGCTTGCATAAGCACTAGGGACCAGTATCCGGCGCCAGCCCATGCCGCCGCGACCCCCACCACCACGGCGACCGCCAAGCAGGCTATGTCGATCACCGCCAGGGGAACGAACCGCATGCCTCGGTTCATCAGGGCAATCTGCTGCGACGACAGCCCGTTCAGTAGCAGAAGGCTCGCGAGGCAAACGGTGATCATCGTCAGCCTGGGATCGCCGTAGAACAGCGCAACCGCCGGGGCGGCCGCGCAGAGGCACGCCGTGACGACGGCGCTGACCGCACTGTTCACCCAGAACAGGGCAGAGAGTTCGTCATGGCTGATCTCCTCGCGCTGGACCGTGGCCTGGGTCAAGCCGAGTTCATTGAAGATTTGGACGAAACTGATGATCGGCCCGATCATGGCGACCAGGCCGAAATCCCGTGGAAGCAGTAGGCGGGCAAGCACGATCTGCGAGCCGAACTGCAGGATGAAGCGCGTGCCCTGGGCAGCGAAGGTGACGGCCGCGCCGCGGACGGCACGACGCTTCAGGACGACGACGTTCTGCTCCTGGTCGAGACGGCCGAACGCACTGCTCAATTTGCGGCGGTCCGGCTATGGCGCGCGAAAACCGTGGCGGATCGATGGGGCATGCTAGACGGTTTGCCAATCGACGATGCCACGCATCTGATCCAGCTTCTCCAGCGTGACCTGGCCGCTGTGGAGCGTGAACAGACCTTCCTGCCTGACCATCTGCAGAATGCGGTTGGTGTGCACGAAACTGGTGCCGAGCGCATCCGCCAATATGCCCTGGGTCAACCGCATGTCGAAGCTGTTGCCATTCACCAGGCCGGCGGCTTGTAGCCGCTGGTGAAGCTCCAGAATGAGGTGGACCAGCCGCTCGTAGGCGGTCCGGACACCCAGCCTTACGATCTGGTCGCGCAATTGGGCGGCCTCGTCCTGGAGCCCGCGGCGGACCGCCGCAGCGATGGCCGGCATGGTCTCGCTGCAGACATGGACCGCCTGCCAAAGTGAACGCGCGTCCGCGAGGATGACCGGCGTCAGCGCCACGATCGCGGTCACCGTGGTGGTAAGCGGACGGTCGATCGACCCGATGATGTCGCCGGGCACCAGGAACCGGATGATCTGACGCCGGCCGTTGGGCAGGACGTGCTGCTGGCAGGCCCATCCGGACAGAAGGATGCGCGGCTGTTGAACCTCACCCTGGGCAACGATCTGGGTGTTGGCACCATGGGCGCGCGCGAAGGTCACGACGCGCCGCAACAGCGCAAGCTCGACGTCGGAAAGTGCGTCTACCCCGCCGAAGCGGCAGATAAGGGCCTTGGCATAGTCATGCTGCCGCACCTGGCGTCGAACGCGGACCGGCCCCGGGGCCAACGGCCCATTCGCAGGGGAGCCCCTTTCAAGGCCTGGCGACTCTGCCTGGGACAGCAGGGTGCTGAGTTCGCGACAAGGAGCAACGGTTAACGCAAGAGCTTTATTAAGTAAATGCACTGGTGATTTCCACAATGTGGACAAAACTGAGTACGCTTATACACACCGTTCCGCCAAGATGCAGTGTGAAGTTTCCGTGTTACCGCGCTGCTAATTGTTTACTTCATTTGATGTCCACTCGACACGGGCCTGTGTGACCTAGTCGGCTGATGCTTGCGCTGGCAGGGTGGCGCGCATGACGATGGCTCAGGGCCGGTTGGCGGCCGATCGCGGGGCGGCGTCGAACTGGGGAACGCCTGTGACCTGGGCGACCGTTACACCGGCCAATCGCCCGTGCGACCGGACCACCCTACAGCCCGTCGGCAAGGTCTTGCGGTTAAGGTTGTCGACCTGGCTTCGGCAGCAGCCTCGTGCGAATTGCCCGGTCCAGCAGCTTGGCCCGAAGCGGCGCCTGCATCAATCCGATGCTTGACCGCCGTCGGCCACGGCAGCCTTGAGATTGAGGCAGCCTGCTTTGGCACCATTCACGAGGGTCTCGTACAAGGCGATCGAGCGATATTCGTCTTCTGCGGTCAGAACGATATGAACCGCGCGCCCTTCGCGATGGACGCTCATGGAACACTGGGCAGCGGCTGGGCCAATTTGCGGTATGATCGATGCAGCGACCGGACGGTCTTGGCCACGCCCAGGGTTGAATGGTGTCACGGAGAAGATCTTTCCTATCGACTATCAGGATGCTTCGACTTTGGGTAAGCTACTTCCTTACACCTCGACGAAGGATCCGGCCCACCTTATTCGCGAGACACCTCGATAACTTGAAGAGGCGACCTCGTCAGGGTGCAAGTCGTCTGCAGGTGAAATCCATGGACAATCCAACTTGCGGGCAATCGTTTGAAAACTGGGCAAGTTTGTTGAGGGATCGAACACTGCAACGGGCCAGAACAAGCACCAAATTTACCAGAGCTTAATCATTTAGCTGTAAATTGCTGCATATCCCTATGCAATGTCGATCGTCATGACATGAAAACTTGAAGCGTTCTGGTAATGCGTCAGCGCGTGCACTCCCTCGTGCAGTGATGGCGGAGATCGTGTGTCAATAGGCAGCTTTAGTTCAATGAAGCTTGCCCGCTAATGGAGTTTGCTATGTCGAGTTCCACGGGTTCGACGCCATTCCCGATCGGGGCCTATCTGGGCAATCCAAATGGCAGCGATGCTTCGTCTGAAGCGACGTTCGAAGCCGAATATGCTGGCTTCACGTCAACCTTGGGCGTGACGCCGACCTATCTCGACAATTATGTCGACTATACCCAGCCGGTCAGCGATTGGGCCAGCAATGCCAGCTGGCAGGCCTGGTCGGACGCGCAGTCGGTCGATGCCAAGGCCATGACGCCCGTGATCGCCCTTCCCATGGCCTCCACCGCAGCCAATGCAGGAACAGCAGACGCACAATACCAGGCGATCGCGGCGGGAAGCGACGACAGCGTCTATCAGGGGATCCTGAAGGCCTATGTCAGCAATGGCGACACCAACCTCGTGTTCCGCCCGGGCTGGGAAATGAACATCGCTGGCGCGACCTATGCCGGCGACACGGCACAGGACCAGGCCGACTGGGTTTCCGCCTACCAGCACATCTACACCGTGCTGCACCAGGAAGCGACGACACTGGGCGTCAACGTCACCGTCGTTTGGAACCCAAGCGTCACCAACTACACCAACGCCGAGGCGCTCACGAGCCTGTATCCCGGCAATGCCTACGTGGATGCGATCGGTGCCGATGTGTATTCCGACATCCGCCCATATTCGGATGGGACAAACAGCAGCGGCCAGGCGACCTACCATGACTGGGACACCGGCAAGGAGGACACCAGCATTGCACAGTTCATCGCCGATCCGGTGAACCGCGCACACTACTGGACCTATCCTGCCGCCACCGAGTGGTCGAATGACGGCAGCGGCGGCCACGCCCTCAGCCTCGACCAATTGCTCGCGTTTGCCGAGGCGCAGGGCAAGCCGTTCGCGATACCGGAAACCGGGGCAGGCAATTCAAATGCCGGCACCGACGTCAACGACGACGCCGCATTTCCGCAATGGCTCGCCAGCCAGCTCACCACCGCGCAGGGCGCCGGAGAGAAGATCGACTTCGTCAATCTTTGGGACAGCAACGGCGGCGGCAACTACGAATTCTCCAATGCCTCGGACGACAAGCCGGCCGAGGCCGCTGCCTGGGCCAAGTATTTCGGCGCACAGGCATCTGCCGCGTCCGTCCCAAGCTCCCACGGCACGGCAGCTCCTGCGACTGTCAGCATCGGCACGGGCTCCGACGTCCTGGCGCTTTCGATCGCGGAGGACGCCTGGCAAGGCAACGCACAATTCACCATCAGCGTGGATGGGACACAGATCGGCGGCACCCAGACCACGACCGCCCTGCGGTCGGCCGGACAGACGCAGACCTTCGACGTCCTGGGCAGTTTCGCGCCTGGCGGCCACACGGTAAGCGTCGATTTCCTGAACGACGCCTATGGCGGCTCCGCTACGACCGACCGCAACCTGTACGTGAACGGCGCGACGATCGACGGCTCGACCGTGCCTTCAAGCGCCCTCTCGCTGCTGAACAGCGGATCACAGAGCTTTGCCTTCGCCGGCGCCGTAGCAACGCCGTCCGCGGTCAGCATCGGCACCGGCTCCGACGTCTTGGCGCTCTCGATCGCGGAGGACGCCTGGCAAGGCAACGCAGAGTTCACCATCGACGTGGACGGAACACAGATCGGCGGCACCCAAACCACGACGGCGCTCCGGTCTGCCGGGCAGACGCAGACCTTCGACGTGCTGGGCAATTTCGGCCCCGGTAGCCACGCCGTGAGCGTCGATTTCCTGAACGATGCCTATGGCGGATCCGCCGCGACCGACCGCAACCTGTATGTGAACAACGCGACGATCGACGGCTCGGCCGTGCCATCGAGCACCCTCTCGCTGCTGACGAGCGGGTCCCAGGGTTTCTCGTTCGCCGAGCCGGCCACTGCCGCCCCGGACACGCTGGACCTCAAGGTCTCGGAGGATGCGTGGCAGGGCGACGCGCAGTACACGATCAGCATCAACGGCACGACGATCGGCGGCGTGCACACGGCGACCGCCTCCCACGCGGCGGGGGCGACGCAGGATGTTCCCGTCACCGGGAACTGGGGCGCCAACCCGACGATCGGCGTCACCTTCATCAACGATGCCTATGGCGGGACGTCGTCGACCGACCGCAACCTCTACGTCAACAGCGCGACGTACGACGGTCAGGCGCTCAACGGTGCACCGGCGACGCTGCTGTCGAACGGGACGGCGACGCTCACCTCCCCAGCCGGGAGCACGGCCCTGACGCTGCATCTGGCCGAGGATGCCTGGAACGGAGATGCCCAATACTCCGTGGCCGTGGACGGGCAGACGCTGGTGCAGAACTCGACGGTGACGGCGCTGCACGCGCAGGGCCAGTCCCAGGCTGTCAACCTGCAGGATCTGTTGTCGTCGGGGACGCACGACGTCGCCGTGTCGTTCCTCAACGACGCCTACGGCGGCTCCTCGACGACCGACCGGAACCTCTATGTCACCGGTCTCAACGTCAACGGGACAGCAGTCTCCGGAGCGGTCGCGAGCTTGGACAGCAATGGAACACAGCACTTCCAGATCGTGGTCCCGCCGGTCGCCTGACCCGGCAGCCGGAATGCGCCAGGCTATCAGAACGTCTTGTACACGATGTCCGGCGCCGGGGAGTTCAGAAGGGTGATGGTTGCAACCGTCACGACGACCAACGCCGTTCCCCAGGCCGTTCGCAGGTAGCGTGACCGCACGACGGGGATCGTGCGCCACGTGACCTGGAGCCCGGCACGCCGGATCGCCTCCATGGCCGCGAGCATGATGGTGGCGCCGAACAGGATGGCGAGCCATGTCAGCGAGATCGCCAACGGGCCGAGCGCGCGCGCATACAAGTCGATCGCCGTCCAACTCGACCAGAACCACAAGAGGGTGAAGGCGAACCAGGTGAAGGTCAACCCGCGCGCGCAGGCGCGGTAGAGCGGCCGGACGGACAGCGCCCGGTAGGCCTTGCGACCGAGCCGCTCCTGCATGAGGACCTGGTACAACTTGTTTGCCGAGACGCCGCCACCTTGAAGGAGGCCGAAAAAGAGGAATTCCGACGTCTGGCCATGCCAGAATCCAACCAGGAAGAACGTGACGAAGAAGGCCGCCACCGCCAGGTATGGCGCAAGCCCCGGGGCCGGCCAGCGCGCCATGCCGGCCATCATCAACGGGTTGTAGACGTAGGTCTTGAGCCAGCCCGACAGCGTGATGTGCCAACGGGACCAAAAGTTGATGAAGTTCTCGGAGGAGAACGGCCTGTCGAAATTCTCCGGCAGCTCTATCCGGAAGAACCGGGCGACGCCGATCACCACGTCCACGTAGCCTGAAAAATTGAAATACAGGTACACCGGGTAGACGGCCGCGGTCAGCACCCCGGACCCGACAAGGTTCGGCAGGCCACGCCCTGCGGCCAGTCCGTCGATCCCCTCATGCTGGAGCTGGGACAGCACCATGGACACGATCGCCACCTTGAAATAGCCGATCACGATCCGTTCGCATGCCGCCCCCGCCACCGTCAGGCCAAGGGGCAGGCTTGCCACCTCCATGCGGTGATAGTCCTGGTAGCGCTGGATCGGTCCGGAGGTCAGGCTGGTGAAATTGAGCGTGTAGTTCAGGTATGACAGCACTCCGACGCGGCCCTCGATCGCACCCTGGTGGCTGTCGATGATCAGGTGCAACACCCTGAAGAAGACGTAGGACAAGCCGACCAGCACGTAGGGGAATGGCAGGAACGCTCGGCTGGGAATGAAGCTGTAATGCTTCAGCCAGAAGAAGACGGACAGGACGAGGACCAGCGCCAGCACGAACAGGCGAGGCACTGCGCCGTCGCGGACGGCACCCTGTGCCACGTAACCCAGCACGATGAAGCTGGCGAACGGAAGCAAGGCCAGGGGATCGATGGAGAAGCTGGCGAGGAAGGCAAGATTCACCAGAAGGAGCACCGACCGGCGCCACCACGCGGCAGCACCGAGGTTGAACACGAGGGCTGCGGCAGCCGCAAAGACCAGGAACGGCACCGAAGGGACGATCACCTGGACACTTGCGTCGGCCGCGGTTGACGACAGCCTGCAAAGGACCCGGTCCCGCTGTCAGCCAGGCCCTTGGCGATGTAGGCGGCGGCGATCGGCTGCCCATCGCCGGACAGGTGGCCGTCCACCTGGTAGTAGAGTTGCCCCGGGTTCGGTTCCGCCCGCAGCGCGACGGATGTGTCGGCGAAGCTCGCGCCATGCGCAAGGGCAATGGCCTTGATGGCCGCCGGCAGCGCGGCCGGATCGATGCCGGCCGGGATCGACTGGCCCGCCATCAGCGTCACCTGCGCCTCCTGCGGCACGAAGCTCACCATCAGGGGCACGTGGGCTGCGCTGGCACGTTCCATGAGCTGGCCGATCAACCTGTCGAGCAGCTCCAACCGCTCCAGCCAGGCATGGCTGAAGGGCTGGCGGAGGAAGTCGGCTTTGTCGCCGTAGCGGAGGTAGAGCGGCAGGTAGACCGATGCGTTGCGGAATAGGAAATGCTGCGCGATCTCCGCCGCCCGGCTGGCCTTGACGGACTCGAACACCTCGTGCAGCGGGCTGGTGGATTGGGCCACCGGCGCCTCGCCGCCCGGCATGGCCTGCTGGTCCAGGCCGCGCTCCAGGTCGAATGGAGCCAGCACGAGCAGGATCGCGTTCGGTTTCAGCCGCAGCGCCTCCTCCAAGCGCGCAACGAGCGGCGAGCCGAAGCTGCCGATCGCGCCGAGGTTCTGCACCTCCACCGGGAAGCGGCACATCGCCGTGAGGTCGGCACCGACGCGTGCAGCGATCGTGTTGGGGTATTCGACAAGGTAGCCCTCGCTCAACGACGAGCCGATCACCGCGATCCTGCGGCTGTTGGCGGGCGTTGGCCCGCATGCAGCCGCGGAGCGATAGCCGCAGCTGTTGTAGTCGTTGACGACCCAGGGTCCCTCGGCGGCCTTCGTGGTCGAGGAACAGTTTGGCCGGTAATGGTAGCCCGACACGGCATCGGTGACGCGACAGGCATTGACGACCTGCTCCGGCCAGATCGCACGGGCCGCCAGCTCCGCCCCGCCCAGCAGGATCAGGACGGTGGCAAGGCTGATGAGCGGCAGCAGCCAGGCGTCCCGGCGCGGCAAGCCGGCCATGATGTCGATCAAGCCGGCTGAAGCGCGTGGTCGAGCTGCCGCACGCGCATCGGGACCGCTGGAACAGCAGTGGATGTCGGCAAGGTCCACCAAGTGCTGCCATCGGAGTGGCCAGGCGCCGGAGTGAACCCCAGCTTCTGATAATGATCGCGCACCAGGCCGTTCTTCTCCGTCGGACGATAGATGCCCACCAGGGATCGGACGCCCCGCTCGCACGCCTGCCGCAGCACCTCGCGCAGCACCATCTGCTCCACCTTGCGGCCGAGCACACGGCAGCTCATCAACCAGGTGTCGATCACCCAGCTCGCTTCGTCGCCGGGGCGGCAGATGACCACGCTGATCATCCCGTTATCCCCGAAGCTGTCGAGCAGGCGGACTTGCAGGGTGAAGAGACCCGGGTCGGCCTCGACAGCCGCCAAATCGGCTTCCCTGTAGCGGCGCGTGGTGAGGTTGAACTGGTTGGACTTGTTGATCAGCTGGCTGATCCGGACCCTGCCCGTGCGATCGAACGGAGCGAACACGATCTCCATGTCAAGCGAGGCGAGATAGGCATCGAGGTCGCCCGCCTGTTCCCGCAGCGCCACCCGCCGTGCGCTGGACTGGTACATCCCGGCCCGGCCTCGGTCCTCGTCCGAGAAGCCGGTGGCTTCGAAATAGCCGGCGGCGGCGAGCGTGCGGGCATACCAGGCCGGATCGTCCGGCAGTTCCGGGACTGCCACGTTGGGCAGCAACCGGCGCACCAGGTCGCGCTCCGCGGGGTTGTCATCCAGGAACACCATGGCCTCGAGACCGAGGCTGAGCTCTTCGGCAATGGCCTTGATGTTGGTGGCCTTGTCGTTCCAGTTGGCCTGGAACACCGCGATATGCGCCTCCTTCAGCAGCATGTCGGGATGGGCGCGGAAGGGCGACCTCGCCACCTCGTCGGTGTTTTTCGACGATACGGCCAGGACGATGCCACGCTGGCGCAGGGCAAGGGCGAGGGTCTGAACCGCGAGATGCGCCTCGCCGGTCGCGTCGCCTTGGGCCAGCTTGATGCCCTCCAGCCCGTCATCGCCGATCACGCCGCCCCACACGGTGTTATCCAGGTCGAGAACCAGGCATTTGCGGCTGCGGCCGAGCATCGACGCTATCAGCCGCGTCGTGTGTTCCGCATAGAGCGGCAGGCACGCCGCGTCGCACGGCAGTTTCGCAAGGTTCCATTGCGACGGCGAATGCCAGGTGCCGAGCCCGACTGTTTCCGCCAGGGCGCCGATATCCAGCAGCAGGTCCTCGCTGCCGTCCATGCTGGCGCAGATGGCCAGGTTCAGCTGCTCGATCGTTCGGCGTGCCGTTCCCGCCACCAGGCGGTCGAAGCTACCGAACATGGTTTCCGGGGGCGCCGCAAGCGTTTGCACGATGCAGACCGCGTCGGTATGGCTGCGGATCCCCGTCCGGATCGCGCCCAACTGGGCTTGGGCTGCCGCCACGTCGGCGCACTCCGCTGCCGTGTCGCCGGGCATGAAGCGGAACGGGAGCCCGCGATGGTCGATCGCCAGCAACACCGCATCCGGCTTGGCCATGTTGATCCGGCTGCCGGGGTCGAGCGCCTCCTGCGTCGTTTGCCCGTAATCGGCGACGATGCACTCGATCGCCAAGCCATGCCGGGCGCCACTGGCCACCAACATGGGGGCAACCAGGTCGAGCGTCGCATTGCCCAGCACGCCGAGGCGGAACGGCAGCAACGGCGCCAACGAACGTCCACCGGCCCGGGCCTTCGCCATGGCGCGGCCAAGCCGGGTCAATTGGTTCCCGTCCAACGCATGGGTCGCCAGGCGGCGGCACGCCAAGCCTGGCGCCGGATCCGACGCAAGCAGCTTGCACTCGGCGTCGAACATGCGTGGCGCGGGCGGAAGCCAGGCTAGATCAGTATAAAGATTGCTGCTCACGTCATCGTTTTCGCGTGAATCAAGTCGGCGAGTTCGCCGACATTTGCGAAACTGGCAGTTTGTGCGGCCGACAGCTTGATATGAAATTCCTTCTGAACGCTCAGGATCAGGCGGATATGGCTCAAGCTGTCCCAGTCCGGGACATCGGCGGCGGTGAGCTCGGGCACGACACAGATCGGTGCATCGTCAAATACATCTTTGAAGATGACATCCAGGCGTCTGTATATTTCGTCCATGCCGGCTGTACTACAACATTGCTTGTGTACGTTATAATCAAAACGCCGATGGCTTGTTTATAACAGATATCAGCCGCCACCTCGGCAGCGGCCGCGCTTGCTGGACGGCGGACCGGAAGAAAACCGGTGACAAGGCACCCCTTGGCTGCCAGTGTTCGTTCATGGACATTGCTGCGTCGCATAAGGCACGTTCGGCTGGCAGCGGCCGGGTCGCAACGGTCCGCACTGGTCGTGCCTGCCCGGCTGCGCCGGGTCCGTACTAGGCCCCGAATGCCGGGGGGCGTCGTGCGACCGCTCGAACCACGCAGCGAAACTCCCACGGAGACGTTCGACTTCACGGGATGGCTCGCGGCGTTGGATGCCGGCCTGGCCTCAGACGGACCGTCGTCGGTGGCAGACCCTTGCGGCGTCCGCGCGCTGGATGCCTATCGAAGCCATTGCGAAAACCTTCTCGCACTGGCGTTGGCGCATCTGCTGAAGCGCCGGATCACCTGGACCATCACGCCACCGCGGACCGGCGCGGTTGCCGCCTACTTCAACATCAACCTCTCCGTACACGGGAGGGCGCGCAAGCCGACCGACCTTCCTGCGCTCTGCTTCGCCTTGCGGGACGATCATCTCGTGGACGTCGCCGCCTGTGAACGCGACTTCGTCTTCAGTGCCGAGCCGCTTGACCCGCAGTGCGGCCGGGAGGTCGGTCGCCTCCATTCCGTCCTGCGGGACTTCATCGTTGCCGTCATCCGCTGGGACTTCGCCAGGTCATAACGCGGCGCCCGGCCTGGCGGCATCGAATACGCCGCCTCGCCCCACGGCAGCCCTGCTCTCATTACTCATCAGGGTTCCCGAGCATCGCCCGGAGCGCCCGGCCCCACGAGCCCCTCTGTCGCGGGTGTCGTCACGGCCAGCAACCACGCAAAGGCAAGCAACGCCAGGACGACACTGAACGCTGCGATGCCGAACCGGGTGAGCGCCCAGGCGCCGGCAAGTGCACCCAGGATGAAGCAGCCGATCACCGACAGCAGCACCTCCCGCTTCGGACCCGGCGTCCCGGTGACGAGATCCTTGACCAGCGTGGTCGACAGGCCGGTGATGAACGTCGTATGGACCCCCACCAGGCCGACTTTGCCCAGCATGCCATTCTGCAATCCGAGCGCAAGGCAGAGGCTCGCTAGAAAGACGTCCTTTCGTCCCGTTCCAGGAAGTGCCGGGACGATCATCCCTGCGGTGATCAGTGCAATCTCCAGGACCAAAGCCGGCGCGAGCCGCCGGCACGCGGACCGGCCTGCCGGATACGGCCAGTTCACGCCGCCCGCCGTTCCCGCGAGGAAAGCGGCCGCCGCGATCAAGCAGGAGAGTGCCTCAGGCCACTGCGAATTCACCAGATGCACCATCAACATGATCGAGTTGCCAGTGATGTGCCCGGTAAAGCTGCTCACCAGGACGTAGCTCCCCGCATCCGCGAACCCGCCGACAAGCGCCAGGACCAAGCTGACGAGCAGAAGACGCCCGTTCTCCGCACCGACGTCCGCCAAATCAGGGCCCGCCCGTCGGCCGGCGCTCGACCGCCACCGGGACGGCCGATCCGGCCAGGAGCGTCACCTCGGATGGCGCCGTGCCGAACCTGATACGGACCGGAGCCCGCTGCGCGACGCGCATCACGTGTGGACTGAACTCACATCCGCCAAGGCAGTCGACCTTCGCTCTGGTTGACCGGCGCGCAGGCCTTCTCGACCACGCCAGGTTGAGAACTGCCCGCCATTCGTCGAGACAGATGGTGCATGGCGCAACGTCAGTTGAACCGCAGCTTCTTCACAAGTGCGACGCTTGGAAGGTTTTCGTTCAACGTCGAGACCTTGCCAAACCCGACGACGTCCTCCACCGCGATCCTCAATCGTTCCCACTCGATGTTGTTTCTTTTGAGACCACCGAGGCTGCGGAGAAGCGGCTGACGGGCCTTTTCCGACAGCGTGCCATCCGGGCCGACCAGTTCGTTCCACTCCCTCAGCTTCGTATCGCTGGGAGGCGTCACGTTGGCGAACATCGCGGCCTCTCTCAGGGCCACCGTCTGGTCGACCAACAACTCCATTTCGAGTTGCAGCGGCCATCGCTCATCCAAAGGCACCAGGTCGGGCCAGTTCACGGCCGGTGCCTCTGGGCCGTGAATGATCATCACGGTCAGGGCGGCCTCCAACCTGGCAACGTGCTCCCACACGCCGCGCGTCGCCTTCTCGCCAAGCTCTTCCCGTAACGGCAGGCCATCGACCTTCAAGCGCCGCAGGGAACTCACGAAGCGCTTCGCCGCGGCGGCGATCTCCGTCCACTTGCCGGCGCGGTAGCCGGCCAAGTCGACGTATTGCACATGCAGACCTTTCACGGCTTCGACGATGTCGGCCAAATCTGCGACGGCCATGCCATCGAGCTCGGGATAGGCTTTGCCGTCCGTTTCCCTGGCAGAGTCGATCTGTTGGCTTATGTATTCCCGGTCGGCGTCACGCTTGGCGCGCCGTTCGGCCCGTCCCTGCGCCAACAGCTCCTCATCGGTCGGAATACCGGCATCGTCGGGCGTCGGCAGAACCTCACCGGGATCGGCGAACGGCAGGCGGGCCCGCGCACGTTGCAGATATCCTTCGGCCCAGGCCCGAGCGGTCTCCTGCGCATCGGGATCGGAATACGAGGCCTGCCAATCCCCGACGAAAGACGCGGCGTTCCCAAGGATTTCACTCTCCAGCTCCCGCGCCGTGTAATGAGGCAAGTCGGCTTCGAGCGCCGCCTTCCTCGCCGCCAGATTCGCATCGGACGCTGCCTTTGCCTCGATCGTCGCCTCTGCCTCGTCGTCCCAGTCCGATGGGGCGGACCGCACGCCTGCCTTCATCGCGATGTCGAGCCCACCGACAGCCACGTCCCGCGCCAAGCCATGCCGGGCATCGTCAAGGGCCGACATCAGATCGTGCGCGACCCGAAGCAACTGCGGTTGCTTCATGGCTGGCAGCTTGTGCATGGACCCTTCCCAATCGTCCGCCCCTTCGATGAGCGCCGCAACCTCGCCCTTCAGCCGGCTTGCCTCCGCCCACAACGTTTTCTGGCCCAAAAGCGCGGCTTGCTCCGACACAGTGGCGTCCCACTCGTCGATCAATGTCTCCAACGTGGCAGTGTCGACACCGCCCTTCCCACACATGGCGAGAACGGGCCCGGACTTCAGCCAATCCAGGCTGTCGAGCGGGTGGATCGATTGCCGCTCCTTCGCGATCGCGGACGCGACGGAGCGTTGCTTGTCCGGCGCAAGCTGGGCCAGCAAAAGCTCGGAGAGCCGGTCATAATCGTTCAGCAGCGCGGCCAACAGGAAGTTGCCCTCACCTGCCACACGGCTTGCTTCTGCCTGGTGGCGCCGTAGCCGCGCGTTGAGGTCGGACGCCCGTTTGCCAAGCGCCTGCAGCCGCTCGGCCTGCTCGCGCTCCGGACCGGATAGCGGCTTGTTCCTGTCCTGGCCGGGGTTTCCGGAGCGCTTCCTGTCTTCCATCCATTGCGGGGGCGATACGTCGAAACGGGGGTCGACCGGGGCGCCGATATCCAGGTCGGCCGCTTCGCCATGACCCGGACCAGTAGCCGGCAGGGGAGCGTTATCCAGCATCGCCGTCACGTAGCTGGACGGCGCCATGCCGGCATCCAGCCGCGTAGTGCCGGCATCCGGCGATGCCGCATCCAAGTAGCCCGATCCACCCGTGCCCGCATGCAAGGCCGGCGCGGTGGCGGCATCCACGGCTGCGTCCAATGCCTCGGCCAGGTCGTCCACCAGCCGGGGGGCGGCCGACAGGGCTTTTGCCAGGTCGTCCAGGGTGTCGGCGGCCTCCAACGCGTCGCGCCGGTCCGCGAAGGCAACGAGCCTGGTCTCCAACAGGGCCTTGCATCCCGGGTCGGCGATCGTCCCGACCACTTGACCCAGCCCGGCCAGCGCCTTGTCGATCCGCGTGAGTTGCTCGGCTTGGCGCTCCTCGGACGCCAGTGCCCGGTCGCACAGATCCTGCGAACCGCCGACGAGATCGAGCAGGATGGGAAGCTTGGCCAATTCCGTCGCGATGGCAGCCGGATCGGTCGCGCCGGCCAGGACAGTCCGGCGATGGTCGATCGCCTGCAGGTTGGCCAGCACCTCTGCCAGGAGGCTGGTGGCCCCGACCTTGCCCATGTCCCGGCGCAGCTCGGCGAGCGACTCGTCGACCTGGGCCAGCCCGGCGGTACGCCGCCCTGCCACGGCCAGTGCGGCGTTGGCCTGCGCCGTGGCCTGGAGCGCCGCCGCCCTCGCGTCGAGCTTGACCTGGACCAAGGCGGCGCAGACCGCGCCGTTGCCGGTTTGGCGCATCGCCGCATCGCGCGAAGCGGCAAGCTCGGCATGCCTTGCCTGCAGCGCCGGGATCCGGACGTTGGCGGCATGCAGGCGGCCGATCTCGGCCTCGAGGGCATCCAGCGCTTCGCCCACCTTGCCGTTGCGCACGGCCACCAACTCGTCGGTTACGACCTTGCCGCGCGACATGACCCGCACGAACCGTGACACTGTGACCGGCATGACGACCTCCTTGCTGCCCACGCCGCGCATGGCGCCCGAACACCGGCCGGCTGGTGCGCCGCCGTTCTGTATAGCGGCGAAATGATCGTTGACGCCACCTGGGCTTCGGTCCTAATCGACGGCGTATCGTACGATCCGGCCAGGATGACCGACCGGAGCGACGTCGCCCGCAGTGCAGTCACAGAGAGGAACCGACGATGGTCGCTGCCAAGGATTTCGACATACCGAAGGAGCTGACTGCCGACGCCTGGAAGAAGAACAAAAGTATCATCGCCAAGATGAAAGGGTTCACCGGCGTCGGGAATGCGCTGGCCACGGTCGAGGAGACCAAAGGCAAGGTGGTGGCGTTCCTGGCCAAGCCAGGTTTCCCGGTCGACGGCGACGTCGGACTGGGCGTGACGGCCGAAAGCTGGAAGGCCGAGGCCGAAGGCAAGGCCAAGTCGTTCATCACGCAGGTCGAAGCCCTGTCCAAGGCGGTGAAGGCGGCTGGTGCTGCCGCCAAGGCAGCGGCGGACGAGTTCGGCGCCAGCAAGGTCGTGCCGAAATCCACCACGGCCTACGCTCAGTCGGTCGCCTCCGCCGCCACCAGCTATGGCAAGAAGGTGGACGATGTGACGATGAAGACCATGGTCCCGTTGATCGCCGCCGAAATACCCGCCGTGCGCCAGAAGGTCGCCGACCTGCTCAAGATGATCGACAAGGAACAATGGCGGATCATCGTTTCATCGGCCGGCAAGGTGCAGGCGGTCACGCCCGCCGATTTCATCAAGAAGGACGAAAAGCGGCCGGATGGCGCCGGCAAGCACTGGAACGACGCGGTCTTCCAGCCGTGTCGCGGCCTGATGGCCGGGTTCGACAAGCTGAAGACGAAGGAGAAGGCCATCACCGACACCTTCGACCGCTACAGCAAGAGCCTTCGCAACGCCACGAACGAGGCCCTGGAGTGGGAGAGCGTCTCCACCAAATCGGACGCGGTCATCGGCAAGGTGCTCGCCGAAGCTCAATCCTTCGCCAAGGATGCCAAGGCACTGGCGCAGAAATTCGGCTGACGCAGGCCGGACTCAGGACTGGCCCTGCTCGGAGATCGTCCTGATGCGGGCGATCAGCGCGTCGCGGCGTTGCTTGTTGGTCTGGCGCAGCAGCATCCGCTCGATCCCGTGCACCAGCCTTACCCGCCGCTCCGAGAGCGTCTTGCGTCGCGTCGAACTGCGATAGATCCATAGCAGGATGAGCAATGCCATCTGGTCGGCCGAGAAGTAGCCGAGTTCGTAGATCCACTTGGACCCGAGATACACCTGGGTCAGGACAAGCAGGGTCAGCACGAAGGCGAGGTTGCGGTCGACGAACACCGCCGCACTCCGCGGCAATTCGCGGTACACCCACGGTACGCCGTTCCGGTAGTAGCCGGCGGCAATCGGCAGCGTCGGCAACGCGCTGCCCGCCGGGGTGGGGAAGGCGCCGACCTGGCTGACCAGGGTCGCCCCGCGGTGGACCGCCGCCATGGCCTCCAGCAGCGCATAGCCCAGCGAGGGATTGAGGTTGCTCCTTACCACCACATCGACGGGGGCGCCGACCATGTCGACATCCCCGGGCGGGAGATCCTCGGCCAGGTCATAGATCCCGCGAGGCAGTACGACCGGCTGCAGGAAGGGCACGCGGCGGCTTTCGGCCAGGGCGTGCCGGTCATTGACCAGCGCCAGCGTCGGGGTCATGGCCGCTGCCGTGATGAACCCGTTATCGGCAGAGAGCAGGAACATCCCGGCATCGAACGAGCCGGCTTGCAGAGCAGCCACCGCCTCGCTCAGCGGCATCATGGTGATGCGGCTGTTGGTTCGATCGACGTCGAACAGGCTCAAGAGCTTCAGCGCGGCCTCGGATGTGGCGCTATGTTCGGGTGGCAGGACGATGCTGTGTCCGCGCAACCCGCCCAGGCCGTCCACCGGGCCCAAGCTGCGCTGCACGAACGTGAAGAGCGGCTGGATCTCCACCCGGCCGGCCGAGGCGACGTCGGGCACATCGGCGGGCTTGATGTCCTGCGCCGCGAAGCCGACCAGCGTCCCCGAACGGTCGTTCTGCACATCCGCGATGATGGCCAGGCTGTCCGCCTTCGGGACGATGACCGTCTTGATCCCGTGTTGCCGCAGGACGGCCTGGTACTTGACCGCGTCGTCGTAATAGCCGCCTCCGACCGGCCCGGTCTCGATCGTGATCGTGCGGGGCGGAATGGCGGAGATGGCAGCCCAGCCGAGCACTGCCACGACGAGCGCGGGGACAACGTACCGCCCCGGTCGCAGGCGTCGGCGTCCGCCACCAAGTATCACCGGGCTGCTCCATCCTGGACTTGCACCGCGACGTTCCATGCCCCCGTTGACTGGCGTCAATCTGGACAGATCGCAAGGCGGCCGGCAAGGTGACGGGCGTGAAAACCGACCACCAAGATCGGCAGCAAGTGCCGTTCATCAGTTAGCAAGGGATCCGGTCCGGTGGCTCGATCGACGGCCGCGCGCAACGCCGATGATCCGGACCGCCTGGCGCATGAGCGGGCCTTTGTCCCGTCCGAATACACAGGATTGCTGATCGGCGCGCTGCGGACGGCGATGCTGGCCAGCCCGGCCGCGTCCGTGCTGGAGCTTGGCACCGGAAGCGGGGCGGTGCTGGCTGCCGCGATCCTGTCGGGCGCGAAGAGCGTCACCGGCGTGGACGTGGAGGA
This sequence comes from uncultured Acetobacteraceae bacterium, assembly GCA_964244585.1. Lineage (GTDB taxonomy): Bacteria > Pseudomonadota > Alphaproteobacteria > Acetobacterales > Acetobacteraceae > LMUY01. The sequence goes on along the minus strand of CAXTJM010000002.1, from coordinate 59,968 downwards.
GGATGCGGTCACGACGACACGGAGCGTCCTGGCCGGTCTTGGCGTGCCGCACGACATCCATTGCGGCGACATGTGGGCGCCGGTGGCAGGACGGCGCTTCGACCTGATCGTTGCGAACCTGCCGCATTTTCCCATGGACACGCCCGATACGCCGGGCCGCCACGCGACGTGGAGCTATGGCGGCACGGACGGGCGATTGTTGTTGGATGGCTTCCTTGCCCGGCTGCCTGACCATCTGGCCGTGCCGCATGGGCGCGCGTTGGTGACCCACAACGCCTTCGTCGGCCTGCCGGCCACCGGGTGCCGCGCGGCGGCGGCGGGACTACGGCTCAAGGTCGTCTGCACGACGACGGTCCACATCCCGCCCGCCAAGGCGGCCCGGTTGTCCGCCCGGGCACGGCAAGGCCAGGCCGGTTCCCACCTGCATCAGTTTGGCCCCTATTTGTTCGGGGACGTCCACGTGATCGAGCTGTCCTGGCCATCCGGCGCGTAGCGTTGCGGGTCCTTGTTCTGTTGCTGGCCCTGCTCTGCTGCCTCGGCTCCCCCACCTCGGCACAGGCCCAGCCTTCCCGTACCCAGACAGCCCTGGACGAGTTGCTGGCCCGGGCTCGCGCGGAGTCGGCGCCGCCCTGCACCGACGACAAGGACGACCTCGGGCGGATCCTATGCGCCGGCCGGCTCCGCGTGGGAGTCCGCAGCGACTACCCGAAGTTCGGCATCCTGTCGGACGGCAGCTACAGCGGCTACGACGTGGACCTGGCCCGGCAGATCGCCACCCGTCTCGGCGTCGCACTCGACCTGACGGCGGTCACGCCAGCCAACCGCATCGCGCTGCTGGGCGAGAACAAGGTGGATCTGGTCATCGCCACGATGGGCCACACGGTGCAGCGCGACCAGCAGGCGCTGTTCATCCGCCCGCATTACTACGCATCGCAGACCGTCGTCGTCGGGCCGCGTTCGACCCCGATCTCATCCTGGGCCGGGCTTGCCGGAGCGACCGTCTGCGTCACGGTGGGCAACAGCTCCAACACCGAACTGGTGGCCCATAACGTGCGGTTGCTGCTCTTCGACCGCCCCAGCCGCCTGATCGACGAGCTGCAGGACGGCGCCTGCCAACTCGTGGCGCAGGATGACAGCTTCTTCGCCGCCTTCCTGGACCAGCCGGCCTTCGCTGCCCGCTATGACGTCAAGCTCGGCTTCGATACATTGCCATGGGGCATGGCCGTCGCCAGCAGGGGATCGACCCAGCTGGCCGCGGCACTCTCGCTGCTGAGCCGGCAATACCACGAGGACGGCACCTTCCTGGCCTTGGCCCGACGCAACGGCATCCGGCTCGACTTCCTCGGGCAACAGGCGGCGCTATGGCGCAGCACGGCCTGCCAGACCGGCCTGACCGACCCGGCCTGCCTGATCCCCGCGGTCGACAGCAGCCTGGCGCGCCTGCCCTTCGCCGATGCGACGGACCGGCTGGAGGGATGGGTCCACGCGCATACCGGATTGCAGGTGACGTTCCCGATGTTCAAGACGGTCGTCGCTTTCGGGCTGTTCACCGACGGGCTGCTCTACACGGTCATCCTCGTCGCCGGCGCGATGGCCTGCACCACCGTGTTCGCCTTCGCCTTCGCCGCTGCGCTCTGGTCCGACATCCGCGTCCTGCGCGGGGTGGTGCGGATGGTCACCGCCACGCTGCAATCCTCGCCGATCGTGCTGCTGCTTTTCGTGGGGTTCACGGCCGCGACGGCGCTGGTCCAATACTCGCTGCCGGTGGCGCTCGCCGTGGCCATCATCGTGCTGGGGCTGTTCAATGGCAGCTATGCCGGGCAGTCGATCGCCGAGATCCACGAGGAATTGCGGCGCGAACGGGGCGGCTTGCCCCCCGGGGCGCGGCTGCTGGCGAGCCGTTCGGCCACGCAGATCACCTCCTTCCTCATCAATGCCTGCAAGGGCAGCGCCGCCGCCAGCATGATCGGCGCACCGGAATTGCTGAGCGCATTGACCGACATCTCCTCCTTCTCCAGCGAGCGCATCACGCTCTACACGGTGCTGCTGCTGTCCTATCTGGGTCTGGTGCTGGCGGTGATGGCGCTGTGCCACGCGCTGCGGCGCTGGCTGCAACGATCCTTGCGCGCCGCATGATCGACTGGCTGGCGGATTTCGCGCCGGACCTGCTCCGGGGGATGGCGGTGAATTTCGAGATCGCCAGCCTCGCCTTGCTCGTCGGCTGCCTGGCCAGCATACCGCTGGTGCTGGCACGGTTGCGGGGCGGGCTGGCGGGGGTCGTGGCGGCCACGGTGGTGGCGCTGCTGTGGGCGATGCCGACCTTCGTGGTGATGTTCTTCCTGGTCAACGTGGTGCCGAATGAGTGGGCGCTGTTCGGCCTGACCATCCCGTTCAGCGGCCTGGTGGTGATCGTGCTGTCGCAGGCCGTTTTCGCCACCGCCTATGTCGCCGATAACGGGTTGGAGGCGGTGCGCCAGTTGCGCCGGGGTGCCGTCGGCAGCGCGCTGCTGTTCCTTCCCAACGTGCTGCGGGCCTTCTTCGTGATGGTGACCTCCTCCAGCCAGGCCGCGGCGATCGGGGTGGTGGAGGCCGTCACGGTCACGCTGCGCAAGGCCGACCAGCTCCACGGGGTCGGTTACAAGCTGCTGCTGTTCACCGGCGTCGTCTTGCTGTTCGTCGGCCTGCAACGGGTGGCCTTCGCCTTCATCGGGCGGCTGCGGGCAGCCCTGGCGCGCAACTACGGCACGCGCGCGGCCCTCAGTGGACCGGCCGCGCCGGACCGCCCTTCGACAAGAAGCTGAACGCCGAAGCGAGCGCCAGGGCCGACCCGGTGGAGAGCGGCACCGGCGGGGCCTGCCTCCAGGCGTGGCGGTCCCCCGTCGCGGCGAATGCCAGCCAATCTTCCGCGGCAGTCCCGGCATGCGCCATGGCAGGCTGGGCTCTCGGCAGCGGCGGCGCCGGGGCGGGCGCGACGGACCGGCCACCCAGTGCCGCCGAGACTTCCGCCCGGTAGGCATCGGCCTTGCCCACCGTCATGGTGTTGTAGAAGCCGGCTGCGACCATCCAGTCGCCGGCGGCGAACCGCGTCGCCAGCAGCAGCAGGTAGCGGGCGGCGTAGTCGGCATTGGCCGCGGGATCGAACGCCTCCTCCAACGTGGCGAAGGCAGCGGGATGGTGGCCGAGATCGACTTGCAGGCAGCCCACGTCGATGAAAACCTGGCCGCCATCCTGCATGCGCCGAACCTCGGCCACGGCCTCCGCCTTGCTCGCATAGAAGCGGCCGCGGCCGTTCACGTTCGTCGTCCAGGGCCAGGGCGACAAGCCGTCCGGGCCGGGGCGGCCGCTTTCCACCCGGGCCATTGCGGCAAGCAGCCCGGCCGGGATGCCATGGCGTCGCTCGGCAGCATCGACGGCCGCGCCGCAATCGGCGGACGGCTCGGGCTGGGCAGCGGCAGGCCGGCTGTCCAGGCCGATCCACAGCGCGAGCGCAGGGGCGAACAGGATCGACGCCCTTCGTCCGCAGCGCACTACACCGTTTCCAAGACACGCAGCATGGCGAGGGGCGGGTACAGGCCCAGCTCCTTCGCCACCCGCATGTTGCCCAGCAGGCTGAAGCGGCCGAGCGTCTCCACCGGGATGCTGTCGGCCGGCGTCCCGCGCAGGATCTGCTCGGCCTTCGATCCGGTGAACTGGCCGATATTATAATAGCGGCACACCAGCCCGAACAGGGCGTCGCCATCGCGGATATAGAGCTCTGTCGGGGCGAAGCTCGGCAGGCGCAGGCTGACGGCCGTCTCGGTCAACAGCGCCCGGTGCAGCAGCAGGAACGTGTCCGGCGCGATGTACAGCCAGTCGCAACCCGCCGCCACCAGGTCGCGCAGCTTGGCAGGGATGGAGGCCGGATCCGGCGCGCCGGCCGCATCCATCGCCACCGGCCTGTCCACCAACTCGCCGCCAAGCTCCGGCAGGGCGGCACGCAGGCTGGCGACCGTCTGGACGGAATTCTGCTCCTGGGCGTTATAGACGATGCCGATGCGCTTGAACGGCTTGTAGCTTGCCATCGTCCGCAGCTGCACCAGGATCGGCGCCACGTAGGTCGTTCCTGTCGCATTGCGCCCGGGATGCTCCAGGCTTTGCACGATGCGGTTGCCGACCGGGTCGATGACGATGTTGAACACCGCCGGGATATCCGTGAGGTTGCGCACCGGGTCGGGCTGGTCCCACGGGCCGAGCGCCGCGATGGCGGTGCCGGTGCCCCAGATATAGACCAGGTCGGGCCGCATCGCCTTGGCCTCCGCCACCATGTCGGCGACCTTGGCCGCGCTCTGGTCCGCACTGCGGATGATGAAGTCGGCCGCAAGGCCCTGCGCCCGCAGGTAGTCGCGGAAGCCGTCGCATGCATCCTCCCATCCACGATAAAGCATCATGTAGATGCGTTTGCGGCCGGTCTGGGCCCGCACCAGGGCGGGTGTGGCCAACAGGCCGGCCCCGGCGGTGGCACGCAGGACGGCGCGGCGCCCAAGGCTCACGGGGGGTCGCCCGCGGGCATGAACAGGCCGAGCACGCCCAGGTAGTCCTCCGGCGTCACGATACGGAACCCCGCCGCCGCGAACGCCGCGAACTCCGCCGCCGCCGGGAACCGGTAGTAGCCGCGCTCCTCCACCCGCTGCGGCTCGGCCTGCAGCGTCCCGCCGGAGGCGAGCCGGTCGACGAAGCCGGCCAGCCGCAGTGCGCCCGCGGTATAGAGCTGCCGCGTGTGCCACAGCATGGACCGCGCCGGGTCCAGCGCGACGTCGTCGACGGACAGGATCGGCCCGGTGTCGATGCCGCCATCGATGAAGTGCACCGTGCATCCCAGCACCGTCTCCCCGTGCAGCATCTGGCGGAACGGTGCGAACAGGCCGCCATAGGCGGGCAGGCGCCCCGGGTGGACGTTGATGATGCCGAGCGGAGGGATATCGATCAGCCATTGCGGGAAGATCAGGCTGAAACGGATGGATAGCACCAGGTCTGGTTGGAAGGCCGCGATCGCGCCTCCGCCACCGGCGCGGCGCAGGTCGGTGATCACACGGGCCGGGGTGCCGAGCCGCTGGGTCAACTGGTCGACGGTGCCGAACCTGCCGCCGGCTGGCTGCGCCTCCAGCAACGGGAACAGCACCTGCAGCGGCAGGTCGCGCTCCAGCAGTTGCAGCAGTTGCAACTCCGCCACCTCACCCTCGTCCGCCCGCGTCTTGTTCGAGAAGAATAGCGCCACGTCGTGCCCGGCCAGGCGCGGCAGCAGCAGGTTGAGCGCGACGGCCCCGAACAGGTCGAGCTTGGCGCACAGCGCAATCCGCATGGGACCGGCCGCCCTACTGCTTCAGCGGATCGGTCGCCTTGTCGAACATCGCGATCATCTTCCTGGTGTAGAAGGCGAGCGGCTTGTCCTGCAAAGCGGTGGCCGCGTCCTGGATCTTCTTCTCGCTATCCGGCTCGAAGCAGCGCGGCGCCTGCGTGCGGAGTTCCAGCGTCGCGCACAGCGAGCGCCGCTCCTTCAGGTTGGTGCCGAACGTGTCGGCGTATTTGCGGAACTCCTCCAGCCGGCTCTTGACCTGCCTGTGGGCCTTCACGGCGGCGTCGGGCTTGCCGTCCATCTTCTCCTTCTCGTGCAGCTTCCGCATCTTGCCGACCGCGTCCACCAGGTCGTCGGCGTCGGCGACCTGCTGGTCCAACAGCTTGACGGTGATGGCGAGCTGCTTGCGAAGGATGTCGATCTGGCCCTGCAGCTTCGGCCCGACCGTGTCCGCGACCGCTCGCGCGGCCTCCTTCGCCAGCGGCGGCTCCATGCCCCGGCCGGACCGGTCCTCCGCAGGCTGCTTCAGCACCTTGGCCAGCATGCGGTGCGCCAGGCAAAAGGCGTCGGCGGCCTCCTCCAGCTGGTCGGTCGCCGCGTCCACCGTCTTGGCGGATTTGTCCAGGCCGGCGACGGCCCCGGCCAGCTTGTCGATGCTGGTCTCGCTGACCAGCGGCTTGTCGCCGCCCGGGAAATGCACGTGGCCCATGATGTCGAACTTGCCGAACATCGCAACCACCGTGCACGCGGCGTCAGCGCCGGGCAGACGGGATTTCATCAGCTTGCCCAGTTCGGCATTGCCCTGGTCCGCCAGCCCGTTGATGACCCGCTGCACCTCCTTGTTCAGCATGTCCACCAGCTTCTTCGCGTCCTTCCAGCCCATGGCGTTGCTGCCCTTGGTCTGCAGCCCGAGAGTCAGCTTGGCGACGGCTTTGGTGACCGCGTCCTCGATCTCGCCCACCGCACGCGTCTCGATCGACGCCACGGCGCGCTGGCACTCGTCGGCGATGCGGCCCGGCGACGGATGCCGGACGTTGAAATCGAACGTCGCCCGGCAGTGGCGGATGTCCAGCAGGTCGTCGAACTTGGCCTTCCCATACAGCGGGTCGATCACGTGCTTGCCATGGGCGGCCACGCTCTTCGGCGCCGGCGCCTGCAAGTCCAGTTGGCACGGCACCGCCCGCTCCGAATCCGTCTCCACCATCAGCTTGACGGGACCGGCCAGTTTCATGGTCGGCTTGAAGATCAGCTTCTGCGCATGCGCCAGCCCCGGCGCGAGCCTGGCCAGTTCACGCGCCACCTTCTTCTCCACCGCGGGGCTGTCGGTGATCTTGCCGTCGGCGCATTCGGCCTGGTCCAAGGCCACGACGAGCCGCTTGTTCTTCAGCGCGGCCTGGATCGCCTTCTCCGCCTCCCCAGTGAGCTTCTTGCCGCTGACCACGAACACGCTCGCCGTCGACATCGCTGCTCCTTACCCGACCTGACGCGGCCCAGATCAACCCGCTGGCGAAACATAGCGCAGAACCACGCAGCTTGCATCCTGGTCCGGCGCCCCGTCCCGGTGCGACACGACCGACATCGCGGTGTTCAGCACCGCCTCCGCACCGGGGTCGTTGCACGCCCGCAGCCCGGCCTGCAACCGCCCGGCGCCGGACGCAACGCAGCCCGGGCTGTGCAGCAGCATCGTCGTGCGCGGCGCGAGCTCCATCACCTGCTCGCCGTAGGCGGCCGGGCCGCGGCCGAGCGGCGGGTTGTCCGGCAGGCGCAGGACCGACGCATCGCCCAGCCGCCGCAGCAGGAAGGGCTCCGGATAGCCGGCACGGCAGCAGACCAGGCGGGAGGTGTTGGAATCGAGCACGGCGACGAGTGCGGCCACGGGCGTGCCGGTGCCGGACTCCGCCATCAGCAGCGTGTTGACCCGGGTCATCGCCGCGGCCGGGCCCAGCCCGCACGTCATCACGGCCTTCAGCAGGGTGCGCGCCGTCAGGGTCAGGAACGCACCGCGCAGCCCCCCGCCCGGCACGTTGCCGAGGAACACGCCGACCTGCCCGGGGCCGAGCGGAAAGAAGTCGTAGAAGTCGCCGCCGAATTCCCGCGCCGGCAGCAGGCCGCCGCGGGCCTGGATGTCGGGACGCGGCGGCAGCGCCTGGGGCAGCATGTCCGCCTGCATCGTCGTGGCGATCTGGAACTGCTGCTGCAGGCCGATCAGCTCGGTGCGGGCGTTCAGCGCGTCCCGCAGCTCCACCACCAGCGCGTCCATGCGGGCGTGCTGGGTGATCGCTTGCTGGCTCATCACCCGGAAGCCTGCCGCGAGGATCCCGAGGTCGCCGTCATCGGCCGCCGGGTCCTCCCCGGTGTTGGCGAGCAGCTCGTCCCGGGTGCCCACGTCCAGCGCGTCCCCCATCGCCGCCATCTGCTGTGCGATGAAGCGATGCTGCCGGCGCCGGGCCCGCTCCTGCCGGGCACGCTGGCGGGCCAGGTCGCGGTTGCGATCCCGCAACTGGCGCACGGCGCGGGCGATCGCACCCACCTCGTCCGTATGGTCCTCCCCCGCCAGCTCGATGTCGACGCCGCCGCGGTTCAACACGTCCAGGCTGGCCGCCACCCCCACCAGAGGGCGCAAGGTGGCGCCAATGAACCAGAGCAGCGCCGATCCCAGGGCGAGCACGAGCGACCCGCCGCCCAGCATGGCCAGCACGGCAACGAAGCGGCGCTCCCCATCGGCGTCGGTCACATCCCGCACCTGCACCTCCGTCCCCAGCCGTCCGCCGCTGCCGTTCAGCAGGGGCACGGCGCTGATCTGCCACGCCCGGTCGGCAGTCCGCAGCAGGTGCATCCCGATCGTGCCGTCGCGTGCGGGCAGCATGCCGCCCGGCAGCGACGGTGTCGTTCCCGCAACGGTCTCGCCGTCCTCGTTCAACAACAGGACGTCGGTGCCGGTGCCGGCCGCGATTTCCGCCATGGCGCCGGACAGCGACGTGGTGGCCACCAGCGCGGCCGCGCTGTCGCCCTGGCCAGTCCCGGCCTGCACGGGCACGATCGCCTGCAAGGCGAACCCGCCGCCCGGCAGCTGTGCCGGCCCGGCCGCGCTGCCGCCATGCTCCAGCACCTGGCTGACCGTGCCCGGATCCGCCGCCACGGCCTCGGGCCCCTGCGACGTGCGCGCAAGTTGCCGCCCCTGGGAATTGAGGATTTCGAGCGACACGATCTCGGCGCCGCCATCGGCGGCGGACGCGGCGGCCAACGCCGCTGTCAGGCGCGGCTGGTCCCGCCCGCCTATCCCGCCAGCCACCGCGGGGGTTGCGGCGATACGCCGGGCCTGCGCGATGGCAGCGTCCCCCTGGCGGTCCAGCACCTTGGCCAGCATCTGCACCTGCCCCCGCAGCGTCACATCCGCCACCTGGGCCTGGTCGGTGGCAGAGAGTTGCAGCGTCATGATCACCGCGCCCAGCGCCAGGATCGCCACGGCCGCAGTCACGGCCAGGGCGAGCCGCGTGGGCAACGTGGCCGCACCGCGGCTGGATGGACGGCGGCGTGGAACCGGACGCGCCAAACGGGCCAGGGCGGCGACCCGCAAGGGCGATGGATCAACGCCCGCGGTCAACGGCAGTCCCGGTCCGCGCTACGAACGGGTCGGCCAGCGCGACCACGATGACGATCGCGGCGGGACCGGCACCCAACCAGGCCAGCGCCCCGTCGACCGAAAGCAGCGCCCCCGCTAGCAAACCGATGGCAGCCCCGACGAAGCCTGCCGCGCGCGGCAGCGCCGCCGCATGCGGGTCCATCGCCGCCACGGTCCGCCGGGCGTTCGACCGCGCCCAGGCGTTGGTGCATCCCGTCAACAGCCCGACAGGAACCAGGCTCGGCGCCTGCGGCACCACCAGGAGGGCGGCCAGCAGCAGGGCGGCGGTCGCGATCGCGACCGGGTAGAGGCGTTCGGTGCCTCGCGGGCCGCCTTGCCGCCAATCGGACAGGGCGGAATGGCCCAGCATGGCAGCGGCTGCATAGAACGTCAGCTGGGCCCATCGTGCCAGGCTGTCGGCCCCGGCATCGGCGGCACTCCCCTCCGGCAGGATGGCGGCGGCGATGCCGAACAGCGACAGGGCGGCCAGGGCCTCCAGGCCGACGGACACCGCCACCCGCCTGCCGCGGCCCAGCGCGCGGACCAACCCGGCGAGGTCCACGGCAGCGCGGGGCGCTTCGGCGGCGGGCGACGACAGCAGCAACAAAAACGTCAGCACGGTCAGGCACGCCGACAGCCCACCGATGATGCTGCCGTATGGAACCAGCCCGACCAGGCCGCAGCCGCAGGCCATCCCTGGGATCGTGGCCTGCAACAGCGACCGGTCGGCCATGTCCGCACGGCCGGTGCCCATCCGCACCATGCCCGTCAACCCCGCGACGGCCGCCAAGGGCAGCAACGAACCGAGCGCCGCGCCGGCCCATCCGCCGGCCTCGGGCAGCAGGACGGCCGAGGCGGCCTGCGGCAGCAAGGCCAGCCCGAGCGCCAGCAGCAGCGTCAAGTGCCGGCCGGCCTTTTTCGCGGTTGCGGCCCAGACGCCACCGGGCACCAGCGTCGCGAGCAGGATGCCCACGACCACGCTGAAGCGGCCTGCCCCGCCCAGGCCCGTGGCCAGCCGGCTCAAGGCCGGGAATTGCAGCACCAGGGCCGTGATGGCGACCAGCCCGGCGAACCGGGCCAATGGCACGCTGAAAGCCGGCTGGACGCTCACCATCGCCTGGCCGAGCCGAAAGCGCCGCTGCAGGTCGTTCGACAGCTGCTCCACCCGCCCCGCCGCGTTCCCGCCGGCCGCGACCACCCGTACTTCCCGGGCGTAGATCAACAGCTCCTCGACCCGGTCGGAAAGCTGGCGGACGAGACGGTTCACCGCCGCCGGCAAGGCACCGATCTCCCCGCTTGCCGAAGCCTGGGCCGCGATCCGGGACAGGTCGCCTGCCATGGCCCCGGCCAGGACCTGCTCCGCCATCTCCATCGGCGCGGCCAGCAACACGCCGACCAGGCAGCGTGTCAGCAACGCGCCCGCGACCAGCGCCACCAGCGCCGCCACCAGCAGGTCGCGGACGACGGTGCGGTACACCGCCTCGGAGACGCTTGCCCTCTCCGTCAACGTGACGGTCGCCACGAGGCGCCCGGCTGCCTCCAGCGGCACCTGCACGGTCCATCCCCCCGTCTCTCCAGGCGCCGTGCGGCGATACCCCGCGCCCGTGATGCCGGGCACCGGATCGATCGCGATCTGCTGCACCGCCGGATTGTCCGACAGCACCGTGTCGAGGAAGCTGTCCACGCCGCGCAGTTGCGGGAATGGAATCCCGATCGCGAACGCCCGCTCCAACGGCAGCGCCACGGTACGGGCGATCGCCTGCAAGCCGCGGACCGCCTCCGGCCGCAATTGCCCGTCATACGCGCCGATGGTCGTGACCAGGACCGCCAGGCAGGGCAGCAGCGACAGCCCGGCGGCAACCAGCAGCAGGATGCGGCCGAACCCAGCCGGCAGGATCGAACGCACGAGCTAGGCCCCCTCGTCGATCTGCCGCAACGCTTGCTCCGCGTCCTCCAGCGGCCGCAGCAGCGTCCCGAGCCTGGCCAGCAACCCCGTACCGGGCGCGGTTGGCCGGTCATCGGCCGATCCGCCGGCCAGCCGGCCGGCCTGGTCGATCTCCTGCACGGCGCCGGCCAACCCGGCACGGAGCATGCGCGCGAGCGGCCCGGCGGCAAGCAAGGCCGCACCCGCGGCCAGCAGCAGGAAGCCGATTCCGGCCAAGCCGACCGTCCGGAATGCTTCGGCCTTGCGGAACCCCACCAGCGCGTTGGACACGCGCACCACCACGGCGCCGATCGGCCGGCCGAAGCTGTTGATGATGGGCGAACCGATGATCAGCCCGTCATCGGCCGACCGGCTCCATCTTTGGGTGCCGAGGTCCCGCCCCGGCAACCAGCCGTCCGGGGCGCGGCTGCCGATCCCGGGACGGTCGGTGTCGAACACCACCGCGCCGAGGCCGTTTAGCACGGCGATCGCCGCCAATTCGGGGTTGCGGGACTTCTCGGCTTCCAACCGGTGCTGCAAGGGGGTGAAGCTCGCCAGGGTCTGCCCCAGCGTGTCGTTCTCCTCCGCCAACGAGGCGACGTCGTCGGCGAGCACCGCCATGCGCTCCTGCAACAGGGTGGAGAAGGAGCGTTGCAGGAAGTCGAACGAGGCGACCGCCGCCAGCGTCGTCGCCAGCAGGGCCGGCGCCACCAGGATGACGAAGATGCGCGCCCGCAACGAGCCTAGCATGCGGCCACGGGGCGCTGCGCTGGCATCGCGTTCAGAACCGCGCGGCTGGCGCCGGTGCGGGCCGCCGCGGTTCCGGCGGCGGGGCGGCCATATCCGGCACTGCGCGGCCCGCCGGGTCGTACACCGCCACCGGACCGACCGGGTTGCCGGCCCGGAACAGGGCACGGCGCATCAGCCGCCCGTTCGGGAAGTAGCCGAGTTGTTCGCCCTCCAACTTCCCGGCGACGTAGAAGCTGCGCTCGCTGGCCTGGCCGTTCGGATAGTAGCTCACGCTGTCGCCGTTCAGGTCGCCCTTGGTGTAGCTGGCTTCGCGCAGGAGCCGGCCCGCCGGGTCGAAGTAGCGGGCCGTGCCATGCAACTGGCCGTTCTGGTAAGGCAGCCGTGCCGCCACGGCTTCGTTGCTGCCGTAGAACACCGCCTCGCCGTGCTGGGTGCCGGAGACGAACGGCAAGCGGGCGGTGATGCTGCCGCGATTGTAGCAAACGACGCCGCCATGCCGGACGCCGTCGTGGAACGGGACGGTCTGCACCAGGTCCCCGGCCTCGTAGATGCGGGTCAGCCCGTGCGGGCGGCCGGCGGCGAACTCCGCCCGCTGGCTGACGCCGCCATCCGCTGTGTAGCCGACCACCTCCCCGTGCAGCACGCCGCCGGCATAGTCGGCGCTCAGCCGCCGGGCGCCGTGGTCATCCAGCACGGCCGCCGTGCCGTCCAGCGGCGGCGGTTGGCCCGCTGCGGTGGGATCGGCCGCTTGCGGCAGAGGCGGTGGCGCCACCACGGCATCCGGTGCCGCAGGCGCGGGCCGGGCCGCGGCGGGCCGGCTGGGCCAGCCATCCATGCGCGCGGCCTAGTTGATCTTCACGATGGCGCCGGACAGCTTCAGCATCGCCCCTCCGCTCGCCTCCGTCATCGTGTCGCCCTTGAGTGCGGCCGTGAGCCCCTGCGCGCTCCAGCTCGCCTGGGCCTTCAGGTCCATCGTCAGGTTAGACGAAAGGGTCATGGCAATGCCAGACTTCAGATCGAAAGTGGTTCCCGACTCGGCCTTGAACGCCAGCGCCGACGTCAGCCCGACATCGCCGCTCGTCGACTGCATCGTGATGGACGCGGCCTTGATGCTCAACGACCCGGTCACCTCGATGGTGAGGTTGCCCGTCACGGTCAGCTTGTGGTTGCCATCCACGGATTGGGTGAAGTTGGCGTGGTTGGTGTGCGTCTCGTCGCCCTGCACGGTGACCGAGCGCTTGCCCTGCGACACCGCGAGCGTGTCGTCGCCCTGGCTGACGGTGCGCGATCGGTTGTTCTTCACCGTGACGGTGTTGTCGTGGTTCACCGTCAGCGTGGCGTCGTTGGTGATCGTCTCGATCCGGTCGTGCTTGATCGTGCGGGTCTCGTCGTTCTCCACCACGACCAGCATGTCCTTCTGCGCGTGGGCGTAGAGCTCCTCGCTGTCCAGCTTGTCCTCGAAGCGGAGCTCGTTGGACTTGCCCGAGCCGTTCTTGGTGCTCTGCGTCATGATCGTGCTCTTGGTCTGCTCGGTCGGCAGGTCGTAGGGCGGCGTGGTGGTGGCGTTGTAGACCGCGCCCGTGATCAGCGGCTGGTCGGGGTCGCCTTCTAGGAACGACACCACGACCTCGTGCCCGATGCGGGGCAGGAACACCGCGCCCCACCCCGCGCCCGCCAGGCCCTGCGCCACCCGCACCCAGCAGGAGCTGTTCTCGTCCGATGTGCCGATCCGGTCCCAGTGGAACTGCACCTTCACCCGGCCATAGCTGTCCAGCCATTGCTCCTCACCCTGCTTGCCGACCACCATCGCGGTCTGGGTGGAGGCGATGAGGGGCGCCCGCGTCACCAGAGGCGGGCGGAACGGCACGGTGGCGGGAAAGGCGGTGAAGCTGGCGTTGTACTCGCCCCGCCGCGCCCGCACGGCCAGGGAGCGCACGACATAGGCCCCGTTCAGCTCGGTCTTGCCGTGCTCGCTGAGGGTGAACTTGTAGCCGGCGACCAGGTTGCGCAGCATGCCGCTGCCGGACAGCAGCTTGCCGTCGACCTCCAGCGCCTCCAGCCGGCGTCGGGCGATCGCCTCGCCGGCATCGGTGGTCGCGTGCGGGGCCGGGTAGTCGTTCACCTCCAGCGCCGTCTGCACGCCGGTCACCTTGCTGTACAGCGGCGTGGACGGGGTCTCGAACTTGAAGTTGTTCACTCCGTAGGCGCCACTGACGATACGCTGCTCCATCGAAACGTCGGAGATGACGTCATCCTCGTCCACCTGGTAGGCGACGTTGGCGCGGAACCGCAGCGTGGGCGTGTTCGGCATGTCCAGGTGCGCGTCAGCATCGTCGCCCAGCGCCAGCGTATGCACCCCGTCCGCATGCTTGAAGAAGAAGAAGATGCCTTCGCTCTCCAGCAGGCGCAGGATGAAGTCCAGATGGGTTTCGCGGTACTGCACGCAGTATTCCCGCGCGTTGTAGGTGCCGGTCAGCGACGTCTCCACCGCCGTCACACCCTGGGCCGTCAGCACGGCGGAGACGATGTCCGGCACGCTCTGGTTCTGGAAGATCCGGCTGTCCGCCCCCAGGCCGAGCAGGCTGAGGCGGGGCCGCAGCTCGATGGCCCAGTGCACCCACCTGGTCAGCGGCTCCACCGAAAGCATCTGCACCCGGGTGATGACGCCGTGGATCCAGCGCCGCTGGTAGTCGCCGCCCTGCACGCTGACGGTCGCCTCCGTCGCCACGAGGGAGCCGACATCGGTTTCCTCCGCCGGGCTGGTGACGCGCAGGCGGTAGTGGAACAGGGTGGACAGGCCTTCCTCGCCCTCCAGCTCGTCGATGATCAACATCCCGGGGCCGAGCGTGGTGGTGATCTTGGCCAGCTCGTCCTGTTGCGCCAGCGCCGAGGACATCAGGGCAGGGCCGCGCCGGTCATGCCGGCGGCTCGAAATCGTAGGTGAAGCCGGCGCCGCCATGCCCGACCGTCACGGCGGTGAACGGCCGGTTCTCCGCCATGCGGGACAGCACCAGCTCCGCCAACTCCGGCAGCAGGCTTCCGGTCAGGATCTGGTCGATGTTGCGCGCGCCGCTATCCACCTCGGTGCAGCGGGCGGCGATCGTGGCCGCCAGTTCCGGCCCGAACCGCATGGCCGCCCCGTGCTGCGCCGCCAGCCGCCCCCGCAGCCGGTCCAGCTTCATGCCGACGATGGCGCGCAGCACGTCGTCGGAGACCGGATAGTACGGGATCACCGTCATGCGGCCCAGCAGGGCCGGCTTCAGCCGCCGCAGCAGCGCCGGGCGCAGGGCGGCACGGGCCTCCTCCAGGTCGGGGCGGCCGGCACCGGCGCAAAGCCGCATCAGCTCCTCGGTGCCCAGATTGCTGGTCAGCAGGAACAGGCAGTTGCGGAAGTCCACCGCGGTGCCTTCCGCATCCTCCATGTGGCCCTTGTCGAACACCTGGTAGAACATCTCCAGCACGTCGGGATGCGCCTTCTCCACCTCGTCCAGCAGCACGACGGAGTATGGCTGCCGCCGGACCGCCTCCGTCAGGATGCCGCCGGTGCCGTAGCCCACGTAGCCCGGCGGCGCGCCTTTCAGCAGCGCCACGGTATGCGGCTCCTGGAATTCGGACATGTTGATGACGACCAGCGCCCGCTCGCCGCCATACATCAGTTCGGCCAGGGTCAACGCGGTTTCCGTCTTGCCCACGCCGCTCGGCCCGGCCAGCAGGAACACGCCGACCGGCCGGCCCACCTCCGCCAGGCCGGCATGGTAGATCTGGATGCGCCGCGCGATCGCGGCCAGCGCCTGGTCCTGCCCGACCAGCCGCTCGCCCATGCGGGCCTGGAGCGAACGGATGGCGCCGATCTCGTCCTGCGCCAGGCGGCCGACCGGGATGCCGGTCCAGCCGGCGATCACCTGCGCCACCGTCTCCGCATCCACCCAAACCGGCACCATCGGGCCGCCGCCGCCGGACGCGAGCCGGTCCATCTCGCCGCGCAGCGCCGCAACCGCCCCGGCACGGTCCGCCGGCGCCTGGCCGGCCTCGGCCGGGCGCTCCAGGGCCGCGAGGCGCTCGCCGATCGTGGCGGCGAGCGCGCGCTCGATCTGCCAGCGTTGCTCGAGCGCGGCGAGTTCGGCGCCGCCCTCCGCCAGCTCCGCGCGCAACTGGTGCAGGCGCGCGGCATGGTCGCGGCCGGTGCGCTCCTCGCGGTCCAGCCGGCCGATCTCGGCCTCGGCGGTGCCCAGGCGCAGCCGAGCATCCTCGATGGCGGCGGGGGCCGTGGCCAATCCCACCGCGACCCGGGCGCAGGCCGTGTCCAGCACGCTGATCGCCTTGTCCGGCAATTGCCGCCCGGTGATGTAGCGGTGCGACAGGCGCACGGCGGCCGAGACCGCCTCGTCCAGGATGCGCACCTTGTGGTGGTCCTCCAGGCGGCTGGCCAGGCCACGCAGCATCAGCTCGGCCCGGGCCTCGTCCGGCTCCTCCACCTTGACCACCTGGAAGCGGCGGGCGAGGGCAGGGTCTTTCTCGAAATAGCGCTTGTACTCGGCCCAGGTGGTCGCCGCCACGGTCCGCAGCTCCCCGCGGGCGAGCGCCGGCTTCAGGAGGTTGGCGGCGTCACCCTGTCCGGCCGCGCCGCCGGCGCCGATCATGGTGTGCGCCTCGTCGATGAACAGGATGACGGGCCGGGCGGACGCGGCGACCTCCGCGATGACCGATTTCAACCGTTCCTCGAACTCTCCCTTCAGCCCGGCGCCGGCTTGCAGCAGCGCCAGGTCCAGCACCCGCAGCGTCACGTCCCGCAAGGGCGGCGGCACGTCGCCCGCGGCGATGCGCAGGGCCAGCCCTTCCACGACCGCGGTCTTGCCGACCCCGGCCTCGCCCGTGAGGATCGGGTTGTTCTGGCGGCGGCGAATCAGGATATCGATCACCTGCCGGATTTCATCATCCCGCCCCAGGATCGGGTCGATGCGGCCGGCCCGGGCGCTGGCCGTCATGTCCTGGGTGAAGCGGGCCAGGGCGCTGTCCGCCCCGGCCTGGCCCGGTGCCGCCGCGGGGGCGGCGGGCGCGGCCTTGGCGACGGGGGCGGGCTGGGCGGCTTCGGCCGACCCGGCAACCAGCTGCCGCAGGTCGGCACGCAACGCGGCGCGGGGGATGCCGAGCAGCGCCGGGCACGACTCCACCAGCGCCCCGCGGGCGGCATCATGGTCCAGCGCGGCGAACAGCAGCGCGCCCGATCCGACCAGCGTGGTGCCGAGCTGGACCGAACTGACCAACCAGGCCGCCTCGATCACCTCCAGGATGCGGGGAGAGAGCGCCGGCGTGCGGGTGTTGCCCCGCTTGGCCGCCGCCAGGAAGGCTGCGAGTTGCGACGCAACCAGCCCCGGATCGACGTCGTACTGCGCCAGGACGAGCCCGAACTCCGTGCCGGGCGCGGCCAGCAGGCAGGCGAGCACATGCTCCAGCTCCACGGTGAAATGGTGCTGGCGCACGCAGTCGGACGCCGCTTGTTCCAGCGCCGCCCGGCACGTGCGGTTCAACTTGGCGACCAGCGCCTTGATGTCCAGGCTCATGCCGCTTGCTCCGTTCTGAACGACGTGACGGCGGTGGACAGCCGGATCGTGCCCGATGCGCCGCCACCGGGACGATGGCCGCCAAGCCAGCTCGTCCATCCCAGCAGCGCGCCGCCCCCGGTGCCGAGCGTGGCCTGGGGGATCTCGTCGGACCGCAGTTGCAGCTCCACCTCGAAATCGAATTCGTCCCCGGCGTAGAAGCGCACGAGCGACGCCAGCGGCCGGAACCGGTCGTTGACGGGCAGGAAGGCCAGGAAATCGGCGAGCGACAAGGGCCCCAGCACGATCAGGAACAGGCTTTGCTGGTCCCACACGCGGCTGCCGGCGGTGGCGGTGCGGCCAAGCTCGCGGTTGCGGCCGTGGCGGCCTAGCACCGTCACCTCCTCCGGCGGGATGGGCAGCCAGCGGCCGCAGAACGGATGGATGGTGGCCGGCACGCCGAACTGCGCGGCGATCAGGCTTTCCAGCCCGGACTGGCTGCGCACGCGCCCGGCCAGCACCGCGGCATGGCCCAGCAGCCGACGGTCCTCCGTGCCCAGCCGGCCCTGCAAGCGTGGGGTACCCAGGCCGATCAGGGCGAACAGGTAGCGCGCCAGGCGGCTGTCCGGCGGCGGCAGCTGCGCCAGGCCGGGCCGGTGCTCCGCCCGGATGCGGTATTGCAACGAGACCAGGCGGTGGTTGAACAGGTCCAGGAACGCACGGAAGGCATGGTCCTTCCGCTGCATCCGCTCCATGACGACTTCCGTCACGACGGTCGGCAACGGCCCGTGGACGCCGGCCAGCCCCATGAAGTTGACCAGCATCGTGGCGGCCTTGCCGTCCGCCGCCGGCGGATCGATCCGTTGCAGGTCGCCGGGCGGGAAATCCAGCCCGACGCGGGAGCGGAACCGCACGGCTTCGGCCATCGGCTCGGCGGCATGCCCGACCGGAACGGCATCCGGATGCAGGGCGTGCAGCAACGCGACCGCCTGGAAGAAGTCGAATGCGAACCCCTCCTCGAACAGCGCGTCGGCTAGAGGACCGGCCGGGTGCCCGACCGGGGTGGCCAAACCTTCCATGTGCCGCTCCGCTGTGAGGAGACCACCCTGAGCCGGGTGAACGAGTTGAGGCTGGTATACATGCCCAGGAACCGGTCCAGCACCGCCGCGAACAGGAGCGGGTTGCCGCCCACGAAGCGCCGCTCGTCCAGCTCGGCCGTCACCTCGATCCCGCGGCAGAACCCGCGCCAGGCGTCGGTGCCGATGCGGTGCAGGCCGGGGCGGCAGGACAGGCTCCGCAATCCCTGCACCTGCTGCTCCGCCGCCGCATCGCCCGCCGGCGTGTGCAGCCGCAGGATTTCGCGCAGGGCATTCAGGCCTTCCGCCCCGTCCTGGAGCGACAGGTAGTTGAGCGACAGGTGCGACACCAGCCGCCACAGGGTTTCACCCCCGGTGGGCGGCGCCCGGGGCGGCGTGGGCTTCTGCAGCAGCACGATGCGGGCCAAGGGAGCCTCGCGCTCGATCCGCAGCCGCGCGCCGGCCGGCACCTGCTCGGCCAGGGTGCGGTTGGTGCAGAGCGTCTCGACCGTCACGGTCTGGGTGGGGGGCAATGCCGGCTGCGCGTTCAGGTCCAGGAAGCCGATCGTCATGTCCGTGCCGGGCAGGTCCGGCCGGCCCGTCAGGTCGCGGTGGATGGTCCAGAACGCCTTGGCCCCGTCGATCGAGGCGGCATGGTCGAAGGAGAAGAACGGCCGGTATTCCAGGACCTGCCCGGTTTCGACGTTCAGGCCGGAGACGGCGGTGACGCTGTGCACCTCCGTCGTCCGCTCGCGCCGGTAGTCGCCGACCACGCGGTATTCGGTCTGCCGGTTCTGCACCCGGATCGGCTCGGCCACCTTGGTGAACAGGTTCGCCACCGGCGTGCAGCCCAGCGCGAAGCTGGCCGGCCCGATCGAGAGGCGCTGGCGCGGGGGCACCGACAGCAGCAGCAGCACGTCCAGCGTCTTGCCGCGGGCCAGCCCGGGCGGGATGGCCAGGTCGATGAAGCGGAACTTCTCCGGGAAGCAGAAATACTCGTGCATCAGCCGATAGGCCTGGTGGGCGTGGCCGGGATGCGGCAGCACGGCCTCGTCCGCCTCGAACCCGACCGGGCGCAGCGCCGCCTCCGCCGCCACGATGCGGCGATCCCCACCCGGCCCGAGATACACGACCCGCTGCACGCCGGACAGCAGCAACTCCTGCAAGGCATTGGCCTGGGCCGCGTCGCCATCCAGATACAGCCGCAGGGCGTTGATGGGCAGCTCGCCGAACGGTGCGTCCAGCGCGTCCAGCCGGATGCGGAGCACCGCCGCCGCGTCGCTGGTGTCGAGGAAGTCGTACGGGTCGACCGACTCCACCAGCGCCTCGCCGATCCGCAATGGCCACAGCGTGAGGTCGTAGCAGGTGCGGAAGCGGCAGATCACGTCGCTCTCGGTGCGCGCGAAGAGCTGCGTCGCGCGGGGCAGCAGGAAGCCGGTGCTGAGCTTGCCCTGCGCGGGGTCGATGTCGAACCGGGCGACCGACAGGGCGGGTACCGGGTTCACCAGATGGGGCTGCACCAGGCTGAGCAAGGAGGCCGAGAGGCGCGGCACCTCCGCTTCCAGGTTGCGCTGCAACCGTCCGGTCAGGAAGGCGAAGGCCTCGATCAGGCGCTCGACGTTGGGATCTTCGCTCTGGTCCGGGCCAAGCTCCAGCCGGCGGGCGACCTTGGGATACGACCGGGCGAATTCCAGCCCGGTCTTGCGAAGGTACGTCAGCTCGCGCTGGTAGTAGTCGATCAGCTCATCGGACGCCACGGCCGCGCGCCCTAGGCGCCGCGATCGGAGCGGCTATGAAGGCCGGCCAAAAGCCTCGGCGGCGATATGGATGGGGAACCAGACATCCTCCACGTAGCGGCCGGCCCGGATGGTGCCGGACACGGCGATATCCAGGCTGGCCGGCCCGTCCTTTCGCAGCTCGACCCGCACGGCGGGGTTGCGCAGGCGCGGCTCGAACGCCTTGATCGCGAGTTCGATGGCCCTGCCATAGCGGCGGCGGGCGAAAGTGTCGTACGGCGACAACCCGCTCGCGTCGGGAACGCCGTATTCGAGCACGGTAAGCGACGTCTCACGTAACGCATCCTCGATGCCGACGGGACGCTTGGTGGAGATGATCCGCTCCACCTCCCGCAGGATGGACGCCTTGAGATCGTCCTCCGACATGTGGCGGAACACGTCCAATTCCACGACCGCGGCCGGCGACAGGTCCACCAACCTGTCGAACAAGGGCGCGGTGGCCCCTGTGACGACGCGCGGATCGGCCAAGCGGCTTCGCCTGCCTAGGCGATCTTCTTGCCACTGAAGCGGTCGTAATTGGTGGTGTTGCTGCCCTTGATGGCGCCGGTCTGGATCTGCTGGCGGTAGTTGATCGTCATCTTCGTGAAGTTCAGCGTGATCTCCTCGGTGATCTCGCTGTCGCTGAAGCTAGTGTTCACCGACCCGATCAAGGTGTCTTCCAGGTCGATCTTGACGAACCAGTCGAAGCCCTTGTTGTCCACCCCGAGCGCCTTCAGCACGTAGATGGAAGACGTCGGGAACGACTTGCCCGAAATCAATGCGTCCAGGATCGGCGTGGATGACAGGTCGTAGAGCCGCGTGATCGACAGGTCCTCGACGTTCACCGTATGGATGGTGCGGGTCTGCGAGCGGGAGGTATCCATCTCCTGTGCAGCGTTGAGCGACATGCTCTGCACGGGGATTTTCGTCTTATAAACCCCGTCGAAGGGACTCTCGCCAACGATGCCCGGCAGGTCCAAGATAATGTCGGCCATGCTGCTACCTTCTGCTAAGATGTCGTTCGTGTCGTATCCAGGCTAACCCGCCGCAGCCGGCAGATCCGCCACCAGGCGGATCGAAGCCGACAACTCCTCCAACTGGAAATGCGGCCGCAGGAACACGGTGGCCCGGTACGAACCGGGGCGGCCGGGCACCTCTGTCACGTCCACCCGGCCATCGCGCAGCGGGTAACGCGCCTTCTCGTTCTGCGAGCCTTCGTCCGACAGCAGGATGTAGTTCGACATCCAGTTGTTCAGGTAGACGTCGACATTGGCGCGGGTCATGAAGCTGCCGATCTTGTCGCGCATCATCACCTTGATGTAGTGCGCGAAACGCGACGACGCGAGCACGTAGGGCAGGACGGAGGAGATGCGGGCGTTCGCATTCGCCTCGTTGGTGTCGTACACCTTCGGCTTATTCGCGGTCTGCCCGCCGAAGAAGGCAGCATAGTCGGTGTTCTTGCAATGCACGAGCGAGATGAAGCCGAGGTCGCTCAGCTCCTTCTCGCGCCGGTCGGTGATGGCGATCTCGGTCGGGCACTTCAGGGCAATGTCGCCCTCGTCCGACTGGAAGCTGTGCGTCGGCAAGCCCTCGACCTTGCCGCCGCCTTCCACGCCGCGGATGGCGGCACACCAGGAGTGCTTGGCGAACGCATCGGTGACTCGCGCGGCCAGCGCCCAGGCCGCGTTGCCCCACAGGTATTTGGAATGGTCGTTGCCGGTCACGCTCTCGACGAAATCCATCCCGTCGACCGGCTTGGTGTCCGGACCATAGGGCAGGCGCAGCAGCATGTGCGGCAAGGCCAGTGCGACGTAGCGCGAATCCTCCGAGTTGCGGAACGACCGCCACTTCACCATGTCGGCCGTCTCGAAGATTTTCGCCAGATCGCGCGGACCCGTGAGGTCCGTCAGGCTCTCCAGCCCGAACATCTTCGGCGACGCGGCGGAAATGAACGGTGCATGCGCGGCCGCCGCGACGTTGGACAGCTTTTCCAGTAGGCCGATATCCTGCGGATGGCGGCCGAACTCGTAATCGCCCACCAGCAGGCCGTAGGGCGCACCGCCGAACGTGCCGTATTCCTCCTCGTAGATCATCTTGAACAGGGCGCTCTGGTCGAACTCGACGGCCTTTTCCAGGTCGCGCAGGAGGTCGGCCTTCGACGTGTTCAACACCCGCAGCTTCAGACGCGTGCTCGTCTCGGTGTTCTGCACGAGGTACGACATGCCGCACCAGCTCGCCTCCAGCGCCTTGAATTCCGGCGCGTGGATGACGGCGTTCATCTGCTCGGTGATGAGTTGGTCGATCTGGGCGATCCGCAGGTTGATCGCATCGACGACATTGCCGGGGGTGGCGTCGCCCTGCTCGACAACCTGGTTGACGAATTCCGCCACCAACCCGCGCGCATACGGCGCCTGGCTTTCGTCAACCACCATCCGGCCCTCGTGGATGATGCGGTCAAGCGCAGAGGCCGTCGTGACCGACGTCTCTGCCGAAGCCATGGTGTCCGTCGCCATCTGACTCTCCTCGTGGCCGCTGGCGCCTGGTGTCCTGGGGGTACGGGCCATGGCGCTTACTCGCTTTCCGCAGGGGGCGGCTCGGACGGGGCCTCCGTGCCCAGTTCCCGGCGCAACTCATCCTGCTGCTCGGTACTGGCGATCACGTCCGTCAACAGCGCGTCCAGTTCGTCATTGCCGTCCAGCTTGGTCAACAGATCGCTCAGCCGCCGGCGGGCCTCGTACAGCTTAGCCAGCGGCCCGATCTGCTTGATGACGTTGGCCGGGTTGAAATCCTCCAGCTCCTGGAAGTGCAGGGCGACGTTCAGCCGGCTGCCGTCGCCCTGAAGTGTATTAGGAACCTGGTAAGCCAAGCGGGGCGCCACCGAGGCCATCACGTCGTTGAAATTGTCGCGGTCGATCTCGACGAACTTGCGGTCCTTGAGCTTCGGCAGCGGCGTCGCCGGCTTGCCGGACAAATCGGCCATGATGCCGACCACGAACGGCAGCTCCTTCATCTCGGTCGCGCCGCCGGTTTCGACATCGTAGGTGATCTGCACGCGCGGACGCCGCACACGATCAAGCTTCTTTTGCGTGCTTTCACTCATGTCGGCCTCCTTGGGACGCGGTCTGCCGATCCTTCTTTAGCGGCAACGGTCTGCGATGAGAAGATGCGAGAGCCGCCACGATGCTACTCTTCCGGCATGCGCAGCAATTTTTGCACGGTGCGCCGTCCGCCATCGTCCTCCATCAACTCCTGGAGCAGTTCGGGAAGGCTCATCCGGCCCCAACTGACCGCCCGGCGCAGCAAATAGGGAGTGGGGCTATGGGGCTCGGCGCGGGACAGGTAGTCGGCCACTTCGGCAAGCAACCGGTAGGCCTGCTCACGCGAGGCGATCGGGCCGGCGGAGCGGGGCGGCATGATCACGGCCGGGCGTTCGGCAAGCTGCCCGGCACCTTCGTCCGGTTGGCCGATGGTGCGCGCCTGCGCGGCGGCAGCCATGGGCGGCGGGTTGAACCCCCGGTCGGCCAGGGTGCGGCGGACGAAGTGGGACAGCAGGTCGATCGTGCGCTCGATGCCGGAGAAGCTCGGCGAGTCGGGCCCGCAGAGCTGGTCGAGCGTCGCCCCGAGCGCCTGCAACGAATCCGCGGCGGAGCGTAGGTCGGCGCCCAACCGTTCGAACAGGGTGTCGGGCGTGGCGCGCACGGCCGCATCGAAGCGGGCCAGCGTCGGCACTCCGTCGGCCACCGCCTGGTCGCGGTCGGCCTTCGCCGTCGTGGCGATCTGCTCCAATCGTTGCGCCGCCTGGAAATCCTGCCAGGACAGCGCCGGCGCATCGCTGCCCTCATCCAGCGTCAACGGAACCGTCGCGATTCGGGCGGGCAGTTTGGCTTCCAGCCAGAAGAACGGCGCCAGCCTCACCTCCGGGTCGTCCTCGGTATTGCCGGGATGCAGCACCGGCCAGAATTGCAGGCTGAGCGAGGTGAGCAGGCGCAGCCCGCGGGTCAGCCCGGACATGCCGTCGATTTGCAGCCACGCCTCCAGCAGCCAAGCCGCGACCTGCAGATCCTTGCTGCGCGTCCGCAGCACGGTTTCGGTTTCGGCCCGGACCGCGGCCCAGTCGGCCCGTTTGACCTTCGTCGTCCAGATACCCTGCGGCGTGGTGGTGTCGTCCTCCCGCCGGGCTTCCTGGATCAGGTCGAACACGGGGTCGTAGCGCAGATCCTCGCCTGCCCCGCCGCCGTTGCCGGGAATGGGTGCCAGCAGCGGATCCGGCGGCGAGACCATGTCCTGAGCGCCCTCGGTCATGGCCGCCGCCGTCCCGACCCGTAGGAATAGGCGGGCAGGCCCTCGGACGGGGCCACGACCGGAAACACGGGCATCTGCAATCGTCCTTCCGGGAGCGGTTTGCCATCCGGCCCGGTGCGCGACGCGGCCGAGACGCCGATATCGATGTATACCCGCGCCTGGACCGATGGGGTGCCGCTATCCAGCAGGTCCGGCCCGGACCCGGCCTGCTTGCGCGCCGGGTCCGGCAGGGTGGTCCGCACCACCGCGTCGAAGGCGAGCTGCGTCCCGATCAGGGCCGGCCCTTCGCCGAACCGTTGCAGCAACGCGATCAGCGCCCACGGGCCGTCCATGCGGTAGGTCACGCTGCGGTCCGCCGCGTCCACCACGCCGCCCGGCGCGTCCACGGGCCGAACGAACCCGTCCTTGGCCCAGCGCAGCTTCACCTGCACGGGGTCGCCGGGCCGCCAGGTGAGGGTCGCCGGCTGGAAGTTCGTGCTGCGGTCCAGGCCGATCAGCAACTGCCAATCGATGATCTCACGCGATCCACGCTCGGCCAGGCCGTGGGCGCGGAACCCGGCATCCACCTTCAACGATGGCGCTCCGTTGTCCGGCCCGGGAACCAGGGACGCCGTGAAGGCCCGCACCCGGGCCATCTGCGCCATGAACTCCGCAATGCGGCGGGATGTCTCGTCCAAGCCGCCTTTGGCCTGGTACGCCGACAGGATGCCGGGCGCCTCCCGGTCGAACACCTGGAAGAACTCCCCCAGCCCGGTCGCCGTGGCCGGACGGGCGATACGGTCCTCCAACGCGCTGAAGGGATAGCGCCCGGCTAGCAACTGGTTGAACGACGCGGCCACGGCACGGTAGCCGGTGCTGGCCTGCTGCCCGAGCACGTCGTTGCAACTGGCCGCGACGGCCTGTGCGATCGAGACGAGCCTGCCGGAGAACCAGTCCGTGGCGGCGCCCGCGATCGCCTTGGACATGCTTGCCCGGCAGGTGCCGAGGTCGATGTCCGGCAGCTCGGCACGGACGAAGGACACCAGCCGGTTGGCCGCGCTGTCCGGCCGGTTGTCGCCGGGCCGCCCGACATCGGCCGACAGGCGCGCCCATTTGTCCACCAGCGCAGGCTGCGCCGCGCGTCCGGCAGGATTGGCGGCGATGATCGCGAGCAGCGGCTGGGCGTCGTCGCGGACCAGGCTGGTGACGGCTTGCCGCTGGTCCGTCATCAGGTCGCCCACCGCGCCCAGCGTCGGCACGCCGAACAGGCCGGCCACGTCCAGCCGGCCATTGTCCCACAGGCCCGGCCGCGCCCGGCCCACGCTGAAGAACTGGCCCGACTCGAGCGCGCCATCCACCTGCGCCATCAACGCGGCGGCGCTGCTGCCAAGCGCCGCGCCGACCGCGGCGGCGTCGGCCGGCATGGTGGCCTCCGCCAGGCTGCGCGCGATGTTGTTCAGCACCGGCGCCGCGCTGACCTCCGCCCGCACGGTGCCTTGCAGGTCCGTGTCGCCGGGTGCGATCGCGACCTGCGCCTGCCTCACCCGCGCCAGCAGGTTGTCCCGCAACCGGCCTTGCGCGGCGGCCAGGATGCTCGGCTGCAGCGCCCGCGGAAAGGATTGCAGGTCGCGCACCCGGAACAGGGCGAAATCATCCGCCAGCGCCGACGCCCCCTCCAGCCGCGTCACGTCCCAGCGCGTGGCGGCGCCGGCGAGCGGGGTGCCCGGATCCTGCGACCGGGCTGCCATGAAGCCGTGGGCGAACAGGCCCTGCAAGGCCGATTGCAGCGACTGCGAGATGCCCGAGAGGACGACCTGGTTACGCCCCATGTCGACGGTGGCAAGGCTGCCGATGGCGGTATCGATGGGCTGGTACTGTGGCTGCGCGTTCTTGACGGCGGCGCGCAGGCGGCCCGCCAGCCGGGCCCGGGTGTCCGGACCGAACAGTGCGGAACTGCCGACCAGGTCCAGCAAGGGTTGCAGGTCGGGGCCGAAATCGACGCCGTTGCGCAGAACGACCTTGTCCGACGCGCTGAAGCCCGTGCCGACCGACCGCAAGCCGCGAAGCACCGCCTCCCACGCCGCGCCGGTCCCGGCGGCTGGGTCCTGGCGCGCGGCCGCATCGATGGACAGACCGACATCGCGAAGCTGGCCCATGCTGTCGCTGCCGACGCCCATATGGTCGATGAAGCCCGTCATCAGCCGGTCCAGCCGGGCCGAGGCGCGGGCGCGGTAGTCGGCCAACGCGATCGGCCGCAAGACGGCGTCCAACGAGGCCCCATCCAGCGCGCGGTTGCTGGGCGCCTGGGTGAAGCCCAGCGTCGCCGCCCGCCGCATGAACTCGGGCGACAGGTCCACGCCCGTCGTCCACTTCACCATTTCCGGCACGCCGGTCAGGTCGGGCGTGCCGGCCACCGAATCGAACACCCCGGCGTAGCGCTCCAGCAGCACGGCCTGCCCCAGGAAGTCGCGCAGCCCGCCGAACTCGGACTCGTCCGCCACCGGGTCGCTGGCATCCTCTCCCAACGCGGCCAGGCGCTGGACCAGGTTGTCGCGCACCGCCCCCATGACGATCCGGTTGTAGCCCACCGACAAGGCCGTCGCGACGCGCCGTTCCAGCCCGCTGACGAGCGAGGGCGGCCAAGGCGGGCTGCTCCAATCCTCGTCCATCCGGGAGTAGGATCGTTGCAGGTCCTCGACCGCTCCGGCGCGGCCCGCCGACCCGCCGATGGCCCGCATCTGCTCCGGCACGCGCGACAAGGCCGGCAGGAACCCGTCGCGCAACCCGCCCGTGCCGGACACGCCGGCGATGAACAGCGCGACCGCCAGCAGCGCGGCACAGGCCGTGCCGACCTGCCAGGCCAACTCGATCCGGTCCCGCTCGAACTTGTAGCGGCTGCTGAGCCGGGCGAGGTTGCGCTCCTTGAAAATGCGCGTGGCGAAGAGGTCGCGGCTGAACGCGACCTGGGCGTCCGACCCCGGCAGGGTGGGCTGGCCGGCTTCATCGATCACCGGGCTGGCGAGCGCGGTCGCGGCATAGCCCGGCAGGGCCATGTCGAACCCCACCGGCCCGGCAGCCTCGGCCCCGGACCAGTTCTCCTCGGTCACGGACGCGACCATGCCCGTGAAGTAGATGCCGCGCAGCATCAACGCTTCCTGGAAGGCGGTGCGGCGGAAGACGATGTCCAGCTGCGCCCGCAGCGGCTCCTTCAGCAGGCCGAACTGGGCCGGGAAGCGGAACAGCTCGTCGGCAATGTCCGGATGGGGATCCTCGGCGAACAGCTCCACCTGCGTCCGCAGCAGGTCGGCGCGCAAGCCGCCAAACGCCGCGTCGATCCAGTCGGTCCGGTATGCCATGTCCAACGGGTTCGGGTTGGTCCAGCCGAAGATGCTGTCGCGCATGCGCGGCGGCAGCACGCCGGCAAAGGTGTGGAAGCTGGGGATCAGGTCGCACTTGGTGACCACGACGTAGACCGGCAGCGTCAGCCCCAGCACGCGTTGCGCCTGCCACAACTTGTCCGACAGGATGCGGGCGGAATTGGCCGCGGCGGCGAGCGGCGCGCCGGAGGCATCCACCAGCCCGGTGGCCGGCAGCACGAGCACCACCGCATCGGCCGGGTAGGCCGGGCGGGCCCGGCGCAAGGCCGCCAGGAAGGCACGCCATGCCCCGTTGCCGGGCCTGCCGCCATCGGCCCGCAGCACGGCAGGGCCCGCGACGTCCAGCACCACCGCATCGTCGAAGAAACGCCAGCCGCAGCTCGCCCCCTGGGTGGCCGCCTCCTCGGCATCCCTGATCCCGTCCAGCCCGGCAAGCAGCGTGGTCTTGCCCGCCCCTTCCGGGCCGAGCACCACGTACCAGGGCGCCAGCGTCATGTCGCGCGACCCGGCGACCTGCTGGCGGTACATCCGCAAGCCGCGGCGGAACCCGCGCTGGGTTTCGCGCCAGGATGCGGCCGGCACCCGGTCGCCCGCATCCGTCCCGGGGTCTGCCGGCGGCTCTGCCTGCGGCGGCGGGGCGGCCGGCGCCTTGGCGCTGCCGCGGCGCAGGACCAGCACCACGCCGATGACCGCCAGCAGCCCGAGCAGCGCCAGCACCACCAGTACCAGCACCTCGTGGTCGGACAGGAATGCGGCGGCGCTGGCGAACACCCCCGGCTACCTGCCGAACAGGAACAGTGGCGGGGTATCCGGCGCGGCGGCCGCCATCACGCGACCGGCGGCCCGGCCCAGCGGCGCGGCCATGACCAGCCAGGTCGCCTCCGACACCAGCAGGAAGGCCACGACGATCCCCGCCAGCGCCAGCGGCCAGGTCGGTCGGAACAGGCGGTGGCGACGGGCGGAGCCGGTCAGCGGCGGCCCGTACGCCGCCGCCGCCAGCACCTGGTCGGGCGCCTGCAGATCGACGGGGCGCTCGAAGGCGAACTCGAACAGCCGCCGGGAATAGCCCTTGACCGCGGCGATCCCGCGATCCGGCGCGGCCCGGAAACGGCCGCGGAATCCCAGGCTGAGCGCGAGGATGTAGATGGGCGCCAACTCCGCCTGCCGGCGGTCCTGCAGGCGCAGCATCTCCTCGATGGACGCGAATATCTGCTCCCCGGCGTTGCGGGTGCCGAACAGCCGGAACTCCAGCACGTTTTCCCGCCAGGCGGTGCGCCCACGCCAGTCCATGCCGTACAGGAACGTCTCGTCCGCCAGGGCGGCCATCACGTATTGCGCCTCCCGCACATGCTCCATGGCGATACTGCTGGCCCGCCGGCCCGCCAGCACCGTCTGGCTTTCCAGCAGGGATTGCAGGCGTCGCACCATGTAGTCCGGATCGGCGTCCGGCACCGGGGCGAGCAGGCCGGGGGCATTCGCCTGCGCGGCGATGCGCTTCAGCCGCAGGAGTTCAGCGTGAAACTCCACGAAGAAGGGAACCAGGCCGAAAGACTGATCCTCCCCGCGATGCCCGCCACCGATCATGGCGCGCCGGAACGGGCGACGGCGCGGCCCGGGACGGGACCGTGTTCACCGGCCGCACGGTAGTACAGCACGATCTCCAACGGCCGGCGGCGCCCGCCGCGTCCGTCCGCGTTCCAGATGTCCAACGGCTCGTCCGGCAGGACCAGGTCGCCGTCCGTGTCGATCTCGAACAGCACAGCGCCCCGGCTGCGGGCGACGTCCAGGTCGGGCCGGCCATCGATCGGCCGCCGGCCGGCCCCCATCACCCGCATCTCCCAGAGCGTCTCGATCTTGCTGCGCGACGCGATCAGGCTGCCGCGCATCCAGGTGATCAGGTCCTGCTCCGTCATCGAGACCGACGGCCGCACGGCGACCACCAGCGCACGATCCAGCCAGGCCGCCTGCATCGTCAGGCTGAAGCGGTCGTTGTCGAGCTGGAAGGCGATGCTGGACACGCTTTCGCGCACCCGTTCCAGCGACCGCATCATGTAGTCCCGGATTTCGGCGAAGGCCGGCCGGCAGTTGTTGTGGTCGTAGCGGCCCAGCACGGGCGGCAGCGTGCCGGTGCCGGAGGCGGCCATGCTGCCGACCATGCCGCACAGCACCAGGTAGACGCTCAGCGGGTGCGCCGACCCGGTCGCCAGCAAGGCCTCGAGCTGCGGCAGGTTGGTCACCAGGCCCTGGATCTCCGCCCGGGCCTCCCGCACGTTGGCGGTCTGGGCGCCGTCGGCGCTGCCGATCTGGTCCAGCAGGAACAGCGCCTTCTCCCGCGCCCGCCGGGCGAGGTCGGCGCACATCCGTCCCAGCACGCTTTCCTCCGGCATGGCCAGGCTGGGGGGCTCGTATTCGGTCAGCACGAACGCATCGTTCTGGAACGCCAGCTCGGCGATCGGCATGGTGGTGAATTTCTGCGGCGGCTTCTGCGTGGGGCCGACCGTGGCGATCAGCGACAGGCGGTGCTGCAGGCGCGGGATGCGGATCTCGCCCTCGCCGGTCGACTCGTCCGGCACGGCGGGGCCTTCGACGGAGCGGTAGCGCGGCAGGTCGCCCGGTGCCGACACGCCGCTGGGCTTGGCGGCGGGAACGGCCAGGTGGATGGTGACCGCGACATCCGCCGCCGCCTCGGCCAGCGAGGTCAGGTCCAGGTCCAGGTCGGCTCCGGCGCCGGGCCGGTGGCGCACGATGGTCCCGTCCGGCATCACCGCATCCAGCTCCAGCACGCGCACCGTTCCCGTCACCAGGGCCACGCGGTCCAGCAGCAGCGCCAGCAGGCCCCAGTGGAACGGCAGGCCCGCAGACAGGTGGAATTGCAGCGCCCGCTCGTGGCGCAACGCCTGCTGCTGGAAATGCTGCGGCGCCAGCATCATGCCCTCGTGCCACTGCACCCCGTCGGGCACCTCCAACGGTACCGTCACGGTTGGACGCTCATGTCGCGCGGACCGAGCATCACGGACACGTCCTCCTGCTTGGTCAGGCGCTCCCGATGGTCGCCGGGCGTCTGATAGTTGGCGAACAGCATCGCGTCGGTCGGTGTCGGGTCACGGGGCACGCGGCGCGGCTCGATGATGCTGCCAGGCACCAGTTCGAAACTCTCGACCCGCAGCGTGTCCGGCGCGTCCCGCATCAACTGCGCCTTCCGGCTGAACCATTCCGCGGCAGTCAGCCCCATGACGGTCGTGGTGATGTCCTTCGCACTGGTCAGCACGAGGTCGACGGGGATAGGGGCGTTGCCATTCGCCTCGGCGGACACGTTGAAGCTGATCGACCTTACAGCAACGGAGGCCGAGAACAATCCGCATCCCGGGACGATCGCGGCAAGAAACAATGTGGCAAGCGCCAGCAACCGCATTCCCGGCGGCCGCATCAGGACGGGGCGCTGACCGCAGGTTCCTCGACGACGACGCCGGGCAGGTTGTCCGCCTGGAGGGCCGCCACTTGCCGGGCAGCCTGGTCCTGGGTGGGGAACGGGCCGAGGCGGACGCGCTGCCAATCCCGGCCGCCCGCGTCCTTCTGCACCACGATGCTCACTGGCAGTTTGCGGTCCTGCATCGCGGCGGCGAACTTGCGGGCCGTATCCGGCTGCAGGAAGCTCGCCAGTTCCACCGCGTAGGCGCTGCCTGGCACGATGGAGGCAGGCGGCAGGGTCCGCACCGGCACGTCCGGCACTGCCGCCGGCTTCTCCGCGGCGGCTGTAGCCGGCGGTGTCGCGCCTGCGGGCGGGGCGTCCGTCGCCGGTGCCGCCGCGCCTGGCTGAGTCGCGGACGGGCCCGCCCCTGGGGAGGTATCGGCCTGCACGGCACTGGCCGTCTGGCGCGCAGCACTGGCGACGGCGACGTCGGCCTGTGTTGCCTGGGCGCGCAACGCCTGGTCCAAGGCCGCCTGCGGACTCACGGGGCGCAACGCCCCGGGGATGGTCTTGTAGAACGCCTGGACAGGCCTGGCGGCGAAGGTCGACACGGCGAAGACGGGCCGGCGCGCGATCTGCTGTCCCCGGGACAGCAGGCCGGCGCGGGCGCGGGCGAGGTATTCGGATTGGCCGACAGCCGCCTTCGTCACGTTCGTGGCGGTCGACGGGTCAAGCTCTCCGAGATAAACCGCCGAGAAGAAGCCGCCGACGAAGCAGACGAGCACGAGAGCCACAACGCAGCCCGCCAAAACGGCGCCTTGCAGGCGATTGAAGCGCATATCCCCCCGCCGTGACTGTCTTCCCACCCGGAAGGGTGAGGTTCCATAACGTATCTGATAGCATCGCTCATTGTACAGGGCTAGCCCGGCGCTATCCGCAACGATTAGCCATACCGGCGACCGCTGCCGCCAACTGGCCCTATCCGGGCAGCGTCTGGAACTGGCCCGGCATCGTCACGGTGATGATCCCGGCCCAGAGGCACATGAGCTGACAGCTGTTGGTCAGGGCGGGCAGCGATCCCACCAGGACCGTCGGGACACCGCCGATCCATGGGGTGACCGTCGCAGGCACGCACGGCATCGGCGTCAGCACGCCCAAGGCGGCGGCGGTCGCGGCGATGACCTCGGGGTTGGCCGGGCTGCTGCACATGCCGAACGGCACGATGTTCATGATCGGGACGTTGTCCATGATCGTGGCGGCAGGCATTCCGCCGCACATCGCCCGGTTGATGGGCAGCACCTCCAGGGTGCTTGGCGCCAGGCCGAAGCTGCAGGCGGTCATCGCGCCGGAGACGACCTGGACGGTCAATGCATCCGCGTCCAACCCGGCGACCACCCGCTGCGCACCACGATCCCCTCCCTCCTGCCGGCTTGCGCCTTGCCTGAACTTCGTTACGAGAGGCTGCCTGGCGGTTCAAGGGGCGCGGGCGCTTGCCACCTTCGCACGGGAAAGGGATGGTGCGCCGGGACGGTGCGGACGGCCGCGCCGCCGCGGAGATATCGCGGCATGAGCAGCGACCGGGACAGCCAGAACAGCGAGTCGATCAACGTCGCGTCCGTCATGTCGGTGGACGGCACGGACACGGTGACGGCCGGCACTGCCGCGAGTGCGGGGCTGCTGGCACAGGCCGACCGGCGCCGGGCCGCGGAAAAGCTGCGCGACAAGGGCTGGAGCTACCGGCGGATCGCCGAGAACCTCAACATCCCCTACATCCTCGTCTCGAAATGGCTTAGCGAGGATGCGCTGGCCGAGCCGCCGGCCCGCCGCCCTGCCGAGGACGCACCAGCTGCGCCGGTGCCGCCGCCCAACCCGACGGTGCGCGACATGGACGATGCCGCCGACATGATCGAAACGCTGAAGCTGCAATATGGCGCGCTGGAAGGCTACGTGCAGCCGATGCTCGCGGCGCTGGAAGCGTCCAAGGCCGGGCTGGATGCGAGTGCGGCGGACGCGGCGAAGGAACGCGACCAGTTGCGCGCCAAGGTGACGGCGTTGGAAACCACCGTGGCGCGCTTGCAGATGAACATGGAGCAGCTTCGGGCAGACCTTGCGTCCGGCATCGCGACGGCCATCGCGGCGCCCGCCATCGCCGTGGCCGCCATCGATCCGTTCGCTGCCGACGAGGACGCCGCCGCGTCCAGCCCCTTCGCCGACGACCCGACACCGGCGCCGGAAGAGGATCCGTTCGCCGATGATCCCGCGACGGACGCCGCTGCCCCGGCCAACGACCCGTTCGCGGAGGAGGATCCGGCGCCGGCGGCCGAACCCGCGGGGCTCGTCGCGGCAGCGCCCGACCCGGCGACCGGCTTGGCCGACCCGTTCGCCGAGGAGCCTGCCGGGCCGACCGGCGCGTTCGCGGACCCTTTCGCCGAGGAACCAGAAGCAACGCCCGGAGTGGCAGACCCGTTCGCCGAGGATCCGGCCGATCCGTTCGCCGAGGACGCATCCGCGCCGCCAGAAGCGGAACCCGCCGCGAAGGTGGGGATGGGCCGCCTCAAATTCTGGAAGCGGTGACGACACCCCGGACCGAGGGACCATCCTCGCGCCAGCGCAGCGTCGCACGGCCGATTGCCCGGGTCGAGCCCCGGGTCGAGCCCGGGTCCTGTTGACCCTGGCCGGGCACAGATGTCACCATTACCTTCCAGCAAAGAGTTCCGTGGCGTTTAGACCGGAAGGAGACTGCAATGGCCGCCATCGACCCAGCCAAGACCGGTAAGGTCATCAAGGACGCCCGGCCAGGTGCAGGCGTCGGCTTCGCCTTTGCGGCCGGTGCGTCCGCCGACCTGTCTGTGCTGATTGCCGAGCGCGGCAAGACGGGGGAGCAATTGCTGCCATTGGCCCGCAAGGAAGGCGGTTCCAAGGCATGCGGCGGAACCGTGTATTGCGAAGGGACTGAGGCAGTCTTCCAAACCGACAGCCCGCTGCCGGGAATGGCCAAGCAGATCAATGAGTGGTTCAAGCGGAACAAAATCTCACTGAAATCCACCGTGGCGGACGCGGCTTCGGACAGCGCCGAGGCAGATGACGAGGAACAGGAGGACGGTCCCGCCCTGTTCCGGCAGGAGACTGTCCAGCGCGGGTTGATGCGGGCGCGGCGCAAGCCAATGAATTTCGCTTTCTCGCTGGGCCGCAGCCCGGAAGACCACGCCCTGGCCCTGCACTCCCGCAAGGCGCCCGAGCAGCTGATGCGCCTGGCCCGCAAGGAGAGCGGCACATCCCGCGGCGGCTGCGGCACCATGACCGCAGAGGGCGCGCGGTTGGCGGAATTCCACTGCGACGACACGCCCGTACCCGGCATGCGCCGGGCCTTGCGGAGCCTGTTCAAGCATTGGGGCCTGAAGACGAAGGTGAAGATCTTCGGGCCGGACGGCGAGATCAACGAGCCCGGCGACGAGGAGGACAAGGACGACGCCGTGGCCGTGAACCCCGCGCAGGATGGGGCGGCGGACGCTGCCGAGCTGGAGCGGCTGCGAGCGAGGCTCCAGGACCTGTTCCCGGCCCTGAAGCGGATCGCCGACACCGACGCGCCCCGTGCCGAGGCAAGCCGGAGCGGCTACCGTGCCTGCGACGCGGCGCTGAAGGGCGGCAACGTGGCGGAAGCCGCCCGGCTGCTCGGCGAGTTGGAGGGTCTGGCAGCGAGCCCCGACAGCGCCGGTGCGGATGCCGCCGTGACGGCGCTGCGCGCCGAGCTCGAGAGGCTGATGCCGGGCCTGAAGCTGGCCGCCAAGCTGCCGGACCGCACGGCGGCCGTCCGCGAGCAATGGAAGCTTGCCGACACGGCCCTACGGGCTGGCAGTGCGACCGGGGCGCAAGCGCCGATGGCCCGGTTGCGGTCGCTGGCAGCCACGCCTACCGGTGACGGGGCGGATCTGGAAGCGGCTCGGTCAGCCTGGTCGGAGGCGCGTACAGCCTACCAGGACGCGACGGAGGAGGTGGATCGGCAGATCTCGGCATTGCAGACCGCGTTGCGCGCCAGCGACGACGAAGAGTTGGAGGATATCGCGGAGAGTGGGCTGAATGGCATCACCGGCAATTTCCGCGTGCCGATGATGGCCGCCGTGGCCGACCTGGACCGTGCCGCCGGCGAGGCGTTCCGCGCCGCGGCTGCCAAGGCCCTGTCGAACATCAAGGCGTTCCACGACTACATCGAAGCCGATGAGCGCGTGGAGGCCGTCGACGAAAACCCGTTCGGAGTCCGCGTCTCGATCCGGGGCACGCTGGGCGGCGCGCTGACCGAAATGCAGCGCGCGTTGAGCATGGCGGTCGGCTAGGCCGCGGCCGGCATCATTCGCGTCGGCCGTCTGATCTGTCGGTCAGGTGGGATTGAACGGGCAATCCAACGCCGGCAAGCAACGAGGTTCGGCCATGTCCCAGCTTGCCCTTCCTCCCGATACGGTGGCCGTCATCACCGGCGGCGCGTCCGGCATCGGCTTGGCGGCATCGGTCAGGCTGGCCGGGCTGGGAATGAAAATCTGCATCGCTGACCTGGACGAGGGCGACCTGGCCCGTGCCGCCGACCATGTCCGCCAGGGTAACCCGGCTGTTGCCGACACCATCATGACGATGGTGGCCGATGTGAGCCGGGAGCAGGACGTCCGGCGTCTGGAAGCGGCCGTGCGGGATCGGTTCGGCGGCACCGATTTTCTCATGAACAATGCTGGCATCCAGCCCGGAAGCTCCGTGTTCGGCTCGAACGACACGTGGGAACGCGTGATCGGCGTGAACCTCTGGGGCATCATCCATGGCAGCCGCGTGTTCGCGCCAGGGATGACCGCCCGCGGCCGGCCGGGCTATATCGTCAACACGGGGTCGAAGCAGGGCATCACCACGCCACCGGGCGACCCGGCCTATAACGTGGCGAAGGCGGGCGTAAAGACCTTCACGGAGGCGTTGCAGCACGAGTTGCGCAATACCCCGGAGTGCCGGATCACCGCCCACCTGCTCATTCCGGGGTTTGTCTTCACCCCCCTGACCGCCCAGGGCCGGGCCACGAAGCCCGATGCGGCCTGGACCCCGATGGAAACCGTGGAGTTCATGCTGGAGCGGCTTGCACATGGCGATTTCTACATCCTCTGCCCGGACAACGACACGCCGCGGGCACTGGACGAACGCCGCATCTTGTGGGGCGCCGGAGACATCGTCGAAAACCGGCCGCCCCTGTCACGTTGGCATCCGGACTTCGGCGATGCCTTCAGGCAGTTCGCCTCCAAGCCGATTTAGGGTGCGGGTTCGCTCTCAGGCGGTGAGGACGCCCGAAATGAAGCCCTGAACGTCCTGCGACAGGCAGTTCGCCTGGTCCGAGAGCGAGGTGGCGGCCGCCAGCACGCGGTCGGCCTCGGCCTCCGCCGCACGGGCGGCGTGCGCCACGCCCATGATGGTGGCGGTGACGCCGCTGGTGCCACTGGCTGCTGTCTGGATGCTCCGCGCGATTTCGGACGTCGCGTTGCCTTGCTGCCTGACGGCCGCGGCGATGGTGGCCGCGGTCCTGCCGATCTCCTCGATGGTTTGAACGATGCAACCCACCGCGCCGATGGCCTCCCTGGTCGCGCCCTGGATCTGGTGCACCTGGCTGCCAATGTCCCTTGTGGCGCGCGCGGTCTGGGCGGCGAGTTGCTTGATCTCCGATGCCACGACCTTGAAGCCATTGCCGGCCTCGCCCGCACGGGCCGCCTCGATCGTGGCGTTCAACGCCAGCAGGTTGGTCTTGCCCGCGATGCTGTCGATCAAGGCCACGACCTCGCCAATACGCTGCGCACCGTCGGCCAGGGCGCGGAACACGACGTCCGTCCGGCGGGCATCGACCACCGCCTGATCGACGGTCTCCGACGACCCGGCGACCGCAGCCGCGATGTCGTTGATGGAGGCCAGCAGCTCCTTCGTCGCTGCGGCAACCCTGAGAGTGCCGTCATTCGCCTGGGCGGCGGCGACCGCGACGATGTCCGCCTTGCGCCCGGTATCGCCCGCTACCGAGGTGAGGGTGCGCGCCGAGGCGGTCATCGCGTCCGAGGCCGTGGTAAGCGCCATCGCCAGTTCCGCGGTGCTGGACTGGAACCCCGTCACGAGCCCGTCGATGCAGTGGGTCCGCCCGCGCTCGGCGACCCGCTGGGCCTCTTTGGCCGCAGCGTGGGCGGCGGCCTCCTCCAGGTTCGCACGAAGGACTGCCTGCATCTGGTGGAGCGCGTAGAGCAGCTTGGCGACCTCGTCGGCTCCCGTACGCCGCGGCAGCCTGACGATGTTGTCCAGCTTGCCGTCGGTGATCGCAACCGCGACGGCCGATGCCCGCCGGATCGCGGGAGCGATGGACTGGCTTAGCGCGAGCGTGACGAGGAGGGCTGCGAACACCGACACGGCGATGGCGAGGTGGGCGGATCGCTCGGCACCGGCCATGGCGGCCTCGGCGGTCAAACGATAGACGAAGCCATCCTGCGCGAACGTCTCTGCGGTCGCTTCGAAGCTCGCCGCGATGGCGCCGATCGCGGCGCCGATGCGCCGGGTATCCACCATGGCATCCTCGGTGGGCACCAGCGCCCCCAGGCTGCTGCGCACCGCCAGGGCGGCATCCCTGGCGGGAGTGGATGTCGCCCGTTCGATTGCGACGTCCAAATCCTCGATCGCCGCGGTCACGGCGCCTCTTACCATGGCCGCATCCAGGACCCTCGGCGTCGCGGCCTCCGCTACGGCGGGGATGTCCGCCGCACCCCGCGCGCGGGCGACCAGGAGTTCGCGCTCGCTCAGGGGTGCCGCCCGAGGAGACGCCCTGCTCGCGGCCTCGAACACGGCCTGCTCGCCCACGGCGCCCTGCAGGCGGGCAAACTTCGTCTCGGCGCTGCGCACGAAGTTCACGGCCATGAACGCCTCGTCGTACATCTTCAATGCGAGCGACCCCAGAGTCCGCTGGCTACGGATCGAGTGCAGGCCGAGGAGTATCGTACAGGTCACCAGCAGGATGCAGCCCAGCAGGACCTTGGTGCGGATCGACAGGCGCACGTCGTCAATCCCCGCCATGCGGCCGCAACAGGACGGCGCATCCCGTTGCCGTGCTGCTCATTGGACATCGACCGCCATACGCATCTTCGGATGGATCAGGCAGTAGACCGTGTAGGCGCCGATATCGGCAAAGCTGATCGACGTTGTGTCGCCAGGCTTCTGGACCACGCCGTGGCGGTTTGCGCCACTCGGGTCCCGGACCGTGATGTTGTGCACCACGGTGTCGTCGTTGCTGAAGACCACGGTGTCGCCGGGATGCAGCGAAAGCCGGGCCTGGCTGAACTCCTTGTCCTTCTGCGACACGGGCGTGTCGGTGCCGGCGGCGCCGAGCAGCAGGGCGGCCATGGCGGCTGCCAGCCGCAGGAGGCGTGTTGAGGTCACGGGGTCTGCTCCAGAACGGGTAGCATGGGTGTGGCGATCGGATCGTCGTCGCTGGTCAGCGTATGCAGGAACGCGATGAGGTCGGCCTTCTCCGCAGCGGTCAGGCCGAGCCGGTGCATCTCCGGCGAGAGGCTGGGGCGCT
Source organism: uncultured Acetobacteraceae bacterium (assembly GCA_964244585.1). GTDB lineage: Bacteria > Pseudomonadota > Alphaproteobacteria > Acetobacterales > Acetobacteraceae > LMUY01. Next base: position 21,312 of record CAXTJM010000002.1, on the reverse strand, counting down.
GGATGAAGCCCGTGTCGTAATGCGTCAGCACCTCGCTCAGCGTCCGCAGCGAACCATCGTGCATGTAGGGCGACCGGGCATCCACGTTGCGCAGCGTCGGGGTCTTGAACGCCCGCTCCAGCATCGGCTCGTCCGGAACGATGGCGCCTCGTCCGAGATCGGCGCCGGCAAGGCCGATATCGTGGAAACCGTCATCGGTGAACCGCCACCCCGAGTGGCATGCCGCGCAGTTGGCGCGCCCGTTGAAGAGGGTGAAGCCGCGCTTGGCATCCTCGCCGATCGCCTGCGCGTCCCCGCGTATCCAGCGGTCGAACGGCGCCTCGTTGCTGACAAGGGTGCGCCCGAACGTGGCGAGTGCCTGCGCGACCTTCGGGGCGGTCACGTCGCCGTTGCCGAAGGCGGCCTGGAACATCCGCCGGTAGCCCGGCAGGGCCGTCAACCGCGCCTCCATGGCCGGCAGCGGCAGGTTCATCTCCGTTGCGGTCTCGATCGGGGTTGTCACCTGGTCTTCCAGGCTGTCCTTGCGACCGTCCCACATCATCAGCGCGCCCCATGCCACATCGATTATGGTCGGCGTCGCACGCGCCAGCGGCTGGGCGTCGTGGCCGATGCCTAACGCCAGGCCGTCCCGCCAACCCAGACCGGGATTATGGCAGCTCGCGCAGGACTGGGTGCCTGCTGCGGAGAGGCGCGGATCGAAGAACAACGTCCGGCCGAGTTCCGCCTTCGCGTCCGAGTAGGGATCGTCCGGGGGAAACGGGATGGCGTCGGGCCGGCGGAACTTCGCCATCACCTGCTGAAGAGCAAGCTGTCCGTCGATGTCGGGTGAGCCCGCCACGGCCGCGACGGATTGCAGGAGGCCCGCGATGAGGAAAGCGCGCGTGAGGGTCGACCATCGCTGCACCCGAAAAGCCTCCCGTTCTCGAGCACGACGTGCCGTGTCGCCGTTGGCAACTTAGTCTATGCCAGTTACCGAGCCATGAACGGATGCACAGACCTTTAAGACATAACCGCCCTATCGGCGCACGACAGCGAGGTTGACGCGTGTTCCGCCGGCCGCGCCCGCTCCACAATCCGCTTCATGTGAACGGAGCCTTCGACGCCATGATGGGCGACCGGCAAGTCGGCTCATCGCATGGCGGTCTACCCTGCAGTCAGGCGTTCACTTGGGGCGCTACGCGTGCGCCGCGCGGTCTCCCGACGGGCCACGCTGGCCTTCGCAAGGGCCGAAGCGCACAGAATGTCCAGCGCCGTCACGCCGAGCACCAGGCCCAGGGCGATACGCGCGGCACCCCGGCGGGGATTGGCGCGCCCGAGCGCCTGGGCGAGCACCGCGATGTCCAATGCATCGCCGACGATGCGCGACGACGGCCCGAACGCATGGTCGGGCTTGGCCAACACCATCAGCCCGGCACCGATCTCCCTCGCCCCGAAGGCGCGCACGAGATGCTTGCCACCCGCAAGGCCGAGCTGGCGAGACAAGAAGGCGGGCAGCGCGATCTCGGTCGCGCCCAGGGCCAGGCTGAACCAGCCCAACATCCGCGCAAGCATGACAGGCTTCATCGGCGAACTCCTTTTCGTGGCCGGGCTCAGTCCGGAACCTGGTTCAGGTCCGTCGGCTCGGATTGACGTTCGTGAGCCTGGCCGTGGCGATAGGCGGACATTGCCTGATAGGTCGCCAACCGTGCCCGCATCAACGAGCCAAGTGGCCGGTGTGCAAGGAGGCAGTGGGCGGGCTGGAACGACAGGACGTTGTCGAAATAGGCCTGGCGCGCCGGGCTGTAGGCGTCTTGCACCGGAATGGTGATCCGCGCCACGGCCAAGTAGGGGCTCTTGTCCTCGGGCCAAGGCACGGAGGCGTCCTCCACCGGCATGGCGTCCAAGTCGGTGCAGAGCTGCACGCGCAACTCGAACACTGCACCATGCGCCCGCAGATGACCGACCGCGGCGTGGCGGAAGGCGTCCGGGTCCGACCCGGTATCGAGCGTGTCGTCTATGATCGCGACCAGTTCGGGCGATACCGGGAACACGGCCAGCTTGGCCACGTAGTCGCCATAACGCAGCGCGGCCTGGCTGAAATAGGTGTCGGCTAGCGGGTTGCGCTTGGTGTGCCCGAAGAAGCCGAACGTGGCGCTGTCTGCACCGACCGCGTTCAACGCAGCATTGGCGACCCGTGCGGTGCTGGATACCGCCTGCTTCACTCCCTCCGGCAGGCCGACGCCTTTTTCGATGCCCTTGATGGCCGTCAGGAAGGTCGAGGCGTTGGACTGGGCAAATGCCGCGCCCGTGGCGAACACGAAGTCCTGCGATGCCGCATCATGGCCAGGCAGTTTCGCACCTTCGACCCCCAGGACCTTGACCCCTATCCCGCGGTGGGTCGACACGCTGTCCGACAGCACCTCCCCCGGCCCCTGGGCGAACCGCATGAGCACGGGATAGCTGCGAGGCTCTGCGAAAAGACCCTGTCGCAAGTGCGGCGGCAAGTTTCCAAAAACCTCGAGCGTGCCTTTGACGAGGCTCGTGCTCTTGGCATGGGACGCCCGCACCGTGCGCCCGTCGCGGTCGGCCACCTTGCGGCTTTCGGCGGTCATGGTGGCGATGATGCCGTCGAAGGTGGCAGCCTCGTCAGCTTGGATGGTCTCGATATCGTCGGTGCAACGGACATAGCTCGTCTCTGCGGACATGGTCGTTCCCATCATGGATTGCTTGGCGGACGGCCGAATCGGCGCCGGATATGTCCGGCGCCGGGAACGTACGTCCTCCCTCGGCAAAGTCGCCGCAGGACTCAGCCGAGGTTGAAAACGACCTTGACGCAACCGTCCTGCTTGTCGCGGAACGTCTTGTATAGGTCGGGCCCGTCTGCCAGGTCGGTGCTGCGATGGGTGATCAGGAACCCGGGGTCGATCTTGCCGTCCTGGATCATCTTGGTCAGCGGTTCGAGGTAGCGCTTGACGTGGGTCTGGCCGCTCTTGATCGTCAGGCCTTTCTGCACCACGGAACCCATGTTCACCGGCACCGGGCCGCCATACACGCCGGGCACCGACACGATGCCGCAAGGCCGCACCGCCGTGATCATCTGCTCCAGTGCGTAGGGACGCTGGCTGCTGGTCAGGGTCTCCTGCACGGCGCTGATCACGCCCATCAGGCCGTGGCCGCCGGCACTCGCCTCCATGCCGACGCAGTCGATCACGGCATCGGGTCCCTGGCCGTGCGTGATCTCCTTGATCCGCTCCAGCACGTCCTCGTCGCTGAGCTTGATGATATCCGTCGCGCCGGCCTGCCGCGCCAATTCGATGCGCTCCGCGACCTCTTCGATCACGATCACGCGCTCCGCGCCCATGAGGACGGCGGATTTGATGGCGAACAGCCCGACCGGCCCGGCGCCCCAGATGGCGACCGTCTCGCCACCCTTGATCTCGCAATGTTCGGCGCCCTGCCAGCCGGTCGGAAGAATGTCGGTCAGGAATAGGAGTTGGTCGTCCGTCATGCCTTCCGGCGCCTTCATCGGGCCGACATCGGCCATCGGCACGCGCACGTATTCGGCCTGGCCGCCCCAGTAGCCGCCCGTCAGATGCGAATAGCCAAACATCCCGGCCGTGGCGTAGCCGAACTGCTTGGCCGCCATCGCCGCGTTGCGGTTCGAGCGTTCGCAGCACGACCAGTTTCCCAGGCGGCACATGCGGCACTCGCCGCAATTGATGTTGAAGGGTACGACGATACGGTCGCCCTTCTTCAGCTTGTGGTCCGGGGAGCCGACCTCCACCACCTCGCCCATGAACTCGTGGCCGAGCACGTCGCCGCTCTCCATGGTGGGCATCTGCCCATCCATCAGATGCAGGTCGGAGCCGCAGATCGCGCAGCTGCTCACCTTGATGATGACGTCCCGCGCGTCCTCGATCGTCGGATCCGGGACGGTGTCACACCGGATGTCGCCTTTGCCGTGCCAGCATAGTGCCCGCATCACTTCTTCCCCTTTCGACTGTGGCGCGACCCTCTACGAACGGTGACATGCCCTGGAACCTGGCCGTTCGTGATGCGCCTAGCCCCCGGGCTAAGGACGACGCGGTCCAAACGTTCCAGGACGGCCGATGACGAGTCCGTTAGCGAGCCCCTTGCGAACCAGGCTGCCGACTTCACGCTGGAGCATCGGATGCAAGGCCATGAAACGGGCGAACCCGTCAGTGGTGCAGTACCCGCGACAGGAACAGCCGTGCCCGGTCGGTCCGCGCCCGCTCGAAGAACTGCGCGGACGGCGTGTCCTCCAGGATCACGCCGCGGTCCAGGAACAGCACCCGGTCCGCGACCCGGCGGGCGAAGCCCATCTCGTGCGTCACGATCACCATCGTCATGCCCTCCTGCGCCAGGGCCTGCATCACGTCCAGCACCTCGCCCACCATCTCGGGGTCCAGGGCCGAGGTCGGTTCGTCGAACAGCATGACCGCGGGGTCGAGCGCCAGAGCCCTGGCTATGGCGACGCGCTGCTGCTGGCCACCGGACAGGGTCGCCGGGCGCTGGCCGGCCTTGTCCGCCAGCCCCACCCGGGCCAACAGCGCCATAGACCGCCGGTCCGCCTCGGCGCGGCTGCGGCGCAGCACATGCACCTGGGCCAGGCTGACGTTCCCCAGCGCCGTCATGTGCGGGTAGAGGTCGAATTGCTGGAACACCATGCCGATGCGCGATCGCAGCCGGGGCAGGTCGGTGCCGCGCGCGCCGACCGAGACACCCTCCACCAGGATGCGGCCCTGCTGGAACGGCTCCAGCCCGTTGATGCATTTCACCAGCGTGCTCTTGCCCGAGCCGGACGGCCCGCAGACCACCACCACCTCGCCGCGCGCCAGGCTGGCGGAGCAGTCGCGCAGCACCTGCGTCGCGCCATAGGATTTCCCGACGCGGTCCAGGACCACCATCGGCGGTGTCCCGCTCATCGCGCCGCCACCGCCCTGCCCCGTCCAGCCAGCACCGACCCGGCGAGGCAGATGACGAAATAGACCAGGGCGACGAAGACGTACATCTCGACCGGGCGGGCATCGCGCCCCGCGATCACGCTCGCGGCCGTCAGGAAATCCCTAAGCGCCACCACGTAGACCAGGGATGTGTCCTGGAACAGGATGACCACCTGGTTCACCAGCAACGGCCGCATCGCGGCCAGCGCCTGCGGCAGCACGACCCATCGCAGCACCTGCCAGGGCCGCAGCCCGGTCGCCGCCGCCGCCGCTGCCTGTCCAGCGGGCACGGCCGCGATGCCGGCGCGGATGATCTCGCAGTAGAACGCCGCCTCGAACAGCACGAAGGCGACCAGCGCCGCGGGAAGCGCGCCGACCGGGTGGCCCGTCCAGACCGGCAGCATGAAGTAGAACCAGAACAGCACCAGCACCAGCGGCACGGAACGCATCACCGTGACATAGGCGGACGCGGCCAACGCCACCGGCCAGGCGCCGGCGCGCGCCAGGGCCAGCACGCCGCCCAGCAGGGTGCCCCCGGCTGCACCCACGGCCACCAGCAATGCGCTCAGCAGCAAGCCATGCGCCAGGAACCCTGCGGAATCCCAGATCACCCACGGGTCAAGATCCATGCACCATCCCGCCTGCGCGCAGGTGCCCGGCCAGCAGGCGCATGGCGCCGGTGATGCCCAGCCCGATCACGAGGTAGATCACCGTGGCCGCCGTGAACGCCTCGAAGCCATGGAACGTCTCGTTCTCGATCCGCTGGCTCTGCGCCGTCAGCTCCAGCACGCCGACGGTCAGCGCGATGGCGGACATCTTGAACGTGGTCAGGAACTCGGACGTCAGCGGCACCACGATCAGCCGCAACGCGATCGGCATCAGCACCAGCCGGTATGCCTGCATGGGCCGCAGCCCGGTGGCCAATGCCGCCTGCAACAGCCGGCCACGCGCCGCCGCCACGCCGGCGCGCACCTGCTCGGCCACCCGCGCGCCGGCGAACAGCCCGATGGCGAGGGCGGCGGTGGTGAACTCGGGCTGCGGCAGGTCCCGCTTGATCCAGAGGCCGAACGCGTCGGGCACCAGTTCGGGAAACACGAAGAACCATAGGAAGAGCTGCACCAGTGGCGGCACGTTGCGGAACAGCTCCACATAGGCTGCCGCCACCGCCCGCAGCGGTCCGGATGGCAGGCTGCGCACGGTGCCAACCAGCGTGCCCACGGCCAGGCCGATGCACCAGCTGGCCACCGTCAGCGCGAGCGTCCAGCCCAGGCCGACCCAGAGCCAGCCGGCGTACGGCGCGCGCAGCAGGATCGCCCAGTCCCAGCTGTAGCTCATTGCCGGGTGCTCACTCCGGGAAGGAGTATGTCTCCCAGGCGGCACGCAGCCTGGGGCTGACGCCGACGCCGAACGGGGCGAACCACTTGGTCACCAGCGCCTCCGCCTCGCCGGATTTGAACATCTCCGACATGCGGTGCCCGGCCGTCCACGCGAAGGTCGGGTTGTTCTTCGGGATGATCAGCGCCTCGGGCTGGTAGCTCAGCTCCGGGCCGACGATGGCCAGATTCTCCGGATGGTGGGACGCCTCGATCAGGCTGTAGAAGGCGGCGTTGTCGCTGAGGTACGCGTCGGCCCGGCGGCTCTCCACCGCCAGCAATCCGGCCGGATGGTCGTTCACCCGCATCACGCGGATGTCCAGATGCTGCTGGTCGATCAGCCGCTGCACGGTCGGCTCGCTGGTGCCGCCGGTGGCGATGGCGACCACCTTGCCCTTCAGGTCGGCCACGTCCTTGATACCGGACGATTTCAGCACCAGGAGCTGCTCGGCCGACACCCAGTGCACCGGGGTGAAGGCGACCTGCTTGGACCGTGCCCAGGTGCGCACGGTGCCGTCGCAGACGATGTCCACCGTGCCGTTGGCGATCAGCGCCTGCCGGGTCTGGATGTTGACGGGAACGTAGCTGAACTTGATCTCCGGCAGGTTCAGGTCCCGCTTGGCCGCCTCGCCGATGTCCTGGCACAGCTCCACCGCATAGCCGGCCGGCTTGTTGTCCTTGTCCAGGAAGGAAAGCGGCACCGACGTCTCGCGGTAGCCGATGGTCAGTGTGTGGGTGGCCTGCAGCTTCCTGACGACCGAATCCACCTCCTGCGCGTGCGCCGGCTGGGCCAGGAGCAGGGCCAGCGCGGCATAGCCGGACCATCGGCAGAGGGGTGCCATCATCAAGCGGTCTCCTGTCGCGAACGTGCAGCGCCATCATTGCCCGACGCGTCCGCCGTGATGCAACAGGCCGGTCGGGCGGCGGCGCCGCCGCCCGACCGGCGTTCGATAAATTGGTTGCCGAGCCTCCTGTCCAGGGGCAGCCTCCGCCCTGCCCAAGGAACGGACGCGGGTCGCGCACCGGGCAATGGCAGAGGGCGGGTAGATGCAGGTCGCAATCATCGGAACGGGCGCCATCGGGCTCGGCATGGCCGCCCTGTCGTGCCGGGACGGCCACGAGGTGACGCTATGGTCGCCGACGGGGTCCCAGGCCGGCCCGCTCGCCGCCACTGGCGCGATCGAGGGGGAGTTCTGCGCCGCGGCCGCTTCCAGTTGCCAGGCGGCGCTGGCCGGCGCCGGCGTGGTGATCATCGCGGTGCCGGGCTATGGCCATCGCGCGGTGATGGATGCCTGTGCGCCGCATCTGGGCGACAGCCAGACGGTGATCGTCAGCTCGCACATGTCGTTCAGCGCGCTGTATCTGCGGTCGCGATGCGCCGCGCTTGGCCGCGCGCCGCAGATCGTGGTCTGGGGCACGACGCTGGTGACCGGGCGCAAGGCGGGGCCTGCCGCGGTCTGGGTCAGCAACATCCGCAGCCGCGTTGATCTGGCGGTGGTGCCCAGCGGTTCGGCCGCGGCCGGGCTGGCGCTGTGCGCATCCCTGTTCGGCGACCGCTTCGTGGACCGGGGCAGCGTGGTCGCGATCGCGCTCAGCAACCTGAACCCGCAGAACCACATGGCCATCGCGCTTTGCAACCTGACCCGCATGGAAAAGGGCGAGGGTTGGAAGCAGTACGCCAACACGACGGACGCGGTCGGACGGCTGATGCAGGCGCTGGACGACGAGCGGCTCGGCATCGCCCGCGCGCTCGATGTCGGGGTGCGCACCCTGGCCGAGCACTTCCGCCTGTCCTTCGGCGCCACCGGGGAGACGATGGGCGAGATGGCGGCAAGCCTGGCCGGCCGCGGCGGCGATCCGAATGGTCCCGCCACACTCGACAGCCGCTACGTGACGGAGGACGTGCCGTTCGGATTGTGGCCGACGGTTTGCCTGGCCGACATGGCCGACGTGCCGGCGCCGCTGCATCGCGCGGGCGTCGACGTGTTCTCCGCCCTGTATGGGCGGGATTTCCGTGCGGAGAACGACATCCTGCCGGCCCTGGGGCCTTTGCGCACCGCGATCGCATCGTGACGGCGGAGCCGGCGGCCGCGGACCTTGCCGCCTGATGCCGAAGGGGGGCCGCTTGGAACCGGGCGCCGCGGCAGCCATATCCGGAGGCCCGAGGATCGCCCGCATGCCCCCTGCCATCCCCTTCGACAATACCTACACCCACCTGCCGCCACGCTTCTTTGCGCGCGTCGAGCCCACGAAGGTGCCGTCACCCCGCGTCATCCGCGTGAACATGCGCCTGGCCGAGGGCCTGGGGATCGACCCTGCCCTGCTCTGCGGGGCGGAAGGAGCGGCGTTGCTGTCCGGCAACCGGATCCCGGCGGGGGCGGACCCGATCGCGCAGGCCTATGCCGGGCACCAGTTTGGCGGGTTCTCGCCCCAGCTTGGCGACGGCCGGGCGATCCTGCTGGGCGAGGTCGTGGCGCAGGATGGCGCCCGGCGGGACATCCAGCTGAAAGGGGCGGGTCCGACGCCGTTCTCGCGCCGGGGCGACGGGCGCGCGGCCTTGGGCCCCGTGCTGAGGGAATACCTGATCAGCGAGGCCATGGCGGCGCTGGGCATACCGACCACGCGGGCGTTGGCGGCGGTGACGACGGGGGAGCGCGTCCAGCGGGACACCGCGCTGCCGGGGGGCGTGTTCACCCGTGTCGCGGCGAGCCACATCCGCGTCGGCACGTTCCAGTATTTCGCGGCGCGTGGCGACGGGGACGGCGTCCGCACGCTCGCCGACTACGTCATCGCCCGGCACTACCCCGAGGCAGCGGCGGCGGCCAACCCGTATCGCGCATTGCTGGACGGGGTCATCGCACGGCAGGCGGCGCTGATCCCGCAATGGCTGATGGTCGGCTTCATCCACGGCGTGATGAACACAGACAACATGGCCGTGTCGGGGGAGACGATCGACTACGGTCCCTGCGCCTTCATGGACGCCTACGATCCGGCGGCGGTGTTCAGCTCCATCGACGAGGGTGCCCGCTACGCCTATTCGAACCAGCCTTCGATCGCGTTCTGGAACCTGACCCGGTTGGCCGAGGCCTTGTTGCCCCTGCTCGCCGAAACGCAGGATGCCGGGGTGGAGGTGGCACAGGACGCGCTGGCCGGATTCGGCCCGCGGTTCGAGGCCGGCTATCTCGGCCGGTTGCGGCGGAAGGTCGGGCTGGCGGAAGACGGGGATGTCGCGCTGGCGCAGGACCTGCTGTCGCGCATGGCACGCAACCGCGCCGACTTCACGCTGACGTTCCGCCGGTTGTGCGACGCGGCCGCGGGGCCGGAGGGGGATGCTGCCGTGCGGGTGCTGTTCGCCGACGGAGCGGCCTATGACGAGTGGGCGGTGCGCTGGCGGGCGCAGCTGAGGCCTGGCGCCGCGGCTGCGATGCGGGCGGTGAACCCGGCGGTCATCCCCCGCAACCACCTCGTGGAAGAGGCGATCACGGCGGCGGTGACGCGCGACGATTTCGGGGCATTCGAGGCGCTGCTGGAGGCGACGGCACGGCCATACGAGGAAAGGCCCGGCGGAGACCGGTTCGCGGCCCCGCCGGACAGGGTCGATCCAACCTACCGGACGTTCTGCGGCACTTGAACAGGATGTTTGGCACCCGCGTGCCGGATAAGAACAACAGTGTGCGTGCGCACACCGTTCCCCTGGTCTCTCACGAGACGGGCAGGCCGATGTGGCGTATGGCTTACCGCTTGGAGAACTGCCAAAAAAAGCGTAAATCAATGGGTTGCGAGGCGAAAGATTTTGTGTTTTTGGGAAATCGTTCGCGGTTTGTCGAACGAAAAGCTCTGTTTGGATTGCTCCGGCGAGGCCGGCGTTGAAGGCGCGGCCGGCGGAGGTTTACCTAGTGGCGGGGTTCTTCCGGCGGTGCCACGGCGGCCCGGAAAGCAACGATTGGGCGGTGGCGTTGGTGTGAGGACGGGGTTGGCGGGACCGAAAAAGCAATCGACCAATATTAAGACAAAGCGTCTTATTGTTCTTGCTTTAATACGACAAAACGTCTTATACTACTCTCGTTCACAGGCAATGGGGCCTGGGATACGGAGGACAGACCCATCGAGCTGCGCTTCCGGTAGAAGGGTCGAAAGGTGAGCTTCATCCTCACCTTCCAACTCTACTAACCCACCGGGGCCGAGGTCGCGAAAGCGGCCTCGGTTTCCTGGTTACAACGGAGCGGGCTGACATGGAACAGGAAACGACTACACCCGGGCGTGGCTCGCCCGAAAGCGCCGCATGGTTTTCTGAAAAGCTGGACGCGTTGGGGCTTGGTCCATCGACGCTTGCTCGTCTGATGCTGCAATACGGCGATGATCGCAAAATGGGCACGATTCTGCGCAGCCTCGGCAGGATGCGCAGTGGCGAGGCGCGGGTCTCAGGCGAGATGCGAGCGCTGCTAGGCGCTTTGGTGGAGCGGAAGGCGGCTGGTAACGGTTGGAGAGAGCGCTCTAGCTAAGCGCTTCACCGTCACCCGCCCCAACGGCACCCCCTGGCTGCGCACCTTCACAACAGCCGCCGCGGCCTGCGCGATCGTCGGCGGGGCCAACAGCCGGCGGAGTGGCGTCGGGCGCGGGCCGGGAAGGCGGCTCAAAGGTGGCGCGTCACAATGGTGCGGACTGACTTAATCAGCCGAAGCAATAGGCCCTACACAGCGCCGCTGGACCGATAGCTAGTGGGATTGTGAGGTTTAAACCACCTATCGTAAAGCTCTATGAGCTTTTCCACCCCCTTTTTATCAGCGACCTGGGTGAGAACAAAATTTTCTACTGCATGTTGTAGAATAGGTCCAAGATGATCTTTAACCACCTCTTCGAGGTAAAGCCCTTGATCAACACCTATGGCTATGCCGTCTAAGTAATTCAAAAGTATTATTACATCTCTTTTTTCTACATCAGGATGTGCGTAGTTAGTGCCAAATTTAGAAGCAGTATAAATTCGAAGCGTCGCCGCTTCAATTATTGGATCATAATCGTATCGATCGCAGGCCTTTAACGTTTCCCATTCTCGGGTTCTTCTCTCTGCATGTTGCTCTGCTTCTCTTGAGAGCTTTATCTGTTCGGATAGTTTCCGAACTTGCACTACTATTAAGGCAACTGAATGCGGCCACTATCGCCAAAGCAAGAGTGCTTAACGCGGTAATCCATTCCGTAATGACCGTACTTAAATCCATTGTTTCCTCCACACCCCAAAACCAAACAACCCCGCTTGTAAGCGGGGTTGCCAGCCTCTTAGTAGAGAAAATCGACTAACATTTCGGCTTGCCGAAACAAATGACTGGCACCTTTTCCATCAAGCCCCTCCTATCTATCGACGGCCCGCAAGCAGCAAATACGCCGTGGGCCGCCAAGTGCATAAGGGATCCAAGGTGAAGGGGTTGTCAACACGGGTGCGTTACCCGACGCCCTGTGGCCCGGCACATCGCGGGCCAAACGGGCGGCTAGGGTCAGGGAGAGGTGGAGGGTGGCTCGGGAACGAAAGCCCGGCTAGGATCGCTCCTGCCGGGCTCTTGTCTCTCATCCGCGCAAGCCTAGCCGGCTTGTCTATCGCAGATCGCGTTTTGCGAGCGGCTATGTCTTACTCGGCACCGCTGCCGCCGGTCCCGCCAGCGCCGTAGCGCTCCCACCCGCCGGCGTGATCGCCGTTGCCACCGCCGCTCCAACCGTACTGACCGTCGGATCGGCCGCCAGCAGCGTGCCCAGGCTGCCTCCCACGTGCGCCGCCAGCGTGGCGTCGTCGGGCAGCTTTCCGGCATCCTTGGCCGCGGCATCCTTGATCGCTGCCACCCCCTGCCCGATCGCCTGCTGCTCCAAGGCGGCAATCCCGGCGGCGGTCAACGCCGTGCCGCCTGTTGCTGCCCGCAGCGCCATGAACTTGTAGGCGAGGCCACCGCCCATCGCGATCCAGTTGCCGAACTGCTGGAGCTGCTGGCTCTTGCGGTGCTGGAGCCACGTGGCCAGCGTCATCAGGCCGACGAACACGACGGCTGTGACGATGACGGGGTCTTCGGCCGCGGCGATGAGCGGGGCGGTGAACGTCTTGGTGTCCATGAGTTAGGTTCCTGTGATGGAGGCAAGCTGCGCCTCGTTGAGATCGGTGGTTGCGGCATCGTCGGACGGCACGGGCGTCCACGGCATTGCCGCCCGCGGCTTCGGCAGCGCCGGCTTGGTGGGCGGGCAGCGAGGTCGGCACCACGCCGACCGTGAGCGCCTGGCTCGCGGCCTGGCAGGCGTTCACCCTGGCGGTCCAACCGCGCCCGTTGTGCTCAAAGCCTGGCAGGGTGTGATAGTAAGCCTCGTGCGCTGCTGCGATCTGACTAATCCGGGTGAGCAGCACCACGCCCGAGCACTGCGCCGCCGCGATCGTCGCCGGCCCGATCCGGCCGTCCGCCACCTGCCCCACGACACGCTGGAGCATTGGGATGGAGCGCCCGGGCCCGGCGTTGATGCCGAAGTCGAACACGGTCAGGTCGAGACCGGGCGGTAGGTCGGCGCAGCGCATCGGCGTCCAGTAGCGCGCCTGGTAGATCGCGACCGCCTCGTCCCGGGACAGAGCCTTCATATCGGCGACGGTGCAGCGATGCCCGCGCCATTCGGACAGGCCCTCCAGGGTGATGCCCCAATTGGTGGCTTGCCCCGGATCGAGCGGATCGTTGACGAAGCCGCCCTCGAATCGGAGCGAGACGGCGATTACGGCGTCGAAGTTGTTCATGGGTCTTCCTCACGCATACGGCGTCTCCCCTGCTTTCTTGGGCGCCACGGCCTCCACATCCGGCAGCGGGCCGGGCTTGGGCAGCGGCTCGTAGTCCTGGAGCTGCACCAGTGCGGCTGGCTTGGGTATCTTGCCGTCCAGCACGCGTTGCAGGAGCAGCAACAGCATGTTCGCCCGTGCCACGGCGTTGTTGAGGTCGTGCCAGAGCGGATGCGCCACGGCGGCCCAGCCCTTGTCCCGGTCCACCTCCAATCGGCTCCGTTCGGCGGCTTCCGCCGCATCGAGCCTGATCTGCCGGGCGACCAGCACCTGTTCCCGGGACACCAGCGAGCTGGGCAGGTTCTTCCGCCAGGCGGTGATCCACGGCGCCAGCACGGACACCACCAGGATCGCCACCAGCAGGAAGCCCAGGCCGGCCCACCAGGGCACGCCAACCCACCAGGCCGCAGGCGGCATGGGCACGCCGCTCATCGTGCACGATGCCTTGCGCGATACTCGTCCCGCAGGTCGCGCAGGCACGGGATCGAGAACTTCGCCGCGGTCAGCAATTCGATGATGAAGATGCCGCCGAGCCAAGCCATCTGCGGGACGATGCCGTAGCGGCCGGCCAGCCCCCACCAGAGCCACGCCACCAGCAGGGCGCTCAAGCTCGTCAGAACCACCCGGGCAGCATACCAGAGACGCAAGAGCACGATGCCGCGGACGACCCCCAGCACCCCGGCCAAGCCCGGCAGCGCCCAGGCCCAGCCGGTCACCGTGATGTCGTCCGTGAAGAAGGCGAACACTGCCCAGCCGACCGCACCGATGGCGAAGCCCAACTCGGGGAACCACGTGGGCTCGAACTCCAGCAGGTAGACGACCCGCTCCAGCCACAGCTTGGTCGCCCGGGTCACGATCCGCACCTCGCGTTCCAGACCGCCAGGGCGAGGATGGCGAGAACGGCGGCGGTTTTCACAGTTGCGCCACCAGCCCGCACGCCTCGATCGCCACCGGCATGTGCCGGCCCTTGTAGAACGGCGACAGCAGCGGCTCGGCCGCGGCGAAGTCCGTCCCCGAGCTGTCGGTCAGCATGTTCTTGAAGGCTTCAGGGCTCTTCGGGTAGGCAGTCCCACCCACGCCATCCATCGCGTAGGCATCCGCGTAGAACACCGTCACCTTCGTTCCGGCCACCAGCGCCGCCGACAGGGCCAGCCGCACCTTGAATGGTGCGATCAGCGTCACGCCCGTGATCGTCAGCGCCGTGCCGCCCTTCTCGTAAGTGCCCGCCGCGCCTGAGGTCGTGGCGCCTGCCAACGCGCCCGCCGTGTAGATCGCGGTCGTGGTGGTCCCGGTGTAGGCGCGCCAGCCAAGCGTCGGGGCCGAGCTGCTGAGCAGCAGCGTGGTTGCGGCGTTCGGGTTGGTGATCGTCACGTCGATGTAGGCGTTGCCGGTGACGGCGGAGATCGACGACAGACGCGGGAATTGCCCGTATGCCGGCCCGGACGCGCCCTCAATGTAGAGCGTGCCCTTGGCCTTCTCCCACCACTTGATCGTCCGGGCGTGCTCGGCCTTGCCGTTCTCGAACTTCTCCATGACGTAGTGCAGGGACGGGCTGGAGCCCGAGTGCTGCCAGGAATTGCCGCCGGCCAGGAAGATGCGGGTAGGGTTCTGGTCCACCAGGATCTGCGCCGCCGCCATGATCGCCTGGTGCTGCGGCTGGCTGCCCTGCGAGATGGTCGACAGGTGGTCGATCGCCATCGGTAGCGGCGAGGAGGCCGAGCCGCCCCAGGCGGCGGTGATCAGCCCCGGCAGCAGCGTCATGGCCTGGCACCACCGGCCGGCGTAGTTCTCCACCGTGACCGCGCTGGCGTAGAAATTACCGGCGATGTTCGCGTTGTTGCTGGTGACCGCCCAGTCGCCCGCGCTGTTCTGCCCCTGGTTCCACACGATGCCGGCCGGCATCGGCACCCCGGCTGCCTGACAGGCCGCGATGTAGGCCACCAGGTTGGCGCCGGCCGACCCCGAATGCGCGTCGAGCTGATAGGTGGACGGCGTGCCCGGGGTGACGGCGGCGGAATAGTCGTCGATGAAACCCGTGGACGTGTAGTTGGGCGTGGTGCTGTTCGTCCAAGGCTGCTCGCTACCCAGCAGCACCCGGCCCGGCGTCGCGATGCTCAGCGCGCCGCCGTTCTGATTGCGGCCGTGGTTGACGTAGACCGGCGCACCGGTGAGGCCGGCGACGACCTCCTCCTCCACCAGGAGCGGGCTGTTCTGGCCGATCAGTCCGGGCGACGGCACCACCAGGCCGCTCTGGGCAGTATAGGTGCCCGTGTAGGCGCTGTTGTTGGTGTTGCCGTTGTAATCATCGGCAAGCGACTGCCCGATCGTGGCCCACCAGGTCAGCGCGCGGCTGGTCGCCCGGGACAGCGAGCGGAACATCTTGGCGTCGAAATGCGCCGTCAGTGCTGCGATGTCCGCCACGGTGAGCTGGCCGAAGAAGATCAGCGTGAAATGGTGCGTGTGCCCCGGCCGCCATTCCGACCGCATGAAGCTGGCGCCATCGCCGATGCAGATCTGCGACAGCGGAGCGGTCGGCGCGACATACTTGTCCCCCTGCTGGGTGGACAGCACGTTGTTGACGTAGACCTTGGTGCTGGCCGGGCTGCCGGAGGCGCTGCCGCCGCTGGTCTGCATCACCCGGGCGATCGCCAGGAGCTGGGCGTCGTAGCTGGTCGGCCCGGCCGGCAAGCCGAGCGTGGCACTCTCCAGCGCCAGCTGCCCATTATAGGTGCCGTTGATGGCCAGGGCGAGCCGGCCGATGGCGCCCGCCGCTCCGCCGCGGCCGCCCAGGCCCAGCCACTGGTTGCCGAGGCTGGAGATGGACTGCCAGGTTTGCAGCGTGTTGTCGCCGCTGCGCAGGCTGCCCAGCGGGCGCAGCCGGTAGCGGTCGACCGTCACCACGTCGAAGACGCTGTAAAGCTGGCCGCTCGACATCGGCAGGCCGAACCAGTTGATGGTCGCCGTGGACGTGAGGGATTGCGTGGTGTCGGTGATCGTCAGCGTGCCGCTGCCCTGCGCCACCAGCGGCGACCAGTTCCCAGCCGCGGCGTTGGCGGCCGAGGTCGCGACCAGGAACGTCCCGTTCGCCTGCTTGATCAGGTAATAGGTTGTGCCGGCCGCCATGATGCCGAACTGCAAGGTCGGCAGCGTGCCCGTGCTGCTGATGGTGAAGGCGTCGCCGGTCGCCATGGCGCCGGGCGTGGCCATGCTGAAGCTGGGTGGTGCGGTGGAGATGCCGCGCTCGTTGGGGCCGAACTGCGCGCCGCCGCGGCTGCCAGTGTGCCGCTGCCGCCACATGGGGCCGATGATGGTGGAGTAGCGCGGCGGGTAGAGCAGGTCCGGCGCGTTGCCCGCCACGCCGGAGCCCATGCGGTTGAACACGCCCGCGATGCGCAGCGAGTTCGGGCTGCCGGTCTGGCCGATGCTGGGCGCGGTCGAGACGCTGGCCTGGTAGTCCGACGAGGACACCAGCGACAGGCTCGACGGGTCGGTGAAGTCGTAGTAGCCGAGCGGCGCGCCGACGCTGAGCGGCGGCAGGCGGTCCAGGTCGTTGCCGAGGTCGAGCGGCATGTAGCTCATGGCGCGGTGGTCCCGGACAGGACGAAGGTGCTGGCGGTGTCGATCAGCAGCTCCCCGCGGGCGAACTGACCGCCCGAATGGGTGTTCGGCGTGGTCGCCACATTTTCGAGTGTCTCACCCGACCCGGCCACGAACTGGATCACGCCGCCGGCGCCCTGCAGCCAGCGCACGGCACAGCCCGTCGAAAGCCCGGTCGGAAGGGTCCATGCCACGGCGCTCGTGTCCCCCGAGCGGAGAGCGTTCCCGCAATCGCTGGACAAGATCGTGTAGGCGCCGGTGACGGTCTTGAGGGTAGCCGAGGCGGGCTGCCGGCTGGACCTGTAGCACCTTGCGGTCCAGTGGGGCCGGCTGGCCCTGTGGCGCCTGCTGCGCCGGTTGCCCCCGTGGCGCCCTGCGGCCCAGCGGCTCCTGCGGCACCCGCCGCGCCCGCTGGACCCTGCGCGCCGGTGGCTCCTGTCGGGCCGGCTGGTCCTACCGGGCCGGAGGGAGGCGCCGGCTGCGCCTGCGTCGCGATGGGGGCGAGGAAGACCGCGCCAAGCAGGGCGGCACGGAGCGTGTTGCGCATTACTGGACCTCGTAGGTGATGGTGAGGGCGGAACCGGAGGCGCCGATCGCAACCAGTGGCGTGGTCGGCATGGCTCCGTCGGCTACCGTTCGCTTCTCCAGCGAGCCCGGAAAGATGGGGAAGCCATTGACGCACAAATTGCCGCTGATGCTGGGCGCAACCGGGCCCCAGGTGGCGCACCCGCTATTGCCTGTGCCGGACGCGCCCTGCACGTAGTAGCGGATCGCCGCGTAGGACGTGCTGGCTGGGATGATGGTGGTAGGGCTGCTGCCGACAGGCACGTTGGCGGGCTGCGACGGTGCGGACCGGGTAACTGCGGCGGAGCCGCCCCCGGTGCCACCGCCGCACCCGGTGATGCAGTTGACCGGCAGCGGCGACTGATCCGATACCGGTCGCGGCAGCGCGAAGGTCGAGCCATCCAGGTTGGTCAGGGTCGTCGTGGTGTCCAACCACATCGGCACCTGCGAGGGTGCGAAGTTCGGCGCGACGTAAGGCGAGACGGTAACGTTGATCTGGTAGCCCGGCTTCGATGGCGGCGCCGCTGCCCCGGCCTGCGCAACCATCAGCACGGCCGCCAGCATCCCGGCGAGCAGGTGTTTCAGGCGCATGGATGTCTCCCGAGGGTGGCGGTCAGCCGGTGGTCCGAGTTACGGAGGATTGGCGCCGTAGATGTTGCCGGCGGTGAACCCCACCGGCGGTGTGTTGATCGGGAACAGGATCGGCGCCGTCCCGATGTTGTCGTTGCCCCAGATGACCGAATGGATGGCGCTCGACACATAGGCCGCACCTGCGCCAAAGGTCGCCTCGGGAGCCAACGTGCTAGCAGTCACGGTCGTGTCGCCGCTCAGCAGTTGGATCGAAGAGAGCGTGCTGCCGACATTGAAGGAGGCGTTGGCGATCTTGTGTGCCGGTCCGGCTTGGCTGCTGACGCGCAACGTAACGGCATGCCCGCTGATCCACGGACCCTCGATGATGCTGTCATAGGCGCTATCCGTGATGGAGATGCCGACGGTATCTCCGTCCTCCGTCTCCTCATGGTCCGATGCATAGCCGGGCGCGTAGGTCCAGCCGGCGCCGGTTCCGATGTGCAACCCCGTCGTATAGCCAAAATCGAAGCAGGACCGGCACTCGTTGCGCTCACCATTGGTGAACTCGAAACCGATGCCGGTGCGGGCGGTCAGATCGATATAGGCCGTGGCGGTGCCGCTCACGCCGGAGGCGGACAGCGTGACGTTGCTGCCGCTCGCCGAGGCAGGAGCGGACGCCTCGATCCGGCCCTCGTATATCCCGGTGATCGTCGTGCCGGCTGGAAAATACGACCCGTTGACTGCCATCCCCACGCCAAGGCCCGAGTTGTCGGTGATCCACATACCGTTCGAGCCTGCCACGGTGGTTGCCATGAAGGCGTTCGCCGTTGGGTAGGTCGAGCCCTGGAGGTCGATGTGCGTGGCGTCGACCACGGTGACGGTCCAGCGCTTCCGCATGGCGCGTGGCAGGCCCATGGCCTGGCTGAGATTGATGACGTCGCCTGTGATCAGGACATAGGGTGCGGCCATGGCAGAGGACAGGGTCAGCCTGACTAGGCCGGACCCATTGTTGGCACTCCCCGAAACTGCGAAAGGTACGAAGCCCCAGGAGACGGCCACCAGCCCGAACGGCCAGAACTCGGCCTTGTCCAGGCGGACCACGTCATGGTTCTGGTCGTTCTTGACCCCGCTCCTGCAATCACCCTGCAGCTCAGTCGCATGCAGGCGAGCGTATCCCACGTTGGAGACGCACAGCCCGAAGCCCAGCACGAAGCCGCGGTCGATCCGCACGTCGTTGCCCTGCACGGTGATTCCGATGCCGGCAAAGGAATTGATGTAGTTGATGCCCGACCGCATGTCCGTCGGCGCCGCCGCCAAGCCGCCGTAGATCACCGGGACGTCGGTGAGGGCGGACCGGTCGTCCATGCGGACCGTGCGGCCGACGGCGGGCACAAGGGCACACGGCACGGCGGTGTAGTTGAGCGTCGGGCGCAACCCGCCATGCGACCCGTCGCACAGCAGATGCACGTCAGGCGGCACTTCGAGGTCG
This sequence comes from uncultured Acetobacteraceae bacterium, assembly GCA_964244585.1. GTDB lineage: Bacteria > Pseudomonadota > Alphaproteobacteria > Acetobacterales > Acetobacteraceae > LMUY01. Next base: position 1,983 of record CAXTJM010000002.1, on the reverse strand, counting down.
GCGGCGATCAGCGGATACTGCCGGGCTAGCAGGCGGAGCGAACCGCCGCCCAGCGCGCCAATCGCGTTCACCGCCGCTTGCAGCGCCGGCTGGGCATCGCCTGTCGCCGGCACGGCCATGTCGGCGGTGGACAGGACTTCGCCCAGCTTGGCGGCCATGGTCTGGCTGATGGCCCCGTTGATGGCGGCGACCAGGCACGCGGATGCGTTCAGGTCGCATTTGGCAGCGTCCGCCGCCTTGCGTTCGCTGAGCTGCAGCGGATCGCCCGCAACAGCAGGTGCGCTCGTGCGGCCGGTATAGGGATAAACGGACTGCGCGTGCCCCGCGAGTGGCAGCAGGCAGACGCTGGCGAGGAGGAGGCGCTTCATCACCTCAGTATTCCACAATGATGAGGCCGTTGCCGCCGGGTGCCGTGCTGTTCGTGCATCCGGTCGACCCGCCGCCTGGGAACGTGCCCGGATTGGCGTTGAAACCGACCGTCGAGCTGCCGGTTGCAAAGGCAACGCTGCCGCCCATCGGAGCGCCGGCACCGCGGCCACCTTCTACCGCGCCCGTCGTGCCGTAGCTAAGGCCGGTGCTGCCAGGATATCCGGGCAGATTGACCGCGCCGCCCGTGGCGCCTCCTGCGTTTCCGCCGTTGCCAATCGTTGAACTGGTTCCGGGAGAACCGGCCTGGCCGCCGCCTGCGGTCAAGGTCAGGAATGTGCTGTTGCCGCCATTCCCTGCTGCGACGCCCTGGCCGACCGTGTAGGGGATCACCTGGCCGGGCGTGACGGCCATATAGGCCTCGACATAGCCACCCGAGCCGCCGCCGCCGCCCGGATAGGCGATGTTGGTGGTGGTTCCGCCTGAGCCGCCTGCAGCCCACATGCGGACCTTCAGGCGGAAGACACCGGCTGGGACGGTGAAGCTGCCTGAGGTGCCGAAGACGGCATGGCGCCGGCCGATGATCGCCACGGCCTGCGGCACGACGGTAAAGTCCGTCTTGCTCTGTGCGACGCCCGCGCCCACGAGCAGCCCAATGAGCGCCTGCTGGATGCAGTTTAGCCACCAGTAGCGGACGCGCGTGGCTGGGACCGAATTTGCCGGATCTCCGCCGGTGAAGAACCCGGGCGTGCCAATATTGTCCGTTGGGGGCGCCGGAACCGGCGTTACGGCGGTGATGTCGTCGATCTGATACATCGAAGCGCCTCAGCGGGGCGTCAGGCGGCCCAGGCGCCAGTGTTCCAGCCGCCGGTTCCGTCCCACGTCGCGCTCGGAAGCGCGGTCACGTAGGAGAACATCAGGATCGTATGGGCGGGTGCGATGCGCTGCAGTTCGCATTGCAGGACGCGACTGGCCCATGTGGCGAGCGGCTCGTCGGCATAGCTTTCGTCAGCCGAGAAGTAGTCGATGACGAACCCAGGCGCGTTGACCTGCCAGGCGAACGCCCATGCCGGATCGTAGACCGCGCCGTCGGCGACGAGGTTGTCAGCGCGCGCCGGCGCGAACTCGGTGATCGTGATCGTGTAACCCAGCGCCGCGGCGAAGGCCGTTAGCGAGGGGATGGATGGGCCGTTGCCCTGCGTCAGCCTCGCTACGACATGCGCTTGGCGCTGGGCGATCGTCGGGTCCTCGCCAGCACAGGGGTCGGGGAGGCCGAGGGTGGACTCCCACTCCGGGAGGAGAAAAGTGCTGGTCGAAGGCAACGTCTCGGTCGGCAAATCGCAGGCGACGTCCCACGACCGGACATAGGTCGGCATGAGCGCCTCGACCGTCGCCCGCTGCGTCGTGTCGGGATCACGGGGCCAAACGGGACCAGTCGGCATATGGCGCTGGAACGAATCGGCGAAGTCCTCCGCCGTCCAGGAGGTCAGCTCGGTCATGTGCCCGAGAAGGCAGGCGTGCCGACGGTCAGCAGGCTTCCGATCAAAGGAGTGTTGAGTTGCATTGAGATCTGACCCGGAGAGGGCCTGAGTTTTCATCGAGAAATGACCCGTGTCT
>CAXTJM010000001.1:0-600250 GCA_964244585.1 uncultured Acetobacteraceae bacterium | reverse complement strand
GCGGCCGGCAGCGCCACCGCGGCCTGCCGCGCCGCCGCCGCGTGCGGCCCCGCGGGAGCAACGCCGCCCGTAGCGGGGAGGCTCAGCCCTGCTTGCGCCGGATGGTGGCCAGCCGGCGCATGGCGGCTGCCTGCTCGTCCTCGCCCAGCTCCCGCCACAACCGCAGGAGGGCCAGCTCCTCGGCCCCCTGCGCCGCGCCCTCGGAAACGGCGTCGGCGCCGAACATCAGCCATGAGGCCTGCACCCCCACCACCTTCGCGACGCGGCGGGCGTTGGCCAGCCGCATGCCATGCAGCCCGGTGACCCAGGCGTGCACTGTAGGCTGCGACACGTCCAGCTTGCGGGCGAGGTCCGCCGCCGTCATGCCGCGATCCTTCAGCATCTTCTTCAGCCGTGTCGCAGGCGACGAACGGGCCATAAGCGTACTCCTACGATCTTGCATGGTGCTGCGCCGCTGTAACCTTAGGGTGTCCCTATTGCAACTCCCCTGGCCGGTCGGCTAGGTGTCTCCTATGCTTTTAGTCCTAAGACGCCCTTGTGATCGTCCTTGACCTGTTCAGCGGCATCGGCGGGTTCGCGCTCGGGCTGCAACGGGCGGGCTTCACCATCGCCGCGTTCTGCGACTCCGACCCGTTCGCCCGTCGCGTGCTGTCGCGCCATTGGCCAGGCGTGCCGTGCTACCGCGACATCCGGACGCTCTCGGCCGGCACGTTGCGCGACGACGGCGTGCCCGCGCCACGGCTGCTCTGCGGCGGCTTCCCGTGCCAGGACATCAGCGTCGCCGGCCGGGGCGCCGGTCTCGCAGGGACCCGCAGTGGCCTCTGGTGGGAGATGCTGCGGCTCGTGCGGCAATGCCGACCCGCTTGGGTGGTGGTTGAGAACGTCCCTGCGCTGCGCGTTCGCGGAGCGGACGCGGTGCTGGCCGGGTTGGAGGCGGCGGGCTACGCCTGCTGGCCGCTCCTGGTGGGTGCTGCCCATGCCGGTGCGCCCCACCGCCGGCAACGCGTGTTCATTCTGGCCAACGCCGCGGGCGCGGGACTGGCGGACCGGGTGCCTTACGCAGCGCCTGCGGCGGCGCTCATGTCCGTTGAGCGACGCCGTGGGTGGCCGGCTGAACCCGGTCTGGGTCGAATGGTTGATGGGATTTCCGCCGGGTTGGACCGGCAGCGGCGGTCCCGGCTGACGGCGTTGGGCAACGCCGTCGTGCCGGATGTCGCCGAAGCCATCGGCCGGGCTATCCTGTCGGCTCAGGCGGCGGCGGAGCGGACCCGGTCGGCGAACACCTTGCGGAACTTGGCAACCTTCGGCGCAACGACGGCGCGGCAATAGCCGGCATACGGGTTGCGTTCGAAATACTGGTCGTGCTCCGCTTCGGCTGGGTAGAAGGCGGGTGCAGGCACGATTTCGGTCACCAGCTTGCCGCCATAGATATTGGCGCCGGCAACCTCCTGCATGATGGATGCGGCGATGGCGGCCTGCGCGTCGGAATGGGTGAAGATCGCGGACCGGTACTGGGTGCCCTGGTCGGCGCCCTGGCGATTGAGCGTCGTCGGGTCGTGGATAGTGAAGAACACCCGCAACAAATCGGCATAGTCCAGTTCCGCCGGGTCGAACTGGACCTGGACGACTTCGGCATGGCCGGTGCGGCCGGTGCAGACCGCCTCGTAGCTCGGGTTCGCCAGGCTGCCGCCCATGTAGCCGGACTGCACCGAGGTGACGCCCCTAAGGTCGCGGTAGACCGCCTCCAGGCACCAGAAGCAGCCGCCGCCCAACGTTGCCGTCTCCGTCGCCATCGCAAATTCTCCCCGTGTTGGATGAGATGTATCTGGGATCAAGCTGGTCGCCTGTCGAGACCACGCCGCGCCACTCCCGTGCGGCCGGTCGGGCAAACCTCCGCGGGGCCGTGCATCCGCTGCCTCGCCTGTCTCGTATGGTGAGCAGAGGTCAGCCGGGAAGGGACCTAGCGATGGCCGAGGCAGCGATGATCAGCGGCTTGCTGATGGGATTTGTAGCGGATAGATGCTGTCGGACAATGCAGAAAGACAACGCATCGCCGCGTCTGGCCATCCTCCGCGACGAAGGCGGGGCCAGGACGGCCCGCTTGCTGGAACTATGCGCCCAAGGCGACGCCAAGGCCTTCCGGCAGCTTTACGAGTTCGGTTCGGCCAAACTTTACGGCGTCGCGTTGCGGATCACGCGCAACCCGGCGCTGGCATCCGACGCCGTGCATGACGCGATGCTACAGGTTTGGCGGAACGCCGATCGCTACAGCCCGGACCGCGGCAATGCGGATGGGTGGTTGTCCAGCCTCGTCCGCTACCGCGCGCTCGACATCATCCGCAAGCATGGCCGCGAAAGTACCGGCCTGGAAGTGCCGGAGCGGGTGGACGAGGATCCGGACGCATTGAGCCGGCTGGTGTCGCAATCCGACGGGGCAGCCCTGCGGCTCTGCCTGCAAGCGGTGGATGCCGCCCGGCGCCGCCTTATCCTGCTGGCGTTCATCGACGGTCTGACGCAGAACGAGGTGGCGGAACAGGTCGGCCAGCCCCTGGGCACCGTCAAATCGACCATCCGCCGCGTGCTGATGGGGCTTCGGTCATGCCTCGACGGCGCGACCGGAACACGATCCGTAGGATCGAAGCCGTGAGCGGAACAGCGGACGACCCCGCCGCGCTGGCAGCGGAATACGCCCTTGGCTGCCTCGACGTCGCAAGCATGCGGGAAGCGGAGGCGCTGGCGGCGCGCGACCCGGCATTCGCTGCCGATATCGCGGCCTGGGAGGCGCGGCTCGCGCCACTGCATGCCCTGGTGCCTCCCGTGCAGCCGCCGGCAGCCTTGTGGTCGCGCCTGGCGCTTGCCACCGGAGCGGCCGGCGTTCCTGTCCGCCGCAGCGGCCGGGGGTTCTGGCAGGGTGCGACCGCAGTGTCCCTTGCCATCGCCGCCAGCCTCGCGCTGTTCGCGTTCCTGCCGCGGCCCCCCAGCCAGACCGCGCAGCCGGCTTTGTTCGAGGCGGCTCTCGCCCCGATGGGCACCCCGGCGAAATTCGTGGCGCAGAGCCGGCCGGACGGCTCCCTTGCGGTCACCAGCCTGGATGGCGGCGCGGCGCCGGCGGGACGGTCCTACCAGCTTTGGGCTTTGCCGCAGGGGGCGACGACACCGGTGTCGCTCGGGCTGCTGTCGCCCGGCACCCAGCTTGTGACACCTCCGTCGCGCGCATCCGCGCAGGAGCAGCTTTTGGTGTCGGACGAACCCTCCGGCGGTTCGCCCACGGGCGGGCCGACCGGCGCCGTGCTGTTTGGCGGCAAGCTCGTGCCGCTCAGCCCGGCAGCAACACCCGGTCGGTGACGAACAGCACCCCGTTGGCCTGTTTCGCGTCATAGAGGGTGATCGCTGCGATCTGGCCCTTGGGGTCGCGGATGACCAGGTTCACCGGGCCGTTGGTGGAGACGACCAGCTTGCCCTCGCCGACGGTATCCAACTCGGCCTGGCCCTTGCCGGATCGCAGCATGTAGTGCAGGCGGGCCGACGAGTAGTTGCCAGGCACGATCTGCAACGACAGTAGGGCTGCCAAGGAAGCCTTGCTGTCCGGCCGCCGCAGCGACTCCAGCATCCCGGGCGGCAATGCGGCAAAGGCGCTGTTGGTCGGCGCGAATACGGTGAACGGTCCGTGGCCGCGCAACGCGTCCGCCATGCCGGCGAGCTGCAGCAATCCTAGGAAGACGGTGTGGTCGGCCGAGTGCGACAGGTTGTCGATGATGTCGTGGTCCGACACCATCGGCTGCCCGCCGACCACCACCGCACTGGGGGGCACGCCTTTCTGCGCCAGCGCAGGCGAAAGCGGGATCGTCACGACGCCGACGCCGACGAAAAGGCCGCAGGCGGCCATCCGGCGCGGCGATGTGCGGCGTCCGACGGGCGCCATCAGTGCGCAGCCTGCACGCTGGCACGGTCGCTGCTGGACAGGGGCAGTCCCTCCGCGAACAGGATTTCGGCCTTGCCCACATCGACGTGGAACAGGTCGATGGCGGTGGTCCCGATCGGGCGGATCGTCGTGCCGTTGACCAGTTGGCCGGCCGGGACGGGCACCGGCCTGAGATAGACCGGCTGGTCCGGCGCGAGGCACACCGGACGCCGCGGCAGGTCGGGCCCAAGCGCCCCGGCCTCGATCAGGATGGGAGCCGCGGTCGCGCTGCTCCTGCCGATCCAGGCGATGGGCAGCAGCGCCGGGGTCCGCAACGCCAGGGCGGTGTCGCCGGGCTGCAGCGCCTCCACTTCCATTTCGCCGCGTGAGGTGAGGATGCGGGTTCCGGCTGCGATGCCGGTCCGCCCGTTCTGCGCCTGGTCATAGGCGGAACTGCTCCACGGCGCCGCCCGGACGCCGGGCGGCCGATAGATGCCGGTCCCGCTCGCATCCAATTCGATGGCCGGTGCCTCCCCCAGGCGTGCGAGGAGGGTGATGACGGTCGGATTGGCGATGCCGAGTTGATCGGCCGGCACTGCGATATTCGTGAGTCCGGCCGGTCCCCGCCATTCCGGCTGGGGGTGCCCGAGCGCGGCGGGCCATGCATCCTCCGGGACAGGCGTTGCCGGCTCCGCGCCACTGTGTTGGACCGGGAGATCCGTCTCCTCATGTGCCTCGGGCTCGATCGCCGACCCGGATGCAAGCCCGGTGTGCGCCCCGGCCCTCGCTGCCGGCCCGAGTTCGTCCGGCGTTCCCGCATGGTCCGCAGGCGGTATCGCAGGGGCAGGTGGTGGGACAGTCTCCGGCTGCGGTGCGTCATGGGCGATCGACGCAAGATCCGGCAACGCGGCTTGAGGCTCATACAGCAGCCGGGCGTCAGCTTCGGCTGGCGGCTCGGGTGCGGATGCCGCCACCACCTCTTCCAGCGTGGGTTCTGCCGGATGGGACCCGGTTGGCACGTCGGGAACGGAGTCCGCTGCGGCCGCGGGCGCTGCTGCCTGCTCAAGCTCCGGCGAGCGGGCTTCGACATCGGGCGCAACAGGCGCAGGGGTTGGCGCAGGCGCGGCACGGTGGAAGATGCTGAAGATTGCAGTGTCGACCATGATCGCTCCTGGATGCATTACTCCATACGGGGTCTTCGGCAGCCCTGCCATCCGTCACGAGTGTCCTGGACACCCGTGATGGCTTCCCGGGCACGACGTCCGGTCATCGATGGCACATCGGGGGATATGCCAGAATGCGCACCATGAAGATCTTGCTCGCTATGGTCCTGCTCTCCGCCCCTGTCGCCGCGCAGCCGGCCCGGCAAGGGGCGGCGGCGTATGGCGACTGGCATGGCGACGCGCCGGGTGTGATCCGCCATCTGACCCCCTCCGACCTGCCTGCGCCGTCCGCCACGCCGTCGGCCAGCCGGGGGCCGCGCGTGGCGCCGCGTCCGCCGGGCGCCATGCCGACCGTGCCGCCGGGGTTCACGGCCGGAATTTGGGCCACCGGCCTGGACATGCCCCGCGTGCTGCGCACGGCGCCCAACGGCGACGTGTTCCTGGCGGAAAGCGGCGCCGGCCAGATTCGCGTCTGGCGTCCCGTGGCGGGTGCCGAGCATCCTGGCAGCGCGTCGGTCTTCGCCTCCCATCTCAGCCAACCCTTCGGCATCGCCTTCTGGCCCAGGGACCGGCCGCGCTACGTCTACGTCGCCGAGACCTCGCGCATCGTGCGCTACCCCTATGACGGGGGCATGGTGGCCGCCGGTCCGGCGCAGGTCGTCGTGCCGAGCTTGCCGGAGGGGGGACATTGGACCCGCGACCTTGCCGTGGCGCCGGATGATGCCTGGCTCTACGTCTCGGTCGGGTCCTCGTCCAACGTGGCCGCCGGCATGCGGGGCACGCTGCCTGGTAGCGTCGCGGCAGGGGCCAGCCCGGCGGAGCGCGGAGCCGCCACCGGCGACGAAGCCGGGCGGGCAGCCGTGTTCCGGTTCCGGCCGGAGGGTGGCCCGTTGCAACTGGTCGCGTCGGGGCTGCGCAACTGCGTCGGCCTGGCCGTGCAGCCGCAAGGCGGTGCGCTCTGGTGCGTCACGAACGAGCGGGACGGCATGGGGGACGACCTGCCGCCGGACTATGCCACCCGCGTGACGTCCGGGGAGTTCTTCGGCTGGCCCTGGTACTACATCGGCAGCCACGAGGACCCGCGGCATCGTGGCGAGCGGCCGGACCTGGCCGGCGCCGTGACCGTGCCGGACGTCCTGCTGCAACCGCATTCCGCGCCGCTTGGCATCGCGTTCTACGACGGCCACGGCTTTCCCGCGGATTATCAGGGCGACGCGTTCGTGACGATGCATGGCAGTTGGAACCGGGCGCAGCGCACCGGCTACAAGCTGGTCCGCCTGCGGATGCATGACGGGCAGCCGACCGGCGCGTATGAGGATTTCATGACCGGGCTGGTGGCCAGCGACAACGCCGTGTGGGGTCGGCCGGTCGGCGTAACGGTCATGCATGACGGGTCCCTGCTGGTCGGCGAGGATGGCAACGGCACGATCTTCAGAATCGCGCATTGACCGGTGCGGGCCGTCGAACCGGGGCCGCCGCGAAGCGCTTGTGCTCCACGAAGGAGATGGTCCATGTCCGACAACCCGCTTGAAGACGACAGTGCCCGGGAGGAGCTCATCCGTGAGCGCGCCTATGCGCTTTGGGAGGCGGATGGCAGCCCGCACGGTAGCGACAAGGAATACTGGGAACGTGCCCGCGAACTCGTCGGCATGTCGCAGAGCCGCGGGGCGGGGCAGAAGCCCGTCCCCAGCGCAGACGACCCGAGCGTGATCGTCGGCCAGGCGGTCGAGGACGCCTCCATCCAGGAGAACCTGGGCGAGTTCCCGGACCGGCTTGCCGATCAGGGAGAGCGGATACTCACGCCGCGCCCGACCAAGCGCTAGGTGCCAGGCTCTCTCCCACCGATCGGGAGAGGGCCTTAGGCAGGTCTGCTATTTCGGCGTGCCCAACAGGCGGCCCGCCTTGCCGTCGCGTTGATCGGGGTTGGCAGGGGGTGCCACCGACATCGCCGGGTCGGAATCGTCCGGTCGGCCGGGCGGCGTCCTCGTCACGCCAGGATCAGGCGCCGGCCGGCCCGCCGAGGGGCTGCCGCCGGCCGCCTTGGACCCCACACCTTGTGACCCGGCAGGGGTTGCCAGAACTGCCAGGCCAAGACAAAGCCAGCCAAGCCTCACCCGCTCAGGTCGCCGCGACGAGCAAATAGAGGGCGAACAGCTCGGCCGGATCGGTCCAGACCTGCGTCGGCCGCCATCCCGCTGCGCCGGCGATCGCCTGGAACTCGGGGACCGTATGCTTGTAGCTGTTTTCCGTGTGAATCGTCTCGCCATCCTGGAACGAGACGATCGAACCCCCGATGGATACGGTCTGATGCCCCAGGCTGACCAGGTGCATCTCGATCCTGCCCTCGTCCGCGTTCCAGACCGCCCGATGCCGGAAGCGATCGAGGTCGAAGTCGCTGCCGATCTCCCGGTTGAGATGCGCCAGCAGGTTGAGGTTGAACGCTGCCGTGACACCCTGCGCGTCGTCATAGGCGGGGAGCAGGATGGCGCTGTCCTTGCGAAGGTCGGCCCCGACCAGGAACCGCGCTCCCTGTCCGAGGGTCTCGCGCACTTGGACGAGAAAGCGGTGTGCCGTGCTCCGGTCCAGGTTGCCGATCGTCGATCCTGGGAAGAAGCCGAAGACGGGCTGGCCCGCTATCCCGGCAGGAAGCTCGACCGGACGCAGGAAATCCGCTGCGACCGGACGGACCGACAAGGACGGCCGGGTCTGCGCCAGACGGGCGGTCAGGTCCTGGAGTGCGGCTGCCGCGATATCGATCGGCACGTAGCTGGCCGCCCGGATCGGGTCGAACAGGAGCAGGGCCTTGGCCTCGTCGCTGGCGCCGTATTCGACCAGGGCACAGCCCGGCATGGCCGGAAGCGTCGGCGCCACCTGTTCGAGCAGGGCCTGCTCGGTACGCGTCAGGTAGTATTCCGGTAGCCGAGTGATCTCGCCGAACAGCCGGCACCCCTCGACGTCATAGAACAGCTTGGCAGGCAGGGTCTTCTGCGGCTGTGCCAGGCCTGCCAGGCTCTCGCTGGCGATCGACAGGGCGGCGACGTTGTAACCATCGGGCATGGCGGCTCAGATATCCATTGCCAGGCGTAGGCCGGTAAACTGCCAACGCCGGTCGGGGTGGAAGAAATTGCGATAGGTCGGGCGGGTGTGGCCCGGTGGCGTCGCCATGGACCCGCCGCGCAGCACCATCTGGTTGATCATGAACTTGCCATTGTATTCGCCGATCGCACCAGCGACAGGTTTGAAGCCCGGATAGGGAAGATAGGCGCTTCCGGTCCATTGCCAAAGCTGATCGTCCAGTTCGTGCAGCAGTGGCGAGCCGCTTGCGGCCTCCCACTCGAACTCGCTCGGCAGCCGCGCTCCGGCCCAGCGGGCATAGGCATCCGCCTCGTACCAGCTGACATGGCGAACCGGCTCGTCCGGATCGAGCGCGGTCACGCCGCCAGGCCCGAAGCTTTGCCACCCGCCGCCCTGACGCTGCCAGTGCAGGGGGGACTGCCAGCCCTGGTCGAGAGCGGCCGCCCAGCCTTCGGACATCCACAGGGTCGGCGTGGAGTAGCCGCCAGCCGCCATGAATCGCAGCCAATCGCCGTTGCGGACGAGACGGTTGGACAGCTGGTATGGGCGGAGCAGGGCCTGGTGCCGCGGCCCTTCATTGTCGAAGGCGAAGCCCGCGACGCCATGGCCGACGTCGACGATCCCGCCGGGAAAGGCGATGAACCCGTCCGTGGCGTCACTTGGCGGGGGAGCGGTCCAGCCGGGCAACATGGCGGGCGACAGAGGATTTTGCGCCATGCCATGCAGCATGTCCGTCAGCAGCAATTCCTGATGCTGCTGTTCGTGCTGCAGGCCCAGGGCGAGCAAGTCGCCGATATCGCCGCCCAGCCCGATCAGCCGTGCCATCGCCTCATCGACATGGGCGCGATACGCCGTCACCTCGTCTGCCCCGGGCCGGGTGATCATGCCGCGGGCAAATCGCGGGTGCCGGGCGCCGACCGCCTCGTAGTACGAGTTGAACAGGTAGCTGAATTCGTTGCTGAAGGGCGTGTAGCCCTCCAGATGCGGCTGGAGGATAAACTGTTCGAAGAACCACGTGGTATGGGCGCGGTGCCATTTGGCCGGGCTGGCATCCGGCATGGACTGGATGCACTGGTCCTCTGCCGTCAGATGTTGGCAGAGTCGCTCCGTATGCCGCCGGACATCCCAGAAGGCGCCGAGTGCCGGTTGTTCCATCAAGCCCATCAGCATTCTCCGGTTGGCCGAACGACGGTTAGATGGCGGTGGTTCCCCCGCGCCGCTAGCTCTTCCATTGCAGGGATTGTTCGCGCAACGGATTGACGAACGCCCGCCCTTCCGCCTGGCTGGCGAGATACTCGCGCTTCAGGCGCATCAGCCATGCGATCTGCGTGTCCGGGTCGCCGACGAAGAGCATGGGCGGCGTCACCGGGCCATGGGCCAGCTTGGCGGCCATGTCGAGATCCTGTCCCAGGAAATCGCGCGCCATCCAGGCGGCGAACGGGCGCAGCGGGGCGAGCCAGGGGATGGTCCAGTAGACGCAGTAATGCACGTCCGTCGTCATCTCCGTCACCGGCGTGACGGCGGCCAGCACGCAGGCGGAGTGGCGGCTGCCGCGGATGTGCTCGATCCTCACCCCGGGCAGGCTCACGGTGATGTCCACCTTCACGTCGGTGCCGAGCAGGCGATAGGGGCGGGCGCCGCCGCCAAGCTGGTGGGACTTCATCCGGAAGCCGTGTTCGACGGGTTCGAAGGCCTTGGTTTTCGGGCGCAGCTTCAGCCCGGCCTTGGACTTCCACCATCGCGAGGTGTGGACGAAGGCCGGATGCGCCGGGTCGCAGAAGCCATAGGCGGCGATGTCGGCGTTGGACGGAAACCGCATCGTCGTCGCGACCTGCGGCCCGACGCCGTCGAAGCCAGGCACTTGCGGCACCTCGGGCAACGCGTCCGGAACCGTGCGGCCGGCAGGGATGTAGACCCAGATATTGCCCTGGACGTCCCGGCAGGGATACGACCGCAAACGGAAGCGGCCCGGCTGGGTCGGGTCGCCGTCGGCGAGCGACGGGATGGTGGTGCAGGCACCGTCCGCGGCGGCGAACCGCCATCCATGGTAGCAGCATTGCAACGCCGCACCGTCGAAGCTGCCATGCCGCATCGGCATGCCGCGATGGGGGCAGCGATCCGCGTAGGCGAACACCGCGCCGTCCGCCATCCGCCCGAGGAGAAGCTCTTCCCCCAGGAGGGTGACGGCCTTGGTCGTGCCTTTGCCCAGGTCCCGAGCTGCGGTGGCGATGTACCAGAAGCCGCGGAGCATCCCGGACGGATTGTCGGTCGACATCGCGATGACCTACCCGGTTGCGACGCGGCGCGGAAGATACGGCTCAGGCCATGGCAGGGCGCAACTGCGGCCGGTCGATCAGGCTGACCATGATGCTCGCGGCCAGGCACAGGATCCCCGCGGAGATGAAGGCGCTCAGGTAGTCGCCCGTGCCCTCGCGTATGGCGCCGGCCATCCAGGCTGCGAACGCCGCGCCGAGCTGATGAGTGGCCGCGATCCAGCCGAAATACACCGCGGCGCCTTGCTCGCCGAATGTCTGCGCGGTCAGCCGGACGGTGGGCGGCACGGTGGCGATCCAGTCCAGCCCGTAGAACACGGCGAAAAGCGTGAGGCCGTAGAACGAGTATTGGAAGGTGAACGGCAGGAAGATCAGGGACAGGCCGCGCAACCCGTAATACCATGCCAACAGCCGCCGGTTGTCCCAGCGGTCCGACAGCCAGCCGGACAGGGTGGTGCCGAAAAAGTCGAAGATCCCCATCATCGCCAGCAGGCTGGCGGCTGCGACCTCGGGGATGCCGTGGTCCAGGCAGGCGGAGATCAGGTGGGTGCCGATCAGCCCGTTGGTCGAGGCGCCGCAGATGAAGAAGCTGCCGCTCAGCAGCCAGAAATTGCGGTAGCCCATCGCCTCCCGCAGCGCGCTCATGGCGCGGCGCACCGGGTTGTCCGTCCGCGCGGGGGCCGGCACGATCGCGGTGCCGCCATAGGGCGGCAGGCCGATATCGGCAGGGCGGTCGCGCATCAGGATCGCGACGGGGATGATCATGAGCGCGGCCGCCGCGGCGATGGTCAGCGAAACCGACCGCCAGCCATAACTCCCCAGCAGCGCGGCAAAGAGCGGCAGGAAAACCAGCTGGCCGGTCGCCGTGCTCGCGGTCAGGATGCCGACGACGAGCCCGCGCTGCTTCTGGAACCATCGCGCGGCGACCGTGGCGCCGAGGACCATCGCGGTCACGCCCGTGCCGGAGCCGACCACGATGCCCCAAAGCAGGATGAGGTGCCAGGATTGCTGCATGAGCGGGGTGAGCGCCACGCCCGTCGCGATGATGGCGAGCGCGGCCATGATGGTGCGGCGCAGGCCGAACCGCTCCAGGATCGCGGCGGCGAACGGGCCGGCCAGCCCGTAGAGGAAGATGTTGACTGCGACGGCGAAGGATATCGTGGCACGTGACCAGCCGAATTGCTGTTCCAACGGAACCAGCAACACTCCCGGCGTCGAGCGGACCCCGGCCGCCGTCAACAGCACCAGGAAGGTGACTGCAGCCACGACCCAAGCGTAATGTACCCGAGTAGCTTTCATCATGCACCCCACTCCTGGGGCACGATAGAGTGGGAGCGCCTGTCAGCGCAACGGTCTCAAGGCGGCACGCGTTACCCGTAGGCGCACGCCGCAGAAATGCAGCCCAGCATCGCGAGCGCGCTGGCGCAAAACAGGCAGCGGGCTAGCAGAGCACGAGAACCCATGTCACGGCCACTCCTCGGTTGCGCAGGTGGATAGCGCGCACGGTGGTTTGCGCGCACCCTCCGGTTTGTGCGGAATTGTAACCGGCCCGAAAGCGTGGCCACCAGCCGCAATTGCCTTGCCGTCGGCAGGCATGTCCTGGACGCGGAGTGCTTGGCCATGGCAATCAGGCCGCTCCATGACAGCCCTGGGGAGGTGGCGCGGCATGACCCAGCCGAGGGTGAAGGTTTGCCTGGTGGTGGCCGTAGTGGCGCTTGCCGGGTGCGCCGATCCGTCCACGCGCTACACCGGGACGCTCACGACGCAGCAAGGCGCGTGCGGGACCGGTTTCGGGCCGGACGGCACATCCGCCGCCACGCTGGTCGTGCGGGGCGCCGACGTCCAGTTCGCCCCCTCGGACGGCGTCACCGTGCTGACCGGCCATGCGAGCGACAAGGGGCACGTGGTTGCGGAGAGCGTCACCTCCGGCGCCGACCACAAGCCGTTCCAGCAAGTGTTCGAAGGCGACCGCGACGGGGACCGCGTCGCCGGGCGGTTCGCCTCGCCCCGCTGCCGGGCATCGGTGGTGCTGACCCGCAAGTAGCGGCAGGGGCTCACGCCCCGGGACGGCAGCGGCCTTGGTCGAACTCGACCATGGCGAAGGCCGCGTCTCGGTTCAGCGTGGCGACGATGATGCCGATGCCCAGGGCGTGCCAGCGCCGGACCACCTTGGCGTCGGTGTTCAGCAGCCGGCCGAGCCGGGTCCAGCTGAACAGGTGACGGCCGGTGCGCGGGCTGACCAGGGCGCGGCAACCGACGATGCGGCGGAGCATGAGCTTGTCGGCTGGCACCAGGGCGATCCAGCCGAATGCCTGGTCCATGCGGACCGTCCTGGCCGCGTCCGGGCGGGGACGGCGCCCGTCCGCGGTGCCTGCCACGGTGCGAAGCCGTGCCTGGGCCAGGCCGATGGCCGGGTCGTTGCCAGGCAGGCACAGCAAGGTACAGCCGGCTTCGTCCAAGCGCGCGATCACGGTGTCTGCGTCGATCGTGGCAGGCCGATGCCCTCGCCCCTGCGGCGACGGGGCTGGACCCGCAGGCCCAAGCTGGAAGCGGTGCGGCACGCCGTCACCCTGCTTGACCAGGCCGGATCGGCCTGATGCGGATCCAAGGCGAAGCGTCGGCATGGCTGCGGCGTCCGGTCAGAGGAAGACAGGGTGGGGATACCGCTCGCCGGCAAGCGACGTGCGGTCGGTGATGGCCTGCCAGGAGATCGGGTGTCCCGGCGGCAAGGGGTTCCGGTCGATCCGCTCGACCGCCATCGGGCGCGCAGGGCGGATCCGGGTGAGGGGGACAAGGCCCAGACGCCGAGCCCGCTCGATGGCGGCGTTGCGGCCGACCCGCAGATCCGCCGCCACGGTATGCCAAGGCAGGCCTTCGGCGCGGAGGTGCAGCAGGCGTGAGTCGGCGTACTGCGTCCAGACGATGGAGACCGGCATGAAGAACTCCCAACCACGCCGCATATGTTAGTCAGACTAACATTGTTCGTCAATTGTTCTTCTGGCGTCGCCGGCGCGATGCCGCATTGTGAGCAGCAAGGAGGCAAGGATGGAGACCAGCGTGGGAGAGCGGATCGCCGCCCGGCGACGCGAGCGCGGCATGAGCCAACTGGCGCTTGCCGTCGCCACCGGCGTGTCGCGCAGCGCGGTCGCGCAATGGGAGACGGACCGGACCGGGCAGGTGAGCGGCAACCTGTCCCGCATCGCCCGCGCGCTGGACGTGTCGGTCGAACTGCTGCTGCATGGCCCGTCCGGCCGGGTCGCGGACGGGCTGGCCGGGGACGAGCTGGCGCTGCTACGGTTGTACCGAGAATGTGGCCCGCAGGCCCAGGCGGAGTTGCTTCGCACGGCCCGGCGGCTTGCCCGGCTCGAGGCAGGGGAGCCGGACGCGGTATCCGGCGTTTGAGGCTGGTCAACGGGAGACCCGCCATGGATTCGACGCAGGATGACGCAGCCGCAACCGGCATGGTGGTGTCGGACGGCGTGCTGGATGCCGCGTCGCGGACGGAGCTGGCAGCGGCGATGGCGCGGCTGCGCGAGGGCGGCGGTCTGGTCATGCGCATGGCCGACACGGTGGGCGGGATGATGGGGCGGACCTTTCGCCTCGGCACCCGCACGCTGCAGGCCGTGCCTGGCGGCCAGTCCGCCATGCGCCGGGTGGTTGAGGCGGCGCTGAAGCGCGCGTTCGACGTCGCCGTGCTGCGGTTGGACGCGAACGAGGAGCAGCTGCGCAGCAGGCGGTTCGCCGCGCCCCTGGTGGTCCTGTCAGGCGCGGTGGGTGGCTTCCTGGGATTGGGCGGGTTCGTGCCGGACGCGGCCGTCACCACGCTGGCGATCATGCGCGAAATCGCGCGCATCGCGCAGGAGGAGGGCGAAGACCTGGGTGACGCGGCGACGCGCGAGGCTTGCTTGCAGGTGTTCGCGCTCAACCAGGACGAGCAGGCCACGGATATGGGGTATTTCGGCACGCGGTTGGTGCTGCAGGGTCGGCCCCTGGCCCTGCTGATGGCGGAGGTGGCGTCCCGCTTTGGTCTTACCCTATCTCAGAAATTCGCCTTGCAGGCGATCCCGGTCGTCGGCGCGGTCGGCGGGGCGACGCTCAACGCGGCGTTCCTGGCGCATTACCGCAGCCTGGCGCGGGCGCATTTCACGATACGCCGGCTCGAGCGTGTCTATGGTGCGGACGCCGTCAGGCAGGCGGCAGCCTAGCCAGCAGGTCCGCGGCGGGCGTGGCCTTCGGCACGGTCAGCAGGGCGCCGGGGCGGGAGGCCGGTAGCACGGTGACCGCGCCCTTGGGGCAGAGCCCGAGGCACTTCGTCTCGATCACCCGCATTGCGCGGCGGCGGCCGGCTTGGCGAAGCGCGTGCTTCAGCGCACGTGCGAGCGTCTCCTTGCCGTCCAGGCCGAAGCCGCCATGCAGCTTCTTGCTGCACTTCTTGCAGACCAGGACGACCTGGTCCCATTGGGTTGGCGTGGCGGCGATCGGCTCGGGCATGGCGGCACACTCTCGGGGGTCGGGGTGCTAACCGCCGGGCGCGCCCTGGGTTTGAACGTAGAGGGAATACAGCGACTGGCTGGACGCCATGAACAGCCGGTTATGGTGCCGGCCGCCGAAGCACAGATTGGCGCAGCGCTCGGGCAGCACGATGCGGCCGATCGGCTGGCCGGCCGGGTCGAACACCATCACGCCGTCCAGCCCGTCTCCCATGCCCCAGCCGCACCACAGGTTGCCGTCAACGTCGCAGCGGAAGCCGTCTGGCGTGCCCTCGCCGGCATCGACGAACACGCGGCGGTTGGCCAGGGCGCGGCCATCCGCCGACACGTCGAACGCCAGCAGGCGGCGCGGCAGGACCCCGCATTCCACGATGTAGCAAATGCGCTCGTCGGGCGAGAAGGCCAGCCCGTTGGGCCGCGCGATGCCATCCGCCGCGAGCGTCACCTGGCCGGTCGCGCCGTCGATGCGATAGACGTTGGTCGGCAGCTCCGGCTCGGCGCGTTCGCCCTCGTAGTAGCTCAGGATGCCGAATTCCGGGTCGGTGAACCAGATCGATCCGTCCGAGCGGACCACCACATCGTTCGGCGAGTTGAGCCGCTTGCCCTCGAACCGGTCGGCCAGGATTGTGATGCGGCCGTCGTACTCCGTGCGGGTGACGCGGCGTGTGCCATGCTCGCAGGTGACCAGCCGGCCCTGGCGGTCCCGCGTGTTGCCGTTGGCGTTGTTGGACGGGCGGCGGAACACCGAGGTGGCGCCGGTTTCCTCGTCCCAGCGCAGGATGCGGTCGTTCGGGATGTCGCTCCACAATAGGCAGCGCGCGTCGCCGAACCACACCGGCCCCTCCGCCCAGCGGCATCCGGTATATAGCCGCTCCACGGCGGCGAGGCCGACGCGATACCCGGCGAACCGGGGATCCAGCACCTCCACCGCCGGGTCGGGATAGCGTTCGGACGGGCGCCAGGGGTCGGTCATGGCATTTGGGTAGCCAATTCGCCCGGCTCCGGCAACGCTTGCAGGGGGTGCGGCGCAGCCCCAGACTGTGGGCATGGAACAGCCTGCCCCGAAGACCGTCTCCCGCGACCTGGTCCGTGCCGTGCTGGAGACGCGGGACCACCGGCATAACGAGACCCATGCCATGCTGCTGGCGCTGTACCAGGGCCTGGTCGCCGAGCTGGTCGAGCAGGGCGCGCTCTCGCCCGAGCCGCTGGCGCAGCGGCTGGAGCGGAGCCGGCTGACGGTCGCGCCGGAGCCGCATGGCACGAACGCGCATGACATGCTGACCCACGTGGTGACCTGGTTGCGGACGATCGAACCGGGCCTGCCGCCCGCCCATCCCGATCGCTGGGTCGCGCCCATGCCGGGAAATGCGGAGGAGAATTAGCGGATGGTCACCATTACCTCGCCGGCCTTCAAGCAGAATGCGCGCCAGGCGCTGGGCGATGCCGGGCTGCAAAAGGCGTTGGCGTTCAGCAAGCCGCAATTCATGGCCCGGCGCACCCGCGCGGTGGAGGCTCTGCCGGAGTTCGAGCGGTTGCGCGACATCGGCCGCGACATCAAGGACCATGCGCTGGCCAACCTGGATTTCTACCTGGAGACCTACGCGGCGCGGGTCGAGCAGGCGGGCGGCCAGGTGCATTGGTGCTCCACCGCGGACGACGCGCGGGCGGCGGTGCTGGCGATCTGCCGCAAGGCGGGCGCGCGGACGGTGACCAAGGGCAAGTCGATGATCTCCGAGGAGCTGGGGATCAACGACCATCTGGAACAGGCCGGCATCACCCCCGTCGAGACTGACCTCGGCGAATACATCATCCAGCTTCGGCGCGAGCACCCGAGCCACATCATCGCCCCGGCCTTCCACCTCAACCGGGAGGATTGGGAGGACAGCTTCCGCCAGTGCCATACCGACCTCGACCCGAACCGGGTATTCCATGAGCGGCGGGACATCCTGACGGAAGCGCGGACCAAGCTGCGCGAGCGCTTCCTGTCGGCCGATGTCGGGATCACCGGGGCCAATTTCCTCATCGCCGAGACCGGCAGCAGCGTCATCGTGACCAACGAGGGCAATGGCGACCTGACGCAGACGCTGCCGCGGGTGCATATCGTGCTGGCCTCGATCGAGAAATGCGTGCCGACGCTGGAGGACGCGACCAGCCTGCTGCGGCTGCTGGCGCGCTCGGCCACCGGGCAGGATTTCTCCGTCTACACCACCGTCTCGACGGGCGTGCGCCGGCCGGGCGACCTGGACGGGCCGGAGGAGTATCACGTCGTGCTGCTGGATGGTGGTCGCTCCGCCATGCTGGGGACGGAGTTCGGCGAGATGCTGCGCTGCATCCGCTGCGCCGCCTGCATGAACCACTGCCCGGTGTACGGCGCGGTGGGCGGCCATGCCTATGGCTGGGTCTATCCTGGGCCGATGGGCAGCGTGCTCACGCCGTCGCTGGTGGGGGTGGACAAGGCCGGGCACCTGCCGAACGCCAGCACCTTCTGCGGCAAGTGCGAAAGCGTGTGCCCGGTGAAGATCCCCCTGCCGAAGATGATGCGGCATTGGCGGGAACGGGAGTTCGAACGCCACCTGACGCCCACCGGCATCCGCGCCAATCTCGGCCTCTGGGCCTGGGTCGCGCGGCGGCCGGCGCTGTACCGGCTGGCGACGCGGGCCGCGGCGGCGCTGCTGGGCGCGATGGGGCGCAAGCGCGGCCGGTTCGCCTCCTTGCCGCTGGCAGGCGGATGGACCGCCGGGCGGGACCTGCCGGCCCCCGAGGGTGACACGTTCTTCGCCCGCTATGCCCGGCAGCAGCGCGCCGGGCGATGAGCAAGGAGGCGATCCTGGGGGCGATCCGGCGCGGGCTGAAGCGCGGCCCGCTGCCGGCGGACCAGGCGGCGATGCTGCGGGACCGGCTGGACCGGCATCCACGTCACCTCATCCCGCTGCGCACCCAGGTCAGCCGGGCGCAGCAGGTGAGCCTGCTGGTGCACTATATCGAGCGCGAGTTCGGCACGGTCGACCGCCTGCCGGATACGGACGCCGTGCCGGACGCGGTGGGCGCCTACCTGGCCGGCCATAACTTGCCGTCGGAGGCGGTGATGGCGCCGCATCCGGAGTTGCAGGCGATCCCCTGGTCGAAGCGGCCGATGCTGCGGCTGCGCGAGGGCAGGGCGCAGGCGAGCGACCTGGTGAGCGTGCAGCACGCCTTCGCCGCCATCGCCGAGACCGGGACGCTGATGCTGCCCTCCGCGCCGGAGCGGCCCACCACGCTGAACCTGCTGGCGGACACCGCCATCGTCGTGCTGCGCGCCAGCCGCGTGGTGGGCGCCTACGAGGAGGCGTGGGACCTGCTGCGCTCGGCCGGGGCGATGCCGCGCAACGTCATGCTGGTGACCGGGCCGTCGCGCTCGGCCGATATCGAGCAGACGCTGGAACTGGGCGCCCATGGCCCCCGCCGGCTGCACGTGTTGCTGATCGAGGACGACCCGGCGGCGATATCCCGCCCGGACGCCGCCTGATGGCCCGGCCGGTCACGCGGCGCGGCTAGCATGGCGCGGCGCGGCCTGAGCGAGGGCGACCGCGAGGCCTGGGCCGCCTATGCCCGGCACGTCGCGGCGCTGCCGGGTCGCGCGGCCCCGGCACTGACGCCGGAGCCGCCGGTGCCCGCCGCAGCCCTGCCGCAGCCGGTGCCGCACCCCTCCGCACGCACGGCGCGGGCGATGGCGCCATCCTACATGACCGTCGGGGAGCAGCCCGGCGGCGTCGACAACAGCACGTGGTCCCGCCTGCGAACCGGCAAGCTGGCGCCGGGCCGCACGCTGGACCTGCACGGCCGCACCGCCCAGCACGCCTTCCACGCGCTGCAGGCCTTCCTGCACCGGGCGCATGCCGACCGGGTGCGCTGCGTCGAGGTGATCACCGGCCGCGGCAGCGGCGAGTCGGGCGGAGTGATCCGGCGCGAGCTGCCGCTATGGCTGAACCTGCCGCCGCTGCGCCCGATGGTGCTGGCGGTGACGCATCCCCACGCGGCGAACGTGGGCGCGGTGCGGCTGCTGCTGCGCAAGCCGAAATGACGCCGTTCGGGGAGCATTTGCGCGCGCTGCGCGCCGCCCGCGGCCTGACGCTGAAGCAGTTCGCCGCCGCCTTGCAGCTCTCCAGCGCCTACGTGTCGGCCCTGGAGCACGGCCGCCGCGGGGTGCCGAGCACCGGGCTGGTGCATCAGGTGTGCGAGGCGCTGGGATTGATCTGGGAGGAGGCGGACGAGCTGAACCGCCTAGCCCGGTTGTCGCACCCCCGCGTGGTGGTGAACACGGCCGGCCTGTCGGCGCAGCAAACGGCGCTGGCGAACCGCCTGGCCCGCGGCATCCGCGATCTGCCGCCAGGCACCGTGGCGGATATGCACCGACTGTTAGATGCGGTCGCGGAGCGGCGATGACACTGGGGCGTATACGATGGGTGGTGCCCAATGGTGAGAGGGTGGTTGCTGCTGAGATGAGCCAGTTTGATCTCTGCCAGTCTCATAATCACCAATTATGGAAATAGGACTGGTGTCATGTAATACTGGACATAATCTCTATGCAACATGCACTCCCTGACGTTTTGCCGAGCAAGACTTGATTTATTTAAAACGACATAATCACTATCTAAGTTCACATCATTAAAATGACTAGGATCATATCTTAATACACAGTCCCGAAGCGCTCCCTCAAGATTTTTCTGATGATCTAAAAAGTAATTAGTTAACTCATACACCGTCAAGTTTCCCCTTCTTGCAGGTTCGGTGCTCCACCGGTAAGTGCCAGAGCAAGATACACAAAATTGGGAAACGATGAATAATGAGATGAGGCAAAGAGGCTTGGGCGTTTGCTTCCTGCCTACCGTCCAATCGAACACGCCTGCAACCTCATGTAGTGCCGCGAAGCAAGCTCTACGCCTCCGCCCTTCTGTTCTTGGATGCTATCTCAAATTCAGATCGGCAGCGATCCCGCTTAGAGGCTTTGGTGGCAGCTAGGCTCCGAATGAACCCGCGCATAAATCAAGACTTTCGGAAAAGCCAGCGCAATCAATAGTAACAGCCGCTTACAAGTTTCAAAAGTTATGACCGAATGTCCGATGCAATATAAGCGCCGGGGTGGCAGCGCCTAAATCACCTGGCTCTTGTTTAGAAGGTCCAAGATCAGCCTTTAGAACAGCTTCTTCCCCTGACCATACATCACCACGACGTCCGCCGGGTCGGCTAGGTTCAGCATGGCGCGGGCGCGTTCGTCCAAGGTGTCGGGGTCCAGGCGGTTGTTGCGCAGGGCGGCGACATGGCGCTCCCACACATCGACCTCCGCGTTGGTGCGGGTGAGCTCGAGCTGGGCCAGGCGAAGCTGGTCCTGCTGGTGGGCATAGGCCTGCAGCCCGCGGTCACCCTGGGTCGCGCTCCAGCCGAAATACGCCGCAACCGCGAGCAACACGACCGACGGCACCGCCGACTTCACCCGCCGCTTGATCTCACGCCCGATCGACATGCGCCCCAATCCCCCCATCGACGGGACACACCATAGCTCCCGATCTCGTGAGCGGGACGGGAAACTGCAACGCATAACCAAACGAGGCTGAGGTGTTGCGTCAGCGCCGCAGGATGCTGCGGCCGGCATAGCGGGCGGCGGCGCCCAATTCGGCCTCGATGCGGATGAGCTGGTTGTATTTCGACGTGCGGTCGCTGCGCGACAGGCTGCCGGTCTTGATTTGGCCGCAATTGGCCGCCACCGCCAGGTCGGCGATGGTGGTGTCCTCCGTCTCGCCGGAGCGGTGGCTCATCACCGTGGTCATGCCGGCGCGGTGGGCGATCTCCATGGTCTCCAGCGTCTCGGACAGGGTGCCGATCTGGTTCACCTTCACCAGCACCGAGTTGGCGACGTGCGCCTGGATGCCGCGGCGCAGCCGCTCCGGGTTGGTGACGAACAGGTCGTCGCCGACCAGTTGCACGCGGGCGCCCAGCTCTGCCGTCAGCAGCGCCCAGCCATCCCAATCATCCTCGGAGCAGCCATCCTCGATCGAGGCGATCGGGAAGCGGCCCACCAGGTCGGCCAGGTAGGCCACCATGCCGGCGGCGTCCAGCGACTTGCCCTCGCCCGCCATCTCGTACTTGCCGGCGCGGTAGAACTCGGTGGCGGCGCAATCCAGCGCGAAAGTCACGTCCTCGCCGGGGCGGTAGCCGGCGGCCTCGCAGGCCTTGCTGATAAAGCCCAGCGCCTCGTCGGCGGATTTCAGGTTGGGGGCGAAGCCGCCTTCGTCGCCGACATTGGTGGCGTGCCCGGCGTTGCTGAGCGCCTTCTTCAGCGCCTGGAAGATCTCCGAGCCCATGCGGATGCCGTCCGCCACGGTGGCGGCGGCGACCGGCTGGATCATGAATTCCTGCACGTCGATCGGGTTGTCGGCATGCTGGCCGCCATTGATGATGTTCATCATCGGCACCGGCAGCGTGCGGGCATAGACGCCGCCGACATAGCGGTACAGCGGCATGCCAACATCCTCGGCCGCCGCCTTCGCCACCGCCAGCGACACGCCCAGGATGGCGTTGGCGCCCAGGCGGCTCTTGTTGGCCGTGCCGTCCAGGTCGATCATCATATCGTCGATCTTCACCTGGTCGGCGGCGTCCAGGCCGCTCAGCATGTCGAAGATCTCGCCCTCGACATTGGCCGCCGCCTGGCGGACGCCCTTGCCGCCGAAGCGCGCCTTGTCGCCGTCCCGCAGCTCCATCGCCTCGTGCGCGCCGGTGGATGCGCCGGAGGGCACCGCCACGCGGCCCATGGCACCGCTGTCCAGCACCACGTCCACCTCCAGCGCCGGATTGCCGCGGCTGTCGAGGATTTCACGGGCGACGATGTCGGCGATAGCGGCCATGGCGGGTGATCTCCGTCGAGATGGTATTGTTGCGGCGCGGATAGGATGGCACGGAGGACAAAGCAAGCGCGACCGCGGCCGGCAAACCCTGCCCGTCCGGTTCCGCGCGGTGGAGGATGCCTATGTTCGCGACCGAGTCCCCCGTCCGCCTCGACCGGGCGTCCCGCCGTGCCTCGCGCCTGGGCCGGGTGGTCATGGCCTTGGGCACGCTCGTGCTGGTGGCTGGCTGCCAGCTCTACACGCCGTTCCGCGATGCCAACGGCCGCGCGAACGAGGACATGGCGGGCGTGATCGACACCTATGTCCGCCTGGGGGCCAAGCCGGTGCACCTGTTGACCGTGGCGCAGGCCCGCACCCAGCCGACGCCCGGCGACGCCGTGAAGGCGGTGATGGCGGCGCAGAATCATCCGTTCGCCCAACCGCTGGTGCAGACCCGGGACCTGCAGGTCGACGGGGCCGCCGGGCCGTTGCAGGCGCGGCTCTACGACGCGAGCCCCGGGCATCCGGGTGAGCCGATCATCCTGTATTTCCACGGCGGCGGATGGGTGACCGGCGACCTGGACACCTACGATGCCACCGACCGCGCGCTGGCGACCCAGGCGCATGCCATGGTGCTGTCGGTGGCCTACCGCCTGGCGCCGGAGAACCGCTTCCCCGCCGCGCATGACGACGCCTTCGCGTCCTATCGCTGGCTGCTGGCGAACGCGGCCCGATTGGGGGCGGATCGCAGGCGGATCGCGGTCGCCGGCGAATCCGCCGGCGGCAACCTGGCCATCAACGTGTCGATCGCGGCGCGTGACGCGCATCTCCAGCCGCCGGTCCACCAATTGCTGATCTACCCGGTGGCAGGGATCGACACCCAGACGCCGTCCTACATCGCGGACGAGAAGGCCATTCCGCTCGGGCGCGAAGACGTGCTGTGGTACATCAAGAACACCGTTGCCAGCGCGGCCGATCTACAGGACCCGCGGCTGGACCTGATCGGCAAGGCCGACCTGCATAACCTGCCGCCCACCACGATCATCTCCGCCGAGATCGACCCGCTGGAATCGGATGGAACCTTCCTGACCTACAAGTTGCAGGCGCATGGCGTCATGGTGGACCGGACCGAATATGGCGGCACCACGCACGAGTTCTTCGGCATGGGCGACGCCGTCGCCCGGGCGAAGGACGCCGAGACGTTCGCCGCCCAGGCGCTGGACGCGACGTTCGACAAGATCGGCAACCCGCCGCCGCCGCGGGCGACCCGCGCCGCCACGCAGCGCCGCACGGCCCGGCGCCATGCGGCACCGCCGCGGCAACCACGCCACTGACTCCTTTATCTGCGAAGACTGCCGTATGAGACACACACCGCACGGCACGTCTTTGCCCGTTAGCCGAACGCACCGACGTCATGGGTGATCGCCGCGCCGATTTCCCGCACGGTGGCGAACAGGCGACGGATCGGCTCGAACAGCGTCGCGTGCTCCCGCTCGTACGAGACGGCGTTGCGCCGCCCCACCGGCTCGGCGTAATCGCGCACGGCGGCCGGATCCGGCGAGGTCGGGAAGATTTCGGCCAGCAGGTCGAGGCAGGCCGGCACGTCCAGGCGGATCAGCCGGTCTTCCAATCCCTGCCGCGTGACGCCATGCCGGGGTGAGAACTCCGGAATCTCCGTCCCGAGCAGCCAGATGCGCTGGATCGCCGCGATGCGCAGCGCGTGCAGCAGGACGGAGGAGGTGGCCATCCGCGGCGCATCCGGCCAGGTCTCCAGCAGGGCCAGGTAGTCCAACTGGATGCGCCGGCTCATCGCCGTCACCGGTTGCCAAAGCGCCAGCCGGTCCAGCGCCCGGGCCACGCCCATCAGCGCGGCGGGCCGGCCCGGCTGGGTGGCGTGCGGCACCCGGTCCAGCCAGGCGCCCGGGTCCACCAGGCCCACCACGGCGCGCAGCACGTCCAGATCCGAATGGGCCAGCGCGTGCGAGGCGAAATCCACGGCACGGCGGAAGCGCGGACTGGTGTCCAGCAGCGGCAGGAACTCCTCCCGATGCCGCGCGGCGGCGGCGCCCAGCCCCTGCAGCGTGTTCGCGCACCAGCCGAGCTGTTGCAGGATCGCGTTGTTCGGGATGGCCCGCAACTCGCGCGGATGGCGGATCATGGCCGGACCGCCGCTGTCGGATTGGCGTGCCGAGGGGCGCGACCCGGTGGGGTCCAGCAGCGCCGGGCCGAACGTACCCAGCAGCGCGGCGTAGCCCGGATCCTCCACCAGTTCGCGCATGCCGCCGCCGATCGTGGCGAAGAAATCGGCGGCGAAATCCGGCTCGGCATAGATCGGGTCGTTCCCGCCCACCATCGTGGCGTAGGCATGTTCCGCAATCCGGGCGATCGTGGCGCTGGCCAAGGCAGGCGTGCCGAAGAACAGGTAGCCGTCGCCGCCCTGGAAGGCGCTCTCCTCCCGCGTGGCGATTCCTGCCGCGGCGAAGGCCATCCGGCTGCGGGTCGGCGAGATGTATTTCAGCCGGTCCGCCATCGAGCCGGGATGCGCCCCGCGCCCGATGCTCTCGCCGTGCGTGTCGAACAGCACGACCT
Organism: uncultured Acetobacteraceae bacterium; assembly: GCA_964244585.1. Classification (GTDB taxonomy): domain Bacteria; phylum Pseudomonadota; class Alphaproteobacteria; order Acetobacterales; family Acetobacteraceae; genus LMUY01. The sequence goes on along the minus strand of CAXTJM010000001.1, from coordinate 575,902 downwards.
CCACCTCGGCCAGGCCGTGCTTGACCAGCATCTCGGCCACCTTCAGCCGCAGCCGCTCGATCAGGTACGAGGCGGCGAGCTGTCCGATGTAGCGCCCGCTATCCGAATAGCCGAACTGCAGGCACAGCCGCCCGGTGGCCCGCAGGTAGGCGCACCAGTGCGGTGAGCGCAACGCCTCCGCCACGACGCGGGAGCCCTGTTCCAGCGCGTCGGCCGTTTCGAACAGGGGGCTGATCTCGACGTTGCGCTCCACCCCGAACAGGCGTGCCAGCCACAGCGCGGTGAGCAGGGTGTAGCCGCTCTCGGTCTCGGCGATCAGGAAGCGCACCGGGGCCGCGCCGTCGATGTGCTTGGCGATTTGCGCCACCGTCATCATCAGCCGTGCGGCGGAGGATTGCTCGGCCATGATCGCGCCGAAATCCACCGGTTCCGGCTGCACCGCGTCCAACGCTTCGCCCATCGCGGCCAGCAGCACCCGGCGGCGGCTGGCATCGGCCGGGGGATCGGCCAGGCCCAGCCGGACCCGCGCGGCGTTGTGCAGCTGGGCCGAGTTCAGCCGCATGTGGGTGTGCGCCAGCGACAGCCCGTGGGCGGCGAACCCGGCGCGGGCCACCACCAGCGGCAGCGGGTCCGCCGCCGCGGCGATGGCCGTGTCCAACAGGCGCAGCACCGGCTCGGGCGTCACCAGGGCGGCGTCCCGGCCATGCACCAGGGCCGTCGCGAAGGCTGCCACTGCGTCAGGCTCCGGCGAGTCCGGGCAGGCGGCCACCTGCGCCTCCACCGCCGCCACCGCCTTGTCCAACCGGGTGGCGACGGCGGCATCGTCCACCTGGCTGCGCACGCGCTGGAGTTGCAGGCGCTTCATGATCAGCCGAAGCCGCAACGTGTCCCACCAGCCGATATCGGTGCGTCCGTCGGTATCGTACCCGACCCAACTGGCCAGGATCACCGGCTTCGGCACCAGGCTGCGCCACCGGTCCGGCCAGGCCTGCGCCGCGGCGTGCAGCATTGCGGTGGCGAGGTGGTCGATCGCGTCGCGACCGTGGTTGATGGCCGCGACGGCTTGGTCGAACTCCTCCGCCAGCGTCGGCCGGGAGGGACGGTGCGATGCGAAGCGTGGGCTCTCCCCGCCGCCTGCGGCCCTTGCCAAGGCGGCGGATTGTTCGGCCGGCAGGGAAAAGGTCGGGTGGGCGGTGAACACGGCGGCGAAGCGGGTGCGCTCGACCGAGGTGCGGAATTGTCCGAACGGCACCGGGCTGTCCGCCGGGTCCGGCCGTACCAGCCGCGCGGCGACCGTCTCCATCGCCGCCGCCGAGCCGTCCAGCCCGCCGACATAGCTGGCCAGGCGGAGGGCACGGGCATCGAACGCGGCGTCGCGCAAGTGGCGCACCACGTCGTCCAGCATGTCCAGCGTCAACGTGCCCGCATCCATCTGCCGCATGACCGCCAGCGCCACCGATAGCACGGGGCTGCCGAACGGATCGGCCTGGCTGTGATGCCGGGCCGCCCGCACCAGGGCCATCAACTCCTCCACCACGGGACGGGGATCGGTCGGCACGGCGAGGGGATCGGCCATGGCGCGATGATGCGGTGCAGCGCCAGCGCCTGGCAAGCTGTGCTACGCAGCGCCCATGTCCTCCGTCGATCCAGACCGGCTCGCCCGGCTATCCCTCGCCCGGCATCGCGCCTTCGCCACCGGGCTGCTCGTCCTCATGGCCGCGCTCACGCTCGGCAGCTATGCCCTCCCGCCCGGCTGGGGCACGGATCTGTTGCAGGCGGCGGCAAAGGCCGGCTTCGTCGGCGGCGTGGCGGACTGGTTCGCCATCACCGCGCTGTTCCGTCATCCGCTCGGCCTGCCGATCCCCCACACCGCCATCATCCCCGCGCAGAAGGCGCGGCTGGGCCGTGCGCTCGGCCGCTTCGTGGCGACCCACGTGTTCACCGAGGCGGAGCTGCGGCGCACCCTGGGCCGCATCGACATGGCGGGCATCCTGCACCGCTTCTTCGACGACCCGAAGGCTTCCCGCCCGGCTGCGGAGGCGTTGGCAGGCATGCTGCCGCGGCTGCTGGCGACTGTGGAGGACGGCCGGGCGCGGCGGCTGATCGCCCGGCTGGTGCCGCGCATCCTGGGCGGACGCGGGGCCAGCGCCGTCGTCGCGCGGGCGCTGCACGGCCTGCTGGACGGCGGCCGGCACCAGGACGTGCTGTCGTTCATCCTGGTGCAGTTTCGCGCCCTGCTCGCTGCCAAGGAGGAACAGCTTCGCGCCGTGATCGCCGAGCGGGTGCGCGAGCAGGGCGGCCGCATCGTCGGATGGGCCCTGGGCGCGCAGGTGGCGCGACGGGTGCTGACCACGCTCAACAGCGAGCTGGACAAGATCGGGCCGGACGGATCCGATCTGCGGGACGCGTTCGACGCCTGGATGCGGGCCGAGATCGCCCGCCTGGAGACCGACCCGGAGCGTGCGGCCGAGGTCGGCCGGGCGATCCGCCAAGTGGTCGCGCATGACACGGTGCAGGCCTGGCTGTGGGATGTCTGGTCCAGGCTGCGCCTGGCGCTGGAGGCCGACGCCGCCCGACCCGGCGGCCACACCGTGGCGTTCATCGAGGGGGCGTTGGGCAATCTGGGCACCATGCTGGACTCCGACCCGGCGGTGCGCGCCCGGCTGCAAGGGGCGGCGGAGGTGATCGTCGTGAGCGTCCTGCCGTCTGCGCAGGCATCGCTGTCCGGCTTCATCGCGGAGGTGGTTGCCAACTGGGACACAGCCACCTTGGTGGATCGCATCGAACTGCGCGTCGGCAAGGACCTCCAATACGTCCGCGTCAACGGCACCGTCGTCGGGTTTTTGGTTGGCGGGGCACTGTATGCGATGCTCAAGGCGATATTCGGCACCGTCAGCTTCTAGGTGGACCTGGATGCGGCGAGGCCTCCCGCTGTTGTCCAGCTGGCTGATCACGCTCACGGAGGGATCCGGCATGGCCATGGGTAGAAGGCTTCCTGCCGCGGCCGGAGCCACCGGCTTTGCCCCGCCGGCGGCGCATGCCGTGGTTCCGGGCAAGAAGTAGCGGAGGCCGACCCTATGCGGCTCTCGGTCCTTGACCAATCCACCATCGTCTCCGGCCGCGCCCCGGCCGATGCGATCCGCGAAAGCATGGTGCTGGCGCAGCATTGCGAGGCGCTGGGCTACGACCGGTATTGGCTGGCGGAACACCACGCCTCCGCCAGCCAGGCCGGGACCGCGCCCGAAATCCTGATCGCCGCCATCGCCGCCACCACGCAGCGCATTCGCGTCGGCAGTGCGGGGGTGATGCTGCCGCATTATTCCAGCCTGAAGGTGGCCGAGCAGTTCCGCGTGCTGGAGGCCGTGGCGCCGGGTCGCATCGACCTTGGGCTGGGCCGGGCACCCGGCAGCGACGGCCGAACCGCCTATGCGCTGAACCCCGCTGCGGCGCAGTCGGCGGACCAGTTCCCGGCGCAGGTGCGGGACCTGCTCGCCTGGGTCGGCGGCAAGACGCTGGCGGAGGGGCATCCGTTCCGCGACGTGGTCGCGCAACCGACCGGCCCGACCTGTCCGGAGGTCTGGATCCTGGGCTCGTCGAACTATGGAGCCCAGGTCGCGGCACATTTCGGCCTGCCGTACTGCTTCGCCCATTTCATCACCGACGGGGAAGGCGCCGCGGAAGCACTCGACCTGTATCGTGCCGGGTTTCGGCCTGGTCCGCGCTGCCCGGCGCCTCATGCCGCGCTTGCCGTTTGGGCGTTGGCGGCGGAAACGCAGGACGAAGCGGACCGGCTCTTCGCCTCACGTGCCCTGTGGCGGCTCGGCCGGGACCGCGGCAGCTACGCGGCGCTGCCGACGGTCGAGGAAGCCGACAATTATCCTTACACGGAGCGCGAGCGCGACAGGGTGGCCGCCATCCGGGAAAGCGCGCTATGCGGCGTCGGGCCAACCGTGCTGCAACGGATCGAGACCATGGCTCGGCATGTCGGCGCAAGCGAAGTCGCCGTGATCACCACCGTCGCGGACCGGGAGGCACGCCGCCGGTCCTACACGCTGCTGGCAGAGGCGGCCGGGCTAGGGTCGTCGGGCCACGTGGCGGCCGCCGAGTGATGCGGTCCGGCGCCTTGCCTGCCACATCTTGAACCGGATCGTCAGCACGGCGACCAGCACCGCCAAGATGACGATGGGAACCAGGGCCAACGCCACCCACAAAGCCAGGGCCGCGAACGCCAGCCCACCTGCGACCACCGCCACCAGGACGGCGCCGGCAATGATTCGGGTGGATATCGGCGACCGCGGCGGCGTGGTGAAGCGACCATCCGACGTCATGTCGAGTTGCAGACGGGGATCGTATGCCATGTCGGGAAAGTGGATCGCGCACGCTCCGGGTTCAAGCCACCCGGCGCGTGCTTCCCTCATCGTGGACCGTCTCGCTCCGTAATCTGCAGCGGTCCGGGCCGATCACGCGGCCAGGCAGCATTTCTTGTATTTCTTGCCGCTGCCGCAGGGGCACGGGTCGTTGCGGCCGACATGGCGCAGCGGATTGCGGACCGGAGGGCCAGCGGGTTCGGCATCCGGGCCGTCCACCGGCTCCGGCATGAGCCAGTCGATCGCACGTCCCATCGGGCCGATATCCTCCCAAGCCTGGCCGGACGTGCCATGGGGATCCTCCTGCGACTCCCTCAACTGGGTCCAAAAGCCGCCGGACTCGATGATTGCCGGATCGACCAGTCCGCGCTGGAAGATCTGTTCCGCGCGGCCGGACAGGCCGGCGAAGCCGAGCGCGGCCACGGCGCGGACCCAGCCGAACCAGACGAATGACTGCTCCACCGGTTGCAGCCGATCCGGCAACGCTGCCAGGTAGTCGTACAGCGCGGCTTCGGAGCAACGGCGGCTCCGGGCGAGATAGGCCAGCACCAGAAGCGTGTCCCCGCGCAGGAACTCGTCCGTTGCCGATTCGATCACCTGGTGCAGGGCGCGGGCATCGCCGTCGAACGTGCTGATGAGGATGGCCGGCAGGGAATGTGCGACGCCATCGTCGCCCAGCACGGAATCGACGCGTTCGGGATCCATCGCCAGGCGGCACAGATCGGCGAAGCTGGCAGTGTCCGCCTGTTCACCCAGCAGGTGGAGGACGACGAATAGCGCCTGTTCCGTCCGCTCCGAGAGATCCGTTCCCTCCACGTAGCCGTGCAGCAGGGCACGGCATTGCGGCCCGGTCGTCTGCCATGTGTCGAGCGCCCACTGTATCGCGTCGCGCGGAAACGCCTCTGCCTGGGTGAAGGCGTCGAGCGCCTCGTCCATCGTCATCGCTTCGATCTGCCGAGAAGCCGGTCCCAGAAGCCGGCGGGCTTTTTCCGGCCGTGGGACACGTGCGGCGTGCGTGCGGGCGGCCGCAAGGCACTGCTCAGCAGATGGCGGCCTCTATCCGCCGCCGCGATGCGGGCCTGTTCGAACGCGACGATGCGCGCGAGCCCGTCCTCCAACCCTGCGGGCAGCCGGTCCAGGGTGGCCGCCGCCTCGACCAACAACCCGGCGCGGCGCTGGATGTCCGCCAGGCGCAAGGCTGCCTCGCCATCGCCGGGCCTCGGCCAGATGGCGAGGGCGCGACGGCGCAGGGTGGTGGCGTCCGCCCCGTCATCCTCTGCCAGCCACGCCGCCTGCAGCAACGCCTCCGGCTCGGCCGGCGTGCCAGCCACCAGCGCTGCCCACCGCTCGAACGGCGACGGCAGGTCGGAATAGACGGCGCCCGGAACGATCTCCCGCGCGTCGGGCGGCAGGGTCGCGAGGTCCGGTGCGCAGGCGCCGCAGCCGCTGCAGGTTTGCAGCCAGCGCCGCAGCGTGGACCGGGTCGGCTCGCCGGGACGCCCGTCCAGGTCGGGGGAGCCTTCCGGGGCCGGGGCACGGAAGGGCGGCGGCGCGGGGGTGCCGCAAAGGGCGCAGGCAGGCATGCCGACACGCTACCCGGTTGCTATTCCCGCACCAACACCCTGTCCACGATGAGGCTGGACAGTCCGCCCGCCACAAAATCCCGGCGGAGCGCCACCTCGTCGTACTCGTGTTCGACCCAATGCAGGAACGGCACCCGCCCCTCCGCCTGTGTGGCGTAGCGGATGAAGAATGCGTCGAGGATGCCTGTGCGGGAGCGGGTCCAGTGCCCGAACCGCCAAGACAATTGGGCCAGCGCCTCCCTGCTGGTGCCGCCTTCGAACAGGATGGCAAGGCCGGCGGCGAGGCCCGCCCGGTCGGCGCCGGATTTGCAGTGCATCAGCGCGGGTGCATCCAGCGTGCCGTAGATGCCGGCGAAGCGGAGGATCCGGTCACGATGCGGGGCGCCGCGGCTTTCGAACGCCATGTCGATATGCCGCAGGCCGAGGTCGGCGGCGGCATGGCGGGACAACGCGTCCGAGCCGCATTGCCGGTGCCCGCGCAGGTTGATCAGCGTGTGCAGGCCATATCGGCGCTTCGCTGCGGCCAGGCGGGCAGGGGTCGGATGGTTGGAGCGATAGAGTTTGCCCGGGACCACCTCCGCCAAATTATCCCACAGCACGCGGAACACGGCGTGGTCCACCAGCAGCGAATCACGCCAAGCGGCGGCGCGCCGGCCCGGATGCGACAGATCGCCGGAGAAGGGCATGGACGGTTAGTGGATCGATGCCCCCACCCCACCCTCTTCCAGAGGGCGGGTCTTGACCCGCCTCCGGGATGGTTTCGGGGTGAGGCAGGCTGCGCGATGACCCGGCACGCGGTTCAGCCTGCGCGTTCGACCAGCATCTGCTTGATCTCGCCGATGGCCTTGGCCGGGTTCAGGCCCTTGGGGCATGTCTTGGTGCAGTTCATGATGGTTCTGCACGCATACAGCTTGAACGGGTCTTCCAACGCGTCGAGCCGCTGCCCGGTATACTCGTCCCGGCTATCGGCGATCCAGCGATAGGCGGCGAGCAGCGTCGCCGGGCCAAGATAACGGTCCCCGTTCCACCAATATGACGGGCAGGAGGTCGTGCAGCAGAAGCACAGGATGCACTCCCACATCCCGTCCAGCTTGTGGCGCTCCTGCACGCTCTGGCGACGCTCACCGTCCGGCGGGGGCTGCGTGTCCGACTTCAGCCACGGCTCGACGGAGCGAAGCTGGGCGTATGCCATCGACAGGTCCGGAACCAGGTCCTTGACCACCGACATGTGTGGGAGCGGATAGATCTTCACCGCGCCCGCCATGTCCTCGATCGGCTTCAGGCAGGCCAGCGTGTTGCCGCCATCGATGTTCATCGAGCACGAGCCGCAAATCCCCTCGCGACACGAGCGGCGGAAGGTCAGCGTCGGATCGATGTCGTTCTTGATATGGATCAGCGCGTCCAGCACCATCGGCCCGATGGCTTCCAGGTCCACCTCGTACGTGTCCAGACGCGGATTCTCGCCGTCATCCGGGTTCCAGCGATAGATCTTGAACTCTCGCACCCGCTTGGCGCCCGGGGCGGCCTTCCACGTGCGACCGGGGCTGACGGTGCTGTTCTTCGGCAGGCTGAATTCAACCATTCTCTACTCTCTTGCGCCAAGTGCTTGAAACGACTTGACCATTGCACCGCATCGGGACGTGGGACGTGCCGGTGCCATCGAGGCACGCACCCGGCTTAGTAGACGCGCTTCTTCGGCGGGAAGACGCTGACCTCGTTGGTCAACGTCTGCATGCGCACCGGGCGGTAGCTGAGCGCGACATCGCCGCGATCATTGATGTGCGCGATGGTGTGCTTCATCCATTCCGCGTCGTCACGGTCGGGGAAGTCGTCATGCGCATGGGCGCCCCGGCTCTCCTGGCGCGCCTCCGCACCCACCATCGTCGTCATCGCGCTGCTCATCAGATTGTCCAGCTCCAGCGCCTCGGCCAGGTCGCTGTTCCAGATCATCGACCGGTCGGTTACGCCGATATCCTCCTTGCCGGCGTAGATGCTGCGGATCTTGGCCACGCCCTCGGTCAGGCTCTTGCTGGTGCGGAACACCGCGGCGTGAGCCTGCATCGCGCGCTGCATCTGCTCGCGCACCTCGCCGGTCTTGGCGGTGCCATGGTTGTGGCGCTTCCTGTCGAGCCGGTCCAAGCCCATCTCGCCCGCCTTGGCCGGCAGAGGCGCCTGCGAGGCGCCCGGCCTGAGGATTTCCGCCGCCCGGTGCGCCGCCGCCCGGCCGAACACGACCAGGTCCAGCAGCGAGTTGGTGCCCAGGCGGTTGGCGCCATGCACGGAAACGCAGGCAGCCTCGCCGACCGCCATCAAGCCCGGCACGACCGCCTCCGGGTCGCCCGCCGTCGGGCGCAGCACTTCGGTGCGGTAATTCGTCGGGATGCCGCCCATGTTGTAGTGCACCGTGGGCAGCACGGGGATGGGGTCCTTCGTCACGTCCACGCCGGCAAACACCTTCGCCGTCTCGGAGATGCCGGGCAGCCGCTCGTTCAGCAGGTCGGCGCCGAGATGCTCGATATGCAGGTGGATGTGGTCCTTGTTCGGACCCACGCCGCGCCCCTCGTTGATCTCGATCGTCATGGACCGGCTGACCACGTCACGGCTGGCGAGGTCCTTGGCGGTCGGGGCGTAGCGCTCCATGAAGCGCTCGCCATTGCCATTGGTCAGGTAGCCGCCTTCGCCGCGCACGCCCTCGGTGATCAGGCAGCCCGCCGGGAAGATGCCGGTCGGGTGGAACTGCACGAACTCCATGTCCTGGACCGGCAATCCGGCACGCATCACCATGCCGCCGCCATCGCCCGTGCAGGTATGGGCCGACGTGCAGGACAGATAGGCCCGCCCGTATCCCCCGGTGGCAAGCACCGTGCTCTGCGCGCGAAAGCGGTGAATGCTGCCATCCTCCAGGCACCAGGCGATCACGCCGCGGCAGGCGCCCTCCTCGTCCATGATCAGGTCGAGCGCGAAATACTCGACGAAGAACTCCACCTCGTGCTTCAGCGATTGCTGGTACAGCGTGTGCAGGATGGCGTGGCCCGTGCGGTCCGCGGCGGCGCACGCCCGGTTGGCTGGCGTCTTGCCGTAATCCTGCATGTGGCCGCCGAACGGCCGCTGGTAGATGCGGCCATCCTCGGTGCGTGAGAACGGCACGCCGAAATGCTCCAGCTCATAGATGGCCGGCACCGCCTCGCGGCACATGTATTCGATGCTGTCCTGGTCTCCCAGCCAGTCCGACCCTTTGACAGTATCGTACATGTGCCAGCGCCAATCATCCTCGCCCATGTTGCCCAGCGAGGCGCCGATGCCGCCCTGTGCCGCGACGGTGTGGGACCGCGTGGGGAACACCTTGGTGATGCAGGCGGTCTTCAGTCCCGCCGCCCCCATGCCGAGGGTTGCCCGCAGCCCGGCCCCGCCAGCCCCGACCACCACCACGTCATAGGTGTGGTCGACGATGTTGTAGGCGCCGGTCGAAGGCTTGGAGATCGCGTTCATCGTTCGGTTCCGTCCAACGAGGGGATCAGGCCGTGAAGGCCATCCGGAGAATGGAGACAGCGCAGAGCAGGCCCAGCAGGAGCGCCACCGCCTTGTTCAGCAGGATCGCGACCGGCTGCCAGGTCTGGCTACTGATGTAGTCTTCCATCACGACCTGCAAACCCAATTGCATGTGGTGGAACGTCATGGTGACCATGGCCAACAGCAGGACCGTGTTCACCGGGCTGGCGACGAACCGATGGACTGCAAGCTGCGGTGCGCCCAGCAGATGGAGCACGGCGTAGATGAACCACACGGTGAGCGGCACCAGGGCGATTGCCGTCACACGTTCGGCCCACCAGTGATGGATGCCGGATTTCGCGGCGCCCACGCCACGGGCCCGGCCCAGATGAGAGCGCATGACCTCCACCTTCGGGGCAGCCGGCTTGCTCAGCCTCGCATCGGACATCAGCGCCACACCATCACTGCAACGACCCAGATCAACACGGTCAGGATGCCGGTCGCGGCCACGGCCGCCCATCCGCTGGCATAGACCTGCGGCAGGTCGAACCCGTAGCCGGCATCCCACGCCAAGTGGCGCAGGCCGCCGACGAAATGGTACACCAGCGCCAGCGTCCAGCCGAACAGCAGCAGGATGCCGAACCAGGACCCCATGAAGCCCTGCATGCTGGAAAAGGCGGCAGGCGATCCGGCGGAAGCGACCAGCCACCACACCATCATCAGCGTGCCGACGGAGGTGGCGATGCCGCTCATCCGGTTCATGATCGACAAGACCGAGGTCAGTTGCGGCTTGTAGACCTGCAAGTGAGGCGAGAGCGGGCGGCGGACGGTGGTGCCATCCGTCCGGGTGCCGATCATCAACGCGTCGCGGACGTCCTTCATTCGCAGCTCCGGAGGCGCGGCGCCCGGGCGCGCCGCGATGCACTAGCGTGCTTACCGCCGCAGGTGGGGAGGGTCAACGCGACCGCAATGTCCAGGACGGCGATCGCGTCCAGGCGACGGTGTCATGACCCCAGCTTCAGCCCCACCACGCCGGCGAGGATCAACCCCGCGCAGGCCAGGCGCAGCACGCCCGCCGGTTCGCCCTCGACCAGGATGCCCCAGGCGAGCGCGCCCGCTGCCCCGATGCCGGTCCATACGGCATACACCGTGCCCATCGGCATCACGCGCAGGGCCTGCGACATGGCGCCGAAGCTGCACGCCATGGCGGCGCAGGTGCCCAGGCTCCACCCCAGTCGGGTGAAGCCTGCCGCCTGTCTCAGCAAGACGACCCAGACCACTTCGAACAGCCCGGCGGTGGCAAGCCACAGCCAGGCCGCCGGCACCTACGCGGCCTTGGCGAGCAGCTTCCTTGCGACCAGGATTTCGGCGATCTGCACCGCGTTCAGCGCGGCGCCCTTGCGAAGGTTGTCGGACACGCACCAGAATGACAGCCCGTTCTGCACCGTGGGATCGCGCCGGATGCGGCTGACGAAGACCTCGTCCTCCCCGGCGCAGTCCAGCGGCGTGGCATAGCCGGCGTCATCCCTGGTATCGATCACATGCACGCCCGGCGCGTCCCGCAGCACGGCACGCGCCTCGGCCGCGGTCACGGGCCTCTCGCACTCGATGTTCACCGCCTCCGAATGGCCGACGAACACCGGCACGCGGACGCAGGTGGCATGGACCTTGATCTCCGGGTCGAGGATCTTGCGGGTCTCGACCACCATCTTCCATTCCTCCTTGGTCGAGCCGTCATCCATGAAGCGGTCGATGTGGGGAATGCAGTTGAAGGCGATCGGCTTGGTGAACTCCTGCGGCGTCACCGCATCATGCACGAACATCGCCCGGCTTTGCGTCCACAGCTCGTCCATGCCGTCCTTCCCGGCGCCCGACACCGACTGGTAGGTCGAGACCTGCACCCGGCGGACGCGGAACTTGTCGTGCAGCGGCTTCAGCGCGACCACCATCTGGATAGTGGAACAGTTCGGGTTGGCGATGATGCCGCGCCGCATGCGTCCCAGCGCCTCCGGGTTGACCTCGGGCACCACCAGCGGCACGTCCGGCTCCATGCGGAACTCGCTCGTATTGTCGATGACGATGCAGCCCGCCTGGGCGGCCCGCGGCGCATGGACCGCCGACACGGCGGCCCCGGGGCTGAACAGGCCGATGTCCCAGCCCTTGAAGTCGAACTTGTCGAGCGCCTGGATCTTCAGCACCTTCTTGTCGCCGAACGACATCTCCTGGCCGACCGACCGGCCGGACGCCAGCGCCGCCACCTCGGTGACGGGGAAGTTCCGCTCGGCCAGGATCTTCAGGATCTCACGCCCGACCGCCCCGGTGGCACCCACGACCGCAACCCTGTAGCCCATCACGCCTGATCCTTATCGTGCGACGCCAAGCACGTAACGATCGCTGCGTCGCGATACAAGCGCCAGGGCCGCATTCCCGCTATGGCCCCGCGGCTGGTTCCAAGACTGTGCCGAGCTGCCGCAACGCCGCCGTGTGCGGGTGCCGCACCATCCCGGCTCGCAATTCGGCGGTGGAAACGGTCTCGACCAGCAGGCCCGCCTGCATGATGCCGATCCGCTGGCAGAGATGCGCCACCACGGCCAGGTTGTGGCTGACGAGAATGGTGGCCATCCCGCGGTCGCCCTGCAGGCTGGCCAGCAGGTTGAGCACCTCGGCCTGGACCGACACGTCCAGTGCGCTGGTGGGCTCATCCAGCAGCAGCAGCGCCGGCTTCGTCATCAGCGCGCGGGCGATCGCGACGCGCTGCCGCTGGCCGCCCGAGAGTTGGTGCGGATAACGGAACCGCACGGCCCGGGGTAGCGCGACCTCGTCCAGCGCGCGGCGGATGCGGGCGTCCTGCCCGCCCAGCCCGCGCACCGCCAGCGGTTCGGACAAGGCCCGGTCCACCGTATGCCGGGGGTGCAGCGAGCCATACGGGTCCTGGAACACCATCTGCACCTGGCCGGTCGCGGCCCGGTCGCGGCGCCGGCCCAGCGGCACGCCGTCGATCGCCACGTCCCCCGTCCAATCCGGATTGAGGCCGGCAATGGCGCGCAGGACGGTGGATTTACCCGAGCCGCTCTCGCCGACCAGGCCGAATGCAGCGCCAGCCGGCACGCCGAAGCTGATGCCGTGCACGATTTCGGCTCGTCCAAGCCGGACCCGCAAGTCCCGGACGTCGATCACGTCAGTCCGCCCAACGCGGGTCCCGCGCCAGCGTCGGCAGCGTGGCGCGGGGTCGTGCCAGCGACGGCATGCAGCGCAGCAGGCCCCGCGTGTAGGGGTGCCGGGCCCGGGGCAGGTCCCCGGCGCCGAGTTCCTCCACCACGCGCCCGGCATACATCACCGCCACGCGGTCGCAGAAATGGCCGACCATCGGCAGATCGTGGCTGATCAGCAGCAGCCCCATGCCGCGCCGGGCGACCAGGTCGTCGATCAGCCGCAGGATGTCGGCCTGCACGGTGGCGTCCAGCGCGCTGGTCGGTTCGTCGGCGATGAGCAGCTCCGGGTCGGGCGCCAGCATCATCGCGATCATGACCCGCTGCCCCATGCCGCCGGACAATTCGTGCGGGTACAGCCCCGCGACCTCCGCCGGGGCGCGGATGCGGACCTGGGCCAGCAGGTCGACCGCGGCGGCGCGGGCCTGCCTGCGCGTGTCGCCCTTGCGCGCCCGCCACGCCTCCGCCACTTGGTCGCCCGCGGTCATGATCGGATTGAGCGAGTATTTCGGGTCCTGCAGCACCAGCCCGGCCCGGCGCCCGCGGATGGTGCGCATGGCACGCTCGGACGCGGACAGCACGTCGATCCCGTCGAAGGCCAGGCGGTCGGCCGCGACGACGGCCTGGCGGGGCAGCAGCTTCAGCACGGCCCGCGCGGTGAGCGACTTGCCGGAGCCGCTTTCCCCGACGATCCCCAGTTTCTCCCGCCCCAGCGTGAACGACACGCCGCGCACCGCCGCGACCGGGCCCGATGGGGTGGGGAACGCCACCCGCAGATTGCCCACCTCGACCAGCATCGGCGAGGCGCTCAGCCGCCGTGCCTGGGGTCGAGGACGTCGCGCAAGCCGTCACCCAGCAGGTTGAAGGCGAGCGAGGCGACGAAGATCGCGATCCCAGGGGCGGCCGGCACCCACCACTGGTCCAAGATGAAGCGCCGCCCGCTTGCCACCATGGCGCCCCATTCCGGCGATGGCGGCTGCGCTCCCATGCCCAGGAAGCCGAGCGCCGCCGCCGTCAGGATGGTCGCGCTCATGTCCAGCGTCATGCGCACGACCAGGCTGGGCAGGCATAGCGGGGCGACGTGCCGCAGCACGATCCGGCCTGGCGAGGCACCGCTGAGCCGGGCCGCGGCGATGAAATCCGCCTCGCGGAAGCCGATCGTCTCGGCCCGTGCCAGCCGGGCGTATGGCGGCCAAGCGGTCAACGCGATCGCGGCCACCGCCGAGGCAATCCCCGGCCGCAACGCCGCGACAAAGGCCAAAGCCAGGATCAGCCGGGGGAACGCCAGGAAGATATCCGTCACGCGCATCAGCACGCGGTCCCACAGGCCACCCGCAAACCCGGCGACGCAACCGACCGCGAGGCCGAGCGGCGCCACCAGCAGGACCACGGCCACCACCATGCCCAGCGTGATGCGGCCGCCGAACGCGATGCGCGAGGCGATGTCGCGGCCCAACTCGTCCGTGCCCAGCCAATGCAGGCGGCCGGGGGGCGCCAGCCGATACGTAAGCTCCTGTGCCGCCGGGTCGAAGGGGGCGAGCAGGGGAGCGGCGACGGCAAGGGTCACGAGCAGGAGTGTGACGACGAGCCCGGCAACCGCCATGCCGTTGTGCCGGAACAGCAGCCAGGCGCGATAGCGACGCCCCCACGCAGCCTGGCGTCGGGAGCCGGGACTGTCGGTGAGCAGCCAGGCGCGGGTGGTAGCCACCCTGGCTCACTACCATGCCCTCTCCCGCATCAGCCATCCCGGCGCAGCCGCGGACGGGTTTTACCCCACCACGGGCAGGTCGTCGGCGCGGATCGTCCCCATCTGGCTGTTGAACGTCAGCTCCTGGGTCCCGCCCTGCTGCTGCGACACGCCGTTGATGCGGTGGTCGCCGCTGTCGTACACGGTCACGGTGCCGGCCTGCTCCACCGCCACGCGCCGGCTGTCGGGGAAGCAGGCATAGCGCACGCCGTTCTGCGACCCGGTGGCGGACGCGCGTCCGAGGCCGTCCGGCCACCATGCACCGGCCTCATGCGCGGGCGCCGGCGAGGGCGTGGCCTCGTTCGCGGTGTCTTTGGCCAGCTCACGACATAGGGCGCTCACCTTCTCCTTGAGCGCCGGGTTGAACATGTCCCCGACCTGCGTCATCCCGCCGGCAGACCATTGCCCCATGCCGCCCAGATCCTGGTGGCTGAACTGCGCCTGCCGGCCGCCGCCGCGGCGGAGCGCGTCCTGCAACACGCGCACCGCATCCACGCTGATGCCGTGCCTGCGTGCGACCGCGTCGAGATCCGCCATCAAGACCGCTCCCCGGCGTTGGTCTGCTTGGGTCCCTTGTCCGACGTGGCTGCCGGCGTGGCGGGCGGGCTGGGCGGCTTGGGCGGCGGCGTCGGGGTGCTACCTTGCTGATCGGCCATGCTGCGTCTCCAATGTTCACGATCGAGACGCAGGAAGGCCCGTGCGGTTTTTCCATCGGGACAGGACAAGCCCGCCGAACTGCGCTATCCACGCCGCATGCGCCGGTCTGCCGAACTCTCCCGAACTACCACGGAAACCGACATCCGGATCACGCTCGACCTGGACGGGACGGGCGTGTCCGATATTTCCACCGGGGTGGGGTTCCTGGACCACATGCTGACGGCGCTGGCCCGGCATGCCCTGTTCGATGTGGCGGTCCAGGCGACCGGGGACCTCCACATCGACGACCATCACACGGTCGAGGACGTGGGCATCGTGCTGGGCCAGGCCTTCGCACGGGCGATCGGCGACAAGCGCGGCATCCGCCGCTATGGCCAGGCGCTGGTGCCGATGGACGAGGCGCTGGTCGAGGCTGCGGTCGATATCTCGGGCCGGCCGCTGCTGGTATGGTCGGTCGGCTTCAACGTGCCCACCATCGGCACGATGGACACCGAGCTGTTCGAGGAGTTCTTCCGCGCCTTCGCCCACAATGCGCTGCTGACGCTGCATGTTCATGCGAAAGCCGGCCGAAACGGCCACCATATCGCCGAGGGATGTTTCAAGGCGCTGGCCCGGGCGCTGCGCATGGCGTCGGAACCGGATCCGCGCTCCGCCGGCGCGGTGCCGTCCACCAAGGGGGCGTTGTGAAAACCTATACGGCCCATCTGCATCGCTGGAAGTCGCCCGTGCTGGTGCCGGAGGCGTTCTCCTGGGGCGCTCTGTTCTTCGGACCGCTCTGGCTGCTGCGGCACGGAGCCTGGATCCCCGCCATCCTGGTGCTGGCCGTCTTCGTCCTTGCCTGCCTGGTCCCGCTGCCGCCCTTGCGTCCCGTGGCGGCGTTCGGCGTGCTGGTACTGGCCGGCCTCATGGGCCAGGACTGGCGGCGGTTGCACCTGCGGCTGCGACGCTTCGAACTGGCCCACGTGATCGCCGCACGGACCCTGGACGAGGCGTGGTTCCGCCTGCTGTCGCACCGGGACGATGTGCGGGAACTGGCCGTGTGATGCGGGTGGCGGTGGTGGATTACGGCAGCGGCAACCTGACCTCGGCCGCCCGCGCCTTGGCCCGCGCTGCCTCGGACGCGGCGGTCGCCGCCGAGATCGTCGTGACGGACGACCCGGCGGTGGTCGCCGCCGCGGACCGGATCGTGCTGCCGGGACAGGGGGCGTTCGCTGATTGCGCGGCCGGGCTGGCGGCCATACCCGGCCTGCGGGAGGCGATCGACCGCTCCGTGGCGTCCGGGCGCCCGTTTCTCGGCATCTGCGTGGGCATGCAGTTGATGGCGCAGCGCGGCCTGGAGCACCGGGAGACCCCGGGCTTCGGCTGGGTCGCGGGAGATATCGCGGAAATGGCTGCGCCGGATTTGCGCTTGCCGCAGATGGGATGGAACGCGTTGGACTTCGTCCCCGGCAGCCACGCCTTGCTGGACGGGCTGAACCTCGGCGACGACGTGTATTTCGTCCATAGCTACGCGCTGCGGGGGGCCGACCCAAGCGACGTGTTGGCGACCACCGACTATGGCGGCCCCGTGCCCGCCATGGTCGCGTCCGGCAACCGCGCCGGCACCCAGTTTCACGTCGAGAAGAGCCAGGCGGTCGGCCTGCGCATCCTGGCGAACTTCCTGCAATGGCGGCCATGAGCGACACCTTGGCCGCCGGGCTGGCGCCCACCCTGGCGGTCGAACGCGCCGAAGCGCTGCTGGACGACGACCTGCAGGCGCTGTGCGAGGCGGCGGACGCGGCGATCATCGATGGCGGCGGGTTCGGCTGGATCGAGCCGCCGGGCCGCTCCGCGCTGGAGAGCTATTTCCGCGGCATCCTGCTGGTGCCGGAGCGCGAGCTGTTCGTCGGCCGGATCGACGGGATCATCGTCGGCAGCGCGCAACTGGTGCGGCCGCCGCGCAACAACGAGGCCCAGGCCTTCGCGGCGACGCTGATGCACAGCTTCGTCGCCCCCTATGCCCGCGGCCACGGGCTGGCCCGGCTGATCACCCGCCGCGTCGAGGACGCCGCCCGGGCCCTGGGCTACCAGATGCTCAACCTCGACGTGCGGGAGACGCAGGAGGCCGCGATCAAGCTCTACGAGGGCTCCGGCTATCAGCGCTGGGGCGAGCATCCCGCCTATGCCCGGGTGGGCGGCAAGGTCGTCCGCGGCCTGTTCTACTGCAAGAAGCTGCGCGACGGACGCTAGCAGCGCCCTATGATGGGAGAGTCCTGATGCCTTTTGCCACCCGCGACGGCGTGCGTCTGTATTGGCGGGCGGACGGCCATCCGGACCATCCGGCGCTGTTGCTGCTCAACTCGCTGGGATGCGACCACGCCATGTGGGAAGGCGTGGTACGGGCGCTCTCCGGCCGGTTTCGCCTGCTGCGGATGGACACGCGCGGCCACGGTGCATCTGATTCCCCATCCGGCGACTACACCATCGCAGCGTTGGCGGCGGACGCCTTCGCGGTGCTGGACGCCGCGGGGGCGGCGAAGGCGGCGGTGGCGGGCGTGTCGATGGGTGGCATGACCGCCATGCAGATGGCGGTGTCGGCCCCGGCCCGGCTGACGGCGATCGCGGTCTGCAACAGTGCCGCCGAGGTTCCTACCCAGATGTGGCTGGATCGGGCGGCCGCGGTGCGTAGCGGCGGCATGACCCCCTTGATGGAGGGCATCCTGGCGCGGTGGTTCCCCCCTTCCGTCCGTGCCGCCAAGCCGCCCTATTTGTCCACCTGCCGCGCCATCATGGAAGCGCAGGATCCGCAGGGCTATGCGGGCTGCTGCATGGCCATTGCCGGGCTGGCATTGAAGGACGCGCTGCCCGGCATCGCGCTACCCACCCTGGTGGTCGTCGGCTCGCTGGATGAGGCAACGCCGGCGGCCACGGGCGGCGAGCCGATTGCCGCGGCGATCCCGGGTGCCAGGCTCGCCAGCCTGCCCACTGGCCACATCTCGCCGCTGGAGCGTCCGGACGCGCTGGCCGCCCTGCTGGCCGACTTCCTTGCGGTGGAAGGCGACGATGCGGCGGAGGCCGGCCGTGCGGCGCTGTTCGACCGCGGCATCGGCAACCGCCGGGCGGTGCTGGGGGACGCCTGGGTGGACCGCGCACTGGCCAAGCAGGGCGGCTTCGCCTGGGAGTTCCAGCAGTTCATCACCCGCTTCGCCTGGAGCGAGGTGTGGGGCAGGCCTGGCCTGGACCACCGGACGCGTCGCATCATCGTGCTGGCCATCACCATCGCGCTCGGCCGGTGGGAGGAGTTCCGCCTGCACACCCGCGCCGCGCTGGAGCAGAAGGGGCTGACCGAAGACGAGGTGCGGGAGGTGCTGATCCAATCCGCCATCTATGCCGGCGTGCCCGCTGCCAACACCGCGTTCCACATGGTGGAGGAGATGTTGGCGGATATGGGTCGGGCATGAGCGGCACCGCCCGTTGCCGCTGACCCTCTACCCCGCGATCGACCTCAAGGATGGGTCCTGCGTCCGGCTCCGGCGCGGCGACATGGACCAGGCGACCGTCTACTCCGACGATCCCGGTGCCCAGGCGCGCGCGTGGCAGGCGGCGGGTTGCCGCTGGCTGCACGTGGTGGATCTGAACGGCGCCTTCGCCGGCCACGCCGTCAATGCCGCGGCCGTTGCTGCGATCCTGGCCGCCGCCTGCGTGCCGGTGCAGCTCGGCGGTGGCATCCGCGACCTGGCGGGCGTGGAGCGTTGGCTGGCGGCAGGGGTCAGCCGCGTCATCCTCGGCAGCGCCGCCGTGCGCGACCCCACTTTGGTGCGGGAGGCCTGCCGGCGCTGGCCCGGCCAGGTTGCCGTGGGCATCGACGCGCGCGACGGGTTCGTCGCGACGGATGGCTGGGCGGCGACCTCCACCCTTGCCGCGCCCGACCTGGCGGCCCGCTTCGTCGACGCCGGCGTGGCTGCCATCATTTACACCGATATCGGCCGGGACGGCATGCTCGGCGGCCTCAACCTGGCGCAGACCAGCGAGCTCGCCGCGTCCTGCACCATCCCGGTGATCGCCAGCGGCGGCGTCGGCAGCCTGGACGACCTGCGTGCTTTACGGGGGCTGCACCATCCCAATATCGAGGGCGTGATCGTCGGCCGCGCGCTGTATGACGGCCGGGTCGATCTGGCAGAGGCGCTGACGCTGTTGGACGACTGAACCCGGGTGCGCTAGGCCTGGCGAGGGAGGAGATAAAAAGTGCTGAACAGTTTTCGTGGTCTGGATTTCGACCTGGGCGAAACGGTCGACGCCCTGCGTGACCAGGTGGCGAGCTTCTCCGCCGACGAGATCGCGCCCCGCGCCGCCGCGATCGATGCCGAGAACGACTTCCCGGCGGATCTCTGGCGCAAGTTCGGCGAGCTGGGCGTGCTCGGCATCACCGCGCCCGAGGAATTCGGCGGCGCGGCCATGGGCTACCTGGAACATTGCGTCGCAATGGAGGAGATCAGCCGCGCCTCCGCTTCGGTCGGCTTGTCCTACGGCGCGCACAGCAACCTCTGCGTCAACCAGATCGCCCGCAACGGCAACGAGGAGCAGAAGCGCCGCTACCTTCCCAGGCTGATCTCGGGCGAGCATGTCGGCGCCCTGGCGATGAGCGAGCCGGGCGCCGGCTCCGACGTGGTGGGCATGCGCACCCGGGCGGAGAAGCGTGGCGACCGCTGGGTGCTGAACGGGTCCAAGATGTGGATCACCAACGGGCCGAACGCCGATACGCTGGTGGTCTACGCCAAGACGGACCCGTCCGCCGGGCCGCGCGGCATCACCGCCTTCCTGATCGAGAAGGGGTTCGCCGGGTTCAGCACGGCGCAGAAGCTGGACAAGCTGGGCATGCGCGGGTCGAATACCTGCGAGCTGGTGTTCCAGGATTGCGAGGTTCCGGAGGAGAACGTGCTGGGCACGCTCGGCCGCGGCGTGAACGTGCTGATGAGCGGGCTGGATTACGAGCGTGCGGTGCTGGCAGCCGGGCCGATCGGCATCATGCAGGCCTGCATGGACGCGGTGCTGCCCTACGTGCACGAGCGCAGGCAGTTCGGCCAGGCGATCGGCGAGTTCCAGCTCATGCAGGGCAAGATCGCCGACATGTACACCACGATGAATGCCAGCCGCGCCTACGTGTATGCCGTGGCCAAGGCGTGCGACCGCGGCCAGACCACCCGCAAGGATGCCGCAGGCGCGATCCTGTACGCGGCGGAGAAGGCGACGTGGATGGCGCTGGAGGCGATCCAGGCGCTGGGCGGCAACGGCTACATCAACGACTACCCCACTGGCCGGCTGCTGCGCGATGCCAAGCTGTACGAGATCGGCGCCGGCACCAGCGAGATCCGCCGCATGCTGATCGGCCGCGAGTTGTTCGCGGAGACCGCGTGATGGTGTCGCCCTGCACCTCCAAAAAACCCTCTCCCCTTGGGAGCGGGTTGGGTAAGGGTTCCAAGCACGATCGTGCAGGCCAGCCCTCTCCCAAAAGGAGAGGGAGCAGGAAGGCAGAATAGTGCCCACCCTCGAAACCAATCTCGACCTGCGCTCCCCTGACGCCCGTGCCAGCGAGGCTGCGATGGTGGAGTTGGTCGCCGACCTCCGCCGGGTGGCCGACCGCGTGCGGGACGGTGGTGGGGCGGCCTCGCGGGAGCGGCACTTGTCCCGCGGCAAGCTGTTGCCGCGCGACCGCATCCGCGCCTTGATCGACCCGGCATCGGCGTTCCTGGAAGTGGGCCAGCTCGCCGCGCACGGGCTGTATGGCGGGGAGGTGCCCTCTGCCGGCATCATCACCGGCATCGGCCGCATTGCCGGGCGCGAGTGCATGGTGGTGGCCAACGACGCGACGGTCAAAGGCGGATCCTATTACCCGCTCACCGTGAAGAAGCACCTGCGGGCGCAGGAGATCGCGATGCAGAACCGGCTGCCCTGCGTCTACCTGGTGGATAGCGGCGGCGCCAACCTGCCGAACCAGGACGAGGTGTTCCCGGACCGCGACCATTTCGGCCGCATCTTCTTCAACCAGGCCAACATGTCCGCGCAGGGCATCGCGCAGATCGCGGTGGTCATGGGGTCCTGCACCGCAGGCGGCGCCTACGTGCCGGCCATGTGCGACGAGAGCATCATCGTCCGCAACCAGGGCACCATCTTCCTGGCCGGCCCGCCGCTGGTGAAGGCCGCGACCGGCGAGGTGGTGACGGCCGAGGACCTCGGCGGTGCCGACGTGCACAGCCGGGTGTCCGGCGTGACGGACCACTACGCCGAAAGCGACGCCCACGCGCTGGGCATCGCCCGGCGCATCGTGGCCAGCCTCAACACGGTGAAGCAGCCCGGCGTCACGGTGCGAGAACCCGTCGCACCCCGCTACGATGCGAAGGAACTGTATTCGGTCATCCCAACCGACACCCGCCGGCCGTTCGACGTGCGGGAGGTGATCGCCCGGCTGGTGGACGGCAGCGAGTTTGACGAGTTCAAGCGGCTGTACGGCGCCACGCTGGTCACCGGCTTTGCCCATATCTGGGGCTACCCGGTGGGCATCGTCGCTAATAACGGCATCCTGTTCAGCGAATCGGCCCAGAAGGGGGCGCATTTCATCGAACTCTGCGCGCAGCGCGGCATCCCCCTCGTCTTCCTGCAGAACATCGCCGGCTTCATGGTGGGCCGCAAATACGAGGCCGGGGGGATCGCCAAGGACGGCGCCAAGATGGTCACCGCCGTCGCCACCGCCGCGGTGCCGAAATTCACCATCGTGATCGGCGGCAGCTTCGGCGCCGGCAATTACGGCATGTGCGGCCGCGCCTATTCGCCCCGCTTCCTGTGGATGTGGCCCAACGCGCGGATCGGCGTCATGGGCGGCGAGCAGGCGGCGTCCGTGCTCGCCACCATCCGCCGCGACGCGATCGAGGCGAAGGGCGGCATTTGGGCGCCGGAAGAGGAGGACGCCTTCAAGGCCCCGATCCGCGCGCAATACGAGACCCAGGGCCATCCGTACTACTCCTCCGCCCGGCTGTGGGATGACGGCGTGATCGACCCGGCGGACACGCGGCGGGTCCTGGCGTTGGGCCTGTCGGCCAGCCTCAATGCCCCGATCCCGCCGACCCGCTTCGGCCTGTTCCGGATGTGATGGCGATGTTCCGCAAGATCCTGATCGCCAACCGGGGTGAGATCGCCTGCCGCGTGATCGCCACCGCCCGTCGCATGGGCGTGGTGTCGGTCGCCGTCTACTCGGAGGCGGACGCGACCGCCCGCCACGTCCACCTGGCCGACGAGGCGTGGCCGATCGGCCCGGCGCCGGCCCGCGAGAGCTACCTGCGCGGCGACACCATCCTGGACGTCGCCCGCCGGTCCGGCGCCCAGGCGATCCATCCCGGTTATGGCTTCCTGTCCGAAAACGCGGAGTTCGCCGAGGCCTGCGCCGCGGCGGGGGTGGTCTTCATCGGCCCGCCGGCCGCCGCCATTCGCGCCATGGGGTCGAAGGCCGCGGCCAAGGCGCTCATGGCGGAGGCTGGCGTTCCCCTGGTGCCCGGCTACCATGGCGAGGCGCAGGACCCAGCGCTGCTGGCGACGGAGGCGGCGCGCATCGGCTTTCCGGTATTGATCAAGGCCAGTGCCGGCGGCGGCGGCAAGGGCATGCGGGTGGTGACGGACGCGGCCTCGTTCGCGGCCGCGCTGGAAGGTGCGCAGCGGGAGGCCGCATCGTCCTTCGGCGATGACCGGGTGCTGGTGGAGCGCTACCTCACAGCGCCGCGCCATATCGAAATCCAGGTCTTCGCCGACACCCATGGCAACGCCGTCTCGCTGTTCGAACGCGACTGCTCCGTGCAGCGCCGCCACCAGAAGGTGCTGGAGGAGGCGCCAGCCCCCGGCATGGACCCGGCGCGGCGCCGTGCGATGGGCGAGGCCGCCGTGGCTGCCGCGCGCGCCGTCGGCTATGCCGGCGCCGGTACGGTCGAGTTCATCGTCGATGCCGGCGGGGCCGGGGGTGACGCGTTCTACTTCATGGAGATGAACACCAGGCTCCAGGTGGAGCACCCGGTCACCGAGGCGATCACCGGGCTGGACCTGGTGGAATGGCAGCTTCGCGTCGCTGCGGGCGAGCCGTTGCCGATGGCGGAGTCGGCCCTGTCCATCACCGGGCACGCGATCGAGGCCCGGGTCTATGCGGAGGACCCGGCGCGCGACTTCCTGCCCTCGGTCGGCCGTTTGCGGCATCTGCGTCAACCCGCCGAGCGGCCGGGCGTGCGGGTGGATACCGGCGTGCGGCAGGGCGACAGCATCACGCCGAATTACGACCCGATGATCGCCAAGCTGATCGTGCACGGCGCAGACCGCGCGGATGCGCTGCGCCGCATGTCGGCCGCGCTGGCGGAGTACGAGGTCGTGGGCGTGCAGACCAACCTCGCTTTGTTGCGCGCGGTGGTGGCCGATCCGGACTTCGCCGCCGGCCGGTTCGACACCGGCTTCATCGGCAAGCATCCGGGGGTGCTGTCACCCGCGCCTGCCGTGCTGGAGCCGGCCGTGTGGGCTGCTGCCAGCCTGGCCGTTCTGCGGGACGGGCAGGACCGGGCCCGTGCCGACGCCGCGCAGACCGGCGACCCGCACTCGCCTTGGGCGGACCTGGATGCCTGGCGGATGAACGGCGACGGCTACCAGGATTTGCATTTCGCCGCCGAGGACGCACCCGTGATGGTGCGCGCGCATCTGGGCCCGGGCGGCGTGCGGCTGGATGCGCCGGATGGCGCTGTCACCGTTGCGATGGACCCGCAGGATGGCGGCATGCTGCGTCTCGACGGCGTGGCCCGGCCGGCCCGTGTGGTGCGCGACGGTGCCGAGTTGACGGTGCTGTTGTCCGGGCAGGGTCACACGCTGCGCCATGTCGACCCGCTGGCCGCACCCGGTGGCGAAACGGCGGGCAGCGACCGGGTGACCGCGCCGATACCCGCCCGCGTGACCCGCGTGCTGGTCTCGCCCGGTGATCCCGTCACCAAGGGGATGGCGCTGCTGGTGCTGGAAGCGATGAAGACGGAGATCACGCTCAACGCACCTGCGGACGGCGTGGTCGAGTCCGTCCATGCTTCCGTCGGCGAGATGGTCGAAGAAGGTACGCAGCTGGTGACGTTCGAACCGGTTTAGGCCACCCTCTCCCGGACGGAGACGGTTTTACAGTGCCGGTGGGGACACGCGTGCCAACGCCGCGCGGCCGACTTGGCCCAATGCCAGATCGTCCTGCGGCGGCTGGAACAGGCCGGCGCGGGCGTCGCGGAAATACCGTTCCAGCGGCAGCTCCTTCGTCAGGCTGAACCCGCCGGCGACCCGCAGCGCCTTCTCCGTCGCCTCGCAGGCGGCGTTGGTGCAGAGGTATTTCGCCATGCCGATCCGCGCGCCCAGGCTCGCCCGCAGGTCCGGATGGTCCACCCAGGCGCGCGCCGTCTCGTGCAACACGGCGCGGGCGGCGGACAGCACCGCCTCCATCTCGCCGATCCACTGGATGATGTGCGGCTGCTCCGCAATCGGCCGGCCGAGGGAGGGGGGCACCCGCTCCCGCGCATAGGCGCAGGCGGCATCCAGCGCGGCCTGGCCGACGCCCAGGTACACCGCCGCGATCGGCAGCGCCCAGCCATTGGTGCCGGGCCGGTTGCGCCCGGCGGCGCCGATCACCATGCGCTCGACGATCCGCCGGTCGGGCACGAACACGCCGTCATAGAACACGTCGCCGTTGCCGCAGCCCCGCAGGCTCAGGCTGCCGTCCCAGGTGTCGACGATGCGCAGCCCGGGCGAGCCGCCTGCCACGATGGCGCTGCACAGCGTGCCCTGCGGCGCCCCGTCCTCCGGAGGCAGCACGGCCGCCGTCACCAGCCATGCCAGCGCCGGCGCGCCGGTGACGAAGATCTTGTGGCCGAACAGCCGCCAGCCGCCCGCTGCCCGCTCGGCCCGCATCGACGGCACGCCGCCGCGGGAGATCGAGCCCAGCTCCGGCTCGGTGACGCAGTTGTTCACCATGCCGCCATCCGCCACGACGCGGCGGGATACCGCGTCCAACACGTCCTCCGGCCAGGTACGGCTCTCATAGGCGCGGCCCAGCACGCTGATCAGCATGCCGGTGACCAGCGCGGTGGAGGCGTCGCCGCGCGCCAGCACCTCCTGCGCCAGCACCATCTCGAACACGTCGGCCCCGCCGCCGCCGAACGCGGTCGGGATCATCAGCCGGTCGTAGCCGGCGGCGTGCAGCGCCGGGTAGTTCTCGTGCGGAAAACCACCCAGCGCGGCGCGCGGGCCGAACCGGGTCGCAAGCCCCTCCGCCATCGCCATGATCTCCGCCTGGCGCGGCGTGGGCGCCAACAGGCCGGGCATGTGGGTCATGCTGCGGTGTCCTTCGCGTGGGGGCCGCCGAGATAGGCGTCGCGGATCTTGGGATTGCGGGCAAGCTCGCCAGCCGGACCTTGCAGGATGATCCGCCCGGTTTGCAGGACATAGGCGTAATGGGCGATCTGCAAGGCGAGGCTGGCATTCTGCTCGACCATGAACACCGTGACACCCTCCTTGTTGACCGTGCCGATCAGGTCCAGCACGCGGTCCACATACAAGGGCGACAGGCCCATGGTCGGTTCGTCCATGCAGATCAGCCGGGGCCGGCCCATCAGGGCGCGCGCCATCGCCACCATCTGCTGCTCCCCGCCCGACAGGGTCCCGCCCCGGTTCGACAGGCGCTGCCGCACGCGGGGGAACAGCTCCAGCATCCGATCCAGGTCGCGCGCCACCTCCGCCCGGTCGGTGCGGGCGAAGGCGCCCATCAGCAGGTTCTCCCGCACCGTCATGGCGCCGAACAGCCGCCGCGCCTCTGGCACGCTGCCGATGCCGCGGCGGATCACCTGCGGCGTGGGCAGGCCGGTGATGTCCTGCCCATCGAACCGGATGCGGCCGGCACGGGGATGCAGCAGGCCGAGGATGATCTTCATCGTAGTCGACTTGCCGCTGGCATTGCCACCCAGCAGGCACACCACCTGGCCGGCCCGCACCTGTAGCGTCAGCCCGAAATGCACCTGCACCGGACCGTAGAACGTGTCCACGCCCTCGACCGCCAGCAACGGCACGGTCATACCGATTGCGCCCCCAGCGCGCGGTGGCCGAGATAGGCCTCGATCACGGCCGGGTCGGCCCGTACGGCGCAGGGCGAGCCCTCGGCGATCACCCGGCCGTCATCCATGGCGATCACCCGGTCGGACAGGCGCATGACCAGGTCCAGCTTGTGCTCGATCAGCAGGATGGCATGGCCTTCGGCCTTCAGCCTGCCGATAATGTCGGCCATCTCCACCGTCTCACTCTCGTTCATGCCCGCCGTCGGCTCGTCCAGCAACAGCAGGCGCGGGTGCAGCGCCAGGGCGCGGGCGATCTCCACCCGCCGGCGGTTGGCGTAGGAGAGTGCGTAGGCCGGCTGCTCCAGCCGCGGCGTCAGCCGGTCGCCGAACAGGGCGACGATCCGCTCGACATCCGCGTTCAGCGCCTGCTCCTCCCGCACGACCGCGGGCGGCCGGATCAGCGCCGCGGCGAGTTCGGCCAGCGCACCCAGGCCCGGCAGGCGGGGCTTGGCCGCGCGCAAGCGGTGGTGGGCGCCGACCAGCACGTTGTCCCGCACCGTCAAGTTGCCGAACACCCGGCCGTGCTGGAAGGTGCGGGCCAGGCCGAGCGCCGCGATCCGCTCCGGCGCCCAGCCGGCGATCGCCGTGCCGCCGAGCGAAATGCTGCCGCCATGAGGCACGTCATGGCCGCTCAGCAGGTTGAACAGCGTGGTCTTGCCCGCGCCGTTCGGGCCGATGATCGAGACGAACTCGCCCGGCGCGACCGCCACATCCACGCCTGCCACCGCGTGCACGCCGCCGAAGCTGCGGACGACGCCGCGCGCCTGCAACAGGGTCATGCCGTGCCCAGCACGCCTTGCGGCCGGAACCGGATCAGCAGCAGCAAGGCCACGCCATAGATCAGCATGCGGTACTCCGCCGTGCCGCGAAACAGCTCCGGCAGGGCCGTCAACGCTACCGCGCCGAGCACCGCGCCCAGCAGGTTGCCCATGCCGCCCAGGATGACCATCGTCAGCGCCGTGATCGACAGGGTGGAGGTGAAGGTCTCGTTGTTGATGTAGGAGTACAGATGCGCGGAGATGCCGCCGGCGATCCCGGCCGAGAAGCCGGCGACCGCGAAGGCGATCCCCTTGTAGCGGTCCAGGCTGATGCCATACGCCCGCGCCGCCACGTCGTCGTCCCGGATGGCGCGGAAGGTGCGGCCGAGATGCGAGCGCAGCACGCGGGACTGCATCAGTGCCAGCACCACCAGCACGGCCAGGCAGCACCAGTACGACGCCTGCGGGCTGTCCAGCTCGACCCCGCCGATCGAAAGCGGCGGGATGTTGGTGACCCCCATCGGCCCGCGGGTCAGGCTCTCCCAGTTCAGGATCACCAGGCCGACGATCTCGCCGATGCCCAGCGTGGCGATGGACACGTAGTGGGAGCGCAGGCGGAAGGCCGGCACCACCAGCGCCGTGCCGATCAGCGCCGTCAGCACGCCCGCGGCCGGAATGCTGAGCCAGACCGGCCAGCCCGAATCCAGCGCCAGCAGCGCCGAGGCGTAGGCGCCGATCAGCAGCAGCGCGGCATGGCCGAGCGAGACCTGGCCCAGCGTGCCCGCCACCAGCGTGAGGCTAATCGCGAGCATGGCCGCCAGCCAGGCATTGGTCAGCACCTGCAGCACGTAGGGGATGTTCGGGATCAGCGGCGCCGCCGCGGCCAGCACCACGCATGCGGCCACCAGCCAGGACGGCACCCGCACGACGCGGCTGGGCGCGATGAACGTGCCGGTCATCGGCTCCGGCGGCGTGCCGCGGGCGCTGGCGAACAGGCCGTTCGGCCGCAGCACCAGGACCAGCAGCAGCAGCACGAAGCTGAACAGGTTGCGGTAGGACGATCCGAACAGCGCGACGCCATAGCTTTCCGTCAGGCCCAGCAGCAGCGAGCCGGCGATGGCGCCGGGCACGTTGCCCATGCCGCCGATCACCTGCGCCACCACACCCTTCAGCGTGGCCTGGAAGCTCATCGCCGGGTCGATGTGGTTGAAGTACATGCCGACCAGCAGGCCGGACAGGCCGCCCAGCGCCGAGGCGATGGCGAACACGGTGCGGTTCACCGCGTCGGTGTCGACGCCCATCTGCCGCGCGGCGTCCCGGTCCTGCGCCGTGGCGCGCACCGCCCAGCCCAGCCTGGTGAAGCGCAGGAAGCCGAACAGCACGGCCGCGCTGCCCAGCCCGGTCGCCGCGATTAGCAGGTCGAGCGCCCCGATCGTGCCGTCGCCGACATGGATGCGCCAGTTCGGCAGCGGCGAGGGCAGGGCGCGCGGGTCCGGCGTGAAGACGATCTGCAGCACCTGGTCCAGCACCAGGCTGATGCCGATGGTGGCAAGCAGCGGCGCGATGCGCGGCGCCCCGGCCAACGGGCGCAGGCCGAGCCGCTCGATCCCCATGCCGAGCGCCGCGCACGCCACCAGCACGACCAGCGCCGTCAACGGGAGCGGCAGGTGCAGGTAGGTGAAGCAGGCCCAGCCGACATAGGCGCCGACCGCGTAGACGGAGCCGTGGGCGAAGTTGATCAGGTGGGACACGCCGAAGATCAGCGCCAGCCCGACCGCGAGCAACGCGTAGATGTTGCCGATGATCAGCCCATTGATGGTGTAGTCCAGCCAGGAGGACATGCTCAGGGACGACCTAACGTGCGCGCGCCTTCACCCCGCAGCCGGCTTCGTGCCGTCCCACACGGTGAACTTGCCGTCCTTCACCAGCAGCAGCTTGTAGCTGGCTGCCGGCACCCGGCGCGTGGCCGGGTCGAAGGTGGTCTTGCCGTAGATCACGCTCGGCACGTCCTTGATTTGCATGAGGCCGGTCTGCATCGCCTCCCGCGTGGTGCCGAACTGCTCGCACAGCGCGGCGAACAGCACCATCGTGTCGTAGGCGCCGGCGCTGAAGCTGTCCGGTTCCTGCTGGTATTTCGCCTGGTAGCGCCTGACGAAATCCTGCACCTCCGGCCGCGGGTCGCCGGGGAAGAAGGTGGACATGACGTAGTCGCCCTCCACGCCCGCGCCGCCGAGTTCGATGAATTTGGGCGAGTAGTTGGACGTCCCGGCCAGGATCGGCAGCGTGAGCCCGCTGTCGCGCGCCTGCCGGCTGATCAGCGCGCCGTCCGCATAGTAGGACAGCAGCACCAGCCCGTCCGCCTTGCTGTCGCGCGCGCGCACCAAAGTGGGGCGGAAATCCTGCTCGGCGGACAGGTAGGCCTCGGCGGTCGTCACCTCCATGCCCAGCCCGGGCGCGGCCTTCAGGAAGGCGTCCTTCGCGGTGCGGCCCCAATCCGTGTTCAGATGCAGCACGGCCGGGCGCTTGAAGCCCAGCTTGGCCGCATAGGCCGCCAGGCGCGGCTGCTCCTCCGCCTGGTTGGTGGAGTTCGACCACATGTGGTCGCCGCCCTTGGTGAAATCCGGATGGGAGTTGGTGAAGCCGAACTGCACCAGCTTGGCCCGCTGGTAGATCGGCGAGGCGGCCATGGAAGCCGGTGAGGAGAAATCCCCCAATTCGATAATAATGGCCTGATCGGCGGTGAATTTCTGCGCGACCGCGATGGATTGCCGCGGGTCGGACTGGCTGTCCTCGAACACGTAGCCGATCGGCCGGCCCTTCACGCCGCCGGCGCCGTTGATGCCGTCCAGCGCCAGGTCGAAGCCGCGCTTCCACTGCGCGCCGTACTGCGCGTTCGGCCCGGTGAGCGGACCGCTGACCCCGGCGGTGATCGGATCCGCCGCGGCCCAGGCTGGCAAGGCGGGGATTGCTGCGGCGGCGGCAAGCAGTGTGCGGCGGCGGAGCGTCATGGCCGGTATCCCCGGGTTGCTGCGGTGCGGTGGACGCTACGGCAGGCGGCGACGCCCGCACAATGGCTGTTTGGTCACGCCGATGGCTGCGTCTCCGGCGGCACCGGCTCGCCCAGCGTCTGCATCAGACGGTTCGCATTGGCGAACATGGCGGTGGCGTGGATCAGGTCGTGGATGTCGGAGTCGTCCAGCCCGACGGCGCGCAACGGCGCCAGGTCCGCGGGCAGCATGGCGTCCGGCGCGCGGGTCAGCTTGGCGGCGAAATCCACGATGGCGCGCAGACGCGGCTCCAGCGGCGTGTTTAGCCCGTCGTCGTACAGGCGCTGGATCACCTCCGGCTGCTTGGTCAGCTCGGCGAAGCGGCGGGCGTGCACGCTGGCGCAGTAGACGCAGCCATTGATGATGGACACCACGACCGTCGCCAGCTCCCGGTCCGCCCGGCGCAAGCCGCGCGGGGCATACATCACGGCATTGAACAGCGGCGAGCGCTGGTCCAGCGCTGCGACGTCGTGCGCCAGGGTGAGGAAATAGGGCGAGGTGCGGGCCTGCGGCGGGCTCTTGTCCAGGGCGGCGAGTTGCGCCGGCGTGGCGGTGGCCGGGTCCACGGTGGGCAGCCAGGCGGCCCATTCGACAGGGTTCAGGGTGAACCGGCTCATGCCGGCTGCGCCAGCAAGGCCAGGCCCGCGGCGACGCGGACCTGGTAGGCGACGAAGGCAACGACCTGCGACAGGGTAACGACCTCCATCGGCGAGAGCCCGGCCGCGGTCAGCGCCGCGATGTCGGCGCGGGTGGCCTGGCCTGGGTTAGTCGCCAGCAGCGCCGCGTGCCGGAGGATGGCCGCGTCGCGTGGACCGGGCGCACTGGGCAGGCTGCGGTACTGCGCGGCCAGGGCGGTGTGGCCGCAGAGTTCGGCGGTCCGGCAGGCGGCCTGCGCGCGCTCCGACGCGGTCAGCCCCTCCGGGTGTTCCGGGGCCACCATGGCGTCGTAGCTGCCCTGGGTGTAGCGCACGAAATCCGGCCGGGCAGCCCGTAGGGCAGCAACGCGAGGTCCGAGCAGGTTGTCGAGGAGGTCTGTCATGCCACATTCCACGCCAGCCGGTCGGCGGGGGCAAGGGCTGCATAGTTTGTCTGCGAGAAACCGCTTCCGACACACAGCAGACACTTGGGCGAGTTGCTATACCTGTTGCTGGTGAGATGGAGCCGTCCGGATGATCCGAACTACCCGCCTAATCCTACGGCCCTGGCGGGAGAGCGACTTATCCCTGTTCGCAGCCCAAAACGCCGATCCCGTCGTGATGCGCTTCCTGACTGGCGCCCTCACCAGGGAGGAGAGCGACGCCTACGTCGCCCGTGCAGAAAAGCACTTTGCCGAAGTCGGCTACTGCAAGTGGGCTGTCGAGGCGCCGGGCGTATCCGCTTTCATCGGTGCTGTCGGTCTAACACGCGTCAGGTTTGAAGCAGCATTTACGCCGGCAGTGGAAGTCGCTTGGCGTCTCGGCCGGCAGCATTGGGGGAAGGGCTACGCTGCGGAGGCCGCGCGCGCGGCTATCAGGGACGGCTTTGACCGCGGTGGGCTGCGAGAGATCGTCGCCATGACGGCCCTCGGCAACACGGCATCCATGCGGGTTATGGAGCGGGTGGGTATGACACGCTCGCTCGAGTTCGATTACCATGGCCATCCTGAAGGAAGCCTTCTGCGTCGCCACGTCCTGTACCGTTTGTCGAGGCAGTGGTGGCGACAAGGACGCAACCCGTCACCCTCGCAGCCCGCATTGACGCCGCACCACCGCGTCGCTTTGATCCGGCCGATGCAACCACGGTGACACGATGAGATTTCGCGGCGCATTTGCCCTGCTGCTGGCCACGACCGGCTTGGCCCACGCGCAACCCAGGCACGACACGCTGACGATCGGGATCGCGCAATTCCCGTCCTCGCTCCAGCCGAACATCGATCCGGAGGTGGTGCGCGGCTATGCCATGGGGTTCGTGATCCGGCAGATCACCGCCTTCGACAAGGACTGGCACAATTCCTGCCTGCTGTGCACCCAGTTGCCCACGCTGGATAACGGCCTGGCCAAGATCGAGGACCGGCTGGACGGCACCAAGGGCATGGCGGTCACCATCAAGCTGAAGCCCGGCCTGCAATGGGGGGACGGCCAACCGGTGACGGCCAAGGACATCGCCTTCACCTGGAAGCTCGGCAGCGATCCGGCCAGCGGCTTCTCCAACAACAACCCCTGGAACCGCGCCAAGAGCATCGACGTGGTGGACGACCAGACGGCGGTGCTGCACCTCGACCGGGTCCGCGCCGACTACAACCAATGGGACCAGATCCTCCCCGAGCATGTCGAGGGCGCGGTGGTCGCCAAGGACGGCTCGCCCGGCGCCTACATCAACGGCACCAACTACAACCGCGCGCCGGTGAATCCCGGGCTATACGACGGCCCCTACATGATCACCGGCTACGACAGCGGCAACCAGATCGTGCTGGAGCCGAACCCGCATTGGACCGGGGAGAAGCCCGGCTTCAAGCGCATCGTGCTGCGCCACATCGAGAACACGGCGGCGTTGCAGGCCAATCTGCTGTCCGGCGACGTCGACATGGTGGCCGGCGAGAGCGTCGGGCTGACCATCGACCAGGCGCTGTCCTTGCAGAAAGCCCACCCGGACCAGTTCCACTACGAGTTCAAGCCGAGCCTGACCTACGAGCACATCGACCTGAAAAAGGAGAACCCGTTGCTCGCCGACGTGCGGGTGCGCCGGGCGCTGGTGATGGCGATGGACCGGCAGACCATGGTGGACCGGCTGTTCCAGGGCAAGCAGCCGGTGGCGGCCACCTGGGTCAACCCGCTGAGCCCGAACTACGACGCCGCCATCCCCATCGTGAAGTTCGACACCGCCGGGGCCAAGGCGTTGCTGAAGGAGGCCGGATGGACGCCCGGCGCCGACGGCATCTGCCGCAATGCCGCCGGGGATCGGCTGGCCTTCGAATTGGGGACCACGGCCGGCAACCGCCTGCGCGAGTTGCAGGAACAGGTGCTGCAGTCCAACTGGAAGAACGCCTGCATCGAGGTGACGCTGAAGAACGAGCCGGCGCGCACGCTGTTCGGCGACACGTTGAAGCACCGCAGCTACACGGGCATGGAGATGTATGGCTGGAGCAGCAACGTCACGGAGACGCCGTTCCGCACTTTGGACAGCACGCAGATCCCGGGTCAGGCCAATAATTACGGCGGTGCCAACTACCCCGGCTTCAGCGATCCGAAGATGGACGCGGACATCAAGGCAGCCGAAGGCGAACTGGACCCGGCGAAGCAGAAGGCGATCTGGGCCGACATGCAGGCGATCTACGCCGACCAGGTTCCCGTGCTGCCGCTGTTCTTCAGGGCGGAGCCGCACGTCACCCCCATTTGGCTGCGCGGCTACGAGCCGACGGGGCAGGGCGACGTAAGTTCCTACTGGGCCGAGAACTGGCATCCGGCTTGATCCGCGCGCTGGCGCTGTGGCTGGCGCTGGGGTGCAGTGTGGCCACGGCGCAGCCGCATACGACGCTGATGATCGGTGTGCCCTCCTTTCCATCGACGCTGCATCCGTCGATTGATCCGGACGCGATCAAGTTCTACCTGTTGGGGTTCGCGGATCACCCGGTCGTGGCGTTCGATCCGGACCGTCATCTGTATTGCCTGCTGTGCACGGAGATCCCCAGCGTCGCCAATGGCGGCGTGGTGATGGAGGGCGCCGGCATGGCGGTGACCTGGCATTTCCGTCCTGGTCTCACCTGGGGCGACGGCGCCCCGCTGGGGGCGGAGGATCTGGCATTCACCGCCCGCGTCGGACGCGATCCGAATAGCGGCTTCGCCAACACGCAGACCTGGGCGCGTGTCAGCCAGGTGGACGTGCTGGACCCGCAGACGGCGGTGATGCACCTGAGCGAGCCGAACTACCAGTTCGACCAACTCGCGGAATTGCTGCCAGCTCATCTGGAGCAGCCGGTGTTCGAGGCCGCGCACAGCCCGGGCGACTACATGCAGCACAGCCTCTACAACCGCGAGCCGACCAACCCCGGGCTGTACAATGGTCCGTTCCGCATCGCCGCGATCGACCAGGGCAGCCAGGTCGTGCTGGAGCGCAACCCGCAATGGAGCGGGGACCGGCCCTATTTCGATCGCATCGTGGTCAAGACGATCGGCAACACGGCCGCCCTGCAGGCCAACCTGCTGTCCGGCGATGTGGACATGGTGCCCGGCGACGGCGGTGGATTGACGCTGGACCAGGTGCTGGTGATGCAAACCCACTATCCCACCCGGTTCGCCTACGCCTACAAGCCGAACCTGGCCTACACCCATGTCGACCTACAACTGGACAATCCGATCCTGGCCGACATGCGCGTGCGGCGCGCCCTGCTGCTGGCGCTGGACCGGCAGAGCATGGTGGACAAGCTTATGGGCGGCCGCGTTCCCGTCGCCGACAGCTTCGTCAATCCGCAGGAGCCGCAATACACCGCCGGGATCGCGCATTACCCGTATGACCCGGCGCAAGCCCGTGCGCTGCTGGCGGAGGCCGGCTGGACGCCCGGCGCCGACGGCATCGACCGCAATGCCGCCGGGACCCGTCTGAGCCTCACCTTCAGCACCAGCACGGGGGTGCGGGCCCGGGAGTTGCTCCAGCAGGTGATGCAGAGCCAGTGGCGGAGCATCGGCGTGGAGGCGATCATCAGGAACGAGCCCCCGCGGACACTGTTCGGCGAAACGCTGAAGCACCGCAGCTTCACCGGGATGGTGATGTTCGGCTGGCTGAGTTCGGTGGAAAGCTCACCGCGGCAGACCTTGTCCAGCGGGCAGATCCCGACCGCCGCGAACAATTGGGGCGGCACCAACTACACCGACTTCCATGACGAGCGGATGGATGCCGACATCGATGCGCTGGAGCGTGAGTTGGACCCGGCGAAGCGTTTGCCGCTCTGGGCCGACATGCAGCGCATCTACGCCGACCAACTGCCGGTGCTGCCGCTGTTCTTCGGCTCGGAGGCCCATGTCTGGCCGACCTGGCTGAAGGGCGTGGTGCCCACCGGGCACAACCAGCCCACCTCGTTGCAGGCCGAACACTGGCATGAGTGACGTGCTGGCGGTGGAGGACCTGTCGGTGGGATTCCCGGTGGCCGGCAAGCTGCGCCAGGTGGTCGCCGGCATCGGCTTCACCGTGCCCGCCGGGCGCACGCTGGGCGTGGTGGGGGAGAGCGGGTGCGGCAAATCGATGACCGCCCTGGCCGTCATGGGCCTGGTGCCCTCTCCCGGCCGGGTCGGCGGCTCGGTGCGGGTGGAAGGGCGGGAGATGATCGGGCAACCTGCCTCGGTCTGGCGCAAGCTGCGTGGCGAACGCGTGGCGATGGTGTTCCAGGAGCCGATGACCGCGCTCAACCCGGTGATGACGGTGGGGCGGCAGATCGCCGAGGTCATGGTGCTGCACCAGGGCCTGTCGTGGAAGCAGGCCGGCGCACGCGCGGTGGACAGCCTGGCCGATGTCGGCATCACCTCCCCCAAGGAGCGTGCGGCGGCGTATCCGCACCAGCTTTCGGGCGGCATGCGGCAGCGGGCGATGATCGCCATGGCGCTCGCCTGCCGCCCGGCGCTGCTGATCGCGGACGAGCCGACCACGGCGCTGGACGTGACGATCCAGGCGCAGATCCTCGACCTCATGCTGGGCCTACAGGACGAGATCGGCATGGCGATCCAGTTCATCAGCCATAATTTGGCGGTGGTCAGCGAGATCGCCCACGAGATCATCGTCATGTATGCCGGCCGCGTGGTGGAGCGTGCGCCCGCCGAGGCGCTGTTCGCCGGACCGCTGCATCCCTACACGCTGGGCCTGATCGCGACGTTGCCCGACCCGGCGCACCGGGCCGCCGACTTGCCCGTGATCCCGGGCGGCGTGCCGAATTTGGACGCCAGCTTCGCCGGGTGCCGCTTCGCCGACCGCTGCCCGCGCAGCGACGCAAGCTGCCGCCGGGCGGAGCCGCCGTTGGAGGAGCTGGCCCCAGGGCATTGGGCCGCTTGCTTCAAGGCACGGCAGTGAGTGCGCGCGATGCCTCAGTCCTCCCTCTTCCTCTGGGAGAGAGTCGGGGTGAGGGCCTGCCCGTACGCAGGTCCCCTGTGGGCAAAACCCTCACCCGACCCTCTCCCGGAGGGAGAGGGCTTTGATGGCCGTTCCGTTGGTGAGCCTGGAGAACATCCGGGTCCACTTCACCGTGAACCGCCGCACGTTGCGCGCGGTGGAGGATGTCTCGCTCGACATCGCGGAGGGCCAGACCCTTGCGTTGGTGGGCGAGAGCGGCAGCGGCAAGAGCACGCTCGGCAATGTCGTGGCCGGGTTGCAGGCGCCGAGCGGCGGCACGATGCGTTTCCGCGGCAAGCCGATCGACCGGGTGGTGCGCAAGGAAACGCACAAGGCCATCCAGATCGTGTTCCAGGATCCTTTCGGCGCGCTCGACCCGCGCATGCCGGTGTCCGCCATCATCGCGGAGCCGCTGCGCATCGGCGGCATCGGCACCCCGGCGGAACGGCAGGCGCGGGTGGCCGAGCTGGTCGGGCAGGTGGGCCTGCCGCGTGATGCGCTGAACCGCTATCCGCACGAATTCTCCGGCGGCCAGCGCCAGCGCATCGCCATCGCGCGCGCCCTGGCCCCGGCGCCGACGCTGATCGTGGCGGACGAACCGCTTTCGGCATTGGACGTGTCGATCCAGAGTCAGGTGCTCAACCTGTTCCGCGCCTTGCAGCAGGCGGCCGTGCAGCGCGGCGCCGGGCTGGCCTACCTGTTCATCAGCCATGACCTGGCGGTGGTGAACCATTTGGCCGACCGCGTGGCGGTGCTGTACCTCGGCCGCCTGGTGGAGGTGGCCCCGCGCGCCGACCTGTTCGATACGCCGTCCCACCCGTACACCCAGGCGCTGTTGCAGGCCGTGCCCCGCATCGGCAAGCGACGCAGCCGCGGCGTGGCGATCCGGGGCGAGATGCCCAGCCCGCTCGATCCGCCGCCAGGCTGCGTGTTCCATCCGCGCTGCCCCCGGGTGCAGGCGGTTTGCCGCACCGTGCCGCCGCAACTGGACGCAGCCCCAGGAAGGCCGGCGCAGCGTGCGGCGTGCCACTTCAAGGATTGATCGTGGCAGCGCCTCCATGACCCGCTTCATCCTGCGCCGCACTGGTCAGGCGCTGGTCG
Organism: uncultured Acetobacteraceae bacterium; assembly: GCA_964244585.1. Lineage (GTDB taxonomy): Bacteria > Pseudomonadota > Alphaproteobacteria > Acetobacterales > Acetobacteraceae > LMUY01. The sequence goes on along the minus strand of CAXTJM010000001.1, from coordinate 538,737 downwards.
TCCTGCTGGTGATGTCGTTCGTCATCTACAGCCTGATCGGCCTCATGCCGGGCGACCCGATCGACGTGATGATCGCCTCCAACCCGGGTGCCACGCCGGAGGTGGTGGCGCATCTGCGGGCGATCTACGGGCTGGATCAGCCGATCCTGCTCCGCTACTGGCATTGGCTGGTCGCGGCCGTGCAGGGCGATTTCGGCTTCTCCCGCACTCATTCCCAGCCGGTGATGGAGGTGCTGGGTCCGGCGCTGCTGCAAACCTGCAAGCTGATGCTGGCCTCCTTCGTGCTGTCGGTGCTGCTGGCTTTCGCCCTCGGCGTCGTGGCGGCGCTGCGGCCCGGCGGCGTGGTGGACAACGTGGTCAGCCTGTTCGCATTCGCCGGCATCTCCGTGCCGGTGTTCTGGCTCGCCCTGGTGATGATCCTGGTCTTCGCGGTGCAACTGCACTGGTTCCCCGCCAGCGGCATCAGCACGGTCGGCAACGGCAGCGCTGGCGACTACCTGCGGCACCTGGTAATGCCGGTGATCACCCTCGCGCTGGCCAACACCGGGCAGTTCACCCGCTTCGTCCGCGCCGCCATGATCGAGACCCTGCGCATGGACCATGTCCGCACCGCCCGCGCCAAGGGCGCCGGTGAGGGGCGCATCGTCATGGTGCACGCGCTGCGCAACGCGATGATCCCGGTCGTCACCGTGATGGCGCTGAGCTTCGGCAGCCTGTTCGGCGGCGCGCTGATCACCGAGACGATGTTCGCCCAGCCCGGCATGGGCAAGATGATCTACGACGCCATCCTGGGCAACGACTTCAACCTGGCGCTGACCGGGCTGCTGTTCGCCACGCTGGTGACGCTGCTGAGCAACCTGGCGGCCGACCTCGCCTATGGCTGGCTCGACCCGAGGATCACCCTATGAGCGCCGCCATGACGGACCGGGCCGTTTCCCCCTGGACGCTGCGGTGGCGCAGGTTCCGCCGCCACCGCACCGGCATGGCCAGCCTGGTCATTCTGGCCTTGCTCGTGCTGTTCGTGCTCGCCGCCAGGCCGGTGTCGCATTGGCTCGGGGTCGACCCGTATGAGACGGACCTGCTGTCCCAGTACGATCCAGCCTCGGCACGGCATCCGCTCGGCACGGACGATGCCGGGCGGGACGAGCTGGTCCGCCTGATGCTGGGCGGCCAGGTCTCGTTGCTGGTGGGCCTGCTGGCCACGGGTGTGGGCAGCCTGATCGGGCTGCTGGTGGGCGTGGTCGCCGGCTATTTCGGCGGACGCACCGACTCGGTGCTGATGCGGTTCACCGATGGGATGATCGCCCTGCCGTTGCTGCCCCTGCTGATCGTGCTCGGCGCGCTGGACCTCACCAAGCTCGGCTTCTCCGCCGAGTTCGCCCGTTCCAGCGCGGCCGGGTTCTGGCGGGTGGTGGTCATCATCGCGCTGGTGGACTGGACCAGCATCGCCCGACTGACCCGGGCGGCCACGCTGGCGCTGCGCGAACGCGACTACGTCCGCTCGGCGCGGGCGAGCGGCGGTGGCGCGGCCTACGTGATGGGCGCCCACATCTTGCCGAACGTGGCGACGCCGCTGATCGTGGCCGTGACCTTGACCGTGGGCCGCGTCATCCTGTTCGAGAGCGTGCTGAGCTTCCTCGGCTTCGGGATCGTGGTGCCGACGCCGTCCTGGGGCAACATGCTGAACAACGCGCAGGAATTGGTGACCACCGCACCAGCCCTGGCGATCTACCCGGGATTGCTGATCTTCGTCACGGTCATCGCCGTGAACTTCCTGGGCGACGGCCTGCAGCATGCCTTCGATCCGCGGAGCGAACGCTGACGGGGAGCAATCCCGTCTCGATGAACGGCCTTAGGCCGCCTCGGACGGCCGCCGCATCTCGTCGTCGAAGGTTGCGGCGATATGGGTGGCCAGCACGTCGGTGACGGGCTGCGTCGGGGCACGGCCCTTCAGCAGGTGGATGGCCGAGTTCGGCAGCACGGGCAGTTCGCCGACCGGGAGCAGGCGTAGGCCGTCGGGGACCCAGGTCACGTTGGACACCGTGACTGCCAACCCCGCCATGACCGGCGCATGCGTTCCGGTCAACGAGGCCGAGATGTAGGCGACGCGATACCGCCGCCCGGCCTGCTCCAACGCGCCCAGCACCGACCGTCGCCAGGTGCAGCCATGGCTCTCCATCGCCAGGGCGAGCGGCAGCGGGTCCATCCGGTGCGGGGCCTGCCGCGCGGAGGTGATCCATCGCAGCGGCCCCTGCCAAAGCTGCACCGACTCCCAGCCTTTCGGCGCGTGGCCGTCCGAACAGAGCGCCAGATCCAGCTCACCGTCCTTCAGATGCTGCACGACCTGGTGGGACGGCGCGCACAGCACCTCCACATCGACCGCCGGGTGCGACAGGGCGAAGCGTCGCAGCACCGCGGGCAGGTAGCGCAACGCATAATCGTCCGGCGTGCCGAGCCGCACCGTGCCGCGGACGGCGGGGCTGTGGAAGGCGCCCCAGATCTCGTCGTTGAGCGCCAGCAGGTCGCGCGAGCGTTCCAGCAGGTATCGGCCATGGCTGGTCAAGTGAACCTGGCCACCCTTGCCCCGCAGCAGCAGGCTTTCGCCGAGCAGCGCCTCCAGCCGTTGCACCTGCATCGATACGGCGGATTGCGTGCGTCCGACCCGCTCGGCCGCCCTAGTGAAGCTGCCTTCTTCCGCGATGAAGGCGAAGGCCCGCAACAGGGCAGGGTCGATGGTCGGGGCCGTGTTCATGGGCATCAGTATTGCTGATGACATTCATCATGACAATTCGTTTTCCTGATCCAACATTCCGGCTCAGGGTTGGATGGTGATCATAGGAGGTCATCATGTCGCAGACCGTCGTCAAGCTTCATCTCACCCCGGCTCAAGCATCCTGGCAGGATCGCCTCGCCCAGCTTCGGCGTCGCATCCGCACCGCCTGGTGGGATGCCGTGACGCAGCGCGAGCTTGCCGTATTGGACGACCGGGCGCTGGGCGATATCGGTGTGTCGCGCGCTCAGGCGCAGTTCGTCGCCGAACGTCCGGTCTGGGAGCTCGTTCCCGGCCTGTATCGCTGACCGCCCCGGCCGTCGAACCGCGGCCGGCCTCGGCTCAGGCCTTCATGCTTGGCCGCTCGGCGATCCGGGCGCGCCAGGCGGCGATCGAAACCCAGTCGGGGTCGAGCGGCTGCCCCACCTTGCCGCCGAAATCCGCAAAACAGTATAGCATGATGTCGGCCAGGGTGAACCGGTCGCCTACGACATAGGCGCGGCCCGCCATCTGCCGGTCCAACCATCCCATCCAATGCCGCGCCAGCGCCTTCAGCCCGGCGGAGGCTTCCGGGATACACGGGACCCGGCTTTCGAACATCTTCAGTCCCTCGCCATACTGGAAGCCATGCAGCATCGGCTCCACGATGTTGAGGTCGATCCGGCGCATCCACATCCGGGTCTGGGCACGCTCCACCGCGTTCGTGCCGAGCAAGGGTGGGTTCGGATGCAGTTCGTCGATGTATTCCGCGATCGCCGTGATCTCGGTCAGGACGGTGCCGTCGTCCAACTGCAACGCCGGCAACTGCCCCATCGGGTTCAAGGACAGGAACGGCTCCTTGCGGTTCTCCCCGTCGCGCAGGTTGATGCGCTGCTTCGCGACCTCCACGCCCTTCTCCGCCAGCACGATGCGGACGATCTGCGGATTCGGGCCAACCGAGTCATACAGCTTCATGTTGTTTCCCCTGGTGTGCCTAGACCGCCTCGCCAGCCCGTAGCGCGTGGATGATGGCGGAGAAATCCTGCCCGGCATGGTGTTCGGCGAAATCGCGGTAGATGGAGGCGGCATGCGCGCCCAGCGGCGTCTGTGCGCCAGCTGCCTGCGCCGCCTCCTGCGCGAGGCCGAGGTCCTTCAGCATCAGCCCGGCCGCAAAGCCCGGCGCATAGTCCCGGTTGGCCGGCGAGGCGGGGACCGGCCCCGGCACCGGGCAATAGCTCGTCAAGGCCCAGCATTGGCCGGACGCCGTGCTGGCGACGTCGAACAGCGCCTGGTGCGACAGGCCGAGCTTCTCCGCCAGGATGAACGCCTCCGACACGGCGATCATGGAGATGCCGAGGATCATGTTGTTGCAGACCTTGGCGGCCTGGCCGGCGCCCGCCTCACCGCATCGCACGATCCGCTTGCCCATCGCCGCCAGGATCGGCTCCGCCTGTGCGAACGCCGCTTCTGTCGCTCCGGCCATGAAGGTCAGCGTACCGGCCTGCGCCCCCCCGACACCGCCGGACACCGGGGCATCCACGCTCCCCATCCCCGCGGCGGCGGCGGCGGCATGGGCCGCCTGCGCGGCCGTCACGTCGATCGTCGAGCAGTCGATGAACAACGTGCCCCGCGTCGCGGCCGGCAGGATGTCGGCGTAGCAGGCCGCCACGTGCTTGCCGGCCGGCAGCATGGTGACGACGATGTCGGCGCCAGCCACTGCCTCCCGGGCCGATGCCGCCAGATCCAGCCCCAGATCGGTCGCACTCGCCGCGGCGGTGGGCGAAAGGTCGTAGCCTCGCACGGTGTGGCCGGCCCGCAACAGGTTTGCGGCCATGGGCGCGCCCATATTGCCCAGCCCAATGAACCCGATGCCGGCCATGACTGTTTTCCGTTTCCGTTTTGCCGACCCTCGCGGGCGGACCGTATCGCGTCAAGGCATGGCAGCCCGGCCCGTGGCTGCGAACCTGCGCAGCGCCATGAAGAGGCCCTGGACGGTGAGGCCGCGTCTGTGGCATCACCCGGTCATGCCGGGCGGCCGCGATGACAGCAGTGTTCGAACGGCAGTCGACGTCGTGCGGGTGTGGTGGAACTGGTAGACGCGCCGGACTCAAAATCCGGTTCCGCAAGGAGTGTCGGTTCGATTCCGACCACCCGCACCATCCCGGCAGCCTTGCGCGGTCCGCACGCACCGGCCGCGATGGCCGGGAGACGTCCCGATCGCAGTGAAGTTCATTGCGTCATTGCATCAAATATGAACATACCTGTAGAGGGGACTTCCTCCTCCACCGGTATCCAACCGGTCGTGTCGTCTGGATCGTGCCATCTCTGAGCCTCGGACATCCAAGCTGCGCACCAGCAGCGGCAATTTGCTGGTCGGTCTCGTTCTGCTGGTCGTGGTGGTCGCGGGGCCAGCCTTCGCGGTACTGATCAATTTCCAATGGGATCTTGGCATCGAACGCGGCAGGCAAGCACGCACGATCGCGTTCCAGCAAGTCGAGCTGATCAACGCGACGATGGCGAACCTGATGGATGCCACGCGCGAGGTGATGGTGACGTTGAGCGGCCTTGGGTCCGTGCGTCGTTCCGAGCCGACCTGCGACACCAACCTGGACCGGGTCCGGCGGCAATTGCCGCAATACGTCATGCTGGCCGTCACGCACGTGGACGGCACCCTGGTGTGCAGCAGCGCCGTCTCGCCCGTGCAGGAAGCCACGCTGCGCCCGTTGATGCAACCATTCGCCGGGATGACCCGGTTCACGGTCGGCCGCTACGCGAGCGTGCCAGCGATCGGACCGCCGATGCTGACCTTCGCGATCCCCTTCGACAACGGCGGCGCGGGTGGTGTCCTGGTCGCCGGCCTGGACCTGCGGCGGTTGAATGCCCTGCTGGCCGGCACGCCGCAACGCCTGGGCGGCTCCATGATCATACGGGACCGCGACGCGACCGTCCTCGCCCGTGCGCCGGACGTGGTGGGCCAGGTCGGCCAACGGTCCGACGGTCCGGATCGCGCCCTGATGGGCCAGGCGACCTCTGGCTCCCGGGTTTTCCAGGACGGGAACGGACGCCAGCGCGTGCTTGGCTATGTCCCGGTCGCAACCGAACCCGTCGGCCTCTTTGTCAGCGCCGGCTTCGATGTCGCAGACCTCAGCAGCGACATCAACGAGGCTGCCCGGCGCGGCTACGTGCTGATCGGGTTGGGCCTGGCCTGCTCGTTCATCCTCACCATGCTGTTCGGCAGCCGCTATCTGCGGGTGCCGGCCACGGTTCTGCTGAGCGCGGCCCGCAGGCTCGGCGGCGGGGATCTGTCGGCCCGTGCAGCCATGCCGGCCGGTGCCGCCAGCGAGTTCGTCGGGCTGGGCCACGCCTTCAACGAAATGGCCGGAACGCTGCAGCGCCAGCGCTCGGAGCTGCAGGGCTTGAACGAGGCGCTGGAGCTTCGCGTCGCCGAGCGCACCCGTGCCTTGCTGCAGAGCAACAACCGGCTGCAGGTGGAAATCGCGGAGCGTGAACTGAGCGAGGCCGATCTGCGCCAGGCACAGAAGCTGCAGGCCGTCGGGCAGTTGGCCGGTGGTGTCGCGCACGACTTCAACAATCTTCTGACGGTGATCCTCGGCAGCCTGGAACTGCTGCGCAGGCGGCTTCCCGGTGCGGAGGACCGCCTGACCCGGCTGATCGACAATGCCATGATTTCGGTGGAGCGGGGCGCAAGGCTCACCGCGCAATTGCTGGCGTTTTCCCGCAAGCAGCCGCTACTGGCCGTCAGCATCGACGTGTCGGACGCGATCGGCGGCATGGGTGATTTGCTGGCCAGCACGCTCGGGCCCTCCGTGCGCCTGCACCTTAAGGTGGAGGCTGGGTTGTGGCCGGCGATGCTGGATCCCAACCAATTCGAGGCAACGATCCTCAACCTCGCGCTCAATGCCCGGGCCGCGATGCCGAATGGCGGCCGCATGAGCGTGGTCGCGGCCAATGCGGTTGTCACACAGGCGCTTGCGTCACCGCAGGTGCCGCCGGGCGAATACGTCCGCATCGCCGTCAGCGACTCGGGATGCGGGATGTCGGCCGAAACCTTGTCCCGTGCCTTCGAGCCGTTCTTCACCACCAGCAAGGCGGGGGCCGGAGCCGGGCTTGGACTGTCCCAGGTTCACGGCATGGTGCGCCAATCGGGCGGGTCGGTGACGATCGACAGCCGGCTGGGCGACGGCACCACGGTCACGATGCTCCTGCCGCGGAGCCTGACCGCCCCCGACCCGACAGGTAGCCAGGCCGAGCTCGCACGGCCGGCCATGGCGCGGGACCGGCTTGTGTTGCTGGTCGACGACGACGCCCAGGTTCGGGAGGTCACCGCCACCATGCTGGCGGAGAACGGCTATACCGTCGTGACGGCGGTGGATGGGGCTGCCGGCCTGGCGGCGTTGGAGCGCGAAGGCCGGCGTGTGGCACTCGTCATCGCCGATTACGCGATGCCGGGCATGACGGGCCGGGAGCTTCTGGAGGAGGTCGGGCGACGCCGACCGGACGTGGCGGTCCTGCTGGCCACCGGCTACGTCGACTATCCCGGCCTTCCCGGCGGCGGCCTGGTGATCGACCAGATCATCAGGAAGCCCTTTCGCGCCAGGGAGCTCCTGTCGCGCATCCACATGGTGTGCCAACGCCAGGCCGATGCCGAGGCAGTGCCGGGCGCGGTCTGAGTGCCGGCGGCGCCAGGCCTTGGTTGCAGGGGTGTGCTCAAGGGCCATGTTCCCACGGATGCGATACCGCTCTAAGACAGTGTCGCGCGGCCAGTAGCGCCACCTCTGCAAAGGAGCGACGTTTGCCCCGTTCCATCCTGTCCAGGGCGTTCATGCCCCTTGTCGGAGCCATGTTGTTAGCCATGACCAATGCCGCCCCCGCCGCAGACCTCGTCACCTTGCCTTCGGGCGTGCAGTACCGCGACGAGGTCGTCGGCACCGGCCCGCAACCGCAGTCGGGCCAGTCGGTCTCCGTACACTACACGGGATGGTTGGATGACGGCGGCAAGCCCGGCCGTAAGTTCGACAGCTCCCGCGACCGCGGCCAGCCCTTCTCGTTCACGCTCGGCGCCGGGCAGGTCATCGCCGGGTGGGACCAGGGCGTGGCGACCATGCATGTCGGCGGCAAACGCACGCTGATCATCCCCGCGGCGCAAGGCTATGGCAGCCGGGGCGCCGGCGGCGTCATCCCGCCCGGTGCGACGTTGATCTTCGACGTGGAACTGCTCGGCGTGCGCTGAGGCCCTGGCGCGTCCGGAGCCTGGCCTGGAGGTCCGGGCCGGAATCGAACCGGCATACGCGGATTTGCAGTCCGCTGCATCACCACTCTGCCACCGGACCTCGAAGGCCGCCGCTTATCGGCTGCCAGGCGCCGCCGGGTCAAGCCGGGTCCGCGATGCCGGTTGCCGGGGCAGGGAGCTGCACTCTATACACTGAACCAGTATTTCGGACCACGCATGGACCAGCTTCAGACCGACTACCTGGCCGCTCGGAACAACATGGTGGATTGCCAGATCCGGCCCAACCGGGTCACGGACCCCCGCGTGCTCGACGCCATGCGCAGCCTGCCGCGGGAGCAGTTCCTCCCGCCCGGGCTCGCGGCGCACGCCTATGTCGATGAGGACCAGCCGCTGGGCAACGGCCGCGTCATGCTGGAGCCGCTGGTGATCGCGCGGCTGGCACAGATGGCCCGGGTGCGGGCAGGCGACCGCGTGCTGGTGGCTGGCGCCGGAACCGGCTACGGCGCGGCCATCCTCGCCGCGTGCGACGGCGCCGTGACCGCGCTGGAGGAGGATGACCGCCTCATGGCCATCGCCCTGCGCGTGCTGCCGAGGCTGGCGCCGGCGGTGCGGCTGGTGGATGGGCGCCTGTCGGCCGGCCTTCCTGGCGGCGGACCCTGGGACGCCATCGTCATCGAGGGCGCCGTGACGGCGATTCCGGACGTGTACGCCGCGCAACTGGCGATCGGCGGCCGCCTCGTCACCGTGCTGTCCGCCCCCGATGCGTCGGGCGGCCGGGCTATCCTGGCCGAGCGCATCGGCGAGGGACAGCGGCTGCGCTCGCGTGAGATGTTCGACTGCTCGACGCCCCTGCTGCCAAGCCTGCGCCCGGCCGCCGCCTTCGTTTTCTGACGGTTGGCAGGCCGGCAACACAGGCGGGCTGTTCCGGCAGGCAGGCGGGGGATGTGTTGGCGCGGCACGCTGCGCTATGGCAGGTTGCCACGACGGGCATGGGATGCTGCGAATGCAAAAGCGGTTTGCGACGGTGTTGGGACTGGGCTTGGCGTGCTTCGCCACCGCAGCTGGGGCGCAAACCCAGCCGCATACCCTGCAGGAGGCGTTTGCGGCCGCCTATAGTTCCAACCCCACCCTGCTGGCGGCGCGTGCGGCCTTGCGCGCCGTGGACGAGACGGTGCCGCAGGCGCTTGCCGGATGGCGTCCGACCATCATCGTCAGCGGCTCCTATGGCGGCGCCGCCGGCACGGACCAATCGACTGGGGCGTCGTCGAAGGTTCAGACGTCCCGCCAGCCATTGAGCGGCACCGCGACCGTCACCCAGCCGATCTACACCGGCGGCCGGACGGAAGCCCAGACGCACCAGGCGGAGAACCGCGTGCTGAGCCAGCGCGGCCGCCTGATCGCGACCGAGCAGCTCGTCTTCACCAACGTCACCACCGACTACGTCAACGTCATCCAGTCGGAACAGCTCCTCCAGCTCGACATCAACAACGAGCAGGTGTTGAACCGGCAGTTGCAGGCGACCAACGACCGATTCCGCGTGGGCGAGATCACCCGCACGGACGTGGCGCAGGCCGAGGCGGCGCTGGCCGGCGCCCGGTCCACCCGGCAGACTGCGGAAGGCACCGTGCAGAATGCCAGGGCTGCCTATCAGCGCGACGTGGGCTTCCTCCCCAACAACCTCACCGTGCCGCAGCCGCTCGCCCTGCCGATCAAGAGCGCGGCGGATGCATCCCGCCTCGCCGCGGCCAACAACCCGACGATCATCTACACCATGTTCGACGCCGCCGCGTCGAAGGACGCCGTCGACATCGCATTCTCCGCGATCATGCCCACGCTGAACGTCCAGGCCTCCGCGTTCCGCCAGGACAACTCAGTGTTCAACAACTCGCGCGACCTGGGCGTCCAGGCGCTGCTGAACGTGAGCATCCCGATCTACCAGGGCGGCGCCGAGTACGCCGGCGTCCGGGCGGCCCGGCAGACGGAGCAGCAGTCCCGCAGCACCGTCGACGACACGCGACGCCAGGTGATCCAGGCGGCGTTGCAATCCTGGGAAACGCTGGCTGCCTCCCGGTTCAGCATCGACAGCACCCGTGCCGCGATCCGCGCCAACGAGATCGCGCTGGAAGGCACCCAGCGCGAGGCGATCGTCGGCAGCCGGACCACGCTGGACGTGTTGAACGCCGAGCAGGCGCTGCTGCAATCCCGCGTGACGCTCGTCCAGAACCTGGCAAACCTGGTGACATCCTCCTACGCGGTCGCCTCGGCGGTGGGGCGCCTCACCGCGCGGGACCTGAACCTGAACGTGCCGCTGTATGACGACACGGCCTACTACAAGGCCGTGCATGACCGGCTGTTCGGCACCGGCGACTACGAACTCAGCCAGCCCGGCCGGTGACGGCGTGAGCGGCGCCACCCCGCCGGCGGCAGGAGAGGGTGCCGACCCTTCGATGGAGGATATCCTCGCCTCCATCCGCCGCATCCTGAACGAGGACGAAGTGCCGCCGGGCAATGCGGCCGCGCCCGAGGAGCCGGCGCACGACGCAGGTGCGCCGGCCAGGCCGGCCGACCCGGAACCGGCCGGCGATGACGGCGTGCTGGTGCTCGACGAGGCCATGCTGGTGAACGAACCGGCGGCTGAAGCCGGCTTCGCCGCACCTCCGCCCGAGCCCCCCGATCCGCCGGAACCTCCGGCGGTGGCGGCCATAGCTCCGACCTTCGAGCCCGTTCCCGCGCCGGAACCGGTGTCGCGGCCGCCGTCGCTGCCCGCCTCCGGCGAAGGGCTGATGGCGGCGGAGAGCACGGCGGCGGCAGCGGCGTCGGTCGGTTCGCTGCTGCGCACGCTGTCGCACGAACGGACCACCCAGGTGTATCGCGGCGGCCCGACGATCGAGGATCTGGTGCGCGAGGAAGTGCGTCCGTTGCTGAAGGACTGGTTGGACAACCACCTGCCGCCACTCGTCGAACGCCTGGTTCGCCAGGAGATCGAGCGGGTCGCCGGGCGTGCCGCGTTGTAGCGGCGCGGCCATTTGTCCGTAGCCGTTTGCCAGCCGGCCCGCACCGGCTAGAACCGTCCCATGCTGGACAAGTCATTCTCGCCTGCCGAAATCGAGGCGCCGCTCTACGAGGCATGGGAGCGGGAGGGCGCGTTCGCCGCCCGCCCCGGCAGCGGCGCACAACCCTTCACCATCATGATCCCGCCGCCGAACGTCACCGGCAGCCTGCATGTCGGACACGCGCTGACCAACACGATCCAGGATATCCTGATCCGGTGGCGTCGCATGCAAGGTCGCGACGCGTTGTGGCAGCCTGGCACCGACCATGCCGGCATCGCCGCGCAGATGGTGGTGGAGCGTCAGCTTGCCGCGTCCGGAACCACCCGGCAGGAACTCGGCCGCGATGCCTTCGTGGATCGCGTGTGGGATTGGAAGGCGCAATCCGGCGGCACCATCACGGCACAGCTCCGCCGCCTCGGCGCCTCCCTGGATTGGGCGCGCGAACGCTTCACCATGGATGCCGGCCTGTCGGACGCCGTGCGCGAGGTGTTCGTCACCCTGTACCGCCAGGGGTTGATCTACCGCGACCGCCGGCTGGTGAACTGGGATCCGAAATTCCAAAGCGCCATCTCCGATCTGGAGGTGGAAAGCCGCGAGGTGAAGGGCAGCCTCTGGCACATCCGCTACCCTGTCAAGGCGACGGCGGAGTGGATCACCGTCGCCACCACGCGGCCGGAGACCATGCTGGGCGACACCGCCATCGCGGTCCATCCGGAGGATGCCCGCTACGCCGCCCTGGTGGGCAAATACGCGATCGTGCCGCTGACGGGGCGCCGCATCCCGATCGTCGCCGACAGCTATTCCGACCCGGAGAAAGGCACCGGCGCCGTCAAGATCACGCCGGCGCACGACTTCAACGACTTCGCGGTGGGTCGCCGGCACGACCTGCCGATGCCCTCCGTGCTGGACCGCAGGGCCTGCGTTACGCTGGCGGAGATCGAGCTGTCGGCGGTGCCGGGCATCGCCGACCCGGCCTGGACCCGCAGCCTCGCCGGGCAGGATCGCGCGGCCGCGCGCAAGGCGGTCGTGGCCGAGCTGGAGCGCCTGGACCTGCTGGTGCGGACGGAGCCGCACATGCACCAGGTGCCGCATGGCGACCGCTCCGAAGTGCCGATCGAGCCTCTGTTGACCACCCAATGGTATGCCGACGCCAAGACGCTGGCCGGCCCCGCGATCGAGGCGGTGGAGACCGGCAAGACCGTGTTCGTGCCGAAGCAATGGGAGAACACCTTCTTCGCCTGGATGCGCGACATCCAGCCCTGGTGCATCAGCCGCCAGCTTTGGTGGGGCCACCGTATCCCGGCGTGGTATGGGCCGGACGGGGCGGTGTTCGTCGGCCACACCGAAGCGGATGCGAAGGCGGCGGCGGCGGCCCATTACGGCCGCGACGAACCGTTGGTGCAGGACGAGGACGTGCTGGACACCTGGTTCTCCTCCGCGCTGTGGCCGTTCTCCACCCTCGGCTGGCCGGAGCGGACGGCCGAGCTAGCGCGGTACTATCCCGGCGACGTGCTGGTCACCGGGTTCGACATCATCTTCTTCTGGGTCGCCCGGATGATGATGCTGGGGCAGCACTTCATGGGCGACGTGCCGTTCCGCACCGTCTACATCCACGGCCTGGTGCGCGATGAGCGCGGGCAGAAGATGAGCAAGTCGAAGGGCAACGTCATCGACCCGCTGGCCATGGTGGACCAGTTCGGCGCCGACGCGCTGCGCTTCACCATCTGCGCGCTGACCGGCCCCGGCCGGGACGTGAAGCTTGGCCCGGCCCGCGTCGAGGAGTACCGCCGCTTCGTCACCAAGCTGTGGAACGCGGCCCGGCTGTGCCAGCTGAACGGGGTGCGGGCCGATCCGGGCTTCGACCCGGCCGCGGCGCGGGGGCCGCTGGCCCGCTGGATCCTCGATGCCGCCCACGCGGCGGTCGCCGAGGCCACGGCGGCGCTGGACGCCTACCGCTTCGATGAATACGCCGCCGCCTGCTACCGCTTCACCTGGAACATCTTCTGCGACTGGTTCCTGGAGTTCGCCAAACCGTCCTTCGCAGCCGACTTGGAACTGCGTGCGGCGGCGGCCCACGCCCTGGGCGTGGTGTTGCGCCTGTTGCACCCGGTGATGCCGTTCGTGTCGGCGACGTTGTGGGCCGAGTTCGGCTTCGGCGACGCCAACGGGATGATCCGCGCCCCTTGGCCCGGCCCGGCCGCCGTGCCCAATGCCGCGGCGGCGCGGGAGGAACTGGACTGGCTGGTCCGCCTGGTCGGCCAGGTCCGCACCGTCCGGTCCGAGATGAACGTCCCGCCCTCGGTACTGGCGCCGCTGCTGCTTCGCGACGCCTCGGCCGCGACCATGGCGCGGGCTGAGCGCTGGTCCGAGGTGATCGGCCGCATGGCACGGGCGAGCGAGGTCCGCGCCCTGTCCGGCGAGCCGCCCCGCAACAGCGCCCAGATGGGCTTGGACGAGGCGACCCTCGTGCTGCCGCTGGAAGGGCTGATCGACCTGGCGGCCGAGCGCGTCCGGCTGACCCGGGAGCAGGCCAAGGCAGAGGCTGAGCGGAACAAGGTCGCGGCCAAGTTGGCCCAGCCGGACTTCATCGCCCGCGCCAAGCCCGAGGTGGTGGAGGAAAACCGCGACCGCCTGGTAGCCTTCACGGCGGAAATCGAGCGGCTGGGCGCGGCGCTCAAGCGGATCGAGTAGGTTCGCGATGAGGCAGCAGGCGTTGCAGGCCCGTGCGGAAGGCCGCCTGGACGATGCCGTCGCGGTATGGCGCGAGCTGCTGCGGCAAGGGCCGGATGACTGGCGCACCGGGCTGGAACTACGCGCCGATCTGGCCAGCCTGCATCACTACTCCGAGTCCGACCCCGCCTTCCGCCGGGCGGCGCGGTCCTTGCCGGACCACGAATGGCTCGCGCACTACGGCGGGCTGTTCACCTACCACTCCACTGATCTCGACCGGCTCGCGAGCCGTGCCCGTGCCATCCTGCTCCGTCAGAAGGACGACCCGGCGGTGCACCTGCTGCTAGGCAACATCCTGCTGCAGCATCGGCGCTGGGCCGCGGCGGAGCGGCACCTTGCCAGGGCTGCGCCGGATGCGGACACGGCGGCGAAACGCGCGCTGGCGGGACTGTACCGGCGGCTTGGCAAGCTCCCGCATCAGGCAGGCCTGCCATACGAAATCGCCCTCATCAATCTCGACCGCAACACCGGCCGACGCCGCGGCATCGCCCGTGACTTCCGCCATAGCCAAGCGCCGCTGTTCCGCGTCGCCGGCGTCGAGGGGCGGCTGCTGCCGGAACCGGCGGTCCGGCGGCTTGGCGATGCGGCCGCGGCCGCGATGCGCGGCACGCTCGGCTGCTTCCTGAGCCACGTTTCGGCTTGGGAGACGATGCTGGCGCGCAAGCTCGCGCACTGCCTCATCATCGAAGACGACGTGGTCCCGATGCTGCCGCTGCCGGCCGGTCTGCAGGCGCTCAACTTGCCGGCAGGGTTCGACCTTTGCTTCGTCAACGACCGGCTGCAACCACGCCTGGCGGCAGCCCAGGTCGTGCAATCCACCGGCTGGCAGGCGCTGCCGCTGGCGCAGGCCTTCGCCACGTTTCCGCCGGAGGACAACGCGCCCGGCGCCGACGGCTATCTGCTCAGCGCCGTGGGCGCGCGAAAGCTGCTGGCCTGGGTCGAGCAGGACGGGTTCGCCCATGACGTGGACTGGCGCCTGCTGGCCTACGGCCTGGGTGAGGCGGACTGCGCCGGCGTGCCGCGGCACAGCCATGCCCGGGGGGTAATCGACACGCTGCGCCACCTGGTGCGGCGGACCGAGCGGCTGGATGCCTATGTGCTGCACCCGGCGCTGGTCCGGAGCATCGCGGTCAGCAGCGACCGCGAGGACGACAACCGGCACCGCCGCGCATGAGCCGTCTTTGCCAAGCGGAGGCCCCCCTCGTAGGGTCCCGGCACCACCAAGGGAGAGCACCGCCTTGCTGACAAAACGCTGGGACAAGTCCCGCCTGCCGTCACGCCACGTCACCGTGGGGCCGGGCCGTGCGCCGCACCGCTCCTACTACTACGCCATGGGCCTGGACGAGGACGCGATCAACCAGCCCTTCGTCGGCGTGGCGACGTGCTGGAACGAGGCCGCGCCCTGCAACATCGCTCTCTCGCGCCAGGCGCAATCGGTGAAGAAGGGCGTGATCGAGGCCGGCGGCACGCCGCGCGAGTTCACCACAATCACGGTGACGGACGGCATCGCCATGGGCCACCAGGGCATGAAATCCTCCCTGGTGTCGCGCGAGTGCATCGCCGACTCGGTCGAACTGACGGTGCGCGGCCATTGCTACGACGCGCTGGTGGGGCTGGCGGGCTGCGACAAATCGCTGCCCGGCATGATGATGTCGATGCTGCGGCTGAACGTGCCGTCCGTGTTCATGTATGGCGGCTCGATCCTGCCGGGCAGCTTCCGCGGCAAGGATGTCACGGTCGTGGACGTGTTCGAGGCGGTGGGCCGGCACGCCGCCGGCACCATGTCGGACGAGGAACTGCACGAGCTGGAATGCGTCGCCTGCCCGTCCGCCGGGGCGTGCGGCGGCCAGTTCACCGCCAACACGATGGCGACCGTCAGCGAGGCGATCGGGCTGGCATTGCCGGGCTCGGCCGGCGCGCCGGCGCCCTACGAGGACCGGGACCGCTGGGCGGTGGAGAGCGGGCGGGCGGTGATGGCGTTGCTGGAGAGCGGGTTGCGCCCGCGCGACATCTGCACCCGCGAGGCCTTCGTCAACGCCGCCGTCGTGGTGGCGGCCACGGGGGGCAGCACCAATGCCGGGCTGCATTTGCCGGCGATGGCGCACGAGGCGGGCATCGAGTTCACCATGGATGACGTGGTGAACATCTTCCGCCGCACGCCCTACATCGCCGACCTGAAGCCGGGCGGCAAATACGTGGCGTTCGACGTGCACAAGATCGGCGGCATTCCGGTGATCCTGAAGGCGCTGCTGGACGGTGGCCTGCTGAACGGCGATTGCATCACGGTGACCGGCCGCACCATGGCGGAGAACCTGAAGGACGTCGTCTTCCCCGAGAACCAGGACGTGGTCTACCCGGTGTCGCGGGCGCTGTCGCCGACCGGCGGCGTGGTGGGCTTGCGCGGCAATATCGCCCCCGATGGCGCCATCGTGAAGGTCGCCGGCATGGCCCGGCAGCGCTTCGAGGGCACGGCGCTGTGCTTCGACTGCGAGGAGGATGCCTTCGCCGCTGTGCAGGCCCGCGCCTACAAGGCCGGCGACGTGATCGTCATCCGCTACGAGGGGCCGCGCGGCGGCCCGGGCATGCGGGAGATGCTGTCCACCACCAGCGCGATCTACGGCCAGGGCATGGGCGAGGCGGTGGCGTTGGTCACCGATGGTCGGTTCTCCGGCGGCACGCGCGGCTTCTGCGTGGGGCATGTCGGACCGGAGGCGGCGCTTGGCGGCCCGATCGCCCTGCTGCGCGACGGTGACAGGATCGTGCTGGATGCGGTTGCCGGCACGATGGAGGTGTTGCTGACGGATGCCGAACTGGCGGAGCGTCGTGCGGCCTGGACGCCGCGGAAGACCGACTACAATAGCGGCGCGATCTGGAAATACGCCCAACTGGTCGGGCCGGCCCATCTCGGCGCGGTCACCAATCCGGGCGGCGCGGCGGAGACGCACAGCTACCCGGATCAATGATTGCCACGGCCCTCACCCGACCGTCTCCCGCTGGCAGAAGGCTGGGTGGGGTCTCTTCACGGACAGGACGAGCCTCATGGCGTTCGAATGCACGATCCCCGCGGTTTCCACGCTCCAGCAGGATGACGGCATGGTGCGCATCACCAAGTGGGAGTTCGAGCCTGGTGCGGTGACAGGATGGCACGAGCATGGCTGGCCCTATTTCGTCGTCATGCTAGCGGCTGGCACCTTGCGCGTGCATAACGGTTCGGACGTGACGGACGTGCCCCTGGACAAAGGCCAATCCTACGTAAGGCCGGCCGGCATCAAGCACGACGTGATGAACGGTTCGCCGCATCCCATCGCCTTCGTTGAGATCGAGGTGAAGCAGCCGGCCGACCTGGCCGCCATGATGAGCTAAAGCATGATCGCTTCAGGTAGAAGAAGCGACATGCTTTAGCCTTTGTTTTCGAGGGCGAGTCACGCTTGAGGTCAAGCAACCTCAAACGATCGCACTCTAGCCAGGCGGCTGCCGCAGCGCGTCGAGCGGCAGCCACACGCCGTCCCGTTCGAAGTGCCAGAACACCCAGCCATTGCAGGATGGCGCGTTCTGCACGGCTGCCCCGACCTTGTGGATCGATCCCTGATGGCCGCCGCTGACGATGGAGCCGTCCGCAGATACGACGGCGCGCGCCTTGCGCGTGCGGTCCCGCAATTCGGTTCCGGCAGGAAGCGTGCCTGATTCCACGAAGCTGCCGAACGGAATGCGCGGCACGTCCCGGCGCGACGGGCTGGTGGCGAGCCCGTTCAGCGGCAGGGCCTTCTCGCGACGCACGCGGCCGATCGCAGCCTCCGCATAGGCCGGGTGGCGTTCGATGCCGATGAAGTGACGCCCGAGGCGCTTGGCCACCGCAGCCGTCGTGCCCGTGCCAAGGAACGGGTCAAGCACGATGTCGTCGGGAGCGGTGGACGCCAGCAGCACGCGGTGCAGCAACGCCTCCGGCTTCTGCGTGGGGTGCAGCTTCAGGCCATGCTGGTTGCGCAGCCGTTCCGGCCCGGTGCACAGCGGCAGCAGCCAGTCGCTGCGCATCTGAAGGTCGTCGTTCAGCGCCTTCATGGCGTGGTAGTTGAACTTGTAGCGGCTGTCGCGTCCGCGCGCCGCCCAGATCATGGTCTCGTGCGCGTTGGTGAAGCGGCGTCCACGGAAGTTGGGCATCGGGTTGGACTTGCGCCACACCACGTCGTTGAGGATCCAGAAGCCCAGATCCTGCAGGATCGACCCGACGCGGAAGATGTTGTGGTAGGCGCCGATCACCCAGATCGTGCCGTCCTTGCGCAGCAGCCGGCGGCACTCCTCCAGCCAGGCACGGGTGAACGCGTCATAGGCTGCGAAATCGGTGAACTGATCCCAGTCGTCGTCCACGCCGTCCACGACGCTGTCATCCGGCCGGCGCAGCTCCCCGCGAAGCTGCAAGTTGTATGGCGGATCGGCGAAGATGCAGTGGACCGATGCCGGCGGCAGCATGCCCATCATGCGCACGCAGTCGCCCAGCAACACCTGGTCCAGCGGCAGTTCGCGGACGATTTCCACGCGTTCGGCACCTTCGTACGTAAGCCGTCACTGTGGCGATGCCGCCGAAGCCGCGTCAATCGGGCGGCATCAGTCGCCGGTGAGCACCAGTTCCACCGATTGCAGGTGCAACCGGACTGCCCCGAAGGTCGGCCGGTGGTGGCGGGACGGCCCATGCACGCTGATGGCCGCCCGATGCGCCGCCGTGCCGTAGCCGGCATTGGAATGCCAGCCGTAGCAGGGCAGGCGAGCAGCCAGCCGCGTCATGGCCCGGTCGCGCACCACCTTCGCCACGATCGACGCGGCCGCGATCGAGAGGCAGGTCGCATCCCCGCCCACAACGCAGCGGACCGGGCAGGCCAGGTTCGGCGCCTGATTGCCGTCCACCAGCGCCATGTCCGGCCTCACCGGCAGGCGGGCAACCGCACGGCTCATCGCCAGCAGCGCCGCGCGAAGGATGTTGATGCGGGAAATTTCCGTCACCGAGGCGGCGCCGACGCCGATTTCGGCCGATCCCGAGGCGAGCAAGGCAAGATAGGCGGCCTCGCGCTGTTCGGCCGTCAGCTTCTTCGAGTCGTCCAGCAACGCAGCCAGATCGACGGGCACGCCGTTTGGAAAAACCACTGCGGCTGCCACGACGGGGCCGGCCAGCGGCCCGCGCCCCACCTCGTCGACGCCGGCGACCCGGCCGGCATAGCCACTCTCGATCACGTAGTCCGGCATGGCAGCGCCATAGCAGCCGCACCGAGTCGCTGGGAAGCCATGGCTGCCTAGAACAGGGACATCTGGGCATTTGCCAATGCGCCCATCGCGGGTGGCGCCGCGAATTGCGAACAGTCCAGTTGGTCCCGCCCCGTCAGCCCGTGCTGGCGGACTGCCCGGCTGAAGCGGCGCGCCAGCAACTCGGCGTAGACGCCAGCGCCTGCGAACCGGCTGTGGAACTTGGCATCGTTGAGCGCGCCTCCCCGGGTTTCCCGCACCAGGTTGAGCACGTGACGCGCCCGGTCGGGGAAATGCTGCGTCAGCCACGCCTCAAACATCTGCCGCACCTCCATCGGTAGGCGAAGCAGCACGTAGCCCGCCGTGCTTGCGCCAGCCCCCTTGGCAGCCGTGACGATCCGCTCCAGCTCCGCATCGTTCAGGCCGGGGATCATCGGCGCCACCAGCACGCCGGCCGGCACGCCTGCCGCAGCCAGCCCCGTGACCGCGTCCAGCCGGCGGGCGGGCGTTGCGGCCCGCGGCTCCATCTTGCGGGCGAGCGCCGCGTCGAGCGTGGTGACCGATAGCCAGACCCGCACGAGCCCGCGCGCGGCCATGCGCTGGAGGATGTCGATATCGCGGAGCACGCCGGCGGATTTGGTGACGATCGACAGTGGATGGCCGAACCGCTCCAACACCTCCAGCACGGCCCGCGTGAGCTTCATGGTGCGTTCCAACGGCTGGTAGGGGTCTGTGTTGGACCCCAGCGCGAGCGGCCGTGCCACGTAGCCGGGCTTGCGCAACTCCCGCTCCAGTTGCTCCGCCACGTCCGGCTTGAAGACCAGCTTGGTCTCGAAATCCAGGCCGGGCGAGTAGCCCAGGTAGGCATGGGTCGGCCGGGCGTAGCAGTAGATGCAGCCGTGCTCGCAGCCGCGATACGGGTTGACCGCGCGATCGAAGCCGATGTCGGGGCTGGTGTTCCAGCTGATGACCGATCGGCTGGTGTCCCGGATCACCGTCGTGGGTAGCGGCGCCAATTCGGCAAAACTCTCCTCCAAGGTGCTCCAGCCATCGTCGAACGCTTCGCCGTGCAGCCGCTCGAAGCGGACGCCCGGGTTCGTCGTGGCGCCTCTGCCGTGCCGGGCCAGGGAGGGCATCGCGATGGGCTCGGCAGGGGGTGCGTCGTGCCAGGTCGGCAGGGTGAAGGCGTGCATCGCAATGTTCCCCGTCTGTTCGGAGGCACATTGGCGGCAACAACAGGTGCAGTCAAGAACACAGTAGGAACACTGGCCGTCGCGCGGCGGCGAGTCACCCTGCGGCGATGAGATGCTCCTGTAGCCGCGGCATCAGTTCCACCAGGTTGCAGGGACGAAAGCGGCTGTCGAGCTGGGAGACGAGGATCTCGTCCCAACCGTCCTTCACCGCCCCCGTGCTGCCGGGCAGCGCGAACAGGTAGGTCCCGGATGCCACCCCGCCTATGGCACGCGATTGCATGGTCGAGGTGCCGATCTTGCTGAAGCTGATCATCCGGAACAGCTCGCCGAAGCCTTCGATCCGCTTTTCGAGCACGCGGTCGAACGCTTCCGGGGTGACATCCCGGCCGGTGATGCCGGTGCCCCCGGTCGTGACCACCACGTCGACCGACGGGTCGGCGATCCACCCGCGCAGCCGCGTCTCGATGGCAGCCACGTCGTCGCGCTCGATGGCGCGGTCCGCCAGGACGTGCCCGGCAGCCTGCACCCGGGCGGCCAGCGTGTCGCCAGAGGTGTCATTGGTCGCGCTGCGGGTGTCCGACACGGTCAGCACGGCGATGGCGACCGGTATGAAGCGGCGGCTTTGGTCGATGGCCAAGCGGATCTCCTAGTGCAGGCGGGCCACCGCCTCCCGCCGCAAGGCTTGCGCGTGGAAAGCGGGCCAGGCGCCGGCGGCGAGTTCGTCCAGGCTCGGGGCCGGCAGATGGAGGCGGGCGGCATAGATCCAGGTATACGTCAGCGCACGGGGGACGAAGCCGCGCGTCTCCTCATTGGGGATGCTCTCGATGAACAGCAATGGGTCATCGGATTGCGGCATGGCGCCCACCATGCGCGCGAAGCTGGTCGGCCCGGCATTGTAGCTGGCCAACAGGTGAATCAAATCGTTGTTCACGCCATCTATCTGGGCCAGGTACATGACGTAGCTTTGGCCGATCGACAGGTTGGTGGCCGGATCGTGCAGCCGCCTGGCATAGGTGCCGGCCGCCGTGTCGCCATTGCCGGTCATGTAGCTGGCGGTCAGCGGCATCACCTGCATCAGCCCGCGCGCCCCGGCGTTGGAAATGGCGGCGGGGTCGAAGTTCGATTCGAGCCGCGTCAGCGCGTACACCATGGCAGGATCCATGCGGAAGCCGCCAGTCGGCCGCAGGGACGGGATGGGGAAGCGCGCGTCGTCATGCGGGCGGCCTTCCGCCGTCTCGATCAGCCCGGCCAATTGGGCGGATAACTCCAGCAGCCCGGCGGCTTCCGCCACGCGCAGCACCGCGCCGCTAAGCGCCGGGTCGCTGGAAACCTGCGGCCACAGGCAGCGCAACTCGGCCTCTGCCCGTCGGCCCTGCCCGACTTGCAGCAGCGCGAAGGCGCGCCGCCCGTGCGGGTTGCCCATCAGCGCGTCCGTGTCGGCGGCCGAAAGCGTGTCGCGGCCAGGCTGGCTGGCCGTGCTGAGGCCGAGGATGCGCCGGGCGAGCAGGCCGTAGAACGTGTGCTGCGCGGTCGCCGCCTGCCGCATCCAAGGGCGGTATCCGGCCAGGTCGCGGTTGCGCAGGTGGGCGCGGGCTGCCCAGAACGCCGCCCCTGCCCGCAGGCTGGCGGAGCCGAAATCCGCCCGGCTGGCGGCTTCGAACAGCGGTTGGGCGTCTGCCGCGCGTTCCAGCCGCCAGGCCGCGAGCCCGCCGACATAGCCCGCCAAGGCGACGCGCCCGCCAGACTGGCGCAGCGCCCCCACGGCGAGGCGGAGCGCCTGTTCGTCCTGCCCCTGCGTGAACAGGGCCTGGGCGATCTCGGCCCGCAACTGGCTGCCATACAGGGCATTGAGACCCTTGGTCTGCCGCAGCAGATGCAGGGCGCTGTCGGCATTGCCGGCGCGCGCGCGCTCGTGGACCGTGCGATCCAGCAAGGGATTGCGGGGAAAGCCGCGCTGGGTGGCGTCACCCTCCTCCGGCGCCGCAGCTTCCGGCGGGTCCGGCGGCAGCATCGCCTGTTCGGGCGAGGCTGGGCGGGGGGCGCCGATCGGCAGACGGGACAGAAGCAGTGCATGGATCGCGGCACTGTCCGGATGGTCCGCGTATTGCGCCAGCCAGGTCGCCAGGTCGGCCTCCGTAGCATGGCCGCGGTGACCCAGATATCGTTGCGCCAGCACATGGCCGGTCAACACGGCATCCGACACTGCGCTCATTTCGGACGCTGCAGCGTCGAGCCTGCCGGCGTCCAGCAGCGCGAAGACATGGCGCAGCCGTGCGGCATCGCTCGGCGCCAGCGGTTGCGGCAGCCCAGCACCATC
The DNA here is from genome assembly GCA_964244585.1 of uncultured Acetobacteraceae bacterium. Classification (GTDB taxonomy): domain Bacteria; phylum Pseudomonadota; class Alphaproteobacteria; order Acetobacterales; family Acetobacteraceae; genus LMUY01. Next base: position 516,212 of record CAXTJM010000001.1, on the reverse strand, counting down.
CAGGCCACCGCCGGGTACATCTGCCCCGATCCTGGGATTGGCAAACGCCGTATCTTCGCTCACCGCCGCCGCACGCACGACACCCGCCGGCACGGAACCGGAAAGGATCGCGGCCCCGGCGATCAAGGCCCGGGCGGCGTACAGGCGGGAGAGCGTATGGCCGACTCCTCGCATGGGTCGGGGCGCTACACGCAAGCGCCAATGCTTGCAACAACGTCCGATGGGTGGATCCACGGGTGGGCGACGGATTCACCGCCTGCCTCTAGGGCGGCTGCGGTGTAAACTAAGCGTGACCCGCCGCCTCGGCGTCCATGAGGCGCCTGAGTCGCAGCATGTCGGCCCAGGCGCGGGATTTCGCCAGAGGGGTGGCCTGGATGTGGGCCGGCGAAGGGAGCGCCAAGGTCGGTATGGGACCGGGCAGGCCGGGAACCACCATGTCATGCCACACGCCACCCGGCCGCCGGCCACCCCCGGGCAGCAAGGCGCGCGCGGCAAGGCCACCCAGCAGCACCGCCCGGCGCGGCTGCTGCAACTGCAGATGCCGGTAGAGGAATGGCAGGCAACTCTGGATTTCCGAGTCCGTCGGTTTCCTGTCCCCCGGGGGTCGCCATGGCAGCAGGCTGACCGAGCGCCAGGCGACCCGGTCCAACCCGGCCGAGGCGAACATGCGGTCCAGGAACAGCCCGGCCGGTCCGGCGAAGGGCGTTCCCGCCCGGTCCTCGGCGGCGCCGGGCACGTCGGCCACCAATATCAGCCGGGAGGCCGGGTCGCCGTCGGCGAACACCAGCTTGGTCGCCGTCGCGCGCAGGGCGCACCCCTCGAACCCGGCCAAGGCGTCCCGCAAGGCTGCCACGGTTTCGGCGGCGTCGGCGAGCGCCTGCGCCTGGACGACCGCGGCCGGGCCGGCTGGCACGCGGACCAGCGGCTGCGGCGGCCGGGTGGGCATCGCCGCCGCCGGGGCGCGCCGGTCGACCGGCGTCTCCTCCAGCGCCTCGTCGGCGCCCCACTCCAACTGGATACGCAGCCAAGACAGGTCATCCATGCGCAGGTTTTCCCCCGCAATCGACCGGGGTGCAACGTCGCCATGGGTGGCGTGCCGGGAGTTTCGTTCCTAGTTTACCTTGCATTGGGAGGGATATCGATGTCCGAACGCGAGGCGATGGAGTTCGACGTGGTGATCGTGGGGGCGGGGCCGGCCGGCCTGGCCGCCGCCATCCGCCTGAAACAGCTCGCGCCCGATGCGTCCGTGTGCGTGGTGGAGAAAGGCGGCGAGGTGGGGGCGCACATCCTGTCCGGCGCGGTGATCGAGCCGCGTGCGTTGGCCGAGTTGCTGCCGGACTGGCAGGAGCGCGGTGCGCCGCTGACCACGCCGGCGGGCGAGGACCGGTTCCTGTTCCTCACCGCCACGCGCGCGTTCCGCCTGCCTACGCCGCCGCAGATGCACAACCACGGCAACTACATCGTCTCGCTCGGCAATGTGTGCCGCTGGCTCGGCCAGCAGGCCGAGGCGATGGGGGTGGAGATCTATCCCGGCTTCGCCGCCGCAGAGTTGCTGGAGGAGGAGGGGCGCATCGTCGGCGTCGCCACCGGTGACATGGGGATCGGGAAGGATGGCGAGCACGGCGCCAACTACCAGCCCGGCATGGAGTTGCGCGCAACCTATACGCTGTTCGCCGAGGGGTGCCGCGGCTCGCTGACGAAGAAGCTGATGCAACGCTTCAAGCTGCGCGATGGGCGCGACCCGCCGACCTACGCGCTCGGCATCAAGGAGCTGTGGGAAGTGCCGGCGGAGCAACATAGGCCCGGCCTCATCGAGCACAGCGTCGGCTGGCCGCTTGGGACGGACACGTACGGCGGCTCGTGGCTGTATCATTGGGGCGACCGCATGGTGTCCTACGGCTTCGTCGTAGGATTGGACTACGCCAATCCTTGGCTGTCCCCGTTCGACGAAATGCAGCGCTTCAAGACGCATCCGGCCGTGCGCAAGCATTTCGAGGGCGGCCGACGCATCAGCTATGGCGCCCGGGCGCTCAGCGAAGGCGGGCTGCAATCGATGCCGACGCTGACGTTTCCCGGGGGCGCCTTGATCGGCGACACCGCAGGCTTCCTGAACGTGCCGAAGATAAAGGGCACGCACACGGCGATGAAATCGGGCATGGTGGCGGCGGAGGCGATCGCGGAGGCGTTGGCCGGCGACAAGCCCGCCGATCCCGTAGGTTTCGCCGAAAAGATCAAGGCAAGCTGGGTTTGGGACGAGTTGAGCGCTGCGCGTAACATCCGTCCGGCTTTCAGCAAGTTCGGCCTCTACGGCGGCATCGCATATTCCGCCCTGGACACCTACGTGCTGCGCGGCAAGGCGCCCTGGACGATGCACCACGCCCACGCCGACAACGAGACGCTGGGTAACGCCGCGAAGGTGAAGCCTATCGCGTATCCAAAGCCCGACGGGACATTGACCTTCGACAAGCTGTCATCCGTGTTCATCAGCAACACCAACCACGAGGAAGACCAGCCGGTGCATCTGCGCCTCCGCGACCCGGCGGTGTGGCAGGGCGTGAACTGGGAGCAGTATCGCAGCCCGGAAAGCCGCTACTGCCCGGCTGGCGTCTATGAAGCCGTGGGCATCGAGGAAGGGACGCCCCGCCTGCAGATCAACGCGCAGAATTGCGTGCACTGCAAAACCTGCGACATCAAGGATCCGACGCAGAACATCGATTGGTCGGTCCCGGAGGGGAGCGGCGGCCCGAACTATCCCGGCGGAATGTAACCCCTCCCGCCTGGCCACTGGCATTGGCCGCTGCCGGGCGATACATCTGTGGCCATGCTGCACCGCCCTCATGCCACCTTGCTCGTCCTGTGCCTGCTGTCGGCCTGTGCCGCCGCGGACCCGGCGGATGTGCCTGGCCCGGCGTCCCGGCCCATCGCCGGCACGTCGGGTGACATCCTGGTCGGGGGCTTCGCGCTGGGCCAGACCGATGCCGACACGGCGGCGCAGGGCTTCATCGCCGCCCTCAAGGCGGACCCGCAGAACGCCGAGCTGCAACAGCAGGCCTTTGCCGCCTCCGTCCTGGCCGGACGGCCGGAGGCGCTGGCCCTGGCGCATGACCTTCCCGCCAATCCGGTGGCCGCCCTGGTGGTGGCGGACGGCGACGCGAAGGCCGACAACTGGCGCGCTGCGGAGGCGGAGTTCGCCGGGCTGCCCACCCAAGGGGTGACGCAGATCCTGCAACCGCTGTTGCGTGCCTGGGCGGAACAGGGGGCGGGCGCGACCGACGAGGCGCTCGGCACGCTGCGGCCCTTCGTCGACGGCACGCGCTACCGCGGCATCTTTGCCTTGCACGCGGCGCTCATCAACGACCAGGCCGGCCGCACGGCGGAGGCTGCCCGACTATATCGGCTGGCCCTGGTGGAATATGGTGCGCTGAACCTTCGGCTGGGAACGGTCGTCGCCAGTTGGCAGGCGCGCAACGGGCAGGCGGCCGAGGCGCGTGCGACGATCCGCGCGACGGTGCAGGCCAGCCCGGATTTGTCGATCGCAGAACCGGCGCTCCAGCAATCCATCGCCGCCGTCAAGGTCTCGACGGCGACCGATGGACTGGCCGAAGCCTATCTGGCGCTGGCGGCGAGCTTGCAACGGCAGGATGCCGGCGAGTTCGCCCTGGTCCTGCTGCACATGGCGCTCGACCTGCGCCCGGACTTCAGCTCCGCCCGGCTGCTGGCGGCGGAGATCCAGGCGGCGGCCGGCCAGGTGGCCACAGCTTCCGCGACGTTGGCTGCCGTCCCGCCCAGTGACCCGCTGATCGCCGTGGTGCAGTTGCGCCAGGCGCAATATGCCGAGCGGGACGGCCACACGGCCGAGGCACGGCAGCTTCTGGAGCAGCTTGCCGACCGGTATCGCCAACGCCCGGAGCCGCTCGCCCTGCTGGCCGAGATGCAAAGGGCCGACAGTCATTTCGCGGAGGCAGCGGAAACCTACACCCGCGCGATCCAGCGTCTGAACCCCCCGGCAGCCGCCGATTGGGCGCTGTTCTACGAACGGGGCATGGCCTACGACCGGTCGCATGACTGGCCGCGTGCGGAGGCGGATTTCCTCCGTGCGTTGGAGCTGTCGCCCGACCAGCCCTACGTGCTGAACTATCTCGCCTATGCCTGGGCCGAGCAGGGCCGCAACCTGGGACGTGCCCGGCAGATGGTCGACCGCGCCGTGGAGCAGCGGCCGAATGACGGCTCCATCGTCGACAGCCTCGGCTGGGTCCTGCTGCGCCAGGGCGACAAGGCCGGCGCCATCCGGTTCCTGGAGCGCGCGGTCGAGTTGCAGCCGGAGGATTCCACCATCAACGGCCATTTAGGTGATGCCTACATGGCTGCCGGGCGCCGGCGCGAGGCGGAGGTGCAGTGGCGTCGCGCGCTGATCCTCAACCCTGACCCGCAGGACGTGCCGCTGCTGCAGGCCAAGCTGGCCGGCAAGGCGGACCCGGCATCGGCCAGCGCCGGGGAGCGCCGGGTGGAGTGAACGCCTCGCTGACGGAGGCGGCGCCGGCGAAGGTCAATCTCAGCCTGCTGGTCACCGGCCGCCGCCCGGATGGCTACCACGTGCTGGACAGCCTGGTGGTGTTCGGCCCGGCCGCGGACCGTTTGCATGCCGCCCCGGCCACAGAGCTGTCGCTGACGATCCAGGGGCCGTTCGCCACCGGCCTTTCTGCCGAGCCCGACAATTTGGTGCTCCGTGCCGGGCGGGCGCTGTCGGGCTGGGCAGGCAGGGCGATGGGCGCCAGGCTGCTGCTGGAGAAGAACCTGCCCGTCGCCTCCGGCATCGGCGGCGGGTCGGCGGATGCGGCAGCAGCGCTGAGGCTGCTGTGCCGCCTGTGGCGGGTGCAGCCGGAGCCGGCGGAGCTGGCGGCGCTGGCCTTGACGCTGGGCGCCGACGTGCCGGTCTGTCTCGCAAGCCGGCCGGCGCGCATGCAGGGCGTGGGAGAGCTGCTCTCGCCGCTGCCGCCGCTGCCGCGCTGCGGGCTGTTGCTGGTCAACCCGGGCGTGGCGGTGTCGACCGCGGACGTGTTCCGTGCCCGTGCGGCGCCGTTCTCCGCGATGCCGGAGGGGCCGTCCACCTGGCGTGACGCCGCGGAGTTGGCGGCCGCGCTCGCCAGGCTCGGCAACGATCTGGAACGGCCGGCGCAGGCAGTGTCCCCGGTGATCGGCACGGTGCTGCACGCGCTTCGCGGCCTGCCGGGCTGCTTGCTGGCACGCATGAGCGGGTCCGGAGCCACGTGTTTCGCGTTGTTCGCCGATCCTGCCGCGGCCCAGGGCGGTGCCGCCATGCTGCCGGGCCAGTGGTGGCACGCCGCCGGACCCCTTTACGAACCAGCCGGGTCAGCCGTATTGACGGGCGCGGATCGATGGGGCGTCGCCAAGCGGTAAGGCAGCGGATTTTGATTCCGCCATTCGGAGGTTCGATCCCTCCCGCCCCAATTCCGCGCCTTGCCGCTATACCGCGATATTGTCCAGCAGCCGGACCGGGCCGAGTTGCGCCGCTGCGATCAGGCGGCTGCCGGGCAGGGCTGCGGCAGGCCGCAAGGTCGCGCCGTCGACCAGTGCGAAATAGTTCACGGTAAAGCCGGCGGCCTCCAGCCGGGCACGTCCATCACCAAGGGCCGTCTCGGCAGCGACGCCGGCATGCAAGGCCTGTGCGGCCTGGCGGAGGCAGGCCTGCAAGCGCGGGGCGACGGCCCGCTGCCGCCCGTCCAGGAAGCGGTTGCGCGACGACATGGCCAGGCCATCGGCTTCGCGCACGGTCGCAACCCCGACGATGCCGACCGGCAGGACGAGGTCCGCCACCATGTGGCGGACCACCTGCAATTGCTGCCAATCCTTCTCGCCGAAGAAGGCCGTGTCCGGCCGCACCAGCCCGAACAGCTTGGCCACCACCGTCGCCATGCCGCGGAAATGGCCCGGCCGGTGCGTTCCCTCCCATTGCAGGGCCGGGCCGGCCGGGTCGATCGTGGTCACCTGATCGCCGGGATAGATGTCGGACACCGCCGGCAGCCATACGGCGTCGCATCCGGCCGCCGCCAATCTGCCCAGATCCGCCTCCTCGTCCCTCGGGTAGGCGGACGCCGCCGCGGCATCGCTGAACTGGGTCGGGTTGACGAAGATCGACGCGACCACGGCGGCACAGGCCGTCCGTGCCGCTGCGACCAGTGCCTGGTGCCCGGCGTGGAGCGCCCCCATGGTCGGCACCAGGCCAACCGGCCCGGGCAGCGATGCCCGTACCGCCGCCAGTTCCTGCCGTGTTCGTACGACCTGCATCGCGGCGGACTGTGGCCCGGGCCGCGGCGATGCACAATCCGGCATGCCATGCCGCAAATCGCTTCCCATTCCAGCTCCGCCGATGGACACTCCGCGTCCATGAACCTGGCGGACACCTCCTCGGCCCGGCAATCCGGGACCATGACCTATGCGGCGCTCGACCTAGGCACCAATAATTGCCGCCTGCTGATCGGCACGCCGACGGCCGAGGGGTTCCGCGTCGTGGAGAGCTTCAGCCGAGTGATCCGGCTCGGCGAGGGGCTGCAGCACTCCGGCCGCCTGAGCGATGAGGCTATGGACCGCGCCGTGGAGGCCTTGCAGACATGCGCCGACCGGTTGGCACGGCGGCGCATGAGCGGCATGCGGGCCATCGCGACCGAGGCCTGCCGCCGGGCCTCCAACACGGGCGCGTTCGTGGCGCGGGTGGCGCGGCAGACCGGATTGCAGCTCGACGTGATCTCCAGCCGGGAGGAGGCGACGCTCGCGCTGGAAAGCTGCGCCCCCTTGCTGGCGGGGGAGGGACGCCGGGCGCTGGTGTTCGACATCGGCGGCGGATCGACCGAGCTGGTGTGGGTGCGCCTGGCGCAGGACCAGCGGCCGGAGCTGATCGGGACCATGTCCATGCCCGTGGGCGTGGTCGGCCTGTCGGAGCGGTATGGCGGCGCCGCCTTCACCGAGGCCGGGTTCGCCGCCATGGTGGGCGAGGTGTCCAGCCGGCTCGCCGCGTTCGAGCGGGTCCATCGCATCGGGCAGGAGCTGCGGCAGGGCGGTGTCCGGCTGCTCGGCACCAGCGGCACGGTGACGACCTTGGCCGGCGAGGTCCTGGCGTTGGAGCGGTACCGCCGCACCCATGTGGACGGGCAGGTGCTGTCGCGCGAGGCTGCGGCAGGGGCCGTGGCGGCGCTGCGCGGCATGGGGCGCGACCGTCTGGCGGCGCATCCCTGCGTCGGGCCGGAGCGGGCGGATTTCGTGTTGGCGGGCTGCGCCATCTATACTGCCATCCACACCATGTGGCCGGCGCCCGAAGTCACCGTGGCCGATCGCGGCCTGCGCGAGGGCATGCTGCTCCGCCTGATCCGCCATGCCCGGCGCCGCGCCCGATCCTGAGGTAGGAAGTTTGACCAAGACCACCAAAGGCCCGGGGACCAGGCAGCCCGCGGCGCCGCGCGGATTGGAGGTGCGGCTGCGTACCGCGCGCGGCCGCACCACCACCCAGCAGGGCTGGCTGCAGCGCCAGTTGAACGACCCGTACGTGCGCGCGGCGCAGGCGCAGGGCTGGCGGTCCCGCGCCGCCTTCAAGCTGATGGAGCTGGACGACCGCTACAGCCTGATCCATCGCGGCGCGCGCATCCTGGACCTGGGCGCAGCACCCGGCGGCTGGAGCCAGGTCGCCGTCAAGCGCGGCGCCGGGGCGATCGTCGGCGTGGACCTGCTGCCCGTCCATCCGGTCAGCGGCGCGCGGTTCATCGAGGGCGACTTCATGGACCCGGACATGCCGGGCCGGCTGCGGGCCGAACTGGGCGGCGCGGCCGACCTGGTGCTGTCGGACATGGCGCCGAACACGACCGGCCATACCGCGACCGACCACATCCGCATCGTGGCCCTGGCCGAGCTGGCGCTGGATTTCGCGCTGCAAACCCTGGCGCCCGGCGGCGGATTCGTGGCCAAGGTGCTGCAAGGCGGCTCCGAAAAGCAGTTGCTGGACCCGATGAAGCGCGCCTTCGCCAGCGTGCGCCACGCCAAGCCGCCGGCGAGCCGCAAGGATTCCAGCGAGATGTACGTCGTCGCCAAAGGGTTTCGCCTGCCGCCCGGCAGCGTCCCGCGCGTGTAACTTGCGCCGGGTGCGCCCGGGCCCTATGTCGGATCGCCAAGGCGCGGGACCCCACTCCCGACGGAGAGATCACAGCCATGGCACCCGACACCACATCGCTTGCGGTCGCGTCCCTTCGTGGCGATGCGGTCATTCGGGAGGCGCTGACTTTCGACGACGTGCTGGTCGTGCCGGGCTTCTCCGAAGTCTTGCCCAACACCGCCGACACTCGCACGCGGTTCACCCGCACGATCCCGTTGAACATTCCGCTCGTCTCGTCCGCCATGGATACCGTGACGGAGGGCGCCATGGCCATCGCGATGGCGCAGCTCGGCGGCATCGGGGTGATCCACAAGAACCTCGCCCCGCACGAGCAGGCGGCCCAGGTCCGCATGGTCAAGAAGTTCGAATCGGGCATGGTGGTGAACCCGCTGACCATTCATCCCGACCAGACGCTGGCCGATGCCCGGGCGCTGATGGACATGCACCACATCAGCGGCGTGCCGGTGGTGGAGCGCGGCACCGGCCGCCTGGTCGGCATCCTCACCAACCGGGACGTCCGGTTCGCCACCGACCCGTCGGTCAAGGTGTTCGAGCTGATGACGCGGGAGGATCTGGTCACCGTGCAGAACGGGGTGCCCGCCGTGGAGGCCAAGCGCCTGCTGCACAAGCATCGGCTGGAGAAGCTGCTGGTCGTCGATGACGGCTACCGCTGCGTTGGGCTGATCACCGTCAAGGACATGGAAAAGGCGCAGGCCCACCCGGTCTCGAACAAGGACGAACTCGGTCGCCTGCGGGTTGCGGCCGCCATCGGGGTGGGCGAGGACGGCATGCTGCGCGCCCGCGCCCTGATCGATGCCGACATCGACGTCCTGGTGGTGGACACAGCGCATGGCCACTCGGCCGGCGTGATGGCGACGGTGGAGAAGATCAAGCGGATGTCCAACGCCGTGCAGGTGGTCGCCGGCAACGTCGCGACACCGGAGGGTGCGCTGGCGCTGATCGAGGCCGGGGCCGACTCGGTGAAGATCGGCATCGGCCCCGGCAGCATCTGCACCACGCGGGTCGTGGCCGGCGTGGGCGTGCCGCAATTCTCCGCGGTGCTGGAAACCGCCGCGGCGTGCCGGGAGCGCGACACGCCGGCGATCGCCGATGGCGGGGTGCGCACCAGCGGCGACATCGTGAAGGCGATCGGGGCAGGGGCCGACGCCGTCATGGTAGGAAGCCTGCTGGCCGGGACGGACGAGGCGCCCGGCGAGGTGTTCCTTTACCAGGGCCGCAGCTACAAATCCTACCGCGGCATGGGCAGCATCGGCGCCATGGCGCGCGGCTCGGCGGACCGGTATTTCCAACAGGAGATTAAGGACACGCTGAAGCTGGTGCCGGAGGGCATCGAAGGCCGGGTGGGCTACAAGGGCCCGGTCTCGGCCGTCGTCCACCAGCTGGTCGGCGGGCTGCGCGCGGGCATGGGGTATACCGGCAGCGCCACGGTGACCGATTTGCAGGCCAATACCCGGTTCCGCCGCATCACCGGCGCCGGCCTGCGGGAAAGCCACGTGCACGACGTGGCGATCACCCGCGAGGCGCCGAACTACCGCCAGGAGGGCTGAGGGTGCAGGCCGAGTCCCTCACGGCGTGACGCCGGCCGCACGGCTGGCTGCCGCGATCGAGTTGCTGACGGAGGTGGACGCGTTTGCCCGCCGTCCCGCCGATGGCGTGGCCAACGATTTTTTCCGCGCCCGCCGGTTCATCGGCTCCGGCGACCGCCGCGCCGTGTCGGAGCGCGCCTGGCGCGTGCTGCGCACCCGGCGGCGCCTGTCATGGTGGCTCGACCGCGCCGGCACCGCCGCGACCCCGCGCATGCTGGTCGCGGCCTCCCTGCTGCTGGAAGGCTGGACGCCGGCCGGGGTCCAGCAATCCTACTCCGGCGGCCAGTATGGCCCGGCGCCGATGCTCTCGCAGGAAATCGCCGCCGCCGCCCAGCTCGCCGGCCACACGCTCGACCATCCGGCGATGCCGGATGCGGTGCGGCTGGAGATGCCGGATTGGCTGCTGCCGCATGTCGCGGCCCGGTTCGGGGAGGCGTTGGCGCCCGAACTGCTGGCCATGGAGCAGGAGGCGCCGCTCGACCTGCGGGTGAACCTGCTGCGCGGCACGCGGGAGCAGGCGGCGGCGGGCCTGGCGGCGGAGGGGATCGCCACCGAACCCACCCCGATCTCCCCGTGGGGGCTGCGCATCGCCGGCCGTCGCGCGGTGACCGCAGGGGCGGCGTTCCAGTCCGGGCTGGTCGAGATCCAGGACGAGGGGAGCCAGTTGGTCGCGGCCCTGGTCGGCGCCGGACCGCAGATGCGGGTGGCGGATTGGTGCGCGGGCGCCGGGGGCAAGACGCTCGCACTGGCCATGACGATGGACAATCACGGCCATGTCGTCGCCTGCGACGTGCACGACAAGCGGCTGGAGGGGGCGGTGCGCCGCCTGCGCCGGGCCGGGGTACACAACGTCGAACGCCATCTGATCGCGGCGGGCGACAAATGGACCAAGCGGCGCGCCGGCACGTTCGATCGCGTGCTGGTGGATGCGCCGTGCACCGGCACCGGAACGTGGCGCCGCAACCCGGACGCGCGCGCGCGGTTGCGGCCGATCGACCTGCAAGAGTTGCTTCCCAAACAGGCCGCAATCCTGGACGATGCCTCCCGTCTGGTGCGCGCGGGCGGACGCCTGGTGTTCGCCACCTGCTCGCTGCTGCTCGAGGAGAACGAGGGTCAAGTGGACGCATTCCTCGCCCGCCATCCGGAGTTCGCGGTCGTGCCGCTGGCGCAGGCGTGGCCGCTGGCGGGTGCGCCGCCCAATGCCGGACCCTATCTGTCGTTGACACCGCGGCAGAACGGAACGGACGGGTTCTTCGGCGCGGTGCTGGAGCGGCGCGGAGCGGGCGTGCCGTGATCGCCGTGCGCCGCGCGCGCCCGTCCGACGCGCCGCTGATCGGCGCCGTGCATGTGGCAGCCTGGCGTAGCGCGTATCCCGGATTGCTGCCGGAGGATTACCTGGCCGGCCTGTCCGTGACGCGCCAGGCGGCATCCTACGATCGGCAGATCCGGGCCGGTGCCGGCGTCTACGTCGCCATCGCCTCCGGGCAGGACGTGCCCCGGGGCGCCGGACCGCGCCTGGTCGGCTACACCACGGTCGGGCGCGCGACCACCGCACTGCCCGGCGGGACGCCGGCCGACGGGGAGATCGAAACCCTGTATGTGCTGGACGATTGGCGGGAGCGTGGGGTGGGGCGCCGCCTGATCCGTACCGGCGCCGCCCACCTGGCGGCGTCCGGCAGCCGGGCGGCATTCCTCTGGGTGCTGCGCAACAATCCCAGCCGGTGGTTCTACCAGCGGCTGGGCGGCCGGGCTGTGGCGGAGTCGGACACCAAGGTCGCCGGCGTGATGATCCCGCAACTCGCCTACGCGTGGGACCCGATCGAGCGGCTGATTGCCGCATCCCCGGCCGCCTGAGCGCGTTCGCCCTGGCGGCGGGGATCGGAGGCGCGCGCCGCCGTGGCCAGCACCGCATCCAGGTTGCGCCGGGTGACCAGCAAGACGGCTTCGTCGTTGGTGACCATCAGGGCAGCAGTTGCCCCATCGATGAGCAACAGGATTTGCCGCGCCACGATCTTCGGTTCTACGTAGCCGGCCTCCTCCGCCAGTCCGCTGAGGAACATCAGCACGACGCCATGATGCTCTGCCGCAACGTGCCGCAGCCAATGCTGCGTCTTGTCGTGCTCGGCAATCGCGTTCATGAACGCGCACCCGTAGAACCGGCCGCCGCGATACCATTGGTCCAGGGCGGTCGCGATGCCGGACAACCGGTCCGCCGGGTCATGTCCCGCGGCCGTCACGGCAGCGAAGAACGCGTCCCGCCACTCCGCCCCTTCTCGCGCCAGGACTTCGCGCAACAGCGCTTCCTTCGAGCCGAACCGCCCATACAGCGTCATCTTGGACGCACCTGCGGCGGCCAGGATCGTGTCGATCCCGGTGGCGTGGATGCCGTTGCGGCAGAACAGGTCCCGCGCAGCCGCCACGATACGCTCATGCGCAGGATGCGGGCGGGGCGGTATGAGGGCGGCATTGCTCACACGCTGAGTCTCGCAGCCAGCGGCGATCTCTGCAAGCCGTGGACTTTGGCACGGTGATTGCTGGGCAATGTTAGACAGACCTGTCTGTTTGGTGCAAGGAAGCGGCGCGCGGCCGCCGCCGCGCCACGCAAGCAAGAAGGACATCGCCGATGAGCGCCACCACCCTCAAGCCCGCCGAAGCCGGTCCCGGCGCAATGACAGGCTGCCTGGCCCCGATCGACAAGGGTGGGCTGGACGAGTTGATCGCCAAAGGCCGCGCCAACCCGCAAGCCATCAAGACGCTGAAGTGCAAGACCATCGCGGAAGGCCGCTTCCGCCACTTGAACATGATCCGCGACCTGCCGCCCTACATCGTCGACGAGCCGCCTGGCCTGCTGGGTGACGATACCGCGCCGAACCCGTCGGAGGCCTCACTCGCCGCCCTCGGCTCCTGCCTCGCGGTCGGCATCCACGCCAACGCGGTTGCCCGCGGCATCACCATCCGCTCGCTGGAATTGGAGCTGGAGGCCGACATCAACATCACAGCCGTCTGGGGCACGGGCGATACCAGCCCCAAGCCGGTCGGCTTCGACGCGGTGCGGGTGAAGGTTCACCTCGATGCGGAGGCGCCGCAGGCGGACCTGGATGCCTTGGTCGCCCACGCCCGGACCTGGTCGCCCGTGGCCAACACCTTCTCCAAGCCCGTCCCGGTCGATTGCGAGATGGTCTGAGCTGACCCACCAGGGAGCGCCCGCATGAGCCAATCGCTCGATGCCGCCCGGCCGGTCCATCCGGTTGCTGCCGGTCCGGATTTCTCCGGCGTTTTGGCGGCGGAGCTGGCGCCCCTGGTGGCCCGGATCGACGAGGGCCTGTATCCCGCCGACACCATGCGGCGGATGGGCGAGGCGGGGGCGTTCAGCCGCCACCTTGCCCTGTCCGGGCCGCGTGACCTGGGGGCGGCCATCGCCGCCATGGCCGATATCGGCGCGCTCTGCATGTCGACGGCCTTCTGCACCTGGTGCCAGGATGCCTGCGGCTGGTACCTGGAGAACACCGATAACGCGGCGCTGCGGGGGCGTCTGCAACCCGGCATCGCCGACGGCACCCTGCTGGGCGGCACCGGCCTGTCCAATCCGATCAAGGCGCTGTCCGGCATCGAGGGATTTGCCCTGCGGGCGACCCGTGCGGCGGGTGGCTACGTCGTGACCGGCGTGCTGCCCTGGGTGAGCAACCTCGGCGACGGGCATTGGTTCGGCACGATCTTCGAGGACGCGGAGGACGCATCGCATCGCATGATGGCCATGGTCCAATGCGGCCAGCCCGGCGTGGAGATCCGCCAGAACGTGCGGTTCTCCACCCTCGAAGGCACCGGGACCTATTCCGTCCGCTTCCGCCGCGCCTTCATCGCCGACGAGTTCATGCTGGCCGACCCGCTCGGTGACATGGTGGGGCGCATCCGCCCGGGCTTCGTGCTGCTGCAAACCGGGATGGGCCTGGGGGTGATCCGCGCCAGCATCGACGCGATGGTGCAGGCGGATGCCACCCAGCACGCCACCAACCGCTTCCTGCCGCAGCGTCCGCCGTATTTCGAGGCGGCGCTGGAGGATTTGCGGGCGACCGTCATGCAGCTGGCGCAAACCCCGCGCGACGGCTCGGCCGACTACGTGCGCCACGTCCTGCAAGCCCGCCTCCGCACGGGCGAGCTGACCCTGGAGGCCACCCAGGCCGCCATGCTGCATACCGGCGCCCGCGCCTTCATCGCAGGCGCCGCCGTGCAGCGCCGGCTGCGCGAAGGCTATTTCGTCGCGATGATCACCCCGTCGAGCCGCCACCTCACTCAGGAATTGAGCCGGATGGCGGCGAACTGACCCCAACCCGAACAGGAGTCCGATCCGTGCCCGACAAGATACTGGTTTCTCCCGCCGAACTCTCCGACATGATCGCCGCCGGCGGCACCGTGCTGATCGACACGCGGTCGCCGGATAACTATGCCGCCGGGCACATTGCCGGCGCGATCAACATGTTCGACATCTTCACCTACCTGGCGATGTCGACCAAGGAGGGCATGGCGGAGCTGAAGGGCAAGTTCACCGCCGCCTTCGGCGCGGCCGGGATCGGTGGCGACGAGACGGTGGTGTTCTACGAAGGCTCGATGAACTCCGGCTTCGGCATGTCCTGCCGCGGCTATTACCTGCTGACCTTCCTCGGCTACAAGAAGGCACATATCCTGCACGGCGGCCTCGCGGCATGGCAGGCGGCCGGCATGCCCGTCACCGCGGACGTGCCGTCCCCGGCCGCCAAGACGTTCCCGGTATCATCGGATGGCGAGCACATGATGCTCGACAAGGATGACATGCTGAAGGCGTTGGGCGACGAGTCCATCATCAAGTTGGACGTGCGCGATGTGGACGAGTGGATCGGCACCTCATCCTCTCCCTACGGTCCGGATTTCGCACCGCGCAAGGGCCGCATTCCCGGCGCGAAATGGCTTGAATGGTATCGCCTGATGAAGCCCACCGGCGCCGGCCCGATGTTCAAGACCAAGGACGAGCTGCTGGCGGAGCTTCATACGGTCGGGGTGAAGCCGGAGACGCCGGTGTACCTCTACTGCTTCAAGGGCGCCCGTGCCTCCAACTCCCTGGTCGCACTGCACGAGGCCGGCATCAAGGACGTGCGGATGTATTTCGGCTCATGGAACGAGTGGAGCCGTGATCCGGAGCTGCCGATCGAGACGGGCATGCCCTTCGCCTGAGCTTTCGCCGCGTCGCGGGCGTTGGGACTGCCCTTCGCAAATGCAGCCACCATCCGTAAGGTCCGGTAGTCGCAATGTGGAGGGCAGCATGTCCCGGTCTGCGGAAAGCCTGGCTGCCGAGTTCGACGTCTTCATGAGCCGGGCCGGTCTCACCCTGTCGTCCGAACGCCGGCAGCAGCTTCTGCCCGCCTATGCCGAGTTGCGGGACCAGGTGGAGCTGCTGCGGAGTTCCCGCACGGCCGCGGCCGAACCATCCAATGTCTTCCGCCTGCAGCCGATCAAGGCCGGCTGAGATGAGCGAATCGATCGCCGAACTCGGTCGCCGGCTTCGCGCCGGGGAGACCACCGCGGTGGTGCTGGCCCGTGCCGCCCTGGACCAGGTGGCCGCGCAGGATGCGGCGTTGCACAGCTTCGTCTTGGTGACGCCGGATCGCGCCATGGCCGAGGCACGGCGGGCGGATGCGGCGTTCGCGGCCGGCCAGGATGCCGGGCCGCTGCAAGGCATACCCTACGCGCTGAAGGACATCTACGACACGGCCGGCATCCGCACGACCTGCCATTCGAAGCTGTTGCTCGACAATGTCCCGGCCGCGGACTCGGTGGTGGCGGAGAAGCTCGCGGCGGGCGGAGCGGTGCTGGTCGGCAAGCTGGCGACGCACGAGTTCGCCATCGGCGGCCCGTCCTTCGACCTGCCGTTCCCGCCGGCCCGCAACCCGTGGAACCCGGCGCACATCACGGGCGGGTCGTCATCCGGCTCCGGCGCTGCGGTGGCGGCCGGCCTGGTCCGCATGGCGATGGGGTCGGACACCGGTGGTTCGATCCGCGGCCCGGCGGCCTATTGCGGCACGGTGGGGATGAAGGCGACCTATGGCCGGGTCAGTCGGCGGGGCGTGTTTCCGCTCTCCTACACGCTGGACCATGCCGGCCCGCTTACCCGCAGCGTGGCGGATGCGGCGATCACGTTGCAGGTCATCGCCGGGCATGATCCGTTGGACCCGGCGAGTGCGGACGAGCCTGTCGGCGATTACCTCGCCGGGTTGGAGGCCGGGGTGGCCGGCCTGCGGCTCGGCGTGCCGCGCGCGTTCTTCGCCGCCGCCCTCGCTACGACGCCGGACATGCTTGCCGCCTTCGATCGTACCTGCGATGGGTTGCGCGCGGCCGGCGCGGTGGTCGAGGATGTGAGTCTGCCGGATTACGCGCTCTATGCCGCCTGCGGCCGGGTGATCCTGTCGGCCGAGGCGTTCGCAGTCCATGAAGCGGATTTGCGCAGCCGGCTCGCTGATTACGGCGCGATCACCCAGCAGCGCCTCCTGCTCGGCGCCACCCTCACCGCAGCCGACTTGGTACAGGCCTTTCGCGCCCGGCGGGAGCTGACGGACGCCCTCAACGGCGTGCTCGGCCGCTATGATGCCCTGCTCACCGCATCGGCCCTGGCGGTGGCACCGGCCTTCGACGCCGTGCCGGACCCGAACCGGTCCGCGGTCGCGCCGATGCAGACCATTCCCTTCAACGTCACCGGCCACCCGGCCATGAGCGTGCCCACCGGCACCGGCGAGTTAGGCTTGCCCTTGTCGTTGCAGATCGTCGGCCGTCCGTTCGACGAGGCCACGGTGTTCCGCATCGGCCGCGCCATCGAACGCCACACCGGCTGGGACGGCCCGGCGGGCATCCCGCCAGGCTGGGCCGACAGCTAGGCGATACGGATCGGCGTCAGGTCCTGGAACCAGGACTGGGCTTGCACGAACCCCTTGAGCTTCGGCGCGAGCCCGCGTGGATTGAGGTCGTGGGCTGCGAACAGGAACAGCGCCTCGTCCACGATGCGCTCGTGGATGGTGCGCAACAGCGCGTCCTGCTTGGCTGGATCGAAGGTCTGGTAGACTTCGTCAAAGCGGGCGTCGAACCAGGGATCGTTGAAATAGCCCCAGTTGACCCCGCTCGGCGCGACGAGGTTCGACTTCAGCAGCCGGATGAAGGCGTTGTAGGGGTCGAACGCCGCGTAAGAAAAGTTGATCGCGGTGCAGCCGCGCGCCGCGGGCGACTTGGCGCCGGCGTGCCACACGTCGATCAGCGCGTTCCACTCCAACACCTCGAAATCGACTTCGAAGCCGATCTCCTTGAGGTTCTGCTGCAGGAACTCGTTCATCGACAGCGGCTGCATCTGGCCGGAGCCGGAGGTCGAGATGCCGATTTTCGTGCGCAGCGGCTTGCCGGGGCCGTAGCCCGCCTCGGCCATCAGCTTGCGGGCGGCATCCGGGTCGTGCACCAGCTTGAAGGACGGTGTGCCCAGCCACGGGTTGCCCGTCGGCACCAGCCCGGTGCCCTCCAGCATCATGCCGCCCAGCAATTCCTTCAGCCCGGCGCGGTCGATGCCGAGATTGGCTGCCTTGCGCACCCGGACGTCCTGCCAGGGTGAATTGTCCAGCCGCGAGAAATGCCAGGTCCAGTTATGCGGATAGGGATTGCTGTAGATCTGGAAGCCGGCGGCCTTCAGGCTATCGATCGCATCCGGCGGCGGCGCCTCGACGAAATCCACTTGACCTGAGCGGAGGGCCGCCACGCGCGTGTTGGCCTCCGGCGTCGGCAGCAGCACGAGTTGGGCGCATTTCGGCACCCGGTCCTTGTTCCAGTAGCCATCGAACCGCGCCAGCACCGCACGCTCCCGCAGCTTGAAGCTGTCGAGCTTCCAGGGGCCGGTGCCGACCGCCTTGTCGAGGAAGGCGTTCCAGTCCCGCCCGGCGGCCTCCCACGCCGCCTTGTGCGTGATGCCGACCCAGGTGACGCCGAACGGGATGGTGCTGTCGACGATGCTGGTTTCCAGCCAGAAGGTCTGGTCGCCTTGTGCGCCCCAATCTGCCAGGGTGGGAATGCGCAATCCCACCTGGGCGGCAGCGCGCGCATCGTACCAGGCGGCATCCTTGCGGAAGGCGCGATCGAAGGAGAACGCCACGTCGTCCGCGGTCAGGGTCTTGCCGTCGTGGAACTTGACGCCGTCCCGCAGGGTGAACGTCCAACGCTTGGGGTTGGCCGGGTCGGAGGTCCACTGGGTGGCCAGGCACGGGATCAGCCCCGAGGCCCGGTCGGCGTGCGAGAGGTCCCAGGCGACCAATTGGTCATAGAGCGTGATGCCCATGAAGCGCTGGCCCTCGGCCCCCTGGTCCGGACAGCCATTGGACAACGGCACGGCCGATGCCGTCATGCCGACCCGCAACACGCCACCGGGCGCCTGGGCCATGGCCAGGTCCCATCCAAGTCCGGTCGGCGCCAGGGCAAGCGGCACGGCACCGGCGGCATTGCGGAGGAAATCTCGTCTGGACGTGGTCATGCGCAGGGCTCCGTCAAACGGTGGCGTCCTCTTGCCGCGCTCCTACCCGTCGACTTCTTGTCTGACCGACGTAGCGCAGGGATCGGGATGGCTCAACGCCTGATTTCCAGCCGCATCGGGCGTGATGCGCTGGGACTCACCCCGCCTGCCGCGCCCTGGTCGCCAGCACGTCGGCCCGCTCGTTCATGACGTCGCCGGCGTGGCCGCGCACCCATTTCCACTCGACGGTATGGGGCTGGGCAGCGCTGAGCAGGCGTTGCCACAGATCCATGTTCGCCACCGGATCGCCGGCTGCGGTGCGCCAGTTCTTCCGTACCCACCCGGTGTGCCAGCGGGTGATGCCGTTGCGCACGTATTCGCTGTCGGTGTGCAGCACCACCTGGCACGGTCGCGTCAGCGTTTCCAGCGCGGCGGCGGCGGCGGTCAGCTCCATGCGGTTATTGGTCGTCACCGGATCGGCGCCGGTCAATTCCCGCTCGGCCTCGCGGAAGCGCAGGATCGCGGCCCAGCCGCCCGGGCCGGGGTTGGGCTTGCAGCCGCCATCGGTCCAGATCTCCACCGCGGCAGGCGGGTCAGAGTCCGTAGGCATGCTCATCCGTCGCCCCGAGGTGAAAGCGCAGCCGGCCCAGGTAGTCCAGCGGGTCCTTGCGTGTCACCATTGCGCCGGGCGGGGTATTCAGCCAATCGTACAGCCTGGTCAGCAGGAACCGGATCGCTGCGCCCTGGCACAGCACGGGCAGGGCGGCGCGCTCGGCCGCGTTCAACGGCCGGCGTGCCGCATAGGCCCGCAGCATCGCACGGGCCTTGGTGACGTTGAACTGCATGTCCGGCTCGAAGCACCAGGCATTGAGGCACACGGCCAGGTCGTAGGCCAGCACATCGCTCGCTGCGAAGTAGAAATCGATCAATCCGGACAGCTGGCCCTCCAGGAAGAACACGTTGTCCGGAAACAGGTCGGCGTGGATGTGACCGCGGGGCAAGCCCGTCGGCCAGCCGGCGAGGATACGGTCCAGCGCCGTCGTCAATTGCTCGGCCAGGCCCGGCTGGACCTCGTCCGCGCGGGGCCGGCATCGTTCCAGCAACGGCCGCCACCCTGCGGGACCCAGCGCGTTCGGCCGTTCCGCCGCGTAGCCCTGGCCGGCCAGGTGCAGCGCCGCCACCGCATCACCCAGCGGGGCGCAGTGCATCGGCCGCACGCGCCGCGGCCACACGCCGGGCAGAAAGGTGGTGATGCAGGCGGGACGGCCTGCCAGGCGCCGCAGCGACTCGCCGTCGCGCGCGCGCACCGGTTGCGGACAGGTGATGCCACGGCCGGCCAGATGCTCCATCAGGCCCAGGAACCATGGCAATTCGGCCGGATCGACGCGTTTCTCGTATAGCGTGAGGATGAAGTCGCCGACGCTGGTGCGCAGCGAGAAATTGCTGTTCTCCACCCCTTCGGCGATGCCGCGGAACGCGACCACGGTGCCCAGCTCGTATTCGGCGACGTAGCTCGCCAGCGCCTCGTCGGCGACCTCGGTGTAGACGGCCATCCGGTCTAGCCGACCCCCCGCCCGAAGGGCTTGCCTGGCATCAGGACAGCGGGGCGGGCAGCTTGAAGATCACGTCTTCCTCGGTCACCCGCCGTTCCTCGATCCCGAGCGTGTAACGCTCCGCCAGATGGGTGATCATCTCCTGCACCAGCGCCTCCGGTGCGGACGCCCCGGCGGTCAACCCCAGCGTATCGACGCCGTCCATCAGGGTCCAGTCCAGGTCGCGGGCGCGCGGCACCAGCACGGCCCGCTTAGCGCCCGCCCGTTCCGCCACTTCGCGCAGCCGCTGGGAGTTGGAGGAGTTCGGGCTGCCGATCACGATCACAAGGTCGCAGTCCGGCGCCACGGCCTTGACGGCGGCCTGCCGGTTGGTGGTGGCATAGCAGATATCCTCCCGCTTCGGCCCCTCGATGCCGGGGAAGCGGGTGCGGAGCACGTCCACGATGTCGGCCGTGTCGTCCACGGACAGGGTGGTCTGGGTGATGAACGCGAGCGCGCCGGGCGCCGGCTGGACGGCGTGGGCCTCCGTCGCATCCTGCACCAGGGTCACGGCGCCCGGCGGCAACTGGCCCATGGTCCCGACGACTTCCGGATGGCCGGCATGGCCGATCATCAGGATATGGCGCTGTTCCGGCCCGCCATCGCCGAAATGCCGCTCGGCCTCGCGGTGCACCTTGCTCACCAGCGGGCAGGTGGCGTCGTAATAATGCAGGTGACGCCGCTCCGCCTCCTGCGGCACGGATTTTGGCACGCCATGGGCGGAGAACACGACGTGCGCATCGGGAGGCACCTCGTCCAGTTCCTCCACGAACACGGCGCCCTGCGCCTCCAGCGCCTCCACGACCGTGCGGTTGTGCACGATCTCATGGCGGACATAGACCGGGGCGCCGAAGCGGCGGATCGCCTCCTCTACGACCCGGATGGCACGATCCACCCCGGCGCAGAAGCCGCGCGGGCCGGATAGGAGAATGCGAAGGGGGCGTTTGGGGGCCATGTTGTCCGCGGTGGCTGTGGCAGGCAGTATGCCTGTCCGCACCCTCCGTCACAACCCAGCCGCACCGAACCCGCCGCCGCGCCGTGTGACGCCCGACCGGAGTAGCCGATGCCCGTTTCCCCGCCTGCCCGCCGACCCATCCGCATCGGCCGCGCGCTCCGCCCGGCATCGGCCGGTCTGGTCCTGCTGCTGGCTGCCGCCGGCCTGTCCGGATGCGGCGGGGCCGACCTGCCGCAATTCGCCCCGGTCTGCCCCGCGACCGGCATCCTGCGCGACGGCGCCGACATGACGCGGTTTCGCGGCACCGGCACCGACCTCACCGACATGGTGGTGGATGGACGCATCACCGGCCTGTCGGGAAAGTGCTCCTTGGACGACCTGACGCACCTGCACACGGTGCTGTCGGTCAGCATGGACCTAACGCGCGGCCCGGCAGCGGTCGGGCGGCAGGCGGACGTGACGTATTTCATCTCCGTCTCGCGCGGGGACACCATCCTCGACAAGAAGGACTACACCTTCAACGTCCAATTCCCCCGCAATTCGGAGCGGCTGCGCCTCACCGGGGACCAGATCGACCTTGTTCTCCCGGTCGATGACAAGCTGTCCGGCGCCGCCTACAGCGTGCTTGTCGGGTTCCAGTTGACGCCGGAGCAATTGGCCTTCAACCGACGCCGCGGCGTCCGCTAGCATCGACTGACTGCCGCTACACGTTCGCAAGGCTCCAGGCACTCCAATGAAAGGCTTATCCATGGTCGTCTCCGGCCACTTCCGTGCCCTCCTGCTCGCCAGTGCCGCGCTCTGGGGCGCGGGCGCAGCCACCGCGACGGCGAAGACGCTGGTGTACTGCTCGGAGGGATCGCCGGAGAACTTCAATCCGATGATCAACACCACCGGCACGACGTTCGACGCCACCCGGCCGATCTATGGCCAACTGGTCCAGTTCAAGCACGGCAGCACCGACCTCGAGCCCGGCCTGGCCGAAAGCTGGGAGACGTCGCCGGATGGCAAGGTGTTCACCTTCCACCTGCGCCACGGCGTGAAGTGGCAGAGCAACGCCATGTTCAAGCCCACCCGCGACTTCAACGCGGAGGACGTGCTGTTCTCGTTCGACCGCCAGGGCAAGGAGGACTCGCCCTACCACAAGGTTTCCGGCGGTTCGTACGACTATTACGGCGACATGGGCTTCACCAAGCTCATCCTCGCCATCGATGCGCCGGATCCGTACACCGTGCGCTTCAGCCTGTCCCAGCCGCAGGCGCCGTTCCTGGCCGATCTCGCGATGGATTTCGCCTCCATCCAGTCCGCCGAATACGCCGACGTGCTGATGAAGGCGGGCAAGCCCGAGCAGATCGACCAGGTGCCGATCGGCACCGGCCCGTTCTCCTTCGTCGCCTACCAGCGCGACGCGACCATCCGCTACCGCCGGTTCGACGAATTCTGGGGACCGAAGGCCAAGCTGGATGCGCTGGTGTTCTCCATCAACAAGGACCCGGCGGTGCGCCTGGCCAAGCTGCGAGCCGACGAATGCCAGGTGATGGCCTTCCCGTCGCCGGCGGACCTGCCGGGCATCAAGATCGACCCCAAGCTGGACCTGATGTCCCTGCCGGGCCTCAACATCGGCTATCTCGCCTTCAACAACATGAAGAAGCCGTTTGACGACAAGCGGGTGCGCCAGGCGATCAACATGGCGATCGACAAGCAGGCGATCCTCACCGCGGTCTACCAAGGTGCCGGGCAGCCGGCGAAGAACCTCATCCCGCCGACCATGTGGTCTTACGACAACGCCGTCACCGACTACCCGCACGATCCCGACGCCGCCAAAAAGCTGCTGGCCGATGCCGGTTTCCCCGACGGGTTCGAGACCGATCTATGGGCGATGCCGGTGCAGCGCCCATACAATCCGGACGCGCGCCGCATCGCCGAGCTGATGCAGGCCGACCTGATGAAGGTCGGCATCCGCGCCAGGATCGTCAGCTACGAATGGGGCGAATACCGCAAGCGCGTGCAGGCTGGCGAGCACCAGATGGCGGAGCTGGGCTGGACCGGCGACAACGGCGACCCGGACAATTTCTTCACCCCGCTCGCCAGTTGCGCCGCGGCGCGGGTCGGCGGCGGCAGCGCGTCCAAATGGTGCAACAAGGATTTCGACGAGCTGATCCAGAAGGCGGCCACGCTGCCGGTCCAGGCGGACCGGGCCAAGCTGTATGAGCAGGCGCAGGTCATCATGCATGACGAGGCGCCGTTCTTCCTTATCGCGCATTCGGTCGCCTACCAGCCGCTGCGCAAGGGCGTGACCGGCTACACGATGAGCCCACTGGGGGCGCATCTGTTCGACCAGGTGGACCTGAACTAGGCGTTTGATCCGCCTGCTGGCCCGGCGGCTGGCGCTGATCGTCCCGACCCTGGTCGGCGTTACGCTGCTGGGCTTCATCCTGGTGCATGCCGTGCCGGGCGACCCGATCGAGGTTCGCACGGGCGAGCACGGCATCTCGCCCGAAAGGCTGGCCTATTTCCGCCACGAATTGGGCCTGGACCAGCCGCTTTGGAAGCAGTTCGCCGATTACGAGTGGCAGCTGCTCCACGGCGACCTGGGCCACTCGCTGGTGACACAGGCCAGCGTATGGAGCGAGTTCACCACCTTCTTCCCCGCCACGGTGGAGCTCGGCATCTGCGCGATGCTGTTCGCCCTGCTGCTCGGCCTGCCTCTCGGGGTGATCGCGGCGGTGCGTCGGGGCTCGCCGCTGGATTACGGGCTGATCGGCATCTCGGTCACGGGCGCGTCCATGCCGATCTTCTGGTGGGGGCTGATGGCGATCCTGGTGTTCTCCGTGGCGCTGGGATGGACGCCGGTGTCCGGCCGCATCGACGAGCTGTACTATGTGGAGCCGCATACCGGCTTCCTGCTGATCGACAGCCTGTTCTACAGCGACGAGAAGGGTGCCTTCGTCTCCGCCGTGCGGCACCTGATCCTGCCGACCATCGTCCTGGGCACCATCCCGCTAGCCACCATCGCGCGCATGACGCGATCCGCCATGCTGGAGGTGCTGGGGGAAGACTACGTCCGCACCGCCCGGGCCAAGGGGTTGTCGCCGGGCCGCGTCGTGGTGGTGCACGCGCTGCGTAACGCCCTGATCCCGGTGGTGACGGTGCTGGGACTGCAGGTGGGGTCGCTGCTGGGCGGGGCGATCCTGACGGAGACGGTGTTCTCCTGGCCCGGCGTCGGCCACTGGCTGGTGGAGAGCGTGCAGCGCCGCGATTACAACGTGCTGCAAGGCGGCACGCTGCTGGTCGCCATTCTCGTCATGCTGGTGAATTTGGGCGTCGACGTGCTGTACGGGGTGCTCAATCCGCGGCTGAGGCGCTGAAACGTGGCGGACGCAGCGCCGGTCCTGGCGATCGACCAGGGCACCACCTCCACCCGGGCTATCCTGTTCGATGCGGACCTGGTGCCGATCGCGCAGGCCCGGCGGGACGTCCGGCAGCATTACCCGCAGCCCGGCTGGGTCGAGCATGATCCGGAAGACATCTGGTCCACCGTGCTGGCCACGGCCCGCGACGTGTTGCGCCAGGCCGGGCTGCGGGCCGCCTCGCTGGCTGCGATCGGGATCGCAAGCCAGAGGGAGACGGCGCTGCTTTGGGACCGCCGGACCGGCGTCCCGATCCACAATGCCATCGTCTGGCAGGACCGGCGCACCGCCGGTGCCTGCGACGCGCTGGAACGGGCCGGCCATGCCGAGCTGGTCGCCGCCCGCACCGGCCTCCGGCTGGATCCGTATTTCTCCGCCACCAAGATCGGCTGGCTGTTGGACCATGTGCCGGGTGCGCGGACCAGGGCACAGCGAGGCCAGCTCGCTTTCGGGACGGTCGACAGCTTCCTCCTATGGCGGCTGACCGGCGGCCGGGTGCACGCGACGGACGCCACCAACGCCAGCCGCACCCTGCTGTGCGACATCGCCACCGGGACGTGGGACGACGACATGCTGCGGCTGTTCGACGTTCCCCGGGCGCTCCTGCCGGAGATCCGCGATTGCGCCGGCACGTTCGGACACATCGATCCCGGCTTGCTCGGCGGCACGGTTGCCGTGCACGGGATGGCCGGCGACCAACAGGCCGCGCTGGCGGGCCAGGCGTGCTTCACCCGCGGCATGATGAAGGCGACCTACGGCACTGGCGCTTTCGTGCTGCTGAACGTCGGCGCTGCGCCGGTGCGGTCCGGCCACGGGATGCTGACCACCATCGCCTGCCAACTCGGTGGCAGGCGCAGCTACGCGCTGGAGGGCGCCATCTTCTCCGCCGGCACCGGAGTGCAGTGGCTGCGGGACGGCATCGGCATCGTTGGCGACGCGGCCGAGGCCGACACGCTCGCGGCGGCCGCGGACCAGGCGCAGCGCGTCTACATGGTGCCCGCCTTCACCGGCCTCGGCGCGCCGCATTGGAACAGCCGTGCCCGTGCCAGCATCACCGGCATCACGCGCGGCACCACCCGCAAGGAGCTGGCGCGGGCCGTGCTGGAGGCCGTCGGCTACCAAACGCGGGACCTGCTGGCCGCGATGGTGCAGGATGCGGGCATGGCGGGAGATATGGTGTTGCGGGTGGACGGCGGGATGGCCAGGAGCGACTGGACCATGCAGTTTCTGGCCGACATGGTCGGCATCCCGGTGGAGCGCCCGGCCTGCCTGGAAACCACCGCGTTGGGCGCGGCCTACCTTGCCGGCCTGTCGGTCGGTATCTATCCGGAGCCGGACGCAATCCAGCGACGATGGGTCAAGCAGTCCAGCTTTGTCCCGGCGATGGCTGAGACGGAGCGGCAGGACCGGTATAAGGGCTGGAACACGGCCGTGGCGCAGGCGCTGCACCAGGCAAGCTGACCAGATCGGTCGTGCAGGCTTGATGACAGGCTGCGACCCGCCTACCATCCCTCAGCTTTGCGAGAGACTCGCAACTGGAGGCAGGTTTGGGACGCGACCAGCTAGTGATCGGCCGGCGATGCGAGAGGGCGGTGGTGACGGCCTATCGGGAGTTGCGCGCCACTGGCAACCTCGACATGGACGCGTTCCGTGCCTGCACCGTGTTGTACCGGATCCATCATCCGGAGGCGTCCCTCAACGAAGCCCGGCGTCTCGTGTCCGAATGGATCGATCACCATGTCGTGCGCGGCGACATCGGCCCGACCCCTGGTTGCGAATGCGGCGAACACTGAAGCCCTGACCGGGTCACGGCGCCGACGCTAATCGGTTGTCGCGATGCGCCGGGCGATATCACGCGCCTGGCACGACAGGGCGGGGGCGGGTGATCACGGACGATCCGCTGGCGGCGCGGGCCGCGCTGCATCCCGTCTTGCCCGTGTCACCTCCGCATCCAGCGCCGAGCTGAAGCGGGAGCGGTCCGCCTGGGTCAGGGCTGCATGGCCCCCGCCGCCGAGCCCGACCTCCCGCATGTGCCGGGCGATTTCCCGGCCGGCGAGGGCGCTGCCGATATTGTCTCCAGTCCAGTTCCGTCCGGCATGGCCCAGAGCCCGTGCGCCCTTGTCCAGGCAGCGCTTCGCCAGGGGGATGTCGGCGGTGATGCAGATGTCGCCCGGTACGATCCGCTCCGCGATCCAGTCATCGGCTGCGTCCGGACCATCGCCGACGATCACCATCTGCACGCCAGCCTGCTGCGGCGGCCGGATCGGGCGGGAGCCGTTATAGACGACGAACACGTCGAGGCCGGTTCGGGCTGCGACCCGATACGCCTCTTCGCGTACCGGGCATGCATCGCCATCAATAAAAAGGCGCATCAGATCTGCCGAGCGAACCTCATCCCACTGGTTTCCCGGAAGGACGGGGGGAAGTAAAGAGCCTCCCAGGAGGGCGTGGGGTGAGCAACCTGCCGATCAGCCGCGCTCGGAAATGGGCACGAAGTCGCGCAGCGCCGCGCCGGTGTAGATCTGACGCGGCCGCCCGATCCGCTGCGTCTTGTCCTCGACCATCTCCTTCCACTGGCTGATCCAGCCGACGGTGCGGGCGACGGCGAACAGCACGGTGAACATGCTGGTCGGGATGCCCATCGCCTTGAGGATGATGCCCGAATAGAAGTCCACGTTGGGATACAGCTTCTTGCTGACGAAATACTCGTCGTGCAAGGCGATCCGCTCCAGTTCCATGGCCATGTCGAGGGTCGGATCGTCCTTGATGCCAAGTTCCTTCAGCACCTCGTGGCAGGTCCGCTCCATGATCTTGGCGCGCGGATCGTAGTTCTTGTATACGCGATGGCCGAAGCCCATCAGGCGGACGTTGCTGTTCTTGTCCTTCACCTTTTCGATGAAGGCCGGGATGTTTTCCGGGCTGCCGATCTCGTTCAGCATCTTCAGCACCGCTTCGTTGGCGCCGCCATGGGCGGGACCCCACAGGCTGGCAATGCCGGCCGCGATGCAGGCGAACGGATTGGCGCCGGTGGACCCGGCCAGGCGCACCGTCGAGGTCGACGCGTTCTGCTCGTGGTCGGCGTGCAGGATGAAGATGCGGTCCATCGCCCGGGCAAGCACCGGATTGACGTGGTATTCCTCGGCCGGCACCGCGTTCATCATGTAGAGGAAGTTTTCCGCGTATCCGAGATCGTTGCGCGGATACATGAAGGGCTGGCCGATATTGTACTTATAGGCCCATGCCGCGATCGTCGGCAGCTTGGCAATCAGGCGGAACGCGCTGATCCGGCGGTGTTCCTCGTTCGTGATGTCCAAGCTGTCATGGTAGAATGCGCTCAGCGCGCCGACCACGCCGCACATCACCGCCATCGGGTGAGCGTCACGCCGGAACCCGCTGTAGAAGCTGCGCAATTGCTCATGCAGCATCGTGTGGTGCATGACGCCCTTGTCGAACTCCGCCCGTTCCGCCTTGTTGGGCAGCTCGCCGTTCAGCAACAGGTAGGCGAGTTCCAGGAAGGTGGATTTCTCGGCAAGCTGGTCGATCGGGTAGCCGCGATGCAGCAGCACGCCCTCGTCGCCGTCGATATAGGTGATCTTGCTTTCGCAGGCCGCCGTCGCACCATAGCCGATGTCGTAGGTGAAGATGCCAAGGCTGCCATACAGCTTGCTGATATCGGCCGCCTGTGGCCCGATCGTGCCGGATTTCAGCGGGACAGTCAGCGACTTGTTGGTGCCCTCTAGGGACAATGTGAGAGACCCGTTGGCGGTGCCGCTCATGCTTGGTTCCTGTCGAAAACGGGTCGGCTGAGATCGCCGCCACGGCCGCACCGGCACGCCCGGTGAATGTGTCCAATTAAGGGCGAAGCGGCGGGGAAGCAACCTTCGCGCCCGCAGGGTCCGTCAGTCGGCCAGCCAGATACCCCGCCGGTGCGTTCGCGCATCCAACTCGGCCGCGCCCAGCGCAGCGTTTGTGGCCTTGGCCCATCCAACCGTGACGATGGCGGCGTTCACGTCCTGGCCGGCTGCATCGCACCGCCCGGCGGGACGGCCCATGGTGTCATGGCCGGACACCCGGCATTCCACCCGCCGGTCGCGCACGATGCCGGCGAGCGCCGCGGTTGCCTGGCCGCCGCAATCCGGCCCGGCGGCGCAAGGCTGGCCCCGGCCTGGCGCGTGCACGTCGCTGAGTCGCACCACGACGCCACCCAGCCGCAGCGTGTCGCCGTCGATCACGGCCACCTGGTCCGGGCCAGCCGCGATCACGCGGACGTCCGCGGTCATCCGGCCGAACAGGCTGCCCGACAATCCCAGCATCACCAGCGTCCCGCCAGCCGCTGCACCCACCAGTGCGACCATCATGGTCCGCAGGACTCGAGGAGGCGCCGAAAGGCGGCCGGAAGAACGAAATATGCGGCGGGGACGATCGATGGACACACGGATTTCCGGATGGACAGTCAGGCCGGAAAGATGCCTAGCGCGTCGGGCGAGCAGCTTGCAAGCGCTGCGGACAGCCGGCTACGGAAGTCGCAACCAGAGCGGCTAGCGGCGTGAACTTCCAGCCGGCTGCGCATGATCGCGGTCCATGCGTCCTGGCTGCGGGCTGCCGCGAAGCCCTGCACCGCACCGGCCCCGCTAGGCTGTGGCGGCCGTCAGGTCGGCCGGCAGCAGCACGCGCGTCAGCCGGGTGCCGACATCGCCCAGGTCGCTCCACGGCGCCGCGACGGAGAATTCGGACAGCGCGCCGGACGGATAGCCGGCGGCAAGGCGTTGGACCTGCTTGTCCGTGACCGCCGCGTGGGCGCCGGCCAGCAGCATCGCCAATTCGTGCAGCCCTGGGTTATGCCCGACCAGCAGCACGCACCGTGCATCCGGCGCCACGCGGCGGAGCACGTCCAGCAGATCGCCCTTGGACGCAAGGTAGAGCGCATCCATTGGTTCGATCCTGGGCTGCGTTTCCCACGGATCCAGCGCCGCCAGGGTTTGCAACGTGCGCCGTGCCGACGACACCAGGACGATGTCGGGGATGAGGCGCAACCGCTTGATCTCCGCCGCCATCGCCGCCGCCGCCTGCCGCCCGCGCATGTTGATGGGCCGGGCGTGGTCCGACAGCTGCGGGTCGTCCCACGAGGACTTGGCATGCCGGAGGAGAAGGAGTTGGCGCATGTGCGATGGGGATGATGGCACGCCCCGGATGCCTTGTCGCCATCGCCGCCATCCCCACGTCACGCGCCCAGCAGAGGGGCAACCGGGTGCGCACGCTTCGACTCGTTTTGGGCGATCAATGCAGTGCGAGCCTGTCCGCGCTCGCCGACCTGGACCCGGCGACCGACACGGTCCTGATGGCCGAGGTCCTGGGCGAGTGCACCTATGTGCGCCATCACCAGAAGAAGATCGTCCTGGTGCTGTCGGCCATGCGCCATTTCGCCCGCGCGCTGCGTGCGCGCGGGGTCAGCGTGGATTACGTCAGCCTCGACGATCCCGACAACACGCAGTGCCTGCGCGGCGAGCTGGCCCGGGCGGTGCGCCGCGTGCGGCCGGACCAGGTGGTCGCGACCGAGTGCGGCGAATGGCGGCTGGCCCGGGACATGCAGGATTGGCACGAAATGGCCGGCCTGCCCGTCGATATCCGGACGGATGACCGGTTCTTGTGCAGCATCAGGGAGTTCCGGGCCTGGGCGCATGGCAAGCGCACCCTTCGCATGGAGTTCTTCTATCGCGAGATGCGGCGCCGGCACGGCGTGCTGATGGCCGATGGCGTACCGGTGGACGACCGATGGAATTTCGACGCGGACAACCGCAAGCGCCTGCCGCGCGACGTGGCGGTGCCGACGCCGCCGCATTTCCAGCCGGATGCCATCACCAGCGACGTCATCGCCCTGGTCCGCGGCCGCTTCGGCGACCATTTCGGCACGTGCGACGGGTTTGGCCTGCCCGTCACGGCGGCCGATGCCAAGGCGGCGTTGGATGATTTCATCGCCAACCGCCTGCCGCAATTCGGCGATTGGCAGGACGCGATGAAGACGGGCGAGGCGACGTTGTTCCATGCGCTCGTCTCGACGTCGATCAACGCCGGGCTGCTGCTGCCGATGCAGGCCGTGGCGGCGGCGGAGGCGGCCTACCGGGCTGGTCGGGTCAAGCTGAACGCAGCGGAGGGCTTCATCCGGCAAATCCTCGGCTGGCGGGAGTTCGTGCGGGGCGTCTACTGGCTGAAGATGCCGGAGTACGGGCGGCTGAACGCCCTGGCGGCGACCCGCAAGCTGCCGCAATTCTACTGGGATGCCGGCACCCGGATGAACTGCCTGCACCAGGCGGTGGCGGACACGCGGGACAACGCCTACGCTCACCACATCCAGCGCCTGATGATCACGGGCAATTTCGCATTGCTGGCGGGACTGGACCCGGTGCAGGTCGATGAATGGTACCTCATCGTCTACGCCGACGCCTACGAGTGGGTGGAGATGCCCAACACGCGGGGCATGGCGCTGTTCGCGGATGGCGGCATCGTGGGGTCGAAGCCCTATGCGGCCTCCGGCGCCTACATCAACCGCATGAGCGACTATTGCCGCGGCTGCCACTACGACGTGAAGGATGCGGTGGGCGAACGGGCATGCCCGTTCAACGCGCTGTACTGGGACTTCATGGCCCGGCACGCCGCGCAGCTTGGCGGCAACGTCCGGATGCAGATGCCACTGCGCACGATGGAGAAGATGGCGCCCGACCGGCTGGCGCAGATTCGGGCTCGCGCGGCAGGCTTCCTGGACGCTATGGACCAGGGTGCGCCTGTCTAGCGGCGCGGGGAATGGAGGACGCATCGTGAGCCGGATCGCCTACGTCAACGGTCGCTACGTGCCGCAATCAGAGGCCAGCGTGAACGTGGAGGACCGTGGCTACCAGTTCGCCGACGGCGTCTACGAGGTGCTTTACCTGACCGGCAGCCGCTTCCTCGACGAGGACCTGCACATGCGGCGGCTGGAACGCTCGCTCGGCGAGATCGGCATCGCGCCGCCCATGGGCCGGCTGGCCATGCTCCAGGTCATCCGCGAGGTCGTTCGCCGCAACCGCCTGCGCGAAGGGCTGGTCTACATGCAGGTGACCCGTGGAGTCGCCCGGCGCGACCATGCCTTTCCCAGCCGGCCGATCCCGCCGGCAATGGTCGTCACCTGCCGCCGCACGCCGCCATTCCCGAGCTCACCGGAGGCGTGGGCGGCCACCGCCATCACAACGCCGGACCAGCGCTGGGCGCGCTGCGACATCAAATCCACCGGCTTGCTGGCGAACGTCCTGGCCAAGCAGGCGGCGCGGAAGGCCGGCGCCTACGAGGCGATCCTGATAGACCGTTCCGGTATCGTCACGGAAGGGTCGTCGACCAACGTCTGGGTGGTCGATTCCGCGGGGGTGTTGCGCACGCGGAGCCTGAGCCACGCCATCCTGCCGGGCTGCACCCGCGCCTCGCTGCTGGCGCAAATGGGGGAGGCGGCGATCGAGAGCGAGGAACGCGCGGTCACCGAGGCCGAGTTGCGCAGTGCGCGGGAGGTGTTCGTCACCAGTGCGACCTCCTTCGTCAAGCCGATCACCCGCCTGGACGGCGTCCCGGTCGGCGATGGCACGGTGGGGCCGGTCACCCGCCGCCTGTTCGACCTGTTTGCGCAGCATGCCAAGGGCATGGCCAACGCACCGGATTAAGGCAGGATGAATGACCTTGCACTGCAAGGTCAGATGGCTACATTCGGGCGGCGCGGCCGGGACCTGTGTGCCCGGTTCGGTGTCAAAAAGACAGGCTGGACTGGAACAACAACAATATAAGGATTGGCTTCATGGCCAGTGAAAAAACGCAGAACGTTCAGGATGTTTTCCTGAACCATGTGCGTAAGAGCAAAGCCCCAGTGACCGTGTTCCTGGTGAATGGCGTTAAGCTGCAGGGCATCATCACCTGGTTCGACAATTTCTCGGTTCTGCTACGTCGGGACGGGCACACCCAGCTCGTCTATAAGCACGCGATCAGCACCGTCATGCCCGGCGCGCCGATCCAGCTATTCGACGCGACGAAGGCGGAGGCTGGCGCACCGGCCGGCGCAGCCACATCGCCTGCCAGTGCGCGGGAGACGCTGACTGCCGACGCAACCGTCTGAAGCCACGTCCCGCCCGATCCGGGCGGCCGTCATTCTGCCCTGGGAACGGCCCGATCGGGGCGACGCCCCACGCGCGGCGGAGGCCCGGCTTGCGGAAGCAGTCGGGCTTGCCGCGTCGATCGGGCTGGTGGTGGTGCATACCGCCATCCTGCCGTTGCGCACCCGGCGGTCCGCCACGCTGCTCGGCGAGGGGCAGGCGGCGAGCCAGGGCGGTTCGATCCGGGAAGAGGAGGTGGACGTCGCGGTCGTCGACGCCGCCCTCTCCCCGGTGCAGCAGCGCAACCTGGAGCGGGAGTGGGCCTGTAAGGTCATCGACCGCACCGGGCTGATCCTGGACATCTTCGGTGAGCGCGCACGCACGCGGGAAGGCTCGCTCCAGGTCGAACTCGCCCATCTCGACTACCAGCGCAGCCGTCTGGTGCGGTCCTGGACCCATCTGGAGCGGCAGCGTGGCGGCTTCGGCTTTCTGGGCGGCCCCGGTGAGACGCAGATCGAGGCCGACCGTCGGCTGATCACCGACCGGATCGTCCGCCTGAAGAAAGAGCTGGAGCAGGTGCGCCGCACGCGTGGCCTGCATCGCAGCGCCCGGACCCGGGTACCGTTCTCGGTGGCGGCGCTGGTCGGCTACACCAATGCCGGCAAGTCGACCTTGTTCAACGCGTTGACCGGCGCCGCCGTCCATGCCGAGGATCAGCTCTTCGCCACGCTTGACCCGACCATGCGCGGTCTGCGCCTACCCTCCGGGCGCCGAGCCATCCTGTCGGACACGGTGGGCTTCATCAGCGAGTTGCCGACCGAATTGGTCGCGGCCTTCCGCGCCACGCTGGAGGAGGTGGCGCAGGCAGACGTGATCCTGCATGTGCGCGACGTGGCCCATCCCGACAGCGCCGCACAACGGGCGGACGTGATCGCCGTGCTGGAGGGCATGGAGAAAGACGGCACGCTCGATGGCGACTGGCGCGCGCGGACCATCGAGGTGCTGAACAAGGCCGACCTGCTGGGCGGGGTCGCCAACGTGGCCGGGCGGGATGAGGCGGTGCCGATCTCCGCCGTCACCGGCGAGGGGCTGCCAAGGCTGCTCGCCGGCATCGACCAGCGGATCGCGGCCGGCATGGAGAAGGCGGAGTACGCCATCCCGCCCGGCGACGGCGCGCGGATCGCCTGGCTGTACCAGCATGGCGAGGTGCTGGAGCGAGCGGATGCCGAGGATGCCATCCACCTCCGCGTCCGCCTGCTGCCCGCGGACCGCGCGCGCTTCGAACACCTGGCATGATCGACGCTGCAGCCTGGGGCGATGTCGTGGGGCTGCTGCGGGTGACGGCGCAGGCGGAAATCATGCCGCGTTTCCGCAAGCTGCGGCCCGACATGGTGCGCCAGAAATCCAGCCCGACCGATTTGGTGACCGAGGCGGATCTGGCGGCCGAGGCGATGATCACCCAAGGCCTGCACCGGTCGTTTCCCGGCTGCTTGGTGGTGGGGGAGGAAGCCTTCGCCGCCGACCCGGGCCTACTGGGCCGGTTGGCAGGCGCCGGGCTGGCGTTCGTGGTCGATCCGATCGACGGCACGTCCAACTACGTCGCCGGGCTGCCGCTGTTCGGCGTGATGGTCGCGGCCGTCATGAACGGAACCGTGGTTGCCGCCGCGATCCACGATCCCGTGGGGGATGACACCGCCGTGGCCTTGCGGGGCGGCGGGGCCTGGATGCTCCGCCCGGCGGGCGATCCCGTACCGCTCCACGTCTCGGCGCCGTCGCCGCCCGCGACCATGGCCGGCTGCATATCCTGGCGCTTCATGCCAGAGCCGCTGCGCGGCACGGTGGTGCGCAACATGGTCCAGCTTGGCGGCGTCTGCGACTACCGCTGCGCGGCGCATCAGTATCGGGTGCTGGCAGCCGGGCATTGCGATTACATGGTGTTCAACCGGCTGATGCCGTGGGATCATCTGCCCGGCTGGCTGCTGCATCGGGAGGCCGGCGGTTTCTCCGCACATTTCGACGGCTCTCCGCTCCGCGCGACCGACACCACGGGTGGATTGATCTGCACGCCGGACAGCGCAAGCTTTGGTGCGCTATCTGCGGTGCTGTTCACCGGATAAAGGTGGTGGCGGCTTGTGGTGGTAAGCGGATGGTCGGCTTCGGGTGGCCGCAGCGGGGAATCGGACCTTCCGGCTACGACCAGATGGGCCGAAAACGGACGGCTCGCTATGGAGAAGGATGTTGCAATAAGCGGACGCTGACCAGACGGCGAAGTTCGGCCGCTCTCGTAACAACTGTGGCGCAAAGTCCGCCGACGGTCAGCCAATCGCAACATGTGCCAACCGCAAGGACTTAGCCGCTTATCACGCTGACGGAATTCATAGTGCCGCCAGCCCACCCGGCGCAGCAAATCCCGGTACACCCGCTCACGCAGGGCACCCAGGTAGACGAGCAATCTCATCAGGGCCGCCTGCAAGGTGCCTTGCCAGTACAGCCACTGCCGTCCCGAGGTTTGGGACACAACGTAATACAGCGTGAACGCAGAGCGGAATGCATAGACGCCGATGGCTGGCAGCCACCATTTCACCGGTTGTCACCGGCAGATTACGCAGGATGATCATGATCGTCGCAGGGACGAATGCTCCTAGCAGCACACCTTGAATGGCATGCAGGACAAGAAGCATCCGAAACCGATGTTCAAACATGAGTCAGAACCGGAATCGCGCCGCGATAGCGAAACCAAATCTAGGCCGTTTGAAACTCCAGACCTTCGGATCGGCTCCGGCTAAAGTGCCAACCCCGAATCCAAGTGCATACCAAATTATGCGGCAAACACGCCCAGCTAAGGATTTGCTACGAAAGTCCGCTAGGTTTAGTCTTTGGATCGCAACAGCCTAGTTCATCCAGCGGCGTAGTCGAAGCAGAATCAGCAGGCCATGGCATTCCTATTCACGTCGCTACGCCTGACGAACTTCAAGCGATTTGAGTCATTTTCGATCAGCTTTCGACCTGGGAATGTTCTGGTCGGGCCAAATAACTCGGGCAAGTCGTCCATTTTGGATGCTTTTCGGTTGCTGGAGGCATGCTTTCGTAACTCAAGGACCAGAAATCCCATTCATATCGATATAGCCGGGTCGGGCGTCTTCCCAGGATACGTAATACCGGAGACCGTACTTCCGTTCAGCCTCGATAATGTCACCTACAATTACAGTGACGAGGACTCTGTTGTAGAGTTTTCCGCGTCCAATGGAGTGAAAGCAGTTATAAGGCTGCATCCCAACCGATCTACCCGGTTCTATATTGATGCAGACTTAAAGTGGCTCGGCACCAGCAGCAAGTTCAGAGGGGCATTCCCAGCCGACCTCGTCGTTGTCCCCGCATTGGCTCCGCTCGAGGCGCAAGAGGAGCACGTCGCAGACGAGACTGTTCGTCGCAATGCTTCCACCCGCCTAGCCAGCAGGGTTCTACGAAACATCTGGCTCCGAGCAACAGAGGAGGATTTCCAGAATTTTAAGCAAAATGTCCGCCAGGCTTGGCCACAGGTTGAGTTAAAGAAGCCGGAACTTAAACGAGCGTCACATCCTCTCGTCGTTCAAATGTTTTTCAGCGAGAACCGCATTGATCGAGAAGTGCAGTGGGCGGGCTATGGTTTCCAGATTTGGCTCCAACTTCAAACCCACCTCGCACGCTGCAAGATTAACTCCATTATTATCATTGATGAACCGGACATTTACCTCCATCCGGATCTGCAAAGACATCTAATACGCGATGTCCGTAGAAGAGCTGCGCAGTTCGTGATGGCAACCCATGCTACCGAGATCATAAACGAGGCAAACTCGAATGAGATTACGTCGATAAGTCCACGTTATCGGTCAGCGAAAAGGATCAGTTCCGAAGGAGATTACTCCGAGTTATTCCGGTATCTTGGTGCTTCGGGTAATGCAGAGTTCGCGCGCATCGCCAAAGCCAGGAAGGTTATATTTGTCGAAGGTCAGGATGGCCGCTTGATCCGCCGGTTAGCGGCGCGCATTGGGCTAGACCATTTGGCGGACACCCAGGGAACGGCAATCGTCCAGCTGGGTGGTTTTTCGCAGTGGAGGCGAGCAATAGACGCCGTGTGGGCCTTCAAACAGCTTCTCAGCCTCGACATCGATGTCTACTGCCTCTTTGATCGCGATTATCGAAGCAACGCTGAGGTCGCAGAATTTTTATCGGGGATTACCGGTCAATCCTTACGATGCTACGTACACGAGCGAAAGGAAATCGAAAACCAACTTCTAATACCTGGAGCGATATGGAAAGCGGTAAATCGGAAAATACGAGGACGCAGTCCATCGTCACCTAACCTCACCGAAGCCGAGATGGACACAATTCTAGATCGCGCTACGGAACCATTGAAGCATCAAACGTCGAGTCAGCTAGGAGCAAACCTAATTCAATTTGAGAAAGAAAAGAACAGGGGCACTGATGTAGGCACAATACTACTTAATTTTAATGAGGATTTCGAATCAAAATGGAAAATCTTAGAAAATCGTTTCTTACTTGCTTCGGGTAAATCGGTTCTTGCTAGGCTGAATGAAATCACTCAGCAAAGTTTTCAAATTAGCGTGACAGATGCGATGATTATCGAACAGCTATCACGCGAATCACTGGACCCTCGCTTTGTCCTGGCCCTCGATGCCCTTGATGAATTTTGTTCAAATCGGCACTAGATCGCAGCTTGCTTGCGCCGGGCTTCGCGGCGCTACGTCTCGATCACGCCGCGCATCATCGGCATGCAGCGGCCACCGACATGGGCGCTCCGGACCATGCCACCCTGCACGACCGTGCGGGTGAGCAGGGTGCTCGGCCGGCCCATGTCCCGGCCCTGCTCGATGCGCAGCGCCGCCGCTCCATCCGGTCCGCTCTCGGCCAGCAGGGCAGCGAGCGTCACGGTCGCGCTGCCGGTGGCCGGATCCTCCACCATGCCGCTGAGCGGTGCGAACATGCGGGCGTGCAGGTCGAAGCCGTCGCCGCCGTCGCGGCAGTAGACGTAGATCGCATCGGTGTCCGCATCCGCGAAGGCGCGGGTGAAGGCCGCGATGTCGGGCCGTGCCCGGCGCAGCACCGCGCGGGAGGCGATTTCCGCGAGGATGAAGCGCACGCCGACGCTGGCGACCGCGGGGTCGTGCACCGTGCTGACGATGTCCGAGGGCGCGAGCGACAGGCAGGAGGCAACGATGTCCGCCGCGACCGATCCCAGGCGCTGCAACGGTTGCGGGGCGGTGAGTTCGGCACCCACCACCTGGCCTGCCTCGCGCAGGATTTCGACCGGCACCAGACCGGCGGCTTCCTCGAACACCAGGCCGGGCGCCGCGTTGCCCTCGCGCGCCAGCACGAAGGCGGTTCCGACATTCGGGTGTCCGGCGAAGGGCAACTCACCCGCCGGCGTGAAGATGCGGACATGGGCGGTATGGGCCGGGTCGGCCGGCGGCAGGACGAAGGTGGTTTCGGAGTAGTTGAATTCACGGGTGATTGCCTGCATCGCCGCCGTGTCCAGGCCCGCCGCATCCAACACGACGGCGAGCGGGTTGCCCCCGAAGGGCTGGTCGGTGAACACGTCGACGGTCACGTAGCGGCGCTGCATCGGCTAGTGCTCCG
Source organism: uncultured Acetobacteraceae bacterium (assembly GCA_964244585.1). Lineage (GTDB taxonomy): Bacteria > Pseudomonadota > Alphaproteobacteria > Acetobacterales > Acetobacteraceae > LMUY01. The sequence continues at coordinate 478,245 of CAXTJM010000001.1, read as the reverse complement.
TCCGCTCGGCGGCTTTGACGGCCTGCCAGGCGGCCTCCATCGCAGTCAGGCCGGCTTCCTCCGGCGTCGTGCCGCCGGCGGCCAACCGCGCCTCCACGCCCTCGAAGCGGCGGGTGAACTTGGCATTGGCCGCTTGGAGACAGGTTTCCGGATTCAGGCCGAGCTTGCGGGCAAGGTTTGCCAGCACGAACAGCATGTCCCCCACCTCGTCCGCCAGCCGCGCCGGGTCGGCGGCCTCCAGCTCCGCCCGCAACTCCGCCGTCTCCTCCGCCAGCTTGTCCAACACGCCCGGCACATCGGGCCAATCGAAGCCGACGCGGGCAGCCCGGGCGGTCAGCTTGGCGGCACGGGTGAGGGCGGGGAGCGCCACCGGCACGCCCGCAAGCGCGCCGCCCTGGCTGCGCGCCGCCCGCTCCGCCGACTTGCCGACCTCCCAGAAATCCACACCGACCGGGGTGTCGGCGAAGACGTGCGGATGGCGCCGGACCATCTTGTCCGCGATGCCGCGTGCCACGTCGGCGAAGGCGAAGCGGCCGGCCTCCTCCGCCAGGCGGGCGTGGTAGACGACCTGGAACAGCAGGTCGCCCAACTCGTCCGGCAGCTCCGCCCAATCCTGCCGGGCGATGGCGTCGGCCACCTCGTAGGCTTCCTCGATCGTGTAGGGCGCGATGCTATCGAAATCCTGCGCCCGGTCCCACGGGCAGCCATCCGGCGCGCGCAGCCGCGCCATCACGTCCAGCAGCCGCCGCAATTCGGCCTCGGCCGGCACGATGGGCTTGGCCATGTCCACGAGGGTAAAGCCAGGGCGCGTGGGATGCGGGCGGCGTCCCGTTTCGCGGAAGCCGCGCTTGGCATAGATCGCCTGGTTCAGCGTCATCAGCGCGTTGGTGTAGAGACGAAGCTCCGCCACGCCCCATGACGCGGCCAACCGGTCGGCCGCGTCCAGCAGCAGGCGGCCCATGCCGGCCCCGTGCCGCTCCGGCCGCACCGCGACGCTGTAGATCACGGCGTGGCCGGGATGCCGTTCGATGACCAGCACGCCGTCCTCCTCCAGCAGCCACACCTGGCCGGCAGCGATGCGGGGCGCATAGTCCTCCTCCACCGGCACGGGCATCATGCCGATGACGGGCAGGTAATCCTGGTAGGCCGCCAGGCTGATCGCCTGGATCAGCGCCTCGTCCGCGGCGACGGCCTGGCGGATCACGCGTTCGCCCCCCGGATCGCGTCGCACACCGCGCGGGTCACCTCCGCGGTGGTCGCCTTGCCGCCGAGGTCGGGCGTCAGCAGCCCGGTGGCGCAGACCTGCTCCACCGCCGCCATCAGCCGCGTGGCGGCAGCCGGTTCGCCGAGATGGTCCAGCATCATCGCCGCCGTCCAAAAGCTGGCGACCGGGTTGGCGATGCCCTTGCCCGTGATGTCGAAGGCCGAGCCGTGGATCGGCTCGAACATGGATGGGAAGCGGCGCTGCGGGTCCACGTTGCCGGTCGGCGCGATCCCCAGCGAACCGGCCAGGGCCGCGGCCAGGTCGCTCAGAATGTCGGCGTGCAGGTTGGTGGCGACCACGGTGTCGATCGTGCGCGGCTTGTTCACCATGCGCATCGTCATCGCGTCCACCAGCTCCTTGTCCCAGGTCACGTCCGGGAAGTCGGCGGCGACCAGGGAGGCAATCTCGTCCCAGAACACCATGCCATGGCGCTGGGCGTTGGATTTGGTGACCACGGTCAGGTGCTTGCGCGGGCGGGCCTGCGCGGACTGGAAGGCGAACCGCATGATCCGCTCCACGCCCACGCGGGTAAAGATCGCCACCTCGGTCGCCACCTCCTCCGGCAGGCCGCGATGCGCCCGGCCGCCATGCCCGGCGTATTCGCCCTCGCTGTTCTCCCGCACGATCAGCCAGTCCAGGTCGCCAGGGCCGACGTTGCGCAACGGCGAGGTGACACCGGGCAGGATGCGGGTGGGGCGCACATTGGCATACTGGTCGAAGCCCTGGCAGATCGGCAGCCGCAGGCCCCACAGCGTGACGTGGTCCGGAATGTCCGGCGCCCCGACCGCGCCGAAATAGATCGCGTCGGCGCCGCGCAACCGGTCCAGCCCGTCGGCCGGCATCAGCGCGCCGGTGCGGCGGTAGCGTTCGCTGCCCCAGTCGTAATGGTCGATGGTCAATGCGAAGCTGCCGTCCCGAGCGGCCAGAGCGTCCAGCGCCTCCAATCCCGCGGCGATGACCTCCGGGCCGATCCCGTCGGCCGGGATGGCGGCGATGCGGTATTCACGCATGATGTGTGCTCCAGGCGGGCGTTCGGTCTAGCATCCGGCGCGCGGCTTGCAAGGCCGCGCCGTCCACCCCGGGAGCCAACGCCACATGATCCGTCCGCTGCTCGCCTGCATGCTCCTCGCGGTCCCGCTGGCCGCGGCGGCGCAGCCCGGCCCGGTGACGCTGCGGATCGCCCTGCGGGAGGACGCGGACATGCTCGACCCGACGCTGGCACGCACCTATGTCGGCCGGATCGTGTTCGCCGGGATGTGCGACAAGCTGTTCGATATCGACGACACGCTGCAGATCGTGCCGCAGCTCGCGACCGGCTACGACTGGGCAGACCCGAAGACGCTGGTGATCCACCTGCGCACGGGCGTGCAGTTCCAGGACGGCACGGTCATGGACGCCGCGGCGGTGAAGTACAGCCTGGATCGCCACCTCACCATGGCCGGCAGCGCCCGCCGGGCCGAGATCAACGTGATGGACCACGTCGATGTCGTGGACCCGCAGACGGTGCGCCTGGTGCTGAAGGAGCCGTCGGCGCCCTTCCTCTCCCAGTTGACCGACCGGGCCGGCATGATCGTCTCGCCCAAGGCGGCGGAGGCGGCAGGCAAGGATTTCGCGCTGCATCCAGTCTGCGCCGGGCCGATGAAGTTCGTCGAACGCGTGGCGCAGGACCGTATCGTGCTGGAGCGCTTCGCCGATTACTGGAACAAGGACGCGATCCACGTCGATCGCGTGATCTACCAGCCCATCCCGGACAGTTCCGTCCGGCTGGCCAATCTGCAGGCGGGCAGCGTCGATCTCGTCGAATACATCGTGCCGACCGACACCGATGCGGTGAAGCGCAACGCGAAGCTGCGCCTGGTGAGCTATGACGGGCTCGGCTACCAGGGCATCACCTACAATGTCGGCAACGGGTCGAAGGCGGACTCGCCGATCGGCAGGAGCGCGCTGGTGCGCCAGGCGTTCGACATGTCCATCGACCGCGATGCGCTGATGCAGGTGGTCTATAACGGCATGTTTCCGCCCGCGGCCCAGGCCGTGCCGCCCGAAAGCCCGTTCCACGACCCCGCGGTGAAACCCGTGGTGCGCGACGTGGACAAGGCCCGCGCGCTGCTGAAACAGGCCGGCGTGGCCACGCCGGTGGCCGTCGAGCTGATCGCCCCCAACAGCCCGGACCAGCGGCAGATGGCCGAGGTCATCCAGTCCATGACGGCGGAGGCCGGTTTCGACGTCAAGATCACGGCGATGGAATTCGCCTCCTCCCTGGACAACGCGCAGGCCGGTGGGTTCCAGGCCTATCTGCTTGCCTGGTCCGGCCGCATCGATCCGGACGGCAACCTCTACAGCTTCCTCGACAGCGCCGCCGGACCGCAGAATTACGGCAAGTATTCCAATCCGGCGATGGACAAGCTGCTGGATGACGGCCGGCGCGAGACCGACCTGGCGAAGCGCAAGGCGATCTACGGGCAGGTCGCCGTCCTGTCGCAGCGGGACCTGCCGATTTCCTACGTCTACACCACCCGCTACTTCAACGGCCTCTCCGCCAAGCTGACCGGGTTCAAGCCGGTGCCGGACGGGCTGATCCGGCTCCAGGGCATCAGCCTCGCGCCATGAACCGGCTGCGCGGCCGGCTGCTCCAGCTCGTCCCGACCCTGCTGCTGGTCAGCGTGCTGGTGTTCGGCCTGCAACAGCTCATGCCCGGTGACCCGGCGCTGGTGCTGGCCGGGGAGGAGGGCGGCAATCCACAGGTGCTGGCGCAGATCCGGGCCGAGCTTTGGCTCGACCGCCCCTTGCCGGTGCAATACGTGCATTGGCTGGGCGGGCTGCTGCACGGCGATCTCGGCTACTCCTGGCGCATTCGGCAGCCGGTGGCCAGCCTGGTGCGGGACAAGCTGCCGGTGACGTTGCAACTCGGCGTCATGGCCTTCGCCTTCGCCTTGCTGATCGGGGTGCCGGCCGGCGTGGTCTCGGCGGTCAAGCGCGGGACCTGGTGGGATCACGCGGCCAATTTGGTCGGGCTGGGCGGGTTGTCGACGCCGAATTTCTGGCTCGGCATCATGCTGATCCTGCTGGTCTCCGTCGATCTCGGCTGGCTGCCGCCCTCGGGCTACGTGCCGCTGACGGAGAATGTCTGGCAATCGCTGGCCACCACGGTCATGCCCGCCTTCGTGCTGGGCAATGCCACGGCGGCGGTGCTGATGCGGCACGTGCGCAGCGCGATGCTGACGGCGCTGGACCAGGACTACGTGCGCACGGCCCGTGCCAAGGGCTTGCGTGAAACCCGTGTGGTGGTCCGGCACGCGCTGCGCAACGCGCTGGTGCCGGTGGTGACGCTGGGGGCGCTGGAACTCGGCACGCTGTTCTCCGGCGCGGTGCTGACGGAGCAGGTGTTCAGCATCCCGGGCTTCGGCAAGCTGGTGGTGGATGCGGTGTTCAACCGCGACTACCCGGTGGTGCAGGGCGTGGTGATGGTGACGGCGACGCTCTACATCCTGCTGAACCTGCTGGCCGACGTGTTGTACGTGCTGGTCAACCCTCGGCTGCGCGTCGCGTGACCGGCCCCGCCCACGCCATCGTCGAACCCGCCCGGAGAGGGCAGGGCGAGGGTGGCGCGGATGCGCAAGCCCCTTCGGCACAGGGCGGGGCGACACCATCGTCCAACCCTCTCCCGCAAGGAGGGGGAGTGACAAGCCGGGTGGAACGGCGGGCGCGCAGCCCGTTCGAACTCGGCCTGCGCCGCTTCGCCACCCGTCCGGCTGCGTTGGTCGGCCTGGTGGTGATCGTCGTCTTCGTCGGTGTCGCGGTCGCGGCGCCATGGATCACGCCGTACGATCCGGTGCGGCAATCCTACAGCGTCATCCGCAAGGCGCCGTCCGCGCTGCATTGGTTCGGCACGGACGAGAACGGGCGGGACGTGCTGTCGCGCGTCATGATGGGCGCGCGGGCCACGATGCTGGCCGGGCTGGTCTCGGTGGCGATCGCGTCCGGCGTCGGGGTGCCGCTGGGCCTGCTGGCCGGAGTCGCCGGCGGTTGGGTCGATGCCGTGATCGGCCGCATGGTGGACGCCATGCTGGCATGCCCGTTCCTGATCCTCGCCATCGCGCTGGCCGCCTTCCTGGGTTCGTCGCTGACCAACGCCATGATCGCCATCGGGGTCACCGCCACCCCGGTCTTCGTCCGCGTGGCCCGTGCGGCCACGATCGACGCTGCGGCGAACGATTATGTCGAGGCCGCCCGGGCGCTCGGTAATCCGCCCTGGCGGGTGGCCTTGCGCCACGTGCTGCCGAACATCGTGCCGCCCGTGCTGGTGCAGGCCACGCTTGCCATCGCCATGGCCATCATCGCGGAGGCAAGCCTTTCCTTCCTGGGTCTGGGGCAGCAGCCGCCCCAGCCATCCTGGGGCTCCATGCTGAACTCGGCGCAGCGTTTCCTGACGCAGGCGCCGTGGCTGGCGGTTTTCCCCGGCGCGGCGATCTTCATCACCGTGCTTGCCTTCAACCTGGTGGGTGACGGGCTTCGTGACGCGCTGGATCCCCGTCGGCGCTAGCTCCGGTCACGGCGTTGACCGTCGCCTCGCTGGGGTGTGTCATCCATTCCATAAGAACAGGAGGATGTCATGCGCGCCTGGGCCGTGGTCGAAAACGGAGAACCCCTGAAGGAACTCGACCTGCCGACGCCGGAGCCGGCCGGCAAGCAGGTGCTGCTGGAGGTCACGCATTGCGGCGTCTGCCATTCCGACCTGCATATCTGGGACGGCTATTACGACATCGGCGGCGGCAAGCGCATGTCGCTGAAGGATCGCGGCGTCAGCCTGCCGCTCGCCATGGGGCATGAGATCGTCGGCCGCGTGGTCAAGCTCGGGCCGGACGCCACGGGCGTGGCAGTGGGCGACCTGCGCATCGTGTTCCCGTGGGTCGGGTGCGGCCATTGCGACCGCTGCCTGGCGGAAGAGGACAATATGTGCCTGCAAGGCCGCGCGCTGGGCATCTACCAGAACGGCGGCTATGCGACGCACGTGCTGGCAATGGAGCCGCGGCATCTCGTCGACCCCGGCACGATCGACCCGGCGCTTGCCGCCACCTATGCGTGCAGCGGCATCACCGTCTACTCCGCGATCAAGAAGATCATGCCGCTGCCTCCGGACACCCCGATCGTCCTCGTCGGGGCAGGGGGGCTTGGGCTGAACGCCATCTCCGTGCTCAAGGCCATGGGACACCGCAACATCGTGTCCGTCGACGTGAGCGCGGAGAAGCGCGCCGTGGCGATGCAAGCCGGGGCAACCGCGACGGTGGACGGAGCCGGCGAGGGCGTCGCCGAGCGGATCATCGAGGCGGCCGGCGGCCCGGTGCGGGCGGTCATCGACCTGGTGAACGGCACGGCGACAGCCCGCTTCGCCCTGGCGGCGCTTACGAAGGGCGGCCGCTTGGTTCAGGTCGGATTGTTCGGCGGGGACATGACGCTGGTGCTGCCGATCATGGCGATGCGGGAGCTGACGGTCGGTGGCAGCTATGTCGGCAACCCGCGGGAATTGCGCGAACTGGTCGCCCTGGCGCAGGACGGGAGGCTGAAGCCGCTGCCCTACAGCACCGTTCCGATGCCGGAGGCGTACGAGGCCTTGATGCGCCTGAAGGATGGCAAGGTCACCGGCCGGCTCGTGTTGCGAGCGGCCTGACGAAGCCCGGCTAGCCCGGCGCCACGTTCAGCTGCCGCATGGCGTCCCCGCCCCGGATGGGCGCGGACGTCGTGTTGGCTGGTGCGCCGCTGCCCACCCGCAGGAGCGTTGCCAGGAACGTCCGCCCCCAGATGACAGGTGTCGCGCCGTCGATCGCGTGCCAGCAACTCAGCCAGCGCTCCTGTCGTTCGGCCAGGCTCATGCGCAGCGCCGTGTCGAGTGCGTCCGCGAGTTCGTCCGGGTCGTGCGGGTTCACCATCACCGCTGCGGTGAGTTGCTTCGCGGCACCGGCAAAGCGGGACAGGATCAGCACGCCGGGATCCTGCGGGTCCTGGGCGGCGATGTATTCCTTGGCGACCAGGTTCATGCCGTCCCGCAACGGCGTGACGAGGCCGACGCGCGCCTCGCGCATATAGCCGGCCATGGTGGCGCGCGCGCCAGCCCGGGCGACGATGCGCAACGGTGTCCAGTCCGCCTCGCTCCACTCGCTGTTGATGGCGCCGCCTTCGCGGTCGACGGCTTCTCGAAGCGAGCGGTAGGCCAGGACGTCCTTGCGGCTTTCCGCCGCGATCTGCAGCATCGTCACCCTGCGGCGCCAATCCGGCCGCGTCTCCAGCAGACGACGGTATCCGGCCAGACGTTGGATCAACCCCTTGGTCGGATCCAGCCGGTCGACGCCCAGCACCAACTTCTGTCCTTGCAGGCTGCGGCGCAGCCGCTCGGTCGGGGCGGCCCGCCAGGCATGCTCCGCAGTGCCGGCAAACTCGCGTGCCTCGATCTCCACCGGGAACGCGCCGAGGCGCACGCGGCGCCCTGCCACATGCAGCCAGCCACCCGTCAACCGCGTTGCCCCGGCGAGGCGGTGGGCGGCTTCGGCGAAGTTCTCCACGTCGTTCTGGGTCTGGAACCCGATCAGGTCGGCGGCAACCAGGTCCCGTATCAGGGCGCCAGCCTCCGGCACGCTGGCCAGCATGTCCGCGGACGGGAAAGGGATGTGCAGGAAGAAGCCAATCGGAGCGGTGACGCCGCGCCCGCGCAACATCGCCGGCATCGCCATCAGGTGATAGTCATGGATCCACAGCATGTCATGCGGCCGCAGCAACGGCGTGAGGCTGGCCGCCATGCGCTCGTTGACCGCGCGATACACTTGCGCATTGCGGCGATCGAAGCTCATCAACTCTGGCATGGAGTGAAGCAACGGCCATAACGTGCTGTTGGAAAACTCATTGTAGTAGCGATCATGCTCTGTCGCCGACAGGTCGATGGTCGCGTATTGGACGGACCCATCCTGTTGCGACCGGACCGTGTGGTCGTCGGAGACGTTGCCGCTCCAGCCGAACCACACGCCGCCGCGTTGCTGCATCAGCCCCGCAAGCGCGACTGCGAGACCCCCGGCCTGCGTCCCAGCGCCCGGTGTCGGAACGCGGTTCGAGACGACGACGAGACGGTTCATCGAACCTCCAGCAATGCCACCGGGAACGTGGCGAGAATGTCAGATACCGGCAAGCGTCCCGTTATCTCCTTGCCCGTCGTTTTCTCCATCGCCAATACGTCAACAGTGCGGCGCGCGATAAAGTTACGTGGTGCAACAATGAAGGTTTCGTCCCATGCCGCTGCCGGGACCATCGGCTGGGCAGCGATGCCGGGTAAATGGGCTGGCAGGCGCGTGACGACGGTCACGGCGGCACGACCTTCGAACACCCGGGCAAAGGCGAGCACGTTGTCGGCCCGCGGCCCTTCGACCCGGAGCGGCGTGTAGCTGCCCTGCGTGAACAGGCCGCCCGACTCGGCCCGCAACCGCAAGGCGCACGCGATCACGGCCTGCTTGACGCGGCCGTCGTGCCAGTGCGGCAACAGTGACGCGGGATCCCCCGCGGCCTGCAGCGACGCTTGCCGGGCGGCGAAATCGACCGGGCGGCGGTTGTCGGGATCGACCAGGCTGAAATCCCAGTATTCCGTTCCCTGGTAGAGGTCCGGCACGCCGGGCGACGTGATGCGCAGCAATGCCTGGGACAAACCGTTGATCGCGCCAGGTGCGGCGATCCGCTCCACGAACTCGGCGATCTCGTGCAGCACGTGGGACGTGCGGTCGGGGTCCATGACCTGGCGGAGGAAGTCGCGACAGGCGGCTTCGTAGGCTTCGTCCGGAACGGCCCAGCCGGTATGCCGCTTGCCCTCCCGCAGCGCCTTCTCCTGCCAGGCGGCCAGCCGCTCCTCCAACGCCGCGACGCCGTCTCGGTCATCCGCCGACAAGCCCAGCGGCCAGGCGCCCACGATGCTCTCGTATAGCATGATCTCGTCGCAGGCATCCGGCGCCGGCCCGCCGAGGTCCTTCTTCAAGGGGGCGTTCAGGCGTGTCCAGCGACCCAGCGCCGCTTCCCATTCGGATGGCAGCTCGCTGATCACCGCCAAACGGGCGCGGGTGTCCTCACCCCGCTTGTGGTCGTGGGTGGCAGTGGCCAACAGGGCGAGGGGGAACGACTTGCGGCGCGTCCGCATCGCGGCGTGGTACGCCGCGGGCGAGAGGGCGAACTGCGATGGCTCGGTGCCCACTTCGTTGCGCGATATCAAGCGGCCAAAGCGGTAGAAGGTGGTGTCCTCGACCGATTTGGCGGCGGTCGGCGCGGAAAGCTGCTGGAATTTCACCATCGCCCGCATCCGCTCCTGACGCCGGCTTCCCGCCGGCACCTGGCGGATGCCGTCACCCGACAGCCAGCCGCATATAAGCTCCAGCAATTCCCGGTCGGTGGGCCGCACGGTGCGCCGGGCGCCGGCCATTGCCCAATCCATTTCCCGCTTGTCGGTCTCCGACATGCCGCCGAGCCCGGCGTAGATGCGGTAGACGTGGAAATGCACCAGGATCTCCACCAGGGTGCGGCGGATCGCGGTCAACGTGTAGTCGCGGGTGGAAAGGTCCCGCCGGGCGATGCGATGGATCGCCGCCGCAGTGGAGAACAGCTCGCTCGACAGGCTTTCCCGCAGGATCTGCCGGCGTGCCGCCATGGCCTCCACTTCGAAGGAGGCGGGACGGCCGGTCAGCCCCGTCCACAAGGTGGTGAGCGGTTCTTCCCCGGCCGGGTCGTGCAGCACGGCCGACACGTCGTTCATGTAGTCGTAGCCTGTCGTGCCGTCCGTCAGCCATTCGGTCGGCAACGATTCCTGGGGGGCCAGGATCTTCTCGATCCAAAGCCCGGCGCGCTCCCGCCGCAGTTCGGGCGGGCGGTGTTCCATCGCCGCATCCAACTGGCGCCGCAGCTTGCGGCAATAGCCACGCGGGTCGGCCAGGCCATCGACGTGGTCGATGCGGACGGCGTCGATCAAACCTTCGGTATAAAGCCGCAGGATGGTCCGGTGCGTGTCGTCGAACACGGCAGGCACTTCGGCCCGCACGCCGGCCAGGCCGTTGACGTCGAAGAACCGGCGCCAGTTGATCTCGTCCGTGGCGGCGCGCCACCAGGCCAGGCGGTAGTTCTGCCGGTCCAGCAGGCGGTGCAGGCGATCCCGGCCCGGCTCGGTGGCGGGGTCGTAGTCGCGCAGGCACTCGGCGATGGCCTGGGCGTGGTCCGGGGAGCGCAGGGCCAGGCGCGCTGCCGCGGCCTCGCTTCGCATGGCCTCCCGGCTCGTGGTGGACAGTTCGCCGAACGCACGCGCCGGTTCTTCCAGCGGGCCGCCGCCGGTCAGCAGGATGGAGGGGTAGTCGCGCGGATTGATCGGGAAGCGGTGCGAGTAGTAGCTGGCGAAGAAGCGGCCGTCCGCCGGGTCGAACTGCAGCGTCAGCTCCCTGTTGCGCAAGCAGTCCCCGTAGGGTGAACCTAAGAACGGGGCCAGCATCCGGCCACGCAGGGAGGCATTCGGCGGGTCCCAGTCGATATCGAAGTATTCGGCGTAGGCGCTGGCACGGCCCCATTCCAGCACGTCGAGCCACCACTCGTTGTCGGCGCCGCCGACCCCCATGTGGTTGGGCACGATGTCCAGCACCAGGCCCATGTCGTGGCGGCGCAGTTCCGCGACCAGGCGGCGCAGCGCCTCCTCGCTGCCGAGTTCGGGGTCGATCTGGTTGTGGTCGACGATGTCGTAGCCGTGCGTCGAACCGGGGCGGGATTTCAGCAGCGGGGAGGCATAGAGGTGCGAGATGCCGAGGCTGGCGAAATACGGGACCAGCGCCGTCGCAGCATCCAGGGTGAAGTCCTTGTGGAATTGCAGGCGGGCGGTGGCCGTGAAGGGCTTCATCATCGTTTCCTGGTTGTCTCGAGGTCCTGCAGGCGGGCGCTCGGGACCGGGTCGTCCAGCAGCGTGGCGGCGGGCCCGGGCATGCGGCGGCGCCAGTTTGGGTGCTCGTCAAGCGTGCCGGGCAGGTTAGGTTGCTCCTCCAGGCCCAGCAAATCCTCCACCGGGATGATGGCCAGGTCGCAGGCCCCCAACCCGACATGCCGGATTGCGGCGTCCACTGCCGCCTGGGGCTGGTCGGGGCTGGGTGTGTCCCCAAGCGCGGCACCGCTCGCCCGCATGGCGGACCACAGCATGCCACGGTCCCGCCGCCGCTCCTCCTGCTCCCGCTCCACGCCTTGCTGGTCGATCTGTCCGGTGCGATGCCGCCAGGCCGTGTCGCGTCCGGACCACCATCCTGCGACGGTCGGCAGGTCATGCGTGCTGGTCATCGCGACGGCGCCATGGTCCCACCCGGTCGGTGCGGTGAATCCCTCGTCCTGCGCGCGCTCGAACCACAGCACGCGCATGCCCATCATGCCCGCGGCGCTGATGCGCTGCTGGAAGCCATCCGGCAGCGTGCCGAGGTCTTCGCCCAGCACGATGGCCTGGTGGCGGCGCGATTCCAGGCGGATCAGACGCAGCATGTCGTCCACCGGGAAATGCAGGTAGACGCCGTCCGCCGCACTCGCGCCATCCGGCAGCACCCAAAGCCGCGCCAGACCCATGGCGTGGTCGATGCGCACGCCACCCGCGTGGCGCATGGCGGCGCGCAGCATGTCGATGAACACGCCGAAGCCGTGGAGCTGCAAGCCACGCGGGGAAAAGGCCGCCAGGCCCCAGCTTTGCCCCTGCGTGTTCAGCAGGTCGGGCGGCGCGCCGATATTGAGGCCGAGCAGGATCTGGTCCGGCCGTGCCCAGCACTGGCTGCCGCCCGAATCCACGCCCACGGCCAGGTCGGATACCAGCCCGATTGGCATGCCCGCATCCCGGCCGGCGGCCTGCGCGGCAGCGAGGCTGCGGTCTGCCAGGAACTGGTAGAAGGCGTGGCGCGTCACTTCATCGGCGTTGTCGCTGGCGAAACGGTCGACGGCGGCGCTGCCGGCATCCGCCAGGCCGTTCGGCCACTGCCGCCAGTGCCAGGGACCGCCGTCGCGCAGGGTCGCGGAATGCAGGGCTTCGAACCGCGCATGCGCTTCCAGCGTGTTGCCCTGGCTTGCCCGGAAACGTTGGAACTCGTCCCATGCCGGGCCGCCGCGCGCGGCCTCCGTAAACCGCGCATCCAAATGGCCCAGGCGCAAGGCGGTGGCGGCTGGCCAATCGACAAGGTCCAATGCCTCCATCCGCCGGGCGTCGGCACCCGCGAGGGGGAGGTCGGCATGCAGCACGTTCAGCAGCGTCCGGCTGGACGGGGAATAGGGGCTGAACCGGTCCGACGTGGCCGAGAACTGCGCGTGCACCGGGCTGATCGCGACTGCGGCGGCGCCGTGCGCGGCGGCGTTTCGCATGAAATCGGCCAGGCTGCCGAAATCGCCAAGCCCGCCATCGCCGGGGCGACGCAGCGAGTAGAGCTGGGCGGCGATCCCCCAGGGCCGGGTGGCGCCGGTATCCGCGACCGTCCAGCATCGTGAGGGCGCAACGGCAACAATCAGGTCCGAGCCGCCGATTTGGAGCCGGTGATAACCTGGCACCTCCGGGAGCGGTATCGTGGCCCGGTCCGTGCCGTGCGCGACGCCGCTCCTGGTCGTGCCGTCTTCGAGCACGAACTCGTAGGGACCCGGCGGCACCGGCAGCACCAGGGTGCCGTGGCAATCGCCCGTCACCAGGGGCGGAAGATGCGTCGGATGCTCCAGGGAGCGCAGGCTCGCGGCGATATCGCCGTCGGTGCCGGCAGGCAATCCCAGCGCGTCCAGGACGACCCGCAGGGTCGCCTCGCCGACATCATGCCATTCGCCGTGGACGTCCTTCCACCGTGTGGCGAGGCCCCCCGCCTCGGCCAGGGCGTGCAGCGTCACTGCGGCGGCTCAATCCATGCCACGGCGGAGCGTTCCAGCAGCATGCCATACATCAGCCCATCCCAAGCGCCGACAGGTGTCTCGAAGATCGTGTCGCCAGCGGCAGGGGATGGCAGGTTCGGCTTTTCGTCGCCGAAATTCACCGCGATCGCCAGGATCTTGCCGGTGCCCAGCCGCCACCGGGCCACCAGCGCGGCTTTGCCCAGCACCTCGACGCCGACACTGCGGCACTCCGGAATGCCCGGCACGACGTGGGCCTTCCTCACCTCCAGCAATTTCTGCACGAAGGCACTGTCGCCGGTGAGGTCCGGGATGGAGGCCTGGAAGGTCGATGGCGCATTCGGATCCGGGATCTTCTCCCGTCGATCCGGATCTTGGAATGCCGCGAAATGCTTGAACTCGGCCCGGCGACCCTCGCGAACCAGCTTGGCCAATTCTTCATTGTGGCTGGTGAAGAAGAGGAATGGCGTGGTGCTTGCCACTTCCTCCCCCATGAACAGCAAGGGGACGAAGGGCGAGAGCAGCAACAGCACCGTCGCGGCCCGCAACGCCCTCGGCTCGGCCAATTGCGTCAGGCGCTCCCCCATGGCGCGGTTGCCGATCTGGTCGTGGTTCTGCAGGCAGATCACGAAGGAGGTCGTCGGCAGGTGGGCAGACGGCTCGCCACGTGGTTGGCCGGAATGCTTCGAGACCTCACCCTGGTAGGCAAAGCCTTCGGCCATCGTGCGGGCGAGGCGATGGATCGGGTCGTCGAAATCCTCGTAATAGCCCTCCGATTCCCCTGTCAGCAGGACGTGCAGGCAATGGTGCACATCGTCCGTCCATTGTGCGTCATAGCCAGCTGCGCCGGGGCCGGTGCGCAGGTGCCGCGCGGCGTTGCCTTCATGCTCGAGCACCAGGTGGATCTGGCGGCCAGGCTCGACCGAGCTGCGCAACATAGCCGCCATCTCGTCGAGGAAACCGGGATCGCCGATGGCATGCACGGCGTCGAAGCGCAGGCCGTCGAACCGGTATTCCATCAGCCAATAGAGCGCGTTCTGCTCGAAATACTGCCGCACTTCCAGCCGGCGGAAATCGATCGAAGCGCCCCAGGGGTTCTTCACGTCCTCCCGGAAGAACGACTTGGCGAAGGCGTGGATGTAGGCGCCGTCGGGGCCGAAATGGTTGTAGACGACGTCCAGCATGACCATCAGCCCCAGGCCATGCGCCGCGTCGACCATGGCCTTCAACTGGTCTGGCGTGCCATAGGCCGCGTCTGGCGCATACGGCAGGACACCGTCATAGCCCCAGTTATGCGACCCGGGGAAATCGGCAATCGGCATCAATTCCACTGCCGTCACCCCGAGTGCGGCAAGCCGTGGCAGTTGGGCGCGAATGCCGTCGAAGCCGCCAAAGGCCCCAGGATGCAGCTCGTAGACAACGGCCTCATGCCACGGCCGACCCTGCCAGGCGCGAGACTGCCAGGCATACGCCCGCGGATCGACCACCAGGCTCGGATCATGCACATCCCCCGACTGCGCGCGCGACGCCGGGTCCGGGAAGGCCGTGCCGTCGGGCAGGCGGTAGCGGTAGCGGGACCCGGCATGGGCCGGCATCCTGGCGGCATGCCAGCCACCCAACTCCGCCTGCATGGGCTGGTCCTGCCCGTCGAGTTCCAGGAACAGGCTTTCCGCCGATGGCGCCCAGATGCGGAAGCGCGCCATCGTGCCGTCCAATTCGGCGCCGAACGGCAGGTTGTGGGCGAACCGTTCGGTCATGCGAAACTCCAGATCGATGTCGCTGATGTCACCCGGGAAGGAACACGACGGTCGCCAGCGGGGGTATCGTGATGCCGATCGATGCCGGCAGGTCGTGCAAAGCCACATCGTCGGCAATCACGGAGCCGTAATTTCCGACATTGCCGCCGCCATACACGCCGGCATCCGTGTTCAACACCTCAGTCCACACGCCGCCCGTGGGCACGCCGACGCGATAGCCGTAACGTGGGACGGGCGTGAAGTTGCAGACGACGAGCGTCGGAGGCGACCCGTCGCCCAGGCGCAGGTAGGCGAACACGCTTTGCGACGCATCGTCCATGACCACCCAGCGGAACCCGTCCGGGGAGCAGTCCTTACGGTGCAACGAGGGCTGGCTGCGGTAGAGCATGTTCAGGTCGCGCACGACCGCCTGCACGCCCCGGTTGTCGGCATTGTCCAGCAGGTCCCAATCCAGCCCGTGGTCGTGGTTCCACTCGCGTTCCTGGGCGATCTCCTGGCCCATGAACAGCAGCTTCTTCCCCGGATGGGTCCACATGAAGCCGAGATAGGCGCGCAGGTTGGCAAATTTCTGCCAATGGTCGCCCGGCATCTTGCCCAGCAGCGAGCCCTTTCCATACACCACCTCGTCATGGCTGACCGGCAGGACGAATTTCTCGCTGAACGCGTAGACGAGGCCGAATGTCAGCTCGCCATGATGGTACTGGCGATAAACCGGCTGCTCCTCGATATAGTGGAGCGTGTCATGCATCCAGCCCATGTTCCACTTGTAGGTGAAACCCAGGCCACCCTCGTCCGCCGGCTTGGTCACGCCGGGCCACGCGGTGCTCTCCTCCGCGATCAGCATGGCGCCCGGCGCCCGGTCGGCCACCGCGCGGCTGAGTTCCTGGAGGAACGCGACGGATTCGAGGTTCTCCCGACCGCCATATTGGTTCGGCACCCATTCGCCGGGTTCGCGGCTATAGTCGCGGTACAGCATGGAGGCCACGGCATCGACCCGGATGCCGTCCGCATGATAATGCTCGAGCCAGAACAATGCGCTGCCGATCAGGAACGCACGCACCTCGTTGCGGCCCAGATTGTAGATCAGCGTGTTCCAGTCGCGATGGAAGCCTTCCCGCGGATCCTGATGTTCATACAGCGCGGTGCCGTCGAACCTGGCGAGACCATGGGCATCGGTGGGGAAATGCGCCGGCACCCAGTCGAGGATCACGCCGACCCCGGCGTTGTGGCAGCGGTCCACGAAACGCGCGAACGCGTCCGGCGGTCCCAGCCGGGAGGACGGTGCGAACTGGCCCAGCGGCTGATAGCCCCAGGAGCCGCCGAATGGATGCTCCATGATCGGCAGCAACTCGATATGCGTGAAGCCCATGCCCGCCACGTAGGAGACGAGCTGGTCCGCCAGCCTGTCCCAGCCATCCACCCCCATATGGGCGGCGGGCGACCAGGAGCCGGCATGCACCTCGTAGATGGAGATCGGGGTTTCGTCCGACTGCCCGGTGCCCCGCGCCGCCATCCAGGCCTCGTCGGTCCATGCGAAGGCGATGTCGTCGACCACGATGGACGCCGTCTGCGGGGGGATCTCCGCCGCCCAGGCCACCGGATCGGCCTTCAAGGGCAACAGCTCCCCGCCCGGACCCAGCATCTCGTATTTGTAGAGCGTGCCTGCGCCCAGCCGCGGGATGAACAATTCCCACACGCCGGGCCCGTGACGCTTGCGCATCGGGTGGCGGCGGCCATCCCACTCGTTGAAGTCGCCCACGACCGATACGCGCTGGGCGTTCGGCGCCCAGACGGCGAAGCGCACGCCGGCCACGCCGTCCAACTCGGTCGGATGGGCGCCGAGGCAATGCGCGAACTCGCGGTGCCGGCCTTCCGCCAGCAGGTAGGTATCCATCTCACCCAGTAGCGGCGGAAACGAGTAGGGGTCTTCCGTCTCCCACTTCGCCGCACCACGGCCGATGCGCAGCAGATAGGGTTCGTGGGAGCTCACCGGACCGGCGAAGAACCCGGCCGGATGCACCGACGACAGCTCACCGATCACCAAGCCCGTGGCGCGATTCACTACCGTGACGGTGTCGGCCCCTGGGATGAAGGCCCGGACCGATCCCTCATGCGGGCCGAGCACGGCGAACGGGTCGCCATGCCGGGCATGGGCGATGGCTTCCACGGCGCCCGGATGAAGCCCCGGATCTGTCACAGCATCAAGCATTGGCGCCCTCCGGCGGCAGGTTCAGCAAGCGCGCGGCGATGACATAGAGGCCCTGGAGCGGAATGCCGATCCATGTCGGCCGGTTCGCCGCCTCATACCGGATCTCATAGGCGGCCTTCTCCAATAGGAAAAGGTCGAGCATGGCCTGCTCCCCGCTGGGAAGCACCCATTTCTCCGGCGCTTCGGCCAGCACGGCCCGGTAGGCCGCCAAGAACGCCGCCTCGGCGCCCGCGCGGAAGCGTTGAAGGATCTCGGCACGGCGACCGGCAGCGGCCGCCGCCGTGGCCACCCGCCCTGGCAGCGCCGCGGCCGCCGCATAGTCGAACGACCGCAACAGGCCGGCCACATCGCGGATCGGCGAGGATTTGGACCGGCGTTGCTCCATGGTCCGGGCCGGCTCGCCCTCAAAGTCGATCAGGTAGGCATCGGATTGGACCACCAACACCTGGCCCAGGTGGAAGTCGCCGTGGACGCGGGTGCGGAGCGAGCCGCCGCCCCCCGCCGCCAGCGTCCGCGCGGCCTGGCGCAGCGCGTCCGCATGGCCCAGGACCGTCTTCGCCCGGGCCTGCACCGCCGCGTTCGGCCACTCTGTCACGCGGTCCAACATGCCGAGCGCCAGGTCGATCTGTTCGATCGCGCCATCCGCCCACTCGGTGAGCGTGTCGGCGCCGACCCGTTCCGGGGTGAACGCCGGGTCGTCCGTCGGCGCGGAGAACACGGCATGCAGCTCGCCCAGCCGTTGCCCGATGGCGGCGGCGAAGACGTTGTAGGAGGCAAACGCATCCTCCTCGTTCTCCACCTCGCCATCGGTCGTGGACAGCTCGTCAACCGTACGCTCCAGGAAATCCAGCGACCATCCCCAGCCATCGCCCTGGTTGCGCACGAAGCCCTGCACCAGGCCAATGGTGTTCGGCGTGCCGTCCTCGTCGACCCGGACGATCTCGCCATACAGAGGCGCCGTGTTGCCGAAGCCGCGCTCGGTTAGGTAGCGCGTGATCTCGCCTTCCGGATGCACGCCGGGCGACACCCGGCGGACCACCTTCATCACCACGGCGTCGCCGACGATGAGCGAGGAGTTGGACTGTTCGGCCGAGAGCCGCCGGATTTCCGCGTCCTCCGCCAGATCGAGCGACGCCATCAGCGAGGTTGGCCGGAACGCCAGCGTGCCGCCTTCGAATGCCACGGTTTCGCTGCTGCGCAGGTTGCGCAACACCACCCGGGTGAAGCCATCGATGGCAAACGCATCCGTCAGGTAGCCGACGCGCGCGCCCAGGCGCACCCGCGCCATGGCGAGTTGCGCGGGCAGGTTGCCGACCGCCTCGTCTTCCCACACCACGCCCATCGGCAACGCGTACCGCTCGCTCCGCGAGCCGAGGTGCGCTTCCACTTCGGTCATGAAGATGGGATCCGGCGCCGGGTTGATCATCGCGAAATAGGCGATGCGGACGCTGCTCAGCGTATCCGTCTTCGAGGCGAACCACCGCCGCTTCGGCAGGTAGGCGGGAAGCGCCTCGGTCTCCAGCACGGTGCGGCCGTAGCCGGGCCGCACTTCCTCGATCGAGGAGCGCAGCACGATCGTCGAGAATTCGGGCAGAGCTTCAGGCTGGGGGGCGTGCCAGGTCGGCATCTGCGTGTCCGTTGCGAGTTGAAACCAGTAGAAGGCGTAGGGAGGCAGGGTGAGCAGATAGGAAAGCTGCCCGACTGCCGGGAACACGGACCCGCCGACGATGTCCACCGGAAGCCGTCCGGCGAAGGCCGACAGGTCCAGCTCGACGGCCTGCGCGGACCGCGACAGGTTGGATACGCAAAGCATGGTCTCCTCCGCCCCGTCATCGGCGGTGAACTCGCGTAGGTAGGCGAGCACCTTGCGGTTGTTCGGATAGAGGAAGCGCTGCGTGCCGCGACCGAAAGCCTTGTGGCCGGCCCGCACGGCCAGCATGCGGCGCATCCAGTTCAGCAGCGAGTGCGGGTCGCTCGCCTGCGCCTCCACGTTGACGGCCTGGAAGCCGTAGATCGGATCCATGATCGGCGGCAGCACCAGCTTGGCCGGGTCGGCACGGGAGAACCCGCCATTGCGGTCCACCGACCACTGCATGGGGGTACGCACCCCGTCCCGGTCGCCGATGAAGATGTTGTCGCCCATGCCGATCTCGTCCCCGTAATAGATCACCGGGGTGCCTGGCATGGAGAGCAGCAGGCCGTTCATCAGTTCGATACGCCGGCGGTCGCGTTGCAGCAACGGGGCCAGGCGACGGCGGATGCCCAGGTTCAGCCGGGCGCGGCGGTCGGCGGCATAGGTCTCCCACAGGTAGTCGCGCTCCCCAGAGGTGACCATTTCCAGGGTCAACTCGTCATGGTTGCGCAGGAACACCGCCCATTGGCAGTTGGCTGGAATGGCCGGCGTCTGCCGCATGATGTCGGTGATGGGGAACCGGTCTTCCCGCGCGATGGCCATGTACATCCGGGGCATCAGCGGAAAGTGGAACGACATGTGGCACTCGTCGCCCTCGCCGAAATAGACCTGCGCGTCCTCCGGCCATTGGTTGGCCTCCGCCAGCAGCATGCGGCCTGGCGCATGGATGTCCAGTTCTGCCCGGATCTTCTTCAGCAGGGCATGGGTTTCGGGCAGGTTCTCGTTGTTGGTGCCTTCGCGCTCCACAAGATAGGGGACCGCGTCCAGCCGCAGCCCGTCGATCCCCATGTCGAGCCAGAACCGCATCACGGAGAGGACTTCCTCCATGACGGCCGGATTGTCGAAGTTCAGGTCCGGCTGGTGGGAGAAGAAACGGTGCCAGTAATACTGTCCGGCAGCATCGTCCCACGTCCAGTTGCTCTTCTCCGTGTCGGTGAAGATGATCCGGGTCTCGGAATATTTTTCGTCGCTGTCCGACCAGACGTAGAACTCCCGCTCCGGGCTGCCCTTCGGCGCCGAACGGGCGCGCTGGAACCAGGGGTGCTGGTCCGAGGTATGGTTAATCACCAGCTCCGTGATCACCTTCAAGCCACGGTCATGCGCTGCCTGGACGAAGGCCCGCGCATCCGCCAACGCGCCGTAATCCGGATGCACCCCGCGGTAGTCGGCGATATCGTATCCGTCGTCCCGGCGCGGCGAGGGGTAGAACGGCAGCAGCCAGATCGCGGTGACGCCTAGTTCGGCGACATAGTCCAGCTTCTCCATCAGGCCGCGGAAATCGCCGACGCCGTCGTTGTTCCCGTCGAAGAAGCTCTTGAGGTGAAGCTGATAGATGATCGCGTCCTTGAACCAGGTCGGGTCCTCGGCCATCGGGTCGGACGCTTGTAGATCGGCGGGCATGGCGGTATCGGGCAAAACAACCTCGATCGGTGAATGCGTTAGGAGAGGGCGCGGACGCGCCAGATGACGTAGGGCCGGCCAGGCTCGATGCGGACCGTCTGGGCCTTGCCGCGCCAGGTCTGCACCCCGCCACCCAACAGATCCTCGGCCTCGAACGCGGCGTTTTCATCAGCCTGCCACAGCCAGAACGGGAATTCCCACGCAGCCTCCTGCGGCTGGTGGGGATCGAAGGAGATGGCGACGACCAGGACGTTGGAACGGTCGGCCGTGGCCTTCATGAACACGGAGAGCGACTCGTTGGCAGCAGGCAGGAAACTCGTCGTCAAATGCGACCGCAGGGCCGGGTTGGACCGCCGGATCCGGTTCAGCGCGGTAATTTCCGGGACGATGTTGCCGGGCCGATCCCAGTCCCAGACCCGGATCTGGTACTTCTCGCTGTCCATGTATTCCTCGCGGCCTGGCAGCGGCGTACCCTCGCACAATTCGAACCCGTTATAGACGCCCCAAAGCCCCGAAAGGGTCGCGGCCAGGGCGGCCCGGATCAGGTATGCGGAGCGCCCGGCATCCTGGAGGTAGACCGGGTTGATGTCCGGCGTGTTGACGAAGAAATGCGGGCGGAAGAAGTCGCGCGGACCAGGCTCCGCCAATTCGGTCAGGTACTGCTCCATCTCCCGCTTGGTCTCGCGCCAGGTGAAATAGGAGTATGACTGGCCGAACCCGACCTTCGCCAGCCGGTACATGACCTTGGGCCGGGTGAACGCCTCGGCCAGGAACACCGCATCGGGATAGCGCTCGCGGACCGCGCCGATCATCCAGTGCCAGAAGGGCAGGGGCTTTGTGTGGGGATTGTCCACCCGGATCAGGCGGACGCCCTGTTTCATCCAGAACATGACGACCTCCGCCAGCGCCACCCACAGGCCGGGCACCGCATCGGCGGCGTAGAAGTCGACGTTGACGATATCCTGGTATTTCTTCGGCGGATTTTCCGCGTATTTGATCGAGCCGTCGGGCCGCCAGTCGAACCAGCCTTTATGCTGCTTCAGCCATGGGTGATCCGGTGAGCATTGGATGGCGAAGTCGATCGCGATCTCCAGGCCATGCTCCGCGGCCGCTGCGATCAGGTGGCGGAAATCGTCCAGCGTGCCCAGTTCCGGATGCAAGGCGTCGTGGCCGCCCTCGCTCGATCCGATGGCGTAGGGGCTGCCCGGGTCATGCTCCCCCGGCGTCAGCGTGTTGTTCGGGCCCTTCCGGTTGGTTCGGCCGATTGGATGGATCGGCGGGAAGTACAGCACATCGAACCCCATGGCCCGCACCCTGGGCAGATGCCGTTCCACGTCACGGAACGTGCCGTGCCGGTTGGCATCGTCGCTCATCGACCGGGGGAAAACCTCGTACCAGGCCGCGAAGGCGGCGCCGCTGCGCTCCGCATCGATGCAGATGGGCTGGGGCAGGGTGGCGGCGCGTGGCCTATCATCCGCCTGCGCCATCAGCGTGGAAAGCTCGGGCGAGAGGAATCCGGCCAGCCGGGTCGCGTCGTCGGCGTGGGTCAACCGGCCCAGCAGGTCCTGGAAGTCCGCCCGCGCACTTCCCTGCGCCCGTTCGGCGGTGCGGGCCAACAAAGCGAGGCCTTCGCGCAGCTCCAGGGAGACGTCGATTCCGGCCGCGCTCTTCTTGGCGATCTCGTCCTTGTAGGTGGCGAAGACGTCGCGCCAGGCCTCGATGCCGTAGCTGTAGGCGCCGATGACGTCGAGCGGCAGTTCGGCGCGATACCGGTCGTTGCCGAGCGCCCGCATCGGAACCTCGTGGCGCGGGCCACCTCCCGGTGCGCTCCACTGCAGGACGACGCCCAGCTTGTCGTGGCCGTCGCAGATCACGTCGGCCTCGACGGTCACCACCTCCCCAACCAGCCGCTTGACCGGAAACGAACCGTCGTCCACGGCAGGGGTCACTGCCTCGATCGCGACGCGCGGGCCGTTCGCCATCCGCCGCGCCTGGTCGGCGTCCAGCATCGCCGCCGCCGCCGGCTTTGCCGCCGCGCTGGCCGCCGCCACCACCAGCTCGCCCGGCCGCAGCGCCAGGGTGATGCCGGAGGCAATGGTGCGGCCACCCTGGCCGACCGTGAACGGCGAAAACGCGCCATCGACGCCCGTGAGCATGCCTGCGGGATCAAGTGACGCATCACGGCGCAGGTCTGTGTTGAGCACCGCCAACTCCGCCCGTGCGGCAAAGCGCGCGTCTGCCGCGTCGGTGCGCAGCAACGTCAGGACCGGACCGCCGCCGCCCGAGAGGATTTGGATTCCACTCAAGGCGCCGCTCTGGCGCATGCCCTCGTTCAGCATGGCGAGGTCGACTGCCTGGTGCACCGAGTGGTCGCCGGTGGCCGGCAGCCGGCCACGCACGTCCATGGAGCGCCTGGCACCATCCTCGAAGCCCTCCGGCACCAGCCATCCATCGCCGATGGCGCGGGCCATCCCGACGGCCCGCCGCAGGGCAGCCGGGATCAACGCGGGGTCGTGGAACGCCGCCGCGGCACGGGGACCGAAGGGCGCCTCCGGACAGGCCAGCACGGGAGCAATCCGACGTAGCGCGTCCAGTTCGTCCCAGAACCATCCGCCGTGGAAATCCCACCATGGCAGGGAAGAGACGACGTACGAGGCCCCACCCAGCGAATTCATGGCCTGGCGTGGCATGCCTGGCGTCCAGGCGATCAACACCGCTGCCGGTGCCGATTGGCGAAGGCCCGCCAGCACGGCCGGCGCTTCGCCCAGTCCCAGGACGCGCAGGCCGGCCACGCCGGCGTCCACCCATCCGGCAGCGTGCCGGCCCCACCACGCGCCAAGGGCATCAGGATCTGCGGCAGTCCTGATCCGGGTGTTGCTGCCACTGCGTGGATCAAGCCTGGTGGCCGAGGCTGCCGGGTGGAACGGGGCGGCATCACCCACGAACGCCGCATCCACCCCGGCAACCGGCAGGTCGAGCATTGCCGAAAGCCCGTGGCCGCGGCAGGCCCGGACGACATCCCCAACATAATCCATCGCGCCGCCGCCGCCCAGGCCTGGGTGGACGTGCTCCAGCGAGGCCGGCACGAACCGGTCTCCTCCCGGGCCGGGCGCCCAGGGCGGTGGGAACAGCGCGGCCGTGAAGCCGAGAGACGCGGCGCGGGCAAGCGAATGGTCCAGCGTCGCGGCGCGCAGGCCGAGCGGATCGATATAGCGGATGCGAGGGTGGGCATCGCTTCGGTCGGCGATTGCCGGCGTGGCAAGTCGGTCGAAGGCGTTCATGGTGACTTGTGCCCCGTGCAGCGATCGGAAGACTGATGAACAGACGTCCAGCCGTGTGAGCGGTTTCCGGCCATTTGACAATGCCCGGTCACCCCGCGAAGCCTGCCGCTAGCCCAGGTGGACGCCGCCGGTCACCGCCTGGTAGGTGGCGATCGCCAGCGTCAGGGGCTCGAAGGGCTTGGTGATCACGAATGCCGGCTCCAGCGCCTCCCCGGTCAACAGCCGCTCCGGATAGGCGGTGACGAAGATCACCGGGGCGTAGTGGCTCCGCATGATCCGGGACACGGCCGACGTGCCGTCGCCCCCCGCCCCGAGGTTGATGTCGGCCAGGATGAGCCCCGGTCGGCTGCGCTCGGCGATCGCCACCGCCTCGGCTTCGGTGGAGGCGACGCCCACGACCCGGTGCCCGCAATTCGCCACCAGCTCCTCGATGTCCATCGCGATGATGGGCTCGTCCTCGATGATCAATACGTCCGTCGCCGCCGCGCTGCGCAACTGGTTGCGGGCGGAGCAGAGCAAAGTGTCGGCCTCGCCGGCCTCCAGCTTCAGCAGCGATGCCGCGGTGGCGAGCGGCACCTCCTCCAGCGACGTCAGCAGGAGCAGCCGCCGCTGCGTCTGGGACAGCGCGCCATCGAACCCGGCATGGCTCGACGGTGTGCTTTCCCCGGCCAGCGCCGTGATCTCCCGGTACAGGGCTATCCGAGCCTCGCCCACAGCGTCGGGACCAGCCGCCAGCAGGGTGCGGACCGCGTCCGACACCAGGGCATCGCCGCGCTCCTGCCCGCCGCTGAGGGCGCGGGCATATCGTCGCGCGTAAGGCAGCGCGCGGACCAGATCCTCGCGTCGGAAAGCCGTCATGACGAAACCTCTACTTGCCCGATGAGGACGGGACGAACATACCATGGGCTGAAGCGCTGTGCATGGAGCCACAACTGAGCGTTCAAGACAGTTTGGCAACCAGACCGGTTTCGGATCCGGATTGCGGGGCGCGATCGCCCGGCGACCTCGCTGACCTCCGGCGGCAGATGCTGCCGATCCTGCCGGATCTGCGGGCCTTCGCCCGCTTCCTGGTGCGCGACCGGGTGGTCGCGGACGACTTGGTGCAGGACACCGTCGTGCGGGCGCTGGGTGCCTTGGCGCAATTCCAGCCCGGCACGAACCTGAAGGCATGGCTGTTCACCATCCTGAGGAACCTGTTCTTCGAACAGTCACGGCGCCGCCGGCGGGAAGCCATCGCCCTGAGCACGCAGCTGCCCACCGAGGAGTCGGTCCGGCCGGAACAGGACGATGCCTCTCACCTTCGCGACCTGCACCGCCTGCTGTGGAGCCTGCCTCCGCAGCTGCGGGAGGCGCTGGTCCTCGTCGGCGCCCAGGAACTTGCCTACGAGGAAGCCGCTTCGATCTGCGGCGTTCCCGTCGGCACGATGAAGGCCCGGGTGTCTCGGGCACGGGCGCAACTGACGCGCATCATCACGCCGCCGCAGGTGTAACCCGGATCGCAAGATTGCCATCATGGCCGGCACCGTAGCGGCCGGATTCTTGGCGGCAACGCCCAGTTACTCGCGCGTCGGAGCGCTCGCGTTTTCGTGACGTGCGGGGTGCAACCATTTGGAAGGGAGCGTCATTGGTCGGTTGAAATGGAGAATGCGGCATGACGACAGTCTTTCATGACCAGGTGATTGCGATATTGCCCAAGCTGCGCGTCCAGGCGCTCGCGTTGACGCGGAACCGGGCGGCAGCCGAGGATCTGGTGCAGGACGCCGTCTGCAACGCTCTATCGGCGCAAACCACCTTCATACCGGGCACGAACTTCCCGGCCTGGATGCATCGCATCCTGCGCAACCGCTTCATTTCCAACCTGCGCAAGCGTCGCGACACCACCGACATCGATGACGTGCCGCAATCCGTGTTTGCCACCGACGCCGCGCACGAGGACCGGCTGGCGCTGAAGGAGCTTGGCGCCGCCATGAACCGCCTGCCGGCCGACCAGCGCGAGGCGCTCGTGATGGTGGTCGTGCATGGCATGAGCTACGAGGCACTGGCGCAGGCAACGGGCTGTGCCGTCGGCACCGCCAAGAGCCGGGTGTTCCGCGCACGGCGTCAGCTGGAGGCATGGCTGATGGGCGAGACGAAGGAGTCCGCACGTCCGCCGCAACGCATCACCCGCGAGTTGCTTCAGGAGCGGCTTGCCCACGCCGCGAGCGGGCCTGCTGCCTCATAAAGCTTTATCATCGTCTCGTGTTGAGGGAAACCGGCCGCTTGCGGCCGGTTTCTATGTCCGGAGTGTGGTTTGGTGAAGCATCCGGATATGAACGAACCAAAGCCAAAGAAGCTGCCGCGGCCGGGCGCCGATGCTGCGAAACCCGAGGCCTTCGATCTGTGGCTGCGACGCGGCCTGCACAAGATCTATGATAACGTTGCGAACGAACCCATTCCGGAAGAGCTTCTCAAGTTGATCGAGGACGATCGATCGAAGTGACCTTGCCTACACGGCCGGGCTGGTGGTCGCGGATCGGCCCCACCCGCGGCCGCCTGATTGGTCTGGCGGTCGTCGCCGCACTTCCGATCACCGCGATGGCCGCGACGATCGCCTGGCAGGAATATCAAGCCATCGCACGCGGAGCCCAGGAACGGGCGGCTTTGCTGGACGGCCAGGCCCTGGCTGGATACCAATCCGCCTTTGCCGCGCTGACTGCCAGCCTGAAGGCGGTGTTGCCGCGCATCTCCGGGGGCGCGTGCGACCACGCAACGGCAGCCAATCTCGGCGACCCTCTCGTCTCGCTCGTGGTCATCGACCTTGACGGTCACGTGGTGTGCCAAGGTGGCCCGCGGGTCGATCTTCCCCCCGTGCCCCTCCCTTGGTTTGAACAGGTTCGCGGTGGCGCAGCCTATTCGATCGCGAGCTTTGGCACTGCCAGGCAGGCGACACTGGCCATACCGGCCCTTCGCGGAGACGTCGTCGCCGCCATACTGCCGCCCTCGTGGCTCAACAGCCGGGCCTTGCCGGACCAGTTCGTCACCGGCGATGCGGCCTGGCTCTTCGACGAGACCGGTAAGGTGCTTGCATCCCACGGGGCCGTCGCCGACGCCTTGCCGCGGCTGGCGACCATGGCATCGTTGAAGGGCGCGACCCAGACAGCCTTGCGCGCCCCTTCGGCGCGGGGGCTGCGGTATGCCTATGCCACCACCTTGCTGCCGGGCGGATGGCGCCTGATCACGGCCACTTCCGCGCAGGGTGAACATGTCAAGGCCGAACGGGAGCTTCTGCTGCGGCTGGGCGAACTCGCGACCCTGCTGGTCGCCGGCCTGGCGGCGGTGATCCTGGGCGCCGATGTGGCGTTCGGCCATCCGTTGCGGCGTCTGAGTGCCGCGGTTGGCCAGTGGCAGCATGGCGCGCCCTTCGATCCGGGCAACCTTGCCGGCGCCCCCGACGAAGTCCAGCAACTGGCCCGCTCCTTCCGCGAAGCGACCGGTGGCTTGCGGCAACGCGAACAGGAGCTGGTGACGGCGCGCCAGCGGCAGGACCTGCTGGTGCTGGAAGTGCATCATCGCGTGAAGAACAACCTCCAGGTGATCGCCAGCCTGCTCAACCTGCAGGGGAGCCGGATCCGCGTGCCGGAAGCCCAGGCGGAGTTCCAGGCCGCACGGGATCGGGTGCGCGCCCTGGCCACGCTGCACCGGCACCTCTACGCGGACGGCGAATTGCACACCATCAACATGCGATCCTTCCTGACGGAGCTCTGCGGACAGCTTTTCCAAGCCATGGGGGAGACCGAGGGGACCCGCATCCGGATGCATATCGAGGCGCCGGAGCTTCGCATGTCGAGCGACCAGGCCGTGCCACTGGCCCTGATCGTGACCGAAGCCGTCACCAACTCCGTCCGCTATGCCTTTCCGGCAGGCCGGTCGGGCCAGGTGAGCGTCCTGCTCAAGGATCATGATGGCGAGCTCGACCTCGTGATCAGCGACGACGGCATCGGCATCCCGGCCGGCAAGGCGGAGGCGGAGGCGGGAACACGCGACGGGATCGGCCTGCAGCTGATCCGCGGCTTCAGCCGCCAGCTTGGCGCCACCCTCACCATTGAGGAGCACGGTGGCACCAGATACGCCGTACGGCTGGCCCGGGTCGCCGCGACCCGTCGCGAGGCCGTGGACGCCGCCGCGGCTGGAAAGGATCATGCCGCATGACGTCCTCCATCACCGCCAATGCGGCGTTCGAACCCGCCCTTGCCGCTTCCCTCACGCAATGGCGCCGCCACCTGCACGCTCATCCGGAGCTGTCGCTCCAGGAGCATGCCACCGCCGCTTTCGTAGCGGCTCGGCTGACCGAGCTTGGCGTGCCGTTCACGACCGGGGTGGGGGGCCATGGCATCGTCGCCACGATCACCCGCGGCGCATCCAACCGCAGCGTCGGATTGCGCGCCGACATGGACGCGCTGCCGATCCAGGAGCAGACGGCGGTCGCCTATGCATCGACGCAGCCTGGCGTGATGCACGCATGCGGCCATGACGGGCATACGGCCAGCCTGTTGGGCGCGGCAGCCTTGCTGAGCCGCGAGACCGACTGGGCTGGCACGGTCCACCTGGTGTTCCAGCCCGCCGAGGAGGGGTATGGCGGCGCCCGCGCCATGCTGGCCGCCGGTCTGCTCGAGCGTTTCCCCATGGAGCGCATCTTCGGCTATCACAACTGGCCCGGGCTGGCCGCCGGGGAGGTGGCGGTGCATTCCGGCGCAGTGATGGCGGCAGGCGCCCGCGTCGCCATCGTGATGGAGGGCCATGCCGGCCACGCCGCCATGCCTCACCTGACGCGTGACCCGGTGCTCGCTTCCGCCCATGCCCTGGTCGCGCTGCAATCGGTGGTATCCCGCAACGTCGACCCGCTGGACACCGCCGTGCTGTCCATCTGCACGCTGGAAGGCGGCCAGGCTGCCAACCAGATCCCGCACAGGGCGGAGATGCGAGGGACGTTCAGGACGCACCGCCCGGCGGTGCACGCCCAGGTGACCGAGGGCATCCAACGCGTGGTCGACGGGATCGCCGCGACCTTCGGGTTGAGCGGAACGGTGGAGATCACCACTGGCGTGCCCGGGGTCGCCAATACCGCGGTGGAGGCCGAGCTGGCCGCCCGGACCGCGATGCAGGCCGGCCTGCCGCTGCACCGTACCCTGCCGCCGTCGATGGCCAGCGAGGATTTCGGCGCCTACCTGCAGCAGCGTCCCGGCGCGTTCGTCTGGATCGGCAACGGGCCGGGCGAGGGCGGCCGGGAGCTGCACAATCCGCATTACGATTTCAACGACGCGATCCTGCCGGCAGCGTCACGCTTTCTGGCCGGCGTCGCGAAAGCCTCGCTCGCGGCCTGACGGAGGTTTAACCGTTGCCCGCTGGGCAGAGCGGGATGGCGGGGCTACATGGCGACCATGAGTTCACAGACGCAAGGCGGTCGGGACTGGCTGCGGAGCCAAACCAGGACGGGCAGGCAGGCTGCGCGGCCCGTCATCGTGCTTGGCCTGCTGAACACCTTGCTGGCGACCGCGCAGGCCGGCTGTATCGCCGCGATCCTGGGGGCGGCGCTCGTCGCGCGATCGCGCGCGTCCTTGTGGCTGGTCGTCGTCTTCGGCGTGGCGGCCGTGCTGCGGGCGGCATCGGGCATCGTGTCGGACCGGTTGGCGGCGCGCAACGGCGCCAGTGCCAGGCAGCGCCTGCGCCGCGACGTGATATCGCGGCTGCTTGCCGCCGGGCCAGCGCTCCTGCGGCGGGACCATTCGGCAGCGTTGGCCAGCACGGCCATCGACCGGGTCGATGCGCTGGACGGCTTCTTCGTCCGCTGGGTTCCTGCCAGCGTCCTGGCCGTAGGCTCCCCGGTTCTGGTGTTGGCCGTGGTCGCCGCTGTCGATTGGCGGGGCGCGCTGATCCTCGCGGGATGCGGCTTGCTGGTGCCGCTCGCCCAGGCGGCATCGGGCATCGGCGCGGCCGCCGCCTCCCGCAGCCAGTTCCTGGCACTCAGCCGCTTGCAGGCCCGCTTCCTCGACCGGATGCGTGGTATCTCCACCATCGTGCTGGCCGGGCGCACCGCCGACGAGGCACGGGCGCTGGCCGGTGCCGCGAACGACCTGCGGCGCCGGACGATGCGGGTGCTCCGCGTCGCGTTCCTCGCCTCGGCCGCGCTGGATTGCGCCGTGGCCCTCGCGCTGGTGGTACTCGCCATCCGCTACGGCCATGCCGCCCTGCTGCACCGGCTGAACCCGGCGCCTGCCTTGTTCGTGCTGTTGGCGGTGCCTGAGTTCTTCGCGCCCCTGCGTGCCTTCTCGGTCGCCTACCAGGACCGTGCCCAGGCCAGCGCCGCTGCGGAGGCCATCTCCGCGCTGCCGGCCGCGCCAACGATCCCCACGGCATCCGCACCCATCCGCACCGTCTCCGCCCACGGCGTCAGCATCACGTTCGAGCATGTGGGGTTCACCTGGGACCCAGCCCGCGGTCCTGCCTTGCAGGACATCAGCTTCCGCGTTCCCGCCGGGGAGTCGCTCGTCCTGGCCGGTCCCTCCGGCGCGGGAAAGTCCACCATCATCGAGATCCTGCTCGGTTTCGTGCAGCCGCAGGCCGGACGCGTCCTGGTCAACGGCGCCGACCTCGCGACCATCGTGCCGGATGCGCTGATGCGGATGATCGCCTCGATCGGCCAGCGCCCGGTCGTGTTCGCCGGCACGCTGCGCGACAACATCCGCTTCGCCCGGCCCGACGCCTCCGAGCGGGAGGTCGAGTCGGCCGCGCGCAACGCCCGGGTGACCGCCTTCGCCGAAGTACTGCCCCAGGGCTTGGACACGGTGATCGGCGAGGGCGGCTACGGGCTGTCCGGCGGGCAGGCGCAGCGCGTGGCGATCGCCCGGGCCTTCCTGAAGAATGCGCCGCTGCTGCTACTGGATGAGCCGACCGCACATCTGGACCCGGCGACCGAGAGTGACGTGATGGACAGCCTGCGGCGGCTGTCGGTCGGCCGGACCGTGGTGATCGCGAGCCACGCCGCGTCCGCCTTGAGCTTCGGCCATCGTCGGGTGGACCTGCGCGACGGCCGCCTGGCGCCCGCCCGCGGTGCCGCATGACCCCGCTGTATCGCATCCTGTTGCTCTGGCGGCGGCGATGGCCGGTGCTGTCGGTCGGCATCGGTGTCTCGATCGCGTCGGTGGTGGCGGGGGCGTTGCTGCTGGCGCTGGCAGGCGCCCATGTGGCGGTCCTGCTGCTGGGCGCCATCGCAGGCGGCGGCGCGCTGCTCGTGGCGCTCGGCCCGCTGCGCGTCATCCTCCGCTACGTCGAGCGGCTAGTCACCCATGGCGCCACCTTCCGCGCGCTGGCCGATCTGCGCGTCTGGTTCTTCGAGCGGCAGGCGGCGCGGTCGGCTGGCGGGTTCGGCATGCAGCGCTCGGGTGACCTGGTGTCCCGGCTCGTCACCGACGTGGAGACGCTGGACGGGCTATACCTCCGGATTCTCGTGCCTCTCGCGGGCGCACTTGCCCTGTTGCTGATCCTGCTCGTCGCCCTGGTGGGCACCGGGGAGGGGCTATGGCCGGCCAGCCTGGCGGCCGCCTGCCTGTTTGCGGTGGCGGCCTTCGTCATCCCGTCTTTGGCTGCCCGGTCCGCCCGGGCGCAGGGGGTCCATGTCGCGGCGGCCGCCGCCGGCTTGCGCATCGCGGTGCTGGACGCGCTGACCGGGTTGCGCGAGGTGCGGGTGTTCGGGGCGGAGGCACGCATCGCGGACGGGATCGCCGCACGCGACCGGGAGGCAGGCGCCGCGCAGGAGGATTTGGCGGCACGGGCGGCTCGGGCCCAGGCCGGCGGATTCCTGTGCGCGCAACTGGCAATCGGCCTCATGCTGATAGCCGCTGCGAGCCGCCCGGTCTTCGTCGTGGGCGCGGTGTTCCTCCTGGTTGGCGCGTTCGAGGTTGCCGGCGGTCTGTCACGGGCCGGCGCCCTGGCCGGCCACGCCGCCGCGGCGGCCCGGCGTGTGCTGGAGGCCGCCCGCCCGGACCCGCGTGTGCCGGAGCCGGCGGCACCCGCCGCCTTGTCCACCGGCACCGCGCTGCGCTTCGAGGGTGTCCGGTTCCGCTGGGACACGGATCGGCCCGAACTGTTCGATGGACTCACCCTTGAGGTCCCGCAGGGGAGCCGGGTCGCCGTCCTGGGTCCGTCCGGTTGCGGCAAATCGACCTTGGCGGCCTTGCTGCTGAAGGTAGCGGCGCCCCAGGCCGGCCGCATCCTCCTGGGCGGCGTGGACCTGGCCGCGCTGTCCGCCGCGTCGGCGCGCAGCCGCTTCGGCTGGCTGTCCCAGGCGACGCATCTGTTTGACGACACGATTCGCGCCAACCTGCTGCTTGGCCGCCCGGACGCGGGTGAGCCGGCGCTGTGGCGCGCCTTGGACGAGGCGGAAATCGGAGAGTTCGTCCGCGGCCTGCCCGATGGGCTGGACACCTGGCTGGGCGAGGGAGGCGCGCGGGTGTCGGGGGGGCAGGGGCGCAGGATCGCCCTGGCGCGCACCCTGCTGTCGCAGGCGCCCATCCTGGTGCTGGACGAGCCCGGCGCCGGGCTGGATGCCCACACCGAGCGGGCCTTTCTGCAAACCCTGAACGGCCTGCCGCCCGGCCGCACGCTGCTCCTGATCACCCATCGCCTCACCGGCGTCGAGCGGCTGGACCGCATCTGGCGGCTGTCCGGCGGCCACGCCGTGGCGGCTGCGGCGTAATTATGCTGCCAGCTTGGTTGACCTTCGTTCGTGCCGATGGGCAGTTTGAGGCACGAGAACACGGAGTCTTCTTCATGCGCCGCCTTGTCACTGGCCTGGGCCTGTTGGCCCTGTCTGCCTGCGCCGTGCAGCAGCCACCCGACCGCGTCTATCCCGTCTTCTTCAACGATTTCTCCGCCAACCTCGACCCCGCCGGCATGGCGGTGGTGACCAATGCCGCCGATGTCGCCAAGAAATTCCCGGCCTTGCCGGTGAAGGTCACCGGCTACGCGGACAGTACCGGCTCGTCGGCCACCGAGGTCTCCCTGTCGCAAGCCCGCGCCGATGCAGTGGCTGGCTTGCTGGAACAGGATGGCGTGGCCCGGACGCGTATCCAGCGCGCCGCAGTAGGTACCCCGCCGAACAGCCAGCCCGGTGTGGAGCGTCGCCGCGTCGAGATCGACATCGACTCTCCATAATCCCATGCCGGACGGCCACCATGCGCCCGGCCGGGAAACTCCGCGCGACATCCTCCATCGCGTGTTCGGCTTTCCCGACTTCCGCGGCCTGCAGGAGGAGGCCGTGGCGCAGGTGGTGCGGGGTGGCGACGCCCTTGTGCTGATGCCGACCGGCGGCGGCAAGAGCGTCTGCTACCAGGTGCCGGCGCTGGTGCGGCACGGCGTCGCCATCGTCGTGTCCCCGCTGATCGCGTTGATGGACGATCAGGTGGCCGCGCTGCGCCAGCTTGGCGTATCGGCCGGCGCGCTGCATTCGGAGGTGGAGGCGGACGACGCCTCCCGCACCTCCCGCGCCTTGTCGGACGGCACGCTGGACCTGCTCTACGTCTCGCCCGAGCGGCTGATGATGTCCGGCACGCTGGAGCGGCTCTGGCGGCAGGAGGTGGCCCTGATCGCGGTGGACGAGGCGCATTGCGTGTCTGCCTGGGGGCATGAGTTCCGGCCGGAATACCGCATGCTGCGGCGCCTGCGGCAGGACTTTCCCGGCGTGCCGCGGATCGCGCTGACGGCCACCGCCGATCCGCGGACCCGTGCCGACATCCTCGAGGCGCTGGACATGGCGGACGCGGCCGTGTTCGCGGCGTCGTTCCACCGCAGCAACCTGCACATCGCCGCCCAGCCGAAGGCGAGTGAGCTCGGCCAGCTTGCCGCCTTCCTCAAGCGGCGGCGCGGGCAGGCGGGGATCGTCTATTGCGGCAGCCGTGCCAAGACCGAACGCGTGTCGCAAAGCCTGCGCGCGGCGGGGGAACCGGCGATGCCCTTCCATGCCGGCCTGTCGGCGATGGAGAAACGGGTGGCGCTGACGCGGTTCCGGTCCGGCGAGCCGGTGGTGATGGTGGCCACGATCGCGTTCGGCATGGGAATCGACCGGCCGGACGTGCGCTACGTCGTGCATCTGGACATGCCGGACAGTCCGGAGGCGTACTACCAGCAGATCGGCCGCGCCGGCCGCGACGGTGACCGCGCCGACACGCTGCTACTGTATGGCGGCGAGGACATCGTGCGCGCCCGGCATTGGCTGGAGCAATCGACCGCCCCCGAGGCGGAGCGCCGCATCCGCGCCGGGCGGCTGGAGGCGATGATCGGGCTGACCGAGACGCCGCAATGCCGCACCCGCTCCCTGCTGGCCTGCTTCGGCGAGGCATTGGAGCAGCCGTGCGGCCACTGCGACACCTGTGCCAACCCGGTCAACCTGTTCGACGGCACGGTGGCGGCGCAGAAGGTGCTGTCCGCCATCTACCGCACCGGGCAGATGTTCGGGGCGCTGCACATCACGGCGGTGCTCCGCGGTGAACGCACGCCCATGGTGGAGAAGCATGCGCATGACCGCCTGCCCACCTGGGGTGCGGGCGCCGATCAGTCGGACGGGTTCTGGCGCAGCGTGATACGCCAATTGGTGGCGATCGGTGCGCTGCGCCGGGGGGAGGGCGAGCGCGCCGGGCTGGCTCTGGTGACGGAGCGGGCGCGCCCGATCCTGCGCGGGGAGACCGCGGTCATGCTGCGCGAAGACCCGCCGGACCCGTTGGCCGGCCGCCCGCGTGACCGCTCCCGCGGGCCCAAGGCCGCGCCGGTCGCGACGGACGACGTGCCGTCCGGCCCGTTCGAGGTGTTGCGGGCCTGGCGGCTGGCGGAAGCGAAGCTGCAATCCGTGCCGCCTTACGTCATCTTCCACGATGCCGTGCTGCGCGACGTCGCGGCCGTGCAGCCCCGCACGCTGGACGACCTGGCCGAGATCAAGGGGTTCGGGGCGTCCAAGCTGGAGCGATATGGGCAGGCGGTGCTGCGGGTGCTGCGCGAGGCGCCATGATCCAGCCGATCCCGTTTGATCCGGCCCGGTTCCGTTCGGCCGCCGCCCACTACCTCCAGGGGCGCCCGGCCTATGCCCCCGCGCTGATCCAGGATGTGGCGGACTCGTGCCGCCTGGACGGCACGGGCCGATTGCTGGATCTCGGCTGCGGACCAGGCCAGTTGGCCATGTTGTTCCGGCCCCATGTGGCGGCCGTGCTCGGCATGGACCCGGAGCCGGAGATGCTGGCGCTTGCGGCCAGCCGGGCAGCCGCGGCCGGGCTGGATCTGGCGTTCCGGCAAGGCAGCTCGCAGGATTTGACGCCGGCCATGGGACCGTTCCGGCTGGTCACGATCGGTCGGGCGTTCCACTGGATGGATCGGGCGGAGACGGCACGCCGCGTCGAGGCCATATTGGATGCGGGTGGGGCGCTCGCCCTGTTCAGCACCACGCATATTGATGCGCCCGACAATTCATGGCGAGTCGAATTCGAGCGCGTGCTCGACGCCGCCCTTGGTGGCGGCCAGCGCGCGGCATGGCGCCAGCCGGGCTGGGTCAAGCACGAGGCGGTGCTGCTGGACTCCCCGCTATGCGATCTGCACCGCCTCGGCGTGGTGGAGCGTCGGCGCACGCCTGGCGTCGCGCTGATCGATCGTGCGCTGTCGATGTCGGCCACGAGCCGGGCGCGGCTGGGGGAGGCAGGCGCCGACAGCCTGCGTGCAGCGCTGGAGCGGCTGATCGATGCGGTTGCCCAAGACGGCATGGTCACGGAAGTGGTCGAGTCGGTCGTCTTGATGGCGCGCCGGCCCTCCCGCTAAGCCGAGGCCGTCGAATATCTCGATATATCTTGAACGACGTTCGTCGAACGTGCACCTTCGGGATATCCGGTCGTAACCTCGGCCCACCCTGCACCATCCCGGGTTTGCAAATATGAACCTTGCCAATTTGCTGGTTTTTGCCGCCGCCTACATGGCGGTAGTCATTCTTCCCGGCCCGGGCGTGACGGCCTTGGTGGCGCGCGTCCTGGCACGCGGGCCACAAGGGTCTGCGGCCTTCATCGTCGGCTTCGTGGCCGGTTCGCTGACATGGTTCACGATCGCGGCCACCGGCCTGGCGGTGGTCGCCGCCACCTTCGCGACCGTCTTCCTGGTGATACGCTACGTCGGCGCCGCCTACCTGCTGTACCTTGCCACCAGGCTATGGAAGGCTCCCGTGCGGCCGCTGGCGGGCCGGGAGGCTACGCCGGACGACCATGGGCGGCTGTTCCTCACCGGCATGGCGATCAACCTCGGCAATCCGAAGGTGATCGTGTTCTTCCTCGCCCTGCTTCCCACGGTCGTGGACCTCGCCAGGCTCACGCCGCTCAGCTTCGCGGAACTCGCCTTGGTCATCATCGCCGTCGCCGGCAGCGTGCTGGCAGCCTATACGCTGGCTGCGATCCGCGCCCGCAGCCTGTTCAGGTCCGAGCGGGCGTTGCGCCTGATGAACCGCAGCAGCAGCGTCGTCATGGCTGGCGCCGCCGTCACTATCGTGGCGCGCTGAGCAAAGTCCGTCGCGGCCGCGCCAGCTCTCCAGGCGTCACTGCAGCCCTTGTATTTCCGCTAACAGGAAGTCCCGGAACACCGCCACCCGCTTCGAATTGCGCAGCTCCTCCGGATAGACGAAGTAGACGTCCACCTTCGGCGGCTTCAGATCGGACAAAACCGTTTGCAGGCCGTCCACCTCCTCGCTCATCCAGGTCGGCAGCGCCGCCAGGCCAACGCCGCCGCGCGCCGCCATCGCCATCGCGTGCAGGGAGTTAACCTCCATCACCGCCCGGCGCGGTTGCCCGGCGCGGCGGCCGGTATGGGCAAGCCAGTTGATCTCGGTGAATGGCGGCCGGTAGTCCCCGAACAGGATCAGCGCATGGTCGTCCAACTCTTCCGGCCGAGTCGGGGTGCCGTGCGCGGCCAGGTAGTCCTTCGACGCCACGATGTTCCATTGCAGCGTCATGAGGTGGCGTTGCACCAGGTCCGGCTGCTTCGGCGTGTGCATGCGGATCGCGACATCCGCCTCCCGCATCGCCAGGTCCAGGTCCGAGTCGTCCAGCAGCAGCGTCATCGACACGTCCGGATAGGCCGAAAGGAACCCCCCCACGCGGGACGCCAGCCAATGCGAGCCGAAACCGGAGGTGGTGGTCACTTTCAGCCGGCCGGTAGGCTTCTCCTTGCTTTCCGTCAGCAGCGCCTCGGTCATGGCGAGCTTGGCGAACACGTCCCGGACGGTGCGGTTCAGGCTTTCGCCCTGCTCGGTCAGGATCAGTCCGCGTGCGTGCCGGTGGAACAACGAGACCTGCAGGTTTTCCTCCAGCGCGGAAATCTGCCGGCTGACGGCAGACTGGCTGAGGTTCAGCGTGTCGCCCGCATGGGTGAAGCTGCCGGCCTCCGCGACGGCGTGGAACACCCGCAGCTTGTCCCAGTCCATCGAAGGTCCTCTTTCCCGACTCGCGGCCATGTCGGGCAGAGTAACAGCGTATGCCTCGGAGTCTCGGTCGAATCCGGGCTTTTTAGTCCCAGGCGCCTATCATTTGGTCAGTGCGGGCCTCGCGCGCGCGGATCTGCGGCAACGGCGAATGTTCGGCAAGGTATTTCTCCGCCTCCAACGCCGCCATGCAGCCCATGCCGGCGGCGGTGACCGCTTGCCGGTAGCGCGGGTCCGCCACGTCGCCGGCGGCGAACACGCCGGGTACGTTGGTCGCGGTGGACCAGGGTGCGATCTGCACGTAGCCCGATGAATCCAGCCCGAGCTGTCCGCGCACCAGGCTGGTCGCCGGATCGTGGCCGATGGCGACGAACACGCCCTCGACCGGGATGTCCTGCGTCGCGCCCGTCCGGTCCCGCACGCGCACGCCCTGCACCGCCTTGGGCGCGGTCGATCCGAGGATGTCCTCGACCGCGCTGTTCCACACCACCCGGACCTTCGGGTTGGCGAACAGCCGGTCCTGCAGGATCCGCTCCGCCCGGAAGCTGTCGCGCCGGTGGATCACCGCCACGGAGGAGGCGTGGTTGGTGAGGTAGAGCGCCTCCTCCACCGCCGTGTTGCCGCCGCCGATGACGGCGACCGCCTTGCCGCGGAAGAAGAAGCCGTCGCAGGTCGCGCAGGCGGAAACGCCGGCGCCGGCGAAGAGCTTTTCGGCTGGCAAGCCGAGCCAGCGCGCCTGGGCGCCGGTCGCGAGCACCAGCGTGTCGGCGGTGTAGACGTCGCCGCCATCGCCCTCGGCCCGGAAGGGGCGTGACGACAGGTCCAGCCTGGTGACGACGTCGTCCACCAGCCTTGTGCCGACATGCTGCGCCTGCGCCGCCATCTGCTCCATCAGCCAGGGGCCTTGCACCGCCTCCGCGAAGCCCGGGTAGTTCTCCACCTCCGTGGTGATGGTAAGCTGGCCGCCCGGCTGCATGCCCTGCACGAGCACGGGCGCCATGCTGGCGCGTGCGGCATAGATGGCTGCCGTGTAGCCGGCCGGGCCGCCTCCCAGGATGAGGATGCGGGAATGGATGGTCTGCGGCATGCGGCGAGGCTCCAACGGCTGCAAATGATATCTGCGCAGGCCAGATGTTCTGCAAGCGGCCCCTTGCCCGCCCGCCAATGTGGAATATTGTTTCGCGCAATCGCTCTAAGCGATAATGGAAGCGCGCCGCAGCCCGATGAAACATTCTCCCGCAGACATCCCGGAGCTAGACGGGATCGACCGCCGCATCCTCGCCGAATTGCAGGAGGATGGTCGGATGACCAATGTCGAGCTGGCCCGACGCGCCGAGATTTCCGCGCCGCCCTGCCTGCGCCGGGTCCGGCGCCTGGAGGAGGCGGGGGTGATCCGCGGCTATCATGCCGATACCAGCCCGGCGAAATTGGGCTGGCCGATCGAGTTCTTCGCCATCGTCGGGTTGGACAGCCAGAAAGAGGCGGTGCTGAGCGCATTCGAACGCCTGGTGGCGCAATGGCCGGAGGTGCGGGCCTGCCACATGATCCGCGGCGGGGGCGATTTCCTGCTGCGCCTGGTGGCGCGCGACACCGCGCACGAGAACCAGCTCACCCAGGATTTGACGGGCGCCGATTCGGTCAGCCGGGTGCAGACCTTGCAGACGATCCGCACCAGCCGCGACCTGGCGGGGGTGCCGATCTGAGCGTGGCACTTGGCGCGGCCGTGACCGCGGCCGAGGCACGGACCATGCCGCTGGAGCTGTCCGTCATCGTGCCCTGCTACAACGAGCGGGCCAATGTCCGTCCGCTGGTCGCCCGGCTCGACACGGCCCTACGGGACGTCGCGTGGGAGGCGATCTTCGTCGATGACGACAGCCCGGACAAGACCGCGACGGAAGCCAAGACGTTGGCGTCCGTCGATCCACGGGTGCGCTGCATCCGGCGGATCGGGCGGCGCGGCCTGTCATCCGCCGTGGTGGAGGGGGCACTGTCTTCCTCGGCCACCTACGTGGCCGTGATCGACGGGGATCTGCAGCACGACGAAACAAGGCTGCCGGACCTGCTGGCTGCGGTCCGCGCCGGGGCGGACATCGCCGTCGGTAGCCGCCATGTCCCCGGCGGCGACTCGACGGGCCTTGCCGGAGCCTGGCGTCAGCGCATCTCCGCCCTGGGCACGCGGGTGGCGCAACGCGCCCTGCCGATCCCGTTGCAGGACCCCATGAGCGGCTATTTCCTGCTGCCGCGCGCCTTGTTCGAGCAATTGGCGCCCGCCCTCACGGCACAGGGCTTCAAGATCCTGCTCGACCTGGTCCTGTCCGCACCCAAGCCGCTGCGGCTGGTGGAAATCCCCTGCCAGTTCCATCCCCGTGCCAGCGGCCGCAGCAAGCTGGACGTGCTGGTGCTGATCCAGTTCGCCGCCCTGCTGCTGGACAAGCTCGGCCACGGGCTGCTGCCGCTGCGCTTCGTCTCCTTCGCGCTGGTCGGGCTGGTCGGGGTGGGCGTGCACCTGCTGGTGCTGTCGGCCGCCCGGTGGGCCGGCGCCGACTTCGCCGCGGCGCAGGCCGCGGCCACGCTGGTGGCCATGCTGGCCAACTTCCAGCTCAACAACGTGGTGACATACCGGGACGCCCGGCTGCGCGGGCCGGCGCTGACGCGGGGGTTGCTGCTGTTCCTGCTGGGCTGCGGCCTCGGCGCCTACGCCGATATCGGCATCGCCCAGATGCTGTATTCCGGCCACGCGGGGTGGACCCCCGCCGGCCTGGCGGGCGCCGCGGTCGGGTTGGTGTGGAACTACGCCATCTCGGCGACCCTGGTGTGGCGCGCGCGCTGATCCTCCTGGCGCTGCTGACGGCGGTGCGCCTGGCGGTCGCGGGGTTCACCCCGCTCTCGGCCGACGAGGCCTATTACTGGGTATGGTCCCGCGCCCTGGCGCCCGGCTACCTGGATCATCCGCCGATGGTGGCGCTGTGGATCCGGGCGGGAACCATGCTGGCCGGGCAGGGCGCCTTCGGCATCCGCCTGCTGGGTCCGGTCTCCGCCGCGCTCGGCTCCGTCATGCTGGCGGGAGCGGCGGAGGATTTGTTTCCCGGCCGGCGCCTGGGCCTGGCGGCTGCCGCGCTGCTGAATGCCACCCTGCTGCTGGCGGTCGGTGCGGTGACCATGACGCCGGACACGCCGCTGCTGTTCTTCTGGACGGCGGCGCTTTGGGCGCTGGGCCGCCTGCACGCCACCGGCCGAGGCGGCTGGTGGCTCGCGGTCGGCCTGTTCGCCGGTGGCGCGCTGGCCAGCAAGTACACCGCGGCGTTGCTCGGCGCCGGTATCGGCCTTTGGTTGCTCGCGACCCCGCAGGGGCGGCGTTGGCTCCGCACCCCATGGCCCTGGGCTGGCGGCATACTGGCCCTGCTCTGCTTCCTTCCCGTCCTGCAATGGAATGCAGCCCATGGTTGGGCGAGCTTCGCCAAGCAGGGCGGGCGCACCGGCGACTGGCATCCGGCGGACGCGGCGCGCTTCGTCGTCGAGTTGCTGGGCAGCCAGATCGGGCTGGGCACGCCGCTGGTTGCGGTGCTCTGCGCCGTCGGCACCTGGGTTGCGACGCGTCGATGGCGGCAGGGCCCGGCGCCCGCGCTGCTTGCGGCGCTCACCGTGCCGGGAGCGCTGGTGTTCCTGGAGCACGCCGTCGGCGACCGGGTGCAGGCGAATTGGCCTGCCATCCTGTTTCCTGCCGGCTGCATCGCCGCTGCGGCCTATGCGGGCAGGTTATGGCGGCCGGCGGCTGCGTCGGGTTTCGCGATCGGTGCGCTGGTCTACATCCAGGCCGCGACCGCGCTGCTGCCGCTGCCGCGGCGGCTCGATCCGACCCTGATCCGTCTCGGCGGCTGGGACGCGCTGGCGCGCCAGGTCGGCAGCCAGCCGGCCGGCTTCATCGCGGCGGATAATTACGGGCTGGCAGCGATCCTGGCGCACGACCTGCCTGGTCCGGTGGTCGGGGCGGAGCCGCGCTGGGCGCTGTTCGCGCTTCCCACCGCCGCGGTTGCCGGGCGGACCGGATTGCTGGTCCGCAGCCATCGACGCGCGGGGCCGCCCGACCCAGCCCCTTGGCTGAGCCTGACGCCGGCGGGAACCGTGACCCGCAGCCGGGACGGCGCGGTCGCGGAGCAATACGACCTCTTCCGCGTGACGGCGCGGGAGGACATGGTGCGCCTGCCCAGCCGATGAGGAGTGGCCGACGATGAATGTGCCCACCTACGAGGATGTCCTTGCCGCCCGTGCCCGGCTCGCCGGCCGCGTGGTCCGCACCCCCATGCTGCGCAACGCGCTGCTGGACGAGCGCACCGGCGCCACCGTTCTGGTCAAGCCGGAGCCGCTGCAGCGGACCGGCTCGTTCAAGTTCCGCGGCGCCACCAACGCCACCCTGAAGCTGACCGAAGCGCAGCGCGCCGCTGGGCTGGTGACGCATTCCTCCGGCAATCACGGCCAAGCCGTCGCCTGCGCGGCTGCCAGCGTCGGTGCGCACGCGACGGTGTTCATGCCGGCGGACGCCCCCGCCATCAAGGTCGAGAGCACGCGACGCTGGAGCGCGGAGATCATCCATTACGACCGCATCGCCGACGATCGCGAGGCGTTGTCGGCCGCCTACGTGGCGCACACGGGCGCATCGCTGGTGCCGCCTTTCGACCATCCCGACGTGATCGCAGGGCAGGGCACGCTGGCACTGGAGTTGGCGGAGGATGCCGCCGCGGCCGGGCTGGCGCTGGATTCGCTGCTGGTGTGCACGGGCGGCGGCGGCCTGATCGGCGGCTGCGCGCTCGCCATGTCCGGCGCCTCGCCCGGCACCAAGGTGGTCGCGGTCGAACCGGAGGGCTGGGACGACACCGGCCGCTCCCTGGCGGAGGGGCATCGCG
This sequence comes from uncultured Acetobacteraceae bacterium, assembly GCA_964244585.1. Lineage (GTDB taxonomy): Bacteria > Pseudomonadota > Alphaproteobacteria > Acetobacterales > Acetobacteraceae > LMUY01. The sequence goes on along the minus strand of CAXTJM010000001.1, from coordinate 436,157 downwards.
TCGGCAATCCGCCCGGCGGGTCCATGCTGTGCGACGCCTTGCTGGCGCCCACGCCCGGTGTGATCACCTTCGCCGTCAACCAGGCGCACCTGGCCGGGGCGGTGGCCGTGTCGGACGCCGAGGTGCTGGCCGCCATGGCGTTCGCCTTCACCCACCTGAAGCTCGTGGTCGAACCCGGCGGCGCGGTGGCGCTCGCGGCACTGCTGTGCGGCCGCTACGCCGCGAGGGGCGAGGTCGTCGGCATCGTGATCAGCGGCGGCAACGTGGACCCCGCCGTGTTCAGCCGCGCGCTCGCGCCGGGTTAGCCGGTCAGGGCCGCGCCCGCTCCACGCGGAGGATGACCGGATGATCGGTGACGTCTACCGTGACGGTGCGGGTGTTGCGGACCTGCTGGACAGGCTCTACCCCGGCCAGCGGGTCGAATATCCGGGCTTGGCTGGCCACCTGGTCCAACGTCACCGTCACCTTGGCTGCGGCAGCCGCGACGGCCGATCCCGAACTGCTGTTCCAGATAGCCGGTTCAGCCCAGACCAGGATGTCGGCGGCGCCGTCCGACCGGCTCACCATCATGGATTGGCCGGATTTCGGCAGGCCCTCGACGGTGTAGCCGATGGCGGCAGGGCGTCCGCCTGATGGCCGGCCGCCCGCCTCCGCCATGATCGTGGTCAGGTTGTGCAGCGCCACCGCGATCGGCTTGGGCGCTCCGTCGAAATCGAACAGCCCGTAGCCGTCATCGCCCTGGCGCGATCCCTTCGGGTACGCATCCAGCAGCTGGTACCATGATGTCTGGACGATCCCGAGCTTCGCCGCATCGAACAGCAAATCCAGGCCATACCGCGCCTGCACGTCGGCATCCACGCCGCCCGAGGTCCCGCCATTGCTGGAGTAGCCCGTCTCGGTATAGATCGCCGGCCCGGTCATCCCAGGGGTAGCGACGCCCCGCGCCAGCCACTCGGCCGGCGGTCCGCCGTGATTGGGGTAGGGGTGCTGCGTCACCAGGTCGGCCAGGCCCGGCGTCGATCCCGGGTCGGGGGCGGCCGGGATGCTGCCGGCCTTCGCCCCGGTGAACATCGCGACCTTGACGTGGCCCAGCACGGGGTCGGCACGGACCCGCGAGTAGAGCGCGCGCTGCATCGCCAGCGCCTCCTCCAGTTCGGGCCGTCCCGTCTTATCCGTGCTGCCGTTCCACAGCACGGGGTAGTTGTTGATCTCGTTGGTGCCCTCGATGATGCGCACGCTGCCGGGCACGCCCTGTTCCACCGTTCGTATCAGGGCGAGGGTGGCGTTCAACGACTCGTCCGTTTCCGGGCCGCCTGCGGAGACCAGGAAGGTCCATGCCACGCCGGTGCGCGCCATCTTCACATAGGTGCCGATGCCGGCGGAGCCGCGCGCGCCGTTGCTGATCCCGTCGCGCACGTTCCTGACACCGATATACGCCAGGTGGGCGATCACCCGGTCCACGTCGCGATACCGGCCGTCCGTGTAAGCCATGTGCGTGTCGACGCCGATCGTCCCGATGAAGGCCGAGGACGGCATTTGCGCCCGGCCCGGCCCGCAGGCGGCCAGCAGGATCGTCGCGACGCTTGCAAGCTTCAAGAGCATTCGGCTTCCTGACCTGGACAGGTGAACGACATCGCCGATCCTGCATCCGCGCCCGTGCCGCTGCAAACGCGGCGCGCTCGGCGCGGCCTCCCTGGACGCGTCGATGCGGATGCAGTCAACTCCGTTCCGCATTGGACAGGTCGAGGGATGCTCATGCCCCGGGACATCAGGTCGCTTACGGGATTGCGGGGTCTCGCGGCTTTGTCGGTCGTGGTGTTCCACGAAGCCGGCAACGTGACCGCAACCGGCCCGGCGGACACCGTGCTGCGGCACGGCTACAACGCCGTCGATCTCTTCTTCGTCCTGAGCGGGTTTGTCATGGCGCTCAACTACGGCAATTCGTTGACGCAGCGCCTGTCGTTCAGGAGCTACGCGGGTTTCCTGCTGAAGCGCCTGGCCAGGATCTATCCCGTCTACGCCGTGATAACGGTCTTCACGTTCATCGTCTTCCAGCTTGGCTTCAGCCATCTCGGCCAGATCGCCAACCCCGTGCCGACGCTCGTGCTGAACCTGCTGCTGGTGCAGTCCTGGTGGTTCGCGGAGAGCATCGTGGGACCGGCCTGGTCGATCAGCACGGAATGGGCGGCCTACCTGGCCTGCCCGGTGCTGATGATGCTGGCGCTCGGCAAGGCGTCCTGGCGGCCGGTGCTGTTCCTTGCCGTGGCGTTCCTGGCGCTCGCCGCAATCTCGTTCGCGCCCGATGCTGCGGTGGTCGGCGACCAGCCATCCCGCATGGGGCCGCTGGACCTGTATGGGGTGTCCACCATTGCGCCGCTGCTTCGATGCCTGGGCGGGTTTTCGGTCGGGCTGCTGGCCTATCGCTGGCAAGACCGCGTCGGCGCCACTGTCACGCTGCCGCTCGTCGTGCTCATCATCGCGACGTTGCTGTTCCCGGGTACCGACGTCCTGCTGATCCTGCTGTTCATGCTGCTGGTGATGAGCCTGTCCGAGGATACCGGGCTCGTGGCACGCATCCTGGGCCACAAGGTCTGCTACGTCTTGGGTGACCTGTCGTACTCCGTCTACCTGCTGCATCCCCGGTTCAACCCGGTCAAGGTGGCGCTGCAAGCCAGGCTGCGCAGCTACCACGTGCCGTGGGCGGACCCGGTCGGCATCGTGCTGACGCTGCCGATCATCGTCGCGTGCGCGGCCGTGACGTACACGGTCATCGAGAAACCAGGCCGCCGGTTTCTGCGGTCCGTCTTCGAGCTCCGCACCTCCAGGCCCATCGAGCAGGAGCCGTCTGCCCCGTAAGGCTGGCCGGTCCGCCCGACTTAGCGACCGGTTAAGCACTCCGCTCCTACAGTGGCGGCGTACTCCGGGGATGGTTGATGGCGGGCAAGTCGGACAAGAAGGCGGGCGACAAGCGTTCCATCGTCATCCGCAAGGAGGAGGTGGTCGAGGGCGGCCACCACGGTGGCGCCTGGAAGGTCGCGTATGCCGACTTCGTCACCGCCATGATGGCGTTCTTCCTGCTGATGTGGCTGCTGAACGCCACCACCTCGGCACAACGCAACGGCATCGCCGACTACTTCAGTCCGACCAGCGAGATGTCCCGCAACTTCTCCGGCTACGGCGCCATCTTCGGCGGCCATACCCCGAACGATGACGGCTCGCTCGCCTCCGATCGCGGTGCGATCCAGGTGATGAATGCGGACGTGAAGCCGTCCATCGATGTCGACGAGGATGACAGCGACACGCCGGCAACCGCGGCCGCCATTGCCAACGGCACGCCCGGCAACGATCCGCGCCGGGCGGCGCAGCATGCCGGCGGCCAGGCGGCCAAGGACACGCCCAAGCCTGGCGACCAGGTCACGCCCGCCTCCGCAGCCGGCCCGGTGAATAAGTCGGAGGCGGAGTTGCGGGCCGAGCTGGCGCAGAAGGAGAAGGCCTCGTTCGACCAGGCTGCGACCCAGATCCGCGAGATGGTCGCCAGCGACCCGGCACTGGCCGATCTCGGCCGCCAACTCGCCGTCGACATCACCCCCGAAGGATTGCGCATCCAGATCCTGGACGAGGACAAGCAGGCGATGTTCGCCAGCGGGTCGGCGGTACTGAACGACCGCGCCCGGGCCCTGCTGCTGAAGGTTGCGCCCGTTCTGATGAAGCTGCCGGAACGGTTGTCGATCACCGGGCACACCGATGCCTCGCCCTATCGCGGCACCGACCGCTCCAACTGGGAACTGTCCGCCGAGCGGGCCAACGCCACGCGGCGCCTGCTGGCGGAGGCCGGCCTGCCCGAGGCGCGCGTCCAGACCGTATCCGGCCGCGCCGACCGCGACCCCTTGCTCCCCGCCGACCCCATGGCCGCCGTGAACCGCCGGATCGCCATCGTCGTCCTGCGCGAGGCCTCCACCCGCAAAAGCGGAGCATAATATCCCATGTTGACGTTGGGTGGCCTCGGCTTCGCGCTTGCCTGCGTGTTCGGCAGCTACATGATGTCCGGCGGCAGTTTCGAACCGCTGATCGAGGCAATCCCGTTCGAGATGCTGACCATCGGGGGCGCCGCGATCGGCACCTTCGTCATGTCGAACAGCATGCACGACGTGAAGCACACCCTGGGCGGCGTCAAGAAGGCGCTGAAGGGCGCCGGCTTCCACAAGGTCGACTACGTGGAGTTGCTCAGCCTGCTGTATTACTTCACCCGCCTGGCCACCACCAAGGGCGCCATGGCGCTGGAGGCGCATATCGAAAAGCCGGCGGAGAGCCCGGCCTTCCAGAAATACCCCAAGATCATCGCCAACCACCACGCCTGCGCGATCATCTGCGACTACCTGCGCATGGTGGGCATGAATGCGGACGACCCCCACCAGATCGAGGACGTGATGGGACGGGAGCTGAAGAAGACGCTGCACGAGGAACTGCATGCGAGCCACGCCGTGCAGGCCGTGGCGGACGCCCTGCCTGCCTTGGGCATCGTCGCGGCCGTGCTGGGCGTGATCAAGACCATGTCGCACATCAACGAACCCCCTGCCGTGCTGGGCGCCATGATCGGCGGCGCGTTGGTGGGGACGTTCCTGGGGATCTTGATGGCCTATGGCATCGCCGGCCCCTTCGCCGCGCGGATCAAGGGCGTGGTGGAGGAGGAGTCGAAATACCTCGAAGTCATCCGCGCCGTGCTGGTCACGCACCTGCACGGCAATGCCCCGCAGGTGAGCGTCGAGACCGGCCGCAAGATGGCCCCGAACGAGCATATGCCGAGCTTCGCCGAGTTGGAGACGGCGGTGCAGGCCGTCCAGATGTAGCCGGACCGGCTTGACGGCGGTTCCGCCGTCCGCCAGGGCTGTGGCATGACCAAGCCCGACAACCTCCACACCTTGCTCGGTTTCGAGTGCGTTGAATGGCGCGACGGCTTCGCTCGGGTCGCGCTGGACGTGCTGCCGAAACACCTGAACGCCAACGGCATCCTCCATGGTGGCACCTTGATGACGATGCTGGACGAGGCCGGGGCGTTGTGCGGGCTGTGGTGCAGCCTGCCGGGTCATCGGCGCTACTCCGTCACGGTCGACCTCGATTGCCGGTTCGTCGGGCAGGCCAAGACCGGCCGCGTGTTCGGGACGGGCGAGATGGTCAGCCGCGGACGGTCGCTCTACTTCACCCGGGTCGAGATCAAGGATGCGGACGGCCGCATGCTCGCCTACGGCGCCAGCAGCCACAAATGGCGGCGCGGCAGCGAGGTTGTGGAGGGCGTGCCCCCCGCTTGACCCGCGTGCTGTCCTGCGGGGTCGTCGTGACGGATGGCCGTCACCTGCTGATCGGCCACGCCACGCAGTCGCCGCGCTGGGACATCCCCAAGGGACAGGCCGAGCCTGGCGAGGCGCCGGAGGCTGCTGCCCGGCGCGAGCTGCAGGAAGAAACCGGCCTATGCGCCGGGACGGCCGGGTTGGCGCCGCTCGGCCGGCATTCCTATCGGCCTGGCAAGGACCTCGCGCTCTACGCCTGGCTGGTGGACACCATGCCTGACCCAGCTTTGCTGACCTGCCGCTCGGTCTTTCAACGGGGTGGACGGCTCCTTCCGGAGTTCGACCGATTCGATTGTCCAGCCTGGGCGGAGGCGATGCCGAAGCTGAGCAAGGCGATGACCATCGTGCTGCGCGTCGTGGCGGTAGGCCGCGGCTGGTTGTAGCGGTTCAGTGCACGTGTTGGCCGCGGCGCGCGCAGGCGGGCATGAAGGGGCGGAAGCTCGCCTCCTCCAACGCCCAGTCGATCAGCCGCAGGAGCTTGGCGGCCCCGAACGGCTTCTCGATGACGTATTCATGCTGCTCCAGGACCGGGACGACCAGGCCGCGCCTGGTCGTGGTGTAGATCACCGGGCATCCTGGGAGCGTCCTATGCCAGTGGTCGGCGAGCTCATGCCCGTTGACGGTATCGGGCAGGTCCAAATCCGTCAGCAGCAGGTCGAACTCGGCGGAGCCGTTCAACAAATCCAACGCCTCGGTCGTGCGGCAGGCGCTCGCCACGGAAAACCCGGCATGCGTCAGCACCTCGGTCATGATCCACTGGGTCAGCACATCGTCATCGGCAAACAGGATACGCTGGCTGCACATCGTCATCCGCAGGCTCCTTGAATTGAGCCTCTACGGTGGTCGACCGACGCCAGATGCAAGGTAGAACGGTTTCGCTGCTCACAGCAACGTGAGCTCACAACTATAGACTGGTGCTCATGCTGCGAGATGTGACTCTCGGATTATTTTGGAATGGGCGACATGTATTTTTATTTAGCCTCTTCACGTTGCGTCACGTCTTTACTCAGGTGGCTGCAGGCTAGCCCAGATTTTGGGCATGATTGCCGCGCTTCAAAAGCCCACCCTCAAGCGATGCGCGGGGCCGGACATCGCTATGAAAGCGCAACCTCGAACCCCCGTGTCACGCCGGGCCGGGCCATCAGCGCGTCGTACCATCGGCCGACATGCGGAAAGCCGGCCAGGTCGATGCGATGACGCTCATGCCGCCAGGCCCAGCCCAGGATGGCAAAATCCGCCACCGACAGCGCGCCGGCCACGAACTCCCTGTCGGCCAGGCGGCGATCCAGCACGCCGTAGAGCCGGCGGGTTTCGGCCGAGTAGCGCTCCAGCCCATAGCGTTGGTCCGCAGGGTCCTTCACGGCGAGGAAGTGGTGCACCTGGCCTGGCATGGGGCCGAAGCCGCCCATCTGCCACATCAGCCATTCCAGGACGGGAATGCGCTCGCGCAGGTCCGCGGGCAGGAACTGGCCGGTCTTCTCGCCAAGGTATAGCAGGATCGCGCCGCTTTCGAACACGCTCACCGGGCTGCCGCCGGGACCATCCGGGTCCACGATCGCCGGGATACGGTTGTTCGGGCTTATCTCGAGGAAGGCGGGCTGGTGCTGCTCACCCTTGGTGATGTCGATGGTATGCACGCGATAGGGCAGCCCCATCTCCTCCAGTGCCACGCTGATCTTGCGCCCGTTCGGGGTGTTCCAGGTGTGAAGCTCGATCATCGGCAGGTATTTCCTTTGGACCTGGCGCGAGGCTAGTCAGCCGGGCTGGCGACGGCAACTTGCCTGCGGCAGGTTCATCCCCAAGGATGGGGGCGTGATACGGGAGGCGCAGGATGGATATCGCCGTGCCAGCCAGTGCGGCCGGACGCACCGCACCGGCGCAGGTCCTGGCCATGCAGCGCCAGGCCGACCGGCGCGATGGACCTCCCCCCGCCGAACAGCGCCTGGCGGCCCTGAAGGCGCTGGATGCCCTGCTGCGATCGCACCGGGACGCCCTTGCGGAGGCCATTTCGGTCGATTTCGGCCACCGGTCCCACGAGGAGACGATCCTCGCGGAAGTGGTGCCGTGCCTGGCCGCGATCCGGACCGCACGGCGCAACCTGGTGCGCTGGATGCGGCCGGAGCAACGGCGCGTCGATGTCAGCTTCCAGCCCGGCCGCGCCTGGGTGGAGTGGCGTCCGCTCGGCTGCGTGGCGGTCATCGCACCGTGGAACTACCCGCTGCTGCTGTCGGTGAGCCCGCTGGTCGATGCCCTGGCCGCGGGCAACCGGGTGATCGTCAAGCCATCCGAACTCACGCCGCGTTTCTCCGCCCTGTTCGCCGTGCTGATTGACGAGGCGATCGATCCGGCCCAGGCGAGCGTGGTCACGGGCGGCCCCGAGGTGGCGAAGGCCCTGTCCGCATTGCCGCTGGACCACCTGCTGTTCACCGGCTCGACCGCGGTCGGACGGGAGGTCGCCCGGGCCGCGGCGGAGACGCTGACGCCGGTGACGCTGGAACTGGGCGGCAAATCCCCGGCTATCCTGTGCCGCGACTACGACGTGGCGTCGGCCGCCCGCACCGTGGCGCTGGGCAAGTTCTTCAGTGCCGGGCAAACCTGCATCGCCCCGGATTACGCGCTGGTGCCGCAGGAGCACGCCGCCGGCTTCGCCGACGCCGTCATGGCCGCAGCGTCGCGCATGTATCCCAGCATCGGCGGCAACCCGGATTACACCGCCATCATCTCCGACCGCCATCACCAGCGGCTGCACGCGTTGCTGCACGAGGCGGAAGCAGCCGGTGCGACCATCCTGCGGTCGGCGGACGCCTATGCGGAGCGCCGGCTCGGCCCCACGGTGGTGCTGGACCCGCCGCTCGACGGCCGGTTGATGAACGAGGAGATCTTCGGCCCCATCCTGCCAGTGGTCGGCTATCGCGAGCTCAACGACGCGTTCCGCTTCGTGCGAGACCGGCCGCGGCCCCTGGCGCTCTATCCCTTCACCCGCGACAAGGCGAAGCTGGCCGCCGCGTCGTTGCACACGCTGTCGGGCGGCATGTCGGTGAACTCGGTGTTGATGCATTGCCTGCAGGACGACCTGCCGTTTGGCGGCGTGGGGGCGTCCGGCAGCGGCGCCTATCACGGCCGCGACGGGTTCCGCCGCTTCTCCCACGCGCGCGGGGTCTACCGGCCGGGGCGGTTCAGCGGGTTCGAATTCCTGGCGCCGCCCTACGGGCGCAAGATGCGGCTGGCCCTGTGGGCGATGCTGCGGCGGTGAGGCAGCGCCCGGCGCCGCGGGACCTCCTGCCCGCCGGCTTCACCATGGGAACGACGCATGGCTCGGCAGGCGCCCCGGGCGGTATCGACATGGGGCGGCGTCCGCGATAGCTGTATTTTCATTTCGGTCGGGCACTTTGCGCAAGGTTCAGCATGGGCAAGAAGACACGTGACGAGTTCATGGAAGCGTTCCGAACTCTGAAGAAGCCCAAGAAGAGTCCGGCGGTTCCATCCAAGTACAAAAGCGCGCTGGAGAAGGCCGTCGGCAAGGATGACGATACCTCCTTCGCTGCCAATGCTGCGGATATCGCGCGGCTCGACAAGGGATACCTGGTGGATCTCGTCTCCTACAAGCTGTCGAAGCACTATGACAATGACGACAAGCGGCCATTCTGGCAGGAAAAACTGCCAGACGACGTCGTGGATGCGGCGCTGGCCAAGCTGGTGCCGCGTGGCCTGGATGACCCGGCGACGCAGGCATTGCTCGAGAAGTCAGTCGCGCAGGGCAAGAAAGGCGTCACCAAGCTGCTGTACGATCGCGACCCGACCAACGCGTTGGAACACCTCTACGACAGGCTGGAAGACGCGATCGCCCGGAAGAACGATGCCGATACCAGGAGCCGCGCAGCGTTAAAGGCCGGAGACCGGCAGGCGCAAGGTCAGGCGGACGAAATCATCCTGGCACAGAAGCAGCATGAGAGGAAATTCAGCGACGCGATCGGCGACTTGTCGCCGGACAAGAGCTTCGCCGGGTTGCTGAAGTTCGAACTCGACCATCTCGTGGCCGTCAAGAACGACAAGAGCATCCCGCGCCTCAGCAAGGCGTTGGCGAACCGGACCCTGTTGCCCGCGGACATCAAGGCCGCCGCCTTGAACGACCCGGACTATTTCATCGGCACCGTGCTGGCCGGCATCGATAGCGGCGCGCGGATGCGGGTCTTGTCGTCGCCCGATTTACGGGATGCGCTGCAAGCCGCGTCGCCCGACGAGTGGTCGGACCTGGCGGAGGCCATGCCGATGCTCAAGCTGTTCGATACGGTCGAGGACAACCGGCGCGGCAAGCCCAAGCAGGCCGACCCCAAGCTCGAGCGCCAAGCCCTGACGGAGGAGCTGTTCGACAGCCTGCTCTCGGGGGCCGACGTCAAGGTCGCCTATATCGGCACGAATGTCGGCAGCCCGAGCGAAATCGTGGCCGGCCTGGACGACGACGACGACGACGAGCCGCCCCGGACCGATTGCCACAACATCGTGAACATCCTGCAATACCTGGTCGGCGCCATGCCGGGCCTGGGCGACACGGCGGGCCTTGACGTCAAGCAAGTCCATTGGCCGAACGCGCTCATGACGAAGAAGCTGAGCGACATACCCGGCAAGGGCACGCTCGACAGGTCGTTCGGCGGCAACGTGTTCAACGACCAGAGCCAGTCGCTGGGCATGATCCTGTTCACCGGCGAGGCGGGCATCAACTCGCACACCTGGCTTGAGGTGGATGGCGTGCCCTACGATCCGGTCCTCGGCACCTCCGGCAGCGACGTGAAGGGCGCCGTCTTCAAGGGCTTCGACATGATCGACATGCCGGCGGAGGCGAAGAGCACCAGGAAGCTCGGGCAAAGCGGGGCCTGGTATTTCGTCAGCGACAGCAAGCTGGTACCGGCCGCGACACCCATGGGGTTCTCCACCGGGTATTTCCTCACCAAGAACCCGAAGCAGCACATGACCCAGGTGGAGATCGACGCGCTGGGCTGGGCGGACAAGACGTTCTGACGGCAGATCCGGCTCCGTCCGTCGCGCGTCCACGCCTCACTTATGGCGGCGGTGCGCAACGCCGGGCGCGGCGGCGCCTTGTGTCCATACCTGCCGAGGAAAAGCCGCCATGACCCAACAGATCCCCATTGATCCCGCAAGCGTCGCCGCGAACGAGGCCGGGGACGGCACGCTGGAGGCCGCCGCCGGCGTGGCCTACCGCCGCCTCATGTTCGTCAACGTGGTGTACGTGGGCGAGCCCGGCGGGTCGGACTGGGTTTTGGTGGACACGGGCATCCCCGGCATGGCGGAACGTATCGCGGGGGACGCCGCGCACCGGTTCGGCGCGGACGTGCCGCCGCGCGCCATCGTGTTGACGCACGGGCATTTCGACCATGTGGGCGCGCTGCAAACCCTGGCGGAGCGGTGGGACGTTCCGGTCTACGCCCATCCGCTGGAACGTCCCTACCTGGACGGTTCGGCCTCCTACCCGAAGGCGGACGCGTCGGTCGGCGGCGGGATGATGGCCTTGCTGTCGCCGCTGTACCCGCGCAGCCCGGTGGATGTCGGCAGCCGGTTGCGTGACCTGCCGGCGGACGGCAGCATCCCGGACCTGCCGGGCTGGCGCTGGATCCACACGCCGGGGCACTCGGTCGGCCACGTGTCGCTGTGGCGCGCGGAGGATCGCACGCTGGTCGCCGGCGACGCGTTCATCACCGTCGCCGGGGAGAGCGCCTATGCCGCCGCCACGCAGGCGCCGGAGATCCACGGGCCGCCCAAATACTTCACGCATGACTGGCAGGCGGCGGAGCGGTCGGTCCGCGTGTTGGCGGCGCTGGCGCCGGAGGTGGCGGTGACCGGCCATGGCCGTGCCCTCCATGGCCCGGCGCTGCGGGACGCGCTGGACCGGCTTGCGCGCGACTTCACCCGGGTGGCCGTCCCGGCGGAGAGCCGCTACGTCGACCATCCGCAGCGTGCGGAGGACGGCAGCGCCTACAAGCCGGCCTGACCGGCACGGCTGCCTTGGCCCACGGGCTCCGCTCCGAATTGCAGGGCCGCCAGCCGGGCGTACAGCCCACCCTCCCGCACCAGCCGATCATGCGAGCCGCTGGCGACGATGCGGCCGGCCTCCACGACCACGATGCGGTCGGCGCGCCGCACCGTGGCCAGGCGGTGGGCGATCACCAGCGTGGTGCGGTTACGCGACAGGGCGGCCAGGGCCTGCTGCACCGCCTGTTCGCTCTCGGCGTCCAGCGCACTGGTGGCCTCGTCCAGCAGCAGCACCGCCGGGTCGCGCAGGATGGCCCGGGCGATGGCGAGCCGTTGCCGCTGGCCGCCGGACAGCCGCACGCCCTTCTCGCCCAGGAACGTGTCCCAGCCCTGCGGCAGGCCCGCAATGAAGTCGCAATGCGCGGCGGCGGCGGCGGCCCGGACCTGGGCGTCGCTCGCATCCGGCCGGCCGAACCGGATGTTGGTCCAGGCATCGGCGCCGAACACCACCGGGTCCTGCGGCACCAGCCCCAGCCGGGTCCGTACCGCCGCCGGGTCGGCATCGCGCAGGTCCACCCCGTCCAGGGAAATGCCGCCGCTGCCGGGGTCGTAGAACCGCAGCAGCAATTGCAGCACCGTGGTCTTGCCCGCTCCGGACGGCCCGACCAGCGCCACCGTCTCGCCCGGCTCGATGGTCAGGCTGAAGCCGTCCAGTGCGGCCTGCGCGGGTCGCGCCGGGTAGTGGAACGCCACCCGGTCGAACACCACCCGGCCCGAGGCCGGCGAGGGCAGGGCGCGCGGATGCGGCGGGGCGGCGATCGCCGGGCGCTCGGCCAGCAGCTCGGCGATGCGTTCCGCCGCCCCGGCGGCGCGTTGCAGCTCGCCCCACAGCTCGCTGAGTCCTGCACCGGAGGTCGCGACCACCACGGCGTAGAACACGAAGGCGGACAGGGCGCCCCCGGTCATGCGGCCCGCCAGCACCTCCCGGCCGCCGACCCACAGGGCGAAGGTGATGGCGCTGAAGCCGAGCAGGATCACCACGAAGATCACCCCGGCGCGGGAGCGGATGCGGGCGCGGGCGGCGGCAACCGATTGCTCCGTCGCGGCGGCGAAGCGGGCGCGGGCGAACGGCTCCTCCGTGAAGGCCTGCACGGTGCGCAGGGCGCCGAAGGTTTCCTCCGCCAAGGCGCCGAGGTCGGCCAGCCGCTCCTGCGCCACGCGGGACAGCGCGCGTTCCCGGCGGGAGAACACGACCAGCGGCACCACCACCAGCGGCACGATGGCCGCCACGAAGGCGGAGAGCAGCGGCGAGGTGACCACCAGCATGGCGAACGCGCCCACCAGCAACAGGGCGGAGCGCAGCCATTGCGACAGGGCGGACCCGGTCAGCGCCTGCAACACGGCGGTGTCGGCCTGTAGGCGGGACAGCACGTCCCCCACCCGCGCCGTCTCGAACCAGGCGGGCGAGAGGGTGATCACCCGGTCGAACACGGCCCGGCGCACGTCGGCGCCGATGCGCTCGCCCAGCCAGGTGACCAGCCCGAACCGGGCCGTCGTGGCCACCGCCAGCAGGCCGATCACTCCCGCCATGGCTGCCGCGGTGGCGTTCAGCCGCGCCGTGCTGCCGCTGGCGAACCCGCCATCGATCAGGTGGCGCACCCCCTGGCCGAGCAGCAAGGTCAACCCGGCCGAGGCCAGCAGCGCGATCGTGGCCGCCGCGACCTGCCAGCCATACCGGGCGATGAACGGCGCCAGCAGGCGGAGCGCCCCGGTGCGGGACATTCAGCAACCCACGCTGTGACGGGCGGGACGGGTCATGGGCGGGCCTTCGCGGTTCAGCGCCACAGCTTGGGTGCCGATCGCTAGAATGCACCCCAGCGCCGCGGCCGGGCGGCGCCGTGCAGCCAATGCACCAGCGTGACGGAGTCGAACACCGGCAGGCCGGTCGCGCGCGCCACGGCGGCGGCGTAGGGCGGCATGTTGGTGCATTCGAGCACGATGGCGCCGACCTCCGGATGCGCCGCCACCAGCGCGCGGGCGCTGTCCAGCACGTCGCGCTCCGCCGCCTCGGTGTCCAGGTCGTCCCGTGCGCCGGCGATCAACACGGGGAACAGCTCGCTGCCATCGTCGCAGCCGACGACCGGCGTGTCGGCGGGTGCGCCCACCGCCTCCAGATGCGCCGGCGTCAGGCTGGCGGCGGAGATCGTCACCACCCCGACCCTGCGGCCCGGCGGCAGCGTGGCCTGCGCCCAGGGCACCTGCATCAACGCGCTGGTGGCGACGGGCACCCCGACATGAGCCGCCAGCTCGCGCTGGAACAGCGAGAGGAAGCCGCAATTGGTGGTGATGGCGGCCGCCCCCAGCGCCACCAGCTCCGTCGCGGCCTGGAGGAAGGGTTGCAGCAATCCCTCAGCCCGGCGCAGCACCACCCGCTCCGGGCTGGCGCCGGCCACGACGCGGTAGTGCACCGGGAAGGGCCAGGTGGCGGCATTGCCCATGTCGCCCGGCACGCGGGCGAAGCGCGCCTCCAGCATCAGGATTCCAAGGGCGGCGCCGTACACCGCCTGGCCGCCGCGCATCACCGCCATCGCTTGTCACCCCCGGTCAACCCGGGGATGCTGCCGCAGCCAAACGGAGCGCGAAAGCCATGTCTTACCCAATCACGGCCGACGACCTGGCCGCGCTGGCGATCCGGAACATCCCGGCCATCTGCAACGGGCTGGACCTGGGGGCGCCGGAACGCCGGGCGATGCGGCGCCCGGGTGACATCCAGTGACGCTGCTGCTGGTCAAGTCCGGCGGCGAGGCGGCGATGCCCGACTGGCAGCGCCACTTCGCCGAGATCGCGCCCGAGTTCGAGGTGCGTTGGTGGGACGACCCGGAGGTGCAGCCGCACCAGGTCGACTACGTGCTGGTGTGGGAGCCGGATGCCGGCCGCATGGCCGCGATGCCGAACCTGCGCATGGTGTTGTCCACTGCCGCCGGCGTCGACCACATCACCCGCGACCCGGCCTGGCCCGTCCATCTACCGCTGGTGCGCATGGGCGGGCAGGAGACGGGGCAGCGCATGGGCGAGTATGTCAGCCTCGCCTGCCTGGCGCTGCTGCGCGACCTGCGCCGGATCACGCGGGCCCAGGCGGCCGCGACATGGGACTACTTCGAGAACCCGCGATGCGCGCCGGATGTGCGGGTCGGGATCATGGGCATGGGCAATCTCGGCACCCGCGCCGCGGAGATGCTGTGCGGCCTGGGCTTCCAGGTGGCAGGCTGGTCGCGCACGCCGAAGGTCCTGGCGGGTGTGGAATGCTTCGCAGGTGCCGCGGAGCGGGACGCCTTCCTGCGGCGGTCCGACATCCTGGTCTGCCTGCTGCCCGACACGCCGGAGACCCGCGGCGCGATCCGCGCCGACACCATCGCGCTGCTGCCGCCGGGGGCTGGCGTGGTGAACGCCGCACGCGGCGGCCACCTGGTGTTCGAGGACCTGTTGGCCGCCCTGGACACCGGGCACGTGAGCGGTGCGGTGCTGGACGTGTTCACCCAGGAGCCGCTGCCGCCGGGCCATCCAGCGTGGTCCCACCCGCGCATCACCGTCACCTCCCATCTCGCCAGCCTGGCGACGCGGGGTGCGCGCGTCCGGTACGTCGTCGAGGCGATCCGGCGGTTCGAGGCGGGGCAGGCGCTGCCGAACCTCTACGATCCGTTGCGCGGCTATTAGGGTGCGATCGTTCGAGGTTGCTTGGACCTCAACGTGAGTCGCTCTCGCAAGTAAAGGCTTTTAGACGCTGCGTGAAGAGAGGGCACATAAGAGCCAACTCGCCTCCGACCGCACCAGCTGCCGTTCCGCACTGGCCAACCAGGTTCGCCTGGTGCTCCACACCGCCGCCTACTGGCTGATGCTGACGGTGCGCGACGCCATCCCCAAGCCGCAGCCGCTCGCCACAGCCGAGTTCGCCACCCTGCGCTTGAAGCTGATCAGAATCGCCGGGCGTATCAGCGAGACTGCCACACGGGTCCACATCGCGTTTGCCGCCGCTTGCCCGGAAGCCGAGTTGTTCCGTGGCATCGCACGTAGCCTTCAACCAGCCGGGCCGTGACAAACGGGGCTCCGCCCCAGAACCAACCCATCCCAGTAACCCCAGCGCCTACCAACTCTGAGCCAAAATCGCGCCATAAACCGCGTCCAGCCGTCAGAGTGCAACCCGAGACGCAACGCGCTGAATAGGATGGTGTAGCTAAAACCGGGGAAATAGATGCAGCCGGAGCTTACCTCTTGACGGCAGCCATCCTTGCAGCGGTTTACGGCATGGTACTTGGGGTCGTAGCGGTCGTTTAGGCCAGCTATAGGGCATAGCACTCGCGCCGTGACTTTGGCGCCGGACGATTGGATGATCGGGGCAGAAGGTAAGTTATGGCACCGGCCGACGAGACGCGAGCGGACTCGAGCGCGTCTGATGCTTTCGACGCAGGCTGGTATGGCGAGACCTATCCCGATGTCGTGGACGGGATTCAGGCGGGCCTGTTCGACTCCGGGCAGCAGCACTACGATTGGCGTGGCCGGGAGGAGGGCCGCTTTCTTAGCGCCGCCGACAAGGAGGATTACAACCCGGGCCGCGGTCAGTATGAACTGACCGATGCGCAGCGGCGCAACAGAGTGGGCGCGGTGTGGTCGGTCGATACCGAGCAGACGCCGGGTTGGTACTGGATGGCCCATCCGATGGTGCGAACCGCTGAACGTGCTGGCATCTGGTGCGCCCGAAATCGATGCGTATGGGCATTTCGCCGAACTGCTGCGCCAACGCGGGGCAACGTACCGATCGAGCGAGCCGTATCTCTCGGATGCGGCTTTGGCGGTCTGGAACGAGATTTGGCTACCCGCGGCATCATGCCATGCTCGCAGCCGATCCTAGTGAGGCGATACGCTCAGCCGACATCATTCCGCTGCTCAGCACGTATTTCGACCTCGTCGAGGTTCGTATGCTTGGTGGAGCGTTGCTGGATCTTGGTCTCGCGGATATCGCACAAAACTTCGATCCCGATCTCCCCGAAGACCGAGCCGTCATGGAATCCTTCTTTGCGGAGGAAGATGCGGCTATGCGGGACGGGACGATCGGAAGCGATTACGCCGTCATCACCGTCGCCAAACGCGTTGCCTCAAACGATTCTTAGGAGATTCAGCCTAGCATGACGCAGTCCCAAGCCACTCGGCTCTTACTTCTGTTTCCGCCCGCTCGGCGCTTGCATGAGGCGGTTCAGCATCTGAACGGCACAGTGGCTGGGCTGGTAGCGGAGCAGGGTGCCATGCGGGCCCAACAAGGCCGCCTGACTGATGCCATGCAGCAGTTGGAAGAAAATCTGGCCCGTTCTGCTCCGCCGACGCAAGCGCCAGAGCCAGCAGCTTTCTCTGCTCAGGACGAGGCAGAGCTCGACCGGTGGACTGAGCGGGAAATGCAAAGCGCTTCCTTGCGCAATCTGCCTTTTCTGCCCGGGGACATTCGGATGGATGGCGACGAACTGGTGTTGGAAGGCTATGCGGGCGCACCGGAGGGACTGACATCGAACATGGCGTTCTTTGTGAACGGCTATCGCTTCGACAATGTCGAATACCCGGTGCGTGATCCGGAACTAGCGTCTCGGTTTTCGCAGGTGACCGGCATGGGCTACGTTGTACGAGCCAAGATTACCAAACACATCGAAGAGCTGCGAAATGCACCTTTCTGGCGCTTCGACGCATCACCAACTGGGCACATGATTGCAGCCAACTGGCGCCAGGCCATCCACTTCAAAAATCCTGCATTTGAGAAGTATGCCTTGCCGCCAGAAGCAAATATCAAGCGGGTCATCGGCGACACAAGTTCAACGCGATTTGCTATGGGCGGTGCGATCATCTTCAAGAACGTTGAGAATGCGCTGCGTGAGTTGGGTTTTGGTTGGACGGACTTCTCCCGGGTTTTGGACTGGGGCTGCGGCGCCGGCCGGGTGACCCGCTACATGGTCGGCGAAACATCGTGTGATGTCACGGGGGCAGACATCGACCCGGACAACATCGCCTGGTGCAAGGCGAACTACGACCGTGGCCGGTTCGAGGTTGTGCCGCTTCTACCACGGACCTCGTTTGCGGACGGCGAATTCAACCTTGTCCTAGGTCTGTCAGTGATGACGCACCTAAGCGAGGAGAACCAGTGGCTTTGGCTTGCGGAGTTGCAGCGCGTTACCAGCCCAGGCGCCTTGTTGTTCATCTCCATCCAAGGGCCCACGCAATTTGCGTATAATCGGTTTCCCGCTCGCTTGTATCGGCAGTTACTTGCAGAAGGGTATCTCAACCTGTCACGGGACGGCGCCTTGGATGCCGTGATCGCCGACACAGAGTATTACCGAGCTGCGATGCATAGCCGCGCTTATGTCACGGAACAGTGGGGCAAGTACTTCGAAATTTTAACGATCGCCGATGCCATTGCCGGGCTGCAGGATTTTGTCATTATGCGTCGACGCGGCGAGTAGAACCCAGCAGTCTAGCAGCTATAGTATTAACTGTACCAGTATGGCTTGTCTAACGCATACGCAAGTAGTTACAGCGTGTAGGAGGATGAGGCGATCCGCGGTGCTGAGAGGCACCCGGATGGTGATTACGGCAAGTAAAAACGCATGGACATAGTCGAGGGTGACGCGAGTCGGATCTTAACGCCTTTGGTCGATCGCGACTTCAACTGGTGGTGCTAGACGGGATGTAAGCAGATCCCGCCTAGCCGCTAGACGCTTCGGAGGCCTAATCTACGTAGTTAAATTCAGCGGCTAGCGCCTGCATCTGCGCTGCCGTCAGCCCTTCCGCGTCGAGCACGACCGCGACGGGGTTGCCGCCCAAGGGCTTCGCTGTGAACACGTCCGCGGTCGCGTAGCGCCGTTGCATTGAATTCTCAGTTGTTGGATTGGGGACGGTTTGTGCCTTGCGTGACCAGGGTCCGCAAAGGGGTCGTGAGCCGACATTCAATTCAGACACTAGCGACGAGAGCGCTTGCTTGACCGCGCGGCGCCGGCCGGCGGATAACCGGGTATCCCGAGCAGGAGATCCGACCATGAACGTCCAGACTGCGCCCACCGCGCTTGGCGGCATGTCCGCCGAGGAATGGCAAATCCGATGCGACCTCGCAGCGCTTTACCGCCTGGTGGCCCATCACCGCATGACAGACTGGGTATACACCCACCTCTCGGCCCGGATCCCCGGTCCTGAACACCACTTCCTGATCAACCAGTATGGCGTGCTGTTCGACGAGATGTGCGCCTCCGACCTGGTCAAGATCGACCTGGATGGCAACATCATCGCGGAGCCGCACCACGCCGGCATGTCGGCGCGGGAGGTGAATGCCGCCGGCTTCTGCATCCATTCCGCCATCCATATGGCCCGGCCGGATATCATGTGCGTCGTGCACACCCACACCGCCGCCGGCATCGCGATCTCGGCGCAGAAGCGCGGCCTGCTGCCGATGAGCCAGCACGCGCTGCGCTTCTACGGCAAGATGTCCTACCACGGCTACGAGGGCATCGCCCTCGACCTCGACGAGCGGGACCGGCTGGTCCATGACCTCGGCGCCAACCGCGCCATGATCCTGCGCAACCACGGCCTGCTGGTCGGCGGTCGCAGCATCGCCGAGGCGTGGAGCGACCTGTACTACCTGGAGCGGGCGTGCCAGGCGCAGGTCGCCGCCGGGGATGGCGAGCTGATCCTGCCGCCCGTCGAAGTGTGCGAGCATACCGCGCAGCAATTCGACACCGAAGGCACGCTCGGGCATTGCGAGTGGGCCTGGCAGTCCGCCTTGCGGCAGATCGAGGGCGGCAAGACGGATTATCGTAGCTGACCATCGGCTTTGCCCCGGCCGGCCAGGTGCCGGACGGGGCAGTGGCCGCCAGCCCGGCCGACCGGGCCCGGTGGCGTGAATGGGTGCTGGTTGCGGCCGTGTCGCTCGGCTGCATCCTGTTCGGCCTGTCCACGCTCAAGCCGCAGACTTTGCGGTCCTACGATCAGCCGCTCTATCTCGGGATCGCCAGCGACCTGCTCCAGACCGGCAGCTACACCAACGGGCGCTGGGGCGAGGCCGGGCGCCCCGGCGCATACACCGCGCCGCTGTATCCTGCGCTGGTCGCCGGCGTGGCGGCCCTGGACGGCCGGCTTGCCGAGGCGGCCGCCTGCGTCAGGGACGCACCCTGGCCGGCGATCGATGGATGTCGCGGCTCGCTGGGGTTGCTGGTCCCCTTGCAGGCCGGGCTGCTGGCGGCAACGCTGGTGCTGATCTGGGCCTCCACCCTGGCGATCGGCGGCACCCGCTGGGCGGCCTGGTGCGCCTTGCTTGCGGCCGGGCTGGGGACGTCGGAATACGCGGTTTATGCCCGTACCGCGATGACGGAGGCGCTCAGCCTGCCGCTCTCCGCGCTGTGCGGCCTGCTGACCGTCCTCCTGGTGCGCCGTCCGCGGCTTGCTGTGGCCGCGGCGCTTGGCGTGGCGCTCGGGCTGCTGACGCTGACCCGGCCGGAATACCTGTACCTGGCGGCGGCGATGGGTCTCGCCGGCCTGGCGATGGCCGTGTGGCAGCGGCGGCTCGGCTTTGCCCTGGTCGCTGCCTGCCTGGTTGCTGGCGCCACCATCGCGCCGTGGTCGCTGCGCAACGAGGCGCGGTTCGGCACGGCCGCCCCGACCTCCGGCTATGCCGGCTTCATCCTGGCCCAGCGCATGGCCTACGAGGCGATGACGCCGACGGAATGGACCGCCCAATGGCTGTATGCGCTGCCCGGGTTCGGCCCGGCGGCGGCGCGCATGGTCTTCCCCGATGCGGTGGCGCGGCTCGGCTGGCAGGAGCGTCCGGACACGTTCTACATGGTGGGCAACACCATCATGGTGCAGGAACTGGCGCGGGATGCGCCCGATCCTGCCACCCAGGTGGGCTATCTGCTGGGCAAATACGTCTGGCCGCACCCGGCACGGTTCGCCGCGATCACCCTGGTGATGGCCTGGAAATCGCTCTGGGTCCGCAAGTATTTCAGCCTGGTGGCCGCCCCGTTCCTGGCGGTGATGGTCTGGCGGGCCGTGCGGCGCCGCGACCGGCTCTGGCTTGCCTTCCTGCTGCCGCCCTTGTTCATCGTGGGGCTGCATGCAGCCACCACGGTGGCGACGCCGCGCTACAGCCTAATGCTGGTGCCGGCCTACGCCGCCGCGTTCGGGCTGGTCGCCGGGCCGTGGCTGGAACGGCGGTTGCATCGCCTGCTGCCATGACCGATCTCCTGCAAATCGAGGGCCTGCGCACGGAATTCCCCGGCGAGCGCCGCCCGTTCGCCGCGGTGGACGGGGTGGACATCGGGGTGGCGCGCGGCCGGACCCTGGGCATCGTCGGGGAGAGCGGCTGCGGCAAGTCGATGCTGTCGCTGTCGGTGATGGGGCTGGTGCCGCCGCCGGGCCGCATCGCGGCCGGGCAGGTGGTGTTCGACGGCCAGAACCTGTTGACCCTGCCGCCGGCCGGCATGCGCAGCCTGCGCGGGCGGCGGATCGCGATGATCTTCCAGGAGCCGATGACCAGCCTGAATCCGGCCTACACGGTCGGCGACCAGATCATGGAGGCGATGAGGGCGCACGACAAAGCCGGCCGCAACCTGCGCGCCCGGGCGGCGGCGGCGCTGGACCGGGTGCGGATCCCCGCGCCGGACCGCAGGCTGGACGAATACCCGCACCAGATGTCCGGCGGCATGCGCCAGCGCGTCATGATCGCCATGGCGTTGTCCTGCGCGCCCGATCTGCTGATCGCGGACGAGCCCACCACCGCGCTGGACGTGACGGTGCAGGCGCAGATCCTGGACCTGCTCCGCGACCTGCAACAGCAGACCGGCATGGCGATCGTGCTGATCACGCATGACCTGGGCGTGGTGGCCGAGATGGCGGACGAGGTGGCCGTCATGTATGCCGGCCGCGTGGTGGAGCGCGCATCCGCCACGGATTTGTTCGATGATCCGCAGCATCCCTACACGCTGGGCCTGCTGGGCAGCGTGCCGCGGTTGGAGGAATACCGGGACCGCCTGCTGGCGATCGAAGGGTCCGTGCCATCCCCGTCGTCCCTGCCGCCAGGATGCCGGTTCCATCCGCGGTGCGTGTTCGGCGCGGAAGCCTGCACGGCGGTCCAGCCGCCCCTGCGCGGGCTGGCGCCCGGCCACCAGGCAGCCTGCATCCGCGCGCCGATCGAGGCGATCGCGGCATGAGGCGCCACCCCCGCCCATCCGTCTCCCAAGAGAAGCGGGCTGTCCCTCTGCAATTGGGCACGGGCCGCGCCACCGCATGACCGCCCTCCTGGAAGCCAGCGACCTTGCCAAGCATTTCCGCACCCGGTCCGGCCTGGTGCGTGCGGTGGACGGCGTCTCCTTCTCGCTCGCCCGCGGCGAGACGCTCGCCTTGGTGGGGGAGAGCGGCTGCGGCAAATCGACCACCGCCCGTCTCGTGCTCCGCCTGATCGAGCCGACGTCAGGCAGCGTCCGGTTCGAGGGGCAGGACATCACCGCCATCCCGGCCGGAGCGCTGCGACGCCTGCGGCGGCGGATGCAGATCGTGTTCCAGGACCCGTTCGCGTCGCTCAACCCGCGCATGACGGTGGGCGCCACGCTGGACGAACCCTTGCTGATCCATGGCTACGGCGATGCCGCCCGGCGCCGCAGCCGGGTTGCCGAGTTGCTGCAGCTCGTCGGCCTGCCGCCGGAGCATATCCGCCGCTACCCGCATGAGTTTTCCGGCGGCCAACGCCAGCGCATCGGCATCGCACGGGCGTTGGCGCTGGAGCCGGCCTTGGTGGTGTGCGACGAGCCGGTCTCGGCGCTGGACGTTTCGGTGCAGGCGCAGGTGGTCAACCTGCTGGGCGACCTGCAACAGCGGCTCGGGCTGTCGTACCTGTTCATCGCCCACGACCTGGCGGTGGTGAAGCACGTCGCCACCCGCATCGCCGTGATGTATCTCGGCCGCATCGTGGAAACCGCCTCGCGCGACGGGCTGTTCGGGACGCCGCTGCATCCGTATACCCGCGCGCTGCTCTCCGCGATCCCGCGGCCCGACCCGGCGCAGAAGCTGGCGCGCCAGGTGCCTGGCGGCGACGTGCCCAGCCCGCTGAACCCGCCGCCGGGCTGTCATTTCCATACGCGCTGCCCCTTCGTGGTCGACCGTTGCCGCACGGAACCGCCGCCGCTGCGGCAGGTGGCCCCGGCACACCAGTCGGCCTGCCACCGGGCGGAGGAGCTGCCGCCCTTCGAGGCCGCGGTCTCCCGGCCCATGGCCACGAATGCTGCCCGCCGTCTGGCGCTCTATGCCGAACGAAGGGCTCTTGTCGCGTAGGCCAGGTGATTCCACTTCACCGCGGGTAATGGTGGACAAAGGGCTGAAGGCTTAGTGTCATCCTCCTTCCATTGCCTTGGGGATCGCTGTGACGTCGTTTAGCATCGTGGCCCCCCGGGCCATCCATGTCGGTGGCGGCACCGTTTCGACGGTGGCGGCCGTCCTCGCCAGTTTCGGGCTGCAGCGGCCGTTGATCGTCACCGACCCGGTGATGGTGTCCACCGGATTGCTGCGCCGCTGCACCGACCCGCTGGCGGCGGCTGGCATCGGGTTCGCGGTGTTCAGCGACACGATTCCCGAGCCGGAAGACACCGTCATCGAAGCCGGCGTGGCGTTGCTGGTGGGCGGCGGCCATGACTGCCTGCTGGCGTTCGGCGGCGGGTCGCCCATCGACACGGCCAAGGCCATGGCCATCCTGGCGCAGCGGCCGGGCGCCAAGATGCGGGAGTTCAAGGTTCCCGTGCAGAACGACGCTCCGGTGCTGCCGGTGATCGCCATCCCTACCACGGCCGGCACCGGCAGCGAGTGCACTCGCTTCACCGTCATCACCGACACGGAGCGGGGCGAGAAGATGCTGATCGCCGGGCTGGCCGCATTGCCGCTCGCCGCGATCGTGGATTACGAACTGACCTTCACCGTGCCGCCCCGCACCACCGCCGACACCGGCGTGGACAGCCTGACGCACGCGCTGGAAGCCTACGTCTCCAAGCGGGCCAACCCCGTGTCCGACGCCCTCGCTTTGGGCGCGATGGCCTTGATCGGGCAGCATTTGCGCACCGCCTATGCGGAGCCGGGCAATGCCGCGGCGCGGGAGGGCATGATGCTGGGCGCGACGCAGGCGGGGATGGCGTTCTGCAACAGCTCGGTGGCACTGGTGCACGGCATGTCGCGCCCGATCGGCGCCCGCTTCCATGTGCCGCACGGCCTGTCCAATGCGATGCTGCTGCCCGCCGTCACCCGCTTCGGGCTCGACGCTGCCGCACCGCGGTATGCCGCCGCTGCGCGCGCCGCAGGCTTCGCCCCCTCGGGTGCGGACGACGCCCGGGCGGGGGAGGCGCTGTGCGACGGGTTGGACCGGCTGAACCGGGAGCTTGGGGTTTCGACGCCGCAGGCCTACGGCATCGCCTGGAGCGAGTGGGACGCCGCGATGGACACGATGGCGGACCAGGCCCTCGCCTCCGGCAGCCCGGCCAACAACCCGCGCGTGCCGAACAAGGCCGAGATCGTGGCGCTGTATCGCCAGGTGTTCGCCGGCAGCAACCAGTAGGCCCTTGCGTCCGGTGCGACCCGCACGGATGGTGCTCGCACGGCCTCAATCCCCGACGGAGTTCCCACATCGATGGCGTTGCACGTGGCGCTCACGCATCGGACGAGCTACCGATATGACCGGCCGGTGCAGCTTGGGCCACAGACCGTTCGCCTGCGCCCCGCGCCGCACTCGCGCACGCCGATCCTGTCCTACTCCCTGGGTGTCGAGCCGGCAGGCCACTTCATCAACTGGCAGCAGGACCCGCAGGGCAATTTCCTCGCCCGCATCGTGTTCCCCGAGCGGGTGACGGAGTTCGTCGTCACCGTCGACCTGCTCGCCGACATGGCGACGATCAATCCGTTCGACTTCTTCCTGGAGGCGGAGGCCGAGACGGTCCCCTTCACCTACGATCCGGTGCTGAAGACCGAGCTTGCCGCGTTCCTGCATCCGGAGCCGGCCGGCACGCTGCTGAGCGGCCTGCTGGAGACCGTCCGGCCCGCCGGCGAGCGGACGATCGACTTCCTGGTCAGGGTGAACCAGGCCGTGCGCGACCGTGTCGGCTACATCGTGCGGATGGAGCCCGGCGTCTGGTCGCCGCAGCAGACGCTGGAGCAGGCGCAGGGCTCGTGCCGGGACAGCGCCTGGGTGCTGGTGCAGGCGTTCCGCAACCTCGGCTATGCCGCCCGGTTCGTCTCCGGCTACCTGATCCAGTTGAAGCCGGACATCACCGCCGTCGAAGGCCCGGCGGGCGCCAGCGAGGATTTCACCGACCTGCACGCCTGGGCCGAGATCTACCTGCCCGGCGCCGGCTGGGTGGGGCTGGACGCCACCAGCGGGTTGCTGACCGGTGAGGGGCACATCCCGCTCGCCGCCACGCCGGAGCCGCTCTCGGCCGCGCCGATCTCCGGCCTGGTCGAACCCGCCGGGACCGAGTTCGGCTTCGAGATGCGGCTCACCCGCCTGGTCGAGACGCCGCGCGTGACCAAGCCCTACCTCCCGGCCCAGTGGGAGGCCATCAGGGCCGCCGGCGATCGCGTGGACGCGGCGCTCGTGGCCGGCGATGTCCGCCTTACCATGGGCGGGGAGCCGACCTTCGTCTCGGATCGCGATCCGGATGGCGCGGAGTGGACGATCGACGCCCTCGGCCCGACCAAGCGGCGGGAGGCGGGGCAGCTGATCCGGCGGCTGATGGGTCTATGGTCGTCCGGGGCCGTGCTGCAATACGGCGCGGGGAAGCATTATCCTGGCGAACAGACGCCGCGATGGGCGCTGCACGCCACGTGGCGGCGCGACGGCGAACCGGTTTGGCTGGACCCGGCCTTGCTGGCTGACCCGGATACCGCGACCGGAACCGCCGGCGCGGACGCGGCTGCCGCCTTCGCGCGCCGGCTGGCGGAAACGCTTGGGGTGGCGGTCGGCTGCGCCATGCCGGCCTACGAGGACCAGCCCTACTTCCTGATGCGGGAGGGCCGGCTGCCCGCCAACGTGGTGGCCGAGGCCAGCCAGAGCCGCGACCCGCAGGAGCGGGCGCGGCTGCTACGGGTGTTCAGCCAGGGGCTGGACGCCGTGGCGGGCTATGTCCTGCCGCTGCGCCGCTTCGGGGCCGGGGCGGGGCGTTGCTGGCAAAGCGAGCGATGGGAGATGCGCGAAGGCAAGATCTTCCTGGTGCAGGGTGACAGCTCCATGGGGGTGCGGCTGCCGCTGGCGGCCCTGCCCTATGTCGATCCCGCGGAGCTGGAGGAGGAGCCGGAACCCGATCCACTGGCAGCCGCCGGCCCGCTGCCATCGCACGTTGCGCTGCCCGGTCCGGGGCAGGCGGAGGCCGCGCGTGGCGTCCGCACGGCGCTGACGGTGCAGGCGCGCGACGGCTTGCTGTTCGTCTACTTGCCGCCGCTCCCCTCGGCGGAGGATTGGCTGTCGCTGGTCGCCGGCGTGGAGCGCACGGCCGAGGCCTTGCAGCAGGCCGTCGTGCTCGAGGGCTACAAGGCGCCCTACGACCGGCGGTTGGACGCCTTCTCCGTCACGCCGGATCCGGGCGTCATCGAGGTCAACGTCCATCCGGCCTCGAATTGGGACGAGATCGTCCGGCATACCGGGGAACTCTACGAGCAAGCCCGGCAATGCGGCCTGCGGGCGGAGAAGTTCATGCTGGACGGGCGCCATGTCGGCACCGGCGGCGGCAATCACGTGGTGATGGGCGCCGCGACGCCGGAGGACAGCCCGTTCCTGCGCCGGCCCGATCTGCTCCGCTCGCTGCTGGGCTTCTGGCATAACCATCCTAGCCTTTCCTTCATGTTCAGCGGCTTGTTCATCGGTCCGATGAGCCAGCATCCGCGGATCGACGAGGCGCGGCAGGATGCGGTGCGCGAGTTGGAGATCGCGTTCGGCCAGGTCAAACGCGATGCGCCGCCGCCGCCGTGGATCACCGACCGGCTGTTCCGCAACATCCTGGCGGACATGACCGGCAACACGCACCGGACCGAGTTCTGCATCGACAAGATGTATTCGCCGGACAGTTCCTCCGGCCGGCTGGGGCTGGTGGAGTTCCGCGCGTTCGAGATGCCGCCCCACCCAGAAATGGCGGCGGCCCAGATCCTGCTCATGCGCACGGCCGTGGCGGCGTTCTGGCAGGTGCCGTACGAGCGCCGCATGATCCGCTGGGGCACGCGGGTGCATGACGATTTCATGCTGCCGCACTATGTCTGGCAGGATTTCCGCGACGCGATGGAGGAGCTGGCGGTGCACGGCGCCGGGTTCGGCGCCGTGCTGGACCCGGCCTGGTTCGAGCCGCACATGGCGTTCCGCTTCCCGGTGATCGGCAGCGTGGCCGTGCACGGCATGATGCTGGAGCTGCGCCACGCGCTGGAGCCATGGCATGCCCTGGGGGAGACGCCCGGCGGCGGCGGCACAGTGCGCTACGTGGACAGCTCGGTCGAGCGGCTCCAGGCCCGGGTCACGGGATGGGAGGTCGAGCGGTTCGCGCTCACCTGCAACGGCGTCGCCGTCCCGATGCGGCCGACCGGCATCGCCGGCGAGTTCGTCGCCGGCATCCGCTTCAAGGCGTGGCAGCCGTACAGCGCGCTGCATCCCACCATCGCGGCGCAGACCCCGTTGGTGTTCGACGTGTACGATCGCTGGAACGGCCGCTCGCTCGGCGGGCTGACGCATCACGTCGCGCATCCGGGCGGCCGGTCGTACGACAAGTTCCCGGTGAACGCGAACGAGGCGGAAGCGCGGCGTCGCGCCCGCTTCCTGCCGTTCGGCCACACCCCGGGCGCCATGCCGCCGCCGCTCGGCGACGCATCCGCCGAGCTGCCGCACACCTTGGACCTGCGCGCCTACGCGTGAGCGTCACGGGCGGGCGAGGCCGGTCGTCATCATGCGGGTGAAGATGTCCTGCATCTGGGTGGACAATTGCGGCACCGTGGTGAACCACAGCTTCAGCATGGCATCGGGGGAGAAGCCGTCGGCGGCTTTCAGGGCTTGCTGCTCCAGGCTTGCCATGACCGCCGCCTGCATCGGCTTGACGTCCGGCAACCCCATGAAGCTGCGGGCCTCCTCCGGCGTGCAGTCGATTTCGACGGTGACTTTCATGCGATCCTCCCGAGATGCGGCCGCCATCTGAGGCGTTTTGGCAGCCCCGGGGAAGCCTTGGCGGTGATGTTTGCTGGACCGCGGCTTGGCCGAAGAGGCAGCATCGCCTCACACACATGTGCCAGGGAAGGCATCCATGGGGGAAGGCTCGTGCTCCGACAGGGATCGCGCCGTTGCGGCGCCGGATGCTGCCGGTTTTCGCAGGGCGTGACCACCGGGCCGGTCTCCATCTGGCAATGGGACCTGGACGATCCCGCCCTGGCGGACGCGGCAGCGCTGTCCTTGGCGGAACGCGCGCGCGCCGGCCGCTTCGTCGTTCCCCAGGCCGGGCAGCGGTTCACCACCGGCCGCGCCGCGCTGCGGCAGACCCTGGCATCGCTTTGCGGCGTCCCTGCGGCCGATCTGGTGATCCGGACCGGGCCGAACGGCAAGCCCTTCCTGCCGGATGGTCCGCACTTCAACCTCGGCCATTCAGGCGCCGTCGCGCTTTTCGCCGTCGCGGACTTCCCGGTCGGGATCGATGTCGAGGCCGTGCGCCCGCTGGAGCCCGGCCTCGCCGACCTGGTGTTCACACAGTCGGAGCGGGCTTATCTTGCCAGCCTGTCCAGGCTCGAACGGCAGGCGGCCTTCTTCCGGGGCTGGACGCGCAAGGAGGCGGTCATCAAGGCGAATGGCGGCAGCATCGCCGACCTGCGGGCCATCGACATCCTGCCGGAGGTGCGCCTGCCGGGATGGCAGGTCATCGACCTCGCGGTGTCGGCCGGCTACGCCGCTGCGGTCGGGGCGCCATGCCGCGGATGGGCCGTCAGGTGGCAGGACCCGGGAAGCGGTGCCAGACAACCCCCGCCGGCGGAGTGACCGCAGAGTGCCCGAGCAGCGTTTGGGAGAAGAAGCCGGTGACGAGGTCGTGCACCGCAGGGCTATCCTCCGCATCGCTGAACCGGCACGGGCCATCCCGGGCAGTTGCGCATAGCGCCCGCCGCCGGCGGCGAACCGCGCGCGCAATCGGGCGGCATCCCGCTCGTCCAGGATTGCCGCCGGGTCGCCGGCGAAAAGCGGCTGGTCCGAATCATGAAGATTGTAGCTGAACCGCTAAATCCTCCGTAACCCGGTAACTATCGGCGCCGGGACGCTGCCTAGACGACGGGCGTGGGCAGCGGTCGGCCGGCGAACATTGCCGCGAGGTTATCGAGCATCAACTCTCCCATGGCACGCCGGGTCTCGTCCGTGGCGCTGGCGATGTGCGGGGTCAGCACGACGTTCTCCATCGCCAGCAACTCGGCGGGCACATGAGGCTCGTTGGCGAACACGTCCAGCGCAGCCCCGCCGAGCCGTCCCGCTTGCAGCGCCGCCACCAGCGCGGGTTCATCAACGATGGAGCCGCGGGCGATGTTGACCAGCGCGCCCTCCGGTCCCAGCGCATCCAGCACGTCCGCGTTGACGATCCCCTGGGTTGCCGCCGAGGCGGCAGCGCAGACCACCAGCACGTCCACGTCGCGCGCCAATTCGACCAGGCCGGGAACGAAGCGGTAGGGCAGCTGCTTCGCCGAGAGACCCGTGTAGCTGATCACGCCGTCGAAGCCGGCCAGCCGGCGGGCGACCGCCTGGCCGATGCGCCCCATGCCCAGGATGCCGAACCGCTTGCCGCTGACCTTGCGGGCCAGACTGGGATCCTTGTGCGGCCAGTGCCCGGCGGCGACGAAGCTGTGGGCATGATGCAGCCGCCGCATCAGCATGATGGTCAACCCGATCGCGAGGTCCGCCACATCGTCGGTCAGCACGTCCGGCGTGTTGGTGACGCGGATGCCCCGCGCCTTCGCCACGGCCAGGTCCACCTTGTCGTAGCCGACGCCGTTGATCGCCACGATCCTGAGGTTGGGCAGCGCGGTCATCAGCGCTGTCGGGATGCCGTTATGGCCACCCGTGACCACCGCCTCCACCTCCGCCGCATGCTCGGCAAGCCACCGTTCCGGATCCGAGAGCCGGGCATGGTGGTGGACGGTGTAGGCCGCATCCAGCCGAGCCTGGATGTCGGGCCGGATCGCGCCGAGTTGCAGCAAGGTGGGCATGGCCGCTTATGTCCCCTGTCCGGCGTGCCGCCACGCCGTGTTTTGAAGTTCCAGTCAAGCACTGCAAGGCCCATCATACCAGGCATGGAGCATCCAGCCCTGCGCCGCGCCTTTGCAGCGGCATTGCTCTCCGCGTTGCTCTGCCCGGCCCTGCGGGCGCAGCCCGCGCCGACCCGGCTCAGCTATGCCACCTACATCGGCGGTTTCAACGCGGTGGACATCGACGCCAGCATCGCGATGTCTCCGCAGCGATACCGGTTGCAGCTCTCCTACCGCCTGACCGGCCTGGTCGGCGCCATCGTCCATGGCGATGGCGCGACCACGGTGGACGGCCGCTTCCAGGGGGAGCTCCCGCTGCCCGGCGACCTGCTCAGCACGGGCCATTTCCGCGGCCGTCCCTATGTCATGCGACTGGAATGGCAGGACGGCATGCCGGTCGTCACCCAACTGGACCCGCCCGACCGGGAAGAACGCGAGCCGGTGCCCCCCGAGCAGCAGGCCGACACGGTCGACTCGCTAAGCGCCATGGCCGCCTTGCTGCACCAGGTGGCGAGCACCGGCCGATGCGACGGCGTGCGCCGCACCTTCGATGGCCGGCGCCTTTCCGAACTCCAGGCCCGCACCGTCGGGGAGGAGAGCCTGCCGCAAACCAGCCGATCCTCGTTTACGGGCACCGCCCTGCGCTGCGATTTCGAGGGGCGGCAGCTCGCCGGCTTTCTCCGCGACGCGGATCAGGCGGGCCCGCGGCGGGTGCAGCGCGGCTCCGCCTGGTTCGCCCGGCTGGTGCCGGGCGGTCCGCCGCTGCCCGTCCGCATCACCTTCGACGCGCGATCGTTCGGTGAGGCGACGATGTACCTGACCGGGTTGTCCTAGAGTATGATCGTTTGAGGTTGCTCGACCTCAGACATCAATCGCCCTCGCAAGCATAGGCCTCAGGCTGCCTCCGCCCGGATCGCATCCGTCAGCGTCTCGACGATGCGGTCGACATGCGCCGCCTCGATGATCAGCGGTGGGGACAGCGCGATGATGTCGCCGGTGGTGCGGATCAGCAGGCCGGCGTCGAAGCAGCGGCCGAACACCTGCATGGCGCGCTGCGTCGGCTTGCCGTCGCGCGGCTGCAACTCGATGCCCGCGATCAGCCCGGCATTGCGGATGTCGATCACGTTGGGCAGGCCGCGCAGCGAGTGCATGGCCCGCTGCCAGGTGGGCTCGATCGCCCGCGCCCGGCCGGGCAGATCCTCCGCCCGGTGCAGGTCCATCGACGCGATGGCCGCCGCGGAGGCGAGCGGGTGGCCGGAATAGGTGTAGCCGTGGAACAGCTCGATTCCTGCCGGCGCGCCGTGCACGATGGCGTCGTAGATTCCGTTGGCCACAGCCACCGCGCCCATCGGCACCGCCGCATTGGTGAGGCCCTTCGCCATGGTCATGATGTCCGGGAAGACGCCCAGCCGCTCCGAGCCGAAATTCGCTCCCATGCGGCCGAAGCCAGTAATGACTTCGTCGTAGATCAACAGGATGCCGTGCTTGGTGCAGATGTCGCGCAAGCGGCGCAGATAGCCTTCTGGCGGCGGCAGCACGCCGGTCGAACCGGCGACCGGTTCGACCATGACGGCGGCGATGGTCTCCGCACCGTGCAGCGCGACCAGCGCCTCCAGCGCGTCCGCCCGCTCCACACCATGCACGGGCAAGCCCTGGCTGAACGCGTTTCGTGCAAGATCAAGCGTGTGCGGAAGGTGGTCGACATAGGGCAGCATGGCGCCGAACTGCTTGCGGTTGGTGCCGATGCCGCCCACCGACATGCCGCCGAACCCCACGCCGTGGTAGCCCCGCTCGCGTCCGATCAGCCGGGTGCGGCCGGCCTCGCCGCGGGCACGGTGGTAGGCCAGCGCGATCTTCAGGGCGGTGTCGGCGCTTTCCGACCCGGAGTTGGTGAAGAACACCTTGTCCATGCCGTCGGGCGTGATCTCCGCCAGCCGGGCGGCGGCCTGGAAGGCGATTGGGTGGCCCATCTGGAAGGTCGGCGCGAAATCCATCGTGGCGGCCTGCGCCTGGATCGCCTCGACGATCTCCCGCCGGCCATGCCCGGCGTTGCAGCACCACAGCCCGGCCGTGCCGTCCAGCACCTCGCGGTTGTCGTTGGTGTAGTAGAACATGCCCTCCGCCCGGGCCAGCAGGCGCGGATCGGCCTTGAACGAGCGGTTGGAGCTGTAGGGCATCCAGAACGCATCGAGGTTGTTGGGACGGCTGGTCTCGTTCATGGCGGCGGCGACCCGTTTGCGGCAGGGCTCCACCGTGGCATTGTCACGCCCCGATCTCAACCCGCGGAGCAGACATGGCCGACGGAACCCTCGTCATCGGCACCCGGCGTTACTCGTCCTGGTCGCTGCGCGGCTGGCTGGTGGTACGGCTGGCCGGGCTTGACGTGGAGGAGCGAGTCATCCCCTTGGCCGGACAGGGCGCCACCGCGGCGATCAAGCAGGTCACGCCCGCCGGGCTGGTTCCGTATCTGGAACACAGGGGCGCCCATGTCTGGGAGAGTTTGGCGCTGTGCGAATATTGCGCGGAGGCAGCGCCGGGCCTCTGGCCGGCGGACCGGATCGCCCGGGCGGCAGCCCGGTCGATCGCGGCGGAGATGCATGCCGGGTTCCGGGCGTTGCGGCAGGCCATGCCGATGAATTTGGGCCGCGAACGTCGCCTCGCGCCCTCGGAAGACGTCGCAGCCGATATCGCGCGGGTCGAGGCGGTCTGGCGCGCGGCGCGGCGCGGCACCCGGTTCCTCTATGGCGAGACGTTCGGCGCGGCCGACGCGATGTACGCTCCCGTGGTCACCCGGTTCCTGTCCTACCTGCCCGAACTTGCCAGGGATTCGCGGGATTACTGCCGGGCGGTGCGGGAGCACCCGCTGATGGAGGAGTGGTACCGGGCCGCCGCCGCGGAGCCGGTGGAGTGGCAATTGGCGCATTACGAGGCCGTGCCATGAGCGCTGCGTTCGAGCTGGACCATGTGGGGGTCGGTGCCTGGGACCTGGCCGGATTGGCGGCCACGTACCAGCGGCTCGGCTTCGCGCTGACGCCGATGGCGCGGCATCGCGGCAAGGCGACCGGCAATCGCTGCATTATGCTGCAGCACGGCTACCTGGAATTGATCGCGCCGGTCGATCCCGCGATCCCGGATGTGTTGCAGGACCAGCTCGCGCGCTATGCCGGGCTGCACATCATCGCGCTCGGGATCGAGGACAGTGCGGCGACGCTGGACCGGCTGAACCGGGCCGGGCTGGCGATCCCGGGGATCACGCCGCTGGAGCGGCCGGTGGACGAGGCGGATCCGGCCGGCCCGCAGGCCCGGTTCGAGCGCATTCCGCTGCCGCAGGCGCCGGAGGGCACGATCCAGCTCATCAAGCACCTGACCCGGGAGGCGATATGGCAGCCCCGCTTCACGGCCCATGCCAACGCGGCAGTGGCGCTTGATGAGGTCGTGCTGGCCGTGCCGCACCCGGCAGAGACCGCGGCGCGCGTGTCGCGGCTGGCCGGGCTGCCGGTGACGCCGGACCCGGCGGGCGGATTCATGCTGGCGCTGGAGCGCGGCCGGGTGCGGATGCTGCCGCCGGAGGCGGTCGGGTCGGTCTACCCGGGCGTTGCGGCCCCGGCCGTGCCCGCTATCGTCGGCATGACCGTCGCCACCGCGGACCAGTGCGCCTCGCTGCGTCCTTTGCTGGCCGGGGTGCCGCATCAGGCGATAGGGCAGGGCGTCCTGGTGCAGCCGGACGGCGCGGGCGGCGCAGCCTTGCTGTTCACCTGAAGCCGTGACGGGACGGGTCGCGACGGTCCTGCCGCCGAAGGAAGGATTTTCCCCCGGCGCCGTCGGGGCGATCGGGCTGCTGGTACACAGGCTGGCCCGCGGCGCCGGGGGCGAGGTGGTCGGCCGCATGGTGGACCGCCCGTTCGACGATGTGCCGTTCCATCCGGTGGCGCCCGGTTGGGGATGGAACGTGACCCGCCGGTATGCCGCCGGCGTTGCCGCCGTCCTGCGCCGCCTCGAGCCCGACCTGGTGGAGGTGCACAACCGTCCGGAGATCGCCCTGATCCTGGCGCGCCGGTTCGCCCGGGTGGTGCTGTTCCTGCACAACGATCCGCAGGGCATGCGCGGCGCCCGCACTACCGCCCAACGTTCCGCGTTGCTGCGCAGGCTGGGCAGGGTGGTGGCCGTGTCCAATCATGTGCGGCGGCAGTTCCTGGTGGGCATCGAGGGCGACGTGATGGTGCTGCCCAACAGCATCGACGTGCCGCAGCAGTCACACATAGACCGGGAGCGGCTGATCGTGTTCGTTGGCCGGACGGTGGCGGACAAGGGCGCGGACGTCTTCGTGGAGGCCTGTGCCGCCGTGCTGCCCGGGCTGGGCGGCTGGCGGGCGGAGATGGTGGGGGCCGACCGCTTCCACCCGGATAGCCCGAACACCGGCTTCACGGACCGGCTCGCCCGCCGGGCGGCCGAGGTGGGCGTGGCCATGACGGGGTATATGCCGCATGACGCCGCCATGGACCGCATGGGCCGCGCCGCGATCGCCGTGGTGCCCAGCCGGTGGCCGGAGCCGTTCGGCCTGGCTGCGCTGGAGGCGATGGCGCATGGCGCCGCGCTGATCTGCTCCCGGCGCGGCGGCTTGCCGGAGGTGGCGGGCGATTGCGCGCTCTATGCGGACCCCGACGAGGCTGGCGCGGTGGCGGACGCCATCCTGGCGCTGGCCACGCAACCGGACCGGCGTGCGACGCTGACCGCCGCCGCCCGCGCCCGCGCCCGGCAATTCGACACCCCGGCCGCGGCGGACCGGCTGCTTGCGCTGCGGACCGGGTTGTTGGCGTGCTGATCCTGCTGGATCGCGTGGCAATCGCCAGTGTCCTGCTATCCCCGGTGTTCCTGCTGCACGGGCGCGTCGTGGCGGACGGGCTGATGGCCGTCGCCAGCCTGTGCTTCCTGGCCCGCTGCGCCGTCGGGCATGATTGGGCGTGGCTGCGCACGGGGTGGGTGCGGGTCGGCTTGCTGTGGTGGCTCTGGCTGGTCGCCTGCTCCTTGCAGGGCGGAACCCTGCAGGCGGTGCTGGCCATCCGCTTTCTGGTCTTCGTGGCTGCGGCCGAGCATTGGGTGCTGCGCCTGCCGTGGCGCCGGGTGTGGCTGGCACGGCTGGCGGCGCTGGCGGCGCTGTATATTGCGGCGCAATCGATGCTGCAGCTCGTGACCGGGCGCAACCTGCAAGGCTATCGCCGGTGGGGGGACGGCGAGCTGACCGGCCCGTTCGAGCATCCAAGGGCCGGCGCGCCCTTTACCCGGCTGCTGTTTCCGGCCGTCCTCCCGGCCATGGCGCGGGCGGGCCGCTGGTACGGCCTGCTGCTGCTGGTCGCCTCCGTGCTGGTGGTGGTGCTGATCGGGCAGCGCATGCCGCTGATCCTCACCGGGCTGGGCCTGCTGGTCACCGGCGTGCTGCTGCCGCGGCTGCGGACCGGCGTGCTGGCGGCCTGCGCCGGGGCCGCCCTGCTGCTGGCGGCGTCCGCGGTGGTGGTGCCGCCGACGTTCCATCGGCTGGTCGACAAGTTCTCCGCCCAGATGGAGCATTTCCCGCAGAGTCCGTACGGCCTGATCGCCATGCGGGCGGCGGCGATGATCGAACGCCATCCGCTGGTCGGCCTGGGGTTCGACGGCTTCCGGCGGCATTGCGCCGAGCCGGTGTATTTCCAGGGTTGGGACGGGGGCGATGGCGGCGGCGCCAATGTGTGCGTGCAGCACCCGCACAACCACTACCTGCAGGCGGCGGTGGAGGCGGGCTTGCCGGGGCTGGTGCTGTTCTGCGCGCTGGTGCTGGCCTGGCTGCGGCCGCTCGCCGCCGGGCTGTGGCGCGACCCGGCGCCGCTGCGGGTCGGGCTGTTCGTGGCGGCGCTGCTGCAAGAATGGCCGATCGCCAGCAGCAGCGACCTGCTGTCCATGCCGCTGTCCGGCTGGTTCTTCCTGCTGCTGGGGCTGGGGCTGGCGGAAAGCCGCGCCTATATGACACAGCGAATTGTTCGAGGCGCCTGATGTCCAACCCTGCCGACCTGATCCCCGTCACCGTGCTCACCGGCTATCTCGGCGCCGGCAAGACCACCCTGTTGAACCGCATCCTGTCGGAGAACCACGGCCGGAAATACGCGGTGGTGATCAACGAATTCGGCGAGCTGGGGGTCGACAACGACCTCGTCGTGGATACCGACGAGGAAGTGTTCGAGATGAACAACGGCTGCATCTGCTGCACCGTGCGCGGCGACCTGATCCGCATCGTGGGCGGGTTGGTGAAGCGGCGCGGCAAGTTCGACGGCATCATCATAGAGACCACCGGGCTGGCCAATCCCGCGCCGGTCGCGCAGACCTTCTTCGTGGATGACGGGGTGCGATCGAAGACGCGGCTGGACGCCATCGTGACCGTGGTGGATGCGAAGAACCTGCCGGCCCGCCTGCTGGACAGCACCGAGGCCGCGGCGCAGCTCGCCTTCGCCGACGTGATCGTGCTGAACAAAACCGATCTCGTCAGCCCGGCGGAGCTGGAGGCTGTGGAGGCGGATATCCGCAAGATCAACCGCTTCGCCAAGATCCATCGCACGCAGCGTTCGGCGGTCGATATCGGTTCGGTGCTGAACCAGGGCGCGTTCGACCTGCAACGCATCCTGGCGGAGGTGCAGCCGGATTTCCTGACCGACTCGGAGCACGAGCATAACGACGACATCAACAGCATGTCGTTCGAGCTTGCCCGGCCGATCGATCCGGAGAAGTTCAATGCCTGGATCGGCCAGTTGCTGGCGGAGAAGGGGCAGGACCTGCTGCGCACGAAGGGTATCCTGCACTATGCCGGCGAGGATCGCCGGTTCGCGTTCCAGGCGGTGCACATGATCGCGGATGGCGACTTCATCGGCGCATGGCCGGCCGGGGAGGAGAGGCGATCGCGGCTGGTGTTCATCGGCCGCAACCTCAACCGGCCGCAACTCCGCCGCGGCTTCGAGGGATGCCAGGCGGAATGAGGCGTACGGGCTCCCCACCGTGAGCGTCACCGCCGACTTCGCGCTCGACACGCGCGGCGAGTCGCGCGAGCTGGACGCCTTCGTCGTGGCCGCCGCGTGGAGCGGTGACCGGCCTGCCTTCGCCCTGGGGGATGGGCGTCTCGTCCTGGCGGGCTGGCAGGACGTGCAGGCGCATGATGGCGCCATCCTTTGCCTCGCAGCGTCGACGGACGCGTTCGTCACGGGGGGCGATGACGGCGTGTTCGGCCGCACCACCCCTGCCGGAGACACCGAGACCGTGGCCCGGTTCGGCCTGAAATGGGTCGAGCAGGTTGCGGCTCATGGGACGCTGCA
This sequence comes from uncultured Acetobacteraceae bacterium, assembly GCA_964244585.1. Lineage (GTDB taxonomy): Bacteria > Pseudomonadota > Alphaproteobacteria > Acetobacterales > Acetobacteraceae > LMUY01. The sequence goes on along the minus strand of CAXTJM010000001.1, from coordinate 399,196 downwards.
CGCCTGCGCGGTCGGCAAGGCCGTCCATGTTTACGATGGCGCCGGGAAGCTGAAGCAGCTCGATCATCCCTCCAGCGTCACGGGCTTGGCGTTCGACGCCAAGGGCAAGCGGATTGCTGCCTCGCACTACAACGGCGCCACGCTGTGGTTCGTCGGCGCCAAGGTGGACAGCCCGCGCAGGCTGGAGTGGAAGGGCAGCCATACCGGCATCGCCATCCATCCCGCGAGCGATGCCGTGGTCACCTCCATGCAGGAGAACTCGCTGCATGGCTGGCGGCTGGCGGACGGGCAGCACATGCGCATGTCCGGCTACCCGTCCAAGACGGAGTCGCTGGGCTTCACCCGCAACGGCAAGTGGCTCGCGACGGCGGGCGCGGACACGATCGTGCTATGGCCGTTCTTCGGCGGCGGCCCGATGGGCAAGGCGCCTTCCGAAATGGCCGGGGGGGACAACGTGCTGTGCACCCGCATCGCGCCGCATCCGCAGCACGAGGTGGTGGCGGCCGGATTTGCCGACGGGCTCGTGGTTTTGGCCGATATCGCGTCCGAGCGCATCCTGCCGGTCGCGGCGCCGGGCAGGGGCAGCGTTTCTGCCCTGGCTTGGAGTTCGGATGGTGCGCGGCTGGCGCTGGGAACCGAATCCGGTTTTGCCGCCCTGGTCGACCTGGGCAAACGATAGGAGTTCCGCATGGACATGATCACCAATGGCGGCTTGCGCATGCCGAAGCTGGGGCTGGGCACTTGGCGAATGAAGGGCGACGAGTGCCGCGAGGCGGTGGAGCGGGCGCTCTCGCTCGGCTACCGCCACATCGACACGGCGGAGATGTACGGCAACGAGGAGGCCGTGGGCGCCGCGCTGAACGGCGCGCGGCTGCCCCGCGGCGACATCCACGTCACGACGAAGGTCTGGTGGGACCATCTGGCGCCGGATGCCATGCGCCGGGCGATAGAGGCGAGCTTGCAGAAGCTCCAGACAGACTACGTCGACCTGTACATGATCCACTGGCCGTCACCCGACATGGACCTGCCGGCCGCGCTGGCCACACTTGTCAAGCTGAAGGAGGAGGGGCTGGCCCATGCGATCGGGGTGTGCAATTTCCCGGTCGCCCTGCTGCGCCAGGCGGTGGAGGAGATCGGGGCGCCGATCGTCGCGAACCAAGTGGAGTACCACGTCCTGCTGAACCAGGATCCGGTGCTCGGCTATCTCGGGGCGCATGACATGGCGTTGACGGCGTACTGCCCGATCGCGCAGGGCAAGCTCGCCGACCATGAGGAACTGGGTGTGATCGCCCGCAAGCATGACGCCACCGCAGCGCAGATCGCCCTAAAATGGCTGCTCGACCAGCCCGGCGTCGCCGCGATCCCGAAGGCGCAGCGGCGGGAGAGCCAAGTCGCCAACCTGGAAGCCCTGAAGATCGAGCTGGATGATGCCGACAGAGCCGCGATCGCGGCCTTGCCGAAGACGCAGCGCATGGTGAACCCCGGCTTCGCGCCGGCCTGGGACAAAGCGGCGTAGCGTCTTCCGGCCCGCGGGAGCCAGCACCCTCCGGGGAGGGTGTTGGTCGAAGGTGCAACGCGCCCCATCCTTTACCGGCGCACCCGCCCCTGCAGTCGGTCCGGTTCACCAGGCCATGTGCGGCCGGATGCCGCCGACGCGGGCACGGTCCGCATTGCCCTGCTTCGGGATTTGCCACTGCTTCGTCGGCATGAAGCGGGGTGCCAGGAACTGGTAGGTCTTGGCGAGCAGGGCGGCGATATCATCGGCCGTCTCTTCCATTTGCTCCCACTGGCCGAGCAGGGCATCCCAGATGCGCTGGTTGCGGTATAGCCAGTCCCGGTTGCCGCGGATGAATTGCCGCTGGTTCTCCACGTTTCGCATCAGGCTGGAGAACTCGCCGGTTTGTGCATCGACGTCGTCGAACCGGTCCACCAATTGCCTGTAGGCCAGCAGGGCGAGGCGATGCACCTGGGCCAACGTGTCGGACGGGCAGGCTGCCAGCCGCCGCCGGGCCACGAGAATGGCGGCCATGCGACGGCACAGCCCCTCGACCCGGACCAGCAGTCGCTGACGCAGCGCTTCGATGTAGGCCATCTCCCGCGCCATCTCATCAAGCAGCCGGAGAAGGTTGCCGGCGTCGCGCAACTCCAGCCGCTGGGCGGCTGGGATCGCCAGGGAGAAAATCTCCTGCTTGAGCGCTGGATCGTCGGCGAGCCGCAACAGCGTGATTTCGTCGCGGTCAGCAGACGCCCACGGGCTGCTCGGCGCAAGCCAGCTGACCATGTTCAGGTAGATTCGGGTCGTCGCCAGCTTGATGTGCTTCGGGCTTGGACGCCAGCTGGCCTCGCCGGTCAGCACCTCGGTCGGCAGCTTGTCGCCAGGCGCCAGCGAGGGGACATAGTCCAGCGCCGAGCCGATAAGGTCCAGCATGCGGCCGTCGGGGGAATCGTCTTCGATGCTGAACTCGCGGCGCAGCGCACCCAGCGGCAGCTGTGCCTCCCGCTCGCCGAGCGTGATCGCCATGATCGGCAGGCCGTCCGTGTCGGATCGACGGAACCGGAACTCCCCGAAGCTGGCAAAGACGTTGCTCTGGAATTCGCAACGCACGGGGACGGAATGGGCAGACTGGGTTTGCATGCGCGCCTCGCGGGACTTGGCTCAATATGCGAGACGAAGCTTAACGATAGACTAGGCGATGCAGCTATTTTGAGACTGCTGAGACGGCGGTGCCATAAGCAGGTTACATAGGTGCCACATGCCGGGCACTGCCTTGCACCTGGCTTCCGCCTGCGTCAGCGTTGCCAGATGATCCTAAAGCACCTCACAGCCCACGCCAGGGCGGACCGTCCTCATGCGGGCCAGGCCTGATGCGGCGGTTCGGCCGGTTCCTACGCAACGTCGGTTACCTTTCCGCACCCTATTTCAGGTCGGAGGAAAAATGGTCGGCATGGGGATTGCTGCTGTTCGTGCTGGCCGCCGATTTCGCTCTGGTGCGTATCAACGTGCTGCTCAACCTGAATGGGGGAGCCTGGGTCAACTCGTTGCAGCAATATGATCAAACCACGTTCTTCCACCTGCTGCTGAGCTACGAGCCTGGGGCGGATGGTCCGTTCGGCATCATCCCGGGATTCGTGCCGCTGGTCGTCGTCGCGCTGCTGGTGCTGGTGAATGGCCGCTACATGCGGCAGTGGCTGCAAATCCGCATGCGCCGATGGCTGACGGCCTATTACCAGGAGAAATGGCTGGCGGACCGGGCCTACTACCAGATGCAGCTCCAGCCGGAGACGCTCGGCAACGACAACCCGGACCAGCGGATTTCCGAGGATATCCGCGATTTCGTGGAGAGCGTGCTCGTCCTCGGGACCGGTCTGATCACGAACATCGTCTCGCTCGTCTCCTTCCTGCAAATCCTTTACATGCTGTCCTTCCCGCTCAGCCTTTTCGGGTTGCGGATCCCGGCCTATCTCGTCTGGGTGGCACTCGGCTACTCGGTGCTCGGCACGTTGCTCGCCCAGTTGATCGGGCGGCCGCTGGTGTCGCTGAACTTCATCCGCCAGCGTCTGGAGGCGGATTTCCGGTTCGCGCTGGTCCGGCTGCGCGAGAATGCCGAGGGCGTGGCGCTGTACCGGGGCGAGACGGATGAGGGACGCATCCTCACCAGCCGATTCACATCACTGGTCGCGAATTTCAGGCGCATCATGTCGCGTAACCGGCTGGTCAATGCCTTCACCTATTCGTACGGCACCATTGCCGGGATCATCCCGTTCCTGGCCGCGTCGCCGCTGTATTTTTCCAAGCAGATTTCGTTCGGCACGCTGTCCCGGGTCTCCGGAGCGTTCGGGGAGGTGCAAGCCTCGGCGTCCTGGATGGTGGACAACTACATGGTCCTCGCGGATTGGGCCTCCACGGTCGAGCGTCTCGCGACGTTCGGCCGCAGCCTGGATGCGATGCAGGCAACCCGCCACGCCGGCATCCAGCAGGTGGCGGCGAGGGGAACTGCGTTCGCGGCGCACGACCTCCACCTGGAGCTGCCCAACAAGGCGGTCCTGCTGGACCGCACCGACATTACGCTGGCGCCGGGCAGCTCCACGGTGCTGAGCGGGCGGTCCGGCACGGGGAAGTCCACCTTGTTCCGCGCCCTGGCCGGCATCTGGCCGTTCGGCAGCGGCACGGTGGAGCGGCCGGCCGGGCAGACGATGTTCCTGCCGCAGAAGCCCTACATCCCGCTGGGCACGTTGCGCCGGGCAGTGACCTATCCTGCCGCGATGGACGCCTTCCCGCAGCAGAAGGTGGCCGATGCCCTCGCCGACGCCGGCCTGGGTTTCCTGGTGCCCGAGCTGGATGTGGACATGTCATGGGGACAAAGGTTGTCCGGAGGCGAACAGCAGCGCCTGGCGCTTGCCCGCGCCTTGCTGACGCGGCCGGATTGGCTGTTCCTGGACGAGGCAACCGCCAGCCTGGATCCGGACGGCGAGGCGGAGCTGTACCGCCTGCTACGCGAGCGGCTGCCCGGCACGACGCTGCTGTCGATCGGTCATCGCCACGAGGTGATCGCCCAGCATCAACGCCATCTGGTTCTGCACAGCGGGTCCGACGGCGCGGTCATCACGGCGCTCCCTCCGCCTCCGCCTGCACCGGGGTTGACGACGCCTGGTTAATGAATTGCCAAGGCTTTGCCATTAGCGTCGCGCGCCAATGCCGTGGCGGAGCCGGGCCTCATGCAGCTTTCGGGTGATCGGATCGGGACAGAGCAAGCACTGGGCAATCTGACGGCTGCCGCGACCGCGACCCCGACCGATGCTGCCGCCCATCGTGCCCTGGCGGCAGCCTATCGCGCGCTCGGCAATGAGCTCGAGGCGAGGGTCGAGGACTGCGCAGCCGGAGCGCTCGAAGCCGGAGCGCCCCTGCTGATCTACAACCTTGCAACGGTGTACTTCATGGCGGGGCATAGACCGTCCGCCGCCAAATGGTACGAATTGGCCTTGATACTCGACCCCGACCTGGCGATCGCCCGGCGCAACCTGGCGACTATCCGGTTCGACGAAGGCCGCAGGGATGAGGCAAGGATGCATTGGCGCCGGGCCTACACCCGGCAATGCGTCTTCGTCTCGTCAGCGCCGCAAGAACGGCGCCGCATCCTGGTTCTGGCCGCGTCCGGGTATGGCAACGTGCCGCTGAAATGGTTGTTGCCGCAGCACGTCAACACCCAAATCCAGTGGTTGCTGGAATATGGCACGGCGGAGACGGCCAGCGCCCTGCCGGACCACGACTTGGTCTTCAACGCAATCGGCGATCCCGATGTCGAAGGTCCTACCCTGCGGCCGGCCTGCGAGTTCCAGCGCGGCAGCAAGGCGCCGTTCCTGAACCATCCAGCGGCCGTGTCGCTCACCCGGCGGGACCGGCTTCCCGGCCTGCTGGCGGGGATTGCGGAGGTCGACGTGCCATCCACCCTGCGAATGAATGGCATCGAGGCCGCCGCAAGGGCTGTGGCGCAGGGCGTGCTCACCTTTCCGCTGCTGCTGCGACCGGCCGCGTCCCACGGTGGCGAGGGGTTGGTCAAGCTGGAGGCGATGGCGGATCTCGATGTCGTCGGCATCCAGGATGCCGATGCCTGGTATGTGTCGCCGTTCCGCGACTATCGCTCACCGGACGGATACTGGCGCAAGTACCGCGTCATCTTCATCGACCGGGTGCCCTATCCATACCACCTGGCAATCTCCGCGCACTGGCTGGTCCACTACGCCACGGCGGACATGCTCGCCCAGCCGGGTAAATGTGCCGAAGAGCGCAAGTTCCTGGAAGATCCCGGCGCCGTGCTGGGCAACGCTGGCATGACGGCGCTCCGGGCCATCGGCAAACGGCTGGACCTCGATTACGCCGGGGTGGATTTCACGCTCCTGCCCAACGGGCGGCTTCTCGTGTTCGAGGCGAACGCGACCATGCTTGTCCACCCCGAGCAGCAGGCCGAGTTCGCCTACAAGAATCCTGCGGTGCATCGCATCGTCGAGGCATTCGGCGCCTTGCTGGACGGACGGATCGCATCGGCCCGGGCGGGAAGGGGCGGCTGCGCCATCGGGGTGTCGCCGAACATGGGTGCCGTGGCCGGGGCCTGAGCAAGGCCGCGCGTCGCGCGTGTGCCAGGTGCGATCGATCCGCTATGGATCGGACGGCTTGGGCAGTGGCGGCGGCATCGTGAGCGGGCCGCTCTCCTTCGCGACGTCCCGCCGTGGGTTGTCGCCGAAATACAGTCCCGTGCAGCCAGCCAGGCCAAGCAGCGTCGTGACGAGAATGATCCTCACATCGAAATCCCCCGTGTGGACGCGCATACAGCAGAAGCACCACCGACGTGCCAGTCTGCTTTCACTCGTCAGGTTCCAGACTCACTTTTGCGGTGATCGGAATGGTGGAAATTGCCGTGTGCCGGGACGGCTTAGTCTGTGACAAAGGGTATCTTGGTGCTGCAAATGGATACGCGGGCTTTGACGATCCGCTGCTTGATCGCAGGTGCACACGGGGCGCAGCAAGCTCCATCAATGGAGCCTGCCCGCGATGACTGAGCAACTGGACGTTCGGCCGCCTCCCGGCAGGGTCGAGACCCGGCCGATCCTACCGCCGCCGCGGCGGCGGCGCTGGGTGGCGCCGCTGGTGGTGGTGATCGTCCTTGTCGTCCTAGGCCTGGCTGCCTGGCGCTTCATCGGCGCGCAGCCGCAGCGCACGGGCCGCGCCGGGGCGGCGCCGCAGACGGTCGGCGTCGCGACCATCGCCGTGGGCAACCTGGACGTGGTGCTCACCGGATTGGGCGCGGTCACCCCGCTGGCGACGGTCACGGTCAAGACGCAGATCAACGGCCAGTTGCAGGAGATCGCATTCACCGAGGGACAGACGGTCCACAAGGGTGACTTCCTGGCGCAGATCGACCCGCGTCCCTACCAGGTCGCGTTGGAGCAGGCGCAAGGGACGCTGGCGCATGACACGGCGCTGCTGAACCAGGCGCGGGCCGACAACGTCCGCTTCCAGACGTTGAACCGGCAGGACAGCATTTCCCGCCAGCAGGCGGATGACCAGCAATTCCTGATCAAGCAATACGAAGGCACGGTGCTGACGGACAAGGGCGCCGTCGACAGCGCCAACCTCAACCTCGTCTACTGCCACATCGTCTCCCCGGTGGATGGCCGCGTCGGCATCCGCCTGGTGGACCCCGGCAACTACGTGCAGACCAGCGATGCCGGGCTGTTCGTGCTGACGCAGTTGCAGCCGATGTCGGTGCTGTTCACCCTGCCCGAGGACGACGTCGCGGAGGTGCGGCAGCATATGGCGGACGGGCCGCTGCAGGTGACCGTCTACGACCGGACCGACACGATGCTGATCGCCACCGGCACGCTGGCCGCCACGGACACCCAGATCGACGACACCACCGGCACCGTGAAGTTGCGGGCGATCTTCCCGAACACCGACAACAAGCTGTTTCCGCAGCAATTCGTCAACGCGCACCTGCTGGTGCAGACGCTGAAAGGCGTCGTCCTGGCGCCGCAGGCGGCGGTGCAGCAGGGCGCGCCGGGCAGCTTCGTCTACCTGGTGAAGCCGAACGACACCGTCGGCATCCAGGTGGTCAAGACAGGCGTCGCGGATGCCGGCAAGGTGGCGGTCACAGAGGGGCTGAAGGCAGGCGACAGGGTCGTGACGGACGGGGTGGACCGCTTGCGGGACGGCGCGCGCATCATGATCGCGCCGCCGCCGGGGCAGGCCGCGCCGACGCCACCGGCCGGCGCCAGGCGCTCCAGGACGCCAGCCGGCGGATGAGCCCATCGCGCCCGTTCATCCTCCGCCCGGTCGGCACGACGCTGCTGATGGCGGCGATCCTGCTGGTCGGGGTCATCTCCTACCGCTTCCTGCCGATCTCCGCCCTGCCGGAGGTCGACTACCCCACCATCCAGGTGCAGACCTTCTATCCCGGGGCCAGCCCGGAGGTGATGACCACGGCCGTCACCGCGCCGCTGGAGCGCCAGTTCGGCGAGATGCCGGGGCTGGGCCAGATGTCTTCCGTCTCGTCCGGCGGCGCCTCCGTGGTGACGCTGCAATTCACGTTGAGCCTCAGCCTGGACGTGGCGGAGCAGGAGGTGCAGGCCGCGATCAACGCCGCCACCAACCTGCTGCCGTCCGACCTGCCGGCGCCGCCGATCTACAACAAGGTCAATCCGGCCGACACGCCCATCCTCACCCTGGCGCTCACCAGCAAGACGATGACGCTGACGCAGGTCGAGGATTTGGCGGACGTGCGGTTCGCGCAGAAGATCAGCCAGCAGCCGGGCGTGGGCCTGGTGTCGATCACCGGCGGCAACCGACCGGCGGTGCGCATCGTGGTCAACCCGCGGGCGCTGTCCGCCTACGGGCTGGCGATCGACGACGTCCGCACCATCATCGGCACGCAGAACACCGACACGCCGAAGGGCAGCTTCGACGGCGCGGCGCAGAGCACGACGATCAACGACAACGACCAGCTCACCAGTGCGGACCAGTACCGCGGGTTGGTCATCGCCTACAAGAACGGCCGGCCGATCCACCTGCAAGACATCGCCACCGTGGTGGACGGGGCGGAGAACAACCAGCTCGCCGCCTGGGCGAACCGCACCCCGGCCGTGATCCTCAACATCCAGCGCCAGCCCGGCTCCAACGTCATCTCCGTGGTGGACAACATCAAGGCGCTGCTGCCGAAATTGCAGGCGACCATGCCCGCCGCCGTGGACGTGGCGGTGCTGAGCGACCGCACCACCACCATCCGCGCCTCCGTCAGCGACGTGGAGTTCGAGCTGGGGCTGGCGGTAATGCTGGTCGTGCTGGTGATCTTCCTGTTCCTGCGCAACCTGCCCGCGACGCTGATTCCCTCGCTGTCGGTGCCGCTGTCCTTGGTGGGCACGCTGGCGGCGATGTACCTGCTGGGCTTCAGCCTGGACAACCTCTCGCTGATGGCGCTGACCATCTCCACCGGCTTCGTGGTGGATGACGCCATCGTCATGATCGAGAACATCGCCCGCCACGTGGAGGCGGGCATGGGGCCGCTGGAGGCGGCGCTGCTCGGCTCCGAGGAGATCGGCTTCACCATCATCTCGCTGACCGTGTCGCTGATCGCGGTGCTGATCCCGCTGCTGTTCATGGGCGACGTGGTGGGGCGGCTGTTCAAGGAATTCGCGGTGACGCTGTCGGTCACCATCGTGCTGTCCGCGGTGGTGTCGCTGACCCTGGTGCCGATGCTGTGCGCCCTGCTGGTGAAGCACCGCCCGGCCGAAAGCCGCAACCGGCTGGACCTGGCGGCGGAGCGCTGGTTCGACCGGCTGGTCGCCGGCTATGGGCGCTGGCTGGGCTGGGTGCTGGACCACCAGGCGCTGACCTTGCTGGTGGCGGCCGCGACCTTCGCCGCGACCGTGGCGCTGTACGTCGTGATCCCGAAGGGCTTCTTCCCCGTGCAGGACACCAGCGTCATCCAGGGCATCTCGGCGACCGCGCAGGACACCTCCTTCGCGGCCATGGCGACGCACCAGCAGGCGCTCGCCGACCAGATCCTGCAAGACCCGGCGGTGCAAAGCCTGTCCTCCTTCATCGGCGTGGACGGCACCAACACGACGCTGAACGCCGGGCGCTTCCAGATCAACCTCAAGCCCAAGGCCGAACGCGACCTGGACGTGACCGGGGTGATCGCGCGCTTGCAGGATTCGTTGCGCGCCGTGCCCGGCATCACGTTGGCGATGCAGCCGGTGCAGGACCTCTCGGTCGATTCCACGGTGAGCCAGGGCCAGTATCATTTCTTCCTGGAAAACCCGGACGGCTCGCTGTTCCAGACCTGGGTGCCGAAGCTGGTGGACCGGCTGTCGCAGGTCCCGGCCTTCTCCGCCGTCACCAGCGACATGAACACGGATGGCCGCGCGCTGGACATGGTGGTGGACCGCCCGACCGCGGCGCGGTTCGGCATCACGCCTGCCACCATCGACAATGCGCTGTACGATGCGTTCGGCCAGCGCATCATCTCCACGCTGTACACGCAGTCCAACCAGTACCGCGTCATCCTCCAGGCCAGCGTGACGGATGCGCAGAGCCTGCAACGCGCCCTGGGTGCCATCTACCTGCCTTCCGCCACGGCCACGACCGGGCAGGTGCCGCTCGGCGCGATGGTGCGCGTGTCCACCCGCAGCAGCCCGTTGCAGGTGGAGCATCTGGGGCAGTTCCCGGCCGTTTCGGTGTCGTTCAACCTGGCGCCGGGCGCCTCGCTGGATGCGGCGGTGGCGGACATCACGCAGGCGGAGGCGGAGATCGGCCTGCCGGACAGCTTCACCACCGCCAACCAGGGCGCGCTGGCGGCGTTCCAGGCGTCGCTGTCCAACGAGCTGCTGCTGGTGCTGGCGGCGCTGGTCGCGGTCTACGTGGTGCTCGGCGTGCTGTACGAGAGCTTCGTCCACCCGCTCACCATCCTGTCCACCCTGCCATCCGCCGGCGTGGGGGCGTTGCTGGCGCTGGACTTGACCGGGCACGACCTCGACATCATCGGGATCATCGGGATCATCCTGCTGATCGGCATCGTGAAGAAGAACGCGATCATGATGATCGACTTCGCCCTGGCCGCGGAGCGGGAGGAGGGCAAGCCGCCGCGCGAGGCGATCTACCAGGCCTGCCTGCTGCGCTTCCGCCCGATCCTGATGACCACCATGGCGGCGCTGCTCGGCGCGCTGCCGCTGATGCTCGGCACCGGATCGGGCTCGGAGCTGCGGCGCCCGCTGGGCATCGCCATCGTCGGCGGCCTGCTGGTCAGCCAGGTGCTGACGCTGTTCACCACCCCGGTCATCTACCTGGCGTTCGACTGGCTGGCCGTGCGGTTGACCGGGCGGCCGACCAACCGCAGCGCCGGCGACGCGGCCCCCGCCGAATGAACATCTCCGCCCCGTTCATCAACCGGCCGATCGCGACCACGCTACTGACGCTGGCGATCCTGGCGGCCGGTGCGCTGGCCTTCTTCCAACTGCCGGTCGCGTCCCTGCCGGAAGTCGATTTCCCGACCATCTCCGTGCAGGCGCAACTGCCCGGCGCCGATCCGGAGACGGTGGCGACCAGCCTGGCCGGTCCGCTGGAACGCCATCTGGGCCAGATCGCCGACGTGACGGAGATGACGTCGCAGAGCCAGGTGGGGCAGGCGCGCATCACCATGCAGTTCGGCCTGGACCGCGACATCAACGGCGCGGCGCGCGACGTGCAGGCGGCGATCAATGCGGCGCGCGCGGACCTGCCGACGAACCTGCTGTCCAACCCAGTCTACCGCAAGGTCAACCCGGCGGACGCGCCGATCCTGATCGTCTCGCTCACCTCCGGCACGCTGACGCGGGGCCAGATCTACGACGCGGCCAGCACGGTGCTGCAACAGCAGCTCTCGCAGCTTTCCGGGGTGGGGCAGGTGATCATCAGCGGCGCGGCGCTGCCGGCGGTGCGGGTGGAGCTGCAGCCGCAAGCGCTGTTCAAATACGGCATCGGGCTGGAGGACGTGCGTGCCACGCTGGCCGCCGCCAACGCGAACAGCCCGAAGGGCATCGTCGAGCTGGGCGGCCAGCGGCTGCAGGTCTACACCAACGACCAGGCCAGCCATGCCGCCGACTACCGCCCGCTGGTGATCGCCTACCGCAACGGCGCCGCGGTGCACCTGACGGACGTGGCGGATGTCGAGGACAGCGTGCAGGATCTGCGCAACCTCGGCCTGGCCAACGGCAAGCCGGCCGTGCTGGTGATCATCTTCAGGCAGCCGGGCGCCAACGTCATCGAGACGGTGGACGCCATCAAGGGTGCGGTGCCCAAGCTCCAGGCCGCGCTGCCGCACGATATCGACCTGCAATTCGCCTCCGACAGCACCATCAGCATCCGCGCCTCGCTGCGCGACACGGAGGTCACGCTGCTGATCTCGGTGGCGCTGGTCACGCTGGTGGTATGGCTGTTCCTGCGCAACCTGTCCGCCACGATCATCCCGGTGGTGGCCGTGCCGGTCTCCGTCATCGGCACGTTCGGCGCGATGTACCTGCTGGGCTTCAGCCTGGACAACCTCTCGCTGATGGCGCTGACCATCTCCACCGGCTTCGTGGTGGACGATGCCATCGTCGTGCTGGAAAACATCTCCCGCCACATGGAGGACGGCATGCCGCGCCGGCAGGCGGCGCTGCGCGGCGCGCAGGAGGTGGGGTTCACCATCGTCTCCATCACCCTGTCGCTGGTCGCGGTGTTCCTGCCCATCCTGCTGCTGGGCGGCATCGTCGGCCGGCTGTTCCGCGAGTTCGCGGTCACGCTGTCGCTGGCCATCGTCGTCTCGCTGGTGATCTCGTTGACCACCACGCCGATGCTGTGCGCGCTGTTCCTGGAGCCGAACCGGCCGCCCGCGGATTACCCGCGGCGACGGCGCAGCTTCGGCGAGCGGGCGCAGGCCTTCTACGGCCGCACGCTGGTTTGGACGTTGGAGCATAATTGGCTGGTGCTGCTGGTCCTGGCCGGCACGGTGGCGCTGAACGTGGCGCTGCTGATCGCCATTCCGAAGGGCTTCTTTCCGACGCAGGACACCGGGCGGATGATCGGCAGCCTGCAGGCCGACCAGAGCATCTCGTTCCAATCCATGAGCCAGAAGCTCACCCAGATGATGGCCATCGTCCAGCACGACCCGGCGGTGCTCGACGTGGTCGGCTCGACCGGTGCCGGCGGCGGCGGCGGCGCGTCGCAGACCAACACCGGCAACATCTACGTGGCGTTGAAGCCGAAGAGCGAGCGGTCCAGCCTGGACGTGCTGACGGGCCGGCTGCGGCACGAATTGTCCCGCGTGGCGGGCGGGCGGCTGATCCTGGTGCCGGCGCAGGATATCCGCGTCGGGGGCCGGCAGACCAACGCGGCCTACCAGTACACGCTGCAGGCCGACAACACGGCGGAGGTTTATGAATGGGCGCCGAAATTGCTGGCCGCCCTGCAGCGCGACCCGGCACTGACGGACGTGAACTCCGACCAGCAGGAGGCCGGGCTGGAGACGCTGGTGCAGATCGACCGTAGCACGGCGTCGCGGCTGGGCATCGCGACCAACCAGATCGACAACACGCTGTACGACGCGTTCGGCCAACGCTCCGTCTCGACGATCTACAACGCGCTGAACCAGTACCACGTCGTCATGGAGGTGGCGCCGCGGTACTGGCAGGATCCGGCGATCCTGAACCAGATGTGGGTCAGCACCTCCGGCGGCACGCCGACCGGGACAGCCACGACCAGCGCGCCGTCCGGCACCGTCACCGGATCCTCGGCGGCGGCGGCAACGGCCAACGGGATCGACACCTCGCAGCGCAACGCGGCGCAGAACGCGCTGGCCGTCAGCGGCAGCGGCAGCGCCTCGGCTGGCGCCGCGGTCAGCACCGGGCAGGAAACCATGGTGCCGCTGAGCGCCGTGGCGCATTTCAACACCGGCCACACGGCGCTGTCCGTCAACCATCAGAGCCAGTTCGTCGCGGCCACCATCTCCTTCAACCTGGCGCCCGGCCGGTCCCTGTCGGACGCCTCGGCCGCGATCGACAAGGCGCTGGCGGGGCTGCACATGCCGTCCGACATCGTAGGCGGGTTCGCCGGCACGGCGCAGGTGTTCCAGCAATCGCTGGACAGCGAGACGGTGCTGGTCGCCGCCGCGTTATTGGCCGTCTACATCGTGCTGGGCGTGCTGTACGAGAGCTTCGTGCACCCGATCACCATCCTGTCCACCCTGCCATCCGCCGGCATCGGCGCGGTGCTGGCCCTGATGCTGCTGCACACCGAGTTCTCCCTCATCGCCGTGATCGGCGTCATCCTGCTGATCGGCATCGTCAAGAAGAACGCCATCCTGATGATCGACTTCGCGCTGCATGCCGAGCGGGAGGAGGGTGCCTCCAGCCGCGAGGCCATCTTCCAGGCGTGCCTCATGCGGTTCCGCCCGATCACCATGACGACCGCCGCGGCGCTGCTGGGCGCGTTGCCGCTCGCCTTCGCCTTTGGCGACGGGGCGGAATTGCGCCGCCCGCTCGGCATTTCCATCGTCGGCGGGTTGCTCGTCAGCCAGGTGCTGACGCTCTACACCACGCCGTCGGTCTACATGCTGATGGACCGCCTGCGCCTGCGCCGCCGGGCTGCGCCCGCCTTGGGGGCCGCCGAATGAGGCTGCTGCCGATCGGGGTCGCCCTCGTCGCCCTGTCCGCCTGCACCGTGGGCCCGGACTACAGGCGGCCGAACGCGGCGGGCATCACCGCCGCCTTCAAGGAAGCGCCGCCGGGCTGGACCCTGGCGCAGCCGCAGGACACCGCCCCCAAGGGCGCGTGGTGGGGCATCTACCACGATCCGCTGCTCGACCGGCTGGAAAGCCAGGTCGCCGTGAACAACCAGACCGTCAAGCAGTTCGAGGCGCAGTACCGGGAAGCGCAGGCCACGGTCGACGTGGCGCGGTCCGCGCTGTTCCCGACGCTGAACGGCACCGCGAGCGCGACCCGCTCGCAGCGCGGCAACAGCAGCAGCACCAACTCTGTCACCGGGCTGGGCAGCACCAACACCACCGCAAGCACGACGACGACCGGTACCACGACCACCGGGTTGACGGGCCTGACCGGCAGCAGCGGCCGCGCCGTCAACACCTACACGCTGGAGGGCACGTTCGACTGGGATCTGGACGTGTGGGGCCGCATCCGGCGGCAGGTGGAAAGCGACGTGGCGGCGGCACAGGTCAGCGCCGCCGACCTGGTCAACGCCACGCTGGCCGCGCAGGCCACGCTGGCGACGGATTACTTCGAGCTGCGCTACCAGGACGCGTTGGGCAAGCTGCTGACCGATACCGTGGCCGCCTACACCGACGCCCTGCGCATCACGCAGAACCAGTACAATGCCGGCACGGCCGATGCCTCCGCCGTGTCCGCCGCGCAGGCCCAGCTCGACACCACGCGGGCGGAGCTGGTCGATGTCGGCGTGTTGCGGACGCAGTACGAGCACGCCATCGCCGTGTTGACCGGGGTGGCGCCGGCCGAGCTGACCATCCAGCCCGGCGCCCTTGCCGCCGATGCGCCCACCGCGCCCGGCGCGGTGCCTGCCACGCTGTTGCAGCGCCGCCCCGACATCGCCGCGGCGGAGCGCACCATGCAGGAGCAGAACGCGCTGATCGGCGTGCAGGTGGCGGCGTTCTACCCGGATATCAGCCTGTCGTCGCTGTACGGCTATTCCGGCAACCCGCTCGGCTCGCTGATCGAGGCGGGCAACCGCGTCTGGTCGCTCGGCGCCGCCGCCACCGAGACGCTGTTCGAGGGCGGCCTGCGCAATTCGGAGGTGGCACTCGCCCGCGCGTCCTACGATGCCAGCGTGGCCGGCTACCGCCAGACGGTGCTGACGGCGTTCCAGCAGGTGGAGGACGAGCTCTCCGCCCTGCGCATCCTGGAACAGCAGGCCACGGCCACGCAGGATGCGGTGCGATCGGCGCAACGCTCCGTGCAGATCGCGCTGAACACCTATCGCGCCGGCACCGAGCCCTACACCAACGTGATCACCCAGCAGACCACCCTGCTCGGCAACCAGCAGACCGCGCTGCTGGTGCAGGAGCAGCGGCTGATGGCGAGCGTGATGCTGGTGCAGGCGTTGGGCGGCGGGTTCACCACCGCCGACCTGCCGTCCCGCGGTTCGTTGCAGCAAGGCTTGCCGTTCCTGAAGTATTAGGACACCGAGGCAAGGGGTGGTCGTGAGTGGAGCGGATGGCGGAGTATGGGTGGAAAGCGGAATGTCCGCTTACGGTAGCACCGCCCAAAAGCGGACGTCGCTGGCTGGATGTCGTAAGCATCGGCTCTTACATTCGGCATGAATTAGTTGCCTGAGCCAATTGCCTCATCTGGCGCGTGGAAGCCCTGGATCACGAGATAGTCCTCTCCAAAGGCAGACCGGCTTAAGTAATGTCTCTATCAAGGCTCTGTCTAGATATATCAAACAAGCGAGTGTATATTGCATCTTCTTTTGCTGATTTCGCAATGTTAAATAAACCATCAACATATGGCAATACTACGATATCCTCTGGGCCAAGAAGAAACCCCTGGATATTTCCAGTGCCGAGGTGACTATCTGCTTCTTTGATAAAGTTGTCAGTGACAAAAATATGTCCTGCTCGGACGTGAGGCTCTAGTCGAGCTGCCGTCCGAATGGCCAATCCCCGGATTGCCGCAGGCGATAGTGTGCGATCGACCTCGATGAACCCTGCATCCCCAGCAAAACGCATTTTGCAAGCAAATGACGACTGTGACATCTTCTCCTGCACCCTTTTCGCCGCGTTTAGAACATTGCGCGGGTTTTCATCAATCAGGGTAACCGAGTCGCCATCGGAAACAGCGCGGTGTGCAAGTTGGCCGCATTCCTCCTCTACTGTCTCGCTAAAGAATGCAGCAAACTGATCGGAGGCCACCGGCTCCGACATAATTTTACTGAATGCCTGAACATCGCCCTTCAATACGAATGATGTCATTCGCTTCGGTCTCCAAAGTCGACCGGCTCCAACAATGTCTTTCCGATGCAGGTGTCGCAAATAGTCTGGCCGAAGGCGCGCAATCGCGTCGTCGAGCACTGGATGGATTAAGAATGTCTTCGCTTGCGGAAGTATGGCCGTTCGGTCAAGAGGTTCTTCACCTGGCCGCCTGAATACCTGTATGTCTTTACCCAGATCAGGCTCAAACCGGACATAACCTAAAAGGCCGAGCTTAAACAATCCACAAAATATATGCTCTACAAAAACGCTTACAAAGCCATGTTTAACATTGAACGCCTGGACGTATCGCTTAGATATGCGGTTTAGATCATCGAGAGTCAAAACATTTTTCTCAATGAGAGACAGGATCAAAGGTGGGTCGATGCCTTCGATGTGAGGAGCCATCTCACCAAGATACGACAACACCGTATTTGCGGCAGTCTCCCTAACAGCTATTCTCACCGACTTCTCGTTTCTATCGTTTGGCAGAATGTTAGACAGACACTCTCCAATCGCTGCGATCTCCCTGGGGCGCCCGAGGGTGTGTCGTAGCCAAAAGTCTTCAATAGCTTCTTCGTCCCCCGTAGAAGGATGTATTACACGCAGACAATTGCGACCAAAAAACCGTTCAACGGGGTTGTCCGCATCTTGGTAGACGAGACGATTGGGAGATTCCATACCGATGTTGTTACGTATAATTTGCTTTAGTTCGACCTGACTGTACAGAAGTTCGACAGAAGCTCCACTAAGCTGCAGTCCAACGGGACTTTCCAGAAATGATTTTTGAAACACTTCTTTGCGTATAGAAACGAATACCTTTATATGATTGTTTAGTCCGTTAAGCTCTCGAGAGGCTAGAGCCGCGCCAATTTGTGCAAAATGCCAAAACGATTTAGAAACAGTCCCAGATATTCCTGTAGCCTCGCCTTCCCGGAGAAAATATTCGAAATACTCATCTATGTTGTCTATAAATAATGCCGCCGACGAATGTACCAACCTAAAACTAGGCAACAGGGTCTTATTATAGTAGTCCTTAGCCGAATGGTAGTCATTTACTCCGCAGGACAGAATTCGGTCAAATATGTCGCACGCAGAGACTAAGCTTTGTTCTTGCCAAATGGCTCCTATGGTTCCTCTGTTTCCTTTTGGTTCTTTCAGTGAAATTTCAAATGACTTCAGAACACAGATCGTGATCGACATCAGCCAAAGTGATTTCCAGTAATTTTCCGTACTCCGTAAAGTGTCATATTCCTTAGTCTTCACCACGCTCGGAACTGTTCCAGGCTTGTCAAGTAGTGTGTTTTCGGGCAATACTTTCGAGAAGATACCAGTAGAGTTGACCCTTTTTGCCTTCAGCAGGAGGGTCTTACCATAACCTTTTGGGGCGACAACAATCATTTTTGTCTTATTAGATTTCAAGAGAAAATTTGAAATGGAAGATGTTGAACAAAGGACTCCGTTTGAAGACTGCTCGATATCTTCAACCTGTATATTGTTCGCATCAATAATCCACGGCTGCATAGGATGTTCCAGTGCCTAATGCTAGTGGAGCTTATGACATAGCACCGAATTTGCAACGGCGCAATTTGGCCTTGAGAGGCGCATAGAGCGGAGGCTAGCTGGTAGCCCGTCAGCTTCCGAGCTTGACTAGTTGAGCCGTAATCGTCCGGATCGGGTCGGAAGCAGACATTTCCGTACCGTAGTTTACCTCAGGATCCGCTAAACCAATTGTAACCCTGGTCTTCCCAGAACCCGCCTGGATTGTCGTTGGTCACGTTCATCGACAGGATGTATTTCGGGTTCTTGAAACCCAGTTTGGTCGGGACCCGCAGCTTGAGCGGGAAGCCATACTCGGGCGGCAGCGGGCTAGCGCCGTAGTCTAGCGCCAGGATGGTCTGCGGGTGCAGCGCCGTCGCCATGTCCACGCTACCGTAATAGCGGTCGGCGCATTTGAAGCCGACGTAGCTGGCGCGGGTGTCGGCGCCGACCCGCTCCAGGAAAGTGCGGAACGGCACGCCGCTCCATTGGCCGATGGCGCTCCATCCCTCGATGCAGATGTGCCGGGTGATCTGGCTCGCCTGCGGCAGGGTGCGCAGGCGGGAGAGCGGCCAGGGCGTCTTGTCCTGCACCAGGCCGGAGACCTCCAGCGCCCAATCATCGGCATCCACGTCCGGGATGCTGTCTACCGGGTAGAATGCGTTGAACGGGAACGGCTTGGTGATCTGACTGGCCGCGTAGGTGGGGGCCAGGCGGTTCGGGTCGAACAGCAAGGCCTGGACGCGGTCGTTGAAGCGCGACATGGCCCATAGCACCTTGTCCACCGCATCGCCGTCCTGCAGGTCGCACCCGGCCAGCATCGTCAGCGCGCCCAGCGACAGGCCGCCGCGCAGGAACAGCCGCCGCTCCACCTTGCGCAACGCCGCGCGATGCTCGTCGAGCTTGATGGCCGGCTTGGGTCTACGTGGGATCACGAGGATGCCTCCGTCGCATGCGCCCGCGCCCGGCCGGTGATCATCGCGGGCAGGGTGCGCGGCACCAGGATGACCAGCAGCAAATGCACCGCGGTGAAGCCGACGATGCCGGACATGGCGAAGAAATGCACCCGGCGCGCGCCCTCGTAGCCGCCCATAACCTCGGCCAGCGCCTGGAGCTGCACCGACTTCCACAGCACCAGGCCCGAGAGCAACGCCACCACGCCCAGCAGCAGGACGCCCACGTACAGCAGGCGCTGCACGGCGTTGTAGCTGCCCACCTGATGCGCCAGGCGGAACCGCACCGCCGCGATGCCGTCGCGCCAGATGTCGGCCGGACGCAGCGGCAGCAGCGTGCGGTGGAAACGGCGGCTCAGCAGCCCGTAGCCGATATACACCGCACCGTTGCACACCAGCAGCCACATCGCCGCCAGGTGCCAGGCGATGCTGCCGCCCAGCCAGCCGCCCAAGGTCGCCCAGTGCGGGAAGCTGAAGCCGAACAACGGCGAGGCGTCGTAGATGCCCCAGCCACTCATCACCATGCAGACCATGGCGAACGCATTCAGCCAGTGCGTCAGCCGCACGACCAACGGGTGGACGATGGTCGTGCGGCGATCTGCCAGGGTCCGGCGCGATGCTGGGATCATGGTCCTCACTCCTCCATGAACGGGCGCGGTCGCGCCGCTCGTCCGTTACATCGGCGGGACGATGCCATCCTTGCCGACGTTCACGGCCGCCGCGGTCACGGTGCCGTCGGCCGCGCGCGTGCCGTTGACGATCACGTGGGCGCCGGGGACGATCACGTTGCGGTCGGCCAGCTCGAGCGACACGATCGGCACGTCATCGGGGATGACGATGTGCTTCTCGCCGCTGCCGTAATCGACCGTCATGGTGCGGCCGTTGGTCTGGTCCAGCTTGCCGACGGAGCCGTTGGTCATGCTGGTGGTCGGCCCCAGGTCCCAGGCGTAGTTGCCGAGGCCGGCGCCCTTCATGCTGGGCGGGAAGACGGTGACTTCCAGCGCGCGCAACGTGCCGTCCGGCTGCGGGGCGGCGGCGGAGCCGATATAGCTGCCGGGCTGCACGTCATCGATCTTGGACTTGATGACCGAGACGACGCGGAACGTGGCCGGCAACACGACGTGCATCTTCATGCCGGCACGCGTGGTCAGGTCCAGCCCGTCCGTGGTCACGGCGTCGACCGTGCCGCGGATGCGGGCCGGCCCCGCCGCAGGGGTTTGCGCGCTGGCGGCGCCGCCAGCGAGTGAAAGGCTGCCCATCAGGGCCAGAAGCAAGCGTCGGTTCATGAAAAGACCTCGATACGGTTTACCTGGCACGCCGGATTGCGCGTCGGCGACCCTGCCATTGCCGTCATGAACGACGGAGGGCGGTGGTTATTCCATCGGCCGCCGGGCCGACCGGAATAAACCTGGTCGCGCGGCGTTGATGCCACAGAGGGGGCGCGCCGATTTCTTCCACGACATCCACCATCGCCGAGATCGAGGCGACCATCCCGGCGCTCCGCCGCTATGCCTGGGCATTGCTGCGCCACGGCGACGAGGCGGACGAGCTGGTCCAGGAGTGCCTGGTCCGCGCGCTGGGCCGCCTGCCGCCGCCGTCGAGCGACCTGCGCGTGCGGCCCTGGCTGTTCACCATCCTGCATAATTTGAGCGTGAGCCGCTGGCGTGCCCTGCGCCGCCGCGGCCAGGCGATCGGCCTGGACGCCGTCGAGCTGCCGGTGCCGCCGCCGCAGGATGGCCGCCTGGTGGCGCGCGACCTGATGCGCGGCCTGGCGCTGCTGCCGCTGGAGCAGCGGCAGGTCCTGTTGCTGGTCGGCGTGGAGGGTCTGGGCTATCGCGAGGCCGCATCGGTGCTCGGCCTGCCGGTCGGCACCGTGATGTCGCGGCTGAGCCGCGGCCGCGATGCGTTGCGCAGCCACATGGAAGGACGCGGGCGCCCGGCGCTGCGTCGCGTGAAATGACCGGGCCAGGCCAGCCATCCCGCCCCGTGAGTGAGGAGGACCTGCACGCCTATGTCGACGACCGGCTCGATCCGGAGCGCCGGCAGGAGGTGACGCGGCGGCTGGCCGGCGATGCCGGGTTGCGGCGCCGGGTGGAGGAATGGCGCAACCAGCGGGAGATGCTGCGCGACGCACTGGCGTTCCGCCACCGTGACCCCGTTCCCGCGGCGCTCAGCCTGTCCAGCCTGGCGGAGGCGCGGCTCGCGGCGGCGCGCGGCATGGGGCGCTGGCGGTTCGCGGCAGGAATCGCCGTGGCCCTGTTGTCCGGGGCGGCAGGCGGATGGCTGGCGCACGGGCCGCGGATCCCGTCCGAGATCGCCCGGCTGAGCCTGGAGGCGGTGTCGGCCTACCAGGTGTTCGCCAACGACTCCGCCCACGCCGTCGACCTGCACCCGGACAGCCGGGCGGAGCTGACCGGCCTGATGACCCAGAAGCTCGGCCGGTCGGTCGCGGTGCCGGATCTGTCGCAGCTTGGCTACCATCTGCTGGGCGGCCGGGTGCTGGCCGTCATGTATGGCCCGGCGGCGATGCTGGTCTACGAGGACGCGCAGCACAATCGCATCACCGTCTACATCCAGCCGATGCGCCGGGGGGAGGAGACGCCGATGCGCTCGGTCGATGCCGGCGCCGTGGACGGCTACGCCTGGATCAACCGGCAAATCGGCTACGGCGTGATGTCGGAGGGCGACCGGGCACGCCTGCACTCGATCGCCAACCAGGTGCGCGACAGCGTCGGGCTTTAGCCGCCGATGCCGGAGATGATCTTCTGGCACACCTGGCGGGCTTCCTGTTCGGGTTCGCGCCGGTCGACCATCGTGGCGATGCAGCGCTGCATGTCTACGCGTCCGCCCTGCGGCACGTCGTTGCGCGGTGCGTCCTCTGCGCCCTGGGCCCGGCTATACAGCGGCGGCGCGACGCCGGCCGGCATCGGCACGGACGACGGTGACGCGTCGAGCAGGCTGAACGGCCACCCGTAGACATGGTCGACGTAGCCCCCGACCAGGAACACGACCACCAGGCCAACCAGCAAAAGAATAGCGCGCATCGGCGTCCTCCACGATCATTACAGCACCGATTGAAGGATCGCGGTCAGGCTGTCCAGGCGCGAGGCGCAGCGTGCGCGGGCGTGTGCAGGGTGGGGCGCGGGCGGGTGAAGGTCATCCGGCCGGCTTTCATGCCCCAGAGCGGCTGGGACAGGTGCGCGACGGCCTCGGCCGGATCGCTCGCGTCGAGCAGCACCAGGTCGGCCGGTGCGCCGACCCGGATGCCGTAATCGTCCAGCCGCAGCAGGCGGGCGGCGTCCGACGTGACCATGTCCAGGCAGCCCGCCAAGTCCACCGGGCGTGCCACCTGGCAGACATTGGCGAACAGGTTCGCCATGCGCAGCAGGTTGGCGTCGCCATAGGGGGTGAACGGGTTCAGCACGTTGTTGGTCGCCACGGAGCAGGTAACGCCGGCCGCCCGCAGCACCTGCGCGTGCGGCACGCCGCGCGGCACGGCATGGTCGTGGCTGCGCCCGGTCAGGAACAGGTCGGTCGCCGGCAGCACCGTCACCGCCACGCCTGCGCCGGCCAGCGTCCTGGCCAATGTCGCGAAGCGGGCGGCCGGCAGGAGCGAGGCCTGGCTGACATGGCCGATGGCGACGCGGCCGCCCCAGCCAAGCGCCTCGGTCTTGCGGCAGACGTATTCGGCCTGCATGCCGTCCGGCGTCTCGCCCATGTCCAGGTGCATGTCGATGTCCACGTCGTAGGCGCGGGCCAGGTCGAAGATGCGGTCGATCTGGCCGCGTGGGTCGCTGTCGATGTACGGCACCGCCCCGATCACCCGGGCGCCGCGCCGCAAGCCTTCCTCCAGCAGGGCGTCGGTGCCGGGGTTGTTCAGCAGCCCTTCCTGCGGGAACACGCACAGCTCGACGTCGACGGCCCAGGCATAGTCGCGGGCCAGGTGCTGCACGCCGTCGAAGCCGCGCATGCCGATGCCGGGATCGACCTCCACATGGGTGCGGATGCGGGTGGTGCCCCAGGTGATCGCGCGCTCCAGCGTCTGCCGCCCGCGGGCGTAGACATCCTCCGGGGTGAAGCCGCGCTTGGCCGCGGCAGTGAGCCGGACCGCCTCGGCGACCGAGCCTTCCGAGGCCGGGCAGCGGTCCAGGATGCACGTCTTGTCGAGGTGGAGATGCGTCTCCACGAAGCCCGGCAGCACCAGCCGCCCCTCCGCGGCAAGGCTGGGCGCATCGCTGTCGAGGCCGGGCGCGATGGCGGCGATGCGGCCGGCGGCAATGCCGATATCGACCGGGCGGTCCCACCCCGCCACGCGGGCGCCCTGCACGAGCCGGTCCAGGCTCATGCCCCGGGACCGTGCAAGCGTCGCCCTGGCTCCGGCGCGTCGTCCTTCAGCGCCACGCCCGATGCGCCCCGGGCGCGCATGGCCTGCAGCAGCCAGGCGATCTTCCGCGCCGCGTCCGCCGGGGCAAAGCCGGCGGGCCGGATGTTGGACACGCAGTTGCGGTCCGCATCGGTGGTGGCCGGGTGCGGCTGCCAGGTGAGATAGGCCCCGAGGCTGTCCGGCGCGGACAAGCCGGGCCGCTCGCCGATCAGCACCAGCGACGCGGCGGCGCCCATGGCGTTTGCCACGGCGTCGCCCACTGCCACGCGGCCCTGCCGCACCACCACCAGCGGGGCGATCCGCCAGGCGGCCAGCAGCGGCAGCAGCGCCGTCACCACGGCGGGGGCGTGGTCCTGCACCGCCCGGGCCGACAGGCCGTCGGCCAGCACCACCGCCAGGTCATGCGCGCCACGGGGCAGGGTGACGCCTGCCGCGAGTTGGCGCCCCAGGTCGGGGCGCAGCAGATAGGTGGCACGGTCCGGCGCCGCGCTGTCCGCCACCAGCACGGGGCCGAGCGCCGCCGCCAGCGCCACCGTATCCAGCGCCGCATGCACGGCATCGCGGGCGCGGGCATGGGCCAGGCGCAGCGCCAGCAGCGGCGCCGTGGCCAGGGAGCCGCCGGCGCTGGCCAGGCCGATCCGCGCATCCGTCAGCGGGCGCAGGCGGCGCCACGGATCGTCCATCGGAACCGTCATGGCAGCAGCGCCTGCATCGGCGCCGGCAGGCCTTGCGGCCTGACGCGGCCGGCCGCATCCAGCAGGCCCTGGCGTTCCAGCCACGCCTCGAACTCCGGCGCGGGGCGGCGCCCGAGCAACTCCCGCATGGCGAGCGCATCGTGGAACGAGGTGCTCTGGTAGCCGAGCATGATGTCGTCGGCGCCGGGCACGCCCATGACGAAGTTGACGCCGGACGCCACCAGCATCGCCAGCAGGGCGTCCATGTCGTCCGCATCCGCCTCGGCATGGTTGGTGTGGCACACGTCGCAGCCCATCGGCACGCCGAGCAGCTTGCCGCAGAAATGGTCCTCCAGCCCGGCACGGATGATCTGCTTGCCGTCCGCCAGGTATTCCGGGCCGATGAAACCCACCACCGTATTGACCAGCAGCGGCCGGAACCGCCGCGCCACGGCGTAGGCCCGCGCCTCCAGCGTCTGCTGGTCCACGCCGCCATGGGCGTTGGCGGACAGCGCGCTGCCCTGGCCGGTTTCGAAATACATGACGTTGTCGCCGACCGTGCCGCGGCCGAGCGAGAGACCGGCCTCCTGCGCCTCCCGCAGCAGGGCCAGGTCGATCCCGAACGAGCGGTTCGTCGCCTCTGTCCCCCCGATGGACTGGAACACCAGGTCGACCGGGGAGCCGCGGCGGATCAGCTCCAGCGTGGTGGTGACATGGGCCAGCACGCAGCTTTGCGTGGGGATGGCGAGCCGGGTGCGGGCATCCTCCAGCAGGCAGAGCAGGGCGTGGGTACGCTCCGGGCTGTCGCTGGCGGGATTGATGCCGATCACGGCGTCGCCGGCGCCCAGCAGCAGCCCGTCCAGGATGGCGGCGGCGATGCCCGCCGGATCGTCGGTCGGGTGGTTCGGCTGCAGCCGGACGGACAGCCGGCCCGGCAGCCCGATCGTGTTTCGGAACGCCGTGGCGACGCTGCAGCGCGACGCCACCACCATCAGGTCCTGCAACCGGCACAATTTACTGGCCGCGGCCACCATCTCTGGCGTGAGCCCGGGGGCCAAAGCCGCCAGTGAAGCCGTGGTGGCGGCGTCCGACAGCAGCCAGTCGCGCAGCCCGCCCACCGTCAGGTGCGACACCGGTGCGAACGCCGCCGCATCGTGGGTGTCGCAGATCAGCCGGGTGACCTCGTCCGTCTCGTAGGGCACCACCGGATCGTCCAGCAGCCGGCGCAGCGGCAGGTCCGCCAACGCCATCTGTGCCGCCACACGCTGCTCCGCGCTGTCCGCCGCCAGCCCGGCCAGGCCGTCCCCGCTGCGATGGGGCGTCGCGCGGGCGAGCAGGGTCCGCAGATCCGCGAACCGGTGCGTCGTGCCGCCGAGTGCCGTGCTGAACATGCCGGCCAGTATAAGCACGTTGGATGCCGCTGGCGGGAGCGAACGTGCCGTCCTATGTCTGCTGCCTCAATCGGAGTGCCCCCGCATGC
The DNA here is from genome assembly GCA_964244585.1 of uncultured Acetobacteraceae bacterium. GTDB lineage: Bacteria > Pseudomonadota > Alphaproteobacteria > Acetobacterales > Acetobacteraceae > LMUY01. The sequence continues at coordinate 373,664 of CAXTJM010000001.1, read as the reverse complement.
GTCTGCTGGCCGCCCTGGCTCTGTTGTCCGTCGCCCCGGCCGTCGCCGCCATGGCGGAGCCCGTGCAGCTCGCCGCCCACCGCGCCACCTACGCGCTGAGCCTGGACAGCCACCGCGACAGCGATGTGACCGGCGTCGGCGGCACCATGGCGTACGAGGTGACGGATTCCTGCGATGGCTGGGCGGTGCGCCAGCGGTTGGACATGACCCTGTCGAACAGGGACGGCCAGGATGTGCACATGGTGTCGGATTACCTGACGTGGGAGAGCAAGGACGGCACCAAGCTCCGCTTCCACATGAAGCAGACCACGGACACTGCGGTGACCGAGCAGGTGGAGGGCGATGCCAGCCTGATCGCCGCGGGCGGCACGGGCGAAATCCACTATACCATGCCGGCGGACAAAACGGTGACGCTGCCGAAGGGGACGCTGTTCCCGATGGCGCACACCGCGGCGATCATCACCGCCGCGGAGGCCGGCCAGAAATTCCTGACGCTGCCGCTGTTCGACGGCACCGGCGCGGACGGGGCGCAGAACACCTCGGTGTTCGTCAGCAGTTGGACCGGTGCGTCGGCGGCGCCGTATGCGGAATTGGCGGAACTGCCGTCGGGCCGGGTGCGGGTTGCGTTCTTTTCCCGCACGAAGGAGGCTCAGTCGCCGGATTACGAGGTGGGAATGCGCTATTGGTCGAACGGCGTGGCGGACGGGCTGAACATGGATTTCGGCGATTTCGTGGTGGACGGCAAACTGTCCACCTTCACCATGCCGGCGTCGCATTGCTGATGGCGCCCCGTCGCTGGCTGCTGGCCGTCCTTGTGCTGGCGCCGCTAGCGGCGCGGGCGCAAACGCCGGCCGACCCGGCGCAGGCCGCGAGCTTCGTGCGCCAGGCCGGCGTCGACCTGGCCGGCGTGGTCTCGGGCGCTCAGTCGCCCGAGGAGAAGCAGGCGCGCATGGCGCCCTACCTCCAGCGCGTGGTGGACGAGGATGGGGTCGCGCGGTTTTGCCTCGGCCGGTATTGGCAAGCCGCGACGCCCGAGCAGCGGACGGAATACCTGCGGCTGTTCCACCTCGTGCTGCTGCGCGGGGTGGTGAACCGGCTTGGGGACTACCAGGCCGGCTCGGTCAAAGTCACGGTGAACACGCCGGTGGAGAAAGCAGACGGCACGTACGTGCCCACGGTCGTGGAGCGCAGCGGCAACAAGCCGGTGACCATCACCTGGCTGGTGACGGCCGAGGGGAGCACGCTGCGGATCTCCGACGTGGTGGCGGAGGGCATGAGCCTGCGCATGACGCAGCGAAGCGACTACGCGTCCTTCCTGGCCCGTAACGGCGGCGACGTGGGCGCGCTGCTGGCGGCGTTGCGCAAGCAGGTCGGAGAGTAGCCGGCAGCGTTACGGCACCGGCGCGAGCTTCGCCCGTCGCGGTGGCTTCACCACGGGCGGCGGGGTCTTGTCGGCAAATCCGCACCAGGGCGCGGCGGCGCAACGCCAGCACTCCGGCGTGCGGGCCTTGCACACGTAGCGGCCATGCAGGATCAGCCAATGGTGCGCCGGGCGCAGGATGTCCGCCGGAATCCGCCGCACCAAGCCGTCCTCCACCACCCGCACGGTTTTGCCCGGCGCCAGGCCGGTGCGGTTGCCCAGGCGGAAGATGTGGGTGTCGACCGCCATGGTGCTTTCACCGAACGCGACGTTCAGCACCACGTTGGCCGTCTTGCGGCCGACGCCGGGCAGGGCCTCCAGCGCGTCGCGATCGGGCGGCACGATGCCGCCATGCTGGTCCACCAGGATGCGGGACAGGGCGGCCACGTTGCGCGCCTTGCCTTGCCAGAGCCCGATCGAGCGGATGAAGGGGGCGATGCCGTCGGCGCCGAGCGCCGCCATGGCGGCTGGACCCGGCGCCGCTGCGAACAGGGCCGGCGTGGCCTTGTTCACGGCCGCATCGGTGGTCTGCGCCGACAGCGCCACCGCGACCAGCAGGGTGAACGGGTCCGTGAACATCAATTCGCTTTGTGCGTCCGGGTTCGCGGCCCGCAAGGCCTCCAGAAAGGGACGAACCTGGGCGGTCGGCATGTGCGGCTTGCGACGGCGGGCAGGCTTTGGGACGATGGCTGGCATGCGGCCAGCCTGCCGCGCGCCGCCGGGTAGTGACAAGCACCGGGGCGTGCCAATCTCCGGATGCATGGACGCCGAGACCGCATTCTTCGAGGCCGTGATCGTGCCGCACCGCAGCCTTTCGCCGGGCGGGCTGCGGCTGCTGGTCACCGCCATCTGCACGCTCAGCGTCTGCACGACGGCCGTGTTCTGGTGGCTCGGCGCCTGGCCGATCGCGGGCTTCAACGGCGTGGAGATCACCACCGCGCTGCTGCTGTTGCGCCATAACGCGCGGGCCGTGCGGGCGAACGAGGTGATCCTGCTATCCGACTCGGCATTGCGGATCATCCGCACCGACATGAAGGGCAAGCGCACGGAGCAGGCGGTTCCCCCCGCCTGGTTGCGGATGGAGCTGCAGGAGCGTCCCGGCCGCGTGTCGGGCCTCTATCTGATGGCCAGCGGCGTGCGGATCGAGGTTGCGGCTAGCCTGGGCGAACCAGAGAAGCTGGACCTCGCGAAGGCGCTGGAAGACGCGCTGCACCGCTGGCGCCATCCCCGCTTCGACAACCCGCAACTGGCGTAGGATCGGCGGCTCCCATCCGCTCCGCTCGCCTTCCTGTGAGAGAGGGCTGCTAAAGGGTCAGAGTGCCGGGTGGCGCGTGTGCCAATCGGTGTCGCGCTGGTAGGCGTCGGCGACCCGCATCACCCGCGCCTCCGCAAACGGCCGGCCGGCGATCTGCAAGCCGATCGGGCAGCCGTTCAAGTCGAACCCGCATGGCACGCTGATGGCGGGCAGGCCGAGATAGTTGAACGGCCGCGTGTTGGCGGACACCGCCAGGAAGGTCGTCTCGGTGCCGGGCGGCCCATGATCGATGTCCGTCGCCGCCAGGGTCGGCAGGATGGTCTTGATGGTCGGCGTCACCAGCACGTCCACTTGCCCGAACACCTCCCTCGCGAAGGCGCGCAGCACCGGGCCGCGACGGCTGAGCGCCTCGACATAATAGGTGCCGGGAATGGCATAGCCGGGGTACATCCGGGCGCTGAGATGCGCGGCGTAATCCTGCGGCCGATCACGCATCCATCGTGCGTGGATGCTGGCGCCCTCCACGCGGGAGACGATGCCGCCATAGCCGGACACCGCATCCATCAGGGGCAGCGTCATGCGCGTGACGATGGCCCCGCGCGCCTCCAGCACCGCCGCCGCGTCGTTTAGCGCGGCCAGGACGGGATCGTCGGCGCCCTCCAGGAAGTAGGTGGTGGGGATGCCGATGCGCATGCCGCGCAGATCGCCGTCCAGCGCCGCCTCGTAATCCGGCACCGGCTCGGCCGCGCTGGTCGGGTCGAGCGGGTCCTGCCCGGCGATCACCGTCATGATCCGCGCGCAGTCCCGGACGGTGCGGGTCAACGGCCCGACATTGTCGTGCGAAAAGGACAGCGGCATCACCCCCGCACGGCTGACGCGGCCTTGCGTCGGCTTCAACCCGGTCACCCCGCAGGCCGAGGCCGGCAGGCGGATCGATCCGCCCGTGTCGGAGCCCAGCGCCGCATAGGCGAAGCGCGCCGCCACGGCCGCGCCCGAGCCGCTGGACGAACCGCCGGTGATGAAGGGCAGGTTCCACGGGTTGTGGCAGTCGCCGTAATGCGCATTGTGCCCGGTGGGGTTCTGCGCGAACTCCGCCATGTTGAGCCCGCCATAGGCGTAGGCGCCGGCGGACGCCATGCGCTGGATGACGGTGGCCGTCACGTCCGGCACGAAATCTTTGCGGATCGCCGAGCCGCAGGTGCAGGGCCGACCGGCCTGGTAGTACATGTCCTTGTGTGCCATCGGAATGCCGTGCAGCACGCCCAATGGCGACCCGGCGGACACGGCCTGGTCCGCAGCCTCGGCGGCTCGGCAGGCGGCCTCCCGATCCAGCCAGATCGTGGCGTTGACCCGGTCCTCGGCGGCGTCGAGCCGGGCGAGGCAGGCCTCGAGCAGCGCCATGGACGTTATGTCGCGGCGGGCGATCGCCTCGGCGGCCTCGACCAGGGTCAACCCGGCGAGGTCGCTCATTCCTTGGCCTCCAGCAGCGCGGCCGCGAAGCTGGACGGCTCGTCCTCGAATTGCATCTGGCCGCGCAGGGCCTCGAATGCCTGGATGGTGGCGGCCAGGTCGGCGGCCAGGCGCCGGGCGGGGTCGTTGGGCGGCGTGATGCTGCTCCAGGCTGCGATCTGCGCCTCGATGATGTCGGATGTGCTGCTCAACGCGGTGTCTCCTCAGGCGGCCAGCCGCCGCTCGTCCTCGGCGGCCCAGACCAGGGTGGTGCGGGCGCCCGCCTGCACAGGGTCGGCGTCGTAGACCGAGTCGGGCATCAGCACGGAGGCATCCTCGCCGGCCTCGGTGGTCAAGGCGACCCGCACGGTGCCGCCCTGGTACTCCACCGCGGCCACCTGCGCCGCCAGTCCGACGCCGAGCGGCGCCAGGCGGCACCGGTCCGCCCGCACCGCCACCGGCCCGCCGGCGCCTTGCAGCACGTTGTGGCCGCCGATGAAGCGGGCGACGAAGCTGGTCGCCGGGTTGCCGAACACCTCGCGCGGCGAGCCGGACTGGCGGATGCGGCCGTCCTGCATCACCACCATCATGTCCGCCAGCGCCATCGCCTCGTCCTGGCTGTGGGTCACGTGGATGAAGCTGATCGAGAGGTCGCGCTGCAACCGCTTCAGCTCCTCCCGCACGCGGATGCGCAGGAACGGGTCCAGCGCCGAAAGCGGCTCGTCCAGCAGCAGCACGCGCGGCTTGCTGACCAAGGCGCGGGCGAGCGCGACGCGCTGCTGCTGGCCGCCGGAGAGCTGGGCCGGCAGGCGATCGGCGAAGGCCTCCATATGGACCAGCGCCAGGAACTCCTTCGCCGTGCGGGTGCGCTGGGCCTTGCCCACGCCACGCATCTTCAGGCTGAAGCCGACATTGTCGAGGCAGCTCAGATGCGGGAACAGCGCGTAGTTCTGGAACATCATCGCGGTGCCGCGCTTCAGCGGCGGCAGCCCGGTGACGTTGACGCCGTCGATCAGCACGTCGCCCTCGCTGATGGATTCGTGCCCGGCGATCATGCGCAGGGTGCTGGTCTTGCCGCAGCCGCTGGGGCCGAGCAGGCAGCAATAGCTCGCCTTCGGGATGCGCAGCGAGATGTCGTCCACCGCCACGGCACCGCCGTACCGCTTGGACACCCCCACCAGCTCGACATCGAAACGCGGGTCCATCGGCGGCCTCCTCAGGCAGGCATGCGGCGGCGGCGTTGCAGCCGCACGATGAACACCATCGTCAGCCCGATCAGCACGAACGACACCGCCGTGGTGACGGTGCCGATGGCAAACAACGTGGGCGTGCTGTCGCTGGACACCAGCGCGTAAATCTCCAGCGGCAGGGTGTTGTAGCTGCCGATCGTCAGCGTGGTGCGGGCGTATTCGTCGTAGGACAGGGTGAACGCGCCCACTGCCACGCCGATGATTCCGGGCAGCAGCAGCGGCAGCGTCACGTAGCGCAGCCGCTGCCAGGCGGAGGCGCCCAGGTCGGTCGCCGCCTCCTCGTAGGACCGGTTGAACCGGGCCACCACGGCGAACATGGTCAGCAGCCCGAACGGCAGCGTCCAGGTGAGTTGCGCCCCAAGGGCGGAGGTGTAGAGGCCCTGCGGCAGGCCGAGCATTTGGAAGCCGAGGCCGATGCCGAAGCCCACCAGCAGGCTGGGCATCACCAGGCTGGCGATCGCGACGTAGAACAGCAATCCGGCGCCCGGAAAGCGGCGGCGGAAGCCCAGCCCGGCGGCGACCGAGATCAGCACCGTCAGCAGGCTCACCACGATCGCCAGCACGATCGAACGGTCGAACGCGGCGGGGATGTTGGCCATCTGGCCCGGCTTGACGATGTTGGCGAACCAGGTGGTGGACACGCCCACCATCGGGAAGGTGACGCCACCATTCGGCCCCTGGAACGACAGCACGTAGATCACCAGCATCGGCCCGTACAGGAACAGCAGGAACAGCCCCATCAGCCCGGCGAGCAGGTAGAAGGTATAGGGCCGCGGCTCGCGCTCGCGGGCCATCAGCTCACCAGTTCCTTGCGCACGTCGACGATACGCATCATGCCGGCGACCAGGATCGCGACGAACAGCACCAGCACCACGGCGCTTGCCGAGGCTGGCGGATATTGCATGGCCTGGATCTCGGTCGAAAGCGCGGACACGATCGACGCGCTCTGGCCGCCGCTCATGCGCTTGACGACGAAATAGTCGCCCATGACCTGGGTGAACACCAGGATGGAGCCCAGAACCACGCCGGTGCGCGACAGCGGGATGATGACGTGCCGCATCACCTGCCACCGGCTGGCGCCGGCGTCGCGCGCCGCCTCCAGCAGGGCCGGGTCGATCTTGGACAGGGAGTTCGCGATCGGGCCCATCATCAGCAGCGTGTAGAGGTGCACGTAGGTGACGATGACGGCGAAATCGGAGAACAGCAGGAAGTCAAGCGGATGGTCGACCACGTGCAGGTCGACCAGCATGGTGTTGAAGGCGCCGTTGCGGCCCAGGAACGGGATCCAGGCGATGGTCCGGATGATGCCGGAGGTCCAGAACGGCACGGCGCACAGCATGAACAGCACCATCCGCACGGTGCCGCTGCGGATGTGGAACACCAGGAAATGCGCGACGTTGAAGCCGACGAACAGGGTGACCGCCCACACGATGACGGCGAACTGCAGCGAGCTGACATAGATCCGCATCGTCGCCGGCGTGGTCAGCAGGTCGCGGTAGTTGTCCATGATGAAGGCGGGATAGATGCCAACCCGGTCGTAATCGAAGAAGCTGATCACGAAGAACAGCAGGGTCGGTAACGCGAACAGTACCAGCAGGATCAGCGCCAGCGGCGAGACCTGCAGCCAGGATACCACCCACGGGACCAGCCGCATCCGCGGCAGGGCGGGCCGCCGCGCGGCGGCATGCACGCCCGCCGCGGCGTCGGACGCCATCAGGCCGCCACGGTGTCGCGGCAGCGCATCAACGGCAGGATGCGCGTGCCGAAATTCTCCATGCCGTCGACGAACTCGTCGAACGTCATCATCACGCCCTGCACGCCGGGCACCGCCGCGATCTCGTCCAGCATGGACGCGACCCGGGCGTAGCTGCCCACCAGCAGGCCCTGGTTGGTGGGCAGCTTGTCGTCCCCCATGGTCCTGCGCTTGTTCGGTTGCGCCATCGGGTCGGTGCTCGGGTCCTCGCTGGATTGCGCCTCCCGCCACGCCAGCGCTTCCAGGTCGGCGCCGGCCTTGTAGAGCTCCCACTTCGCCATCGCCGCATCGTCGGTCTCGTCGGCGATGATCATGGTCAGGATCAGGGCGCCGCAGGTCCGCCCGGTCGCCTGCGTGGCGGCGACCAGGCGGGCCACGCTCGGGGCCATGGCGGTCGGATTGTTGACGCCGAAGCTGTTGCAGAAATTGTAGTCGGCATGCTGCGCGGCATACCGGGTGCCCGCGTCGCTCTGCGCCGCGCAGATGATCGGGATCGGCCGCGAGGGCAGGGGGCTGCACCGGCAATCGTCCATGGTGAAGAAGTCGCCCTTGAAGTCGGAGCGGCCGGTGGACCACAGCTCCTTCATGACGCTGACGTATTCCGCGCAATATTCGTAGCGGCGCCGGTAGTGCTCGGCGCCGGGCCAGAGGCCCATCTGCGAGTACTCCGCCCGCTGCCAGCCGGAGATGATGTTCATCCCGAAACGGCCCTTGGCGATGCTGTCGATGGTGACGGCCATGCGCGCGGCGATCGGCGGCGGCATGGTCAGCACCGCGCAGGTGGCGAAGAGTTGGATGCGGCTGGTCACCGCCGCCAGCCCGGCCATCAGGGTGAAGGATTCGAGGTTGTGGTCCCAATACTCCGTCGGGCCGCCATAGCCGTGCAGCTTGATCATGGACAATGCGAAGTCGAACCCGAACCGCTCCGCCTTTTCGACGATGGTGCGATTCAGCTCGAAGCTCGGCATGTATTGCGGCGAGGTGGCGGAGATCAACCAGCCATTGTTGCCGATGGGGATGAAGACGCCGAGCTGCATCAGGAGGTGATGAACTCGTTCCAGCGCCGCGTGAGGTATCGGTCCTCGTCCATGACCGAGTTCCACACCGCCACGTTGCCCATGCGCTGCTCGAACGAGCCGCCGTCGCGGGCGCGGCCGGCCTTCTCCATCAGCTTGCCGACCGGATCGTGGATGTCCTCGGCCGCCGGCTTGCCGCCATACCAGTAATCCCATTCGTCGGCGCTGAGGAACTTCTTCGCGTTCATCGGCTGCGCGGAATAGTACCCCTCTCGGGCCACGTAGGCGCCGGCGAAGCCCGAGGTGTACCAGTTCAGGTATTCGTTGGCGCAATCCAGCTTCAGCCCGGTCAGATGCTTCATCATGCCGAACTGGTAGCCCCATCCGCGATACCCCTCCTTCAGCGGTTGGAAGGTGCAGGGGATGCCGCGGGTCCGCACGGCAGTGACCGCCGGGGACCACATGGACTGGATCACCACCTCGCCCGAGGCCATCAGGTTCACCGACTGGTCGAACGAGCCCCAGAACGAGCGGAACTGGCCGGACTGCTTGATCTGGGTCATCAGGGCGACGGTCTTGTCGATCTCGTCCTTGGTCATGTTGCCCTTGTTGGCGTATTTGATGTCGCCGCGGGCCTCCACGGCCATGGCGACGTCGATCACGCCCACGGTGGGATTGTCCTGCAACGCGGCCTTGCCCTTGAACGCCGGGTCGATCAGGTCCGCCCAACTGGTGATCGGGCGGCCCACCAGGTCCGGCCGGATGCCGAGCGTGTCGGCGTTGGTGATGGTCGGCACGCTGGTGAGGAACTCGGTTGGCCCGGTGGCGAATTTCGCGCCCGTCGCGTCGGTCGCATACAGCACGGTGTAAGGGGCGACGCCCTGCTGGGAGGCGTCGCGGCCATCGGGATACTTGCTCTTGGTGAACAGCGAGTAGGTGGCGTCCCAATCCTTCACCTTGGACACCGGGATGGTTTGGATGATGTTCCGGCCCACCAGGTATTTCAGGTAGGGCAGGCTGATATCCGCGATGTCGATATTGGCGGATTGCGACAGGAACCGGTTCAGCAGGTCGGCGCTCTCCGAGGCCTGCATGGTGACCTTGAAGCCGAGATCCTTCGTGGCCTGGTCGCCGATCGCCTGGATCGCGGTCACCGGCTGCCCGGCGTGCTTCAGCTCCACGTCCTTGATGTTCTGTGCCCAGATCGTCGGAAATCCGGTCACCGCGCCGCTGCCCGCAGCCACCCCGACCGTGGCGGAGGCGGCGGTGAGCAGGCGGCGGCGCGTCAGGCCCGGCTTCGTCTCGTCCGTCATGGGGGTCTCCTGGGATCAGGCGGCGTGGGAAATGGCTTGGCGGCGGCTTTGCATCAGCGGCTGAATGCGGGTGCCGAACTGCTCCATGCCGATGACGAAATCGTCGAAGGTGAGCATCGCGCCCTGCACGCCCGGCACGGCGGCCAGCTCGTCCAGCATGGCCGCGATATGGGCGTAGGAGCCGACCAGCACGCTCTGGCTGGTGGGCAGCTTCTGCGCAGTGGTCTTGGCGAAGCGGTCGACGGTGGAATTGACGTCGCGCTGCTTGTCCCGCCCGGCCTCCCCGTCGCGCCAGGCCAGGGCTTCATAGTCGGTGCCGGCCTTGTAGTGCTCCCACTTGGCCATCGCCGCGTCGTCGGTCTCGTCGGCGATGATCATCAGCAGCACGAGCGCGCCGCAGGGACGGCCGGTCTGCGCCGTCTTCTCCACCAGGCGGGACACCGGGCCGGCGATGTTGCAGGGATCGTTGAAGCCGGATGCGGCGACGAAGTTGTAGTCGGCATACTCCGCCGCGAACTGCGTCCCGCGATCGCTTTGCCCGGCGCACACGATGGGGATCGGCCGGGAGGGCAGCGGGCTGCAGCGGCAATCGTCCATGGTGAAGAATTCGCCCTTGAAGTCGGAATGGCCGGTGGACCAAAGCTGCTTCATGATGGTGACGTATTCTTCGCAATACTCGTAGCGGCGCTTGTAGTGCTCGGCGCCGGGCCACAGCCCCATCTGGGCGTATTCGGTCTCCTGCCAGCCGGAGATGACGTTCACGCCGAAGCGGCCCTTGGAGATGTTGTCGATCGTCACCGCCATACGCGCCACGATCGGCGCCGGCATGGTCAGCACCCCGATGGTCGCGAAGAGCTGGATGCGGGTGGTCACCGCCGCCAGACCGGCCATCAGGGTGAAGGATTCCAGGTTGTGGTCCCAGAACTCGGACGGGCCGCCGAAGCCGCGCAGCTTGATCATCGACAGCGCGAAGTCGAAGCCGAACCGCTCCGCCTTCTCGACCACGGTGCGGTTGAGGTCGAAGCTCGGCATGTATTGCGGCGAGGTGGTGGAAATGAGCCAGCCATTGTTGCCGATGGGAATGAAGACGCCGAGCTGCATGCGAGGTGTTGCTTTCGGTCAAAAGGCGGAACGCGAGAACGCGATGGCGAACGGTTGCCTCGGGCCTCCTGACAAACTGGCCGGCGGCAAAGATTGGGTGGGACGACCCGGCTGATGGCGCTGTTGTGCAGTGCAATGGATCGCAGTCCCGGTGGCGAAGTCAAGCACGGAAGGCCGGCTACAACCCTGCCCTACAGCATCGGTGGGAACAGCATCAGGATGCGCCTGCGGCGTGAGCAGGTTTATGGTTGTTTGAGCAAGCGGCAGGCGGTTCTGGTTTGCCCGCGACTACAGCGGCCGGAAGCGCGCGGTCCGTTTTAGGGGTGACGGAGGAGCCTGAAGGCCGGTAAAAACGCAGCGATGCTGTCGAGGTCTCTCCCATGAAGTTTCTGGCGCTTGCGGCACTGCTTTCGGTCACGGCGCTGTCCGGCGCGCGGGCGGAGGACAAGGTCCTCAATCTTTATAACTGGACCGACTACATGGACCCGCATGCCATCGAGGGGTTCGAGAAGCAGACCGGGGCCAAGGTCGTGTCGGATACGTACGACAGCCTGGAAACGCTGGAGGGCAAGATGCTGGCCGGCCATGCCGGCTACGACATCATCGTGCCGACCTCGGAACCAACCTTTTCACGCCTGATCGCCGCCGGGGCGCTGCAACCGCTCGACAAGGCCAAGATCCCAAACCTGGCCGGAGAGGACCCGGCGCTGCTGAAACGCGTGGCGACCAGCGATCCCGGCAACAGATACGGCGCGATCTATCTGTGGGGTACCATCGGGTTGGGGGAAATCCCGTCCAAGATCACCGCCCTGTTCCCCGATGCGCCGCTGGAGAGCTGGGACCTGCTGTTCAAGCCGGAGAATGCGAAGATGCTCGCGCCCTGCGGCATCACCATGATGGACAGCGCCACGGACGTGATTCCGACCGTGCTGAAATACCTCCACCACGATCCATCCAGCACGAACCCCAAGGACTTGGCCGAGGTCGAGAAGACGCTGATGGCGATCCGGCCCTATATCCGCACCTTCGCCAGCGGCGGCGCGCTGGAGGCGATGGCCGCCGGCACGACCTGCCTGGTGATGGACTACTCGGGCGACGTGATCCAGGCCAGCGACCGGGCGGCGGAGGCCAAGCGCGACAAGGTGGTCTACGCCGCGCCGAAGGAGTTCACGCAGCTCTGGTTCGACATGCTCGCGGTGCCGAAGGACGCGCCGCACCCCGCCCTGGCGATGCAATTCATCGACTACATCCTGCAGCCCGGCGTGATCGCCGGCATCACCAACGTCGTCCACTACCCCAACGCCGTGCCCGCCAGCCGCGACCAGGTGGCCGCCGCCGTACGGGACGACCCGAGCGTGTACCCGGATGCCGCCGCCCTGGGCCGCTCCTTCACCGTGGCCGCGGTGAACCAGGCGGCGGTGAAGGCGCGCACCCGGATGTGGGAACGCTTCAAAGCCGGCCACTGAACAGGGTGAGCCACGTCGAAGTCGTCGGGCTGACGGTGCAGTACCGCGGCTGGACGGCGCTGGATGGATTGGACCTCGGCATCGGCCGGGGCGAGCTGTTCGTGTTGCTGGGCGGCTCCGGCTCCGGCAAGACGACGCTGCTGCGTGCGTTGGCGGGGTTCATCGCGCCGGCAGCTGGGCGGATCATGCTGGGCGGGCGGGACATCACCCGGCTGCCGCCGCATCGCCGGCCGGTCAACACCATGTTCCAATCCTACGCACTGTTCCCGCATATGAGCGTCGCGGCCAATGTCGGGTTCGGCCTGCAGCGCCAGGGCATGGCACGCCAGGATGTCGCGCGGCGCGTGTCCGAGTTGCTCGCCCTGCTGCGCATGGAGGCGTTCGCGGATCGCCGCCCGGACGCGCTGTCCGGCGGGCAGCGGCAGCGCGTGGCATTGGCCCGCAGCCTGGCGCCCCGCCCGGAATTGCTGCTGCTGGACGAACCGCTTTCCGCCCTGGATCGCGGCCTGCGCGAGGCGACGCGGGCCGAACTGGTGCGCGTCCAGCGCCAGCTTGGCACCACCTTCGTCCTGGTGACGCATGACCAGGAGGAGGCGCTGTCCATGGCCACCCGGATCGGCCTGCTGGAGCAGGGGCGGCTGGCGCAGGTGGGCACGCCGACCGAAATCTACGAACGTCCCATCAGCCGCAGCGTCGCCGCCTTCATGGGCGCCGCCAACATCCTGCCGGCGCGGGTGCGCGAGCCCGGCGTGCTGGACCTGCCCAGCCTCGGCGTGGTGGCGCAGGCCGCAACCGCCGGCTTCGCGGGCGACGTGCATCTGGCGCTGCGTCCGGAGCGCCTGCGCCTGTCGCGCGGCAGGGCGAGCGGGCCGAACGCCGTGGCGGGAGAGGTGGTCGACAGCGCCTATCGCGGCATCGTGGTGGACCATCGGGTGAGCGTCGGCGCCCGGGTGTCGCTGCTGGTGACGCAGCCGCTGGGCGACGGGGCCGGGACGGCGTTGCCGCCGGGCGAGGCGGTGTGCGTGTCCTGGACGCCGGATGCCTGCATCCTGCTGGCGAAATGACCCGCTGGCTGGTGCTGGGGCCGGTCTGGGCCTGGCTGCTGCTGTTCATCGCCATGCCGGCGCTGATCGTGCTGGCGCTCTCCTTCTCGCAGGCCGCCGCCAGCGTGCCGCCCTACGACCCGCTGCTCACCTGGGATGGCTGGTGGCCGAGCGCGCATTTGCAGGGCGACAACTACGTCACCCTCGTGCAGGACGGCTACTACCTTGACGCGGCGTTGCAGAGCCTGCTGGTCGCCTCGGTTTCATCCGTGCTGTGCCTGCTGATCGGCTATCCGATGGCGCTGGCGATCGCCCGCGCGCCGGAGCGGTGGCGCTCGCTGCTGCTGCTGCTGGTCATGCTGCCGTTCTGGACCGGGTTCCTGCTGCGCATCGTGGCCTGGATCGGCCTGCTGGGCGACGAAGGCTGGATCAACGCCGGGCTGCTGGGGCTGGGTGTGATCCACGCGCCGTTGCACATGCTCTACACCCGGTTCGCGATGTATGTGGGCATCGTCTACTGCTACCTGCCGTTCATGGTGCTGCCGCTCTACGCGCGGTTGTCCAAGCTGGACCCGGCGCTGGAGGAAGCCGCGGCGGATCTCGGCGCCGGGCCGTTGCGGGTGTTCGTGTCGGTGACGCTGCCCCTGTCGCTGCCGGGCGTCGCCGCCGGGCTGGCGCTGGTGTTCATGCCGGCGGTGGGCGAATACGTCATCCCGGAGCTGCTGGGCGGCCCGTCGGCGCAGACGGTGGGCCGGGCGCTGTGGAACGAGTTCTTCGCCAATCACGACTGGCCGATGGCGGCAGCCTTGGCCAACGCGCTGCTGCTGGCATTGCTGCTGCCATTATCGTTGCTGCGGGCGGGGCAGCCGCGATTGTGAGGTGTGCCGTCGCTCTGGTATCTAGCAGTGCTGGGTAGCGGGGACGGGTATGGCAACGGCAAAAGTATTTTGGTCGGGTCGATCGCAGGCGGTGCGCCTGCCAAAGCAATTCCGCGTTGAGGGTAAGGAGGTACGGGTCCGCCGGGACGGCAATGCCGTGATCCTAGAACCGCTTGAAGACGAATGGGCGTGGTTGGACCGGATCACCGGACCCGTGTCGCAGGAGTTCCTGGATGCGCTGGAGGAGGACCCAGGTGAGCAACCGGAGCGTCCAATTTTCGAATGAGCTTTCTCCTCGATACGAACGTCGTGTCCGGCTTGATGCGGGGAAGCCGCATGTTGCACGACCGGGTAAGGCATCATCGTCAAAGCTCCCTCGCTTTGTCCTCGATCGCCTATGCCGAGCTGTGGTTCGGCGTCATGAACGCGCCGGATAGGGCAGACCTGATGGTGCGGTTACAATGCATCGAGTTACCCATACTGGCCTTCAATGAAGACGATGCACGTGCGGCAGGCGAGATAAGATCGACGTTGCGCAAGGCAGGAACGCCGATCGGTCCGTTAGACGTCCTCATAGCCGGCCAGGCCCGCGCTCGGGACCTGACACTGGTAACACACAACCTTCGGGAGTTCTCTCGCGTGCCGGGCCTGCACGTCGAAGATTGGGAGGCATGAGGCTCTCCCGCTCCCTGCTTGCCGCATTGCTGTTCGGCTATGCTTTCCTGTTCATTCCCGTCCTGCTGCTGGTACTCACCAGTTTCAACGACTCCCGCCTCACCACCGTCCTGTCCGGCTTCTCCTGGCGCTGGTACGTGGCCCTGTGGCACCACCAGGCATTGATCGACGCAGGCCTGCTGTCGCTGAAGGTGGCGGCGCTGTCGGCCACCGGTGCCACCGTGCTGGGCACGGCCGCGGCCATCGTGCTGGTCCGGTTTGGGCGGGTGCGAGCGCGGGGCCTGCTGGACACGCTGCTGGCAACCCGGCTGGTGCTGCCGGACGTGCTGATCGGGCTGTCGCTGCTGCTGTTGTTCGTGGCCAGCGAGCAGGCCTTCGGCTTCCCGGCGCAGCGGGGTGCCATCACCATCGCCGTGGCGCACGTCTCGTTCTCGCTGTCCTACGTCGCCGTGGTGGTGCGGGCGCGGCTGGAGGGATCGGGCATCGACCTGGAAGAGGCGGCGATGGACCTCGGCAGCACGCCGGCCGGTGCGTTCTTCCGCATCACCCTGCCGCTGCTCGCCCCGGCGTTGCTGTCTGGCTGGTTGCTGGCATTCACGCTCAGCCTGGATGACCTGGTGGTTGCCAGCTTCGTGTCCGGCCCCGGCGCGTCCACCCTGCCGATGGTGGTGTTCTCCTCGCTCAAGCTCGGCGCCACGCCCGAGCTGAATGCGCTGGCGACGGTGATCCTGCTGTTCGTCTCCACCGCCCTCATCGGTGCATGGCTGCTGCAACAGCGTGCGGTTGCCGCGGGGCGTCGCCGGGCATAGGGTTTAGCCGCCTTTTTACCCGGAACGAACCATGGACCTCATCGCCGAACGGCTTGGCCGCGTCAGCCCCAGCCAGACCATCGCCATCGCCACCAAGGCCCGCGCGCTGAAGGCGGCCGGTCGCGACGTGATCAGCCTTTCGGCGGGTGAGCCCGATTTCGACACCCCGGAGAACGTCAAGCAGGCGGCGATCCGCGCCATCCAGGAGGGCGATACCAAATACACCGACGTCTCCGGCACCCCGGCGCTGCGCCGGGCCGTGGCGGCGAAGTTCAAGCGCGATTCCGGTCTGGACTACGCGCCGGAGGAGATCATCGTCGGCACCGGCGGCAAGCAGATCATCTACAACGCCATGGTCGCCACGCTGAACGTGGGCGACGAGGTGATCATCCCCAGCCCGTGCTGGGTCAGCTATCCGGATATCGTGGCGCTGGCGGATGGCACGCCCGTGATCGTCCCTTGCGGCCAGAACAACGGCTTCAAGCTGCGCCCGGAGGATCTGGAGGCGGCGATCACGCCGAAGACCAAGTGGTTCATGCTGAACAGCCCGTGCAATCCCACCGGCGCGGCGTATTCCGCGGCCGAACTGCGGGCGCTGTGCGACGTGCTGTTGCGCCACCCGGACGTATGGATCTTCACCGACGACATCTACGAAAAGCTGACCTACGGCGATTTCGACTTCGCCACCATCGTGCAGGTGGAGCCGAAGCTGCGCGACCGCACCGTCACCATGAATGGCTGCTCCAAGGCCTATGCGATGACCGGCTGGCGCATCGGCTTCGCTGGTGGCCCGCTGAAGCTGATCAAAGCGATGGACAAGCTGCAGTCGCAATCCACCTCCAACACCTCCAGCATCAGCCAGGCCGCCGCGGTCGAGGCGCTGGACGGGCCGCAGGACACCATCCCCAAGATGGTCGAGGTCTATCGGCAGCGTCGCGACATGGTGGTCGACATGCTCAACCAGGCGCCGGGAGTGACCTGCCACCGGCCGGAGGGGGCGTTCTACGTTTTCCCGTCCATCCACGGCTGCATCGGCAAGACCACGGCGAAGGGCGTGAGGATCGTCGATGACGAAAGCTTCGTCGTGGCCATGCTGGACGAGGCCGGGGTGGCGGCGGTGCACGGCACGGCGTTCATGTATCCCGGGCATTTCCGCGTCAGCTACGCCACCAGCACGGAGGCGCTGCGGGAGGCCTGCACGCGCATCCAGCATTTCTGCCAGGGTATGGCGTAGCGCCCGCGGCCGCTGGACCGGAGATGACCATGCCCGCGCTCGCCCGCCGCCTGGACCGCGTTCCGGTCGCCGCCACGATGGCGATGACGGCGAAGGCGCGTGCCATGCGCGCCGCCGGCACGCCGGTGATCGCATTGACCATCGGCGAGCCGGACTTCGCCAGCCCGCCGCACGCGATCGAGGCGGCGCACCAGGCTGCCCTGGCCGGGGAGACGAAGTATACCCCGCAGGACGGCGTGCCCCGGTTGAAGCAGGCGATCCAGCGCAAGTTCCAGCGCGACAACGGGCTGGACTTCGCGCTCGACGAGATCAGCGTGTCCGCCGGCGGCAAGCAGGTCATCTTCAACGCGCTGATGGCCACGGTGGACGAAGGCGACGAGGTGGTGATCCCCGCGCCGTATTGGGGTGCCTACCCGCTGATGACCAAGCTGGTGGGCGGCGTGCCGGTGGCGGTGAATTGCCCGGAAAACAATGGCTTCAAGCTGCGGCCGGAGGATCTGGACGCCGCCATCACGCCGCGCACCAAATGGCTGATGCTGAACTTCCCCAACAATCCCACCGGCGCCGCCTGCTCGGCCGGCGAGATGGCAGCCTTGGGCGAGGTCATGCTGCGACATCCGCATGTCTGGATCATGTGCGACGACATGTACGAGCACCTGGTGTTCGACGGCTTCCGGCACGCCACCATGGCCGCGGTGCAGCCGGCGCTGCGGGACCGCACACTGACGGTCAGCGGCGTGTCCAAGACATACAGTATGACCGGCTGGCGCGTCGGGTTCGCTGCCGGGCCGAAGCCGTTGATCAAGGCGATGGTGGCCATGCAGGGTCACGCCACGGCCGGTATCTCCGGCGTCAACCAGGCCGCCGCCGCCGCCGCGTTGGATGGCCCGCAGGACAGCGTGGCGGTGCAAGCCGCCGCCTATGCCCGGCGCCGCAACCTGGTGGTGGACGCGTTGAACCAGGCGCCCGGCATGCGCTGCCACCGCCCCGAGGGCGCGTTCTACGTCTACCCCAACATCGCCGGCTGCCTGGGCAAGACCACCCCGGCGGGCAAGCTGCTGGACACCGACGCCGATTTCGCCCTGGCCCTGCTGGAGGAACGCCACGTCGCCCTCGTGCACGGTGCCGCGTTCGGCATGAGCCCGTACCTGCGCATCAGCTACGCGACGGACGATGCCACGCTGGTGGAGGCATGCAGCCGCATCCAGGCGTTCTGTGCATCGTTGACGTGATCCCTCACCCCCAGGGCGAGGGACCAGAAGAGGATTCTCCTTTTGGGAGAGGAGTGGGTCAGAGCCCTCTGCACATCCGCCCCGGTCGCGACGACGACGCGCCCGGCTTCATCGACCTGATCGCCGCCTGCTGGGGCGAATACCCCGGCGTCCATGTCGACGTGCCGGCGGAGGTGCCGGAAATCCACGTTTTGGCCAGCCATGTCACCGGGCAGGGTGGCGCGCTCTGGGCGGTGGAGCAGGATGGCCGGGTGGTCGGCATGGCCGCGACCCATCCGGATGACGCCGGCTGGACGCTGTCCCGGGTCTACCTCCAGGCAAGCCTGCGCGGGACGGGGCTGGGACAGCGCCTGTTGCGTCTCGCCGAAGACCATGCCCGCGACGCCGGCGCCGACCGCATGGCGTTGTGGTCGGATGTGCTCTTCACCCGCGCCCACGCCTTCTACGAGAAGCACGGCTATCTCCGCCGCGGCGGCCTGCGCGCCCTCCACAACCCGTCGAACACGATCGAGGCCGGTTATGCCAAGCCGCTGCGCGGCCTGGTGGTCGAACCGGTGGATGTCGCTGCGGCCGAGAGCGCCGAGCGTGCGCTCGCCGGCATCCTCCGTCATAGCGTCGGCGACGGCTCGTTCGTCTCCTTCCTGCCGCCCCTCGCGCAGGAAACGGCGCTGGCCTTCTGGCGCGGGGTCACGCGGGCAGTGGGGCAGGGGGCGACGCAGCTTTTCGTCGCCTGGTCGGATGGCACGCTCGCCGGGACCGTGCAGCTCGGCCTTGACATGCCGCCCAACCAGCCGCACCGCGGCGACATCCGCAAGCTGCTGGTCGACCCGGCGATGCGCCGCCGAGGGGTGGCGCATGCCCTCATGCAGGCGGCGGAGGACGCGGCAAGGGCCGCCGGCCGCAGCCTGCTGGTGCTGGACACCCGGGTCGATGGCGGGGCCGACCGGCTGTACCGCAGGCTTGGCTGGTCGGAGGCCGGCACCATCCCCGGCTACGCGCTGGACGCGGATGGCGGCGCGCACGGCACCATCTTCTTCTACAAGACGCTCTGACGCCTCAAACCTCCTCGACCGCGCGGGCGGCGGCGTCGATCGTGTCGGCGACGGTGCGGATTTGCTCCGCTGTGGCGTCCCGGCCTTTCAGCCGCAGGCGCACCGCCATCTGCAGGTTTTCCAGGGCACGCACCACCGGGGAGGGCGGGCCGCGCCGGGTGACCGCCCCCGCGTCGATCCGCGCCAGCACGGCGCTGGCGGCCGGGCGATTGGCCTCGAAGAAGGCAATTCCGTCGGGCGCGAGGGTATACAGCTTGCGGCCGGCACGCTCCTCGCTGACGACGGCATGTCCCACTTCCTCGAGCAAGGTGAGGGTCGGGTACACCACCCCGGGGCTGGGGCTGTAGCCGCCGCCCACGCGCTCCTCCAGCGCCTTGATGATGTCGTAGCCGTAGCGCGGCTTCTCCCCGAGCAACGCCACGATCACCAGGCGCAGGTCGCCATGCTCGAACAGGCGCGCCTCCCGCCCGCGTCCGCCGCCGTGCCCGCCATGGTCGCCGTCGTGGCGGTGGCGGCCGAACCCGTCATGCATGGCGTGCCCGCCGTGATGGCCGTGGCCGGGATGATGTCTGTTCCGAAAACGCATGGTCAACTCCTACCTATCGCGACATGTCGCGACTAAAACATATCTCGATATTATCTGGAGTCAAGCCCTTGGGGCCTCGCCAGCGATCTTGAATTTATATGGCGATCCGCCCTCTACGATGCCTGGTCAATTTACCCGGGGATGATCTTGGTTCGAATAGTAAGCCGTATCGCTGTGATCCTTGCCTGTATGGCGGGGACAGCCATGGCGCAGAGCAGCGACGTCAGCGTCAATCCGACGCCGCCCGCCCCGCCGCCGCCCGACAAAAGCGGCTTCACGCTGTTCAATCCGGTGCCCGTCAGCGACCTGCGCTCGCTGAACACGGACCGGCCGACGAAGAGCAACTCTCCAGTCACCGTCGATGCCGGGTGGTTCCAGTACGAGAGCGACTTGTTCAACTACACCCATTCCAATGCGGGAGGGACCACGACGCGCCTCTACGAAGCGTTCGATCCCGTGGTGAAGGTGGGGTTGACCAACCACATCGACCTCGAACTGCAATTCACCGGCTATAACTGGCTGGAGCAGGCAAACGGGGGCCAGACGGTCCGGACCAACGGGGTCGGCGATTTGGTGCTCAGGACCAAGTTCAACCTGTTCGGCAACGAGGGCGGTCCGGCCGCGGCCATCATCCCGTACGTCAAGTTCCCCACGGCGCACCAGCCGATCGGCAACAACACGACGGATGGCGGCATCATCGTTCCGATCACCTATCCGCTGCCGTACAACTTTACCCTGGAAGTCGAGCCGGAAGTGGACGTGATCCGCAACGCCAGCAATGGCGGGCACCATTTCAACTACGCCCAGTTGCTCAACATCTCCCACCCGTTGAGCAGCACGGTGACGGCGTATGGCGAGATCTATTCGGCACTTGGCACCGACAAGGGAACGCCGCCGATCTATACCTTCGACGCCGCGGTCGCCTGGGTGGTGCTGCCCAACCTGCAACTGGATGCCGGCGCCAATATCGGCCTGAACAAGGACGCGCCGAACCTGCAACTCTACGCCGGCATCTCCCAACGCTTCTGACCGGCCTACCGCGCGTCCTGCCGCAGCATGCTGCGTTCCAGGCGCGCGGTCAGCCGTGCGAACGGCCATAGGCACACGCCGTAGATCAGTGCGGCGGCCATCAGCGGCGTCGGGTTGTAGGTCTGTTCCTGTGCGACGCGGGCGGAGCGCAGCAGCTCCGGCAGCGCCACCATGGCGGCGATGGACGTCTCCTTCACCAATTCCAGGGAGTTGGTGGCGAGCGGGGCCACCACGCGGCGCATGGCCTGCGGCAGCACCACCAGGCGGATCGCCTGCAGCCGCCGCAGGCCGAGCGCGTGGGCGGCCTGCGCCTGCCCGGCCGGCACGGCCTGCAGCCCGGCACGGAAGATCTCGCCGTAATAGGCGGCATTGTTCAGCACCAGCGCCAGCACCACCGCGGCGAAGTTCGACAGCCTCAGCCCCAGGAACGGCAGGCCGTAGAAGATCAGGATCAGCAGAACGATGACGGGAAAGGCGCGGAAGATGTCGATCAAGGCCAACAGGCCCCATCGCACCGCCCGGCTGCCGAAGGCATAGGCCAGCGCCAGCGCCAACCCCGCCGCCAACGCCAGCGGCAACGCCGCCAGCGACAGCCATGCCGTCATGCGCAAGCCCTGCAGCAGCAGCCATTGCACCTGGACCAGGGACTCCCAGTTGGCAAAATTCTCCAGGAAATCCGTCACGCCGACGTGCCGCTCCGTTCCAGCCAGCGGCTGGCCACCACCAAAGGCAGGAACAGCCCGAGGTACAGCACGCCAGCCAGGGTCAGCGGGGACGGGTTGGCGGCCATGGCGGTGGCGCTCTGCGCGTCGCCGAGCAGTTCCGGCAACGATACCGCCGCCCCCAGCGCGGTGCCCTTCGCCACCGCGATCGCCCGGTTGGTCAGCAGCGGCGTGGCCAGCCGGATCGCCTGCGGCAGCACGACGGAGCGCAGGATGCGCGGCCCCCGCAGGCCGAGCGAACGCGCCGCGTCCCATTGCCCGGCCGGCACCGCGCCGATCGCGGCCCAGAAGATCTCCGCGGAGAACGCCGACAGCACGCAGCCCAGCGCCAGCACCGTGGCGGCGAAGGGCGACAGCGCCACCCCGGCATAGGGCAGCGCGAAATACACCACGATGATGACGACGAGTTGCGGCAGCGAGCGGAACACGTCGATCCAGGCGACGATCAGCCAGTCCAGCACGCGCCAGCGCAGGCAGCGCAGCACGCCCAGCACGAGACCGGAGCCCACGCCCGCCAGTACCGTCAGCCCTGCCACCTGGATCGTGACCCACAGCCCGGCGAACACCGCCGGGCCGGTGGCACGCAGCACCGCGCAGTTGCCGAAGGTGTCGACCAGGCGGTCCATCCGCTTGGCCCGGCCGCTCAGTTGCAGGCGGGCTGGTGCGGCGCCGCGTCGTAATGGGTGAAGCCGGGCGCGCCATAGCCGGGATAGACCGTGTCCAGCGCGCTGCCGGGCGTCGGCTCTTCGCCGTACCATTTGACGTAGAGCTTGTGCAGCGTGCCGTCGGCCTTCATGCACTCCAGCGCCATCTCGACCTTGTCGCGATACTCCGAATCGTCCAGCCGGAACGCGATGCCGAAATTACGTCCGTTCAAATCCTTGAAGCCGACCTTCACCGCCTTGTTCCGGCTGGCGGCGTAGACGGTGGTGGGGATCTCGTTCAGCGCCGTGAAGGCCCGGCGGGTGAGCACGGCCTGCACCGAGTCCGGGAACGTCTCGTAGCGCTGGATCTCGAAGCCGTATCTCGCCGCGTTCTCGCTGGCCCAGCTGTCGGAGATGGTGCCCCGGTTCACCGCCAGCACCTTGCCCTTCAGGTCGTCGAACCCGGTCATCGTGTCGCCGGCGCGGATCAGGAAGCCGTTGCCGGTGGCGAAGAACGGCTCGGTGAACAGCATGCGCTCGGCCCGCTCCGCCGTGATGTTCAGCGGGTTGATGGTGAACTCGATGCGCTTGGCAAACAGGGCCGCGAACAGGTTGGAGAAGTTCACGTCCTCGATCTGCGCGCCGGGGCGGTGCAGCCGGCGGGCGATGTCGTTGGCCAGGTCGGCACCGAAGCCCTCCGGCCCGTTCGGCCCGCGCACCATCCAGGGCGCCAAGCCGAAATCGGAGCCCATGACGATCGGCTGGTCCGCCGGGTGGTCGGCCTGCGCCAGGGCGGGCAAGGGTGCGAGCAGGGCGAGGCACAGCAGCAGGCGGCGCATGGGGTTCAGGCTCCTTCGGGCGGGTGGGCGGCGATCCAGTGCCGGGCGATGTCGACCCGGCGGCACAGCCAGATGTCCGGTCGTGCCTGCACCCAATCCAAGAATCGTTCCAGCGCCACGGCCCGCCCGGCATGCCCGGCCAGGCGCATATGCAGCCCGACCGACATCATCGCCCCCCGGTCCTCCCGCAGCAGCAGGTCCGCGGCGTCGCGCAGGTACTCGAAGAAGCTGCCCGCCGTGGCGAAGCTGCCGCGGATGAAGCGGGCGTCATTGTTCACCAGCGTGTAGGGCACCACCAGACGCGGCTGTCCGGCGACGCTGCGCCAATACGGCAGCTCGTCGTTATAGGCGTCCGAGTCGTACAGGAACCCGCCATGCTCGTGCAGCAGCCGCCGCGTGTTGAGGCTGGGGCCGTAGCGGCAATACCATCCTGCCGGAGCCTCCCCCAGCAGGCGTGCCAGCGTCGCCACCGCCTGGGCGATCTCCGCCCGTTCCCGGTCCTCCGGCATGGCGCGGTGGTCGACCCAGCGGTTGCCGTGGCAGCACACGTCAAACCCGGCCTGCCGAATGGCGGCGACGACGGCCGGGTTGCGCTCCAGCGCCACGGCGCAACCGAACATCGTGGCGGGTGCGTTGCGAGTGCCCAGGATGCGCAGCAGCCGCCACACGCCCACCCGGCTGCCATATTCGAACATGCTCTCCGCCGCCAGGTCGCGCGCCGGGCCGCCCTGGCCGCCATCCGTCAGCCCGGCCTCGGTCACGCCATCGCCGTCAGGAATCGAGGGCTCGCTGCCCTCCTCGTAATTGAGCACGATGTTGAGCGCGAGCCGCGCGCCGCCGGGCCAACGTGGGTCGGGCGGGATGGGGCCGTAGCCGATGAAGTCGCGTTGGGTCATGCAAGCACCTCGGATGGGGCGGGAAGGAATGCGCGGATGCGGATGAAGGGCAAGATCGCCGTCGTCACCGGGGCGGCCTCCGGCATCGGCTGGGCGACGGCGGCGCTGCTGCTGGCGGAGGGCGCGGCGGTGCTGGCAGTGGATGTACAGCCGGGCGCGCCGGACGGGTGCCGGACCCTGCTGGCCGACGTGGCGGACGAGGCGGCGGCGGAACAGGCGGTGGCTGCGCTTGGCCAGGTGGACGTACTGGTGACGGCGGCCGGCATCTCGCGCGGCAAGCCGCTCGGCGACACGGCGATGGCGGATTGGCACGCCGTCATGGCGACCAACGTCACCGGGACCTTCGTGTGGGTGCGCGCCTGCCTCGCCCCGATGGTGCAGGCTGCCCGGGGCAGCATCGTGACGGTCGCCAGCCAACTCGCCCGCGCGGGTGGGCGCAACAACGCCGCCTACGTCACCTCCAAGGGTGCGGTGGTGGCGCTGACCAAGACGGTGGCGCTGGACTACGCCACCGCCGGCATACGCTGCAACGCGGTGCTGCCCGGCGCGATCGACACGCCGCTGCTCGCCCGCTCCATGGCCCGCGCCGCCGACCCGGATGCCGCCCGCGCCGCCTCGGTGGCGCGGCACCCGATGGCCCGGTGGGGCCGCCCGGAGGAGGTCGCCCACTCCATCCTGCACCTGGCCAGCGACGAGAGCGGCTTCGTGACCGGCATCGAACTGCCCGTCGATGGCGGCTGGCTGGCCGGGTGACAAACCCCGCCTTCCCTGGAACACCGCTTGCTTCCGTCCCACCACCCAGCCCGAGACACTCCGATGCGCTACGGCAACTTCCTGTTCCCCGAATCCCGTGACCCCGCCCGCGACGGCGCCGTCATCGACGAAGTGATGCAGGAGGCGACGCTGACCGAGGCGCTGGGCTTCGACACCGTCTGGCTCAGCGAACATCATTTCGACGGCAACTGCGCCTATGTCGACCCGATGACGTTCGGCGCCGCCCTGGCCGCCGCCACCTCGCGCATCCGCATCGGCTACGCGGTGGCGCAAATGTCCTTGCACCACCCGGTGCGCCTGGCGGAGCAGTTCGCGTTGATCGACAACCTCAGCCGCGGCCGGCTGATCGTGGGGCTGGGCCGCGGCACCACGTACAACGTCTACGAGTACCAGGGCTACGGCATCGACCCGATGGAGGCCAAGCCGCGGTTCGAGGAAGCGGTCGGCATCATGACGCAGGCCTGGACCAGCGAGAGCGGCTTCCGCCACGCCGGCCGGTTCTGGACGCTGGACGTCCCGATGCTGCGCCCGCGCCCCTACACGCGCCCGCACCCGGCGATGATTCACGCCGCCGCCAGCGACGCCTCCTTCGCCGGGCTGGGCATGCGGGGGCTGCCGTTCCTGATGAACCTGCAAAGCAACGAGACCACCCACGCCCGCATCGCCGCCTGGCACGAGGCCGGCCGCGCCGCCGGCGTGCCCGCGGCGACGATGGCGGCGGCGCTGGACCAGAGCTGGATCTGGCGCAACGTCTTCGTGGCGGCCACCGATGCCGAGGCGGAGCGCATCGGCATCCCCGCCTTCCGCGCCATGACCGAACACCGCGCCGCCCTGCGCACCCGCATCCAGCGCGAACAAGGCCTCTCCATTGCCCACGCCGCTCCGGCGGCGCATTCCGACCCGAGGCTGGGCCTGGTCTGCGGCTCCCCGGAGACGGTGGCGCGCCAGATGGAGGCGGTGGAGGCAACCGGCGTGGGCGGCGTGATCCTGACCTTCCGGCTGGGGCCATTGTCGTGGGCGAACACGGCGGCGAGCCTGCGGCTGTTCATGGAGGAGGTGGTGCCGCGGATACGGCCTGTAAGCGAAGCAGCCTGAGCGAATGAGCGTGCCCGCGCGAGCGAGGTCGGACGATGCCGGTGTGAGATGTTTCCTGTTGCTCCTGCTGCTGTTCGCTCCTGCCGCGCATGGCCAGGGCACGTTGCGGCTGCTGGCCAGCAGCGGGGCGGGCAGCATCGATCCGCAGATCAACTACACCGGGCAATACTGGCAGCTTTTCACCGTCGTCTACGACGGGCTGGTGGGGTTTCGCCGCGTGCCCGGGCCAGCCGGCTTGCAGTTGGTGCCCGACCTGGCGGATGCAGTGCCGGCGCCTATGGAGGAGGGGCTGCTGTACAGCTTCCATCTCCGTCCGGGCGTGCGCTTCTCCAACGGTGCGCCGGTCCGCGCCAGCGATGCGGCTGCCTCGCTGCGCCGCATCTTCCGCATCGTCGGTCCGACCGCAGGCAGCTTCTACGGCGGCATCGTCGGCGGCGCCGAATGCCTGCGCGCGCCCGCCGCCTGCAGCCTGGCCGGCGTGGTGGCGGATGACCCGACCGGGATGCTCACCATCCGCCTGGTGCGGCGCGACCCGGACTTCCTGCTCAAGCTGGCCTTGCCGCACGCCAGCGTGCTGCCAGCCACCGCGCCGGACAAGGACGCCGGGGCACAGCCCATTGCCGGGACCGGACCCTACGTGATCGCCCGGTACGATCCGGCAACCGGCGTGCGCCTGGAGCGCAATCCCCTGTTCCAGCCCTGGAACCCGGAGGCGCAGCCGCCAGGCGCCGTCGATGCCATCGAATACCATTTCGGCCTGGAGGACGAGGCCGAGGTCACCCAGGTCGAGAACGGCCAGGCCGACTGGATGTTCGACACGCCGCCGCTGGATCGCCTGGGCGAGCTCGGGTCCGACTATCCGTCGCAGGTGCACACCAATCCCGCCCTCGCGATCTGGTTCCTGCCGATGAACACGCACGAGCGGCCGTTCGACGACCTGCGGGTGCGCCAGGCGGTGAACATGGCGATCGACCGCGACGCCGCGGTCAAGCTGTTCGGCGGTCCTGGACTGGCCGTGCCGTCCTGTCAGATCCTGCCGCCGGGCCTGCCGGGCTACGCCCCCTACTGCCCGTTCACGTACGACCTGGCGGCGGCACAGGCGCTGGTGAAGGCGAGCGGGACGGTGGGGATGGCGGTCACGCTGGTGATCGATACCTCGGCGGTGCAACGCGCCATCGGCACCTATGTGCTCGATGTGCTGCGGCAACTCGGCTTCGACGCAAGGCTGCGGGTGCTGTCGGGCAATCTGCAGTTCACCTATATCCAGAACACCGCCAACCGTGTGCAGATCAGCCTCACGCCATGGTATTCCGATTACCCGGGTGCGACGGACTTCCTGCCGGCGCTGTTCGGGTGCGCGTCGTACCATCCCGGCACCGACGGTTCGATCAACTTCGCCGGGCTGTGCGACCCGGGGCTGGATGCGCGCATGCAGCAGGTGGCGGATAGCGGCGACCCGGCGGGCTGGGCCGCGATCGACCGCGTGGTAACCGACCGGGCCGGGTTCGCCGTGCTGTTCAACCCGCGCTACATCGATGTCACCGCCCGGCGCGTGGCAGGCTTCGCGTATCACGAGCAGTACCATTGGCTGTTGGCACGGGCGCGGGTGCAGTGACGGCGGGTCTGCGCGGCTCCCTCGTCGGCCTGCTGCTCATCGCGCTCGCCTGCCTGCTGGCGCCGGTCTACGCCGAACGGGTCGCCGGGTCGGACCCGTTCCGCTCCGACGTGCAGGGCACCACCACCCGGCATGGCCGCACCATGGCCGTGCTGGCGCAGAACACCGCGGGCCTTGGCCTGGGCGCCACGCCGATCGGGCCGGGCTGGAGCGGCGCCTTCCTGCTGGGGGCGGACGGGCAGGGCCGGGACGTGGCGGCGCGGCTGCTCTATGGCGGCCGCACCTCGCTGCTGGTCTCGGCTGCCGCCACCGCCATGACGCTGCTGCTGGCCTGCGGCACCGGCGTCCTCGCCGGCGCCTCGGGCGGCATCGTGGACGCCGCGCTGCGATGGCTGCTGGACATGGTGTGGGCGTTCCCGGTCTTCCTGCTGGCCATCTCGCTCTCCGCCGTGCTCGCCACCAGCGGGCTGCGGCTCGGGCCTTTCACCATCGATGCGGACGATCCGGCGCTGACGGTCGTGATCCTGGGTCTCGTCTTCGTTCCCTACGTCGCCCGGCCGGTGCGCGCGCAGGTGCTCTCGTTGCGCGAGACCGAGTTCGTGCAGGCGGCGGTCTCGCTCGGTGGCACCTGGCCGCACGTGATCCGCCGCCACCTCCTGCCGCACGTCGCCGCGACGCTGCTGCTGTTCGCCCCCACGGTGATGGCGTTCGACCTGTTGACCGAGGCGTCGCTGTCGGTGCTCGGCGTCGGTGTGCAGCCGCCCGATGCGAGCTGGGGCACGTTGATCGCGGACGGGCAGGGGCTGATCTACAGCCGGCCGGCCGTGGCCATGGCGCCCGGCCTGGCGGTGGTGGCAACGGTGCTGCTGCTCAACCGGTTGGCGGACGGGCTGCGCCGGTGATCGGCCGCGTCGGCCAGGCGACGAGCGTGCTGTTCGGCATCAGCGTGCTCGTGTTCCTGATCTTCTTCGCCGCCCCGGGCGCGGACCCGGCGGCCCGCCTGGCCGGCCGCGGCGCCAGCCCGGACACGCTGGCGGCGGTGCGGGTCGAGTTCGGCCTGGATCGGCCGTTGCCGCTGCAATATGCCCGGCTGATGCGGCGGCTGTTCGTCACCCGCGACCTCGCCAGCTTCAGCAATCCCGGCCAGGACGTGGTCCCCGCGCTGCTCGCCGCCGCGCCGGTGACGCTACTGCTGTCGGCGGGGGCGGCGGTGCTGTGGCTGGCAGGCGGGCTGGCCATCGCGCTGGCCGCGACGGCGTGGCGCACCGGCGGCCGGTTCGCCATCGGCGCAGGGCTGGTGGGCATGTCGATCCCGGCCTTCTGGCTCGGTGAAGTGGTGAACCTGCTGACCCAGCGCGTCTTCCATGGCAGTCGGCTGCTGGGCTGGGTGCCGCCGCTAGGCCTGGGCGTCTCCTTCGCCGGCATGGTGCTGCCATGGACGACGCTGGCGCTGCTGTATGCCGGCATCTATGGCCGGGTGCTGCATGCCGGGTTGCAGCAGGCCTTGCTCTCGGACCCGATCCGCACCGCCCGGGCCAAAGGTCTCGGCGAGACCGCCGTGGTGCTGCGCCACGCCCTGCGCCTGTCGGTCCTGCCGGTGGTGGCGCTGTTCGGGCTGGATTTCGGCGCCCTCGTCGGCGGCGGCACGGTGCTGACGGAGGTGGTGTTCGGCCTGCACGGCGTGGGCCGGCTCACCTACGACGCGCTGCAGACGCTCGACCTGCCGATGCTGATGGCGGTGGTAATGTACGGCGCGGCCTTCGTCGTGGTGGTGAATGCCGCCGCGGACGCGGCGGCATGGGCCCTGGACCCGCGGCGGCGGGTTGGATGAGCTAGGCGTGGTCGAAGGGCGCCACGTCCAAGCGCTCCCGCCAGAGGTTCTGCCGTCCCGCCCAGGCTGCCATGACGTCCTGGTATTTCCAGAACACCGGCATGCGTCGCTGCCCCAGGGCTGGAATCGTCCAGATGTCGAGGCCCGTCCAGGGCAGGAAGGGGTTGCGCCGGCCGGAGGCCCAGATCTCGACCCGGCGGGACGCCCGCACGCTTGGCCCGCGGGCGTGGAAGCCATGCGTGTCGGCGACCACCAGGGTGTTGGCCGGGACGGCGAACTTGGTCGGCTGCGGCAGGTCGAGCTCGCCCAGCTCGTCGACCGTCACCCGGAACGACCCGCGCTGGGTCAGCCGGTCGGGCTGCTGCGCCATCCCCGTGCTCTTGCGGCGCTCCCAGGCCCGGCGCTGCTCAGTGAAGCGGTTGGAGCCCGCGACGTAGGTGAACGGACCCTCCTCCTCGTCGACGTCGGTCAGGAACAACCACGCCTTCACCGTCGGGTGAAAGGTGTCGGCGTGCAGCACGCATTGCGGATCGTCCGGACCCTCCGTCGCGTGGGTCAGGATGGTCTGGATGTAGTTGATCGGCTCGGAGTTGTAGCTGGCGGCGTAGCGCAGCGGGCCGCGCCACCCGGGCATGGCCAGCAACCGGGATGCGGCGGGCAGCGCGGCCAGAGTCTCGGGGCTCAGTGCGACGCGGCGGGTGACGGCATTGCCCTGCACCATCTCCCGCATGCCGCCGCGGTAGCCCTCCACCTGCTGGCGCAGGGCTGCGAAATGGTCCGATGGCAGGAAATCTTGCTTGACAAGAAACCCGTCGCGGTCGAACGCGGCGCGGTCGGCCTCGTCCATCAAATGGGCCAGCCGGCGGCGGCGGGACGCGGCCAGGCCGTGCGCCAGCGACATGCGGGCGGTATGCAGGCCACGCTCGTTCAGCACCGGGCTGCCGATGACCGGATTGTCGATGAAGGACTTGGACGTCGTCAGGATCTGGGCCGCCCAGACCGGCAGCATCGCGGAATACCGTGCGTTGGTGGCAAGTCGGCGCAATACAGTGGCTTGCATCGGGGGCATTCGCCTCGGGAGAGCCGTGACCATGACGGACGTTGAACAGCGATCCGCGCGATCCTACCAAGTCGCATGACGCTTTGACATCCTGTGACCCCGGCGAGGATGCGGACAGGCAGCCTCGCGCGGCGATGCGCAGCTTCGATGCCGGCGGGACCGCGATCGTCATCGGCGCCTCGGGCGGGATCGGCGCGGCGCTGGTCTCCGCCTTGCTGGCGGAGCAGAGCTTCGCCACGGTGTTCGCAATGAGCCGCACCGTCACCGGGGGCGACACCCAGCGCCTGCGGCATGTTCCGCTCGACGTGACCGACGAGGCGAGCATCGAGCGGGCGGTGCGCCACGTCACCGGCACGCTGCGCCTGGTCATCGTCGCCACCGGGCTGCTGCAATCCCGCATTGTGGTGCCGGAAAAGACCTATCGCGCCTTGGACGCTGCGGCTTTGCTCGAAAGCTACCGCGTCAACGTGGTGGGGCCGGCGCTTGTCGCCCGGCACTTGCTGCCGCGGCTTCACCCCAGCGGGCGCAGCGTGTTCGCCGCATTGTCGGCGCGGGTCGGCAGCATCGGTGACAACCGGTCCGGCGGGTGGCATGCCTACCGCGCGTCGAAGGCCGCCCTGAACATGATCATCCGCAATCTCGCGATCGAGACGGCCCGCCGTGCTCCGGACACGCTTTGCGTCGGGTTGCACCCGGGCACGGTGGACACTCCGCTGAGCCGGCCGTTCCAGCGCAACGTGGCGCCCGGCCGGCTCTTCACCCCCGCCTACGCGGCGTCCTGCCTGCTCTCGGTGCTGGATGGTCTCACCCAGGCGGATAACGGCGCCGTGTTGGCGTGGGACGGCAGCACGGTGCCGCCTTGAGGTATCCAGGCCGGGTGCAGCGATGACGCAGCCGATCGATCTCCGCCGTGAGCGGCGACGCCGCAAGCCGCCCCGGCCGCCCTTGTCCGCATGGCTTTGGCGCGTCGTGATCGTGGCGGCAGCCATCTACGCGCTGGTGCGCGCCTGGCAAGTGGCGCACGGCCGACTCCTGTAACGGGTCAGCCCGAAGATTCCCGACGCGCCAGCAAGCGTCGCCGCCACGCCAGCCGGGCGGCGAACCGGCGCAGCCTGGCGCCCGGCGCCGTGGCCAGGCGCCCCTGCATCGCCGCGAGGTGGAACTGATAGATCGGCTTTCCGCCGGATTGCCGATGGACGTCCTCCAGCACCGCGATGGCCGCCCTGGTGTCGCCGGCGGCATCCAGGGTGAGGCTGTATTCCAGCATCAGGTTCGGGTGGCCCGGCAGCAATTCCAACGCACGCCGATGCATCTCCAGCGACGCGCCGAACCGCTTGGCCTTGCGCAGTTCGATTCCCAGGCAGCGATAGGCGGAGGGATCCTCCGGCGCCCGGGTCACGGCACGTTGCATGAGAGCGATGCGGCGGCGGCGGCGCCAGGCCGGCAGGCGCTTGGCCGTCGTGGCGAGGTATTGCGAGGAGTCGGGCAGCCGTTCCAGCACCAAGGCCCAGAAGCCGTCCCGGTCCAGCCCGCCGCGGCACATGCCCAGGACGAGGTCCTGCAGCAGGCCGATCTCGGCCAGGCACCCTGTCACCGGATGGCCGGCATTCGGCATGCCGACCGCGTCGAAGCTGAAATGCCGCGCCAGGGCCGCGATATGCCTCGCGTCCCGGTCCGTGGGGTCATAGACCACGCAGGCCTCTGCCACGGAGGGGAACGGCAGCTGGCATTCCCACCGGGGATCGAAGCGCGCGCCCTGTTCGATCCATCGCCCCTCCCAGGGAACCGTCGGGGGATGGATGGAGAATTGCGGCGACAACGCCAGCACGGCGCCAGCCCCGGCCAGGCCCGCGAAGCGGATCGCGGCATAGGCGCCCATGCTGGAGCCATAGGTCATCACTCGCCGGTAGCCGCGGGTTGCCGCATGGACGTGCGCCATGGCCTCGGCCATTTGCGGATAATGATACCAGTCATTGTCATGCGGGATGACATGAACAGCATCTATCTTGTTGATGTCGAAGAAATTCTGGCCGAAGCCGGGCCGCTCCAGGGTTCGATGGTCCGTGAAGGAGTCGAACGTCACGACGCAGCAGGAGCTGCCGTGCGGCGCGACCTTGCGCACCAGAAGCTCCGCGGATCGGAACAGCTCTTCGGTGGAGGAGGGCGTCTTCTCGACTGGCACGGTCCGCTACCCTAGCCACGAAGCGGTCCCTGCTGTCGATCCCCGCCGTCCGAACTCCTGCGGCCCGCATTGACCGTACGCCGTGCCGCGCCGCACCATCCGGCGCCTTCCGGGAGCCGAGACAGTGCCATTCGCCACCACCGACGACGATGTCCGCCTGCATTACGAGGAGACCGGGTCCGGCACTCCGCTGGTGTTCGTGCATGAATTCGCCGGCGACGCCCGCAGCTGGGATTTGCAGCTGGGTCATTTCGGCAGGCGGTATCGCGCGATCGCGTATTGCGCGCGCGGCTACCCGCCCAGCGACATCCCGCCGGAGCCGTCCTCCTACTCGCAAGCCCGCGCGGCGGACGACATCGCCGCCGTGCTGGACGCCTTGAAGATCGACCGGGCGCACGTCGTCGGCCTGTCCATGGGCGGGTTCGCCACGCTGCATTTCGGCTTCCGCCATCCGGAGCGGGCGCTCTCGCTCTGCGTCGCCGGCTGCGGCTACGGCGCTGAGCCGGAGGCGCGGGACCGCTTCCGGGCCGAGGCGGACGGCATCGCGGCGACCCTGATGGAACAGGGCATGCCCGCCTTCGCGGAACGCTATGCCTATGGCCCGACGCGCGTGCAGTTCGAGGCGAAGGACCCGCGCGGCGTGGCGCTGTTCAAACGCCAACTGGCCGAACACTCCGCTCTCGGCTCCGCCAACACCCAGTTGGGGGTGCAGCGGGAACGGCCCTCGCTCTACGAGCTGACCGACCGGATGGCCCGCTTGGCCATGCCCGTGCTGGTGCTGACCGGGGACGAGGACTGGCCCTGCCTGCAGCCGGGCGTGCTGATGAAGCGGACCATCCCGACCGCGGCGCTCGCGGTGATGCCCAATTGCGGCCACACCATCAACCTGGAGGCGCCGGACGACTTCAACCGCATCGTGGGGGATTTCCTAGCCCAGGTGGAGGCCGGGCGCTGGCCGCAGCGTGATCCGCGGGCATTGAGCAGCTCGATCACCGGCATGCCAGGCCGTTGAGCGGGCCGGTGACCGGGCTGGTCGGCCAGTCCGTCCGGCGGCTGGAGGATCGTCGGTTCCTGACTGGGGCCGGGCGGTACCTGGCCGATATCGCCAGCCCCGGGGCGGTGTTCCTGCACATGGTGCGCTCGCCACACGCGCACGCCGCGGTGCTGGGCATCGACGCGGCGGCGGCGCGGGGCATGCCGGGGGTGGCAGGCGTGTTCACCGCGGACGACCTTGCCGGGCTGGGGCCGATCCCCTGCTCGACCAAGGTGCCCACGGACGGCCCGATGCTGGTCCCGCTCCGCCATGCGCTCGCCAGCGACCGGGTGCGCCATGTCGGCGAGCCGGTCGCCTTCGTCGTCGCGGCCAGCCCGGCCGCGGCGCAGGATGCCGCCGAGGCCGTGACGGTCGCGTATGATCCGCTGCCCTGCGTGGTGGAGGCGGTGGACGCGCTGGCGCCCGGCGCGCCGGTGCTGTGGGACGACGTGCCCGGCAATCTGAGCTTCCGGTTCCACAAGGGCGATCGCGACGCGGTTGCGGCGGCGATGGCGGTCGCGGCGCATGTCGTGGACGTGGCGCTGGTCAACAACCGCGTCATCATCGCCCCGCTCGAACACCGCGGCGCCATGGGCGAGTACGACCCGGCGGCAGGCCAGTTCACGCTGACGTTGAGCGGGCAGGGCGTCCACGGCATCCGGCAGGACCTCGCCGCCTCGGTGTTCCGCCTCCCGCCGGACCGCATCCAGGTGGCGAGCCCCGATGTCGGCGGCGGCTTCGGCGTGAAGAACCCGCTCTATCCCGAATATGTCGCCGTGATGTGGGCCGCCCGCCATCTGGGGCGTCCGGTGCGTTGGGCATGCGGGCATGGCGAGGATTTCCTGGCCACCGCGCATGGCCGCGACAATGTCACCCGCGCGCGCCTGGGGCTGGACGCATCCGGCCGCTTCCTGGCGCTGGACGTGGAGACGGTCGCCAATCTCGGCGCAGGCATGTCGACCGGCGGCCCCGGCAGCTCCACCAACGCGCCGGGCAACGCGATGGGCGGCGGCTACGACATACCGGCCGTCTTCATGTCGGTGCGGGGCGCGTTCACCAACACCGTGCCGCTCGACGCCTACCGAGGGGCCGGCAAGCCCGAGGCGAACTACCTGATGGAGCGGCTGGTGGACGAGGCCGCCCGCGTGTGCGGCATGGACCGGGTCGCGCTGCGCCGCCGTAACCTGGTGCACGTCTTTCCGCATCGAACGCCCATGGCGACGACGATCGATTGCGGCCGGTTCGCCGACAACATCGACCCGGCGCTGGCCGCCGCCGACGCGGACGGCTTTCCCGCCCGTCGCGACGCCTCTGCCCGGCGCGGCTTGCTGCGGGGGCTGGGGATCACCTGCTTCCTGGAGACTGCCCGCGGGGCGCCCGACGAGGGTGCGGAGATCCGCTTCCGCGACGATGGCAGGGTGTCGCTGCGGCTCGGCACCCAATCGAATGGGCAGGGCCATGAAACCAGCTTTCCGCAGATCGCCGCCGACCGCCTGGGGCTGCCGATCGATGCGTTCGAGTTCATCCAGGCCGACACCAGGCTCGTGCGCGACGGCAACGGTCATGGCGGCGCGCGGTCGCTGCACATGGGCGGTTCGGCGTTGGTGGATGCGATCGGCCTGGTGATGGACAAGGCGCGCCCGGTGGCCGCCCGGCTGTTGCAGGCGCGGCCGGACGAGGTGCGGTTCGCCGATGGCCGGTTCAGCGTGGGGGAGCGCAGCGTGCCGGTGCTGGAGGTGGCGCGCGCCGCCGCCGCCGATCCGGCGGGCGAGCGGCTCGACAGCTATCATTGGACCTTGCTCGACCGCATCACCTTCCCGAATGGCTGCCACGTGGCGGAGGTCGAGCTAGACCCCGACACCGGCGTGGTGGCGTTGCGGCGCTACACAGCCGCCGATGATTTCGGCACGGCGATCAATCCGCTGCTGCTGATTGGCCAGGTCCAGGGCGGTGTCGCCCAAGGGATCGGCCAGGCCCTGATGGAACGGACGGTCTACGACCCGGCGAGCGGGCAGTTGCTCAGCGGTTCCTACATGGACTACGCCGTACCCCATGCCGCCGACTTGCCGGATCTGGACATCCACCTCCACGGCGTAGCGACAGACGCCAACCCGCTCGGGGTGAAAGGCGCCGGGCAGGCGGGGGCGATCGCCGCGCCGCAGGCGGTGGTCGCGGCGGTGCTGGACGCCCTGGCCCCCTTGGGCGTGACGCATCTCGACATGCCGCTGACGCCGGAGCGGGTGTGGCGCGGCATCATGGCGGCGTCGTCCGCTGCCAGGGTCGGGTAGGCGCTACCGCAAGGCCTTCGCCCAGCTCGCCACCAGCGCGTCGATGGTGCGCTGCCAGCAGTATTCCGCCGCTCGGGCCTGGCCAGCCTGGCGAAGCTGCTCGGCATAGCCGGTGTCCTCGATGACCTGGCGCAGCCCCTCGGAGATGGCTTGTTCGTCCAGCGGGTCCACCAGCAGGGCTGCGCCGGCGGCCAGTTCGCCGACCGCGGTCGTCCCGGATGCCAGCACCGGGCAGCCGGCGGCCATCGCCTCCACCACCGGCAGGCCGAATCCCTCGTACAAGCTGACATAGGCGAAGACGGCGGCACGCGCGCAGAGCGCGACCAGATCCGCGTCCGCCACATGGCCCAGCAGCCGCACGGTGCCATCGCGAATGGCTGCGTCGGCCTCGGGGCGCGCCAGAACCTCGCCCCAGCCCTTGCCGCCGGCGATCACCAGCGGCGCATGCCGACGCAGCGCGATCGGCAGGTGCAGATGGGCGGCAAGCAAGCGGTCGAAGTTCTTCCTTGGCTCCAGGGTAGAGATGGAGAACACGTAGCCGCGGTCCTCCAGCCCCAGCCGCGCCAGGATCGGGGCAGCCGCGGTGGCGGAGACGGGGCGGAACTCCTCGGCCGGGGCCAGGGGCACCACGTCGATCCGGTCGGGCGCCACGCCCAGTTCACGCACCACCGCGTCCTTGGTGAACTGGGAGATGGCGACGAAGCGCCGGGCGCGGCGCAGGGTGGTTCGCAGGTTGCGGTCGATCCACTGCAAACGCTCGGTGGGATGCCAGGACGGTTCGTGGTGCCAGGACAGGTCGTTGATCGTGGACACGGTCGGTAGGTCGATCGGCCGTACGATCATGTTGGGCTCGTGGTAGACCAGTTGCTTGCGATGTTGCTTGGCGAGCTGCCCGATCTTGCGGTTGAGCCCGCCATGCTTGATCCGCCGCAGGAATTGCACGCCGGGCACCCGTCCGACCGCCACTTTCCACGGGATCGGCGTGCGATGGGTGTGGACCTGCCTGGGATGCGCGATAGGGTCGTCCAGATGGTCGATCACGTCGACGGTTTCCAGCCCGTGGGCCAGCAGCAACCCGGTGTAGTCGATCGAGGACGAGGCCCGCGCCGCACGCGCGATCTCCAGCGTCATGCGTCCGACGCCGGAGCGGCGGAGTGCCAGGCTGTCGGCGCCGATCAAGACGCTGAGCTGGGGGGGAGGACTCAATGATCGGTGCTTTTCGCTGCGGGATGACAAGGCGGCTTACGTCGGCGGCAGGTCAATCCCGCAAATGGCAGTCCGAGGCCAAATGGCCTTTGAACCGGGTCCAGAACACCGTCTTGCCGAAGAGCGGGATGCCGATATAGCCGCGCATCCGCAAGCGGCCGTCGGCATCCACCCGAATGGTGATCGTGTAGGTCTTGCCGTCATCCGGGTTGGTGATGTGGCCGTCCCAACTCCCGTCGGCTTCGACCTTGCCGTCTGGAATGATCTGCAGGCGGCAGCGTGACCGCCCGTGCAGGTCTTTCGGCGCGGACCCGTCAGGCTCGAAATTCGTTATCCCGGCCACGTCGCCGCAAAGCCCGCTGCCGCAGGATTCGATCCGCACCACGCCGTCCTTGTCCTGCGTCCACCAGAGACCCATCACGGCATTTGGATCGGCCGCCTGCGCCGCACCGGCATGAAGCAGAACCAGCAGCGTCGCTGCCTGGAAAAGTCGGCTCACCGCAGCGGCGCGGGCTTCGGCGACGCGGCCACCCGGGCAAACGTCGTCATGATGCGCCAGCCCGCCCGCATGGACCCGCGCAACGATCCGGCGACCTTGCTCTCCCCGCCGGCGCGACAGCGATAGGGCAGCGGCACCTCCAGGATGCGCAGGCCGGCACGAGCCGCCTGCATCTGCATTTCGATGTTCCAGCCATAGGTCATCTCACGCAAGTTCAGCGCAGCCAGGCTGGAGCGGCGGATCGCCCGGAACGCACACATGTCGGTGTAGCGCACGCCATACAGGGCGCGCATGCCCAGGCCGGCAAGCTGCCCCGCCAGCACCTGGTGCCAGCTCATGGCGCCCGGATCGCGCAAGCCGCGGGTGCGCGATGCGATCACGAAGTCGTGGGTGCCAGCATGGATCGGGCCGACCAGCCGGTGCATGAGGTCGGCCCGATCCGCGCCGTCCCCGTCCATGAACACGATCACGTCGCTATCCGGGCCGGCAGCCTCGGCCGCCCGGGCGCAAGCGAGTCCGTAGCCGCGCTGGTTCAGGTCCAGCACCGTGGCACCCGCATCCCGGGCTACCCGCTGCGTGCCGTCCTTGCTGCCGCTATCGGCGACGATGATCTCGGCCGCGATGTCGCGCGGGATTTCCCGCACGACCGCTGCGATCGCATCCCGCTCGTTCAGCGTCGGGATGACGACCGTGGCGCGCGGCGACGACGTCATGGCCTAGAGCGACCAGCGCAGCCCACAATTCTCGCACGGCTTCGGCGGCGCGTCGCCCAGCAGGGAACGGCGGAAATCCTGGTACAGCGGACCGTTCCAAATCTCCCGCAAGCTTTGCTGCGTTGCGTCGCCCAGCGTGTAGTTGCTGTAGCCGCGGGCGGAGAATGGCGCGATGCAGCAGGGCAGTGCCCGGCCATGGGCGGTAAAGTACATCAGCGACCAGGGACGCCGGCAAGTGGCCCAGGGCGTGTCGCCATCCGTTTTCTTCAGGCTGACGCCGGGTTCGGTCGCGCCGGACGCATCCAGCATGACGCCCAGTTGGGCGCCGATCGCCTGGGCGGCGGTGATGATCTGTTCCTCCTCCGCCTGGGTCTGCTCGAACAGGCTGTTTTCCTGCCGCGCCATGCCGAAGCCGGCGTCGTCGAACACCAGGCGCTGGAGATGCACCTCCTTGACCCCCATGTTCGCCGCCATGCGGACGAACTCCGGAAGCTGCTGCACCGTCTCCTTCAAGCCGGTCAGCCAGATCGACACCTTCGGCGTGGCGCTACCGACTTGCGCCTGGTAGGCGGTGAACTTGCCGACATCGCGCACGATGCGGTCGAAGAAATCCTTGCCGCGCACCGCCAGGTAGGTCTTCCGATCGGCCGCATCCACCGACACGCGAAGCTCGTCCAGCCCGGTGTCGATCAGCTCCTGGAACTTCTTCGGGTTCAGCAGCGTGCCGTTGGTGTTGAACAGCACGTAGATGCCGCGGTCCTTGAGGTAGCGGATCATCCGCGGCAGGTCCTTGACCAGCATCGGCTCCCCCACGCCGTGCAGCACGACGCGGGCGATGCTGTCGAACTGGTCGACGATCCGGGTGAACATCTCCCAGGTCATGTCTTGCGGCGGCTCGAGCGTCTCGAAGGTCCGCGGACAGGTCTCGCACAGGAGGTTACAGCGGTTGGTCGTTTCCAGGTATAGGCAGACGGGCGGCGCGGCGGTGATGTCCCGCGCCTCGATGGCCTCGAAATAGCGGCGCGGGTCTTTCAGCAGCGTGGCCGACATCCAACGACTCTCCTTCAACGGGCGGGGGCGGGTCGCGCCCTATTGCGTTTGGTCACGTCCCACACGGCGAGCACCAGGCACGGCGCATAGATCACCCAGGGGGTAACGCTTTCCTGGTGATACGGATCCAGATACAGTAATACGCCGCTCGCTGACAGATAGATCACGGCGCGATACGGCGTGAAGCAGGCAAACAGGGCGAGCCAGCCCAAATACCACGGGTAATGTGGCGACAATGCGATCGTGGTCGCGGTCGCCAGAACGGCGCCCGCCCGACCGATCACAACAATGCGCTCCCTCGGCGCGTCGGGCAGAGGGCGGCCCACCATGTAATAGGCCGCCAGGCCGAACAGAGCCAATGCGGCAGCGGCCAGATACAGCTTGGTCCCCCAGGCCGGAACCGGGCCGATGATCGAGAGCGCGCGCAGGAAGAAGAAGCCGCTGCCCGTCTCCAACCCTTCCTCGGACGCGTAGCCGGGAAGGTAGCCCAGCACGTGCCACCCGGCGCCCACCGTATAGACGGCGTAGAGCGCGACGATGATGCCGACCGTGCCCATCAGGGTCGTCCAGTCCCATCGGCGCCAGAAGGCGGGAAACACCGCGGCCGGCAGCAATTTGCACAGGACGGCGAGGCCGAGCACCACGCCGGCCCAGCCGCGGCGGCGCGAGCTTGCCACGACCATCGCCAGCGCCATGAAGCCGATGCTGGCGGCGTCGATATGCCCGTTGCCGGCGTATTCCCACAAAGGCAGCGGATTCCACGCGTAGACCAACACGCCCGCCGGCGGCAGCCCTGCGCGGCACAGCAGCACGACCACGCAGCCGATGGTCAGCGCCTCGAACCCGGCCATGACGATCTTGACCATCGTGATCGACGACCAGGTCTGGCCGATCGCGGCGAAGATGACCTGGGCCATCGGCGGATAGATCGTGGGGGCTTCTTCGGACCGGTTGGTGCTGCCGTAGATCTCCTCGTCGCGCAGGAACTCCAACTGCGGTGCGGCCGGCAGATAGAGGTAGGGGTTGATGCCCTGTGCCTGGACCCGCCCGTCCCACACGTAGCGGAAGAGGTCGGAGGAGAGGAATGGCGGCCAGGCCAACGGTATCAGACGCATGGCCGCTGCCAGCAGCAACACGACCGGCAGCGCCCGGCGCGGCACCGATCCGGACCGGACCAGCCAGACGGCGCCGAAATATACCAGGCCGGCGGCGCATTCGAGGGCGATGAACACCTTCAGCCGGTCATCCGAGCCGATCGTCGAGACCGAACCCGGCAGGTGGCACGCCGCTTCGGCGAGCACCAGCAGCAGCAGGGTCAAGCCGACGCCTGCCAGCGCCAGGAAGCGGCGCTGCTCGGTCACGCCGCCAGGCGGGTCCGCAGGTCGAGCGCCGCGACTTGGTGGGCCGTCGCAGGCGCCTGGTAGCCGACGCCCGCATCCAGGTCGCCGATCAGCCGGTCAAGCGCCGCGCGGTCGTCCACGTCGTACCAGGTCGGAAGGTCGTGGACGGGAAGCCCGATGGCGCGCGCCGCCTCGCGGGTCTGCGCCGCCACGTGCTCGGTGCTCCACGTGATGCCGCCATACAGCTCGTGGCGGGCCGCGTTCATGCCCAGAAGGTAGTAGCCCCCATCGTCGGCCGCGCCCAGGACCACGCCGGGGGCGGCGGCCAGGATCCGGGCTGCCTGCACCAGGCACATCGTCGGCAGGGTGGGCGAGTCGGAGTTCAGCACGCAGACCGCGCTGTGCCCCAGGTCGAACAATGCGCGGGTGGCTTGCAGGAGGGAGCGGCCGAAGCCGGCGACGCCCTCCGGCATGTCGCCGCTGCCGTCGGCCAGGATCAGCCGGGTGCCTGGCGCCAGCATGCCGTCGAACAGCCCGGCCATACCGGCAGGGGCATAGGCGACATAGCCGGCGATGTCGGCATGCTGCGCGGCCAGCCGGATGTTCTCGGTGACGTCGCGCAGGAAGGCGGCGCTCATCTGCCGCGCCTCGTCCGGCAGCAATGGTGGCGACAGCCGGGTCTTGGAATGCCCGGCGCGCGGCGCCTTGGCTATGACGGCGATGGCGCAGCTCACCGCGGAGCCGGCTCCAGGCAGATGGGTCGGTGCGATCCGGATCCGGGAGGCATGGCTGGACCACTATCACGGCCCCCAAGGATCGGCCAACAGGGCCGGCGACTTTGTTGACGGGCGCGCGGCCGGCGTGATCTGGTCCAGGCGAGTGCCTGGTCGGTCGGGCGAGGAGGAGTCTTCATGAGCATCCAGCCCGGCCAGGCGGCGATCTGACGCTGGCCGGCTCCATGGACCTGGCCGGCGGCATCGCGTCGCCAGCCTTGATCGTCGCGTGCCACCGCAATGGCATGGAGCCTGCCCGGCGATGCGTGCCGGAGGAGGTGGCGGTGGCATTGACCTACAATCGGACTACGCATGCGGTGATGATGGCGACACCGCTGGACCTGGAAGATTTCGCCGTCGGATTCAGCCGGGCGGAAGGGATCATCGAAAGCCCCGGTGACATCGAGGAGTTCGACATCGTCGCCGCGCCGCTTGGCGTCGAGCTGCGGATGTGGATCGCGGCCGACCGCATGGCGAGGCTGGAGCGCCGGCGCCGGCAGTTCGCCGGCCCGACCGGCTGCGGGCTGTGCGGCATGGACAGTTTGGCGGATGCGATGCGTCCGCCGCCGGTCGTGGCCAGCGCCGCGCGATGGACGGCGAAGCAGGTGTCAGCCGCCGTCGCCGGCCTGGATACCGCGCAGCCGCTGAACCGGGAGACCCGCGCCGTCCATGGCGCCGGGTTCTGGCGGGATGGCCTGGTCGCGGTGCGGGAGGATGTCGGCCGCCATAACGGCCTGGACAAGCTGACCGGGGCGCTGCTGCGCGCCGGGGAAGACCTGGCCGACGGCATCCTGCTGCTGACCAGCCGCGTGTCGGTTGAACTGGTGCAGAAGGCCGCCGCTGCCGGGATCGGCGTCCTGGCGGCGATCTCCGTGCCGACGGCATTGGCCATCCGGGTGGCCGACGCGGCGGGCATCACCCTGGCCGCGGTGGCCCGTGCCGACGGGTTCGAGGTCTTCACCCATGCGTGGCGCATCGTGCCCTGTTGACAGCCTGGTCCCCCCTGGCGACGTGACAGGCGCCCGATGCTTCAGCGGTTCGCCCCGGGCACCCACCTCACGTCCGCCGCGCCCCCGGCATTGAGCACGCGGCCAAGCACGAAAAGGTGGTCGGACAACCGGTTGAGGAAGCGGACCACCGCCGGGTTCACCGCCTCGTCCCGGCCGAGCGCCACCACCAGCCGTTCCGCCCGGCGCACCACGGTGCGGGCGAGATGGGCGTGGGCCGCGGCTGGCGTGCCGCCGGGAAGGATGAAGCTGTCCAGCGGCGTCAGCCCGGCCGTCATGGCCGCGACCTCCGCCTCCAGCCGGGCCGAGGGGGCGTCCGTCAACCGCAGCCGGTCGCCGGCCTCGCCGGGAACGCAAAGGTCGGAGCCGACGTCGAACAGGTCGTTCTGCACCTGCGCCAGCATGGCGTCGGCGTCGCCATGCGTGTGCAGGCGGAGCAGGCCGATCGTGGCGTTGGCCTCGTCCACGGTGCCATAGGCCTCCACCCGCAAGGCATCCTTCGCCACCCGAGTGCCGTCGCCCAGGGAGGTCTGTCCCTTGTCGCCGCCCCGGGTGACCACGCGGTCGATCCGGATCGTCACAGCACGAGAACCCCGTGATGCTTGGCCTTGCCCTCGGGCTCGACGTGGATGGTTGTCATCAGGTGCTCCATTTCCTCGCGCAACGCCGCTTCGATGCGGTCACAGATGGCGTGCGCTTTCGATACGCTCAGGTCGCCGGGCACAACGAGGTGGAATTCCAGGTAGGTCAGCCGACCGGCATGGCGCGTGCGCAGGTCGTGCACCTCCAACGCGCCCTCCGCGTGCTCGGCGACCAGGCGCCGGATCCGCTCCACCACCTCCGGCGCGGGCGCGGCGTCCATCAGGCCGCCGACGGACTGGCTGATGAGCCGCAGCCCGGACCATAGCACGTAGACGGCAATGATTGCCGCCAGCAGGGAATCCAGGATCGGCAGCCCGGTCCACAGCGCCAGGCTGATCCCGAGCAGGATCGCGATCGAGGTGACGACGTCGGCCCAAAGGTGCCGGCCGTCCCCCTCCAGCGTCGCGGAGCGGGCACGCCGTCCGGTGCGCAGCAGCACGGTGCCCCAGGCCGCGTTCAGCACGGTTGCCAGGGCATTCAGCGCCAGACCCTGCCACGGCAGGGTCAAGGCGACGGGAGCCCGCCAACTGTCCCAGGCGTGTTGCAGGATGGCGACACTGGCCACGATGATCAGCGCGCCTTCGATGACGGCGGCGAAGAACTCCACCTTCTGGTGCCCGTAGGGGTGGTTGGCATCCGCCGGACGCTCGGCGAACCGCAGCGCCACCAGGGCGATCAGCGCGGCGGCCACGTTCACCGTGCTCTCCAGCGCGTCCGAAAACAGCGCGGCACTGCTGGTCAGCCACCAGGCGCCCGTCTTGAGCGCAAGGACGCCGACACCCAGCACGATGCTGAAGCTCGCGATCTGCTGCGTCCGGTGCAACGGCGCGAACTCCCTTCGTATGGAGCGGCTGTAGCAAACACCCCCAGCCGCGTCATCCCACCTTGTCGCCGGGCTGCGCCGCCTTGAAACCCCGGCCAAGCCCCGGCATATCGCCGCCATGCCAAGGACTGGGAGACGGGTGGATGAGTGAAACGATCGAACGGCATGAATTCGGCGCGGAAGTGGGCCGCTTGCTCGACCTCGTGGTCCATGCGCTGTATTCCGACCGGGAGATTTTCCTGCGCGAGCTGGTGGCCAACGCGGCCGACGCCATCGACCGCCGCCGCTTCGCCGCACTCACCCAGGCCGAGTTGGCTTTGCCGCCCGACGCTGCCGTCCGCATCGTGCCGGACAAGGACGCGCGGACGCTGACGCTGTCGGACCCCGGCATCGGCATGGACCGGGCCTCGCTGGCGGAGAACCTGGGCACCATCGCACGCTCGGGCACGCGCGCCTTCGGCCAGTCCCTGGCGGAGGCCAAGCCAGAGGAGCGGCCGAGCCTGATCGGCCAGTTCGGCGTGGGATTCTACTCGGCGTTCATGGTGGCCGACCGGGTGGAGGTCACCTCCCGCGCGGCCGGCACCGAGGAGGCCTGGCTTTGGGCGTCCGAAGGGCGCGGTGACTACACGCTCGCGCCGGCGCAGCGGGACCAGCCCGGCACCACCATCGCGCTGCACATCAAGTCCGACGCGGAGGAGTTTCTGGAGCCGTATCGGCTGGAGACCATCATCCGCAAATGGGCGGACCACATCACCGTGCCGATCACCGTGGCGCGCGACGGCAAGGACGTGGCAGCCAACGAGGGCACGGCGCTGTGGCGCAAGCCGAAGGCCGACATCTCCGAGGAGTCCTATACCGAGTTCTACCGCCACCTCGGCCACATCTTCGACCAGCCCTGGATGACGCTGCATTGGCGGGCCGAGGGTGCGATGGAATACACCGCGCTGCTCTACGTTCCGGGCTCCAAGCCGTTCGAGGCGGTGGAGGGCGACCGCGCCAGCAAGGTCCGCCTGCATGTCCGCCGCATGTTCATCACGGACGAGGCCGGCCTGCTGCCATCCTGGCTGCGC
This sequence comes from uncultured Acetobacteraceae bacterium, assembly GCA_964244585.1. Lineage (GTDB taxonomy): Bacteria > Pseudomonadota > Alphaproteobacteria > Acetobacterales > Acetobacteraceae > LMUY01. Next base: position 329,001 of record CAXTJM010000001.1, on the reverse strand, counting down.
TTCGTCTCCGGCGTGGTGGATACCGAGGATCTGCCGCTCAACGTGTCGCGCGAGATGTTGCAGGCGACCCCTGTCCTGGCCCGTATCCGCAAGGCGGTGACCAACCGCGTGCTGTCGGAGCTGAAGATCCGGGCCAGGGACGACAGCGACGAGGCGAAGCAAGGCTATGCCGGGTTCTGGCAGAATTTTGGCCCGGTGCTGAAGGAAGGCCTTTGGGAAGATGCGGAGCACCGGGCCGACCTCGCGCTGCTGCTCCGCTTCAAAAGCTCGGCGCAGGACGGTTGGACCTCCCTGCCGGCCTATGTCGCGCGCATGAAGCCGGAGCAGGAGGCCATCTACATCCTGGTCGGGGACGATACCGACGCGCTGGCGAAGTCGCCGCAATTGGAAGGGTTCCGCTCGCGCGGGATCGAGGTGCTGCTGCTAGCGGACCAGGTGGATGCGTTCTGGCCGGAGCGGATGTCGACCTTCGAGGAGAAGCCGATCCGCTCCATCACCCAAGGCGCGGCGGATTTGTCGAAGCTGGCCGCGGAAGGTGCGGCGGAGGAGGCGGCTGACGTGACCGAATTGGTCAAGCTGCTGAAGGAGGCGTTGAAGACGGAAGTGTCGGACGTGCGATCCACCGACCGGCTGGTGGACAGCCCGGTCGTGCTGGCGGCCTCCGCCGGCGGCCCCGACCTGCAGATGCAGCGCCTGTTGAAGCGGGCCGGCCGGGCCATGCCGACGACCCTGCCTATCCTGGAGATCAACCCGCGCCACAAGCTGATCCGCCGCATGGCCGAGCTGGCCAGCCTGGAAGACGCGGCCAGCACGTTGCTGGACCTGGCGCGCATCCAGGACGGCGAGCCGCCCCGTGACCCGGCGGCGTTCGCGCGGCACATGGCGACGGCCCTGGCCGATAGCCTGGCTTAGCGCGGATCGAGAAATAAACGCCGATAGGAGCCGCGTCTTCAGTCGATCTTAAGGTTTGTCTCGCATCATGGGAGTGCGTTCAACTTCCACAATAGGTTCACTCCCATGATGTCACTGACGCTGACCTTCGCAATCACCGGGCTCGTGACGTTGGGCTTCCTGTCGGCCGTGATGCTGCGCAGCCGCGACAGCAACGAATAGCGGCTCGGCGGCGCTTCAACCGCTTTGGGAGACCATGGCGGGTTGTGACAGAGGCATGGGCGCGTGATCGCCGTCCGCAAGGACGCGCCACGTGCCCCCAGCCAAGACCTCGGATGGCCGGAAACGGGCTTTGTAGGCCATCTTCGCGCTCTCCGGGACCCAGTAGCCAAGGTAGACGTAGGGCAGCCCCAGGGCCTTGGCACGACGGATCAGCCACAGGATGGCGTAATTTCCCAGCGACCGGCGTTCCAGTTCCGGGGCGAAGTAGCTGTAGACGGCAGAGAGCCCGTCCCCTAGCCGATCGGTCAGGCAGCCGCCGATCAGGCGGTCGTCGGGGCCGCGGAATTCTACCATCGAGGTTTCGATCGGTGTGTCCTCGACCATGGCGCGGTAGTCGTAGAAGCTCATCGTCGCCATGTCGCCGTCGGCATGCCGGGCGAGCTGGTAGCGCTGGAAAAGCTGGAACTGCTCCGCCGTGGCCCGGGCCGGCACCTCGTAACCCACGACATCGGCGTTGTAGCGGTCGATGCGGCGCAGCGTCCGGTCCGCCTGAAACGCCGCCACGGGAATGCGGATCGGCACGCAGGCGTTGCAGGCCGGGCAAACCGGCGCATACGCGATGTTGTGGCTGCGCCGGAAGCCCGCGCGCGACAGCCGGTCGTGCAGGGCATCGCTTTCCGGGCCGGTGATTTCCGTCACGACCTTGCGTTCCGTGCGGCCCGCCACGTAGGGGCATGGCAGCGGCGCTGTCGTGTAGAAGAATTGCGGCCGTCGTGGTGGCTTGTATGTCATTGATCGCCCATCGTCCACGCCGGGCCGCGCCTGGTCAATCGTCTCGATGCACGGATTCACCCGGTTGCAGCGTCAACGTCTCGTAGGCGCCATCCACAGCCGCTGGCAAGGTCACGCTGCCACCGTCGCGCCAGCGTTCCAGCATGTCGCGGAAATGCGGGCTGAGCGGATTGCCGGACTGGCCGGGCGCGGCGACGAAGCGGCTGCGGTCCAGATCCGCCAGGTCGTAGACGCCGCGATAGCCGGGGCCGTGCACCGCGGTCATGCCGGCGCCACCGCCGCCCACGAAGATGGTGGAGTCGTCGCCGGGCTGCGGGATGTGGCTGGTGAGCTGCGGCAATACCGGATCCGCGAACGTCGCGACATGGACGTCGCCCCAGCGCCAGCGGGCGGGGTCCACTCCCCACCGGGCCGCGAGCGGCGGCAACGCCTCGGCCAAGGCCTGGTCGAGCAAGGGTCCGCAATCCCCGCCGCACCATGGCGCGCCCTGGGGGCTCAACAGCCAGGCGGCGAAGTCCAGCCACGGCCGGGGCGCGGTTTGCGGCAGGCCGTGATGCGCCAACGCCAAGGCCTCGAAGCCTTGTACCCAGGCGTCGAAGACCACCGGCTGCGGCAGGTCCATCGCCATGCGCCCGTCCCAGCCCGCCAGCAGCGCGGCGGCATGGCCCGCCAAGTCGTCGCGACGTGGCCGGGCCAGCAGGGCTGGCAAGATCTGCTGGGCGAAGCTGCTGGTGACGTCCACCTGCATGGCGGCGAAGTCGGCGACCGAACGCTTGCCGGCACCGAGCAGCTGGCGTACGCGCCGGGCCCGCCAATCGCCGAAGAAGTCGCGGCCGATGAAGACCGGGAAATCCGCAGGCGCGGTTCGCTCGTTCGTGTTGACGATCCGTCCGCTGGCCGGGGCCACCATGTGGGGCAGCGCATCCCCGTTGGCCCATCCGACCCAGTCATGCGCGCCATCCGCGCCGGATTGCGGCCATTCGCCGTCGCCGGCACGGCGGACCGGAATGCGGCCGGTGGTGAACTGGCCGATGCCCGACGCATCCGCGACGAGCAGGTTCTGGACCGGCGAGGTGATCAACGGAGCAGCGCTCCCTGCCTCGGCCACGCTGGCAGCCCGGTTCAGGGCTAACAGCCCGGTGGCTGCGTCGTCGCCCGGCGCCAGGTTGGCCATTTCTACGGCGAACACGCTTCCCTCGGGCGGCACGACGCCCGGAATGTCGCTTACCACCGGACCGTGGCGGGTCTCCCGCACGACCATCGTCTCGGCGGGCGCGCCCCGCACGGCGATGCGCTCCGTACGGGTCACGAAGCCGGCCGGACCGTCCGGCGTCGCATAGCGCCCGTCCGGCAGCACCGTCTCGATGAACACGTCCTGCGTATCGGCGCCCGCCGTGGTAAACGTCCAGGCAAGCCGGCTGGTGCGGCCGATCACCAGCAGCGGCACGCCGGGCGCGAAGGCGCCGGCCAGGATGCCGTCCGGCGTGTCGATCCGCGCGAGGTACCAGATGCCCGGCGTGCTGTATGCCAGATGCGGGTCGCCCGCGAGCAGCGGCGCGCCCGTGGTGCTGTGCGCACCATCCACCGCCCATTCGTTGGACGCGTTGTCGGGCAGGGTGAAGGGCGCGGGGAAACGCGGCATGAACGCGTCCAGCATGCCGGCCAACGCGGCGAAGCGTGGCGGTGCCAGGCCCGCGCCCGGCCCTGGCGTGTCGCCCTGCGCGGGCCAGAGCTGGTCGATGACGGCGCGCGGCGTGTTGGCGGCAAGCGACAGGCGCCCCAGTTCCGAGCGCCAATTGCCGGAAAGGTACATGCCCATGGTCTTGCCCCAGAGCAGGCAATCCACCGGCGTCCACGGCTCCGGCCGGCCAAGCGCCGCGAACTGGACCGCGGTCCAGCGGCCATGCGCGTCGAGATAGGCGTTCACCCCGCGCGAATAGGCCTGCAGCATGGCGAGGGTCGCGGCGGGGATCGTGGCCATCGCGGCCTCGGCCTGGTGGCGCAGGCCGAGCACGCGCATCGTGCGGTCCAGCGGCAAGGCCCGCGCGCCGGCCAGTTCGGAGATGCGGCCGGACGCGGCGCGCCGCATCAGTTCCATCTGGAACATGCGGTCCCGGGCATGGACGAAGCCCAGGGCGGCCGCGCCATCCTCCGCCGAGGCCGCGCGGATGTGCGGGACGCCATCCGCATCGAACGCGACGGAGACGGGGGCGGACAGGCCGGGAATGCGGGCTGCCTCCTGCCGGGAGGGCAGGCACAGGAACAGCGCGCCGCCCACGGCCGAGACCGCCAGCAGCAGCAACACCACCAGCAAGCCGCCGATGCGGCGAAGGATGCCGAGCGCGCGCATGCGGGTCAGCCGGCCGTCATCGCAGGCTGCACCGCGCAGGCGGCCAGGATCGGGGGCAGGATGGCTCGGCGAGGGCGCATGGCGGCGGTCTCCCCGCGACGCCGCCATTGCCAGCCGCCTCGCGCGGCGGGAAATTGCCGTCATGAGTCAGCGGAGGCAAGCGCGCGGGAGTGCGGCACATGCGCTGGGCTTGGCGGCGGAGCAGGCTGCATGCGCCGCGCTGGTGGCGGATGGCTGGACCATCCTAGGGCGCCGGCTGCGCACGCCGGCCGGCGAAATCGACCTGGCGGCCGAGCGCGCCGGGCTCCTGGCGCTCGTGGAGGTGAAGGCACGTCCCAGCCTGGCGGACGCTTCGGCCGCGGTGGGGGCGCGGCAGCAGGCCCGGCTGTTGGCGGCGGCCTGCATCGTGATGGCGGAGCATCCGGATTGGGGCGCGGCCGGAACGCGCTTCGACGTCATGGTGGTGGATGCCTCCGGCTGCGTGCGCCGGGTGGTCGACGCATTCCGGCAGGAGTGACGGGCGTGCGGACGCAGCATCCTGTTGGCGGCGCGGCCGGTGGCGGGTAGGGTCCGCCGCCCCAGCCAACCGGAACCCCGCGATGCGCCTGACCCGCTCCCTGCTGCCCACGCTGAAGGAAACGCCTGCCGAGGCGCAGATCGCGTCCCACCGCCTGATGCTGCGGGCCGGCCTGGTGCGGCAGACTGCCGCCGGCATCTATGCCTGGCTGCCGGCCGGGCTGCGCGTGCTGCGCAACATCGGCCAGGTGGTGCGCGAGGAGCAGGATGCGATCGGCTGCCAGGAAGTGCTGATGCCGACGTTGCAATCCGCCGACCTCTGGCGCCAGTCCGGCCGGTATGACGCCTATGGCCCCGAGATGCTGCGCATCCGCGACCGCCACGAGCGGGACCTGCTGTACGGACCCACCAACGAGGAGATGATCACCGATCTGCTGCGCCAGTCGGTCAAGTCGTACCGTGACCTGCCGCAGATGGTGTACCACATCCAGTGGAAGTTCCGCGACGAGATGCGCCCGCGCTTCGGCGTCATGCGAGGGCGCGAGTTCCTGATGAAGGACGCCTACAGCTTCGACATCGACTATGCGGGCGCGGTGCTCAGCTACCGGCGCATGATGCTGGCCTACATGCGCACCTTCCAGCGCCTGGGGGTGAAGGCCATCCCGATGGTGGCCGATACCGGCCCGATCGGCGGCGATCTGAGCCACGAATTCATCATCCTGGCGCCGACCGGCGAGAGCGGGGTGTTCTTCGACGCCGGCTTCGAGGAGATCGACTGGCTGAAGGCGGATTTCGACGCCGCCAAACCGGACGATCTGGCGCGGTTCTTCACCCTGATGACCAGCCTCTATGCCGCCACGGACGAGAAGCACGATGAAGCGGCCTGGGCGCTCGTGCCCCCCGGGCGGCGGCGCGAGGGCAGGGGGATCGAGGTCGGCCACATCTTCTACTTCGGCCGCAAATACAGCGAGCCGATGGGCATGACGGTCACTGGCCCGGATGGCGCTGCGGCGATACCGGAGATGGGCAGCTACGGCATCGGCGTCTCCCGCCTGGTGGGGGCGGTGATCGAGGCGAGCCACGACGAGGCGGGAATCATCTGGCCGGACGGCATCGCGCCGTTCCGGGCCGCCATCCTGAACCTCAAGCAGGGTGACGCCGCGACGGGCGCCATCTGCGAGACGCTGTATGCCCGGCTGGGCGCCGAGGCGCTGTACGACGACCGGGAGGAGCGGGCAGGCGTAAAGTTCGCCGATGCGGATCTGATGGGGCATCCTTGGCAGTTCGTGGTCGGGCCGCGCGGGGCCGCCAACAACCGGGTCGAGCTGAAGCGCCGTGCCACTGGCGAGCGGGTCGAATTGTCGATCGAGGACGCGCTTGCCCGGGTGTCGGGCGCTTGAAGCGCCCGGGCGAGGGTCGGGCGAGGGTGGTCCCGCACCAGGGGCGGCCCTAGCATGTTCAACGCTTTCGAACGCACCGTCGCCGGCCGTTACTTGCGGGCCCGGCGCGGCGAGCGGTTCGTCTCCGTCATCGCCGGGTTCAGCCTGGTCGGCATCGCGCTCGGCGTCGCGACGCTGATCATCGTCATGTCCGTCATGGGCGGCTTCAAAACCGACCTGCTGAACCGCATCCTCGGCTTCAACGGCCACCTGGGAGTCTACGGCGCGGGCCAGCCGCTGACCGGCTACGATGCCGACGTCGCGAAGATCCGCACCGTGCCGGGCGTCGTGTCCGCCATTCCCGTGGTGGATGGCCAGGTGCTGCTGACCGACGACCGCGGCAACAATACCGGCGGCTATGTCCGCGGCATCCGGCAGGCCGATCTCGAAAGCCTGACCGCCGTGAGCGACCACATCCGCGACGGCTCGCTGGCGCAGTTCAAGGGACCGGACGCGATCGCGATCGGCATCACCCTGGCCAACCGATTCGGCCTGACCACGGGCAGCAAGATCACGCTGGTGTCGCCGCAGGGGGCGGCCACCGCCTTCGGCACGATTCCGCGGGTACGCGCCTACACCGTCGCGGCCGTGTTCCAGGTGGGGATGAACGAATACGACAGCGGCTACGTGTTCCTGCCGCTGGAGGCGGCGCAGGTGTTCTTCCAGCAGCCGGGCCAGGCGACGCAGATCGAGGTCCGGGTGGACGATGCGGACCACTCGCGGGCGATCGGCCGGGCTATCCTTCAAACCCTGTCCGGCACGCCGGTGCGCATCCTGGACTGGCAGCAGACCGAAAACAGCTTCTTCGCGGCGGTGCAGGTCGAGCAGAACGTCATGTTCCTGATCCTGACGCTGATCATCCTGGTGGCGGCGTTCAACGTCGTGAGTTCCCTCATCATGATGGTGAAGGACAAGACGCGCGACATCGCCGTGCTGCGGACCATCGGCGCCGGACGCGGGTCCGTGCTGCGGATCTTCCTCATGGTGGGTGCGTCGGTGGGCGTCACGGGCACGGCCGTCGGCACGATCCTTGGCGTGCTGTTCTGCCTGAACATCGAAACCATCCAGGGCTGGGTGGAGGCGGCGACCGGCCGCACCGTGTTCGACCCGACGGTGTATTACCTCGCCCACCTGCCGGCACGGCTGGACTGGCACGAGGTCGCGCAGATCATCGTCATGGCGCTGGTGCTGTCGCTGCTGGCGACGCTGTACCCCTCCTGGCGCGCGGCGCGGACCGACCCGGTGGAAGCGCTGCGCAATGTCTGACCCGCTGGAACTGCGCGGTGTCAGCCGCACCTATCGCACCGGCGACGCGACCCTGCAGGTGCTGCGCGGGGCGAACCTGACGCTGCATCCCGGCGAGATCGTGGCGCTGGTGGCGCCTTCCGGCACCGGCAAATCGACCCTGTTGCATCTGGCCGGCCTGCTGGAGCGGCCCGATGCCGGCGCGGTGTTCGTGGACGGCCGCGATTCCGGCGCGCTGCCCGACCCGGCGCGCACCGCGATCCGGCGCGATGCGATCGGCTTCGTCTACCAGTTCCACCACCTGCTGGGTGAGTTCACCGCGTTGGAGAACGTCGTCCTGCCGCAGATGATCGCCGGCAAGCGCCGCAAGGACGCGGAGCTGCGGGGCCGCAATCTGCTCGGCGCGCTGGGGCTCGGTCCGCGCACCGGGCACCTGCCGGGCAAGCTGTCCGGCGGGGAGCAGCAGCGCGTGGCGATCGCGCGTGCCCTGGCCAACGCGCCGCGTGTGCTGCTGGCGGACGAGCCGACCGGCAACCTGGACGTCGGCACGTCCGGCGTGGTGTTCGACGCCTTGCTGGCGACCGTGCGGGGCCAGGGCGTGGCGGCGCTGATCGCCACCCACAACCCGGACCTGGCGGCGCGCATGGACCGGCGGGTCACCTTGCTGGACGGGCAGGTGGCCGCCGCGTGATCAGGGGAAGAGAGAGGCGACGTCCACGGTGATGCCCGGCGGGTCCATGCGAAGCGTGCCTGCCGCGACGATGCGAGTCTGGATCGTACCGTCCGCCATTCGTTCATGATGGATGATGGCGGGACGATGCGTCCGTACGACGAGATAGTGGCGGACGGATGCCAATCGAAAGTAATCCTCCAGCTTGTCGCCCATATCGACGCTGGCAGTTGACGATGAGCTTACCTCGACGACGACGACTGGATCGTCATAGGTCGTGATGCTGTCGGGTAGCGGGTTGCCGCACCGGATGGCGACGTCGGGTTCGTAGACCGTCGCCGCGTCGACCCTTACAGCCATACCGTCCGTGAATACCGTACACGGCAGCGAGCCCTGCTCCGCCGCTTGCCGAAGCCGGTAGAACAACTCGGCCTTCACCAGAGCATGGCGCAGCCGTTCCGACGCCATCGCGACGATCTCCCCGTTCGTCAGCTCGTACCGCGCCCCTTCGGGTTGGTCCATCGACCACTTGATGAACTCTTCAGCGGTCATCCTCGGCTTGGCGACAGTTTCCATTTCGAATCTCATATCGTCATCGGGAAAGATCGAAGCTGGTTCCAGGCGAGGATGATCCGGCCTCGGCCTTCCCATTCCGGGTGCTCCGGCGACGGCTCCGTGGTGAGAGAGTATCAGTCCGGGCGCATCATTGCATCCATTCACACTGTCGCAGGATTGGGCGCGGTTTCTTCCATGCTACATGCAAGCCATGCCGCACGCCGATTTCATCCACCTCCGAGTCCACTCCGCCTACTCGCTGAGCGAGGGCGCCATCAAGGCGGACAAGATCGCCGCCCTCGCCCGCGACGCGGCCATGCCGGCCGTGGCGATCACCGATTCGAGCAACATGTTCGGCGCGCTGGAGTTCAGCCAGGCCTGCGCCGGCAAGGGGGTGCAGCCCATCATCGGCTGCCAGGTGAGCCTGATCCGAACGGACAAGGCCGGCCTGGCGCCCGACCCGATCGTCCTGCTGGCACAGGACGCGCACGGCCTGGCCAATCTGCAGCGGCTTTCCTCGCTCTGTTTCACCGACTCCGACCCGGCGGACCCGCAACTGGCGCTCCGCACCGTGCTGGATCACGCCGCTGGGTTGACCCTGCTGACTGGCGGTACGCGCGGCCCGCTGGCCCGGTTGCTGGCGGAGGCGCGCCAGCCGGAGGCGGCTGCGATGCTGGCCGAGATCGCCGAGGCGTTCGGCGACCGCACCGCGGTGGAGCTGCACCGCCACGGCGTCCCGCTGGAGCGGGCGATCGAACCGGGCCTGATCTCACTCGCCGATGCCGCCGGGCTGCCCCTGGTGGCGACCAACGAGTGCTTCTTCGCCACCGCTGCGATGCAGGAGGCGCATGATGCCCTGCTCTGCATCGCCGCCGGCCGGATGATGGCCGACCCGGAGCGGCGCCGGGTCACTGGCGAGCACTGGTTCAAGCCGGCCGCCGCCATGCGCAAGCTCTTCACCGACCTGCCGGAGGCCTGCGACAACACCCTCGCCATCGCCCGGCGCTGCGCCGTGATGGCCGAGACGCGCAAGCCGCTGCTGCCGATCTGCCCCAAGGTCCGCCCCGGCGCGTCGGAGGACGAGACCGTGCGTGCCATGGCCCGCGAGGGCCTGGCCCGCCGCATGGATGCCGTCGCAGCCGATGCGGCCGCCCGCGCCACCTATGGCGAGCGGCTGGAATACGAGCTGGGCGTGATCGCCGCGATGGGCTTTCCCGGCTACTTCCTGATCGTGGCCGACTTCATCCAGTGGGCGAAGGCGCAGGGCATCCCGGTCGGCCCGGGCCGCGGTTCCGGCGCCGGGTCGGTGGTGGCCTGGGCGCTGACCATCACGGACCTGGACCCGTTGCGCTTCGGCCTGCTGTTCGAGCGGTTCCTGAACCCCGAGCGCATCTCCATGCCGGATTTCGACATCGATTTCTGCCAGGACCGGCGCGACGAAGTGATCGAATACGTGCGTCGCGAATACGGCGCCGACCGGGTGGCCCAGATCATCACCTTCGGCAAGCTGCAGGCGCGGGCCGCCGTGCGGGACGTGGGCCGGGTGCTCGGCCTGCCGTTCCACCAGGTGAACCGGGTCGCCGAGCTGATCCCCAACAACCCGGCCAAGCCGGTGACGCTGAAGCAGGCGATCGACGGCGAGCCCAAGCTGCAGCAGATGCGCACGGACGACGAGGCGGTGCGCCGGCTGATGGAGGTGGCCCTGCAATTGGAGGGGCTGTACCGCCATGCCAGCACGCACGCCGCCGGGCTGGTGATCGGCGACCGTCCGCTGGTGGAGCTGGTGCCGCTGTATCGCGACCCGAAATCCGACACGCTGGTCACCCAGTTCTCCATGAAATACGTCGAGCAGGCCGGGCTGGTGAAGTTCGACTTCCTGGGCCTGACCACGCTGACCATCCTGCAACGCGCCTTGGCCTATATGGCAACGCCGCCGGACCTCGACCGGCTGCCGTTGGACGACGCGCCCACCTACGCGATGCTGGCGAAGGGCGATGCGGGCGGCGTGTTCCAGTTCGAATCCGCCGGCATGCGGGACGTGCTGCGCCAGATGCGGCCGGACCGCTTCGAGGATCTGATCGCCGCCGTGGCGCTGTTCCGGCCCGGCCCCATGGCCAACATCCCGGATTACTGCCGCCGCAAGCACGGGGAGGCCTGGGCGGCGCCGCATCCGGAGCTCGAGACGATCCTGGGCGAGACCTACGGCATCATGGTCTACCAGGAACAGGTGATGCAGATCGCCCAGACCATGGGCGGCTACAGCCTGGGCGCGGCCGACCTGCTGCGCCGGGCCATGGGCAAGAAAATCCGCGCCGAGATGGACAGCCAGCGGCAGACCTTCGTGGATGGCGCCGTCGCCCGCGGCATCCCGCAGGCGAAGGCCGTGGAAGTGTTCGAGTTGATGGCGAAGTTCGCCGATTACGGCTTCAACAAATCCCACGCGGCGGCCTACGCGCTGGTCGCGTATCAGACCGCCTGGATGAAGAGCAACCACCCGGTCGAGTTCCTGGCAGCCTGCATGTCGCTCGCGATCAACAACACGGACAAGCTGGCCGCCCTGCGGCAGGAGGCGGAGCGGCTGGGCATCCGCGTGCTGCCGCCGGACATCAACCGCTCCGGCGCGGACTTCACCGTCGACGTGGACAATGCGGGCAAGCCCGCGATCCGCTACGCCCTGGCCGCGGTGAAGAAGGTCGGCCTGGCGGCGATGCAGGCGCTGGTGGCGGCGCGCGGCGAGCGTCCGTTCCGCGACGTGACGGATCTGGCCTCCCGCGTGGACCCGCGCCAGCTCAACAAGATGCAGATCGAGAACCTGGTGCGTGCCGGCGCGATGGACGGCATCGCCGGCAACCGCGCCCAGGCGTTTGCCGGCGCCGAATCGCTGCTGCGCCGCGCGCAGGCCGATGCGGAACAGAAGGAAAGCGGCCAGATCGGCCTGTTCGGCGGCGCCCCGCCGCAGCCGATCCGGCTGCCCGCGATGCCGGACTGGCCGCCGTTGGAGCGGCTGGGCTTCGAGGCGGAGGCGATCGGCTTCCATCTGACCGCCCACCCGCTCGACATGTATGCCGCGCTGCTGCACCGGCTGGGCGCCGTCGGCTCGGGCAAGCTGGAGGCGTTGGCCGCATCTGGCATTACCCGAGTGAAGCTCGCCGGCTGCGTGATCGCGCGCAAGGAGCGGCCCACCCGGTCCGGCAGCAAGATGGCCTGGGTGCGCTTGTCGGACGCCGCCGGCAGCTACGAGGTGACGTTCTTTTCCGAGGCGCTTGCCGCCGCCGGGGAGCTGTTGCGCGACGGCGCGCCGATCCTCGTCACGGCCGACCTGAAGCAGGAGGGCGAGCTGTTGCGCATCACCGCGGCCGCGGCGGTGTCGCTGGAGCAGGCGGCCGCCGAGGCGGGGGCGGGCGTCCGGATCTGGCTGGGCCAGACCGCCGCCGTCCCGCATATCCGCACCATCCTGGAGCGGGAGCGGCGCGGCAAGGGCAGGGTGGTGCTGCTGCCCCGGGTGGGCGAGGGCCAGGACGTGGAGATCGAACTGCCCGGCGGCTTCAACGTCACGCCCAGCCTCGCGCAGGCGCTGAAGCTCGTTCCAGGGGTGGAGCGGGTCGAAGAAGTTTGAGTGCGGTTACCCATTTCTTCATCCAGGCGAAGTAGGCTGGGGTGCGATCGCAGCCGAGGCACGCCAGGCACATGGTCTTCGTGACGGATTTCGCCGACCAGGCCGTCGTGCTGCCTCTGGCCGCCATCGTGGCGCTCGTTCTCGGCGTGGTGGGATGGTGGCGCGGGCTGCTCGCCTGGGTGGTGGCCGTTGCCGGCACGCTCGGAGTGATGCTGGCGCTTAAGCTGGTCGCCCTGGCCGTGGCCGAGGATTTCGACTGGGGACCGCCCGCCAGTCCGAGCGGCCACGTCGCCTCCGCCTGCGTGGTCTATGGCGGGCTGGCCGTGTTGCTGCTTCGCGGCGCGGTGCCGCTGCCGCTTCTCGCATCCATCCCGATCGGCGTGGCAGCGCTCATGGGCTATAGCCGGGTCGAGTTGCTGGCGCATGACACGGCGGAGGTCATCGTCGGTTCCGTCGTGGGGATGGCTGGCGTGATGGTGCTGGCAGCGATGGCCGGTCCGCGCCCGCGCGTGGTCGGCTGGCCGGTCGTGGGCGCCGCCGCGTGCACGATGCTGGTGTTCCACGGGATGCATCTTCCTGCCGAGGCGGCGATCCGGTCCGCCTTCGGCGCGGTCGGCATGCCGTGAGCGTGTCCGGCATGGTCCCCGCGCCTCATGCCGGCGAGATGGCCGTCTGGCGGGTGGTCGATGCCGCGCCGTTCCAGCCCCGCCGGTCCCGGCGCGGCGGGTGGCTTGCATCGGGCGTGTTCTGCCTGGGCTTGCTCGCGACCGGCGGCGCGGCGGTCGCGGTCTGGAACGTCACAGGGCCGGACACGATCGTCCGGACCCGTGTCCTGGCCGACGGCGCCGCCGCCATCTCCGGCCGCGCGGCCTTGTCGGAGGTGGCGTTGCGGCTCGCCGGGGCGGCGGGCCGGTCCGCGACGTTGCAGGATGGCGGCGAGACGCTGGTCATCTCCGAACGGGATCGCGACCCGGCGGAGGCACGCAGGCGATCGGCTTCGCTGGTGGACGCGATCCTGAACGCGCCCGTCGCTGCCGTGCCGGCGCCCCCGCAACCCGCAAGCCCGGATGCCGCCTTGCGGACCGAACGGGCGCGGCTGGCCGCGGCGTCGGACAGCCTGCAGGCCCGGGCAAACGCCGTCTCGGCCTCGCTGACCGATTTGGCCCGGGATATCGCATCGGCCGGCCGGCCGGAGGCGGAGCGCAAACCCAGCCGGGACACGCTGGACAAGGGCAATGCCGCCTTGGCCGACCTGCAATTGCAACGGCTGCAGCTCGCCTCGAAATACCAGGACACCTATCCGGCCGTGGTCGCCCTGGACGGCCAGATCCGCACCTTGCGGGTCTTCCTCATGGACGAGGCGCACCGCGTCGAGGCCAGGCCGCCTGCGGCCGAGCCGACGACCGCCGTCCTGACCGCCGAGCGCGAGCGCCTGACCAACGAACTCGCCGAATTGGGAAACCGCCGCGGGCTGGTGGAAGCCAGCCTGGCCAAACTGGACCGCAGGCTGGCCAGCTTGCCGGCTGCTGCATCGGCGCCGGACCAGAAGGTGGCGGCATTCCCGCCCGTGCTGATCACGACGGCGACCACCAGCGTCACGGCGGCCGACGAACGGCCGTTCACCATCCAGGTGATCGCGGCGGTCGGCCTCGCGCTGTCCCTGTTTGCGGCAGCGTGCGCCCGGCTTGGTCGTCGCGACAGGCATCCGCACAGCCTGCTGCTGGAGCAGGTGACGGGTGCGAGGCTGGAGGGCAGTGACCGCCACCTGGCACTGCAGGCCGAACAGCCCGCCTGGTCGCCGACGCGGTTCGGTCCGGGGCGCGCCTACAGCCGTTCGTAGGCAGCCTGGGGGACGTGGAAGCGCCGCTTGTTCAGGATGACGCCGGCAGTGTTGCTGCCTACCTCGGCCAGCCTGTCCCGCAGCGTGCGGACGGCGCTGGCCCGGGTACTCTCGGCTGACACCACCAGCACGGTGGCGTCCATGTGCGGCGAGAGCACGATGCCCGTGAAGGCCCGTTCCAGGGCGGGCGAATCCGTGACCACCATGTCGAATTGCAGTCGCACCGCCCGGATCAGCGCGGACCAGGCCGGCGGTTGCAGCGTGGCACCCGCCAACGGCGTTCCGATCACCAGGTTCGTGGTGCCGACCCGCAGCATTTCCAGCTCGCCTGGTCCGTCCGCGATCGGGCGCACGCCGGATGGCAGGCCGTAGATGCTGCGCGGCCAGTCGGACGCTTGGCGGCCTGGCGACTCGGCCGCCAGCAGCAAGGTGCGCAGGCCGCCGCTGCCGGCAGACACGAGGCAGAGGTCCCGCACCAGCGTCGACACACCCTCACGGTTGCGGGTGGCCATCAGCTGCACCACCACGCCGCCCACGCGGTCACGCCGTAGCATGTAGAGCAATTGGCTGGCATCCGAGACGCTCAGCAGCAGGGGAGGCGGCAGGCCGGCCGCTCCGGCGTCGGCCTCAATGAACCCGCTCACACGCCGAAACTCGGTCGTCCGACGGTGCGGCGGGGTGAAGGTGCGGCCGTGGTGGGGCGGGGGCGCCGCGGTCCAGCCATGGCGGGCACCGCCAGCAGTACCGGCAGGTCCAGCAAGCGCTCCACGTCGCGCACGCTGATGAAGACCTGCCGGGTCGCGTTGAGCAAGGCGAACACGGCAACGGCGCACAGCACGCCCAGCACGACGCCGCCGGCCATCAGCACGACTCGCTGGTTCCGCCCGGCCAGGGGGGCGTCCGGCGGCTGCACCACCCGCACGTTGGCGGCGCCAGCCCGTTCGAGCGCGGCGGAGAGCTGCGTCTCCTCGCTGCTGCGGGCGATCGAGCGATAGCTCTGGTCCAGCACGTCACGGGTCCGCTGCAGGTCGCGATAATGCTGCGCCAGCCCGGTCAGCTCGTCGGACCGCGCCTGGATCCGGCTCGCCTCCGCCACCAGCTGCGCCTGCTTGGCCAGCAGCCCCTGGAGCTGCGAGGACAGGGTGATCTCTTCCCGGTGCAGGTCGTCATAGACCGTGCTGCGGCCCAGCCGGGTTATGTTGCCCTCGCGGGAGGGGTCCCCCGAAATCTGGCTTCGCATCGCCGCGATCTGGCGGTCGATGTCCCGCACCAAGGGAAAATCCTCCTGGTAGCGGGACAGCAGGTCGCGGCGCTGGATCTGCAGCTTGATCAGGCTGTCCGTCAGCCCGGTCGATTGCTGGGACCGGCCGCTCTCGGCGAACATCTGCACCGTGGGCGGCAGCGTCGCCAACTGCCTGTGCAGCGTGTCGACCCGGGCGGCGGTCTCGTCGATCTGCTGTGCGGTCAGGCTCTGCTGGTTGGCGTTGTCGGCCTTCTGATGGATCTGCAGGCTGATCTGCTCGTCCAGGTTGCTGACGCCGTGCTCGATGCCGAATTGGGAGAGGGCCTGCTCCGCCTGGTGCAGCCGGTCGGCGAACTGGTCCCGCTCGGTATCCGGGCCCTGCGCCTGCGGCTTGTCGAAGATGCCGGACCGGTAGCTGATGTAGTGGGCGATCAGCTCCTTCAGCACCTGCACCGCGACGGTGCGGTTGGCATTGCGCAGGCTCATCTCGATGACGTTGGATTGCGGGACGCTGGTGACGCTGAAGTCGCTGGCGAACCGCGTCACGGCGGTGCTGAGGCCGACGCCGTCATGCGGCAGGCCGGGATAGACGATATCGGGGCCGACCGCCTGCAACGTCTCCGATGCCAGGGCAGGGCTCAGCAGGATCTGCAATTCGCCCTGGATGATCTGGTTGCGGTCCAGCGTGATGTCGCTGCCGGTATCGCGATTGCCAGGATGGAACACGTAATCGCTGCCATACAGCACCAGCAAGCGGGCTTGTGCCGTGTAGCTGGTGTGCGCCAGGAACCCCGCGGCCACCCCCAGGATGCACGGGATGACGAAGGCCAGCAACGTGACCCGCTTGTAGTAGAACAGCGCCGTAACGAGGTCGCGCAGGCTGAACATCGGGAACGACCCCGAACGGCGCAGCATGCCGCTCGCAGGCATTTCGCGGGCTGTCGTGTCGCTCACGGCGGTTCACTGGCCTCAAACGTGACGGTATGGGTCCTTTATACCATGGCGTGACTTAAATCAGTGTGAATCGTCGCGCCAGCCACCCGCGGCGCTGGCAAATCCAATCCGATCCTGCCATCGATCGGCCATCGTTCACGCAGCCGCGAAGGTCTCCATCGTGCGTTCGCGCCTGATCCTTGCCGTTTTCCCGATCCTGCTGCTCGCCGCCTGCACCCAGCACATCAGCATCGTGCCGTCGCAGGTGGGCGGCTTCGCCCCGTGGTCCAACGAGGTGCCGCCGCATCGTTTGGCGGCGGGCGACGAGTTCGACCTGCGCTTCCTGCTCAATCCGGAGTTGAACGACGCCAAGCTGGTCATCGGCCCGGATGGCCGGGTCACGGTGCCGCTGCTGGGCGACGTGCTGGCGGCCGGGCTGACGGTGGCGGAGTTCCGCGCCCAACTGGAAGCCGGCTACGCCTCCAAGCTGCGGGTGTCGGACCTGGACGTGGTGGTGCGCAACTACGCGTCCTCCCGCATCTTCGTGGGCGGCGAGGTGAAGACGCCGGGCGTCCTGCCATTGCAGGGACCCACGGACGCCTTGCAGGGCGTGTTGATGGCGGGCGGCTTCCTGCCGACGGCGCGGTCGGACGAGGTGGTGCTGATCCGGCGCCGGGCGGATCGGGTGCCGATGCTGCGGACGCTGAACCTGCGTCGCTATGCCGGGTCGGTGACGTCGGCCGACGATCTGCCGTTGCAGCCGGCGGACGTGATCTTCGTGCCCAAGGCCAGCATCGCGGAGTTCGACCTGTTCGTGGACCAGTACCTCAACCAGGCGCTGCCGTTCCAGAAGACCTTGAACTACAATCTGGGCGGGGCCGGCGAGTCCCTGTTCTGACCCGGCCTACCAGTGGCCGACCGAACTGCGCTTGACGTAGCCGAGCCAGCGGGCCTTCCGCAGCATGCCTTGCTTCTTCTTCCACTCGGCCGGCGTGAACGACTGGATCGGCGCATCGGCGTACGTCCAATAGCTGAGATGGGCCGGATCGGGCTGGTAGCCGAGCAGGGCGTCGCGGATGTAGTCCCGCTCCCACGGCTTCGCGAAGACCATGGCATGCCCCATGATGTTCGCCGAAGGAAAGGCGTCCATCGCCTCGACGCCCAGCACGTTGAACGGCGTGTCGATCGCCATGATGGCGGCGTTGAGCACATCCTGGTCCATCTTGGCGTATTCCGGCTTGCCCGTCCGGCTGGTCAGGACGGACATGTCGCAGCCGCCATCCGCCAGCGTCTGCATCAGCCGCGACCAGGCCTTGAGCAGCGTCAGTTCGCCGCTGGGCAGGCCGACGCAGCCGGAGTTGAAGTAGCCGCGGACGTCCCGTTGGCCCAGCCCGGCGCGTGCGGCCAGCGCCTGCCATTCGCGGCGGAAGACGTGGTTGGCCGGCATGTAGGTTTCTGCCAGGTCCAGCACCAGCAGAGGGGTGTCCGCCGTCCAGCGGGCGAAGTTGTCCCAACCGGTCTTCAGCACGATGTCGCAGTCGAAATACCAGAGCGTGGCGAAATCCGGATGCATGCGGGTTGCCACGTCCAGCATGAATTGCGGCTTCCGGTTGCCCAGGTGCCAGCCCGGATCGACCTCGATGAACTGGATGTCGACCGTGGGCGTGATCGCCTGTGCCGCGCCGGGCGCCGGCGACACCGGCCCGTGCCAGCGCGGCAGGCTGCCGCGGTAGCCGACCACGACGTGCCCGGCGAAGCCGTTGCGCACCAGCGAGTTCGACAGGGCCGCGACACCGTGGAAGTAGCTTTGCTCGGCGAGCATGCAGACGACGTGCGGGGGAGTGCCTGCGGCCATGGTCCTACATCCTCCGGGCCGGCTACTGGCGGATCGCCGTCAGCGATTTCAACAGGCCGAAGAACCGTTCCTTGCTGATGGCGACGCCCGGGATGACGCCCATCGCCCTTGATGAAGTTGATCCTGTCGTAGCCGCTGTCGCTGGCGTGGGGCTCGTCCACGTTGACGCGATCGACCTGCACGGCGTCGAGCCGGATGTGCCGCGGTCAAGTAGACCAGAATTGCGCATGCCGCCGAAATCGATGACCTTGCAAACCGGCTGCACGGCCTTCGCGGTGGCGATCATCGCGTTCAACGTCGCGACGCAGCGGCGGAACGGGTTGTCCGTGGAGGTCGGCGCGAGATTGGTCATGACCGAAGCACTTACCTCAATTGTTCCGGGCCTGGATGCACGCGATCATCGAAGCGCCCAGCACCGCCGGCCATCCCGGCATCACCGCGCATGCAGGCTACGTCCGGCGCGTGAACGTCCGGTAAAGCTGCCTGGCGCATGGTCCAGGTCGTTAAGGAAGTTGTGCGAGGTTCGGGCAATGCGTGGTCGATGGGACGCCGAGTGACCGAACAAACCCTGGCTGCCGCCACAGGACAGGACGCCCCCGCTCACGGCGGCCGGCGCCTGCGGGTGCTCGTGATCGCCGATTCCTGCAATCCGGAATGGGAGAGCGTGCCGCTGGTCGGATGGTCGCATTACCATGCACTGACCGAGTTGGTGGACACCCACCTCATCACGCGCAACTGGAACCGCCCGGCGCTGGACCGCGCCGGATTGGTGGAGGGGCGGGACTACACCGCGTTCGACACCGACTGGCTGATCGACCCGGTGGCGAGCCTGGTGCGCCGGATCAGCGGTCCCAGCAAGGGGTACGCCATGCTGACCGCGCTGACCACGCCGGCCTACCTGGTGATGGAGCAGGCGGTCTGGCGCAGGTTCCGCACTGCGTTGCGTGCCGGCGAGTACGACCTCGTGCATCGCATCACGCCCTTGAGCGCGCCCGTGCCCAGCCTGCTCGCCGCGCGGTGCCGCCGGCTGGGCATCCCGTTCATCCTGGGGCCGTTGAATGGCGGGCTGCCCTGGCCGAAGCAGTTCCCGACCCTGCAACGGCAGGAAGGCGAGTGGCTGTCCCGCCTGCGCGGCCTATACCGGCTGGTACCGGGATACCGCATCACGCGGGGGGCGTCCGCCGCCATCATGGTGGGGGGCGCCAGCGCCATGGCGGACCTGCCGCGGAAATGGCGCCACAAGGCCATCTACGTGCCGGAGAACGGCATCGATCCGGCGCGGTTCCCCCGCCCGCCGCGCCGCTCTGCCGAGAGCTATCGCGGCCGCCCGCTGCACGCCGTCTTCCTCGGCCGCCTGGTCCCGTTCAAGGGGTGCGACATGCTGATCGAGGCGGCAGCGCCCCTGTTGCTGGCCGGTCGGTTGACGCTGGAGGTGATCGGCTTCGGCCCGGAGCGGGAGCGGCTGGACGCCATGGTGGCCAGCCTTGGCCTGGCCGGCCTTGTGACCTTCGCGGGCAAGCTGTCGCATTTCGACCTGGCCGACCGGCTGAAGCATGCGGACGTGCTGACCTTCCCGTCCGTGCATGAATTCGGCGGCGCCGTGGTACTGGAGGCCATGGCCGTCGGGGTCGTGCCAGTGGTGGTGGATTACGGCGGCCCGGCCGAGCTTGTCAGCCCGGCCAGCGGCTACCTGCTGCCGCTGGGCGACCGGGCGGCGGTGATCGCCAGCCTGCGCGCCACGCTGGAGGCGATCCTGGCCGATCCGGGCCAGTTGGCGCAGAAATCCCGCATGGGGGTGGACCGGGCATTCGGCCTGTTCGCCTGGCCGGCCAAGGCACGCCAGACCTTCGAGGTCTATCGCTGGGCGCTCGGGCAGCGCCCGGACAGGCCCGACATGGGCCTGCCCTTCCTCGATCCGCAGCCCGCCGAGGCCAGCCACGGGGCGGCGCCGGAGGCGGTGACGGCATGAAGTTCGTCGTCTCGCTGGCGGAGCAGGGGTTCGGATCGATCCTGACCTTCGCCATCAACCTATGGCTGATCCGCAACGGCGCCACCGAGTCCTATGGCGTGTACGTGTTCTGGCTGTCGGTGGCCTGGGTGCTCGGCACGGCGCAGGGCACGCTGGTGATCGCGCATCTGTTCCGGCTCCCCTCGGCCCGCGACCGGTTGGCCGAACGCCGCCATCCGGAGCGGCTGCTGCTGTCTCTGGCGCTTGGCATCTCCGCCCTGGCGGGGCTTGGGGTCGCGTTCGGGGATTGGCTGTTGAGCCTGTCCGGCTCGGACCTCGCCTCCCCCGGCGCGGTCCTGTTCATCCCGGCCTTCCTGCTGTTCCAATACGTGCGTGCCTTCGCCTTCTCCCGGCAACGGCCGGTGCTGGCGGCGTGCCTCACCGGAGGGGTCTTGGCAGCCGCGATCCTGCTGCTGGGCGGCGATTTCCTGCTGGGCTTCCACCCGGATGCCGAACGGGTCCTGTTCCTGACCGCCGCCGCCTATGGCGGCTGCTCCGCGGTCGTCTTGCTGGTGCTGCTGGCGGGCATGCTGCCGATGCTCGAGCCGGCGGAGATCCGCCGCTATTTGGGGGTGTTGCGCGGGTCCGGCTGGCTGGTCGTGGGCGCCGCATCCGGGGAGGTGACCAGCCGGCTCTACAGCTTCGCCGTGGTCGGCCGGTTCGGCCCGGGGGCGCTGGCGTCGCTGTCGGCCGTGCAGGTGGTGATCCGTCCAGCCTGGATGCTGTCGGCCGCCTGGTCGTCCATCGGCTATCCGCAGATGGCGGCGTGCCGGGCGGAGGGTGACCGGATGGGGCTGGTGCGGACCATGCTGGTGGGCGCCACTGTCAGCACGTCGGGCAGCTTCGTCTGGAGCGCCATGGTCGTCGCCGGCTGGCCGTGGATCTCGCGCGTGCTGTATCACGGCCGCTACGAGGATATCGGCCTGCTGGGCTACCTCTGGAGCGCCAACGTCATGCTGGGCAGCATCGCACTCGCGCTCAACGTGGCGATGCTGGCGCTGGGCGATTTCAAGCGCCTGGCGATGCTGGACCTGGCGGGCGCGGTGGCGACGTCGGTGGCGATCGTCGTCCTGCTGGGCCGGTTCGACTACCCGTTCGCCATCCTCGCCACCATGGTCGGGCAGACCACGCAGATCGTGCTCATGGCGCTCGCGTTGCAACGCCGCCTGCGCCGGCCGCTGGCGCAAATGGCCTGAACGGGCGCGGGTTGGGATAGCGCACGCGGGCGGGCTGCCGGGTTGCGATGCGCCATTTCTCCAGGTCCAGCGCGGCCAGCACGAAGGCGACGGCCAGCACGGAGTTGTTGGAGAACAGGTTGGATTCGGTGAAGTTGTGCACCACCAGCCCCACCAGCAGCGCCATGTGGAACACCGCGGTGGGGAAGGCCAGGCGTCCGGTCCGCTCCGCCACGGCCACCGGCTCGGCCCGGACGATGGCGCGCCCGGCGATCGCCAGCGTGCGCAGCAGCACGAACAGCCCGCCGGCGAAGCCGACCACGCCCGTGGTCGCCAGCAGGTCGAGATATCCTTCATGCGCCTCGTTGATGATGGCATAGGTGCCGAACCACATGTCGCTTTTCAGGCTGGGCTGCACCACCGGGTTGATCGCCCAAAACGAGCTGTAGCCCGCACCCAGCCACGGCCGCTTCGCGATCTCCTCCAGCACGAAGGACCACAGGTCGGTCCGGCTGGTGAAGGTCACCCCGCGCATCGGCAGCCACGGGTCCGCGTTGACGATGCCGCACCAGGCCAGGTAGCCGAACGCCAGCGCGGCCAACCCGGCCAACGCAGCCGCCACCAACCCCCAGATCACTGGCACCGGCAGCCGGGAGACCAGCAGCAGCACGGGCATCACGACGGGCGCCAGCAGGACGATCGACTGGCTGGTGGTGGACCGCGTGGCGACCAGCAGCCCTGCCATCAGCACCACGGACCCGGCGATGGCCAGCCGTGCCAGCCGGTGCCGCACCAGGAAGAATGCCGTGCTGGCCGAGAGGCAGCCGTACATCATCAGCAGGCCGGTCTGGTTCTTCTGCAGTTGCAACCCGGCCAGGCCTTCCTCCGTCATCGCATAGCCGGGCCACAGCACCCAGGCGACCAGATCCTCCGCCGCGGCGGCGACGCAGACGGCGGCGATCAGCACATGCAGGGTCGAGGCGCGCTTCAACCCGGACAGCAGCACCACCGAGAGCAGCAACTGCACGATCGTGAACAGGACGCGCCGGGCGGAGGTATCAGGGTCGAGCGCCCAGAACACGCTGGCGATGAAGAAGCCATACAGCAGCAGCAGCGGCCAGGCCGAGCCCATCAGGCCGAGCACGGTGCGCCACCGCGCCATCGCCACCGGCGCCGCGAGGCCCAACAGGCCGAGCCAGATGATGCGGTTCAGCGGATTGACGTAGTCGGTCGCCACGGCGACGTCGCGGTTGAATTCCGGGATACCAACGATGGCGTACAGCAGCATCAGCGTCAGCACGACGATAGTCAGCCGGTTAACCCATGGTGCGGTATGCTGGTCCCAGGTGGCGCTGCCGGTCGCCTCCATCCGTCCTGTCCTCCGTGGCCGCCGATCCCTCTACCTTGCAGGAGCAAGCCTTGACAGAGCCTGAAGTGAGCGTGGTGATCCCGTGCTACGACCGCCTGTCATTGCTGGAGCGGACGTTGCGCGCCTGCTTCACGCAAGTCGTGCCGGGAGTGGCGTGGGAGATCGTGGTGGCCGACAACCACCCGGACCGCCTGGCCGCCCCGCTGGTGGCCGGGCTCGCGTCGCCGGTGACGCTGCGGCATGTCGAGGCCGGGGAGCGCAACATCGCGCTGGCCCGCAACCGCGGCATCGCGGCGGCCACGGGCAGCCTGATCGCGTTCGTGGACGATGACGAGGCGCCGGAGCCGGGTTGGCTGGCGGCGCATCTGGACTGCCTGCGCCGCACCGGCGCGGATGCGAGCTTCGGCCCCAAATACCCGGTGTTCGAGGGCGGCGCCGCCCCGGCCTGGGACCCGGACGGCGCCTACTACACGACCGATTTCGGCCTGCCCGCCGACGCCGAGATCCACCCGCTGGATTGGTGGCCGCCCCAGGCGCGCGGCCTGGGCACCGGCAATTCCATGCTGCGCCGTGCCACCTGCCTGCCCGGCGCGGCGCCGTTCGACGAGGTGTTCGGCCGCAGCGGCGGGGAGGACACGATGCTGCTGCTGGGCCTGGCCAAGCAGGGGCGGCGCTTCGTGTGGTGCCCGGCCGCGAAGGTCAGCGAGTTCAACGAGGCCGCACGCCTGTCGCCCCGCTACATGAGCGCCCGGCTGCAACGCAGCGCCCGGCATTCCGCCGCCGTACGCCTCGCGATCAGCGACAACAAGCTGGTGACGCGGCTCGGGACGGGGATGGTCGGGCTTGGCCAACTCGGCGTCTACGGCGCCCTGTATGCGGCAACCCGGCAGCCCCGCCATGGCATGAAGGTCAGCAAGGGACTCGGCAAGCTCGGCTTCGGCCAGTTCGAGTTCGTGCCGGAGTGACGCCAGCGCCTTGATGACGAACCCCACCCCTCTGCGACGGCGATCGCGTCTAGTTCAGGGAGCTGAAGCCTGCTTTGCCGCATGGCCTGCGTCACCGCAAATCCTTCCAGCGAGGGATCGGGTCCAGCCCGCGCGGCGCCACGGCAATCGTTCCAGCGACAAGCGCCGCAACCGGCAACAGCGTCAGTTCTCCGAGGCGCGGCGTCAGCCAGGCTCCGGTCAGGGCACCGGCGCCGAACGTCGCGCACAGCACTCCCATTACCAGCGCATGTGCCCACTCCTCCTCCGATCCGGTGAGCGCCTTGCTCAAGGCGCTGACGGCTCCGCGCAGGTTGCCGGTGGTCATACCCGTGTTGAAGGACCATGCGCCGATGTGAGACAGGCTGGTAATCTGGACGCCGGCGATAAAGCCGACACAGGCGATTATGGTGTGATCAGACAGGTCGTTCGCGACGAGCCCGAGTGCCGTCAGCAGCACGCACTCGAAGCCAAGCCGGATGTCGCGTGAATTCAATCTCGTTTTCTTGAGCAAGCTGCCTGTCTGCCGCGAGCTGAACACCCCGGCGATGAAGGTTATGAGGGAGGTGAGGTGACTGACCGCCTGTAGGGAATCGCCGTTGGCCACGGCAGTCATCATCAGCACGACGTTGCCGGTCTGGGCGGTTGCAAAAACATGGCCGTGCGCGAGGTAGACCCACGCGTCGAGCACCCCGCCAGCGGCTGTGGCCAGCGCGCTCGCCGCAACCGCCGCACCACGCTCGCGCGTGTGTTCAGCCAAAGCTATGTCGACTCTTTTCAAGCATACGCCATTTATCCTCCAGCCATTTCGGGCGAAACCTTGTCTCACAAACGACGTTTAGATGGTCTACCTGCATCAGGGAGTCACGACCATGGCGTCGGACATAGGACGGCGGGTAACTGCTGCACTTGGAGTGACCAGTTTCGTTGCGGGTGTACTCGGCCGTGCACAGGCGCAGACACCTCCTGCGCCCACGCCAGCGAACTTGGCGCACGAGCTTCCAAGTCCCCGGCCGACTCCTCAAATCGGTGCGGACTTGCCCGAATCTCCGCCAGCCCAGCCTGAAGGCGTGAGCGAGTTCCTGTTTCCCGGCTTCAAGTCGCAGGATATCCAGACGAGCGGTGCCACCATCCGCACGCTGAGCAAGGGCAATGGCCAGCCTCTCCTTCTCATCCATGGCCATCCCGAGACGCACGTCACCTGGCACAAGGTCGCTCCCGCCCTGGTGGATGCCGGCTATCGCGTCGTCCTTCCGGACCTGCGCGGCTACGGCGACTCGTCAAAGCCTGGCTACAGCCCACAGAGCCAGGACTACTCGTTCCGCGCCATGGGGCAGGACATGGTCGAAGTCATGAGCCAACTGGGCCATTCGTCCTTCATGGTGGCGGGACATGATCGCGGCGGCCGCGTGGTACACCGTATGTGCCTGGACCACTCCGACTCCGTGCAGAAGGCCGCCGTGCTCGATGTCGCGCCGACGTTGACGATGTATGACGACACCAGCAAAGAGTTCGCGACAAAGTATGTGTGGTGGTTCCTGCAAATCCAGCCTGCACCGATGCCGGAACACCTGATAAGCTTGGATCCTGGCTACTACCTTCGCGACCACTTGGCCGTACAGGGCAAGACGCCAGGTGCAGTGACGCCCGAGGCAATGGCGGAGTATATCCGCTGCTATTGCTGCCACGGCACGATCCGCGCCGTGTGCGAAGACTACCGCGCTGCTGCAGGAATCGACCTTGAGATGGACCGCGCTGACGACAAGGCCGGACATAAAATCCGAGCGCCGTTGCTGGCACTCTGGGGCGCCGAAGGGACTATCGGCAAGCTCTGGAACGTACTCGACACGTGGCGCCCCAGGACACAAGCGGCTCTTGAAGGACACGCCCTGCCGTGTGGCCACTTACTTCCGGAGGAACAACCCGACCTCGTCATCTCCCATTTCCATCAGTTCTTTACAGGGTGACTCCCTGCGCCAGTGGGCCGATTTGCCCGACAAGGGCGCTGGCCGCCGCTCAAGGCGCCACGGCAGTCATAGATTGATCCGCACAGCTTCACGGTCATTGGCCATCAGGCCCGGCTTGTCTCCAGCCAGTGCTCCAGGCCTTTCAGCGAATAAACTCCGATACGCTGTGGGCATCGCCGTCCGGCATTGTCGCTTGCATCATGCGCGCCAGCGCGTTGCCTGGGCCAAGCTCGATCACCTTGGTCACGCTGCCTTACCGGCAGGCATCCATGCAGGCTGCCCAATCGACAGTCTGCTGAATTCGCCGGGCAAGCTTGTCTAGGGTTTGTCGTTAATTGAGCCAAACGATAGCTGCGGCCAGGAGGATGGCGCCGAGGAAGTTGCGGCTGGTTTTGTCATAGCGTGTCGCGATGGCTCTGAATTGCTTGAGCTTGGCGAAGAAGTTTTTGATGAGATGGCGTGCCTTGAAGTGATGCTGATCATAGCCGCGACGGAACCACCTCAGCGCGCGTCGGTGAGGTTTCGCAGCCCATGGGGCAGATCGGACTCACAATCAGCCCATCAATTGACGACAAACCCTAGATCCGAAACCGTGCCAGCCCGGTGCGCAGTGCAAGCCGGAGGATCGGCAACTGGCTCTTGCGCAGCCGAACGCCCATGCGGCCGGGCTCCTGGATCAGCCGGTGCAGCCATTCCAGCCCGGCCCGTTGCATGACCGCCGGGGCGCGCCGCTCCAGCCCGGTGACGAACAACAGCGAGGCACCGATGCACAACCCGGTGCCCACTGCGCCGCCGCGCTGCACGATGCGGCAGCCCAGCAACTCGGATTGCGGCGCGCCACAGGCAAGGAACACGTAGCGGGCGGGATGGGCCAGCACGAACCCGACGCAGCGATCCACCTCCGCCGGGTCGGCGATGAACCCGAAGGGCGGATCGTGCCGCGCCAGGGTCCGCCAGCCGAACCGGTCCCGCAGCCGGCGTTCCATCTCGTCGGTGCCGCCGATAATGGTGACCGCGTCGTCTAGCGCGATGGCGGTGTTGACCATCGCGACCGTGAGGTCGCTGCCGAGCGCCAGGGGCAACCGCACCCGCAGCAAGGAAGCTGCCAGCCGGGCCACCACCCGGCTGTCGCATAGCCGCAGCCACGCGCCGTCGATGCCGGCGCGGAAACGGGGTTCCCCGCGCTCGTAGTTCACCACGTGGACGGCGTTGGGCGTGCAGACATAGGCGAACGGCGCCCCCACCGGCCGGGCGGTGATGGCGGCCAGGGCCTGCCGGCCGTCGAGCGGCGAGAAATGCGTGCCGAACGCCTCGATATCCCCGGTCAAGCTTGCGGCGCCTTTTCAACGTGGTACAGCGGTATCTTGCGCCACCAGAACAGCTTACCCGCTGCCGCGGCGGTGCCCAGCAGGTGGCGCACCCTGCGCTGCCGCCCAGCCTCGCCCGTCAGCGGTCGCAAGGCGCCGGACACCGCCAAGCCCGCCAGGTTGGCCATGGCCTGGACGGCGCCGCGCACCATGATGTCCGCCGCACTGCGGGTCGGCGCGGCGGCATGGCGCACGAAGGCGGCGGTGTACACCTGGGAGCCGCTGTACGCGCGCATCGCCTGGTAGCGCAGCGCCGTCCGACCGGCGGGGATGGTCTCCCACACGGTCGCCTCGGCGCACCAGACGAAGCGCCGGCCGCGCCGCTCCAGGCGGAGGAACAGGTCCAGGTCCTCCCCGCCGGACGCGCCGAACGCTGGGTCGAACGGCGCGGGATCGGTGAAGCAGGTGGCCCGGCGCCACAGGGAGGAGGCGGTGCTGATCGAGAAGCCCCGCTGGCGTCCGGCACCGCTCACGACCAGCGGCGTGCCGGAGGCAAGCGGCAGCACCCGGGTGAAGCGGCTACCCGCCGGGTCCCAGGCCGGCGGGCCGCCTTCGGCAAAGCGCGGGCGCACCGGGCCGACCGCGACGTCGGCGCCGCTGCCGTCCAATGTGTCCAGCAGATGGTCCAGCCAGCCCGGCTCCAGGACCAGGTCGTCGTCCATGAACGCCACCAGCGGCGCGGCGGCCTCATGCAGCCCGGCGTTGCGCGCGACCGAGATGTTGGGCGGCGAGGCATGCACCCAGCGTACCGCGTGCCCGGCCGCCGCCAGCCCGGCAGCGAACTGCCGGGCATGGCCGGAGGGGCTGTTGTCGGCGACCACCACCTCGAACGCGGCGCCGCGGGCAGAGGCGTCGCGAAGGCAGCTCTCGACCGCCTCCTGCAACATGCGGAGCCGGTTGTAGGTGCAGATCACCACCGAGGCGACCGGTGCGGTCATGCCAGCCCCTCCTGCCGCAGCCAGGCCACCGAGTCGGCCAGCCCCTCCGCGATGCCGATCGCGGGCGTCCAGCCGAGCGCCGCCTGGGCCGCGTCGGTCGGGTAGCGGGCGGCCAGTGCGAACAGCGTCAGCTCGCTGGCGGCCGGCGCCCCGAGCAGCCAGTCGGCGGCGATCCCGGGTCGTACCCGCGCCAGCGCCTTCAGCGGCAGGGCGGCAAGGGAGCGGGTGCGCCACGCCAGCGGCGAAAGGGTCTGCAACGGTCTTGATCCGGTCGCTGCCGCCAGCCGGGCGAACCACTCGTTCCAGGTCACGGCCTCCGGCCCGTTGACGTTGAACGCGGCGCCGGCGGCGGGGGCGGCCAGGGCGGCCGACACGGCGGCCGCGACATCGGACACGTGCACCAGGTTGCAGACCCCTTCACCGGCTGCGCCGAACAGCCCCCAGCGGCCAGCGCGGATGCGCCGCGCCAATCGGGAGACCCATAGCGTGCCACCCGGCCCGTAGACGATGGCCGGGCGCAGCCGCACCGTCTCGACCCCGGGTTCCGCCAGGCATGCCTGTTCGGCCGCCATCTTCCAGGCCGCGTAGCCGTTGCCATCGGGAGAGATCAGCGGCGCGTCTTCCCGCACGATCCCGATGGCGCGGCCGTAGACCGCGACCGAACTGACGTGCACCACCCGGCGCACCCCCGCACCCGCAGCGGCGCGCAACAGGGCTGCGGTGCCATCCACCGTCACGCGGCGGTCGCCTACGGCGCAATGCACCACCGCCGTCACGCCATCGAGCGCCGCCCGTATCCCAGCCGCATCGCGCAGGTCCGCGCGGCGGGAGCCGTCGCGGCCGTCGCGGGTCGCGGCGACGACGGCAAGCGCCGGGTCACGCGACAGATGGCGCAGCACGTGGCCGCCGATGAAGCCGGCCGCGCCTGTGACCAGAACCGTATCCATGTTGCCACCGATGGCGTTTGCCCGGGCACGATACCGCCCGGACCCTGCACGCAGGTAAACAAGTCTTATGGCTTTTGCGGTAGTGCGGACACCATGAACATCGCCATCGTCGGATGCGGCTACGTCGCGGACATGTACATGCAGACCTTGCCCGGCCTCGAAGGGCTGACGCTGCTGGGCGTGTTCGACCGCGATCCGGCGCGGCTGGCGGCGTTCACCGCGTTCCACAAGGTCCCCGCCTTCGCCAGCCTGGACGCCCTGCTGGCGGACGCACGGGTGGGGCTGGTTGTGAACCTGACCAACCCGCGCAGCCACCACGAGGTGAGCCTGCGCGCGCTGGAGGCGGGCCGCCACGTCTATTCCGAGAAGCCGCTGGCGATGACCATGGCGGAGGCGGGGGAACTGGTGGCGGTGGCGAAATCCCGCGGGCTGGGGCTGGCCGCGGCGCCGTGCAACCACCTCAGCGACGTGGTGCAGGCCCTGGGGCGGGAAGTGGCATCCGGGCGGCTTGGCCGAGTGATGCTGGCCCAGGCGGAGATGGATGACGGCATGGTGTCGGCGCTGGACTACGCCTCGTGGCGCAGCCTGTCCGGCGCGCCCTGGCCGGCCCGCGA
Organism: uncultured Acetobacteraceae bacterium; assembly: GCA_964244585.1. Lineage (GTDB taxonomy): Bacteria > Pseudomonadota > Alphaproteobacteria > Acetobacterales > Acetobacteraceae > LMUY01. Next base: position 299,466 of record CAXTJM010000001.1, on the reverse strand, counting down.
CGAGTTCGAGGTCGGCTGCACGATGGAACATGCCGGCTACCAGATCGGCCCGCTGGTCGCGCTGTTCGGCCCGGTGCGCCGGGTCACCGCGTTCAACGCCTGCCTGATCCCGGACAAGGGCGCCGAACTCGGCGCCGTCGTCACCAGCCCCGACCTGTCGATCGGCATGCTGGAATTCGATGGCGGCGTGGTGGCGCGCTTGACCAACACCATCATCGCGCCCAGCGACCGCACGCTGCGGGTGATCGGGGAGCGCGGGGTCGCGACCATCCCGGACGTGTGGGAGTACCACACCCCGCTGCGCATCTCGGCGACCGGCATGGGCTTCGGCGCCCGGCTGTCCCGCAAGCTGGAAAAGAAAGTGTCGGGCCTGGCGCCGAAGCTGTTGATCGGCCGCCGGCTCCCCGTGGCGCATGGCCGTCGCGTGCCGCGCACGCAGGGCGGCCACCGCATGGATTTCAGCCGCGGCATCGCCCAGCTGGCCGCGCAGATCGAGCGCGGCGCGCCGGCGCTGGTGGGACCGGACCTGGCGCTGCACGTGACGGAAGTCACGCTGGCGCTGCAATCGCCCATGGCCGCAGCGCGGGCGGAGGTGATGCGGACGAGTTTGCCCTGACCCGCCTCAGCCGCGCTGGCGCGGCACGATCAGCGCGACCGGCAGGCTCAGCAACGCCACGACGAAGATCGCGCCGAACACGCCGTGCAGCGCGCCGGTGAGAACGGATTCGAGGCGGGCCAGTTCGCCGGCGGGCAGGCCGGCCCGGGCCGCGGGATCCATCAACGCGCGCAGCGCGCCATGGGCGTTTTCCCCGCCAGTGGCCAGGCCGGCGTTCAGGATGCCGCCGAACCCCGCCGCCCCCACCGCCTGTCCGACCAGGCGGGAGAAGTAGAACAGCGAGGTGGCGCGGCCGCGGTCGGCTTGCGACACGGCGGCTTGCACTGCGACGGTGAAGGCGAAGCTGCTGCCGCCGAGCCCTGCGCCGAGTACGACGCACGCCACCAGCAACATGGTCCAGCCACCATGCGGCAGCATCAGCAGCCCCGCGCCCCCGCCGGACAGCGCCAACGCACCGGCCAACGTCACGGCCCGGATCGGCAGGCGATGCAGGCGGCCGAGGCTCATGCTGGTGCCCGTCCAGCTCACCGTCATCAGGCCCAGCACGAAGCCGGCCGCCAAGGCACTGCGCCCCAGCGCCCCTTGGACCCAGGCGGGCAGGAATGCCGTCGCACCGATGATCAACGCACCGCAGAGCAGGCCGGACGCGTTGGCAGCCAGGATCACCGGCCGCCGCAGCAGGTGGGCGGCGAGCATCGGCTGGGCTGCCTTCCTCTCCCGTGCCGCGAAGCCGGCGAGGCACGCGGCGCAGGCGGCCCAGAGGGCGGCGAGCATCCAGGCGGAGAGCGAGTCCCACTGGATCAGCCCGGCCATGCCGGCGCCGATGCCGGCGGCCAGCAACGCCGTGCCGGCGCCGTCTATGCCCGCGTCGTCGTCGTGCGCCGCCGGGGCTTTCAGGTGGCGCGAGACCAGCATGATGGTGAAGGCGCCGACCGGCAGGTTGATCCAGAACACGAACGGCCATCCCACCGTGCCGACGCAAAGCGAGCCGAGCATGGGTCCGACGATGGCGGCGATGCCCCAGACGCCGCTGACGTAGCTGAGCGCCCGTGCCCGGCCGCCCGGGGGTGAGACGTCGCCGATGATGATCGTGGCCAGCGGCACCAGCCCGCCGCCGCCCAGCCCCTGGATGGCGCGGAAAACGATCAGCGCCGGCATGCTCCAGGCTAGTCCGCACAGCAGCGAGCCCGCCAGGAACAGGGCTGTGCTGCCGAGATAGACGATCCGGCGGCCATACAGGTCGGCCAGCCGGCCGTAGATCGGCGTGGTGACGGCCTGGCCCAGCAGGTAGATGCCGAACGCCCAGGTGAACAGGTTGAACCCGCCCAGCCGCGCCACGATCGTTGGCATGGCGGTGCTGATGATCGTGACCTCCGCCGCGGCCATGAAGGTGGAGACGAGCATCGCGGCCACGACGCGGCGGCGCGCGGCCTCCGACATCGCGTCGGTGGTTGAACTCGTCGCGTCCATCGCCATTCCCCAGCCAGCCGCCGTGCGAGCCCTAGTATGGTGCCGTCCTTGCGATTGGCCAGGCCGCCGATGGGGTGGCAGCCCTGTGCCGGCAGCCGGGCCTCAGGTCATCGGGCCGGCGCAATGTCGTTGGTAGGCCGGCCTTGCCAGGAGGCGGTCATACCAGGCGCGCAGGTGCGGGAAGTCCGGCTTGGCCACGGCGAAGGAAAACCAGCGGTGCACGTGGACCCCGCTGGCGATGTCGGCCAGGGTGAAGTCCGGCCCGGCGACGTAGTCCTGTGCTGCCAATTGGCGGTCCAGCAAGCCCCACGCGTCGCCCAGCCTGGCCAAGCCCGCGGCGATGGCGGCCTTGTCCTGCCTGTCCGGCGCGGTCCGCACCAGGCCTTGGAACACGATCGTGCCGGGCGGGTTCATGATGGTCTGTTGCCAATCCATCCAACGGTCCACGTTGGCACGCGCCCGCGGCGCATCGGGCCAGATCGCCGCGCCATCCGCATGGACGGATGCCAGGTAGCGCAGGATGACGTTGCTCTCCCACAGGGTGAAGCCGTCCTCCTGCAGCGTCGGAACGGCGCTGTTCGGATTCATCGCGATGTATTCGGCTTCGCGGGTGCGCCCGAACGGCCCGCCGACATCGATCCGCTCGTACGGGACCGACAGCTCCTCCATCAGCCAGACGGCCTTCATCACGTTGGAGGAATTCGCCCGGCCCCAGAGCTTGCGCATCGTTCCCCGACCCCTTCGGTCCTGTGGGTGGGCAGGCTAGGGGGTTTGCCATGGGGGCGGAAGCGGGCGAGAAAGCCGGCATGACGCGAACCCCCGTCCTGGCCGCACTCTCCCTGCTGGTGGCGTTCGGCGCACTCGCGGTGGCGCTTGGATCGGAACGGTACGGCGGCCTGGTGCCCTGCGCGCTTTGCCTGGTGGAGCGTTGGCCATACCGGGTCGCCCTTCTGGCGGCGGCGGCGGCGCTGGTTCCGTGGCGGCGGCTGAACCCCCGGCTCTTCCTGTGGGGCGTGGTGCTGTGCATGGCCGTGGCCGTGGCCGCGGCCGGAGTTCATGTCGGGGTGGAGCAGGGCTGGTGGCCGAGCCCGCTGCCGGAATGCGCCGCGCCGGACTTGGGCGGCGGCAGCATCGCGCAGCGGCTGGCCCGCATGCCGGCGCATCCGGCCAAGCCGTGCGATGATCCCACCTATCTCGTGCCCGGGATTCCCGTCTCGATGGCGGCGGGCAACGGGCTGCTGGCCTTGGCGTTCGGCGCGTTCCTCGCCATCTGCCTGGTGCGGCCGGCCGCACGGAGACCTGTATGAACGCCCCGACCCTTCCCGGAGACCCGACCCAGCGCGAGCGCTTGGCAGAGATGATCCGCGTCGACCATGCCGGCGAGTACGGCGCGGCCCGGATCTACCAGGGCCAGTTGGCCGTGCTGGGCCGCGGCCGTCATGGTGACACGCTGCGGCACATGCTGGCGCAGGAGGAGACGCATCGCGAGACCTTCGCCGCGCTGGTGGCCGAGCGCCGGGTTCGCCCCACCGCCTTGCTGCCGCTCTGGCACTTGGCCGGGTTCGCCCTGGGCGCCGCCACGGCGCTGATCGGCGAGCGCGGCGCGATGGCCTGCACCGTGGCGGTGGAGGAGGCGATCGACGAGCACTATGCCGAGCAGGCCGCCAGCCTGGACGATGACGAAGCCGGGCTGCGGTCCACGATCGAGAAATTCCGCGAGGAAGAGCTGGAGCATCGCGACATCGGCCTGGCCAACGAGGCCGAACTGGCGCCGGCCTATGCGCTGATGAGTCGCGTGATCAAGGTCGGCTGCAAGCTTGCGATCGCCGCCAGCAAGCGTATGTGAGCCATGCGGAGTTCGTTCAGTTCTCCAGCAGTTCCGAATCCCAGTACAGGTAGTCGCGCCAGCTTTCGTGCAGGTAGTTCGGCGGAAAGGCGCGGCCGTTCTCCTGCAGTTCCCACGTGGTTGGCTGGCCGGGGAGTTGGCGCGGATGCATCCCGCATTCCCGGGGCAGGCGCGATCCCTTCTGCAGATTGCATGAACCGCACGCCGTCACGACGTTCTCCCACGTCGTGCGGCCGCCGCGGCTGCGCGGGATCACGTGGTCGAACGTCAGGTCCTGCGTCGGCAGCCGTTCGCTGCAATACTGGCAGGCAAAGGCGTCCCGCAGGAATACGTTGAACCGGGTGAAGGCCGGGCGCCGTGCCGCCGGGATGTATTCCTTCAGCGCGATCACGCTGGGCAGCCGCATCGACATCGACGGCGAACGCACCGCGACCTCATACTCGTTCAGCACCGACACGCGGTCCAGGAACACCGCCTTGACCGCGTCCTGCCACGCCCAGACCGAGAGCGGGAAATAGGAGAGCGGGCGGAAATCCGCGTTCAGGACGAGAGCCGGGTAATGCATTCCGCCGTCAGGCAATGCGCGCTCCTTCGGGAAGCGGCAGCTACACCTGGGATCGCTACAAGGCCGGACCGCCAGCTATGCGCCGCCAAAACCCGACCCGCTTATCGCAGACCGTCCTGCAGCCCGCAAGGCAGGGTCCCGCTGCCCCCACCCCGGTCACATGCCGAATCCGGCGCGCAACGCCGCAGACCCGGCCGCAAGACCTGCCGGATCAATGCCATGGCCCAGCCCCGGCGTGAACGTGGCTTGCACCGGCACGCCGGCGGCGCGCAGGGCGACCTCCGCATCGCGGGAGCGGAAGGCCGGGACTACCTGGTCCGACTCGCCATGCACCAGCAGCACGGGTGCGCTGTTGCTGCGGCTGTCCAGTTGCTCCGGCGCGACCAGGGCGCCCGAGTAGGCAAGGATGGCGCATGGCGGCGTGGCCCGGCGCAACCCGGCATACAGCACCATCATCGCACCCTGGCTGAAACCCATCAGCGCATAGGCGTGCGCCGGCAAGGCAAGCCGGGCTAGCTCCGCATCGATGAACGCATCCAGCAACGGCCGCGCCTGCGCCGCGCCGTTGGCCATCCGCGCCGGGTTGCGATCGCCGATCGGCCACCATTGACGGCCGGTCGGCGCGCTGTCGTACGGCTGCGGCGCGTCGGGGGCCGAAAACGCCGCGTCCGGCAGGTCCCGACCCCAATGAGGCGCGAGGTCGATCAGGTCGTGCCCATCAGCGCCCACTCCGTGGCACAGCACCACCAGGTGGCGCACCGGGCCGCCGGCTGCCGGGCCCCATCGGTTCGCCCGCAATTCCACCATCGCCGCCTCCCGTGTACACCCGTCGTCTCACTAATGTCGGCCGGCCGCCCGTGTCCACCACCACTCGCTTCGCCCCCAGCCCGACCGGCCTGCTGCATCTGGGCCATGCCAGCGTGGCGCTGGATGCCTGGCAGCGGGCGCGGGCAGTCGGCGGCCGCTTTCTGTTGCGGCTGGAGGACATCGACGCGACCCGCTGCCGTCCGGCATTCGCCGCCGCCATCCTGGACGATCTGCAATGGCTGGGATTGGGCTGGGACGGCCCGGTCCGGATCCAGTCGGCGCATCTGGACGAGTATCGGGCGGTCCTGGATCGTCTGGCGGACGACGGCCTGCTGTATCCCTGTTTCTGCACCCGCGCGGACGTGGCCCGCTCGCTTGCCGCGCCGCACGGTCCAGACGGCGCCGTGTACCCGGGAACGTGCCGCGTCCTGCCGCACTCCATCCGCGCCAGGCGGCTGGCGGCGGGCGATGCCTTCGCATTGCGGCTGGACATGGCGGCGGCCTGCGCCCGGGTCGGGCCGCTGAGCTTCGCCGAGCAGGGCAGGGGCCGCATCGCCTGCCATCCCGCGCGCTTCGGCGACGTCGTGCTGTCCCGCCGCGACGCCATCGGCAGCTACCATCTGTGCGTCACGCATGACGATGCCGTGCAGGGTGTCGACCTGGTGACGCGCGGCACGGACCTGCTGGCCGCCACGGACGTGCATCGCGTCCTGCAGGCCCTGATGGGCTGGCCCGAGCCGGCCTACGCCCACCAGCCCGTGTTGGCTGGGCAGGATGGCCGGCGGCTGGCGAAACGGCACGGCGCCGCCAGCCTGCGCGCGCTGCGTGACGCCGGCGCCTCGCCGGACGATGTCCGCCGCATGGTGCGCGACGCGGTCCGCTGTGCCACCTGATCCCAGCCGATTGCACCTGGCTGCCTGCACCGTTATGGGTGGCGCAACAAGACGGACTTGGGACGAAGCGCCACCCGTTTCCAGCAGCTTGGGTGGTGAAGATATGAAGATCAATCGTAGGTCGGTCCTCCAGGGCGCGACCGGCGCAGCATGGTTGGCATCTTGGCCGCAGCTCGCCTTCGGGCAGACGCGGGCGGAAACGCTGCGCTATGTGACGGGCGCCACCATCAACACGCTCGATACGACGATGCCGGGCGCCACCCGGGAGTCGTTCGGCCTGAGCATGAACGTGTATGACCGGCTGTTCAGCTTCGGCCGCAAGCCGTTCGGCGAGTATTGGACCTTCGACCCGAAGACGATCCGCGGCGAGCTGGCGAAAGGCTACTCGATCAGCCCGGATGGGTTGAAGATCACCATCATGCTGCGGCCGGACGCCACCTGGCACGACGGCACGCCGGTCACGGCCGAGGACGTGAAATGGTCGCTGGACCGCATGGTGCTGGCCAAGTCGCTGGCGCCGCCGCAGATGTCCACCGGATCGATCACCAGCGCGGACCAGTTCCGCATCGTCGATCCGCACACGGTCGAGATGACGCTGCCCAAGCCCGACCGGCTCGGGCTGTCGAACCTGTGCGTGTGCTACGCGATCATGATCAACAGCAAGCTGGCCAAGCAGCATGCCACGGCGGACGACCCCTGGGCGCAGGAGTGGATGAAGACCAACACGGCGGCGAGCGGCGCCTACATCGTGGAGAGCTACAAGGCCGGCGAAAGCACGATTCTGCGCCGAAACGAGAAGTGGACCGGCGGCGCCGACGGGCAACTGCCGAGCTTCAAGCGCATCATCGTGCAGACCGTGCCGGAGCCGGCGACCCGCGCCAACCTGATCGAGCGCGGCGATGCCGACCTGTCGATCGACCTGGCGGCGAGCGACATTACCACAATGGAGAAGTCGCCCAAGGCGAAGGTCGCGTCAATCCCGCAGACCAACGGCTTCACCCACATCACCATGAACACCGGCATGGCGCCGTTCGACAACGTGAAGGTGCGTCAGGCAGTCGCCGCGGCGCTGCCCTACGAGGACATGTTCAAGGCCGCGATCTTCAGCCGCGGCGCGAAGATGTTCGGCGCGGATTGGAAAGGGACGCCGTTGGATTCGGGGTTCCCGCAGGCGATGCCGTTCAAGACCGACCTCGCGCGCGCCAGGCAGCTCCTGGCGGAGGCCGGCATGCCGAACGGGTTCAGCACCAGCTTCGCCATCAGCGCCGGGCAGGCCGCGACCGCGGAACCGATGGCGGCGCTGGTGAAGGAGTCGCTGGGCAAGGTCGGCATCCAGGTGGATATCCAGAAGAAGCCGGATGCCGAGTTCAACACCGCCGAGTCGAACAAGACGCTGCCGTTCTACACCGACGGCGCCACGGCCTGGCTGCCGGCGACCTACTATTATTTCTACCTGTACTTTACCCGCGACCAGCGCTGGAACTTCGCGAGCTGGAAGGACACCCAGATCGAGCAGCTTTCCGACAAGGCGCGGTTCGAGACCGATCCCGCGCAGTACGACGACGAGTGCAAGAAGATGATCGAGATCTTCGGGCAACAGGTGCCGCTGGTGATGCTGTGGCAGCCGAACCAGGATGCGGTGATGGCCAAGTCGGTGGACGGGTACACCTACCAATTCTACCGCCAGGCCGATTTCCGCGACCTGAAACGGGTCTAGGGCAACTGACGCTGTACCGCTCCGCTGCCTGTCTTCCCCCTCTCCTTCCGGGAGAGGGTCGGGGCGAGAGCCTGTGGCACGTGTGTCGCTTGGCCCTTACTCAGCTGTCTCCCGCAGGGAGGGGGCTTCATGATGCCCGGGCTTCGGCGTGAGCGTCATGCCGGGGATCGCCCGCCGGGTGGGACGAAGGCTGTTGTCGTCCATCCCGGCGCTGCTGGGCGTCGTGGTCGTCACCTTCGTGCTGATGCGGGTGCTGCCGGGCGACCCGGCGGTGTTCTTCGCCTCCGGCCCCAGCGCCGGCAAGGCGGAGATCGAGGAGATCCGCCACAAGATGGGGCTCGACCGCCCGATCCCGGTGCAGCTGGCGCGCTACCTCGCCGACATCGCCACCGGCAACCTCGGCAACTCGCTGACCACCGGACAGCCGGTCGTGCGGGACATGGAGCGGCGGCTGCCTGCCTCGCTGGAACTCACTTTCACGGCGTTGGCGATCGCGTTGCTGCTGTCCGTCCCGCTCGGCGTCGTGGCGGCGCTGCGGCCGGGGTCGCCGGTCGATCACGCGGTGCGCATGCTCTGCACGCTGGGGGTGTGCGTGCCGACCTTCGTGTCCGGGCTGCTGCTGATCTACGTGTTCTACTACCTGCTGGGCTGGGCGCCCGACCCGACGGCGCGGATCGACATCTTCGCCTCCACTCCGCCGGACATCACCGGCTTCTACCTGGTCGATTTCGCCCTGGCCGGCGATTGGGCCGGCTGGTGGGCGGCCTTCACGCAATTGCTGCTGCCCGCCATCAGCATGGCGCTGTTCGTGCTGGCGCCGCTGGCGCGGATGACGCGGGCCTCCATGCTGGCCGTGCTCGGCAGCGACTTCATCCGGACGGCGCAGTCTGTGGGATTGCCGCGGCTGCGCATCGTGGTGGCGTATGCCTTGCGCAACGCGCTGCTGCCGGTGCTGACCATCACCGGGATCGTCTTCTCCACCATGCTGGGGGCGAACGTGCTGGTGGAAAAGGTCTTCTCCTGGCCCGGCGTCGCGTCGTACGCGCTGGATGCGCTGCTCGCCTCGGACTACGCGCCGGTGCAGGCTTTCGTGCTGCTGATGGCGACGATCTTCGTCCTGGTGAACGTGCTGATCGACGTGCTGTACGGGATCGCCGATCCGCGGGTTTCGATCGAATGAGCGCTGCCGCGTTCCAGCGGCCCAGCGCGGCGCGGCACGTAGTGTTCGTGCTGCGCGGCAACCCGGTGACCGCGGTCGCGGCCCTCGGCACCGGATTGCTGGTGCTGGTGGCGCTGTTCGCCCCCTGGCTTACACCCTATGACCCGATCGCTTCGGACGTGGCGCACGCCCTGGCGCCGCCGGATGCGGCCCACTGGGCCGGTACGGACCAGCTCGGCCGCGACATCTTCAGCCGCATCGTCGCGGCGACGCGGCTGGACATGTTCATCGCGGTCTCCGCCGTCAGCCTGTCCTTCGTCGTGGGGGCGGTGGCGGGCGGATTCTGCGGCTATCGCGGCGGCCGATTGGACCGTTGGGTGGGGCGCTTCGTGGACGTGCTGATGGCGTTCCCGCTCTTCGTGCTGGCCATGGCGCTGGTGGCGGCGCTGGGCAACCGCATGGAGAACATCATCATCGCCACCGCGGTGATCAACCTGCCGTTCTACATCCGCTTCGCCCGCGCCGAGGTGAACGTGCGCCGCAACGCCGGCTGGGTGGAGGCGGCGCGGGCCTGCGGCGACGGCCATCTCTCGGTCGTGCTGCGCTTCCTGCTGCCGAACGTGCTGCCCGCGATGGCGGTGCAGATCTCGCTCAATCTCGGCTGGGCGATCCTGAACGCCGCCGGGCTGTCATTCATCGGCCTGGGCGTGCAGGCGCCGACGCCGGAATGGGGCATCATGGTCGCCGAGGGCGCGCGCTTCATCACCACCGGCAAGTGGTGGCTGGTGGCGTTCCCGGGCCTGGCGCTGATGCTGACGGTGCTGTTCTTCAACCTGCTGGGCGATGGACTGCGGGACATCCTGGACCCCCGGATGCGCACTTGACGGAGCTGCTGCGCGTCGAGGACCTCCGCGTCAGCTTCTCCACCCGGCACGGCATGGTGACCGCGCTGCACGGCATCGGCTTCGCACTGCAGGCCGGGCAGACGCTGGGCATCGTGGGGGAGAGCGGGTCCGGCAAATCCGTCACCTCCCTGGCCGTGATGCGGCTGCTGGACCGCGCCGGGCGGATCGATGGCGGCCATGTCCGGTTCCAGGGGCGCGACATCACCCGCGCGCGGCACGGCGACCTGCAAAGCCTGCGTGGCGCCGCAATGTCGATGATCTTCCAGAATCCCCGCTCGGCGCTGAACCCGATCCGCACGGTGGAGCAGCAGATCGTCGACGTGCTGCGCGCCCACCACCGCATCGCGCCGGCCGCAGCACGGGCACGGGCGCTGGCGCTGCTGCAGGCGGTGCTGATCCGCGATCCGGACCAGCGGCTGCACGCCTATCCCGCCGAGCTGTCGGGCGGCATGTGCCAGCGCGTCATGATCGCCATGGCCATCGCCTGCGAACCGTCGCTGCTGATCGCGGACGAGCCCACCACCGGGCTGGACGTGACGACGCAGAAGGCGGTGATGGACCTGCTGGCCGGCATAACCGCCGAACGCGGCATGGCGATGATCCTGATCACCCATGACCTTGGCCTGGCGGCCCGGTATTGCGGGGAGATCGCGGTGATGGAGCGCGGCCTGATGGTCGAGCAGGGTCCCACCCGGACGCTGTTCCAGGCGCCGTCCCACCCCTACACGCGCCGGCTGATCGCCGCATCGCCGACCCGGCGATCCAAGCTGGCGGATCTGGCGCCGGGCGAGCCGCCGCCAGCCCGGCCGCCGATCCAGCGTCTGCCCGGCACCGGGGCGCTGCTCGACCTGCGCCACGTGCTGAAGGTGTTCGCCGGGCCGGTGCGGGCGGTGGACGACGTCTCGTTCAGCGTGCCGCCTGGTGGCAGCCTAGGGTTGGTGGGCGAATCCGGCTCGGGCAAGAGCACGCTGTCGCGCCTGATCTGCCGGCTGATCGACGTGGATGGCGGCGACATCATCTTCCAGGGCGAGTCGATCTCGGCCATCCCGGCCAACGAGTTCCACCGCTCGCCGCGGCGCCGCGACGTGCAGATCGTGTTCCAGGACCCGCATGACAGCCTCAATCCCCGCTTCACCGCGTTCGACAGCATCGCCCACCCGCTGCGGCGGCTGGAGCGGATGCGGGACGGCGCCGCGCTGCGCGCCCGGGTGCAGCAGGCGGCGTCGCGTGCCGGCCTGCCGCCCGAGCTGCTGGAGCGCTATCCGCACCAGCTCTCGGGTGGCCAGAAGGCCCGAGTGGGGATCGCGCGCGCCATCGCGCCCCGGCCGAAACTACTGGTGCTGGACGAGCCCACGGCCGCGCTGGACGTGTCGATCCAGGCGGTGATCCTGCAATTGCTCGACCGGCTGCGGCGGGAGGATGACTTGGCCATGCTGTTCGTCAGCCACGACCTCAACGTGGTGCGCATGCTGTGCGACGACGTCGTGGTGTTGCAGCAGGGCAAGGTGGTGGAGGCAGGGCCGAGCGCCGCGGTGTTCGATCGTCCGCAGGCGGCCTATACCCGCACGCTGCTGGACGCGATCCCGCATTTCGACCCTCAGGCGGCCGACGCCGCGCGGCCACGGGCGGTGCAGGGATGACGGCGCTGGACGAGCTCGCGGTTCGGGTGCGGGATGACCTATCGCGCATCGCCCATCCCCGGCTGGACTGGCTGGAGCCGCGGATCGGACCCGATGGCGAGCCGGCGCTGGATGTGCTGGTGGTCGGTGCGGGCCAGTCCGGGCTGGCGACGGCGGTCGGGCTGCTACGGGCGCATGTCGGCAACATCCTCGTGGTCGACCGGGCAAAGCGGGACGAGGAGGGACCGTGGCTCAGCTATGCCCGCATGCACACGCTGCGGTCGCCGAAGGACTACACCGGCCCGGACCTGGATCTGCCGAGCCTCGGCTACCAGTCCTGGCACGAGGCGCGGTATGGCGCAGCGCATTGGCACGCGCTGGCGCTGATCACCCGGCAGGATTGGGCGGCCTATCTCGGCTGGGTCCGCGATACCGTCGGCGTGCCGGTGCAGCACGGGACGGAGGTGACGGACATCGCCCCGGCTGCCGGTGGGCTGCTGGCTGTGACCCTGGACGGCCGGGTGAGGTACGCCCGCAAGCTGGTACTGGCGACCGGGCAGGACGGTGCCGGGCAGTGGTGGATGCCGCCTTTCGTAGCTGCGCTGCCCCACCACCTGCGCGCCCACACCGCCGATTCGATCGATTTCGCCGCCTTGCGGGGCAAGCGCGTGGCGGTGCTCGGGGCCGGCGCATCCGCCTTCGACAATGCGGCGATGGCGCTGGAGGCGGGGGCCGCGGAGGTGTCGCTGTTCTGCCGCCGGGCGGAGCCGCAAGTGGTGCAACCCTTCCGCTGGCTGACCTTCGCCGGCTTCCTGCGCCATCTGTCGGAAATGGACGATGCCTGGCGCTGGCGGTTCATGAGCCGCATCCTCGGTATGCGCGAAGGCTTCCCGCAACCGACCTACGACCGTTGCAAGCGGCACGCGGCCTTCCAGCTTCGGACCGGCGCGCCTTGGACCGGTGCGAGGGCGATGGGCGACGGGGTGGAGCTGGACACGCCGGTCGGCCGCTTCCAGGCGGATTTCCTGATTTGCGGCACCGGGGTCGAGATGGATTTCGCACTCCGGCCCGAACTGTCCCGGATTGCGGACGACATCGCGCGCTGGTCCGACCGCTACCAGCCGCCACCGGACGACCGCAACGAGCGGCTCGGCCGGTTTCCCTACCTGGCGCCCGACTACAGCCTGGTGCCGCGTCGACCCGGTTCGGCCAACTGGATGGCGGACATCCACCTGTTCAACATCGCCGCGACGATGAGTTTCGGCCCGTCCGGCTCCTCCATCAACGCCATGACGACGGCGGTGCCGAAGCTGGTGGCCGGGCTGACGCGAGGGTTGTTCAAGGGGGATCTGGACAGGCACTGGCGGGCGTTGGACGCCTACGACGTGCCGCAGACTGTCCTCTGACAAGGCGCCGGCGCAGCCTGGCTGCGGTGGGTAGCGGCATCATCCAGCCCTCTCCCAATGGGAGAGGGCGTCCAACGAAGTATGGTCAGTCCTGCCGCTCCAGGATCGACACGTAGTTCGCCACGGCGGCGCCTCCCATGTTGAACACGCCGCCCACATCGGCCTTCGGCAACTGCATGTCCCCGGCGCGACCGGTGAGTTGCATCGCGGCCATCACGTGCATCGATACGCCGGTCGCACCGACCGGGTGGCCCTTCGACTTCAGGCCGCCGGACCGGTTGACCGGCAGCTTGCCATCGGGCGCCGTCCAGTCCTCCAGCGCCGCCCGTGCGCCTTGGCCCTCCGGCGTCAACCCCATCGCCTCGTACTCGATCAGTTCGGCGATGGTGAAGCAATCATGTGTCTCCACGAAGGAGAGATCCCCCAGCGCCAGCCCGGCCGCCTCCAACGCCTTGCTCCATGCGACGGCCCCGGCCTCGAACCGGGTCGGATCGCGACGCGAGAGCGGCAGGAACTCATTGACATGGGCGGCGGCCCGGAAGCGGACCGACTTGCCGCCCGCCACGGCGAGCGCCCGCGCTGTGTCCGCATCGGCCAGGATCAACGCCGCCGCGCCGTCCGACACCAGCGAGCAATCCGTGCGCTTCAGCGGCCCGGCGACGTATGGGTTCTTGTCGGACGCAGTGCGGCAGAACTCGAACCCCAGGTCGCGGCGCATCTGCGCGTAGGGGTTGTCCACGCCGTTCTTGTGGTTCTTCGCCGCGATGGCGGCCAGCGCGTCCGTCTGGTCGCCATGGCGCTGGAAATAGGTCTCGGCGATGCGGCCGAAGACGCCGGCAAACCCGGCGGGGATGTCACCCTCTTCCTTCCGATAGGACGCGCCCAGCAGGTTGTCGCCGACCTGCGGGCCGGGCGTGGCCGTCATCTTCTCGACCCCGATCACCAGGGCGAAGCGGCCCCGCCCGGCAGCGATGAAGTCCCGCGCTGCGAACACGGCGGCGGAACCGGACGCGCAGGCGTTTTCGTAGCGGGCGGCCGGCTTGAAGCGCAGGTCCGGCACGCTCTGCATTGCCAGCGAGCCGGGAAAATTCTGCTTGCTGAAGCCGCTGTTGAAATTGCCGACGAACACGCCGTCGACATCCGCGGCCGGGATGCCGGCATCCTCGATCGCGGCGCCGGCCACACGGGCGATCAGGCTTTCCAGGTCGGGCTCTTCCAGCTTGCCGAAGGGCGAATGCGCCCAGCCGACGATGCATGCCTCGGTCATGGTCTCGCTCCCTTTGTCCAGTCCACGTCGGGGACGGTTAAGCCTTAGAAATGGTGAGCTATCGGGTGCGATGCAAGGATTCGCACGGCTGGGAGGTCCTCACCCGCAGGCGAGGCCGTGCCTCCGCGCTCAGGCGGTCTTGTCGCCGGTAGCCCCCAGCGCGGCCTGCGCGGCCGCGAGGCGGGCGACGGGCACCCGGTAGGGCGAGCAGGACACGTAATCCAGCCCGACCTCCTCGCAGAACGTGATGGATGCCGGGTCGCCGCCATGCTCGCCGCAAATACCAAGCTTCAATCCGTTCTTGGTATGGCGGCCTTTCTCCGCGGCGATGCGCACCAGCGCGCCGACGCCCTCGACGTCGATGGAGACGAACGGGTCCTTCGGCAGGATACCCTGGTCGACATACTGCGGCAGGAACTTGCCGGCGTCGTCGCGCGACAACCCGAAGGCCGTCTGCGTCAGGTCGTTGGTGCCGAAGGAGAAGAAATCGGCTACTTCGGCGATCTTGTCCGCGAGCAGGGCGGCGCGCGGCAACTCGATCATGGTGCCCACCGAGTATTCGATGGTGCGACCCGTCTCCCTGAAGACTTCGGCCGCCACGCTGTCCACCTGGGCGCGGGTGATCTCCAATTCGCGCTTGGTGGCGATCAGCGGGATCATGATCTCGGGGACCGGCGCCTTGCCAGCCTCCTCGGTCGCGGCGATGGCACCCTCGAAGATCGCCCGTGCCTGCATCTCGTAGATTTCCGGGTAGGAGATGCCGAGGCGGCAGCCGCGGTGGCCCAGCATCGGGTTGGCCTCCTTCAGCTCGTCCGCCCGGCGGCGGATCACGTCCAATTCCTCGCCCAGTCCCGCCGCCACCTCGGCCAACTCGGATTCCTGATGGGGCAGGAATTCGTGCAACGGTGGGTCCAGCAGGCGGATGGTGCAAGGCAGGCCGGCCATGATGCGGAACAGGTCGCGGAAATCGTCCCGCTGGAACGGCAGCAGCTTGGCCAGCGCGGCGCGGCGGCCGCGCTCGTCCTGGGCCATGATCATCTGCCGCACCGCGCCGATGCGCGCCGGGTCGAAGAACATGTGCTCCGTCCGGCACAGGCCGATGCCCTCGGCGCCGAACTTGCGCGCGGTCTCGGCATCGAGCGGGGTCTCGGCATTGGCGCGCACCTTCATCCGGCGCAGCCCGTCGGCCCACTCCATCAACGTGGCGAAGTCGCCGGACAGTACCGGTTCGATCATGGCGACGGAGCCGGCGAACACCTCGCCGGTGGCGCCGTCAAGCGTGATGGTGTCGCCGGCGCGCACCGTGCGGTTGCCGGCCGTCAGCGTCTGGGCGCCGTAATCCACGGCGATCCCGCCGGCCCCGGACACGCAGGGACGGCCCATGCCGCGCGCCACCACGGCCGCGTGGCTGGTCATGCCGCCGCGGGTGGTGACGATGCCCCGCGCGGCATGCATGCCGTGGATGTCCTCCGGGCTGGTTTCGACCCGAACCAGGATCACCGACTCGCCCTTGCCGGCGCGCATCTCCGCCTCGTCGGAGTTGAACACGACCACGCCGCTGGCCGCACCCGGGCTTGCCGGCAGGCCCTTGGAGATCAGCGTGCGGGGCGCCTTCGGGTCCAGCATCGGGTGCAGCAACTGGTCCAAGCTAGCAGGGTTGACCCGGCGCACCGCTTCCTTGCGGTCGATCAGGCCGGACTGCGCCATCTCCACCGCTATGCGAAGGCTAGCGGCGGCGGTGCGTTTGCCGCTGCGGGTCTGCAGCATGTAGAGCTTCTGCTGCTGCACCGTGAACTCGATGTCCTGCATGTCCTTGTAGTGCGTCTCGAGCGTGGTGCGGACCCGCACCAGATCCTCGTACACCGCGGGCAGGGCCTCCTCCATGGAGACTTCGCCGGCCTTGGCGCGCAGCTTGGACAAGGGCTGCGGCGTGCGGATGCCGGCGACCACGTCCTCGCCCTGGGCGTTGACCAGGAACTCGCCGTAGAACACGTCCTCGCCGGTGGACGGGTCGCGGGTGAAGCAGACGCCGGTGGCGCAGTCCGCGCCCATGTTGCCGAACACCATGGCCTGCACGTTCACCGCCGTGCCCCAGGATGCCGGGATGTCGTGCAGGCGGCGGTAGGTGTTGGCGCGTGGGTTCATCCAGGAGCCGAACACCGCCCCGATCGCGCCCCAAAGCTGTTCCGCCGGTTCCTGCGGAAAGGGCTTGCCGAGGTCGGTATGCACCATCTCCTTGTATTCGGTGACGACCTGCTGCCAATGCTCCGGCGTCAGCGCCGTGTCTTCGGTCACGCCCGCATCGATCTTCGCGCTCTCGATGATCTCCTCGAAGCGGTGATGGTCGACGCCCAGCACCACCGAGCCGTACATCTGGATGAACCGGCGGTAGCTGTCCCAGGCGAAGCGCGGATCCCCGCTGGCCTTGGACAGCCCGAGCACCGTCTCGTCGTTCAGGCCGAGGTTCAGCACGGTGTCCATCATCCCCGGCATCGACACGCGCGCGCCGGACCGCACGGACACCAGCAGCGGATGCTCCCGGTCGCCGAAGCGCAGGCCGACCGCCGTCTCGATCAGGCCCAGCGCGGCCTGGACTTGGGCGGCCAGGTCGTCCGGGTAGTTCCGGCCGTTGTCGTAATAGGCGGTGCAGAGTTCGGTGGTGATGGTGAAGCCGGGGGGGACGGGCAGGTCGATGGAAGCCATCTCGGCCAGGTTCGCGCCCTTGCCCCCCAGCAGGTTGCGCATGTCCGCGCTACCCTCGTTATGGCCGGCACCGAAACTGTACACCCACTTCGTCATGTCAGCCCTCTATGCGGGAGAAATCGGCCACGCGATCCATCGTCGCCCGCACGCGGTGTAGCAGGTTGAGGCGGTTGCGTCGAAGCATCGGATCGGGATCGTTCACTGTCACACGGTCGAAGAACGCGTCCAGCGCCGGGCGTAGCGAGGCGAGGTCGTGCATGGCAGCCGTGAACGCCGCAGCTTGCAACCGGACGGGGAGGTCGGCGCTGGCCGCGTCCAACTGGCGCTGCAACGCGGTTTCCTCCGGCAGGGTGAGCAGGGCGGGTTCGACGGCGGCGTCGTGCGGACCGTCTTTGGCCGTTTCGATGCGCAGGATGTTGGCGGCGCGCTTGTAGGCGACCATCAGGCTGGCGCCGTCCGGCGTGGCCAGCAGGTCGCCGATCTGGGCCGAGAGCGCCAGCAGCGCGGCCAGGTCGTCCCCGCCACCCGCGGCGAACACCGCCTCCAGCACGTCGTGCCGCGCGCCTTCCGCCCGCATCTGCACGCGGGCGCGATCGACGATGAAGGCCAGGATGTCCTCGACCGGCGGCGGCGCAGGCAGCATCGCAGCACATATCGAGATCGTCGGGCGAAGCGGCAGGCGCAGCCCGGCCTGCCGCACGATGCGGACGATGCCCAGCGCGGCGCGGCGCAGCGCGAACGGATCGCCGGCGCCGGTCGGCCTCTCCCCGATGGCGAAGAAGCTGGCCAGCAGGTCGATCTTGTCGGCCAGCGCGACGGCGACCGATACCGGCGCGACCGGTACGGCGTCGCCGGGTCCCTTGGGCGCGTAATGGTCCCGTATGGCGTCCGCCACTGCGGGGTCCTCGCCATCGTGCAGGGCGTAGTAGCTGCCCATCGCGCCCTGCAGTTCCGGGAACTCGCCCACCATGCCGGTGGTCAGGTCCGCCTTGGCCAGCCAGGCGGCACGGCCGGCCAGGGCCGGGTCGGCGCCGATGACGGGCGCGATGCGTTCTGCCATCTGCATGATCCGGTGCACCCGCGCGCCCTGGCTGCCCAGCTTGGCGTGGAACGTCACGGCATCCAGGGCGGCGACGCGGTCCGCCAGCTTCACCCGGCGGTCGGCGTCCCAGAAATGCCGGGCGTCGCTGAACCGGGCGCGCAGCACGCGCTCGTTGCCGGCTACGATGGCGGCGCCGCCATCCGGGGCCTCGATATTGGCGGCGAAGCCGAAGAACGGGGCGACCGCGCCCTCCGCCGTGCGCAGTGCGAAATAACGCTGGTTGACCCGCATCGACACCTGCATGACTTCGGCCGGCAGGTCCATGTAGGCGGGGTCGATGCGGCCCAGCAGCGGCACCGGCCATTCCACCAGCCCGGCAACCTCGTCCAGCAGGCCCGGGTCGTCGACCACGGTCAGGCCCTGTGCTGCCGCCAGCACGTCGATCCCCGCCGCCACCCGGCGCCGCCGCTCGGCCGCATCCACGATCACGCGGCACGCCAGCAGGCCGGCTCGCCACTCCGAGGCCGAATGGACCGGAAAGGCGGCAGGCGCCATGAAGCGGTGCCCCTCCGTCAGGTTGGCGGCGGCCAGGCCGTGCCCGTCATCCTCGCCCTCCGCCAGGGTGAACGGCACCGTGGCGCCGTCCAGCACGCACAGGATGCGCCGCAGCGGGCGCACCCAGGTGAACAGGCTGCCGGTAGCCCCCCAGCGCATGGATTTGGGCCAGGTGAACCGGCGCAGCAGCGCCGGCAGCGTCGCCGCGATCAGGCCCGCGGCGTCCTGCGCCGGGGCCTGCTTGTGCAGTACCCAGTAATCACCCTCCCGCACCACCTGGTCGCGGGTCGCGGCGTGCTTGCGCAGGAAGCCGGCCAGCGCCTGCTCCGGCGCCGTCGTGCGGGGGCCGCGTTCGATGGTGCTGGCGGCGGGGATGGCGGCGTTCATCGTCATGGCCACGGCGATCCTGCGCGGGCCGTAGAAGTTCTGTACCGCAGACGGCGTCAGCGCCGAAAGCGCGGTCGTGACCCTGCGCTGCAACTCCTCTGCGGCATGCGCCTGCATGCGGGCGGGGATTTCCTCGCTGAACAACTCCAGCAGCAATTCGGGCATCAGGCTCTCAGCGCGGCGGTGGCACCGGCCTGCTTCCGCCGCTCGTCGCTCTTGATTTCCGGTTGCATGCCCATCTTGGAAGGTTATTCCGCCGCCATGGTAGAGGCAACGGAGTCACCTGCCAGCCAGCCTTCGCAGCACCCTTTGGCCAGGCTTCGCACGCGTCCGATATAGGCCGCGCGCTCCGTCACGCTGATGACGCCGCGGGCATCCAACTGGTTGAACAGATGGCTCGCCTTGATGCACTGGTCGTAGGCGGGAAGCGGCAGGCGGCGCTCCAGCAGCGACGTGCATTCCCGTTCGGCGTCCACGAAGTGCCGTGCCAGCATGGCGGTGTCGGCATGCTCGAAATTATAGGCGCTGTACTCCCGCTCGGCCCGCAGGAACACGTCGCCATACCGCACCCCGGCGCCGTTGAAATCCAGGTCGTAGACCCGCCCCACATCCTGGATGTACATGGCCAGCCGCTCCAACCCGTAGGTCATCTCGAAGGACGGGATGGCCACCGGGATGCCGCCGACCTGCTGGAAGTAGGTGAACTGGCCGACTTCCATGCCGTCGCACCAGACCTCCCACCCCAGGCCCCAGGCGCCGAGCGTCGGGCTTTCCCAATCATCCTCGACGAAGCGGATGTCGTGCAGGGCCGGATCGAGGCCGATGGCCGCATAGGAGGCGAGCATCAAGGCCTGGGCAGTGTCCGGCGCCGGCTTCATGATCACCTGATACTGGTAGTAATGCTGCAGGCGGTTCGGGTTCTCGCCGTAGCGCCCGTCGCCCGGGCGGCGGCTGGGCTGCACGTAGGCCGCGCGCCACGGCTTGGTCCCGAGCGCCCGCAGGGTGGTGGCGGGGTGGAACGTGCCGGCGCCCATCTCCACATCGTAGGGCTGCAGGATCACGCAGCCTTGCCGCGCCCAGAACGCGTGCAGGCGCAGGATGATGTCTTGGAACGAGGGCGCGGCCGGTGTCATGGCCGCGCACCTTACGGAAGCGCAGGGGCAGGGCAAGTCATGGGACAGGACGGGCTGAATGACGAAGAGGTCGCCGGCATCCTGCGCGACACGCGCCGGATCGCGCTGGTCGGTGCGTCCAACCGGCCGGAGCGGCCTTCGCACGGCGTCATGCGCGTCCTGCTTGCCCGCGGCTACCAGGTCGTTCCGGTCAATCCGGGGCTGGCGGGCCAATCGCTGCTCGGCCAGGCCGTGGTGGCATCCCTGGCCGAGGCCGGCCCGCTCGACATGGTGGACATCTTCCGCGCCGCGGACCAGGCCGGCGGCGTCGTGGACGCGGCCATCCGGCTGGGCGCACGCACCGTCTGGCTGCAACTCGGGGTGGTCGACGCGGCGGCGGCGGCGCGGGCGCGGGGCGCCGGACTGTCTGTCGTCATGGACCGGTGCCCGGCGATCGAGCTGCCGCGGCTGGGCATATCGGGTGGCGCCTCGGCTTGAACGATCTGATATACCGGGCCATGTCCGGCGCGGACCGGGCCGGCCAGTCCACCAAATCTCCTGCAAGGTGATCCGATGACCAACGAGGAACGCGACCTGATCTCCCAATTCGTCGCACGGGTCGGCGGCAACGCCAGCGGCGGCTTTTCCCGCAGCGTGCCCAGCACGCAGCCTGCCTTGCCGCCGATCGACCCGGAGGCAGACCGCTTCATCGCCGACCAGTTCGCATCCCACCCGGAAGCGCGCTACCGCGTCACGCAGATGGCCGTGGTGCAGGAGGCCGCGCTGGCAGAGGCGGCCAGCCGCATGCAGCGCATGCAGGCGGACATGGAGTCGATGAAGCAGCAGATGCAGCAGATGCAGCAATCCGCCCCGCAACAGGGGCAGTCCCGCGGCTTCCTGGGCGGGTTGTTCAGCGGCGGCCAGTCCTCCGCGCCGCCGCCGCAACAGCAATCGCCGTGGAACCAGGGCGGCCCGGCGCAGCCGCAATACGCGCCGCAGGGGGCATCCTATCCGGCGCCGCAATACCCGCCGAACATGCAGCCGGGCATGTTGCAGGGATCCGGTTCGGGCTTCCTCGGCTCGGCCTTGAAAACCGCCGCCGGCGTGGCTGGCGGTGTGGTCGCGGGCAACATGCTGATGGACATGTTCTCCGGCCATGGCGGCGGCATGGGCGGTGGCTTTGGCGGGGGTGGTTTTGGCGGCGGCGGGTTCGGCGGGATGGCGCCGCCCGAGGAAACCACCATCATCAACAACAACTACGGCGACCAGGGCGGCGGCGGCGCGGCGGATTGGGACAACAGCAGCCAGGCCGGCGGATCGGATCCCGGTTGGACCGACAACAGCCAGGGCGGCGGCTGGGACAATAGCAGCCAGGATAGCGGCGGCGGCGGGTTCGACGACAACTCGCTCTAGCCAGGGTGTGGGCGGAGCATAGCGACCGCGTCCGGCCAGAGTGGCTGGACGGCAACGGCCATATGAACCTGGCCTATTACGTCCTTGTTTTCGATCGCGGCACCGATGCCTGGCTCGAACGGGCCGGGCTCGGCGCCGCATACCGCAATGCGGTCCGTCGAAGCGTCTTCGCGGTCGAAAGCCACACGATCTACCGGCACGAGGTCGGGTTGGACGCGCCGCTACAGGTCCGCACCGGCTTGGCCGGGTTCCGCGACAAGCGGATCCATCTGCTGCAAGAGATGCGCTCCGACGGCATCGAGGTGGCAATGCAGGAGGTGATGTTCCTGCATGTCGATCTGGCCACCCGGCGCTCCATACGGCTCGGCGACGACGCAACAGCCGCCCTCGTGTCACTGATGCTGCCAACCGCCCTGTCGAGGCCGGCCTGGTCCGGGCGCCGGGTCGGGGAGGGGCATTGAGAGGCGCTTAACCTCCTCCCACTAGGCTCGTGACGAACAGATCTAGAGCGTCCGATGCCCCGACTCCCCGACACCTACGTCAATCGCCTGTCGACCGGTATGCTGATCGTCGGCGGCGCAGCCCTTGTGCACGGCATCATGGCGGCAGCACTGCTATGGTTCGGCGATGCGCCGGCCATGCTGTGGGCGATCGCCGCGGGGGCGCTGGCTTGCGCCTCGGGCCTGGTCGCGGCCCTCGTGGATTGGGGGCTGTCGCCACTTCGCAAGGGCGCGAGCGGCACCGTCCGGCCAGCCGGGGCGGTCGGGGTCGCGATCTGGCGTGAAGTCGGGCTGCACAGCGCGGCCGCGAAACTCCAGGCGCGCATCGCCGAGCTGGAGGCAGCGATTGCGATCGGCGCAACGCGCCAGTCCGAGCAGCAGGACCAGCTGCTCCGCTTGCAGCGTCAGATGACGGCGGAGATCAACGAGGAAACCACCGCGCTGGGACAGGTGGACAGCGCCACCGCCGGAGTCGTCCACGGCATGGAAAGCGCCACGCGCGAAATGGCGGCCGTGCGTGGCGCTGCCGAGGTGGCGGCCAAGGGCATCCAGGAGGTCGCCAGCGCGTCCGAACAGCTTTCCGCCTCCATCGGCGAGATCGCGGTGCAGGTGGCGCGCAGCGCCGAAAGCGCCCGCCAGGCCGCCGCGGAAAGCAAGCGCACCGACGTGTCGGTGGAGGACCTGGCGAACGCCGCCGGCCGCATCGGCGACGTGGTGCGGCTGATCGGCGACATCGCGGCGCAAACCAACCTGCTGGCCCTGAACGCCACGATCGAGGCGGCGCGGGCCGGCGATGCCGGGCGCGGGTTCGCCGTGGTGGCGGGCGAGGTGAAGAACCTGGCGGCGCAGACGGCCCGGGCCACCGAGGAGATCGGCGGCCAGATCGCCGCCATGCAGGCGGCCACCCAGGGCAGCATCGTCGCCATCCGCGCAATCTCCGGCCGGATCGAGGACATCAGCACGCTGGCGGCCCAGGTAGCCTGCGCCGTGGAGGAGCAGGGCGCCGCGACCGCGGAGATCGCCAGCAGCGTGCAGCGCGTGGCGGTGGGCACCGGCACCGTGGCCGACGCGATCGGCCGGGCGGAGCAGGCCTCCGAAGCCGCCCGGTCCGGCGGCGCGGCGATCGCGCAGGCGGTGAACGGCATGGACCGGCGGCGGGAAAGCCTGCTGACGAGCGTCGAGGGCCTCGCCCTGTTGAACGCGGCGTAGGCTACGGCTTGGCAGCCGCGACGGGCAGCCGCAGCCAGCCCGGCGTGTGCACGTCGATCGGGATGCCGCAGGCCAGGCTCGTATCGAGCGCGTCCAGCCGTAGCAGCGCCAGCCCGAGGGATCCGTTGGTGGACCTCAGCGTGCCGACCTCGGCGCCATCGCGCGTGACGGGGGTGCCGGGGGCGGGCAGGGCCGTGGCGGCGGAAACCGGCACCAGGCGGCGCTTCAGCAGGCCGCGGTATTTGGTCCGCGCCGTCAGTTCCTGGCCCAGGTAGCAGCCCTTGCTCCAGGAGACGCCGCCCAGCTCGTCGAAGCCAGCCTCCAACAGCACGCTCTTGTCCGCCTCCATGTCCCGGCTGCCATCGGGCAGGCCGAGACCCAGGCGGTGGCGGTCATAGGCGTCCGCATCGGCATCGGTGGCGAGGTCGTGCGCCAGTATTCGCCATCCCGCCTCCGGCAACCTGGGATCCGGCGCGGCCAGTCCGGATGGCGGCGATATGTCGCCCCAGGCGGCGTAGACCGCCAGGGTTTCGGGCTGGACGTCCACCTTCGCGCGCAAGCGGAACCGGGTGAGGCGCCGGGCGACGTCGTCGCGCTGGGCTGCCTCCACGTCGAGCAGAAGGCGGTCATCGTCCGAGAAGATGAAGAAATCGGCCAGCCATTTGCCCTGCGGCGTCAACAATGCGGCCCAGACGGCCCGGCCAGGCGCAGCGGCGGCCACGTCGTTGGAGACCAAGCCCTGCAAATAGGTGATCCGGTCCTCTCCCGTCACGGACAGGACGGCGCGGCTTGGCAGGCGTGCGAGTTGGGACATGACGCCGAGTTAGGCGGTGGCAACCGTGCCGGCAAGCCGGGCAGGAGCGCGGCCAGGCGCCGCCTGCGCACCGATGCCCGATGGCGACCCTGCGGCCGGGTCTGCATCGTGCCATAGCCGCATTTTCAGGCTGGTTCCGGCCGGAACGCCTTTCCCGCATCCCGGCCGGGCTGTAACAGGTCCGGCGTGCGGATCCTGTTCATCACCGCGACGCGGATCGGTGACGCGGTCCTGTCCACCGGCTTGCTCGACCACCTGCTGCGCGCCCATCCGGAGGCCCGGTTCACCGTCGCCTGCGGCCCGGTGGCGGAGGGCGTGTTCGCGCGGATGCCGAACCGCGAGCGCACCATCGTGGTGGACAAGCGCCGCTTCGACTTGCACTGGCTGGCGCTCTGGGCCCAGACGGCGACCACGGTGTGGGACCTGGCGGTGGATCTGCGCGGGTCCGCCCTGACATTGCTGCTGCCGGTCCGGCGCCGGGCGATCATGCGCGGCGGACGCCGGCCCGGACACAAGCTGACCCATCTCGCCGGCACGCTGCGGCTGGCACGGCCGCCGCTGCCCGTCACCTGGTCCGCGGCGGAAGACCATGCCCGTGCGGCGCTCCTGCTACCGCCGGGCGGCCCCGTCATCGCCCTGGGTCCAACGGCGAACTGGGCGGGCAAGGTCTGGCCTGCGGACCGGTTCGTCGCCCTGTTCCATGCGCTGGAGGCGGTGTTGCCCGGCGCCCGCGCTGCGGTGTTCGCCGGGCCGGGCGCCGCGGAACGCGCCATGGCCGCGCCCGTGCTGGCCGCCTTGCCCGCCGCGATCGACCTGGCCGGCAGGCTCAGCCTGGCCGAGGCGGCAGCGTGCCTGGCGCGATGCCGCCTGTTCGTGGGCAACGATTCCGGCCTGATGCACCTGGCCGCCGCGGCGGGCACCCCGACGCTGGGATTGTTCGGCCCGACCCCGGCCAGCGAATATGGCCCCTCTGGCCGGTGTGCCGCCGCGGTGGTCGCGCCCGGCCCGGCCGGCCGCACGCCGATCGAGGCATTGCCGCTGGCGATGGTGCTGGCGCAGGCCATGGCCATGCTGTGAGGGTCGCGCACCTCATGGCGGGGGCGCCGAAGGGCGGGGCCGAGCTGTTCTTCGAGCGCCTCGCCCTGGCCCAGCATGCCGCGGGGGACCAGGTGCTGCCCGTGATCCGCACGGACGACGCGCGGGCAGCCCGCCTGGCGGCACTGCGGCCGGTGCAATTGCCATTCGGCGGCGCCCTGGACCTGCTGACCCGTCCGCGCGCCGCCGCGGCCCTGCGCCGATTCGCGCCCCGTGTCGCGGTGGCCTGGATGAACCGTGCCGCGCGCCTCGCACCGCGTGGCGACTGGGTGCTGGCCGGCCGGCTCGGCGGCTACTACGACCTGAAATACTACCGTCGGTGCGACCACCTGGTCGGCAACACGCGCGGCCTGGTGCGCTGGATCGTGGCGCAGGGCTGGCCTGCCGCGCGAACGCATTACCTGCCCAACTTCGCTTCCGACCTGCATGGCGCTGCGCCGGAGCGGCTCGGGGTGCCCGCGCGTCGGCCGCTCGTCCTGGCGCTGGGGCGGCTGCACCGCAACAAGGCGTTCGACGTCCTCATCCGCGCCCTGCCGATGCTGCCCGGCGTGCACGCGATCATCGCGGGGGAAGGGCCGGAGCGCCACCCGCTGCAAACCCTGGCGCGACAGGCAGGCGTGGCCGACCGGGTGATCTTCCCCGGTTGGCGGCAGGATACGGCGGCCCTGCTCGCCGGGTGCGACGCGCTCGCCTGCCCCTCGCGCCACGAGCCGCTGGGCAACGTCGTGGTGGAGGCGTTCGCCGCTGGCCGCCCCGTCGTGGCCGCCGCCGCCGATGGTCCGCGCGAGCTGATCCATCCGGGCGAGGACGGCCTCCTGGTGCCGGTGGACGACGTGGCGGCGCTCGCCACCTCGCTCGGCCTGGTGCTTGGCAGCCCGAATTTCGCCAGGATCCTCGCCGAGGCTGGCCGCGCCCGCTACCTTGCGGAGTTCGCCGAGGCGCCGGTGCTGGCGCAATGGCGTGGGTTCCTGTCCACGGTGGAGAAGCCCTGATGTGCGGGATCGCCGGCCTGGCCATGCAGCCGGGTGCTGCGCCGCCTTCCGCGACGGTCGTGTCGGCGTTGGCCAGGGCACTGGCGCATCGCGGGCCGGACGGGGAGGGACACAGCGCCGTCGGCCGCACCGCCCTGGTGCAGACCAGGCTGGCGATCGTCGACTTGCAGACGGGCGACCAACCGTTCTTCGCCGGCGCCGCGACGCTGGTGGCGAATGGCGAGGTGTACAACTACCGCGAACTCTCGCCCGGCCTGCCGCTCGCCACCGGCAGCGATTGCGAGCCGCCGCTGCACCTGTGGCGGCAATCCGGCGGCGCCTATGCGGAGATCCTGCGCGGCATGTACGCGATCGCCATCCACGATCGCGCCAGCCGCAGCCTGACGCTGACGCGGGACCGGTTCGGCATCAAGCCGCTCTACCTTGCCATCATTCCCGGCGGGCTGGCCTTCGCGTCCGAGCCGCAGGCGCTGCTGGCTGCCGGGCTGGTGGCGCGGGGCGTGCGTCCGGCGGCGCGGGACGAGCTCCTGCAGATGCAGTTCACCACCGGGGCGGACACGATCTTCCCCGGCATCCAGCGTCTGTTGCCCGGGGAGACGGTGCGCGCGGTGGACGGGCACGTGGTCGATCGCCATCGCCTGGCGGCGCTGCCGGCCGGCCCGCCGGAAGAGATCGGCGAGGCAGCCGCGCTGGCCCGGCTGGATGCCGCGCTGGAGCAGTCCGTGGACCTGCATCAGCGCAGCGACGTGCCGTATGGCATGTTCCTGTCCGGCGGCGTGGACAGCGCCGTCGTGCTGTCCATGATGGCGCGGTTGAACGCCGAGCCGGTGCGGACCTACACCGCCGGGTTCGACGTGCCCGGCGCCGCCGACGAACGCACCCAGGCCATCGCCCTTGCCCGTGCCGTAAATGCGAGGCCGGAAACGGTCGAGGTGACGGAAGCGATGGTGTGGGCGGCGCTGCCCCGCATCGTCGCCGCGATGGACGACCCGGCGGCCGATTACGCCATCATCCCGTCCTGGTTCCTGGCGCAGCGCGCGCGGCAGGACGTGAAGGTGGTGCTGTCGGGCGAGGGCGGCGACGAGCTGTTCGGCGGCTACGGCCGCTATCGCAGCGCGATGCGCCCGTGGTGGCGGGGCGGCCGCAGCATGCGCACCCGCGGCACCTTCGACGGGCTGGGCGTGTTGCGCGCGACGGCGCCGGGTTGGCGCGACGGCATCGCCGCGGCGGAGGCCGGCGCGGCCACGGGCGGACGCAGCCGCCTGCAGATCGCCCAGGCCACCGACATGGCGGACTGGCTGCCGCACGACCTGCTGCTGAAGCTCGACCGCTGCCTGATGGCGCACGGGGTGGAGGGCCGCACGCCCTTCGTGGATCCCGGCGTGGCGGCGGCTGCCTTCCGCCTGCCGGACGCGCTGAAGGTGCAGGGCGGCCGGGGCAAGTGGCTGCTGCGGCGCTGGCTGGAACGCCATTGCCCGCAGGCCCGGCCGTTCGCGCCCAAGCAGGGCTTCACCGTGCCGGTGGGCGCCTGGATCGCCGGCCAGGGGGCACGGCTCGGCCCGCTGGTCGCGGCGCAGCCCGGCGTGGCGGAGATCGCCGATCCGGAGCGGGTGACGGCCCTGTTCCGCAATGCCTCCGGCCGGCATGAAGGCTTCGCGGCCTGGTCGCTGCTGTTCTACGCGCTGTGGCACCGGGCGCATATCGAGGCCATGCCGATGGATGCCGACGTGTTCGAGACGCTGGCCAACTGAGCCTTCCATGATGAAAGCTAGCGGTGCTGTAGGTCGGCTTGTGGTGGAGAGCGGTCATCCGTCCAGTGACGGTTTCACCCGCTCACGCCAACTGAGGTATTCCGTTACAGCGAAGCAGATGATCCGGTTCGGGTTGGTCGAGATGGAGCGCTGGGGTCGAAAGCCAACCAATAAGGAGAAGGATGGTTAAAGGGCGATGACGCTTTCGTCGGCAGCCCACTGGATCGTGCATGGTTGCGCACGGGTGCTCGCGATCTGGATCGGCGCAGCTATCGCAGGCGGGGTCGCAGGAGCAATGATCCTGGTCCTACTCACGGTGGCTGTCAGTCCGGGCACGCGACACGCCCTGATGTCTCAAAACCTCGATGCTTTCGGCGATCTGCCGCTTCTCCTCCAAGTCGCCTTCATCTTCACTGTAGCCGGCTCTGCACTGCTTTTCGCCGTACATGCCCTGCTGCGCCGCTTCGGGTTTAGCCCCGCGGCCCAGCGCTGGGCGCTACCCGCGGTCGGCACCGCCCTGGGCGCGACCATGATACTGCCTTTCAGCGACCCGAGTGCCTTAGGTTTGGTCGGGTTGGGCGCCTTGTATGCCGCGCTGACCTCCTTCGCCTGGCTGAAATTGGCCGTGTGGCTTCGATACGGGCCCTTAGCCTGATTGGTTCTGAGCCGAGGACCGCTTTGGGGTCGAAAGCCGCCATGATTTTGTATTAGAAATTCATGACACCGTAGGTCCAAGCGCTGTGGCTTGATCGCGGCCAGCAGGGAGCAGGGGACAAAACCACGCGGTGGGCGTTGCAGCGGCAGTGTTCCTGCGACGAGGCCCCATGTCGGTATCGACCCTGCTGCTCGGTTCAAGGCTGGCCAACCGTGACGCCGACAGCCGCAAGATCGGCGCGTTCGAGGGCCTGCCCGCCATGGGGCTCGACGGGCTTGGTTCGGCGTCGTACGGGCCGGAGGCCATGCTCACCGTCCTGGCCGTGGCGGGGACGGCGGGGCTCGGCGCGGTGCAGCCCCTCACCTGGGCGATCCTGGCGCTGCTGCTGACGCTGTTCCTGTCCTACTGGCAGACCATCGCCGCCTATCCCAGCAATGGCGGCTCCTACACGGTGGCGCGGGAGAATCTCGGGCGGAATGCGGGCCTGTTGGCCGCTGCGGCCCTCATGGTGGATTACATGCTGAACGTCGCCGTCGGCATCTCGGCCGGCGTCGGTGCGCTGATCTCGGCGGTCCCGGCCCTGCACGCCTACACACTGCCGCTGTGCCTGGGCGTGCTGGTGGTGATCACGCTGGTGAATCTGCGCGGCACGAAGGAATCCGGCCTGGTCCTGGCGGTGCCGACCTACCTGTTCATCGGCACCCTGTTCTTCATCCTCGCCGCCGGGGTGTGGGCGGCCTGGTCGGCAGGTGGCCATCTGCATCCCGTCGTGGCGCCGCCGCGACAAAGCGGAGCGGCCGGTGCGCTGTCGGTCTGGCTGGTGGTTCGCGCCTTCGCGGCCGGCTGCACCGCCATGACCGGGGTCGAGGCGGTGAGCAACGGCGTCAGCGCGTTCAAGGCGCCGACGGTGCGGTATGCCCATCGTACGCTGGCGGCGATCTGCGCCACGCTCGGGGTGCTGTTGCTGGGCATCGCCTATCTCGCCCATGCCTATGGGATCGTGGCCATGGACCAGACCAAGGACGACTACCAGAGCGTGGTGTCGCAGCTCGTCGGCGCGGTGTGGGGCAGGGACTGGGTCTACTACGTCACCATCGCCAGCGTGCTCGCCGTGCTCGCATTGTCCGCCAACACCAGCTTCGTCGGCTTCCCCAGGCTATGCCGCCAGGTGGCGCGGGACAGCTATCTGCCCAAGGCGTTCGCCGTCCCGGGGCGGCGGCTGGTCTATACCGCGGGCATCCTGTTCCTCGCCCTGGGGGCAGGGACCTTGCTGGCGATGTTCGACGGCATCACCGACCGGCTCATCCCGCTGTTCGCGGTCGGCGCCTTCCTGTCGTTCACGCTCAGCCAGGCCGGCATGGCCGTCCATTGGCGACGCGGCGGAACGGGCAACGCCGACAGGATGCGCATGCTGGTCAACGGCCTGGGCGCGCTCACCACCGGGCTGGCGCTGGCGATCATCCTGGTCGCTAAGTTCAGCGAGGGCGCCTGGCTGACCATCCTGGTGATCCCGCTGACGCTTCTCCTGCTGCGGCTGATCCACCGCTACTATCGCGCCTTGGAGCGCCAGGTGCTGGTCGGCAGCCGCCGCTGCATGGACCTGACCGACCACGCGCCGCCCGTGGTGCTGATCCCGCTGGAGCGGTGGGACCGCATGGCACAGCGCTGCCTGCAGGTCGCCACCCGGCTTTCGCCCGACGTGGTGGCGCTGCACCTGACCGACCTGCAGGGACCGGACGAGGCGGAGCATCAGACGCGATTGCGGTCCGACTGGGCGCGGTTCGTGGGCGCGCCCGCTGCGGCAGCCGGCTTGCCGCAGCCTCGCCTGATGATCCAGTCATCGCCCTACCGGAGCCTGCTGGCGCCATTGCTGCGGGAGATGGGCGCCATCCGGGGGCAATGGCCGAACCGGCCGGTGCTGGTCGTGCTCAGCGAATTTACCGGCGGACGCTGGTGGGAAGCGGCATTGCACACGCGGCGCAGCCAGCGGTTGCGGACCCGGCTCCTGGTCCATGGCGGACCGGACGTCTCGGTCCTGATGGTGCCGTGGCAGCAGACGACGGACACCGCGCAGATCCTCGCCGACGAGGAGGCGCAGCACGCGTAGCCTTACGCGGTCTGCGCCGCCACCAAGCCCAATTCGCGCTCCATCGCCTCGCGCATGAGGAATTTCTGCATCTTGCCGGTGACGGTCATGGGGAACTCGTCCACGAACTTCACGTAGCGCGGGATTTTCTGATGCGCGATCTTGCCGCGGCAGAACGCGCGGATGTCTTCCTCGCTCAACGCCGCATCGGGGCGCGGCTTCACCCAGGCGCAAAGCTCCTCCCCGTAGCGGCTGTCCGGCACGCCGAAGCATTGCACGTCCAGTATGGCTGGATGGGAGTACAGGAACTCCTCCACCTCGCGCGGGAACACGTTCTCGCCGCCGCGGATCACCACGTCCTTGATGCGGCCCACGATGTTGCAGTAGCCCGCTGCATCGATCACCGCCAGGTCGCCCGTGTGCATCCAGCGGGCGGCGTCGATCACCTGCTCCGTGCGCGGCCTGTCGTCCCAGTAGCCGAGCATCACGCTGTAGCCGCGGGTGCAGAGTTCGCCGGACACGCCACGCGGCACGATGCGGCCGGCCGCATCGACGATTTTCACCTCCAGGTGGGGGTGGATGCGGCCGACCGTGGAGACGCGCCGCTCCAGCGGGTCGTCCGCCGTGGTCTGGAAGCTGACCGGGCTGGTCTCCGTCATGCCGTAGCAGATGGTGATGTCGCGCAGGTGCATGCGGTCCACCGCGCGGCGCATCACCTCGATCGGGCAGGGCGAGCCCGCCATGATGCCGGTGCGCAACGAGGAGAGGTCGAATTCGGCGAAGCGCGGGTGCTCCATCTCGGCGATGAACATCGTCGGCACGCCGTGCAGCCCGGTGCAGCGTTCCTCCGCCACGGTCTGCAACACGGCCAACGGATCGAAGCCCTCGCCCGGATACACGATGCAGGTGCCGTGGGTGAGTGCCGCGAGATTGCCCAGCACCATGCCGAAGCAATGGTAGAGCGGCACCGGGATACACAGCCGGTCCTCCGCCGTCAGCCGCATGGCCTCGCCGATGAAGAAGCCGTTGTTCAGCACATTGTGGTGGGTGAGCGTGGTCCCTTTCGGGCTGCCCGTGGTGCCGGAGGTGAACTGGATGTTGATCGGGTCGTCGAACTGCAACGTCGCGTCCAGTTCGGCGAGCCGTGCGCGCTGGGCCGGGCCGCCGAGCCCGGCGACCTCGCCGAACCCGATGGCGCCGGCGCCGGCGCCGCCGATCTGGATGACGGTGCGCAGGGTGGGCACGCGGACGGCATGCAGGGCGCCGGGTCGGCTGGACGCCAGCTCCGGCAGGATCTCCCGCAGCATCGCCATGTAGTCGCTGGTCTTGAAGGCGGTCGCGGTCACCAGCGCGCGCACGCCCACCTTGTTCAGCGCGTATTCGAGTTCGGCGACGCGGTAGGCCGGGTTGACGTTCACCAGGATGATGCCGGCCTTGGCCGTCGCAATCTGCGTCACCAGCCATTCGGCATTGTTCAGCGACCAGATGCCCACGCGGTCGCCGGGTTCGACCCCCAGGGCGAGCAACCCGGCGGCAAAAGCCTCCGCCTGTGCGGCCAGTTCGGCATAGCTCCACCGTACGCCCTGGCTTCGCACGACCAAAGCTGGCCGGTCACCCCATTGCGCCACGCTGCGGTCGAAGCTGCGGCCGAGCGTTTCGCCCAGCAGCGGGATGTCCACCGCGCCGTGGACGTAGCTGAGCGCCTCGGTCACTCCACTCCCCCTTTTTGGTCTTGTCGGCGTGATGCTCGCGGGTCCGGCAGGGGGCGTCAACATGGCACCGGCGCGCTGGGCGGTGACGCTACCGCAAGTCGTCCACGTCGCGCAGGGCGGGGAACAGGCGCATCCACAGCACGGCGATGCCGATCGTGGCCACGCCGCCCAGCAGCGTGGCCGGCACCACGCCGAGCAAGGCGGCCGTGGTGCCGGACTCGAACTCGCCCAACTGGTTCGACGTGCCGATGAACAGCATGTTCACCGCGCTGACCCGGCCCCGCATCGCGTCCGGCGTGCGCATCTGCACCAGGGCAAAGCGGATCACCACGCTCACCACGTCGGCTGCCCCCAGCAGCACCAGCGCGACGAGGGAGATGGGCAAGGAGCGGGAGACCGCGAACACGATCGTGGCCAGGCCGAACACGACCACGGCGCCGAACATGAGCCGCCCGGCCCGGCGGCGCGGCGGCCGCCGTGCCAGCAGCACGGACATGGTCAACGCCCCCGCCGCGGGCGCGGCACGCAGCACGCCCAACCCCCATGAGCCGGTGTGCAGGATATCGCGGGCATAGATCGGCAGCAGCGCCGTGGCGCCACCCAGAAGCACCGCGAACAGGTCCAGCGAGATCGCCCCCAGCACGGCTGGGTGGCTCCATATGAAGGTGATGCCGGACAGCACCGAGCGCAGGGTTGCCGGCTCGCGGGTGGGAACGGGGCGTTCCACGCGGATCAGCGTCACCGCGACGGCGGCCAGCAGGAACAGGCCGGCAGCCAGGACGAACGGGGTCGGCGCCCCGATCGCGTAGAGCAATCCGCCGAATGCCGGGCCGAGGATGCTTGCCGTCTGGTTCGCCGACGCCGACCAGGCGCTCGCCTGCTGCAACTGCGCCTCGCCCACCAGGCCGGGCATGAGGGCGGACAGGGTGGGCGATTCGAAGGCGCGGGCCGCCCCGATGACCGTGACGGTCGCGAAGATGCCATGCACGCCCAGCCAGCCCGTCGCGGTGCCGAGTGCCAGGGTTGCGCTGGTGGCCACCTCGACGGCCTGGCACATCGCCACGATGCGGCGACGGTCGTAGCGGTCGGCGGCATGGCCCACCGCAAGGGTAAGCAGCAGGATCGGCAGGAACTGCGCGAGCCCGACCAATCCTAGGTCGAACGCGCTTCCCGTCAGCGCATAGACCTGCCAGCCGATCGCAACGGACTGCATCTGGAAGGCGAAGCTGCTGCAAACCCGCGCCGACCAGAACAGCGCGAACGGTTTGTGATGCAGCACGGATTGCGAAGGCACGCGGCCTTCATGCAGGAGAGCTCCTGGACTGTCGAGGTGTCATACCGCCAGCGTCGCCATCCATGCCGGTATCGTCGGCGGCGGTCCGCGCCCGACCGCCATCCGCGCGCGCCGGCGGGACAGCCGGCTCGTCGCCGGGCGGCGCCTGCGCCTCCTGTGCCTGCGGCAGCATCAGTTCGACGGCGGTGCCGGCGCCGATTCCGGTGCGGATGCGCACGTCGCCCCCGGCCTGCTTGGCGAAGCCGTAGACCTGGCTGAGTCCCAGCCCGGTGCCTTTGCCGATCTCCTTCGTGGTGAAGAACGGCTCGAACGCCTTGGCGGCGGTTTGCGGGTCCATGCCGCTCCCTTCATCGGCGACCGCCACCTGCACGTAGTCGCCGGCCGGCAGGTCCTGGATGTCGTCGGGCGCTAAGCGGACGTTGCGGGTGGTGATCCAGACGGCTCCCCCATCCGGCATGGCGTCGCGGGCATTGCCGACCAGGTTCAGGATGGCCGCTTCGAAATGGCCAGGGTCCAGCCGGACGCGCCACGCGTCGGGCGCCAGGGCGAGTTCGATGCGCACGGCCTCGCTCGCCGCCCGTTCCAGGAGTGGCCGGAAGTCGCGCAGCAGCTTGTTCAGGTCGAGGATTTCCGGATGCATCAACTGGCGCCGGGAGAAGGTGAGGAGTTGCTGAGTGACCTTTCCGCCGTGCTGCGCGGCCAGGATGATCTGCTGGGCGATCCTGCGGACCCGCCCGGGATCGTCCGCCCGCCGCCCCAACAGCTCCGCACTGCCCAGGATCACCGTCAGGAGGTTGTTGAAGTCGTGCGCCACCCCGCCTGTCATCTGCCCCACGGCTTCCAGCCGCTGGGATTTCAGCAGAGCTGCCTCGGCGCGCTCCCGCCGGGCGATCTCCTGGTGCGCACGGTCGAGCGCCTGCATCTCACGCTGCGACCGCACCAGCGCCGTCCAGGCCACAGCGACCAGGGCGAGGGTGACCGGCACGCCGAAGATGAGGTGCCCGGCTATCGTCCTGCGCCAGCCCGCCATGATCGACGCCCGGCTGCGTCCCGCCACGACGTAGAGCGGGTATCCCAGGACCCGCCGGTAGGCGAAGATCCGCTTTGGCCGGCCGGAATCGACGATGGAGCGGCTGTTGTACGTCCCTTCGTCCGGATTGGTCCGGACCGCGGTGAAGAACGGGTCGGTCTTGGACGCTTGCGGCAGCGGGCCGGAGCTTGGCGGGTAGCGCACGAGGATCTGGCCGTCATCGCGGAGCAGGGTGATGACCTTGCCCTCGACGCCGTCCTGCCCCTCGCCGATGAGCACGGCGTAGAACTCCTCGAAGAAAGCGGGCGAGACAGCCACGTCGATGACGCCCTTCAGCGCGCCGTCGACGCCGTTCCAGCCCTGCGACAAGCCGAAGAAGCGCTGGCGATTGATGTCGCCAACCTGGAGGGCGCTGACATGGGTCCCGCCACGGCCATCCATCACGGCCCTGAAGTAGTCCCGCGAGGTCAGAAGCACCTCGCGGGGGACCGGATAGGTGCCGGCGCTGACCAGGGGATGGCCGTCGCGGCTGGCAAGCAGGACGCTCTGTACCTCGGGCATCCGCGCGATCATCGCGATGAATGCCTCATGAAGGCTTCGTTCCGATCGCTGGATGGTCGCGTCGTCGAGATCGCGAACCAGGTCGTTCACTCGCTCGGCAATCTGGCGCTGGCTGTCGAAGATCTTCGCCGCCTGCTCCCCGGCGACCTCGCTGCTCCGCAGCAACTCCCGCTCGGCGCCGGCGATGGCCGCGTCATAGTTCACCCATGCCGCGATCATGAACAGCGCGACCGGGATCAGCACCGACGCGGCGAGGAGGAGCTTGAGTAGCCCGATGGCGCTCCGGCTCGACTGCGAACGGCGGACGGTTACGTCCATGCGGCCTGGATGCCGATCTCGCCCGGCGTGAAGGGTTCGTCGGGCAGGATCTGCCCACCGGCGACACGAAGGCCCATGCCTAGCGCTCTCCAGTCACTCGGCCGGCTCGCCGCCTTCCGCCGCGGCGCGCAGGCGGTGGAAGCTGCGCCGGCTGAGCGGCAGCATGCCTGCGTAGATCAAGCCGCCTGCCGCCAGCGCCGCCCATGGATCGGCCACGACCACGGCGGCGAACAGCCCGGTGCCCAGCAACAACGGGAGAACGTAGGCCGACGGCACCTTGAAGTTCTTGAAGCTCCACACCGGCAGGGTGGAAACCAGCAGGGTCGCCACGCCGACAAGGATGACGGCACAGAACAGGGGATGGTGCACGACGGCGAAGAGGCGCGGCAGGCCCCATTCCCGCGTCTCCAACCCGGCGAACAGCGGAAATAACACCAGCCCCGCGCCGGCCGGGGCGGGTACCCCGGTGAAGAACGACTGCGCGTAGGCTGGGGCAGGCGAGGCGTCCAGCCCGGCGTTGAACCGGGCCAGCCGCAGCGCCATGCACACCGCGAACATCAGGCACGGAGCGAAGCCGTAGCCGCCGGCGGCGTGCAGCGACCACAAATAGAGGATGAAGGCCGGCGCCACGCCAAAGCAGAGGAAATCTGCCAGGCTGTCGAACTCGGCGCCGAAGCGGGAGGTCGCCTTCAGCAAGCGGGCGATCCGGCCGTCCAACCCATCAATGCATGCGGCCACAACCAGCGCGACCGCAGCATTGCCCCAACGTTCGTCCAGGGCGAAGCGCATCGACGTCAGCCCGGCGCATAGGCCGAGCATGGTCATCAGGTTCGGGATCATCCGGTTGAAGGACGGTCCGTGGTAGCGGGGCCTGCGCCGCACGCGGCCGGGCCGCCGGAACGGCCCGATGCCGTTCATCCCAGTTCGGCCATCACCGTCTCACCGCCCACCATCGTCTGTCCGACGACGACCAGGGGAGCCACGCCGAGCGGCAGGTACAGATCGGTGCGGCTGCCGAAGCGGATGATGCCGAACCGCGCGCCGCCGACCACGGTCTCGCCCACCTTGGCGTCGCACAGGATGCGCCGGGCGATCAACCCGGCGATCTGCACCACGGCGAAATCCCGCCCGTCCGGCAGGCGCATGGCCAGCGCATTGCGCTCGTTCGCGTCGCTGGCCTTGTCCATGCTCGCATTGACGAAGGCGCCGTGGCGGTAGGCGATCCGTGTCACCTCGGCCGTGGCGGGCACGCGGTTGACGTGGACGTTCAGCACGGACAGGAACGTCGCCACCCGCCACCGGGGCGACGGCCCCAGGCCGAGTTCCTCGGGCGGCACGGCCTGCATCACGGAGACCACGCGGCCATCCGCCGGCGAGAGCAGGGTGCCCGGGCGGGCGGGCGGCGTGCGCTCCGGGTCGCGGAAGAAATACAGGCTGAACACGGTGAAGGCGGCGAAGGGCCAGAACAGCCAACGGCTGACGAACAGGCCGACCAACGCCACCACCAAGCCGATCGCGATGAAGGGATAGCCCGCCCGATGCGGCGGGGCGAACACGGTCCGGAGCGTCTGGGCGAGGGTCATACGGGCGGGTTTATGATCCCGGCGCCCCGCCCGGGCAAGCTCAGTGCGCCGGTCCGGTCGCCGAGACCGGGATGGCGCCAGGCATGGTGAAGACCTGGCCAGGGTAGATCAGCCGTTCGTCGCGGATCTGGTCCCGGTTGGCCATGAAGATGACCGTGTAGCGGATGCCGGTGCCATAGGCACGCCGCGCCAGCCGCCAAAGATTCTGCCCAGGCTGCACGACGACCTGGCCGTCCGCGACCTGCGCGGTGCCCAGTTGTTCCCGCTTGAACGGCAGCTCGATCCGCTTGGCGACCTGGCCCTGCGGGGTCAATTGGTCCAGGCGAAGCTGATGCAGGCCGGGCTCCACCTCGCGCGGCGGCGACATGGCCCAGTGGCCATCGGCATCGGCGGTCGCATCGCCGGCGGGATGGTTGTCGACATAGGCGCGCACCGGAGTCTGCGGTGGCGCGGTTCCGCTGAACCGGATCGCGCCGTGCTCGTCGTAATCGACCGTGTCCAGGCCGAGCCTCTGCGTCGCGGTAGGGCCGGAGGGCGCCTGCAACAGGCGGGACGGCCCGGTGGGCGGCGTCAGCAACGCCAATGCCGGGGGCGCCGGGCGTGACGGCGGGGCCGGAGTCGGGACAAGCACGAGGACCGGGGCCTCTGCCGCGGTCGACACCCCATCCGCCGTCTTCGCGGTCAGCGTGAGTTCGCTGCCCCCTGGAGCAAGCCTGGCGGATGGCACCATCACCCAGGCGCCCCGGATGTCCGCCTGGGCTTGTCCGACGGTTTGCCCGGCCTCCTGCACGGTCACGGTCGAGCCTGGGGCCGCGCGGCCGGCAAGCACGGCGCTGCCATCCGGCGTGACTCGAACGATGTCGAAGCTCGGAGCAGGCGGCGCCGGCACTGCCGCGCGAAGCGGCGGCGGCGCGACAGCCTGTTGCGACACCGGGGCCGGTATGGGCGCTACTCGCCGCGAGGTGGAGAGGCCGACGGCAGCCCCCAAACCGATCGCCATGAACGCGCAGACTGCCAACGCGGTCAGACGGTTTCGGGACCGGCGAACGTTGAATGACATTTCGGCTGCAACGTAACGGGAGTGAGACAACCGCGCAACACTGTGTTGCACAATCGTGGCGCGCTGGCATGACGCAGATGTTAAAGGCAGGATCACATAAGAGGGGCATGGTAATGAGTGGAGTGCGGCGGCCACGGTCGCGACAGACAGCCTTGAGGTTGTCGATGCGGGTTTGGGATGCCCCGACCCGGCTGTTCCATTGGGCCATCGTGGTGCTGATCGGAACCAGTTACCTGTCGATCCGGTTCGACCGCATCGACCTGCATCTCCTGTCGGGTTACACGATGCTCAGCCTGCTGCTGTTCCGGCTGGCCTGGGGGTTCCTGGGCAGCGAGACATCCAGGTTCAGCCAGTTCCTCCGCAACCCGGTCGAGGGATTCCGCCACCTGGCGCAGTTCACGCGCCGGGAGGACGACGACCAGGTCGGCCACAATGCGGCCGGCGGCTGGATGGTGCTGGTCCTGTTGGGCGACATCGCGGTGCAGGTCGGCTCCGGCCTGTTCAGCAACGACGATATCGTCACGCAAGGTCCGCTCGCCCATTTCGTCAGCAAGGACGTGAGCGACCGGCTCACCGCCTTGCACGCGGTCAACTTCACCATCCTGCTTTGGCTGGTCGGGTTGCACGTCGTCGCGGTGCTGGCCTACGCCGTCGTGAAGCGGCACAACCTGCTGCGGCCGATGATCACCGGCCGCAAACGCCTGCCGGGCGCCACGCGCCAGCCTCGGATGGCATCACCGTTGCTGGCGCTGTTGCTGGTGGTGCTGTCGGGTTGCCTCGTGTGGGTGATGGCGACCCGGCTGTAGGCGACTTGCACGGGAACTGCCGGTGGCAGGTGGCGTCTTTGCCTTGACCGGGTCGGCGAACCCGGCCCCGTCGGCGACCAGGCGTCCGGTCCCGCCAAGGCAAGCGCGATAGTGGGCCGCCGTCCCGGCAGACCCGCCGCGCGGATCGTAGGAGCTTCATCGGTGCCAGCCAATATCAGCTCCGTCGTCGTCTTCTGCGGTTCCCGGGTCGGCCATGACCCTGCCTGGCGCAGCGCTGCCGAGGCGCTGGGCCGGGGCTTGGCCATGTCCGGCATCCGCCTGATCTATGGTGGCGGCCGGGTCGGGTTGATGGGCGCGGTCGCGGACGGCGCGTTGGCTGCGGAGGGTGCCGTCACCGGCATCATCCCGGACTTCCTGCGGGCGCGGGAGGTGGCGCATCCGGGGGTAACGGATCTGCGGGTGACCGGCAGCATGCATGCCCGCAAGGCGCTGATGTTCGAGACCGCGGATGCGTTCGTGACCATGCCGGGCGGATTGGGAACGCTGGATGAAACCATCGAGATCATCACCTGGCGGCAACTGGGCCTGCACGACCGGCCGGTGCTGATCGTCAACCTCAACGGGTGGGCGGCGCCGCTGATCTCGCTGCTCAACAGCTTCGTGTCGGACGGCTTTGCCGACCCGTCCAGCCGAGCCCTGTACGAGGTGGCGCCGGATGTCCCTGCTGCCTTGCGCAGGCTGCTGACCATGCCAGCCCCGTCGCGGTCTGGCGCGGCACGACTGTAGCTTGCGGGCGTGGCTGCCGCCGGCTATACGGCGCTCCTCGGTCGGAGCGTAGCTCAGCCTGGTAGAGCGCTTGCTTCGGGAGCCAGAGGCCGGAGGTTCGAATCCTCTCGCTCCGACCAAGTCCCAATGTGACACGTCTTCCCGTCGTGTCGGCAGTCGGAAGCGCTCAGCGCTTGCCGACGCTCCACAGCATCAGCCAGCGCACCGGGAACACCCAGACGATCCCGGCCACCAGGAAATACACTGCCTGCACCGCCCAATACTGCGGCAGCAGGTCCGGCAGGGTGATGGCGGCGGCGATGTAGAGGATGATGAACGCCACCCCCAGCAAGGCTGCGATGAGGGGGCGGGACGTGCGTCGGGTCATGACGCCGGTTAGCGTAACCGGACCGGGCCGGCTATAGGGCCGATCCGACCACGAGGACACAGCCATGGACCTGAAGGACCACATCGCCAGCATCCCGGATTTTCCCAAGCCGGGCATCCTGTTCTACGATGTCTCCACCTTGCTGCGGCATCCGGATGCCTGGCAGGTCGCCATGGGGCGGATGGCACGCTGCGTGCGGCAATGGCAGCCGGATCTGGTGGCGGGCGTGGAATCCCGGGGCTTCCTGCTCGCGGCGCCGCTGGCGCTGAAGCTGGGCTGCGGCTTCATCATGCTGCGCAAGCGCGGCAAGCTGCCCGGCAAGGTCATCGCGCACGACTATGCGCTGGAATACGGCACGGACCGCCTGGAAATCCAGGCCGATGCAGTGGCTGCCGGGCAACGCGTCGTGGTGGTGGACGACCTGCTGGCGACCGGCGGCACCATGGCGGCCGGCATTACCCTGCTTCAAACCGTCGGCGCCGTGGTTCCTGGCGCGGCGGCGCTGATCGAGTTGAGCTTCCTGGCAGGGCGGCAGAAGCTCGCCGTGCCTTTCGAAAGCCTCATTGCCTATGATTCATGAGCCTCGACCAAGGGCAACCAGGTCAGCCGGCGTCAATGGCTGAGCCATTTCGGGTCGGAAGGATGTCACGTTGAGCCACGCCGTCAGCCGTCGTTCTGTCCTGGGTTCGGCGCTCGCGCTGGCGACCGTCGCGGCTGCCCCGGCCGCGGCGCCGTTCCCCGAGGGGGCCACGCTGCTGGTGGCCGGCCCGGAGGGGGGGCCGGTCGATGCGTGGGCAGGCTGGCTGACGCCCAGCCTTGGCCGGGCGCTGCCGCCTGGCACGCCGTTGCGCAAGGACCTGGTCGGCGGCGTCGACGGCGTGACCGGGGCAAACCAGTTCGAGGCGCGCACCGTCCCGGATGGGGGCACCGCATTGCTGTTGCCCGGCAGCGCGGCAATGGCCTGGCTGGTCGGCGACCCGCGTGCCCAGTTCGACGTGGCGCAATGGATCCCGGCGCTGGCCGGCGTGACCCCCGGCCTGCTGGTGAGCCGCGGGCCTTTCGGCGGCGCCGGCGGACCGACGCTGCGGATCGCCGCATCCGGGCCAGCGGGTCCGGAGCTGCCGGCCTTGCTGGCGCTGGACCTGCTCGGCGTGGCTTGGACGCCGGTCTTCGGGCTGAGCGACGCGGCGGCGATGGACGCCATCAGCCGTGCCCAGGTGGACGCCATCTGCCTGCACGGACGCCGCGTCCCCGATCTGGCGCGCCTGTTGGCCGCCACGGGCGTGGTGCCGGCCTTTTCGTTCGGCAGCGTGGACGAGGCAGGGCGCCGGCTTCGCGACCCGGCCTTTCCATCGACGCCGGATGTGAGCGAGTTGCTGGCGACCCGTTTGGGTGACACGCCCCTGCGGAAGGCATGGCGGGCGACTGCGGCGGCCTCGGAGCTGGAGGTGGCGCTAGTCCTGCCGCACCTCACCCCGGCTGCCATGGTGGCGCTGTGGCGGCGGGCCTGTGCCCAGGCGGTGGGGTCCGGCGCGGTGCAGGAGCAGGCGAGCGCGGTCGGCGTGCGTCCCCTGGGGGCGCTGGCGGCGACGGCAAGCACGATGGCAATGCTGGCGGACACGGCCTCGTTGCTGGAGCTGCGCAACTGGCTGGCGACCCGGTTGAACTACCGGCCGGCCTGAGCCCTCGTGCTTCGATGGTCTGGCAATTGGACAGCCTCGCCCGCCCCTCGGTCATGGCGATACTCAACGTCACCCCGGACAGCTTCAGTGACGGAGGAGACCATCTCGATCCCGGCCGCGCCGTCGCCGCGGGGCAGCAGATGGTGGCCGATGGGGCGGACCTGCTCGACATCGGCGGCGAGTCGACCCGGCCAGGCAGCGGCGGATTGGCAACGGCGGAGGAGCGGGCGCGCGTCGTTCCCGTGATCACCGGGCTGCGGGATGTTGGCGTCCCGCTCTCCATCGATACCCGCGACGCGACCGTCATGGCTGCCGCGCTGGATGCCGGCGCGAGCATCGTCAACGACGTGTCCGCCTTGCGACACGATCCGGACGCGGCCAGGCTGGTCGCGGCACGGGGCTGCGCCGTCATCCTGATGCACATGCGGGGCGACCCGGCGACGATGAACAGCCTGGCGGTGTATGACGACGTGGGCACCGAGGTCGCCAACGAACTGGCCGAACGCCTCGCCTGGGCCGAACAAGCGGGCGTGCAGGCGAGCCAGATCATGCTGGATCCCGGCATCGGGTTCGCCAAGAACGCCGCGCAGAACATCACGCTGCTGCGCGACCTGGCACCGTCGCACGCGCTGGGGCGTCCCCTGGTGGTCGGGGTGTCCCGCAAGCGCTTCATCGGAACGCTAATGGGCCACGCCGCGCCGAAGCAACGCGGCGCCGGGTCACTGGCGGCGGCGCTGTTCGCCCTATCGCAAGGGGCTGCCGTGCTGCGCGTCCACGATGTCGCGGCGACCGTCCAGGCCGTCCGGGTCTGGTCCGCCCTCGCCGGCTAGGCTACCAGGGGCTGCAAACAGGCGCACGGATCGTGAGTACGATGGTAAACGGCAGGCGGCTGTTCGGCACGGATGGGATACGCGGCACCGCAAATGCCGATCCGATGACGGCCGAGATGGCGCTGCGCCTGGGCCAGGCCGCCGGGATCATGTTCGTGCGGGGCAGCCATCGCCACCGGGTGGTGATCGGCAAGGATACCCGGCTGTCGGGCTATATGATCGAGCCTGCCCTGGTCGCCGGCTTTGTCGGCGTCGGCATGGACGTGCAGTTGGTCGGGCCGCTGCCGACGCCGGCGATCGCCATGCTCACCCGCAGCATGCGCGCCGATCTCGGCGTGATGATCTCGGCCAGCCACAACCCGTTCGAGGATAACGGCATCAAGCTGTTCGGTCCGGA
Source organism: uncultured Acetobacteraceae bacterium (assembly GCA_964244585.1). GTDB lineage: Bacteria > Pseudomonadota > Alphaproteobacteria > Acetobacterales > Acetobacteraceae > LMUY01. The sequence continues at coordinate 256,495 of CAXTJM010000001.1, read as the reverse complement.
CGGCTACAAGCTGTCCGATGCGACGGAGGCTGAGATCGAGGCCTTGATGGCCTCCGACCTGGCCGGCCGCATGGCGGCGCCGCCGGTGCTGGGGCGTGCGTCCCGCCTGGTGGACGCGGCCGGGCGCTACATCGAAAGCGCGAAGGCGACGTTCCCCCGCGGCCAGACGCTGGACGGGCTGAAGATCGTGATCGATTGCGCCCACGGCGCGGCCTACAAGGTGGCGCCCACCGTGCTGTGGGAACTCGGGGCGACCGTGATCCCGCTGGGCGTGACGCCGGATGGATTCAACATCAACAAGGAGTGCGGGTCCACCGTGCCCGACCACCTCTGCCGCGCGGTGGTGGAGCATGGCGCCGATCTGGGCGTGGCGCTGGACGGGGATGCCGACCGGCTGCTGATGTCGGACGAACGCGGCCGGCTGGTGGATGGCGACCAGATCCTGGCCCTGGCGGCGATGAACCTCCACCGCTCCGGCCGGCTGCGCGGCGGCGGCGTGGTCGCCACGGTCATGTCCAATCTGGGCCTGGAGCGGTTCCTGGTGCGGCAGGGGCTGGCGCTGCACCGCACCGCCGTGGGCGACCGCTATGTCATGGAGCGGATGCGGGCGGACGGGCTCAACCTTGGCGGGGAGCAATCCGGCCACGTCATCCTCGGCGACTACTCCACCACCGGGGACGGCCTGGTCGCCGCCTTGCAGGTGCTGGCGGTGCTGGTGGAGCAGCGCCGTCCCGCCAGTGCCGCGCTGCGGCTGTTCGATCCCCTGCCGCAGCGCCTGCGCAGCGTGCGGTTCAACGGCGCATCGCCGCTGGGGGATGGCCGCATCCGCGCCGCCGTGGCGGAGGCGGAGGCCAGCCTGGCCTCCGCCGGCCGCTTGCTGCTGCGGGAGAGCGGAACCGAGCCGGTGGTGCGCGTGATGGCGGAAGGCGAGGATGAGGCGCTGGTCCGCCGCGTGGTGGACGAATTATGCGAGACGATCGCGCATGTCGCCCAGGCGCGGGCTGCATGATCCCGCGGATCCTGGTGATCGCAGGCTCGGATTCGGGCGGCGGCGCGGGGATCCAGGCCGACATCAAGACGGCGATGGCGCTGGGCGCCCATGCCAGCACCGCCGTGACGGCGGTGACGGCGCAGGACACCCGCAACGTGCATGGCATCCATCCGGTGCCCCTGCCGTTCATCCGCCAGCAAATAGCGCTGGCGTTGGCCGATCCCGGTGCGGATGCCGTCAAGACGGGGATGTTGGGCGACGCCGCGACGATCGAGGCGGTGGCGGCGCTGCTGGCCAGGTCCGGGCTGCCGCTGGTGGTCGACCCGGTGATGACGGCAACCGGCGGCGCCAGGCTGCTCGACCGCGAGGCGGTTGCCGCCCTGAAGCGCTTCCTCCTGCCGCTCACGACGCTGTTGACGCCGAACCTTCCGGAAGCGGAGGTGCTGATCGGCCGTAGCATTCCGGACGTGGGGGCGATGGAAGGCGCTGCCGACACGCTGCTGACGCTCGGCGTGCCCGCCGTGCTGCTGAAAGGCGGGCATGGCAAGGGCGATACGCTGGTCGACCTGCTGGTGACCGTGGACGATGTCCTGAGGTTGGAACGCCCGCGCCTGCCGACCCGCCACACCCATGGCACCGGCTGCACCTTGGCCACCGCGGTCGCCGTCGGGCTGGCGGCCGGCCTGGCGCTGCCGGACGCCGTGCTGCGCGCCCGCGACTACGTGCAGGCGGCCATAGCGGCGGCCCCGGGCATCGGGGCCGGGCATGGGCCGCTCGGGCATTCCGTGACCCTCTGATGTTCCTGGACCAGATGATCCGGCGGGAAGGGCATGTCGGCGACGGCTTTCCCTGGACGGTCCCGCTCATCGCCAAGCTGGACGTGCTCCGGTTCACCCATGCGGTTACGTTCCTGGTGGGAGAGAATGGCTGCGGTAAGTCCACCCTGCTGGAGGGGATGGCCTGGGGCATGGACGCGACGGCGGTCGGCAGCCATGGCCTGGACACCGACCCGACCCTGGGCAGCGCCCGGCGCTTCCACGAAGGATTCCGCTTCACCCGCACGGCGAAGGCCTACACGAGGCTGTTCCTGCGGGCCGAAGACGTGTTCGGCTTTACCGCCCGGGTGACGCGGGACATGGCCGGCCTGGAGGCGGACGCGGAGGAACTGGGCCGCATCGTGCCGGCAGGATACGGCCGAAAGCTGGCCGTCAATTCCATGCGCGGCCAGACCGGCCGCATGGTGCAAACCTATGGCGCGGACCCGGATGCCCGTTCGCACGGGGAGACGTTCCTGCACCTGCTGGGGGCGCGGCTGGCCCCGGACGGCCTGTATTTCCTCGACGAGCCGGAGACGCCGCTTTCGCCCACCCGCGTGCTGGCGTTGATCATCATGATCCAGGACATGGTGGCGCAAGGCTGCCAGTTCGTTATCGCGACGCACTCGCCCATCCTGCTCGCGCTGCCAGGCGCCAGCATCCTGCGGGCGGATGGCGGGCAGCTCACCGTCGCGGCCTGGGAGGATCTGGAGCATGTGCGCGTCACCCGTGCCGTCCTGAACGATCCCGCCGCCATGTTCCAGCGGCTGCGCGGCTGACCGGCACGACCAGTGACATGGTCGTTAAAGCTTAATGTCGACAAGATAACGCGGTAACATCTCAAGAACTCCGACGAAACGAATCAAGTGTAACAGCCTCGTTCGGCTCTACACTTGGTGGGAGTGCAAAATGCGCCCTGTGTTTCGGATCATCCTTGCGGTCGCACTTGCGCTTGCGGCGCGGTCGCTGCGTGCGCAAGGCATCCAGGTCGCTCCGGTTACGGTCGAACTGGCCGCCGGGCAGTTGGCCACCACCCTTGCGGTCACCAACACCGGCGCGGGCAACGTCACCGTGCAGGTGCGTCCCTTCGGATGGGAGCAGTCCGGCGAGGCCGACCGGCTTCATGCGACCGAGGATATCGTCGTCAGCCCGCCCATCGCGGAGATCGGCGGCGGAGAGACGCAGACCTTCCGGCTCGTGGCCCGCAAGGCGCCAGGACCGGTCGAGGCGGCGTATCGGCTGCTGGTCGACCAGATCGGCTCCTCGCTCGCCACCACCGGGGTGCAGTTCGCGCTTCGGCTGTCGCTTCCGGTCTTCCTGGAGCCGCCGGGCCGGACGGCGCCGGCGGTGGATTGGCGGATCACCAGCGATGGCCGCGTCGCGATGCTGCGGGCCGCAAACAAGGGGAACAGTCGAACGCGGCTTCTGCAGCCGCAGCTTTCCGCCGGCATGCGGAGCCTTGCCCTGGTGGCCAATGGCAATCCCTACATCCTGCCACGGGTCGAGCGGTCCTGGCGCATCGTCAACGGCTCGGCGCTGCAACCAGGCGGCTCCGCCCGGCTGACCGGCCTGTCCGACAGCGGCCGGATCGACATCGCCGTTCCCGTCACCGCGCCCTGATTGGCGCCCGTGGCGCGGCGGGCACGCCGGCGCAGGCTTGCCGCGGCAACGGCCTGCGCCCTCCTGCTGGTCCGCATCGCGCGGTCCGAGGACATCGCGCAGGACCGCGCGTTGATCCTGGCCGTGGTGATCAACGGGCGGGAGATCGGCCTGCTCGGCAGCTTCCAGCAGCGCGGCGCGGCCTTGCTGGCCACCCGGCACGAGCTGCGGGACATCGGGCTGCTGCCGCTGGCGGATGACGCCGGCGCTGGCGACGACGCCACCGAGCGGCTGTCCGACCTGCCGGGCATCCGCTACCGCATCGACGAGCGGAGGCAGATCCTGCAGGTCACCGCGGCGCCCGGCAGCCTGGTGCCCGCCGAAATCGGCCAGCCGGTGGCGACGGGCCTGCCAGCGGTGCAAAGCGCGACCGGCTTCGTGCTGAACTACAACCTGGTCACGACATCCTCCGGCGGGCGTACCCTCGTGCAGGGGCAGTTGGACGCCCGCGTCTTCAGCCCCGTGGGCGTGACCAGCACCGGCCTGCTCGTGCAGGAGGGTGGGCCATCGCCTGGCGCGCGCACGACGACCCGCCTGGAGTCCACCTACACCTACTCCGATCCCGACGGGTTGTTGCGTGCCCGGATCGGCGACCTGATCACCGGGGGCCTCGCCTGGACCCGCCCGGTGCGGCTTGGCGGGGTGCAGGTCACGACCGATTTCTCGCTGCGGTCGGACCTGGTGACGTTTCCGGTGCCGACGATCGCCGGAACGGTCGCCGTGCCGTCCAGCGTCGACGTGCTGGTCAACGACGTGCAGCTCCTGTCGCGCGACGTGCCGCCGGGGCCGTTCGAACTTCGCCAACTGCCGGTCGTGACTGGCGCGGGCAGCGTCTCCGTCGCGATCACCAATGCGCTTGGGCAGCAGGAGACGCAGACGCTGCCATTCTATGCCAGCAACGCGATGTTGGCGCGCGGGCTCAGTGCCTTCTCAGCGGAGATTGGGTCGGTGCGGATGAACTACGGTGTGCTGAGCGACGATTACCGCAGCGCCGCCGCATCCGGCAGCATCCGCCGAGGCGTCGCCGACTGGCTGACGATGGAGGCCCATCTCGAAGCCTCTCCCCTGGCGGCGATGGGCGGGGGCGGCGCAAGCGCCACGGTCGGCAGCCTGGGCGTGGTATCCTTCACCACGGCATTCAGCACGTCGCGCGGGCGCACGGGCGGGCTGGGCTATGCCGCGTTCGAGCGGATCTCGTCGCGCATCAGCCTCACCGGATCGGTGCAACTCACCAGTCCCCGCTATCGCGATGTGGCGGCGTCCTACGGCGACACGGCGCCGCGCCTGGCCGCCCGCGCCGGCTTCGGCCTGTCGCTTGGGCAAGGCGGGGCGCTGGGCATCCAGTTCACGATGATCCGCCGCAACCCGGTGACATCGGGCGCCCCATCCTTCGCCATGGGGCAGGCCTATGCGGGTTTCTCCCAATCGGTGAGCTACGCGATCAAACCAGCCACCCGGACGACGCTGCTGTCGCTCAGCTATTCCCGGCCGGCGTTCAGCGACCGGGCCTATCTGTATGCGACCGCGTTCACCGACCTGTCGCATCGCCGCAGCATGGGTGCGGTGATCGGGATCAGCATCCCGTTGGGCGGCCGGACGGCGGTATCGATGAGCGGCAATGCCGGCGGCGGCCAGTCCTTCGGCACCGTGCAGGCGACCCGCTCGGCGGCGGAGATCGGCGATTACGGCTTCCAGGTCGCATCGTCCGTCGGCCAGCCGACGCGCCAGACCGCAGACCTGCAGTACCGGGCATCCGAGGCCCTGCTCGACATCGGCGCCGACCGGACTGCCGGGCACACCGCGTACCGTGCCTCGGCGCAGGGGGCGGTGGCGCTGGCCGATGGCAGGCTGTTCGCCGCCAACACCATCTATGACAGCTTCGCCGTCGTGGACACGTCGGGCATCGCCGGCATCCACGTGTTGCAGGAGAACCGACCGGTTGGCGAGACCGACGGCTCCGGCACGCGCCTGGTGACCAACCTGCGCTCCTACGAGGCCAACCAACTGGGTATCGACGCGCGGGACGTCCCGCTCGACGCGTCGTTCGGCACGCCGACGCAGACCGTGCGGCCGCAGGACCGCTCCGGCGTGGTGGTGCGGTTCGCGATGCAGCCGATGCAGGGCGCGCTGCTGCGGCTGGTGGATGCGGCGGGACACCCGATCCAGGTCGGAAGCCGGGCCGTCCTGCGATCGAACCGGCAGGCGGCCACGGTCGGCTTCGACGGCGAGGCGTTCGTCACCGGGCTCGCCGCCAGCAACGTGTTGGACGTGACGCGCCAGGACGGCAGCGCCTGCGTCGCACGGTTCGAGTTCAAGCCGCACCCGGGGGCGCTGCCGCGGATCGGCCCGGTGCCCTGCCTCGAAGGAGCGTCGACATGAGGGTTCTGGCTTTCCTCGTCGTGATGGTGCTGGGCGGGCCGGCCTGGGGCCAGGTTTGCATCGCCACCGCGACCGGCGAATCGTTCGGCAGCTACAACCCGTTCAGCGCCGCGCCCACCACGAGCACGGCCTCCCTGACCGTAACCTGCCAGGGCACCGCCTCCACCCTGGTGTCCTACACCATTGCGCTGGGGGGCGGCTCCAGCGGTGCGGTGGGGTCGCGCACCATGGGCAGCGGCACTGCGCAACTTGCCTATCAACTCTACCGTGACGCTGCGCACACGCAGGTATGGGGAGACGGCAGCGCCGGGTCGGCCACGGTGACGGATGGCTATCAGTCCGGCGTCGCCTCGCCGGTGAGCCGGACCTACACGGCCTATGGCGTCATCCCGGCGGGACTTCGGACCAGTCCGGGCAGCTATGGTGACACGATCACGGTGTTGTTGACCTATTGAGGCCGGCCCAGGCGGGTGAGAAGGCAAGCAGAGCCCTCGTTCGTCGCATGATGGGCACAGGGCTGCTCGATTAACGGCTCGTGAAGCGGGAAGCATACTTCGTCTCTGAAATTATGGTATGGCCTAATTGAATTAAGAAACGCCTCGATATTACCTGGAGAAAGCAATACTCGATTGACGTGTTTACCCTATACTGGGTCTATGGACCCAAAAAGGCGTTCGTGCTGCTTCTACTTATATGGAGACGTGCGGAATGCAGAAGGTATGGTGGTTTGGCCGCTGCGGCTTGGCGGCTGCACTGGTACTAGCGCAAGGCGCACAACCAGCAGGCGCGGCGACCGCCACATCCACGATGGCCGTGAGTGCGACCGTCCTGTCGTTTTGCAGCATCACGGCGGCGCCGCTCGCGTTCGGCAACTACAGCACCGCCGTGACGAACGCCACGACCGCGCTGGCGGTGACATGCACGGTGGGCACGACCTACAATATCGGGCTTGACCTGGGGCTGGGCACCGGTGCGACGGTGAGCCAGCGCAGGATGACCTTCAACACGAGCGCGCTGAGCTACAGCCTGTATTCCGATGCCGGCCATTCCGTCGTCTGGGGCAACACGGTGGGCACGAACACCCTGGCCGGGACGGGCACCGGACTGGTGCAGTCCATTAACGTCTATGGCCAAATCCCCGCCAACCAGGTCGTGGCGCCGGGCCTGTATACCGATACCGTCACGGCCACCATCACCTACTGAGCCGATCTGCGTGGAGGTGCGCCGCCGCCAAGTTCCGGTATAGTCGGGCGCGATGATCAAGCCCGTCTCCCGCCCTGCCAACCCGTGCTTCTCCTCCGGCCCCTGTGCCAAACGCCCGGGCTGGAGCGCCGCGGCGCTGGACAACACGATGCTGGGCCGCAGCCACCGCGCGCCAGCGGCCAGGGCGATGCTCGCCGAGGTGATCGACCGGTCCGCCGCCTTGCTGGGGATGCCGGCGGAGTGGCGGCTCGGCATTGTTCCCGCCTCCGACACCGGGGCGGTGGAGATGGCGCTGTGGTCGCTGCTGGGGCCGCGGCCGGTGGACGTGCTCGCGTTCGAAAGCTTCTCCGCACAGTGGGCAGCCGACATTACGCGGGAGTTGAAGCTGCCCGGCGTGCGGACCTTGGCCGCCGAGTATGGGAGCCTGCCGGACCTCGCCTCGGTCGACCCGGCACACGACCTCGTGCTCGCCTGGAACGGCACCACCTCCGGCGTGCGGCTGACCGACGGACCCTGGCTGCGCCGCGGCGAGGGCCTGGTGATCTGCGACGCCACGTCCGCCGCCTTCGCCATGGAGCTGCCATGGGACCGGCTGGATGTCGTGACCTGGTCCTGGCAGAAGGCGCTGGGCGGGGAGGCCGGGCACGGCATGCTCGCCCTTTCGCCGCGCGCCCAGGCCCGGCTGGAGCGGAACCGGCCGGCCTGGCCGATGCCCAAGATCTTCCGCATCACGCCCGGCATCTTCCGCGGCGAGACGATCAACACGCCGTCCATGCTGTGCGTGGCCGACGCGCTGGACGGGCTGGCCTGGGCGGAGCGGCAGGGCGGGTTGCCAGGCCTGATCGCCAGGGCGGAAGCCAATCTGGCGAGGCTCGCGGACTGGGTTGCCGCGACGCCCTGGGTCAGCTTCCTGGCGGTCGATCCGGCCCATCGCTCGCCCACCTCCATCTGCCTGCGTATCGCCGAGTTCGCCCCGCAAATGGCGACCCTGCTGGAGGGGGTGGGCGTCGCCTACGACATCGCGAACTACCGCGATGCCCCGGCGGGTTTGCGCATCTGGGGCGGCGCCACGGTGGACACGGCTGACATCGATGCATTGCTGCCCTGGCTCGATTGGGCCTACGCCGCCGCTTCTGCCCCCGTATCCGCGATGATATAGCCGCCCGGCATGCCCGATCCCTTGCCCGACACGCCCGCGAACCCGGCCCTGCTGCCGGCCGGACTGCGCGACCTGCTGCCGCCGGAGGCGGAGACGGAGGCGGCTGCGGTGGAGGTGGTGATGGGCGTGTTCGCCGCCCACGGCTACGAACGCATCAAGCCGCCCTTGGTGGAGTTCGAGGACGGGCTGCTGGCCGGCTCCGGCTCGGCCATGGCGGACCAAATCTTCCGGCTGATGGACCCGGACTCCCACCGCATGATGGGCGTGCGGGCGGACATGACGCCGCAGGTCGCCCGCATCGCCACGACCCGGCTGGCAGATGCGCCCCGCCCGCTGCGGCTGAGCTATGCCGGGCAATGCCTGCTGGTGCGGGGCAACCAGATCGCGCCGGATCGCCAGATCGCCCAGGCCGGCATCGAGCTGATCGGCTGCGACAGCCTGGCCGCCGATGCCGAGATGGTGCTGGTGGCGGCCGAGGCGTTGGCGGCGTTGGGGCTGGCCCGGGTCAGCTTCGACCTGACGCTGCCGCGGCTCGCGCCGACCTTGCTGGACGAGGCCGGGTTCAACGGGCCCGCCCGGCAGGTCCTGTTGCGGGCGCTCGACCGGAAGGACGTGGCGTCCGTGGTCCAGCATGGCGGCCGGCTGGCCCATACGTTGAGCGAGTTGCTGCTGACGGCCGGGCTCGCCGGCCCGGCGCTTGCGCAACTGGAAGGGATGGCGCTGCCACCGCTGTCGGCCACGCTGTGCCGGCGTCTGGCGGAGACCGTGCGGACCATCCAGGACCGGGCGCCATCGCTGAAGCTGACGATCGATCCGCTGGAGTTCCGCGACCTGCCGTACCACACCGGTGTCTGCACGGCCGTGTACGCGACGGGGCGGCACGAGGTCCTGGGGCGCGGCGGCCGCTACCTGTGCGGCGAGGACGAGCCGGCGACCGGGCTGACGCTGTACCCGGATGCCGTGTTGCGGGCCTGCGCCATCCCGCAACTTCCATCGCGGGTGTTCGTCCCGGTCGGCGGGAACCATGCCGAGGCGGCGCGCTTGCGGGCGGAGGGCTATGCCACCGTGGCGGCGCTGGACTCGGTGAGCGATCCGGAGGCCGAGGCTGCGCGGTTGCGCTGCACGCACATCCTGCGCGGCGGCGCGGCCGTGGCGCTGTGAGCCATGCCGCGCCCGACCCATATCCCGCTAGGACTTAATTGAGCATGGCAAACGTGACGGTGATCGGCGCCCAGTGGGGCGACGAAGGCAAGGGAAAGGTCGTGGACTGGCTGGCGAGCCGCGCGGACATCGTGGTGCGGTTCCAGGGCGGCCACAATGCCGGGCACACGCTGGTGGTCGGCAACCAGACTTATAAGCTGAGCTTGCTGCCCTCCGGTCTGGTGCGGGGCAAACTGGGTGTGATCGGCAACGGTGTCGTGGTGGACCCGGTCGCCCTGCTGGCGGAAATGGACCGGGTGCGGGCGCAGGGGCTGGACGTCTCCCCGGCCAATCTGCGCATCGCCGACAACGCGCCGTTGATCCTGCCGCTGCATGCGGCACTCGACCGTGCGCGCGAGTCGGCGCGGGGGGAGCGGAAGATCGGCACCACCGGCCGCGGCATCGGCCCGGCCTACGAGGACAAGGTCGCCCGGCGTGCCATCCGCGCCTGCGACCTGGCCGAGCCGCAGACCCTGTCCGACAAGCTGGACGAGCTGCTGCTGCACCACAACACGCTGCTCCGCGGCCTGGGCGCCGAGACGTTCGAGAAGCAGCGATTGCTGGACGACCTGCTGGCCCTGGCGCCACGGCTCCTGCCGCATGTCGAACCCGTCTGGCAGCGTCTGGACGAGGCGCGCCGGGCCGGGCAGCGCATCCTGTTCGAGGGCGCGCAGGCCGTGATGCTGGACGTGGATCACGGCACCTACCCCTTCGTGACCAGCAGCAACACCATCGCGGCAACGGCCGCCAGCGGGTCCGGCATGGCGCCGGCTGCGGTCGGCTTCGTACTGGGCATCGCCAAGGCATACTGCACCCGGGTCGGCAGCGGACCGTTCCCGACCGAGTTGACCGACGCGACCGGCCGCATGTTGGGCGAGCGCGGCCATGAATTCGGCACCGTGACCGGGCGCCCGCGTCGCTGCGGCTGGTTCGATGCCGCGATGGTCCGCCAGGCGGTCAAGGTCGGCGGCATCACGGGCCTGGCATTGACCAAGCTGGACGTGCTGGACGGCCTGCCGGAGCTGCGGATCTGCACGGGATACCAGGTCGCGGGCCAAACGATGCGCTACTTGCCGGCGGCGCAGGGCGCACAGGCCGCTGCGCGACCGGTGTTCGAGACCATCGAAGGCTGGTCCGGCTCGACCAGGGGCGCCCGGTCCTGGGCCGACTTGCCCGCGCAGGCCATCAAATACGTCCGGCGGATCGAGGAACTGGTCGAGTCGACGGTGACGTTGCTTTCCACCAGCCCGGAACGCGACGACACCATCTTGATGCGGGACCCGTTCGAGGGCTGACCGCCCCGAGTGCAACGGGTTGTTAACCTGCCGCCCGCCATGATGGCCGTGCAAAGACCGGGCACGCCAAAATGGCAACGACCACCAAGGAGGCTGCCGCCGGGCTGATCGGCGGCCTCTACACGATCGACTTCTCCCAGCCCCTGCCGAACATGGCCACGCCGCAAGCCGCGTTCGCCGCGACCCGCAGTGGCCTGCCCGGGTTCATGGCCGTGGCAGTCAGTCGCGGCTGGCCGGTCCGGGTTCGCGCCCTGAACGCGCTGTCCGGCCTCACCGCGCCGCATCTTCTGCCACCCCTGGCACATGGCCCGGCGCCGATGCCATCCGGTGAGGTCGGCTATTTCGTCATTTGCCTGGCACCGCCCGGTTCGTCCCTGCTGGCGACCCTGCGGCCCTGGCCCGAAGCGGAGCTGACCGACTTCGTCTTGAAACCCATGGCGCTTGCCTTGGGAGAGTTGCAGGAGCGCGACGTCACCCACCGTGCCATTCGGGCGGGCAACCTGTTCCAGCCGGCGCCGCGCACCCCCGTGACGTTGGGATGCGCCTGGGCTGCCCCGCCGGCCTGTCATCAGCCGAGTTGGATGGAGCCGCCCTATTCGGCCGTCTGCCTGCCGACCGGCCGGGGAGACGGCTCGATCGCGGACGACGTCTATGCCTTGGGCGCCCTGATGGTCATGCTGGCCCTGGGGGCCGATCCGGTCGCAGGCGTGCCGGACGACGAGGTGCTGAGGAACAAGTTAGAACTGGGCAGCTATGCCGCCCTGGTCGGCAACCACCGTCTGCCGTCCACCCTGGTCGAGTTGCTGCGCGGCATGCTGGCGGATGATCCGGAACATCGGCCATCCCCGGCGTTGCTGGCCAATCCGGTCGCCGCCAGGGCACGGCGGATCGCGGCGCGCCCGCCCCGGCGCGCGCAACGCCCCATCGAGGTGGGCGGAGAACTGGCCTGGACCGGGCGGATGCTGGCGCACGCCATGTACCGCGCGCCGGATGTCGCCGGCCCGATGCTGCGCAACGGCACCATCGACCGTTGGCTGCGCCGCGGCGTCGGCGATGTCACAGCAGCAGCGGCGATCGACGAAGCCACCCGTATCCGGGATTCCGAGGTGCTGACAGCCGATGGGCGGGCCGATGCCCTGCTCATTACCCGCGCCATCGCAGTCCTCGACCCGACTGCCCCGCTCGTCTGGCGACGCATGGCGCTGTGGCCCGACGGCTTGGCCAGTGCGTTGGACCATGCGCTGCATTCGGCGCCTGAGCAGGCCGACGCCCTGGCCGAGATTGCGACGGCGCAGGTCGCCACGGCCTGGGTCGAGCGCCGGGGCGCCGGGCATGACGCCGCAATCGCCCGCCTGGAGGGTCTGGAAACCCGCCATTGGTTCTCCGGCGGGCGAACCGGGACGGGTGCATGGCGGCTGTGCTACCAACTTAACCCGCTTGTCCCCTGCGAGTCGCCGGCCACGGCCCGCGCTTGGGCGACCCGCCTGTCCGATCTGCTGCCGGCTCTGGAGGCCCATGCCGCCCGATCGCCGCGGGGCGACCAGCCGCTGGTCGATCGCCAGATCGCGGTCTTCATCGAGGCTCGCCGCGACGAGCGGCTCGACGTGGATCTGAGCCGGCTTGCCGGCGCCATGACCCCGACCGATTTTCTGTCGCAACTTCGCCTGTTGGCCCGGTTGCAGGACAAGTTCTCGACGAGCGATCTGCCATTCCTCAGTCAATGGGCGGTGTCGGCAGTGGAGCCGCTGCTGCAGACGTTCAGCAGCCGATCACGTCGGGAGCGTCTGGCAAAACGGCTGGCAGCATTGGCGCAGGCGGGTCAGCTTACGCCGATCGTCGCTGTTTTGGATGACGAGCCGGAGCGGGGCGGGGACAAGTCCGGGTACGAAGCCGCCGAAGCCCGCCTGGCTGAGATCGCCTCCAGCCTTGCTGCCTGGGAAAGTTCGTCGCCGGTAAGAGCCGCCCAGGCCCGCCGCGCTGGTCAGGAGGTGGCAGATGGCGCCGGCTTGCTCGCGTGCGTGGTGGCGCTTGGATTTGCGGTGTTTGGCTGATGGCAAAAGCCGGCAGCGTTCGCACCGCGCCACGCCGTTCCTGGTTTTTGCTGCAGGGCGTCGTATGTGGCGTGGCCGCAGCCATCGTGCCCGGGACCGCACTCATGGTGGCAGTGCTGCTCGCCCCGGGGTTGGCCGTGGCGTTTACAGAAAAGACACAAAGCCGGCCCATGGCGCGCGCCATGATCTTGATGGGTGCGGCGACGGTGTGCGCGCCGTTGCGCGATCTGTGGGAGCAGGGGGGATCACTCGACGCCGCAATGGGCATCTTGGCCGATCCAACCAAGCCATTGCTGTCCTGGATCGCGACCGGGTTTGGCTGGTTCGTCGGCCAACTGACGGAAGTCGCGACCAGACTCGTGCTCGATGCCCGCGCGACTCAAACCCTTCGTATGCTGAAGCAGGAGCGCGACACGCTCACGGCCGAGTGGCTCGACGGCCCTGGTTGACAGCCTGCAGGCCAAGAACGCCTCCATTCCAGTCGGAATGGAGGCGGTCTGCCATTCAGGCGGCCAGTGGCACCGCTAGCCGCTGCTCGATCACCTGCTGCTTCATCGACTTCTGCAACTTCTCAAAGGCACGCACTTCAATCTGCCGGACGCGCTCACGCGAGATAGAGTATTGCTGTGACAACTCCTCGAGCGTTGTAGGATTGTCCTTAAGCCGCCGCTCGATGAGGATGTGGCGTTCGCGATCGTTCAGCGTTTTCAGCGCCGTGCTTAACAGCGCCTTGCGTCCGGACAACTCTTCCCGATCGGCAAGGTCGGCTTCCTGGCTCTGTGCATCGTCCACTAACCAATCCTGCCATTCGCCCTCGCTGTCCGCGCGAACGGGTGCATTCAGGCTGTGGTCCGGCGCCGCCAGGCGGCGGTTCATGCTGACTACATCCTGCTCAGGCACCTGCAACACGCGGGAGATCTTCGCGACATGTTCCGGCTTGAGGTCACCGTCCTCGATGGCTTGCATCTGGCCCTTCAAACGCCGCAGGTTGAAGAACAACTTCTTCTGCGCCGCCGTCGTACCCATCTTCACCAGTGACCAGCTATGCAGGATGTACTCCTGGATTGCCGCCCGGATCCACCACATCGCGTATGTCGCGAGGCGGAACCCGCGGTCCGGATCGAAGCGCTTGACTGCCTGCATCATGCCGACATTGCCCTCGCTGATCAGCTCACCGACCGGCAGGCCGTAGCCGCGGTAGCCCATGGCGATCTTGGCCACCAGGCGCAGGTGGGAGGTGACAAGCTTGTGGGCGGCTGCCATATCCTCGTCGTCGCGCCACGCCTTGGACAAAGACAGTTCCTCGTCCGGCGTCAGCATCGGGAACTTGCGAATTTCTTGAAGATATCGCGACAAATTGCCTTCTGGCGCGACATTGATCACAGCAGCAGCCATGCGAGACTCCTTCTGTCCGCACTTCCGGACACCCACCCCCTACGGCGAAGGATGCTCCCGGTTGCAGTGCAGGCGTAGCGCTGATGCCGATAGCCCCTCACGTCCTGGCGATCACCCCTGACAAGGCGGTGTGCGGCAAGATGGTGCCTCGGTATGCGCATTTAGTAGCATTGTCATACCGGACCGCAGCAGTCCTGTCAACGAGAATGCAGTTGCCGTGTGTCCACCGCGCCAGTGAGGAGCGACACAAGGGCACTGAAATCCGGCGGCGGCGGCGTCTCGAACCGCAACTCTTGCCCGGTGACGGGGTGACGGAAGCCCAGTATGGTGGCGTGCAGCGCCTGGCGGGGAAAGGCCAGGAGATCGCCTCGGATCTCTGCGGGCAGCAGCCTGGCGAAGGCCGGCACCCGGCGAAGATAGACGGGATCGCCGACGATGGGGTGGCCGGACGCTGCGAGATGGACCCGGATCTGGTGGGTTCGCCCGGTTGCCAACCGGCATTGGACCAACGCCACTGCGGCGTGCCATGCCTGCCGGACGCGGTATCGTGTCAGCGCCGCTTTGCCGCCGCGAGCCACCATCGCCATGCGTTTGCGGTCGCGGGGATCGCGCCCGATCGCACCTTCGATGTCTCCAGCGGACGGCGAGGGCACTCCCCAGCACAGCGCGAGGTAAGAGCGTTCCAGCCTGCGGGTCGCGAACGTTTCGGCCAGGGTCGCCATGGCGGCATCCGTCTTGGCGACGACCATCACGCCCGAGGTATCCTTGTCCAGGCGGTGCACGATGCCGGGCCGCCGCTCCCCGCCGATGCCGGTCAGGCTGTTGCCGCAATGGGCAAGCAGCGCGTTGACCAGCGTGCCGTCCGGGTTGCCGGGTGCCGGGTGCACAACGAGGCCGGCGGGCTTGTCCAGCACCAGGAGGTCGGCGTCTTCGAACAGGATATGCAGCGGGATGGCCTGCGGCTCGGGCCTTGCCGGCAGGGCAGGGGGCTGCTGCAGGACGTAGCGCCGACCGACCTCCACCTTTGCCGCGGGGTCGCTCGTCAGGCGGTCCTCCACCCGCGCATGGCCGTCCTCGATGAGGCCCTTGACGCGGGAGCGGGAAAGCGTGCCGATCCGCTGTGCCAGGAAGCGGTCAAGCCGAAGCCCGGCCTCTGCCTGCTCTGCCACGAGGTGCCAAATGCCGTCTGGCAGATCGGTCATGGCACCTGACATAGCGTGCTGGCGCCGTGAGGGCGAGGTGGGAGTGGGAATGCGGGTCATGTTGGCGGCTGTGATCGCGATGGGAGTGCTGATCGTGCTTGGCGTCGCCACGCTTGCGGTGACGGTGGTGCGGCGCTTGTCCGTCAGCCCGGTGCAGGCCGCCCTGGTGCTGGACGAGCCGGCTGGAACGCGGATGCAAGGGATAACTGCGGCTGGTGATCGCCTAGCGGTGCTGCTCCAGGGGGGCGGTCCGGATCGCGTCCTGTTGCTGGATCCACGTTCCGGCCAGGTGTCGGGCCGGGTGGGGCTCGCCCGATGAACAAGGCCGCTTTGTCGGAAAAAACCTGCGCTGCCTGCGGCCGTGCCTTTGCATGGCGCCGCAAATGGGCGCGGGACTGGGATGCGGTGCGATATTGTTCGGACGCCTGCCGCACCGGCCGGCGATCGGCTGCGATCGCCAAAGCGGGGTTGGCGAAGAGGGTTGCGAAGCCACCCCATTCGTCCTAATGCAGCGCCCGACTTTGTCCTGTTCGTCTAGAGGCCTAGGACACCGCCCTCTCACGGCGGTAACAGGGGTTCGAATCCCCTACGGGACGCCATGTCTTATCAACGAGTTAGCGGCTTTGGCTCGGTTGGTCATCCAACAGATGGCCAGTACACGGCCGTGGACAAGGTTGGACGCGACCCCGCTCATTATGGATGAATGGGCGAAAGCCGATCGCACGGGTTGCGCACCTTGATCATGGAGAACCGAGTGTCGAGCTACGGCTATCCTGAAGGCTATTGCGTCATGCAGGTGTGCGAAAATGGGCACGCAATAAATGACGACGCCAGGGGTGTCCCTGCGCGAAACAAGTTGTTTTGCACGAAATGTGGGGCGGCTACCCGAACCGCGTGCCCTGAGTGTTCCGCTACGATCCAAGGCGCTTTCAGAAACTCGATGGGTATGCGACGTGCGAGGAGCATCCCGCCGAACAACTGTCACAATTGTGGTGCGGCATATCCTTGGCGGCGAGTAGAGATCGCGACGGCCATCGAGGTTCTACAACTTGAACTGGAGGAGGATGATGCGGCCCAAATCCCCGGCCTTGTTGCAGATGTTGCTACTGACACGCCAAGGACACAGTTGGCTGCTCTAAAATTGAAGCGATTCCTGCCAGCGTTTGGGAAGGCCAGCTATGATGTGGCCATCAAAGTAATTTCTGACATTGCATCAGAGACTGCAAAGAAGGCACTTGGATTGACCCCTCACAAACCCTGATAACCCCGCCAGGACGAACCCGGCGGGGTAAGTACGTCAACGCTGGCCCTAGCTAAGGTGGCGCAGCAGCGTTAGAGCATCTGCGGCAGGCAGTTTCCGCAGGATGGCTAATGCCTCCATCGCAGCCGGATCACCCGCCAGCACCGCAGCGACGAACGCTAAGCTGCCACTCTGCGCCCCCGTCACAACCCACCCGCCTGCACGATGTCGAACAGCGCCGACAGCGCCACGGCGTTGACGCCACGGAACCCGCCCGACGGCTGGTCCAGATCGGCATCCCCGCAGCGCGTGAACCGCCTTGGCATGCCGACCGCCGGACGTGTGCGCGGGGGTGGTGGCCACCCGGTCCTCCAGCTCCACGCACTCCCGGCACACCAAAGAATGAGGCTTTGCATGGCCGGGCCGGGGACCACGTAGCCCAGCAGCATCCAGGATGCTTTGCTGGCCTGGGCGCAGGATTACTGGACCCGCGCGACACCCTCCTCATTCGCAGGACACGAACGTCTTTACCGCATGTTTCAAGGCAGCAAAGCTCGTCTGCGTACACCGGACGAGACCGCTGCCTTCGCGCTGCGGCAACCAGACGTCCGCTAGGAGGCCGTAAGCGGGACAGTCGACCAGCACCGCCGGTTTCGAGCGCTACACTCGGTGCCAAGGTGTGGCCTGCATTCTCGTTCGTGCGCCGAGATCAGTGTGGTTCACCGGCGTAGGTCGCGGCGATCGAGAGCGTTCCAATGAGGCTGACCACCTTACTCGGGTTGTTCAGCAGGTCGAGGACCGTCTCGGCTGGAACCGCAACGTCAGCTCGCGCGTGCCAGGGTCGAAGGCGGCGTCGAACGTGATGTCGAAAGGGAACTGCTGCTGGTCGAATAGCTCATGCCAACCCGGGCTGGTCGCGCAGGCGGATAGAACAGCCTCGGCATGGCATGCTCCGGTCTCAGTCCGACCGATCGGCCTCCCGCCGCAAGCTGGAAGACCTGGGCTACCGTGAGCTCCCGGACGTGCTGCACGACGACGGCGTCCCGCCCCGGTCGAGGTGCCGATGGTCGCGAAATTGGCATTGCCGCGGCAGCAAGAGGCGGCTTGGCGCTGGCTGGGCGACCGCATCTGGCGGCTGCGTGCGCTGCTGCGCTGACACCTACCAGCAACATGTTCCACTGAGGATGCAGCTTGGCACGGCGGGCGGGGAGTCGGTCCGACGGGAGGCCGGGGCCGCCAGCACGCTCAGGCCGCCGCCGCGGGCTGGTGGTTCAGCCGCCACAGCAGCATCGCGAGCAGCAGCACGACGACACCGGCGGCCAGCACGCTGACCGGCGTGGCGCCCAGATGCTCGAACCACTGGGTGTAGAAATGGATGCCGCCGAACACCGCCACCAGGTTCAGCATCCATCGGCGGTTGGTCCATCCGGCCCAGACGGCCGCCGCCAGCAGGCACACCGCCCAGCCAACCGAGAACGCGACGTCCGGGATGGAGCGGTGCGGCACCGTCAGCCAATCCAGGTCGTCGCCCCACAGCGAGCCGACCCAGAACCCGAGGTTGACCAGAAGCAGCGCCGTACGCGCCACGATCGTCAGCAGCCGTTCCCAATCCGGCGTCACGAAGCGCGAGGCTGCGTGGGCGCCGAGGGCCAGGGCGGAGAACGTCAACACGGTCGCAAGCGGCTGGCGCACCTCCAGCTCGTAGAAGGCGTGCTGGTACGAACTGCTGCTGCCGAGCAAGGCGAACAGCACGACGACGGTCAGCGACGCAAGCAGGCCGCTGCGGGCGGGAACGGCGGAGGCGGCAAACAACGCGGCGACCAGCAGGCAAGCGCTGGTGAAGCTCATGGCAGGTGTGGCATCGGTTTCGCCTGCGATCGACACTCCCTGGCTAAGCAGCACGATGCCCGCCGCCAGCAGGAGGGCGGCGACCAGGATGCAGATGTTGGCCAGCACGACCCATCCGGGCCGGGCCGCGACCATCAGTCCGATGCCGACGACCATCAGCACCCCGCCGAGGACCACGCCGGTCAGCGGATTGGGCAACAAAGCCAGGCAGCCCCCCGTCACCGCCAGCACGCCGAAGCCGATCAGGACGTTGACCAGCAGCAGGCCCGTGGCCCGCCGACCCAAGGTGGCAAGCCGGTCATGTTCGGCGAGGGTGATGGCTCCATCCCGCAGCAGCTTGGACAGGTCCAGGGTGACTTTCATTTATCTTGCCTCGGTCGGTTCGTGACGGCAGGGCCATGGTCCAATCGGTCTACCCCTCGACCAGCGTCTGCAGACGCTGCTGGGCGGACTGTGCAGCTTGTCCCTTGGCGTTCAGGGCGGACAGCCGGGCGCTGAGGTCCCGTTGCAGGGCAGGGTCGGAGACCTGGACCTGTGCACCTTGCAGGATGATCTTGTCGTGGTGCTGCACGAGGAAGTCGCCGAGGTCCACCGCCGCGGCAACGGCGTCGTCCGCCACTGGAAGGGCGGTCTGGAATGCGTGCGCCGGACCGGCGACATCCCGCTCGTAGGCTGCATCGAACACTGGTTTCAGGTCGGGCGGCTGCTTGAGCGAGGCGTGCACCGCTTCGGCATTGGCGAACTGCTTGTCCAAATCAGCTCGAATCATGCCCATGCCACGGCGCACCTCGACCAGGTCGGCGCGCCGGGTCACCAGGTCCTGGAGCGAGGTGATCGAGCCACGGGCGATGGCCTGATTCATCGGTGCCGTCACGTGCTGGCTCAACTCGTCGTTGAAGCCGGTGATGATGGCATATTGCTGGGCATAGCCGCCCCATGCCTTGGTCTCGTCGGCCGTCGGGTGCGGCACGTGGATGCCGGGCTTGTCGACGATGCGGGTCTGCAGGAAGGCGACGAAGGCCTTGCGCTGCGTCGCGTCGTCGTCGCCGCAAGCCGACAGCGCCGCCGTGGAGAGGAGCAGCAATGCAAGCGTTGTTCGCTGTAGAAAAGTGGTCATCGGGTGCTCACACTGGGGTGGTTCGGTAGCATGGCCGACGGCGGCCCAGCTCGCCACCTATCAACCGGCAGCGAGCAGCAGGTCGAGTACGCTGCCCAGCACGTCCGCCAGGAGGGTCAGCGCCAGCGTGCCCGCAACGCGCACCCAGTGCGAGGCGGTGAGCCGGGCAAGAACGAGATAGGCAGGCACCAGGGCGAACGGACCCACGGCACTGATCCCGATTGCGGCGGGCCATGCCTGGTCCGCGTCGAGCTGATGGGTGGTGAACAGGCGCGCCAACGGCGTTGCGGCTTCCAGCACGAGGGCGCCCGGCAGTCCGAAAGCCAACAGCCCGGCCAAGGCGACGAGGCCCGCGGCGATACCTGCCTTGACCATCTGCCGCCGCAACGTCGTCCCAGCCCCGCCCGCCGTCACGGCGACAGAGCCGGCGGATGCGTGCGCGTCTCGGCCGCGACTTGCTCGAACTCCGAAGACCGCAGCGCGAGCAGGGCCACCGACGACGTCGCTGTGCAAAGCCGGTGCAGCAGGCGCCTGTCAGCCATGGGTTGCCTCCGGGAGCCTGGTGCGGAGGAACGCCTGCGCTTCAGCGCATAGATCGGCCGTCGGAAGGGTCATGAACTGGTTCGGCGCCAGGAACAGCATCCATGCGCCGTCGATCTCCCATACGGCGGTGAAGCTCGACCAAGGCAGCGTGCTCTCCCCGAGAGAGGAGGCGACGGTCATGGCGGCCGCGTCGAAGGTAAACCGCGCCGTGGGCGGGTCCATGGCACGGTAGCGCCCGACCGTGTTGGTGTAATGCGCCCGCCACACCGCGGCCACGAGGGCCACCAGGAAGACGAGGCTGGCCAACGCCCACCCCGCGGCGAAGGACGGGCCCGTCAACCAGCCCAGGACCAGGCTCGTCAGCAGCAGACCGGCCGCCAGCCACAGCCATCCCCGTCGCAGCAGACGGCGTGAGACGAACACGCGGACGGCTCGGCGCAGGACCGGTTCGGTGTAGCGCAGTTCGACGACGTATCTGCCCTGCAATCTGTCTGTCCATCCGTCAGCGCACCGGGACCTCTGCATGGACCGTTCCCTCGGTCAAACGACTGTGGTTTGGCAGGTCGGTTCGGCTGCTGCGAAGCGCTGGTGGCGTGGGCGGCGCGAACCATTGCGCCAAGGTCATGGGCCGGATTGGCCGCCGGGTACGCCAGATGAACTCGACGACTTCCGCCAGCCAAACCCGGGCGCTGTTGCGGAAGCACCATCGCAGGTGTCGCCGCAAGCCACGGTCGGGATGGGCCAATACGCGCCATAGCGCGCGGGGACGCAGGTGGACGGCAACCTCCATCAGCTTGACGGCGACGAACACCTGCCAGGGCGCCATATGCCGTGTTTGCAGCAGCTGGTGGCGATAATCCCAGCGCGCCACATCCTCCTGGATCACCTGCCGTGCGCCGTTGACCGAGGTCCAGTCGGACCAGCGGTGCGGCGTGACGTACATGGCGTTCAGCAGGTCGGGGTCGTAGGCCATCACCTGCCGGGTCGCGCGAAGGGTGTCGCGGGGCCGCTCCTCCTCGAAGCCCACGATGTGGCCCAGCATGGACAGGATGCCAGCCTGCCGCAGCAGCGCCACCGCCCGCTGGTCCTCCTTGACGGTGGACCCCTTGCGGATGGCGGCGAGCGTCGTCGGGTCCGTGGTCTCGATGCCCATCAGCACGCAGATCAGCCCGGCCTGGCGGGCGAGCGGCAGCAGGTCGGCGTCACGCACGATGTCAGTGGCCCGGATGGTGGCGAACAGCTTCACCGGCACGTCCTCCGCCACCAGCGCCTCGAGCAGGGCACGCCACATGCGCTTGGAGGAAGTGGGGTTCTCGTCCGCCAGGTCCACGAACATGACGCCGTGGGTGCGGTGCAGCCAGGCGATCTCGGCCGCCACGCGCACCGGGTCGCGGAAGCGCCACCGCGTCCAGAACTGGTATTGCCCGCAGTAGGAGCAGCTGTGCGGGCAGCCACGCGAGAACTGCACGATGGCGGCCCGGCCGAGCCCGAAGCACTGGTAGAGGTCCCAGTCGCCGATCAGCTCCCAGCCGACGCGCCAGGCGTTCAGGTCTGCGATGGATGGCGCGCCGGGGCTTGTCACGGTGGTTCCGTTGCAACGGAACGCGATGCCAGCCACACCGGTCAGGTCGGCTCCGGCTGCCAGTGCGGTGACCAGGGACAGGGCTACCGCTTCGCCCTCGCCACGCACGATCACGTCCACCTCCGGATGCCCCGCGAGGATGTCGTCGGCGTGGTAGGTGGGATACGGACCGCCATAGACCGTGACCGCGCCGGGGCACGCGGCCTTGGCCGCGGCCATCACCTGCAGGCACGCCGGATGCGCCGGGGTGGATCCGGCATGGCCGGTCATAACGATGTCGGGCTGCGCCTTGGCGATGGCGTCGACCAGCGCGGTGCCGGTCAGGCGATGGCGCTCGGCGTCCAGCAGGTGGACGGTGTGACCGGCATCGAGCAGCGGCCCCCCGACGCACAGCAATCCGAGGGGCACCTGGTGCCCGACCCCGTGCGCTGAGGTGAGCGAGATGTAGGGCGGGTTGACCAGGAGGATGTTCATAGGGGCGTCCGTGTGGGAGATGGCGAGCGGGTCAGTCGAACAGCGAGGCCGGTGCGAACGCGGCTGCTGCCGCCAGGGCGACGCAGGCGCCGCAGCACGCCAGCGCCGCCTGGACCATCCGGCCGGGGATGGCCAGCGCCGCTCCGGTGCGCACGGCGTCGCGCGCCATCAAGGCGTGGCGGAAACTACCGCCAATCAGGAGCACAAAGGGCATCAGCACCATCAAAGGCCACCATGTGTCGGGTTGCGATCGCGCCCCGCCACCGAAGCCGGACGCTATAGCCATTGCCAACACCAACAGCATGCCTGCGATCCCGCCTGCGACGTTCGAGCGGATGCGTGCCCGGACAATGCCGGGCTGCGCGTCGACCCGGTCCGCCAACGCCGCGCCGAGCCCGGCGAGGGTCCCGGCTACCAGAAACGGCACCGCCAGCATCGCCGTCTGCACGTCGTTCCAGGTGTCATTTCCAAAAGACGTGCCGATCGCGACCGATCCCAGTGCAAATAGCGGGACCATCGACCAGATCGCCAGCCACACCGCCGCGACCAGGGTAGATGCCGCGGCGAGTGCGCGACACAGCAGCCGGAGCAGCACCCGTCGACGCACCCATACGCAACTGGGCACCAGCACCATGTCCGCCGTCGCGGCCGCGAGGGTGCAGCCAACGAATACCGCGACTGGCTGATGTCCGTTGCCCGACGCATTAATCCATGCCGCCGCCGCCAGGCCGCATGCCGCCTCGACCAGTGCCGCGGCGAAAAGGGGCTGGCGCCAGCCGGTCACCGTGGCACCCGGCGCAGGCCCTCGCGGGGTGCCAGCGTCGCCGGGGTTTGTAATCCCCACACCAGGCCAACCCGCCGCAACGCCAGCAACAGCCACCAGCCCGGGTCGTGCTGCCCCGGCGCCAGGCCCAGCCGCGCCGAGTCCGGCCAGGCGTGATGGTTGCCGTGCCAGGCCTCCCCGAAGGTCACCAGTGACGCCAAGGGCAGGTCGTGGCCCTGCACCGCCACGCCGTCGACTACCCAGCCCTGTGGACCGCGGCGATGCGTCAGGTGCCCGACAAGCCAGTGCCCGGTGACGCCGACGGCCACCCGCACCGGCACGCCCCAGACCAGCCAGGGCAACCCGCCCAGCCAGAACAGCAGGGCAGCCCATGGCAGCTGCTGCAGCATCCACGTCCGCTCCATCCAGCATAGCACTGGGTCGCGGGCCAAAGCGGGTTCCGGCACGAAGCGGGGCGGAGCGATCAGCTGCAGGCTGCAGTGCATCTGCCACCAGGCATCCAGCCACATCGGGGCGCGGTGGGCGTGATAGTCGTGGCACGCCGCCTGCCGTTGCGCCCAGTCGCGCGTGTCGTGCAGTCGGACCATGCCGAGTGGCCCAGCCATGCCCACGAGCGTGC
Source organism: uncultured Acetobacteraceae bacterium (assembly GCA_964244585.1). Classification (GTDB taxonomy): domain Bacteria; phylum Pseudomonadota; class Alphaproteobacteria; order Acetobacterales; family Acetobacteraceae; genus LMUY01. The sequence continues at coordinate 232,939 of CAXTJM010000001.1, read as the reverse complement.
CGAGATACGCCAGCAGCCAGGCCAGCCAACGCGGCGCCGACAGGCTGCGGTGAATGAGCAGCCGGTGCAGCCCGACGGAGTGCCCGGCGCACAGGGTGACCCCGCTGCCGACAAGCCACACCAGGACGGCCCCCGGCGTCGTGGCGAACGGCACCAGGGCTAGGGCCGCGACCGTCATGCCGCCGATCCAGACCGAACGAACGGGTGCCCACAGGACCTGCCCTTTCGTGGCCGAGGTGGCGGCGTCGGCCCGCATCCGCGGAGTGGAAAGGCATGCCATGACCCAACCCTTATTCGTTAGTTAGGCACACACCTAAACGACTGCGGGAAACATTTGTCAACCGTTAGCTCATCGCCTAAATGAAACCCATGCAGCGCGTGTTCGAAGCCCTATCTTCCTCCGTCCGCAGGCAGATCCTTGCCTATCTGGCGCACACCGAGCTGAACGCGGGCGAGATCGCGTCCCGCTTCGCCATGTCCAAGCCGTCCATCTCGCAGCATCTCTCCGTGCTGGAAGCGGCCGGGCTGGTGGTGGCAGAGAAGCGGGGGCAGTTCGTCTACTACCGCCAGGTGCAGGAGAACCTGGTCAATGCGCTGAACGGCTTCGTGCAGGAGGTCTGTCCGGTCAGCCGCCCGCTCAAGCGCGAGAGTGCCGCGCTGGCCAAGGCCAAGCGGCCCGGCGAGGCGGCGCGGAAGTAGGCGCCGATGCCACGCGCGATTTCCGGGCAAGGACGAGTGGAGGTCGCAGCCTCATGCGACCGACTCTGGTCGGCGCTGCTCGACCCCACCATTCTGCGGTGCCTTATACCGGGTGCCGACCGGGTCGTGCATCCGGACCCCGACCGGTTCGAGGCTTCGTTGTCGTTCGGCGTCGGACGGGTGCGTGGACGCTACGAGGTCGAGCTGCGGCTGTCGAAGGTCGTGCCGCCCCGCGCGCTCGACCTTGCCGGGCAGGCCCGTGGCTGGCTGGGCGGTGGCCTGGCCACCGCGCATGTCGAACTGAAGGAAGCAGGCAGGGCCAGGACCGTGGTAGCATGGCGCTACGCTGGCGTGGTCACCGGACCTGTCGCGCTGGCGGGCACGGCACTGCTGGGCGGCACCAGCAGGCTGTTCGTGCAACGCTTCTTCCTCGCCCTCGCCAGGCATCTCGCCGCAGAAGCCGGGTCGGTCGTTCAGGTCGCCATGGCGAACCGGGAGCGACCCGTCATGCATCGCTAGCGAGCTAGGGCGGCGTGAGGTCCGGCTCGCTGCTGCCCGACAGGTTACGCGCCTGCCGGACCAGCTCCACCGAGGCCGGAAGCCGCAGGACGATGTCGGCGATGACGTAGTGATGGTGGATGTAGCCGATCTCGTTCCTGCTCGAGATGACGAGCGTGACGCCGAACCGCGAGGCGGCGAAATCGAGCCCCCACTCAGCGGCCGGTGTCTCTCGCCATTTCGGGTCCGCGGAATGATAGCCCTCCGCTCCACCCGTGGTCCGGCCTGAAACGGTGATCGGCACACCTGCGCGGATGAGTTCTGCCTTGGCGGTGTCGGCTGCCGCGGCGCGCAAGATAACCCTGGTGACGCCGGGGGGGTCATAGCTCCGGGACAGGCGGCTTTCACCAACGCCACCTGGAACGTACGCCGCGAGCACACAGGCAACGACGAGGCAAATCACGCGCGGCATCAACCGAAATTCGCAGCCGGTGCTGTCGGCGCCTTGGCCCGCCTCCATCAGCCCGGCTCGAACAGGGCGGCCTTGGCCCAGAAGGCTGCGGTGGTCGCCCGCATGAATGCGTCGAGGGACCGTGGATCCGACATGTCGGGAGCCGGTAATGCTTCCGTCGGCGGGTGCGAATCGCAGAACGCCTGGTAGGCGGCGAGGCGCTGTGGCGTCACAGGCTCGCAGAGCGGACGGAACGGCGCGGTCCAGCCGTCGCGCGGCAGGATGTAGGTGCCAGGCGGTAATTGCGCGTGCTGGATGTACGCCTGCACCACCGCCTGCATGGCGCGGTGCATGGTTTGGTAGGTGTGCCGGTCGGCCTCGGACAAGCGAACCTGGCCATCCGCGGCGCCCGGAGTGGCCCGGCCGAGGATTTCGGCCATGTCCGCCTCGTAGAACGTGCGCGTGCCGTAGGGCCGCTTGCCATCCATCAGCGGCCCGTTCCACAGGCTGTTCTTCAATAGCAGCAGGTGCTCGGGTCCGACCTCGACGGTTCTCGCTGCGATGCCTGCCGCGGCGGCATCTCCGTCCCGGAGCGGCGGGTCCAGGCTGTAGCGGCCGGGCTGGAAGGTCGCGTTCAGGAAGAACGCGCACAGCACCGGTTCGAGACGTTCCGGTGCGGGTGGAAGCGAACTCGGCGCAGGTGTCGCGAGCTGCCGGTAGATGTAGGCGCCAGCCTCGACGTCCGGCGGCATGATGGCGGGCGCCCCGGACTCCAGCCGGGCCCACACTGCCCGGGCTTGGCGGAGCCAGGCTATGTCGTCGGACGTGAACACGGTGGGGGTCATGGGCGCGCGCTCCGCAGCGCCAGCCTGCCGAAGCGCGATGTGGGAGCCGACGGCAAGCGCCAAGAAGCCGCGCCGGGTTGTGGCGAGGGGTCCGATGGCATGGTGCCCGTCATCTGCGGGAGCAAGCGCGCTCATGGCCTGCCAAGGTTCTGCAAAGCTCGACGCATGTTGCCACGGGCGTCGGCGTCGAGCCTGTCCCGGCATTGCCGCGACAGGAAGAGCTGAGGCCGGTCCAGCATGCCGGACAGGAAAGCGGCCCGGCCCGCGGCAAACCGTTGCTGTCCGTAGACCGGCTCGTATTCCGTGGCGATGCCCCGCTCATAGGCGTCGTACTCTGCAGGCGAGGAGCCGAGCACGGCCATGTCCAGGTCGAGGAACAGCGCCGCATCGGCAGCCAGAGCGGACGGGATGCCGTCCGGAAGGTCGTGGGCGGCAGTCAGCCTCACCAGCGTCTCCGCCCACTCCAGCAGGGCCGGGGCGGCCAGTCCGGTCATGTCTGCTCGCAGCAGGGCGGCGCTGCGGGCTTCGTTGTCGGACGCGGCCGGGTCATAGATCGCGTCATGGTACCAGATGGCCAGTTCTGCAGCCTCCGGGTCGGCGACGGCCGGGCCAAGTCCGGCCAGCCCGGCGAGCATGGTGTCGATATGGCCTGGGTGTGGTAGGCGCGGTGCGGCTCGGCATACCGCACCCGCAAGCCAGCCAGCCGAGCGGAGATGGCGATGAACATGATGCGAAAGGCTATCCGGAGCGTCGGGCGTGCGCCAGGCGCCGCCGCTCTCGTTCGCTACGTCATGGCCGCTGCGCTGTTTCCTGGCCTGGCGGCGGCTGCAGAGCGCCGTTGCGGCTGGCTTGAAAACCCAACGCCGGGGAACTTCTCGCTAAGGGATCCGCAGGGTGAATGGGTCATGGGCGAACAGGGTGGCTATCAGGCGGATGGAATGGACGAGACGCCTGATTTTACTAGCCGCGGCTGGGTCGGCACCAACGGCAACTATGGCTACGGTAGCGCCTGCCTCGTCGGCACTTTCGATAGACGCAAGCGGCAGGTAGTCCGGATCGTGGCGGCGGAACCGGTGCCGCTAGCCCGCTGCAAGGCCGACCGGAAGCTGCCCGCGCCATGAGACCCGTGGCGCCACTTCGAAGGCGACCTGACCTCGACCGCCGCATGACCCGCTCGCGTCGGACAGGAGGAAGCTGAGATGCGGGCGAGCAGGTCTGGCCTGGTTATCGGCGCCATCTATGCGGTGCTTGCCATGGGCTGCGTCGCCTGGGGCTACAGCTTGCCGGACCCGGAGGAGAGCACCGTGCTCATGCAGCTGCCCGTGGTGCCCGCCTTGCTGGTGCTCGAAGCGTCCGGGCTGGTTGACTGGGCCGCAGCCGCACCCCTGATGGTGTTCTACGGCCTCTGCATTCCAGCCATTGCCGCCTGCTTGTATGCTGCCTGCTGGCTGTTCGGGGCGCTCGCCCCCCGGACCCGGCTGGCGGTCGGCATCTGCGCGCTGGGTGTCCTATCGGTCCTGCTGTTCTGGCCAGTCAGGCGCTGAGTCGCACGGCGACGCCGACCGGATGCTTTGCCGACACATGGCTGAGAAGGGCGATAGTCGCACGGGCCGCTATCCTGGCCGGGCTACGCGCACGATCATGACGACGGTCACCGAGATGTCGGAATCGCCCGCAGCCGACGCGATCGGCACGACGGGTGGTGCTGGCCTCGCGGCGGCAGCCTGCTTGGCGCGGTCCAGCCCGAACTGGACGACGTCCGCGACGGCCTCCGTCCCGGGCAGCGGGTCCACCTCCGCAAGCTCGATACCTGCCACCGTCTGCCCTGCCGCATCCGCCACTGCCCGCGCCTGCGCCATGGCGGCACGGGTGGCCTCCTCCACCAGGTCGCGGCGCGCAGCGTCGACCTCGTCCTCCCGCGGAGAGGAGCCGAACTGCCCCAGCGCCGTAGCCCCGTTGTCCAGACATCCGGCGAGCACGAACGGCAGCTGCTCGGGCTTGATGCGGAACGATATGCTGACTTTGCCGGTGTAGCCCTTGATGCGGTCGGGTTGGCCGCGCTGCTCCTGGATCTCCGGGTCGAAGCTGGTGCCGTCCGTGCGCAGCCGCTCGGCTGATTGGCTACGAAGATAACCAAGCAGCGCCTGCGCCTGGTGGCCGAGCTGCGTCGCGGTGCCGCGCAGGTCGCGCCCGTGTACCTCGATGGACACCGAGGCGTCCGAGACCGTGCTGGCAAGCCTGCGATGGGCGGCGGCGTGGACGGTGATGAGGCCCACCCGCGGCGGCGTCGGTGCGGGTGAAACCGCTGGCGATGCGGCTTGGCCCGGGTCCTGAGCCCCGGCGGTCCCAGCAGCCAACACACCCGACAGGAGGGCCACGCTGCCAAGCAGTCCGATGCGCATTGCCGGTCTCTCCAAGATTTTGCGACCTGTCATCCGAGGAGGGCCGCCCGTCAAGCGGGTTCGACCCGTCCAGCATTCCGCAGACAAGCGTGCGCTCCCTCAGGCGGGACCGGCACGGGGGGCTGGCGAAGAGCAGGGATGGATGGGGCGGCGGCCGCCTTCCGACGTCGACTTCCCACGCGAGACAACAGGCTGCGCGCGTAAGGGGCCGCTCTTACCGCACGCCCCACGAGGTGATTGGCCCCGCTATGCCCGTCGCATCGTCGATCTCGACGCGCCAGCCGCTGCCGATGGTGTTGCTGTCCACGGTCCAGAGCAGCCGCCCCTCGCACCCTGTCATGGCGTCATCGCGTTGGACTGCTTGAAGCCGAGGAAGGCCGCGGGCCATCCAGGATCGCTTGCCTCCGACCTCAACGGAAACCTCCAGCCAGACGCATCGGCTCGATCCACGGGCAAAATCCCGGACCTCGATGCGACACGCTGCCGACGGCGAAGATCGTCAGGATGGGAACCCGGCGCAGGGTGACGGCCGCGCTCATCGACGTTCTGGCCACGTTTGCAGTGACGTCGCCGTCGCCCGGAGAGGCTGGCCCGGCAGGCGCCCGGCTGACGACCGCGGCCCGCTCGGTCGGCGGATCCCGGAGGGGAGCGAGGGCGCCGAACTGGATGCTGTGGAGCACAAGGCCAGGGCAGGGCCCGCTCAGCTCGACGGCCTCGTCCATGGCGCGCTGGAGCAGCATCTTGCGCAGACGGCGCTCCGCTGCCTGCAGCACGGCCGTCGGAATGCTGGTGTCGGCAACCGGGTTGGAAAGCGTCAGCCCGGGCCGGGACGCCTTTTCGGCACGGTCCTTCAGCGCGTAGTTCTCGTTGTCCGGCACCACGACGCTCGCGGTCAGGGTGATGGCCTCTAGGCCGGTGGGCTGCGTATCACGCCGCATGGCGGACAACATCCAGTCCGGCGCATCGACGAACGAGCGGACAGCCTGCCGGATGTCGGCCTGCAAAGCCGCCTCGGTGCCGTCCAGCGCCTTCTGGGCGTGCACGCGAACCACGATGCGCACCGTGTCGTTCACCACCACCGCTTCCTCGGTGAGCGAGAACGAGAGCGTGTCGGTGGGTGGCACAATGGCCAGTTCGGTGGCCGTCATCTCCCGCCCTCCGGGGGTTGTCGCAGGTTCGGGCCGGGCCTGTTGCCGGACCGGTCATGTTGCAGGATGCCCGATGTCACCCACAGCCGCTACCTGCCCCCCGGGCGGACTGTCTGAGCCGACGCTTCCGCGCGCGCGGCAGACAGGCGGACCAGGTTGGATTAAGCATGCCCGACCACAGTAGGGAGCCCGCCCATGGCCATGTCACTCTACCAGGCGTCGCTGATACCCTGCCTGCAGATGCTCGACGCCTTGTCCGCGGTGCTGGGCAAGGCGGCTGCCTACGCGGCCGAGCGGGGCATCGACCCTTCGGTGCTGCTGCAGTTCCGGCACGGAGAGCCGCTGCGTGGTGCCGTTCACGAGCTTCTCGGAGAACGACGCCAAGCCGGACGGCAGGCGGCCGCCCATCTGGTTTGCCTTGGACGACAGCCGACCACTTGCGTGCTTCGCTGGCATATGGACGCGGTGGACCTCGGTACGGAAGGTGCGGGAAGGCGAGACAACCAATGACGTGTTCGGGTTCCTTACCACCGAACCCAATGCCCTGGTCGGCAGGTACCATCCCAAGGCGATGCCAGTGATCCTCCGAACGCCCGAAGAAATCGACACCTGGATGACGGCTCCCGCGGCCGAGGCACTTGCCTTGCAGCGGCCTCTGCCGGACGACGCTCTGGTGATCGTCCTGCGGGGCGAAAAGGAGGGCTTGGGCGGAACCGGGGGACTGAAGGAACTGACGATGCCACGGCAAGGGTTATTGCTCTAAAACATCGAATGCGCCGAGATTTCCTCGTGGCGAAACGTTTGCTGGCGATGTCTCACGACACTGGCCACCCGCGGGGGCACCGAAGAGTGTCGGCATTTCTGCGGCAGCGATGCCCAGTCGAGCATCAAGGCACCGAACCGTCGTTCGAGCGACCTCCGGCTTGTCGACCCCCGCTACCACAATGTCGCCGCCAGTGTGCATCCGGCGCCGCGCTCGCCGCCGTCGACGCGTTCTGGTGCTGTTCGACCCTGGAGCCAAACGTCGTCGGAGACAGATGCCAATCCCATACAGCTGGGCGGCCTGCATTCCGTCACCGGCCCGGCAGGTGCGCTGAGTGCGGCCGCAGCATGTACGGCATGGGCAACCTCGGTCCCGTGGTCGGCAATGGGGCAGCCAGGACGGCCGTGCCGCGCCCAGGCTGAGGCCATTGACGACATGACGGGGGCAGCCCAAGAGACTTGATTAGGTCGGAAGGATTGCTCCTGTGCGATCCCTGCAGACGGCCGGTGACGCCATCGTCGACGCGGTCGGCGCGCGCCAGGCTGCCGCGGTGCAGGCCGCCCCCGCAGGGCGCGCTGATCCGAACAGGCGCCTCCGGCTGGCCAAGGTCGAGGCGGGGCACTTCGGTGGCCTGCATGCCCACTCGCACGGTCCCGGACGGCCGGGGTCCTTCGTGTTCGTCCCGGCCAGAGACGTGACAGTTCTGGAGGGACCGAACGGCTCCGGAAAGACCTCGATCCTCAACGCCGTCGTATGGTGCCTAACAGGCTCCCTGATCCGTTCCCAGCGCGAGCCGGAGACGGGGCCGACCGAGATCGAATGCGAGACCTCCCAAGCGGACGGGAGCCGTGTCGGCCACAGGATGTCGGCCGTGACGCCCATGCCGCACGCGGGTGACGCGCTGCCGCTCCACGGCGCGCCGATACCCGCCGAGACATGGGTCGAGTTGACATTCGTCGACGAAAACGGAGTCGCACTGCCTTCGCTGCGAAGGGAGCAGGCGCGCAGGGCTAACGGCAAGCTGGTGGAGACCGAACCGGACCTGCGGGCGATCGGGCTGGACCCTGTGGCCTGGCGCATCGCTACCGTGATGCCCGCCCTGCTGCCTTTCCTGCCAGTCGGCTCTCCCTCCCAGCTTGGCCTGGCTGTGGCCAAGCTCACCGGCCTCGCCGACCTGGTCGATCTGGCCAAGCACGCGTCCAAGGCGCAGGAACGCGTCTCCAAGCGGATCGCCAAGGATGTCGCAGAGCAGCGCGCCCACATCGCGGTGCGCTACGCGCAGGCCGCGCGCGATCTCCAGGAGGCGATGAACGCGTATCCGGGAATGGCGGCTGACAGGCCACCCCGTCTTTGGTCGACGGGGATGCGGCCTCGCGGCTGGAGGCGCTGGCCGAGCATTTTGCTCGGTATTCGCCTGGTCCCATCGGCGGGCACGCTCCTTGAAGGCGTTGATCCTTGTGGGATCGAGGTCGTAGCGAATGGCGCAGGTGATCATGGCCGGGCTCCTCTCCGGTTCGCGCCCTCTCGCACCCGACGACGCGGGATGTTCCGCTGACGACGGAGTCACGCGTTTGGCCGCATCAGCGCCTGGATAGCCTCATGGGTTGCGACGCCGTGCATCGCCCCCGCCAGGTCCGCCTGGTGCAGCAGTCCACCCGCGTGCAGGACCGCCGTGTAGGCCGCACGAGCCAGCATCCCTCCGACGCTGATCCTCCGCACGCCTGCCCCCGCCAGCTCGCTGGCTCCAAGCGATCCGGCGAGCACGTTGACCGGTTTCGGTGCCACGGCGGCAACCACGGCCCGGACGGCGACGAGGTCCGGCAGCGCAGGCGCGTAGAGGCAGTCCGCCCCGCCTTGGCAAAGGCGACCAGGCGCCTGATGGTGTCGTCGAGATCCGGTCGACCGTGCAGGAAGTTCTCCGCCCGCGCCGTCAGGACGAAGGGATGCGGGGCGGCCCGGGCTGCGGCCACGGCGGCCCGGATGCGGGCCACGGCAGCGTCGAAGCCGTGGAGGGGCGACGCCGGGTCTGCCGTGGTGTCCTCGACCGTGCAGCCGCACAGCCCGGCGGCGATGGCTTGCCGCACCGTCTCGGCACAGTCTTCCGGGTGGGGCCGTAGCCGTCCTCCAGGTCGGCGGAGACCGGCAGTGCCGAAGCCGCCACGATGTCGGCGGCGTTCGCCAGCGCCTCGGCACGGAAACGGACGCGCAGCCGTCCGGGCGGCCCAGCATGAAGGCGAGCCCGGCCGAAGTGGTGGCAATGGCAGGAAAGCTTAGACTGGCGAGGATGCGCGCGCTGCCAGCATCCCAGGCATTGGGGATGATGAAGCAGCCACTCCGGTGCAGCGCGTGATAAGCTTCAGCTTTGTCGTGCGGTTTCATGGGGATTGTCTCCGATGTATGGGGGTGCGGCGCCGAAGCCGCCCGTCGATGGCCACGAGGCTGAGACCAATCAGCGCCATGCCTGCGATCTGATGCACCGCCAGTCTCTCGCCGAGGAAGACGCTGCCAAGCAGGACCGCGCTCACCGGCACCAGAAGGGTCACGAGCGACGTGTTGGTGGCACCCGCCGTGGCGAGCAGGCGAAAGAAGACGATGTAGGCCAGCGCGGTCGACAGCAAGGCCAGGCCCGCCAGCGCGACCAAGACCGCCGGACCGGGAAGCGTCAGACGCCACGGCAGGTCCACCGCCAGGGCGATGGGCAGCATCATGACGGCGGCGGCCGTGACCTGACCGAAAGCGACGACCACCGGCGGGATGGCCTGCTGGCGGAAGCGGCGGCCGAACACATTGGCCCAGCCATAGGACAGCGCCGCCCCAAGACATGCCAGGACCGGCAACGTGGCGCTGCTTGCACCTGGCAGCGCCTCCTTTCCGACCAGCACCGCCACCGCGGCCAGTCCAAGCGCGGTGCCCACGCCTGTGCCCGCCGACAGGCGCGCGTCCACGGTCAATGCATGGGCCATGAGCACCGAGAAGACCGGGGTCGTGGCGATCAGGATGGCGGCAAGCCCGCTGGAAAGCACGGTCTCGCTCCAGAAGATCAAGGCGAACGGAACCACGTTGTTGAGCAAGCTTATGCCAAAGAACGACCGCCACAGCCCGGCCTGCCGAGGGACCGGCATGCCGCGAATGAGCAGGACCAAGCGCAGCGCGACGGCTGCGAGCACGACCCGGATCAGCACGACGGTCAGCGGCGGCAGCGCGGCCACGGCCACCTTGGCAAAGAAGAACGAGCCGCCCCACAGCAGCGACAACAAGGCGAGAAGCCCCCATTCGGTCAGCGACAGGCGGCGATCCCTGCTGCAACGAGCGCGTTGAAGCAGGAGTCCGGCAGCCGTTCTCGCCGGAAACGGACCTCATCCTCAGGGCCAAGCACCGAGTGCTGTATGATGCGACCATGGCATTGGAACAGACCGCAGAATGGGAGGTGGCGTGGCAGAGGCGCGATCCGGCGTTCGACGGCCGTTTCTTCATTGCCGTCCGCACCACCGGGGTATACTGCCGCTGCATCTGACCCGTCCGCCTGCCGTTCCGGCGCAACGTGTCCTTCCTGCCCAGCGCCGCGGCGGCGGAGAGCGCGGGCTACCGCCCTGCCTGCGCTGCCGACCCGAAACCGCCCCGTTCTGCCCGGCATGGAAGGGCACCCTGACGACCGCAGAACGTGCCGCCCGGCTGATCGCCGAAGGTGCGTTGGACGGAGGGCTGCTCGGTGGCGGCGCTGGCCCCGCGGCTGGGCATCACCGGACGTCACCTCGGCCGGCTGCTGCAGCGGAATTTCGGCGCCACCCCGTCAGCCATGGCGCGCACCGCCCGGGTGCAACGGGCCAAGCGGTTGCTGAGCGAGACGGACCTGTCCATGACGGCGGTGGCACTCCAGGCGGGCTTCGGCAGCCTACGGCGGTTCAACGCGGTGTTCGCCGCCGTCTACAGGCGCCCGCCTAGTGCGATCCGCCGGGGCCATCCGTCGCTCAATCCAGAAGTCGTGGCCCGAACGCCGCTTCCAGCGCCAGCCGCCCCGCCGGGCTGATGCTCAACGCGCGGCTGCCCTCCGTCCGGCGTACTCAGCCCCGCTCCAGGCAGGTCGAGCACAGCGTCGCACCTAACCGGCCCGCGAGCCCGGCCAGGAACGTTCGACGCGGTCATGTGTCCGCCTCTGCATGACCCATGATCCCAGGAGGAGCGCACCTACCAGTTTTCCGGATGAGCCGCACCATCCGCGGCCCGGCCTTGAAGGCACCTTGTGGACGAAGCCCGACCATGGCGAGGACAGCTACGTCGGCAAAGCCCTGCTGGGCGACTTGGCCACGTTGATCACCGGCGGCGACAGCGGGATCGGGCGTTTGGTGGCCATCGCCTACGCCCGGAAAGGCGCGGACGAGCAAGCGGAGGCGGAGGGGACGCAACGCTGGGTGTAGAAGGCGGGTCGACGCTGCCTGCTGCTTCCAGGCGACATCCGCAACCTGGCCTGGTGCGAGGCCCTGGTCGATAGGGCCACCGCTTCCCAAGGCGCTAGAGCCGCCGCAGCGGCAAGGTCCAGGCGAGCAGGGCGCTCGTCGCCGCGAACACCGTCACCGTCATGAAAGCGGCTGTGAAGCCGCCCGCGAAATCCGCCGCGGCCGCAAGGTCCGCCGGACCGGGCGTGGTCGGCAGGGCAGCCGGGCCATGGCGGACGGCATCGGCAAACGTCGCGGCAAGTCGAGGGTCCCGGGCCAAGGTCGCGAACAGCACACCGACGGCGAGGGTCACGCCAACGGCGGAGCCCACCGAGCGCGAGAGCTGCACCGAAGCCGCGGCCGACCCCAGCATGGCAGGCGGCGCCAGGGACTGCACGGTGACCTGCGCCACCGGCATCGCCGAGCCCTGGAACACCGCCACGACAGCCAGCATCAGGGGCAGGCCCCATGGTCCCAAGATGGCGCTCGCGTAGTTCTCGCCGAAAGCCACAGCGATCAGGCCCAGCGCCGCCGCCGTCTGCCCTACGGCCGGGAAGATTGCGACGCGCCCGGTGCGGGACATCAAGCGGCCCGTGACGATCGAGCCGATGCTGACCGTCGCGGTCAACGGCAGCATCAACAAGCCGATATGCCCGGCCGACACGCCGTCGACCGCCTGGAGGTGGATCGGCAATATCGTGGCTTCGCTGACCAGCAGCGCGCCGGAGCAGGCTGCCATGCCGTTGGCCCGCCACATGGCCGGGCGGCGCAGCAGGTCGATCGGGAACAGCGGTCCCGAGGTCCGTCGCTCCTGTCGGAGGAGCGCGACCAGGCATGAGCCCGACACGAACAAGGCGCCGATCGTGACGGGCATCCCGGCGACATCGAGGTGCTGGAGCCGCTCGAGCGCCAGCAGCAAGGGAACGACCATCCCGGCAAAGAACGTTAGACCGAGCCAGTCGAAGCGACCCCGATTGCCGCCGCTGCCGGGGCGGGCGGGCAATCGAAGGGCGAGCAGCAGGGCGAGCCCGCCCAGAGGCAGGTTGACCAGGAAGACCGCGCGCCAGCCCGCCACCTGGGTCAGCACCCCGCCTGCGACCGGACCGAAGGTGGATCCCGCCGTTATCACTGCGGCGAGGACGCCCTGCGCCCGGCCGAGCTGGCGCCGGGACGTATTCTCGCCGAGCAGAGCCTGCGACAGCACCATCAATCCGCCGCCGCCGAAGCCCTGAAGCGCCCGCGCCGCCACCAGCGACAGGAGCCCTTGGGCACAGGCACACAGGACGGAGGCCGCGATGAACAGGACCAGAGCCGCCATCAGCAGACGGCGACGACCCCAGGCATCGCCTAGGCGGCCGTAGACCGGTGCGGCCACGGTGCTGGCCACCAGGTAGGACACCACCACCCAGGACACCCGTTCCACCTCGCCGAACGCCCCGGTCATGGCTGGAAGCGCCGCCGCCACGATGGTGCCGTCCACCACAGCCAAGAAGATCGGCAGCAGGATTAACGGGAAGACGCGCGCGAGGGGCAGATCCGCGGGTTCGATCTCAGCGTGCGGCAAACGGGCGGCCAGGTCGGGATCCATCGCGGCAACATGGTCCCGAGGAGCGGTCGCGGCTACTGACTTCCAACCTGGTCAGACCGCACGGTTCGCTTCATACGATTCATAAGCATCTGCCTGTCAGCGCGTCGGCTAGAGACGAGTTGACCATGCCGCGAAAGCGTCCAGGGCCTCGCCGAGCACTTCCGCATCGTTGCGTCCCGAACGTGCGGGGACGTGGAAGGAGTGGTCGGCTTGCTCAAGCGTGTGGAGCGCGGCCTGCGTGCCGAGGCTTTGAACGACGTCGCGCAATAGACCAATCTCGGCCAAGGCGTCGCGCGTGCCCGATAGGAAGAGCATCGGTATGCCGACAACGGCCAGATGGCTGGCGCGGGTCACGGAAGGCTTTCCGGCGGGTCGCAGCGGGAAGCCGATAAATGCAAGACCAACCACGCCTGCCAACGGTGCTTCGGTTTGGGCCTGCGAAGTCATCCTGCCTCCAAAGGACTTGCGGCCCGCGAGCAGAGGCAGGTCCGGCAGCAGTCGCGCGCCCTCGGCAACTGCCGCCCCACCGTGGCATGTGCCGTGCTTGGATTGTCAGAGCGCCTGGATCCATTCTCCATGAAGGGGAACTGGTATCGCAGCGTGGCTATCCGCCTGTCGGTCAAGCCCTCGGCGAACGCGGTCATAAAGCCGTGGGTCATACCAGCACCCGCACCGTGGGCCATGACGTAGCAGGCGCGCGCGCCTGGCGGCACTTGTAAAAGGGCGGAGACTTCCTGTTCGGCAGAAACGCGAACCTTGAGCACCTTTATGCCCATCGTAGCGGGTTCGCTGCGGCGGGTGTGGTGTTAGCCGGTAGTGCCGCCGGGTCATCCATGCAGTCCAGCAGGTTAGCTCCGTTGTTGCCCACAGTGTTTACGCTCTGAAGCCCGCAGGTCGCTCAAGGCCGAGCAGATTTCGAAGTGTACTACCTTCGTAGGCCGTCCGGAACAGTCCTCTGCGTTGGAGTTCGGGAACCACGAGGTCCACAAAGTCGAACAGGCCCGCTGGCATGTCCGCCGGGATGAGGTTGAAGCCGTCGGCGGCGCCGGTCTCGAACCAGTGCTGGAGGTCGTCCGCGATATCCGTAGGCGATCCGACGATGATCCGGTGTCCGTTGGAGGCAATGGCCAGCGCTGCCAGATCCCGCAGCGAGTAGCCCTCCTGACGTGCCTTGGCGAGCAGCAGCTGCACGCGGCTCTGCCCATGCACGTCGTCGCCCGGCGGCGGCACCGGGCCATCAAGGTCGTGCCCAGACAGGTCATAGCCCCAGCGGCTGGAAAGCTGGCGCAGTCCAGCCTGGATGTCGGTCCTCGATTGCAGGGCGGCGAACTTCTCCATCGCATTGCCGTGCGTGCGGCCGACTACCGGCATGATGCCGGGCATCACCACCGGCCCGGTCGAGCCCGGGTGGAAAGCCCTTGCCGCATCGCGCAGCTGGCGGCGGTAGGCGAGCGCATCTTCCACCGTGTCCTGGGCGGTGAACGCCACGTCGGCATGTTCTCCGGCGACGGCAATACCGTCGGCGGATGAGCCTGCCTGCACGATGACCGGATGCCCTTGCGGCGGCCGGGACACGTTCAATGGCCCGCGCACCCGGTAGAAGGAGCCGTCATGACCCAGTTCACGGACCTTCGACGGATCGATGAACCGCCCACCCTCCTTGTCCATCAGGAGTGCGCCGTCCGCCCACGTATCCCACAGGCCCTTCACCACCGTGACGAACTCCGCGCAGCGCCGGTAGCGCTCCGCGTGCCCCGCCAGCGCATCTTGGCCGAAGTTCTCGGCGGCTCGATCCACGTAGGAGGTGACCACGTTCCAGCCAACCCGCCCGCCGCTGAGGTGGTCGAGGGAGGCGAACATGCGGGCCACGTTGAACGGTTCGGAGAAGCTGGTTGAGACCGTGGCCACCAGACCAATGTGCTTCGTGACGGCCGAGAGGGCGCCGAGCAGCGTCAACGGCTCGAAGCCGCCGCCCTTGCCGCTGCCCTGCGGCGTGGGGCCGACCAGGCTGTCGGCCACGAAAAACATGTCGAACAGGCCTTCCTCGGCCTTGCGCGCCACCTCCACCGCCCAGGAAAGGCTCTCCGGATGTCCCCGCGCCGCCACCTGCCGCCACGCTGCCGGATGGCGGCCAACCGGCTGGTAGAACAGGCCAAGCCGGATCTGACGCGGCGTCCCCATAGCGGTCGACCTCCTATGCCACCCTTCGATCCGGAACATACCTCAACTGCCGGTGTAGGGTCATGCGACGAAGTCCGACCACTATCTACCTCTTGCGCGCCGCCGCCGCAGCGGGGGACGCCGTGCTTGGCCCGGTTGCCCAGACAGAGAGAGCGTGCGGGAATGTGGGCACGCCGAACAGCATTATCCTCGTGAAGAGATAGTTGATGCCCCTGGCGTTCGGAGGGTTTTTCCAACGTCGCGCGCAGGACGTCGCACGTGACTTGATCGGGCGCACATTGCTTGTCGGCGGAGTGGGTGGTGTGGTTGTCGAAACGGAGGCCTACGACCACACCGATCCCGCATCGCACAGTTTCCGTGGCCAGACTGCCCGCAACGCGGCCATGTTCGGTCCGGCGGCCCACGCCTACGTCTACCGCTCCTACGGCCTGCACTGGTGCCTCAACATCGTCTGCGGTGAGTCGGCGCGCGGCAGTGCCGTCCTGTTGCGAGCGATAGAACCCAGAGCTGGGATAGCCACCATGCAGAGCCGCCGCGGCGTGACCGAAGTCAGGCTTCTTTGCAGCGGTCCAGGCCGCCTATGCCAGGCGTTAGGCGTCACTGGCGCGCTCGATGGACGCCCTCTGGACGAGCCGCCATTCAGCATCGAGGGCTGCTCCAGCACCGGCGAGATTGCTGCGGGGCGTCGGATTGGCATCACGCGGGGCACCGATACGCCATGGCGCTTTGGTTTGGTGGGGTCGCGCTTCCTAAGCCGCCCCCTGCACGCTGCACCGCTGAGCGGTCCGGGCTAGCAAGTCACGTCGCCTGGAATGCGGGGAGGATCCCCTGGGGAATGACCTCAGCACCTCCGGCCAGTGCCTCCTGACGGTCCGCTCGGTGATGTCGTGGCCGTTGGACTTGAGCATCCGGAGCGTGTCAGCCTGGGTAAGCGCCTTGCCGTCGACGGCGATGGTCTTCGCAGCCACCGTGACGAGTTCCCTCGTCCGGCCTGTCTTGCGTTCAGCAGCCAGCTTCGCCCCGGAACTCTGCCTGACAGCAATCTCGACGGTGGGGAGCGGACCGGCCTTGAGCCTTGGGATCCGGTAGACGTGCCAGGTCCAGTGCGACACCGCCTTGGCCGCCCGCAGTGCGCTGGGCTCGCTGGCGGCAGCATCGCCTGTTATATCCCCAGCAATGGCACAGGCCTTGTCCGCCACCAGGGCCGCGAATGCCGATTCCTCGCTGCCAGATGTCTTGAAGTGGACGACCTCGGTCCTGGCCCAGCCTGCGAGTTCGCGGAACAGCCGGTTGGAGCCGCTTGCCACAACGGCGTCGGGATGATCGCTGGTCAGCACGGTGGGCGCTGGCCCCCGGACCTCAGCCGCCAAGGCTTCCAGGTCCTTCTGCGTGACAGCCGTGTCGACGGCAGCCTGCAGGTCGCTCAGGTGATATGGCTGCTGCGCCAAGATGTGCCGGTTCCACAAGGGGCTGACCGGGTTCTTGTGTCGGTGGCAGTTCAGCAGGCCACCGACGTCAGCCCCGATGGTCAGCAGCGCCCTGGTCAGGCCGCGCAGCACCCGCTTGTAGAGGGCGGCATTCCCGGCGTGCTTGCGTCCCTTGAGGGGAATGCTGTTGTGGAGCAGCCAGATCAGATGGGGGTTCTGGCACTCACCGTATTCATCGTCGTAGCCCACGACTACGTTGGGCGGCGGAACACCGGCCTCAGCGCAAGCATCTTCGATCGCCCAGACCGGGATGGCTGCATCGACCTCTACCCGCAGCACGCCACAGACCAGCTTGTTGGCTTCCACGTATGGAGCGTCGAGAGCTACCAGCTTGCTGCGGTGGCTGTATGTCTCGGCCTTGTTGTCGGCAACTCGCAGGTTCTTCCAGCGCGGCAGCTTGCTGACGAAGCACTCAAGAATGGGGTGCTGTGAAGAGACCAGGCCGTGGTAGGCGAACGCGGCGCGCTCATAGCAGTCGTTCTCAGCGACCGGGCCGCCACGCCAACGGAAACCTTCCTTGAGCCTGGTGTCGATTTCGGCCTTGAGGATGACGGCTTTCTGCCGCCGCATGTCGGCATACACCGGCGCGCAGGAGGCGGCGTAAACCAGCCGGGCCGAAGGGCTGGACACGGTCATGAATTCTAGCCAGTTGGCAAAGGATATGGTGAACCGGGGGTTCTGGGCTGCCAGGCGGGCGTGTGTGGCCTGCAGGCGTGCACGTGCCTCGGCAACACGGCGAGCCAGGCAAGGTGCCAGACGCAGGGCCCGCTGCCGCCCCTCCTCCCGTGCAGCCTTCTTCTGGTCGGCGGCGACCTGGTAGGTGGCCTTGTGCCTGGCTGCCCACTCTGAATCCGTGCGAGAGTGGTTGACGAATTTGGGTTTTGATTTGCGCACAGCCGTAGTGGCCGCGGAAGCAGTTGCCTGGTTGCTTCCGTTGACGGAAGCCATATTGGAGCGCATTGTTGGACCTCGCAGAACATATCAGCAGACCAGGGGAGCGGCGCCAACCGCGTTGATCCTGGCCTGCTTTTATTCTGTGCCCCGGACCTGGCTAGATCCTAGGATCTCGACCGGGCATTAGGTGGGTCTATGTAAAAAAGGATCACTCCAAGCTTCCCGGTCCTTCCTTGAGCGAAGCTTCTTCTCGGCGGACCTCTACCCTTCGGCGTTTGGCCGGGCTGATACGTTGCCTCCGTGCCATTGGTTCGATTGACCCAGGAGTCACCTGTTGGCCACCGCATCGACATCACCATCACTAGTTCGACTGGGAACCCTAGCTGACCTATCTCACGTCCTCGGTTGGCTGCGGGCCGAGATGGAGGCTGATGCCAATGGACTGGGCTTCTACAACAACCGATCCATCATCGAGGATGGCCAGCGTGACGGCAGCCTCTATGTCGTCGACGCATCCGGAGAGGCTGGGCCTGTTGGATTCCATCTTGGAGAGCCAGGTCATCCCGACATCCTGGTCGTGCGGCAGGACCTCAGACGGCGTGGACATGGCAAGGTTTTGACCGACCATTTCCTTCAGCTTGCCGCCGAGGCCGATGTCTGTCTCATCGACATCATCTGCAGCCCGCCTACCTCCATCCCCTATTGGGAGAGCAAGGGCTTCCATCTGTATTCCGACGAGCCGCCCGTGGACTATGGGGCTCGCCACGCGTTCAAGGTCATGCAAAGCGACCGTTTGATGCCGCCCGGCAGGCCGGTGCAAGTCGATGTAGAGGTATTTGCGGAACGGAGGGCCTGGGATGCGTCCTTTCCACCTCTTTCTAGCCACCATGTTGTTGGAGTGGATAATGGCGGACGCGTTGTGCTGCCGGAGAGGATACCTGTGTTCTCACCCCGGCTGCGCAGCCCGGGTGACTTGGTGATCCGTGTGGCTGCGGACGGGCAGGAGTTGTGCTGCTGCAAGGCGAAATATCCCGAAGCGGCGGCCGTTGGTGTCCGACGGGACAGCCTCGGCACCCGTTACGTGGATACGGTCTCGTTAAGTCCTTGCTCCGGAGAAGCACTGTGAAGGCGGCCTTCGTCACCGGCCCACTGCGAGACCGACTCAAGGCCGCCATGAAAGCGAAGCCTATCTACGCTGCGGTCGCCTATGTCTCCGACATCACAGACCTCCCGCTTGGTGCTGGCGACTTATTGGTATGCGATGCATCTCCCGCGGTCGCCAGGGCAGGCAGCACCGTGAGGAAGACGCTGCGCAGGCTGGTCAAGAGCGGCGTTTCCGTGTGGTCCCTGCAGGACCTGCATGCCAAGGTCGTGGTCTGTGGCAAGCGTGCCATCATCGGGTCGGCCAACTGGTCGAACGCTGCCGAGACCAGGAAGGTAGAAGCTGGCATCGACACCGATGAGGCTGCTGTCGTCGCGAAGGCCAAGAGCTTCGTGCAAGGACTGCTCAAACGTCCTGGCGTCCTTGCCGTCGACAAGAGCTTCCTCAGAACAATGCCGGATCCCGAACCGCGGGATGGCGCAGGAAGAGGGAAGCAGGCCCAGCCGACAGACGGAAATGTTCACCACTGGCTCATGCCGTCAGGGGAGCTGCCGGAAACGCCTATGTGGCAGAACGCGGCGGCCGCGCTGGAAGAGGTCCAGCCCACCGGCGAGGATAGCTTCGAGGGCCATGGTGCTACGTCCTGGTATATCTATTCGGCCAAGGCCCGAAATGTGGATCGCGTCCAGGGAGGGGACACGCTAACCGTTATGTGGCAGTCCGACGAGGGCGAGGTAACCGCCTACCCGCCCCGGCTCGTGATCAGGACCGCTGAAGTCCAAGGTTTCATTGGTTTCCTGACGCTGGAAGCCGTTGACGAGGAGAAGCGCAAAGTGCCCTTGGATGTTTTTGAAGGTGCAGCACGCAAAGCGGGCGTGCGCAAGAATTTCACCAAGAACAGCTACATCGGGATGAGCGCTTCTGCGGCTCAGGCACTGGAACAACTATGGACACGAAAGAGCCGCAGGAAGAAGGCCGGGTCGACCTGACGACTGCCGCCGTTGGGAAACCTTGGCCAAACGGCAGAGAGATCTGCTAAATCGTCTCGGTGATGAAAATGGGTTCGATCATCAGGTTCAGCCGCCATCATCCGGATCAGGAGACTGAAGTGACAGACCGTGTTGCCCGCCGCGCTGAGTATGTGTCACCCGAAGAGCGTGCCCTGCGGCTGGCGGCAATGGCCGAACTGTCGGCTCAGATCTGGCAGGCCGCTGCGGACTTGCGCGCCGCCGAGGCATTGGGAGACGCCGCGGTAGAGCCGACACGGAACCTGCACTGACGTCGGAATTACCGACCCAGCGCTCTGCCGCCATACATGTGCGCAACATCCGGGGCCTGGAGCATGCGGGCTTCCTGCGCCTCTGCGACGGGCTTGTGTTCTGCCAGCAGTTCGAGGACCGATGGCCGCGGCACGCCAAGCTTCCTGGCGACATACGCACCGACAGGCCACGGTGGTGCACCAGGTCCCAGCAAGCCGCCGGTGTCGGCTGCAGCCCCGCCCGCGGCACCGGCACCGCCAGCGTGGCCGTGGCCCTCCGCAGTGCCGCCGCAGCGGCCAGGCCGTGTTCGTACGCCCCCTGCTGCCCGGCCATCGCCAACGCCCGATCTCGCACGCAGGCCTGGTGCCGCTCCATGCTGGCGACCATGGCGCGGTAGCCGTCACCGCCTCGTGCAGGCTCCTGGGCGGTCGCAGGCTGGCGCTGGCTCATGCTGACACCTTCTCACCGGCAAGGACCGCGTCCGCTGCCCTGCAGGCCTCCTGGCGCGTCCCGTGCTGCCTTACGCTGAGCTCCTCCCGGCCGACGATGCACAGCCAGGCGCCCGAGTTGTGGAGCACGTATGCCGTGCCGCCCGGCGTGTCCCGGCGCCAGACCGGCTGCCCGGCAGGAGACCGGGTCACCTCTCAGCCTGCCACGAGGACCTGTTCCTGCTGCGGCACGACGGAGGCGCGCTGGAATGCGGTGCTCGCCAGCAGCTTCAGGTTGGCGATGACGTCGTCGGGGTTCATCGTCGACATCCCGCCGCAACTTTCGTCTCCGTGACGGAAATGCCCGGCATCGCGAACGCTACGAGTTCCAGCGGTTCGGCCCGGCTATACGCAAAAACTAACTTTGGGTGCAACCAAGCGATGATCCGGACGCCCAGCAACTCCAGACGTCAGAACGCGTCTGTTCGCCGTATTTTCGATCGACGACGTATGCCATAGCCTCGTCCGCCAGCAGCTCGCCGACATCCGCTTCGTCGCCCTCGAGCACGTAGCAGCCGCTGAAACAGGGAGATCCGCGGAATCCCAGCGCGCCAACCGCATCCATCGCATCGGCGAACGTGGGCGCATCCAGTGGCTGGCTGTCGCCGTTGGCAGCGCGCAGCACCAGGCTCATGCCGCCTTATCCCTGCAGGCCACCGGCGGCGGCGCGGGCCTCTTGAACCATTGTGGCTGCAAGGCGGTGCGGCGGCGGGATGGCGCTGCTGGCGGGGTCTGCCGGGACTGCTGTTGTGCATCTTGGTAGGCCAGGACCTCGCCCATCAGGTCGACGACGGCCACGCGCGACAGCCGCATGCGGCGTGCCACGGTCGGCAGATCCAGGCGAGCGACCCGGGCCAGGGCATCAGCCTGCCAGTGCTTCGGTGTCAGCATTGCCATGCCCATGATGTCGCCCTCCCGTCTGTAAGACTACCGCACCGGCACGCTGCTACCGCACGTCTCGTGCTCTCGGCGGCGGCGGCGGCGACCAGGTCGGCGATGCCGTCGGCCGCGTGTGCAGGGTGCTGCGCCACAGCACGGCCACCGCCATCAGCCAGACCACGGCGATGGCGGCGGGCACCAGCACCGGCGGGCAGGGCGCGTCCCAGGCATCTACCAGGGTGGCGGCTGCGGACGGCATAGCGTGCAGGAAGACGCAGGGGACGCCTGCGGTGATGGCGATGTCGGCGCCGAGCAGCGCGATGCGCCCCAGCCTCATTCGGGTTGGCGTCGGCATGGTGCAGACCTCCGTTCAGGTGGCCATCGATGCAGTGGCTGGCCTCGTGCGGACCGGCCGACGGCGCGGATCCAGGATGCCCGCATATCCGTGACGGTCAGCCCGATCATAGTGGTCCGCCAGAGCTTCCAGGACGCCAGCAAGTTCGTCGGCAATTCTCTGATTCGAACGGCCGCCCTCGGGTAGCCCGCGCAGGCGTGCCAGCCCCGGCACGAAGCATCGCATCGCCGACGACACCGACAGCCTGTGCTGCCTCCCGGTAGCGCATGCTCGCGTCAACATCGGCGACCAGCCGCATCCGGCTACCGCTATTCAGACTACGGTGCCGGGCTAATTGCGGGCACCGGTGACCGGTTGCGGCGTCGGATCAACCGGGGCGCCTCAGCATCCAGGGGCAGCGGGCCCCGGGAGCCCGCTGCACGAGGTAGGCGGCCGTAGTGCCGGGCGGTGCTCACGGCCGAATGCCCAAGCCAGGCGGCCAGCTTGTCCATGTCGCCCGCAAAAGCATGGCGCGCATCGGCCGCGCGTTGATGCCTGACCGAATATGCTGAAATCCTGCCCGGCAGGCGGCAGGCCTGGCCGAGGTCTGCAATCGCCATACTCAGTGCCGCGGGGCTACAGGAAGGCCGAAGGCGGGCCACGCCACCTGCGGCCAGCGCACGGTCGCGGAGGTATTCCGCCGGGCCTGGGGTAGACTGCACGCGGAGACGCCGCCACGGCTGGCCGGTATCTTCCGTGGTTTTCGCACCGGCGACATGGACTGTGACGCTGACATCGCCAGCCACGACATCGATACCCCAGCACACTTCTGACGGACGGCAGCCCGTAACAAGCAGGACGGCTATTTCGTCTCGGTGGCGAAAATTATCGCAGGAAGCCGCCGACCAGATCCGGTCCATCCAGTCAGCGGGCAGGCTGCCCAGGCTGTGTCGCTTGGACTTCGTCGTCGGACGCTTGGCGCCGGTGCCGGGCGCAGGCACGTGCTCCGGGCAAGCCGGGGTCGCTTCAGCTTCCGGCACCCAGGTCCGCAGGCGGCACAAAGCATCAGCCACCGTCACCTTGCGTTCGCGCAAATCGTGGAGTGCCGCCGCCACTTCCTGATGGCTACGGCGGCTCCACGCAGCCCGGCGGGATGCCTGGGTCGACGCCGCGCCGCCCAAGCTGGAAATACCGGTCCAGCCTGGCCCGGCGACCGCCATCGCGGCGGCGGCACGGGCCGCAATGCGTGCATACTCAAGGCTGGTGACACGGGCCAACGGTGAAAAACGAGCCGCCTCGAGTGCAATCGCTGCACGCCGGATCAGGTCTTCTGCTTCCTCCATGACCAACCTCTTTCAACGGAGGCCTATGGGAACACAGCCGTTTGCAAGGATTGCAGGACCTCGATGCAACGCGTTTTCCAGATGTCACCCGGCAACCTCCGGGACGGTCTAGCTACCGCACCGGAACCGCACCCACCCGCGGAGTTTACGGTAAATTCGGGGTGCAGGCACCGTGGAGGCGCCGTTCGAGGGCGGTTATCCGGGTCCAATCAGGTGTTCCGCCTCCGGTCCTGCAATCCGCGCACCTTCGGAACCAGGCTCTGCAAACATGGCCAGCCCGGCACCCTCACAACCTTCTGTGGTCAGCCGGGAGATTTACGATGCGGCCTCCAGGCCAAGGCGGGCCTTCCGCCATATCCGTAATCTGAGATCAATGTCATCGAAGCCGTCCAACATGCCGCGGAACGGTGAGCTTGTACGCAGCCTGTCCATCTTTTCGTCGCGCCTTACGAGCACCCTCGCCAGATCGTGCGCTGGCAGGCTCAGCAGCTTCTTCCACTCCGCAGCGTGGTCGTATTCCAGCACGCCGCGCCATCCGTCGACCACGCGCCGGGCCCGCGTAACGAGTGTGGGGTCACGCATGATGGAGCGGGCAACAAAGTGATGGATAATCAGCTTCGCCCGGTCGTTTACGTCCTCCGCGTTTGCAGGCACTGAGGCCATCACCACCAGATGCGTCAGTTCCCTATGAAGGCTCTGATATCCTGGATGTTTGGAGCGCGCCACCATGGCGTGTATGACGAAGAAAGCTGACTTTTAAGCACGGCTACCGCAAACGCCTGCGTGCAAAATTCCGTTCATTGCGGTAGTCCGATCTGATGAAGAAGCCCAGACCCAGCAAGACAAATGTTGTCAAAGTTGACAGGGTGAAGAACCTGGCTGCCGGGCTGCGGAGAGCGCTGACGGAATCCGGCTGGAGCGAACGCGGTTTGGCGATGGCGGCCGGGCTAAAACCTGACCGGCTGCGGAATGTAAATCGCGGGCTGTCATCAACCTTGCCCGCCGACGTGCTGGCACGGGTCGCCGATACTCTCGCGGTCCCGGCAACCGCGCTGACCGGCACGGAGGCCTGGCCAAGTGGTGGTGCCCGGCTGAAGCGGTCGGAGCCGCCTCCGGAATTGCGGCCCGCCTTCAGACTCACGTCCGACCCCATGGCCGATCTGTTGCGCGCCTCGGAAGAAGCGGCAGCCGCGGCGAACATGGCGGCCGCAGCTGCTCGGCAGGCCGCTGCCTCGGTTCGCCTGGCTCTCACCCGGCGGCCACCTGCCCACCTTGAGGTGGACCCCATCAAAGGTCCTATCGGACGGAAGGCCAAGGCTGGCAAAGTCAGTGAACTGGACCGTATCGCAAAGCGGCTGGCCTTCGAGGGGCGGGTCATCATTATTGACGCTGAGCGTCAAGTGCAGCTGGGAGCTTCGATCTTATCAGCCGATTACTGGGTGCCTTTCGTCGCAGTCACGGAACTCCCGGACGGGGGTTATATGCTCGACGACCTAGTTCTTGGGACAACGGTTTCGATGCACACCGACGGGTCCGAGGCTGCCGAAGCGGCTATCCGACACGGACTACTGAAGGCACGTACCTTGAACTCACGAACGCTGCACCCGCATGCTTGCGCCAAGATCCGGGCTTTGGGCGGCGGTGAGGACGAGGAAAGTTGGCACTCGAGCAGGGTCGATTATGCTCTAATCCGTTCCACCGATGGATTTTTCACCTTCCTGCAGCGTGAGTTGGCTGACTGCCGGGAGTGGATGTCGGGCGGCCCAGAGCAGTTCATTGCAGGGGCGATTGCTCAGCTCAACAGTTCTGTCGAACGGTTCGACACATCAGGGCACATGGATGCTGACACGTTGCGGGAGTTGGCGTTCGCCTGTCAGGAGACGTGCACCCTTATCAGGCGTTTCCGGAATGTCCGTCTGAGTGGTGGATTGTCCGAAACGAAACCCCTAGCCTCCATAGCGTTCCTCGAGCTTGCGGCCGAACGTTTGATGAGGATAGCCGCGCTCGGCCCGACCAGCATTTTCCAGAATTCTGAGGTTGAGGCCAGGAACAGTAAGGCGCGCTTACAAATTCCCGCGTTAGGCTTGCCGACCTAGAAGGGCAAGTGCGCCATGATGATGTGCTCGAGCCCAGAGGCAGCTTCTCGCAGCCGCCCGAAAGCGGTCACGATACCCACTGCGGTGATGCCACCGGCTGCCGCAATGCCTAACGTCTTCCCGAACGCCTTCGAAAACTCCTCCACGGCAAGGTTCAGGTTTTTCGCAATCCAGATGCCCACAGCCTTCGTGGCGGTCAGCAGGCGGTCCCGGACGCCTCGGAGCAATCCAACGTCCGGTTGAGGCAGAGCCGTTTGCGCTGCCGCCAAGTCAAGGTCTCCGGCAATCTGCGCTGCTTCTGCTGGATTGAGATGCGGTCCGCCTTCCTCTTCTTCGGTAGAGGAGACTCTGTCCTCTGGGGGCCGGTTATGCCCCATCCCGGCGGGCACATCGGGGTAGCGGAAGCCTAGCTGGTCCAGCGCCCTCATCGCCTCGGACGCAGCAAGCAGACGGCGCTGAATCTCGCTCCGGGTAGCATCCGGATTCGCATATGGCAGGAAGTGTTCCGACATCCATCGGTCCTGTTGGACCACCAAGGCCCGGTACCGCTTCACCGCAGTCGGAGGAAGGTCGGCTGGAAGCGGGTCGTCCTCATCCTCGTCCCGCTCTACCTCGTGCCTGTGGGTAGTGGGCGCCCAGTCGGAACTCTGGATGGACAACTCGCTGGCAAGGGCCTCGATCACGTCATCAGGTACGCTGCCACCGAAGCGGTCGGAGAGTTCCTCAAGGGCGTTGTAAGGGCCGCCCCAGACGTATAGGTATCCATCCTCAGCATCGTGCGGCGTCTCGTTGGCTGGATCCTCGAAGTTGGCGTCGAACCAGGCCTTCATGGCCTCGGTCTGCTCGTCCGCAGTCATGGCCCCCAGCCCGTGATCGGATACGTCAAAGCCCTCTGGCTCGATTGTCTGTTTGGCCATGGATCCACCATCGCGGTCGGCCCCAAAGTATGCGGAACGACAATGCCCGCCTACGGATGCCGAGCAGTCCTGTGTTGCACAATAGCAACACCGCCCTCTCCGCGTAGATCCTGACCTTCACTGGGCGCACGAGTCGCCCCACCTGCCGCATCCCTGAACGGTCGTTTGCGCACCGACATTAGCCGGAGCGCCAGTGGCTGCCGTTTGGGTCATTGCAGCAAGGAGATACGATGCGCGTAACTTTCGACACCAACGTTCTGGACAAGGCCTGCCGCCCGGCTAGGTTTCCGAAGGACCCTGACCAGCCTCTGTATCAAAAAGGTCCACGACGCGCTGAAGCGGGGAGACATCACCGGCTTCTACCCTGTTACTCTCCTGACAATTGAGGCCATCACACGGATCGAGCGCCCCGGGATGATGGCCTCTTCCCGATTGGAGCAGCAACCGGAGAAGATCACCACGACGAAGGCTGCCGATGTCCCGGAGGCGATCCGTGCGCTCATGGGCAACGGCGATTTCGACACGGTGCAGGTCGAAATGCGCGCCAAGCAGGACAGGCCGCCGATACATCCAGAGTTCGGCAGGCGGGCCTTGGCAGCCAAGGAGTGCGGGGTCCGGGCCCTCAAAGATGTTCCCCGAACCGGCGCATTCCGCATCACGGATCCCACCGGAGAACTCTACATCGACGATTCCACACGGGGTGAACTGTCCGCCTGGATATCCACAATCCAAGGCGTGGCCGAAGCTATCGAGGCGCGTGGAGTTGGGATCGCGCCCCTGAAGGCGGTGGGGAAGGACCTTCAGGCCGCCAACCCGCAGGCGATCTGGTATCGCGGGCTGGACCAGGCGACATCGCCCGCCGAGAAGACGCGGGTAGAGAAGGCCTTCGCCGAGTGGGCCGATGGCGATAGCATCGCGTCCCACGTGGCCTATGGCATCGAGGTGTTCTGCACCGGCGACGCGGGCAAAAGCTCAGGTGGCCCGTCCGTCATGGACCCGTCCAACCGCGCATGGCTGACAGCAACCTACGGAATCAAGTTCATGACCATGCGCGAACTCGCTGACCACCTCTAGTCGAATGTGGCCTTGTCTGCTGATGGCGGCTGTCGACGCCATCAGCAGCGGTCACAGGCATCAGCCCAGAAAACGAAATATCGGCCATTGGTCGACGATGGAATGGTCAGTCGTCGTGGTTGCCTGCTCCACAAATCTGCTCCACAACTTTTGGGCGCGTCGGTCGTGTCAACATTAGAATGTTGATTTGGCTGGGGGATTTTTTGGACAACCGAATCCACGTCCCCCAGCCACTCCCCTCCTAAGCTGTGATCTGGAAGGCCTTCGAGCGCACCACACGCGCCGTGGCTGGAAATCTCGTAACGAGCTGTACGCCACACCCCAGCCAGCGCCGTCGGGAGCGGCCAGCTGGGGATTTGCATCGAACCGCCGCAACGCCACCTACTGGTGGCAACGCCGCGTGCCTGCCGCCCTGTCCCAGCTCGGGCTGCGGCGGGTCGCACGCAGCCTGGGCACGATTGGCCAGGGCGTCGATCGCGGCGTCGACCGGTGTGTCCAGGCTTTGCGGTGTCGCGCGCCCCTCGAGGTCGCCGGAGCAGCGCTCGAACTCCCGGCCAACCGCAATCAGCGCCACGATGGCCTCGACGCTGTCCTCCAGCGTCCATGTCGGTGCCGCAGGTAACTCGAATGCCACCGGGCTGCGGCCGTCCTGTTTGAGCCGCGCAAGCTGGCCGAATACCTGGTAGGGCGTCAGCCCGGCGGCTGAATGGATGCGGTGCAGGCGCTCGGCGTGGCCGTTCAGAACGTCCCGGGCCTCGGCAGCCGCCGGGTCAACGCGTCGGGGCTTGGCGGCGACGGGCAGGTCGCTCTGGAACACCGATGCGGGCGCATCCGCCACGCTACTTTCCCAGAGGACGTTTCGCCGGAGGATACTGGGGTGGCATGGGCACGCAAGGCCGCCCGGGTCATAGCGGCTGAAGTGGCTTCGCCGCACGTCCCCTCCTGGCCGATCTCATCGACGGCTGGAGGCGGAGTGTCATGGCGCGGCAGGAAACCCCTGCGATACGTCATTCAGCACCAAGACATCGTCATGGTGCACGGCGACCTAGCGGCGACGGGGCAAGGCATTACAATGCGGCAAGTGGCCGGATCGTCGGCCTTGTGGGAGACCGACATGGCGCAGCGTCCGATCTGGCGTGGACACCTCCGGCTGGCACTGGTCTCCTGCCCAATCGCACTCTACAGCGCGAACCACGACCGGGGGTCCCTCCACTTCAACCTCATCAACCCCAAGACGGGAAACCGCATCAAGATGGTGACCGAGGACGCGGAGACGGGCGAGGTCCTGTCCCGCGGCGACCTGGTAAAAGGCTACAAGTTCAAAAAGGGCAGCTATCTCACCATCGACGAGGAGGATTTTGAGAGCGCCCGGATCGAGAGCTCCTCCACGGTCAAGATCGAGAAGTTCGTGGACGCCGGTTCCATCGACCCGGTCTATTTCGATGCCAGCTACTACCTGGCCCCCGACGGCGACGCCGGGCAGGACGTCTACCTCGTGCTGCGCGACGCCATCGCAAGCACCGGCAAGATCGCGCTGTCGCGGGCCGTCATCGCCCGGCGCGAGCATCCCATCGCCATCGTGCCGATGGGCAAGGGGCTGGTCGTCCATACCCTGCACGAGGAACGCGACCTCAACGACTACGCGGGCCTGTTCGACCATCTGCCCACCGCCAAGCCGGATCCGGACATGATCCAGCTCGCCACCCAGCTCATCGATCGCCAGACCGGGACCTACGACCCGGCGGACGTGGAGGACCGCTACGAGACCCGGCTGCGGGCCGTCATTGAGGCCAAGCTCAAGGGCGAGGGCATCGAGCCGGAGGCCGCGGAGGAGCCGGATCGCGGCAACGTCGTCGACCTCATGGCGGCGCTTAAGAAGAGCCTGGGGCAGTCAGCAAGCGCGGCACCAGCGACGAAGAAAGTGACCGGCAAGGCCAAGGCGGCGAGTAAAACTGCTGCAGCGCCCGAGGCAAAGTCGGGCAAGAAGGCCGCGGAGACGCCGTCAGCCCCGGTCCGGGCTACCCGGAAGCGCGCCTGAGTCGTGGTCGACCGGCCAGCGCCGAAGCCTGACGTGCTGGCCGTCCTCCATGCACGATTCGCAATAGATCACGTGCATGGGGACATGGTAGCCGGTCTCCCCGTCGCCCATGCCGCATTCGGGACAATGGTAATGCCACAGGCCGTCATCAGTCGGTTTGGTCGTGGTCGGCATGCAATTCCACTCCTATGTCAGATGGCGGCTCGGCTCGGGACCGGCAATCTACCCTCCGCAGGTGCGCCGCGGCCAGGCTGCGGTGATCACGATCCGATTCCTGACAGAACGTGACAGCTCGCAAGAACGCTGCGGGGTCTACAGCCCGGGCGGGTTGGGCCGTGGCGACGCTCCTCCGCCTGGCCGACGCCGACCTGCGCGACGCCGCCTTGCTGGAGGCTGGGCGCGATCCGGGCAACGCCCCCGTTCTGGCGGGTCAGGCAGTCACCCGCATGGTCCACGCGGTAGTGGCGACGGAAGTCGGATGGCCTCTGGCGACTGAAGACAGCGCCCTGGATGGTGTTTCCGACCTGAACCCGCTGAAGCGTCAGCTCGCCTCCCTGCAGCAGCGCTTGCCGTCCACAATACCGCCTATGCCACTCACGGACGGGCAAGCTCCACCTACGCCCGAGCACGAGAGGCTCCGCGAACATCTCCTCGCAGCCAGGA
This sequence comes from uncultured Acetobacteraceae bacterium, assembly GCA_964244585.1. Taxonomy (GTDB): domain Bacteria; phylum Pseudomonadota; class Alphaproteobacteria; order Acetobacterales; family Acetobacteraceae; genus LMUY01. The sequence continues at coordinate 203,357 of CAXTJM010000001.1, read as the reverse complement.
CGCTGTTGAAGGATCTGGCTGAACGCTTCCAGGTCGACCTGCGCGCGAACGGACCCGCTGGACGTGTCGTCCCGCTGCGACCGGAGCCTCGTCCTCCACCGCGACCGTCGCCCGTGCCGAAGCCGCCGGAACGCACCATGCCGAAATCCTCGGCGCCGATCCAGGCCGTGACCCCGAAGCCGAGCCAAGCGGTAGTGACAGCTCCTCCTGCACCGGCACCGAAGGCTGACCGCGTTTACGCGCCGTCACCCGTGGCGAGGCGGTTGCAGCAGGCCGAGGTTGCCAGCACGGCTGAGCCGCACGTGGTCGAAGGGCCATCCACGATGCAGCCTGGTGCCCGCCCAGGCAGCATCTCATCGACCGTGTTCTGGTCCCTCATGGACCGCTGGGAAGTTGCGGACACGGACGCGCTCCGTCTCGTCGGGCACCCGGGAGGGCTGACGAAGAAGGGCACGCGGCCCCGGTTCAAGTTGGACGGCGACGAAATCGCGGCGTTCCTCGGCCTGCAGGAGATTGACACCGCACTGGACACACTGAAGCTTCGTCCCGGCTCGTGGCTTCGTCAGGCCATCAAGGAACAGCCGTTTGGCGGGATGGTCCCGCTCGCGTTCCTGACCGGTGAAGCCTTGCCCGGCATCCGAGCCACGCTCCGCTTCCTGTTGCAGAGCGGCCTCAGGATGTCGGTGACGGCATGAAGCCGCCTGGCTCCAAAAAGCCGCGCCCTCTGGCCAAGCCTGTCGGATCCAGCCCAACGGCGTCGGGTTCCGTCGCCCCCACTCCCGGGGCAGTCCGCCGTCCAATGCCCGACGAACAGGCCCCCCAGCTCTGCTCCCTGGCCGAGAACCCGCCGGATGGGTCTGCATGGCTGAGCGAAATCAAGCTCGACGGCTACCGCTTCCTGGCCGCCGTGGAGGACGGCAGCGTCCGCCTGCTCACGCGCAACGGCCACGACTGGGCCAACCGGATGCCCAGCATCGCCGCAGCCTTCGAGTCGTTGCCGCTCAAGTCCGCCATGCTGGACGGCGAACTCGTCTCCCTGCGTGCAGACGGCGTGTCGACTTTCCACGGCCTCCAGGCAGCACTGAAGGACGGGCGTGACGACACCCTGACCTTCTACGCCTTCGACCTGCTGCACCTGAACGGTTGGGACCTGCGCGGCTGCCCGCTTGTCGAGCGCAAGCGCATCCTGGCGGGCCTGGCGGACTGGACCGGGGCACTGCGCTACAGCGACCATCACGTCGGCGACACGCACGCCATGCTCAAAGCCGCGTGCCAGATGAAGCTGGAAGGCATCATCTGCAAGAAAACCGACGGCCTTTATCGGTCTGGACGGGGAGCCGACTGGCTCAAGGTCAAGTGCTCCGGTCGCGAGGAGTTCGTCGTCCTCGGGTGGACGGCACCTGGCGGCAGCCGTCTTGGCATCGGCGCCCTGCAGGTCGGCTACCGCGACCCGGAGGGCAACCTGCAGTATGCGGGAGCGGTCGGAACGGGCTTCAACGACAAGGAGCTGAAGGCACTCCACGAACGCTTCCGGAGCATGACGTTGGCCGAGCCGCCACCGAACTTGAGGGTGTCCGGCGACCCGATTGACCCAACAACTGTCTGGATCCGTCAGGAACTCGTAGTGGAGGTCCAGTATGCTTCCTGGTCGGGTGCCGGACGCGTGCGGCATGCAGTCTACCTCGGTCTGCGCGAGGACAAGGAGGCGGCCGAGGTCATCCGCGACCTGGCCGACCCGGATGCGCCGCGAACCCGTCTCAAGCCGACCAGAGCTTCACACGCGACAGCAGTGCGAAAGGGTTGGCATGGTGCCGTCCCGCCGCTGCGGGCACCGCCCAAAGCCCCAATGCCGGTCTCGGGACCGCTGAGGTCCGGCAGCATCGTGCAGGCACGTCCATCGGGAAAGGCGTCGTTCTCCATCGCCGGGGTTCAGATAACCCATCCAGAGCGGGAACTCTGGCCCGGGGTGACCAAGCGGATGCTGGCGGAGTACTGGCAGGCGGTCGCTGGGGTGGCGCTGCCCGGACTGGCACGGCGTCCCCTGTCCCTCCTGCGTTGCCCGGAAGGCACAGCCGAGGGCAAGGAGCGGTTCTTCCAGAAGAACGGACATGGCGTGCTGCCACCTGCCATCCGCGAGGGTTACGCGACCAAGCAGCCGTTCCTGGCAATGGACGACCTGGAGGGACTGCTCTCGCTGGCGCAGATGTCGGCCATCGAGTTGCATCCGTGGGGCGCGCCCGAAACCGACCCGACGCGCCCGAACTGGATTGTCTTCGACCTCGACCCGGGTGACGGCGTGCCGTGGCCCGAGGTGGTCAAGGCGGCTCACGACACCCGCAAGCGTCTTCAGGCCATCGGCTTGGAGTCGTTCTGCCGCACGACCGGCGGCAAGGGACTGCATGTGGTGGTGCCGCTGGCACCCGAGGCCGACTGGTCCGTCGTGAAGCCGTTCTGCCGTGCGTTCGCCGAGCGGATGGCGGCGGAGGAGCCGACCCGGTTCCTGGCGCACCTGAAGATCGCCGACCGCAAGGGTCGCATCCTGGTGGACTGGCTGCGGAACGGGTTGGGGTCCACGGCCATCGGGAGCTTCTCGCCGCGGGCACGGCCCGGCGCCACCGTGGCGACGCCGGTGACCTGGCGGGAGGTGACGGCCAGACTCGACCCGGCGGCATTCACGGTGCTGACCGTCCCGGCACGGCTCGCCAGGCTCAGGGCCGACCCGTGGAAGGGCTTCGCCGACGTCATGCAGAGTTTGCCCGCCGGGTTCGCGCCTCCGTCCGATCCCGGACGGAACGCCGCCATCGTCACGGCGGCGGCGCCGCAACGGAGACGGTGAAAACTCGGTCGGGTAGACGCCAGCGCCCCTGCGGGCCAATGGCATCGGGCAGTTGGCCGACATAGGTCTGGCCATTGCTGCCCACGGAGACCGAGAGCGAGAACGGCTCGTAGTTGCCTTCGGCAGAGGCAAACGTTGCCATGCCCACACAAAGCAGGGCGGCGGCGGTAATGATCTTGAAGTTCATGGGCTTGGTCCTCTCGAAAGAGGTCCGTCGATGATGGCGGGCCTTTGGTGGGGGAGGAGCGGGATATCCGCTGCCATTCGTCGATGACTGCAAACCACTCATCCAAGCCGCACGTGGAATGCATACCATGGAGCTATCATCCATACGCCCAGGTTTGAGAGGCGTGGTTGTCTTGAACCGGAGGGTGCAGGCGCAGGCAGCCACGTGATCGCGCTTGGACGACGGCCGTTGACCGAGGCTCGGATCCAAGCAATCTGCACAGGATGCAAACCAAGCGACGTTCGTTCCTGACGATGGCGGCCGCAGCCTTGGCCGCCCCGAACCTGGCCCGGGCGCAAGGCAGCCGCGTGTTGCGGTTCATCCCGCAATCGGACGTGACGGTGCTCGATCCGATCTGGACCTCCGTCTACGTCACGCGCAACCACGGCTACCTGGTGTTCGACACGCTGTTCGGCCAGGACGAGGCGTTCCGCGTGCAGCCGCAGATGGTCGCCGGCTCGACGACGGAGCAGGATGGCAAGCTGTGGCGGCTGACGCTGCGGGACGGGCTGCTGTTCCATGATGGCACGCCGGTGCTGTCGCGGGATTGCGTGGCCAGCATCAGGCGCTGGGGCCGGCGGGATGCCTTCGGCCAGACGCTGATGGGCCTCACGGACGAGCTGTCGGCCCCGACGGACAAGACCATCCAGTTCCGCCTGAAAGCGCCCTTCCCCTTGCTGCCGGAGGCGTTGGGCAAGGTCGGCTTCAACATGCTGCCGATCATGCCGCAGCGACTTGCCGAGACCGACCCGTTCAAGCAGGTGACGGAGATGGTGGGCAGCGGCCCGTTCCGCTTCGTGGCCGACGAGCGCGTGGTGGGCGCGCGGGCGGTCTACGCCAAGTTCGATGGCTACCGCCCGCGCGAGGACGGCGTAGCCTCGTGCACGGCCGGGCCGAAGCTCGTCCATTTCGATCGTGTCGAGTGGAACGTCATCCCGGACGTGGCGACCGCGGCCGCGGCGATGCAAAGCGGGGAAGCCGATTGGTGGGAACAGCCCTCCTTCGACATGATGCCGACGCTGGACCGAGACCCGAAGCTGACGAGCACGGTGGTGGAGGTGACCGGCAACATCGGCATCCTGCGGTTCAACCAGCTGTTTCCCCCCTTCGACAACCCGGCGATCCGCCGGGCCTTGCTGCCGGCGCTGAACCAGGCGGACTTCATGCAGGCGATCGCCGGCGACACGCCCGGCGCCTGGCGCAGCGATGTCGGGTTCTTCGGCCCCGGTATGACCATGGCGAGCGATGTCGGGCTGGGCCAGATCACCGGCCCGCGCGACACGGCCCGCGCGCGGCAGGCGGTGCAGGAGGCGGGCTATGCCGGGGAGCCGGTGGCCGTGCTCACGCCATCGGACTACCCGCGCATCAATGCGCTTGCGCTGGTGGCGGCCGACATGTTGCAGAAGTGCGGGCTGAACGTCGACCTGCAGGCGATGGATTGGGGCACGGTGATCCAACGCAGGGCCAGCAAGTCGCCGCCGCAGCAGGGCGGCTGGAGCGTCTTCTTCACCACGCTCACCGGCAACGACATGTCGAACCCGGCGACCAACCTCGCGCTGCGCGGCAACGGCGCCAATGCCTGGTTCGGCTGGCCGACCGCCCCCAGGCTGGAGGCGCTGCGGAGCGAATGGCTGGACGCGGCCGACCTCGCGTCCCAGCAGCGCATCGCGGCGGAGATCCAGGCCCAGGGCTTCGTGGACGTGCCGTTCCTGCCGTTGGGCGAGTTCTTCCAGCCGACGGTCTATCGGCGCAGCCTGCAAGGAATGCTGAAGGGCATGCCGTTGTTCTGGAACCTCCGCCAGGCCTGACGACGCGGCATGGTTTCCGGTATCTCCCCGCCGGCCTCCGCCTTATGCTCGGCGGACGCGGGGACGTCGGCGCCGCACGGTCAGGCCGGCACGGTGGACAGGACGGACCATTGATCCGATCGACGATCTTGCAACAGATGGCGGAGATCGCGGCGCTGCAGAAGAAGACGCTGGCGCCGCTTTCGGACCAGGTGAGGCTGGAGGACACCGGGTTGGATTCGCTCTGCCTGGCCCTGCTCGTCGCCTCGCTGGACGACAGGCTCGGGCTGGACCCGTTCAGCAAGGATCCGCCTTTCCCGGTGACGGTGGGCCAGTTCATCGCGTTGTATGAAAACGCCGCCTGACACCTCCCTGTGGGGCCGGACGTCGGCCGCGAGCCAGTCGGCGGACCGGTTCGTCGCCGATGCGGATGGCCGGTGCCGGCTGGGCGATGTGGTCGGCGCGGGCAGCCTCGATCTCCTCGCCGGGCGTTCGCTGCTGATCTCGACGCAGCGCCAACTGCCCGCGGTGTTGGCCTTGCTGGCGCTGGACGGCGTGGCACGCCGCCTGGTGCTGTGCCCGCCGGACCTGCCGCCGGGGCAACTGGACGCCATCCTGGCCGAGGCGGAGGTGGACGCCGTCGTGTCCGACGGCACGGGTCCCGCTGCAGGCCGGCCCGGGCTGATCCCCGTGCCGCCGGTCGCGCCTGGTCGGCGTGGCCGCGCCACCGAGTGGCTCTTGCTCACCTCCGGCACCACGGGGCGGCCGAAGCTGGTCGTGCACAGCCTGGCCAGCCTGGCCGGACCGCTCGCCGAGGGGCCGGCGGCGGCCGGCCTGGTCTGGGGCACCTTCTACGACATCCGTCGGTACGGCGGCTTGCAGGTCCTGTTGCGCGCCTTGCTGGGCGGCGGATCGCTGCTGCTGTCGCAGCAGGGCGAGCCGACGGACGCCTTTTTGCGCCGGGCCGGGCAGGCCGGCGTCACTCATCTGCTCGGCACGCCATCGCATTGGCGGCGGGCGTTGATGAGCGGACAGGCCGGCAGCATCGCCCCGCGCTACGTGCGTCTGTCGGGCGAGGTGGCCGACCAGGCGATCCTGGATGCGTTGCAGGCTGCCTATCCCCAGGCCGGCATCGTGCACGCGTTCGCGTCCACCGAGGCGGGCGTCGGGTTCGAGGTCGCCGACGGCCGCGCCGGCTTTCCCGCCAGCTTCGTCGGGGCACAGGGTGCCAAGGCCGACATCCGGGTCGTCGACGGCGCGCTCCAGCTTCGGTCGTCCCGCTCCGCATCCCGCATCCTCGGCCGCGGCGCCGCTGCCGATGCGGAGGGCTTCGTCGACACCGGTGACATCGTGGTGCGCCACGGCGAACGCTACTTGTTCGCCGGGCGGCGCGAGGGGGTGATCAATGTCGGCGGCCAGAAAGTATATCCGGAGGAAGTGGAGGCGGTGATCACGCAGCACCCGGCAGTGCAGCTCGCCCGCGTCTATCCTCGGCCCAGCCCGATCACCGGCGCCATCGTCGCGGCCGAGCTGGTGCTGCACCCCGGCGGCCCGGATTTTTCCATCGTGCGGGACGAGGTGCTGCACACCTGCCGCGCGGCGCTGCAGCCGCACAAGGTGCCGGCGTCGGTGCGGCAGGTGGACGGCATCGCCCTGGCGCCCTCCGGCAAGGTGGCGCGCCCGGGTGCGTAACGTCCTGGTCACCGGCGGCAGCCGCGGGCTCGGCCTTGGCATCGCGCAGGAGCTGGCCGCCGCGGGCTTCCAGGTCATCGCCATCGCCCGGCAGGAGACCGAGGCGCTGGAGGCCGCACGCGCCACCATCGCGGCGGAGGCGCGCGGCGCGCTGCACTTCCATGCCTTCGACCTGATGGAGGTCGATGCCGTCGCCGCTATGGTGCGGTCGCTGCGCCAGGCGTTCGGGCCGTTCTACGGCCTGGTCAACAATGCCGGGCTGGGCACGCCGGGTATCCTGCCGAACCTGGCGGAGCGCGACATCGCGGCATTGCTGCGGCTGAACGTCCAGGTGCCGCTGGTACTGACGAAGCATGTGCTGCGCTCCATGATGACGGCGCGGGAGGGCCGCATCGTCAACATGTCCTCCGTGGTCGCGAGCACCGGCTATAGCGGCCTGTCGGCCTATGCCGCGACCAAAGCGGCCATGGCCGGGTTCACCCGGTCGCTGGCGCGGGAGGTCGGGCCGCTCGGCATCACCGTCAACGCCGTGGCGCCCGGCTTCATCGACACGGACATGACGGGGGAACTGGGCGAGGCGCAGCGCAGCCAGATCGCCAGGCGGAGCGCCCTGCGCCGCATGGCGGGCGTGGCCGATGTCGCAGCCGCCGTCACCTTCCTGTTCAGCGAGGCCGCCCGCAACATCACCGGTACCGTCGTAACGGTGGACGCCGGCAACACGGCCTGACGCGTCAGGCCCGCCAGTCGCCCGCCCCGATGGCCGCGGTCATCGCGGGGTCCAGCGGGACGTAGCGCCCGGCCCGGCGATCGAACAGCCAGACCGGGTCGCGGCTGGCGAGGAAGCCCTCCTGCGCCAGCGCCGCCTTCACCAGCTTGAACGTTCCCGTCAGTTCCAGCGCCGGGCAGAGCCGGACGAAGAGCGGCCGCGCATACCCCGGCAACGCAGCCGCGAGATGGGCGTGCAGCACCTGCCAATCGAACGGCGACGCGGTGGTGAGGGCTGCCATCCCCGCGCGGCCGTCGTGGCCGGGGACCCGCACGCCGTAGACCGCGGCATCGCTCACGCCTGGGTAGGCGCGCAGGACCGCGGTGACCTCCGTGGCCGACACGTTCTCGCCCTTCCAGCGATAGCTGTCGCCGATCCGATCGACGAAATAATAGTAGCCGGCCGCATCCCGCCGCAGCAGGTCCCCCGTGCGGAACCAGTGGTCGCCCGGTTCGAACACGTCGGCCAGGAGCTTGGCCGACGACGCGGCGGCATCTGTATAGCCGTCGAACCGCCGCCCCGGGCCGAGCCGGCCGATCGCCTCCCCGGCCTCATCGTCGGCGCAGGCGATGCAGTGCCCGGCGGCACCACGCGCGGGTGCCCCGGTGTCCGGATCGATGCGGACCAGCGCGATGCCGAGCCGGTGCCGCAGCACCGCGGGGACGCGGCCGACCGCCCCTGGCTGGCCCGCCACGTTGTACAGCGACACGCCGCCTTCGGTCGCGGCGTAGAATTCGAGGATCTGCGGCAGGGCGAAGCGCTGCTGCACGGCCTGCCAGATGTCACTGCCAAGGCCGTTGCCGCAGGCAAGCCGCAGGCGATGGCCGCGTTCGGCCGGCGATGCCGGCACCGCCAGCAAGTAGCGGCAGAGCTCCCCTATGTATTGCAGGATGGTGCAGCCATTGGCCGCGACGTCGTCCCAGAACCGCGTCGCGGAGAAACGCTCGCGAATGAGCACCGACCCCCCGGAGACGAGCATCGAGGTGACGGCGATGATGCCGCCGACGCTGTGATACAGCGGCAGGCAATCGTAGACGCGGTCGTCCGGCCGGGCATCCATCAGCCCGGCGAACCAGTACGCCCACTCCATCACCCTGGCATGGCTGATGATCGCCGCCTTCGGCAGCCCGGTGGTGCCCGAGGTGAAGACCAGCAAGGCCCGGTCCCCGGGTGCCGGCAGGCGGGCAGGGGGCCGGGCTTGCGGGTTCGGCTGGAAGGCCGGCCAGGCCGACCCGTCGCCGCCATGCACCCAGACCAGCAGCGCCGGGTCCAGCCGCGCGGCGATCGCCTGGAGGGTGGGCAGCAGCGGCTGGGCGACGATCAGGCCCGTCGCGCCGGCCGCGGCGATGCTGTGCAGCACCGCGTCGCCCGCCAGGTTCGTGTTGATCAGCGCGACGACGATACCTGCCCGGCCCAGCCCGAGCCAGGTCGCGACGTACTCGGGTGCGTTCGGCATCAGCAGGCATACGACCTGGCCTGGCAGCAGGTCCTCCGCCCCGGCCCAACCGGCAACCGCCTCGGCGCGCTGCGCCAGCGCCCGATAGGTCAGCGTTCCGCCGTCGCCGCACAAGGCAATCCGGTCGCCGTGGACGGCGGCCAGATTCGGTAGCAGGGCGGGCAGTGTACGGCCCGCCGCTGCCGCTGCATCGGTCGCCTGCAACGCCCGGATCCAGGCGCTCAATTCCTGCGGCATCGCGCACGCCCTTGCCGTCGCAAATTTGCGACGCTTCTCTAAATTAATATTATATGGTAGACGTATCGCTCCTGGATAGAACCAAGCTGGCGTGCCACGCGCAACCGTTGATCGGGTGATAAGGATGTCGAACTCGGCGCTTGAACCGGCCGGCCTGGACCAGGATGCGGATGGTCACGGCGCGTCGATGCAGTCGGTCGTGATCGGCGGCTGCCGCGGCTGGCTGCACCTGCCCGCCGCCGCCGCGTCGGCTAGGACGGCGGTGCTACTATGCCCCGCTCTGCGCGACGAAGGGCTGGCCGCCCACGGCCAATTCCGCCGGCTGGCGCAAACGCTTGCCGCGGCCGGGTATCCCACCCTGCGCTTCGACTATCCGGGTACCGGCGACAGCTGCGATGTCGATCCCGGCGTCGAGCTGTGGGCGGCTTGGCGCCAGAGCGTACACGACGCTGCGGACTGGTTGCGCGACGTGACGCAGGCGGAGCGATTGGCGTTCTGCGGGTTGCGGCTCGGCGCCCTGCTGGCGGCCGACGCGGCACAGCAGCGGGGTGATGTCGCAGCCCTGCTGCTGCTCGCCCCGGTAGCGCGCGGCCGCAGCTTCATCCGGCAGCTGGAAGTGGAGGCGAAACTGGCTGGCAGGACCCCGGCCGAGCCATTGCTGCTGGAGGACTCGCCGTTGCCGCAGGCGAGCGTTCCGGCCATCGCTGGGGTGGAGTTGGCGCGTATCGCGCCGCCGCAGGGCTGCATGGCGATCTTCTTCAGCCAGTCGCCGTCGCAGGTGCTGGACCGTTGCTGCGACGCGTGGACCAGTCGCGGCGTCGGCGTGGACCAGGCCGGCTTCGCCGGGTTGGAGCCGCTGTTGCGGTCCCGGATCATGAGCCACGAACCGCCGGCCGACTTCTCCGGCGTGACCGGATGGCTGGCGCGCGCGGTCTCGGCCGAACCGCGGGGGGTCGTCCCCGCGCCGCCGCCCGCGCTTCTGGAGAATCCACATTGGCGCGAGACCGCGCTGCGCTTCGGCCCGGACCATCGCCTGTTCGGCATGCTGTGCCAGCCCCGCGATGGGGACGGACGAACGGCCGTGGTGATCGTGAACAGCGGCGGCGACCCCCATGCCGGCGCACAGCGCAGTGGCACGGCGACGGCACGGCAACTGGCGGGCGCGGGCATCGCCTCGTTCCGCATGGATTTCGCCGGGTTGGGTGACAGCGTGGCCGCCGGCGATAGGACGACCCATGTGTTCGACACCGATCGCCGGCCGGAGATCTCGGACGCCTTCGACGCACTCGGCGCGCTGGGCTATGCGCAGCTGGCGCTGTGCGGCGTGTGTTCCGGCGCCTTCCACGCCTTCCGCGCGGCGGCGGGCGACGACCGCGTACGGACGCTGCTGCTGGTGAACCTGCCGACCTTCGAATGGCAGCCGGGCACCGACATCGAGAACTTCCAGCTGTATGACGTGTCCCTCGGTCTGCGGGCGCGGCGCGTCTTGTCGGCCGCGACCTGGCGGCGCCTGCTGAAAGGCGAGTCGCGCATGCAGAGGCAGGCCGCGGCGAACATCCGCAGGATCGTGGACCACCTGCGCGGACGGCACGGGGAAGGTCGGCCGGCCGCGCCCATGAGTGCGACGCAGGCGGCGATGGCCGCCATCGCGCGCCGCACGCGAACCCTCATCCTCATGTCGCCGCATGAGCTCGGGCTCGTGGCCATGGCGCAGGAGTTCGGCCCCGACCGGGTGCCGCCCGGCGTGGCGTTGCGCGTGCTGCCGGAGATCGACCACGCGGCAACCCAGCCGGCGATGCGGTCCCGCCTCACCGCGATGATGATCGATTTTATCCGCGCCGGGTGACCCGTCGGACCCTCGCCTCACCATCCGGATGCTGCCGAGCTTTCAAGTGGCGGCGCTAGCCGTCATCGTGTAGCGGCTGCAATGGCCGCCTTCATCCGAGACGACACCACCTGGCCAATCCGGGTGCGTCCGCGTTTCGCGCGCATGGTCGTTTACGCCGCGTTCACCCGGCACTGCCATGCTCCCGATGAACGAGTGGCAGTTTCGGTGCATCATGCAGTCAGCGAAACGCGCGCATCCAGCTGTCGCGTCCAGCCGCCGGCGCGGCGCCGATGCGCAGTTCCGCCACGGCATCACCCTGCAACGCGGCGGAGTGCTGGCGCGCGCCGTGGTGGCGTTCGCGTCGGCGATCCAGCTTGATCCCCAGCATTTCGAGGCGCATCGCGCACGGGCGGGCGCGTTGACGGCCTTGGGTCGCCATGCCGAGGCGGTGGCCGCCTGGGAGGCCGCCCACGCCCTGCGGCCCGACATCGTGGACTCCAGCGTCCAGTTGGGTCGGGCACTCGCGACCGAAGGCCGTCATGAGCACGCCCTGTCGGTCCTCGGCACCGCCATCCAGCGCAGCCCGGGCGATCCTGGCTTGCTGATGCAGATGGGATTGGTGCTGCTCAGGCTGGGCCGGGCCAAGCAGGCCGCCGGTGCGCTGCTGCTCGCCGTGGAGGCGGCGCCCGAGGATGCGGCCATCCTCTCCGCCCTGGGGATCGCCTTCCTGCAATGCGATGACCTCCAGCAGGCCCGGGCTTGCTCCGGGACGGCCTTCCAGCTCGCTCCCGGTTACGACACTGCGGTCAATTTCAGCCGGGTGCTGCTCGATGCCGGGGCGTTCGAGGAGGCTCTTGCGGTCAGCCTGCATGCCGTCGGGCTTCGCGCGGGTTCGCTTCCGGCGCGCAACAACCATGCGCTGGCCCTGGAAGGGTTGGGCCGACATGAAGATGCCGTGGCGGCCTGGCGGGCGGCGCTGGCCATCGAGCCGGACAATCCTGACAGCCACCACAAGCTGGCAACCCTCCTCCTGAGTCTTGGGCGCATGACTCCCGAGACATGGGCCCTCTACGAAAGGCGGCTGGAGCGGAGTGCCGCCTCCGGCTGGATCCGGCGCTGGCAGGGGGAGGACGTCGCGGGAAAGACCGTCCTGCTGCATGCCGAACAGGGCCTGGGCGACACGCTGCAGTTCGTCCGCTACGCCCCTCTGGTGGCAGGCCGCGGCGCGCGCGTGCTCCTGGTGGTTCAGCCCGGCCTGACAAGGCTGCTGGCATGCACGCCCGGCGTCGACCAGGTCGTCGCGGTTGGAACCGCATTGCCGCCTTTCGACGTGTTTTGCCCACTGATGAGCTTGCCGGCCATTTTTCGGACCACGCTCCAATCCATCCCGCCGCCCTTGCCTTATGCACGACCGGAGACCACGCGGCAGCCGGGCGTCCTCCGCGTGGGGCTCGCCTGGGCGGGCAATCCGGGGTTCGTCAACGACCGTAGGCGGTCCCTATCTCCGGCGTTGCTGGCGCCGCTGACCCGGCTTGACGGCGTGCGCTGCTACAGCCTGCAACTCGGGCAGGCGCCGTCGCCTTCCGAGCTGTGCGTGTCGAGCGCGATGGAGGGCGTTGCCGATTTCGCCGACACCGCCGCACGTATCGCCGAGCTGGATCTGGTGATCGCGGTCGATACGGCGGTTGCCCATCTCGCCGCGACGATGGGCAAGCCCGTCTGGATGCTGTCGCGCTTTCTCGGCTGCTGGCGCTGGCTGCTCGATCGGCCCGATAGTCCGTGGTATCCCACCATGCGCATCTATCGTCAGCCGCGGGCGAATGACTGGGCCGCCGTCATCCAGCGCGTGGAGCAGGACCTGAAAACGGAAGCTGTCCGGCAGGGCATGGCGGGCGCCGGGTCTGTAATGGGATAGGCCAACGCTCGTGGCGCGTATGTGAGACGTCACCGGGTGAATCAAAGGTGCCATTTAGCAAAACTGTTAACCAGATCTACACCACACGTCCTTACTCTGGCCGTCGTCATAAACGAGGTTGATGCGATGGATACGATGACGCGGGTCGAGTTTGGTCAGAGCGATCTGGACAACGTGCTGGCGGCCATGTCTTCCCGGGAGATAGACGAGCTTGCCTTCGGGGCGATCCAGTTGGATGCCGCCGGCAAGATCCTGGCGTTCAACCAGGCGGAGAGCAACATCACCGGCCGCCGCAAGGACGCGGTGATCGGACGCAACTTCTTCGACGAAGTGGCGCCCTGCTGCAACAAGCCCGCCTTTCGCGGCGTGTTCGATGCCGGGGTGAAGTCGGGCAGTCTCAACGCCATCTTCGATTACACCTTCGACTACGTCATGAAGCCGACCCGGGTGAAAATCCAGATGAAGAAAGCGGTGGCCGACAACACCTATTGGGTCTTCGTCAAGCGGCTGTAGACATCGTCAAGACAGATGGCGGGCGATGTCGTCCGCCATCTCCGCCCCGGTCTCGTCGGCCCGGTGCCGCCGCATAGCCGTACGGAACGGAGGCGCCCGAACGACATGCCACGCTCCTGGCATGCCCGGCGCAAACGGCAAGCCGTGGGCACCCCGGGTCTTCTGTCCTTCTTCAGCTGGCGATGGAAGGGTCCGCAGGTCGTTCCTTTTCGGGTGATCGCCTGCCAATGCGGTGCTCCCGCGTTGACCCATGCCGGCTACGGTGCTACGCGCCGTGAAATTGCGAGGCAGTCGCAAGTTCAGAGATCGCTCGCCTGGAGACAAGCCCGTGGAAAACCGTCAAATCCCGCTGCTGACACGTCGCCAGGCGGGGCTGGGCCTGGCCGCCGGACTGGCCCTCGTCACCCTCAAGGCCGGTGCGGCGCCAGCTGCACTGACGCTCTACGCGGCGCAGCACCACCAGTTGGTGGACATCGTGACCAAGGAGTTCGCCAAGCAGACCGGCATCGTCGTGCGCGCCCGCTTCGGCGAAGCGCCGGAACTGGCCGCGCAGCTGGTGCGGGAGGGCGCGCGCTCCCCGGCGGACCTGTTCTTCACCGAAAACTCGCCCGAGTTGATGCTGTTGAACGAGAAGGGATTGCTGGCCAAGGTCGACCCGGCAGCGCTGTCGCAGGTGCCGGCGCAGTACAGCGCCCCGGACGGCAGTTGGATCGGCGTCCTGGTGCGGGAGAACGTGCTGGCGTTCAACCCGGCCGCGATCAAGGAGGCCGACCTGCCTGCCTCCCTGTTCGACCTGGCCAAGCCGGAGTGGAAGGGCAGGGTCGCCATCGCGCCGACCGATGCCGACTTCCTGCCCCTGGTGGCCGCGGCGGTGGCGCTGAAGGGCAGGGATGCCGCCCTGGCGTGGCTGAAGGGCCTGAAGGCGAACGCGCAGGTGTTCGACGACGACGAGGGCGTGGTGGCCGCCGTCGAACGCGGCACCGTCCCGACCGGGGTGATCAACAGCTATTACTGGGCACGTGGCCGGGAGGAAACCGGCGCCGACAAGATGCGCAGCCAGATCCACCACTTCGCCGGGGCGGACCTGGGCGGCTTGCTGAACGTGTCCGGGGCGGCGGTACTGAAATCGTCCAAGAACCAGGCGGCGGCCCAGAGCTTCCTGGCCTTCCTGGTCAGCAAGCCGGTGCAGGCGATGATCGGCGCCGGCAATGTCGATTTCGAGTATCCGCTGGCGGCCGGAATCGCCGCCAACCCGCTGCTGAAGCCCATGGCGGAGTTGCAGCCGCCCCAGGTGAGCATCCAGCAGCTTGGCGACGACCGTGAGTCCGCCAGGTTGCTGCGGCAAGCGGCCCTGCTCTGACGCGGCGCTGGACGGGCGCGCCGCCAGCCCTGCTGCTGGCGGCTGCAATCGGCCCCGTCCTGGTGCTGCTGCCGTTCATATGGACGGCGCTGGACGCGGCCAGCGTCGATTGGCCGGATGCGCGGGACTTGCTGCTGCGCCCGCTGATCGCCGAACTGCTGTTCAACACGCTCGGCCTGGTCGCGATGGTGTCGGTGATCGCCGCCTTGGTCGGGACGGCCTGCGCCTGGTGCGTCGAGCGGACGGAGCTGCCGGGATGCGCCGCCTGGTCCGTCCTGGCCGCAGCGCCGCTGGCGGTGCCGCCCTTCATCAGTTCCTACGGCTGGGTGTCCCTGTCGGGCTCGCTGCAGGGCTTCGGCGGCGCGGTGCTGGTGCTGGTCTGCGCCTACACCCCGTTCGTGTTCCTGCCGGTCTCCGCGGCTTTGCGCGGCATGGACCCGGCATTGGAGGAGACCGCCCGCTCGCTGGGCGACGGGCCATGGGTCACGTTCCGCCGCGTGGTCCTGCCGCAACTGCGCCCGGCGCTGCTCGGCGGCATGCTGCTGGTGGCCCTGAACACCCTGGTGGAGTTCGGCGCCTTCGCCTTGCTGCGGTTCCGCACCTTCACAACGGAACTCTATGCCGAATACCGCACGGGCACGGACGGCGCCGAGTCCTCGCTGGTGGCCTGCGTGCTGATCCTGCTCTGCATCGCGTGCCTGCTGGCGGAATCGCAATTGCGGCGTCGCGGGCAGTACGCGCGGACGGCACGCTTCGCCGGGCGCCGGGCGCAACGCCATCGGCTCGGCTGGCTGGCGCTGCCCGTGCTGGCGGGCTTCGCGCTGTTGACCGCGGCGACGCTCGGCGTCCCCATCGGCATGGTCGTGTTCTGGCTGACGCAGCATAACGCCGCCGCGGTCACCACCGTGGCCGCCAGCCTGCCCGACTTGGTCGACGCGGCCGCCTCCACCGTCCTCCTGGGCCTGGCCGGCGCGGCGGTGACGTTGCTGCTGGCGCTCCCGCTCGCCCTGCTGGCCGCGCGGTACCGCGGCCGCGCGGTCACGGTGCTGGAGCGCACGGCCTGGCTGGCGCAGGGCGTGCCCGGCATCGTCGTCGCCCTGGCACTGGTCACGCTCACCCTCGGCCTGTTCGCGCCGTTGTACCAGACGGCGGCGCTGCTCGTGCTGGCCTACGCCATCCTGTTCCTGCCGCTGGCGCTGGTCAGCGTCCGCGCGGGCCTGCAACAGGCGCAGCGCGGGCTGGACGAGGCCGGGCGGGTACTCGGCCTGGGATGGGCAGCGACGACGTGGCGGGTCACTCTGCCGATGGCCGGCCCCGGGCTCGGCGCCGCGGCGGCGCTGGTGTTCGTCTCGATCACGACGGAGCTGACGGCGACCCTGTTGCTGTCGCCGATCGGCACGACGACGCTGGCAACGCAGATCTGGGCCGACACGTCGACCCGGGCTTTCGCCGCCGCCGCACCCTATGCCGCCTTGATGGTGGCCTGCTCGCTCGGCTCCACCTGGTTGCTGGCCCGGCGGTTCGGGGTGGCGGCGCTCGCCGGCGGATGACCGGCCCGGCGGAGCTGCGGGTCGAAGGGCTGGCGAAATCCTTCGGGGCGGCACCCGTGCTGCGAGGCGTGGATTTCACCGTGGCGCCCGGCCGCCTCGTCGCGGTGCTCGGCGCCTCCGGCAGCGGCAAGACCACGCTGCTGCGCCTGCTGTGCGGGTTCGAGCGGGCGGATGCCGGGACCATCACGCTGGGCGGCCGGCGGGTGAGCGGGCCCGGGCTGCATTTGGCGCCGGAGCGGCGGCGGGTCGGCTACGTCGCGCAGGAAGGGGCGTTGTTCCCCCATCTGACCGTGGCGGAGAACGTGCTGTTCGGCCTGTCCCGGCGGGACCGCCGCGATGCGCGCCGCGCCGCCGCGCTGCTGGAGCAGGTCGGGCTCCCGCCGGCCTATGCCGGGCGCGGTCCGCACCAGCTCTCCGGCGGGGAGCAGCAGCGCGTGGCCCTGGCCCGCGCCCTGGCTCCCGCGCCAAGCCTGGTCCTGCTGGATGAGCCGTTTTCCGCCTTGGACGCCGCCCTGCGGGTGGAAACCAGGCTCGCCGTCGCGGCCTCCCTGGCCGCTGCCGGCGCGACCGCCATCCTGGTCACCCACGACCAGGCGGAGGCCTTGTCGCTCGGCGACGAGGTGGCCGTGCTGCGACGCGGCGCCTTGGCACAGATGGCGACGCCGACCGAGCTGTACCGCCGCCCGGTCGATCCGGATCTGGCCGGCTTCGTCGGCGAGGCCGTGCTGGTGCCCGGTATGGCGGCGACAGGCCAGGTGACCTGCTGCCTTGGCGTCCTGGCATGTTCGAACGGACACTCCGGCCCGGTCACCGTGCTGATCCGGCCGGAGCAGATCATCCTTGGGCCTGTGGGCCAGCCTGCGGCTGTGCTCGCGGTGCGCTTCCACGGCCCGGACGCGACGCTTCGGCTTCGTCTGGCAGACGGGCAGGCGATCATCGCGCGCGTTCCCGGGCACGCCGTGCCGCGGATGGGCGACACCGTGCGGCTGGAGGTGACCGGGACCGTCATGACCTACCCTGCAAAAGAATCGGCGGTGGCTTCATAAGCCGCTAGCCGGCCTCCCCGTCGTCCAGCCCCTTGTAGCGGTAGACCACGATGGAGCCGACCCATGCGGCGATGAAGACGCCGATGATGATGCAGCCCAGGCCGTTGGAATTGTCGTTCAGCGCTCCGATCGCGGTCCAGAACCAGCCCGACAGGCTGAGCTGGTCGCCGACCAAGCCGAGCGCCTCGATGCCGCCGACCAGGACGGCCACCACCACGGAGACGGAGGTGATCGTCAGGTTGTAGTACAATTTCCGGATGGGCTTCACGAACGCCCAGTCGTAGGCGCCCAGCATCAGCACGCCGTCCATCGTGTCGATGAGCGACATGCCGGCGGCGAACAGGGCGGGAAAGACCATGATCGACCAGATGGAGATGCCCTGCTCCGCCTGGCTTGCCGACAAGCCCAGCAACGCGACCTCCGTGGCCGTGTCGAACCCCAGGCCGAACAGGAAGCCCAGCGGAAACATGTGCCATGCCTCGGTCACCAGGCGGAACAAGGGCCGGAACAATCGTGCCAGCAGGCCGCGACTGTTGAGCAGGATGTCGAAATCCTCGTCGACGTAGCGGCCGCCGCCGCGGACGTGGCGGTAGGTTCGCCAGATCGACCGCAGGATGACCAGGTTGGCCGCGGCGATGGCAAAGAGGAAGAAGGCCGAAACCAGCGTGCCGATGACGCCGCCGACGCTCTTGAACCAGTCGAAATGGCTGCTCATCGTCGTCGCGGTCGCCGCCACGCCCACGGCGGCCAGAATCACCACCGTGGAGTGGCCCAGGGCGAAGAAGAACCCGATGCTCACCGAGCGCTTGCCCTGGTGCATCAGCTTGCGGGTCACGTTGTCGATGGCGGCGATGTGGTCCGCATCGACGGCATGGCGCAGTCCGAACCCGTATGCCAGCAAAGCCGTGCCCAGGAAGAGCGGCCGGCCTTGGAACAGCAGCACGGCCCAAAGCCACACGCCTGCGTTGGCCGCCAGGAGCAGGCTGTAGAGGCCGATGAGCGGCTTGCGCAGCCTTGAGGCGTTTTTTCCGAACAGGGTGCGCATCTGCCCGCTATACCCCTTGAGGGTTGCCGCCGTCGCATCGAGAGTGCGGTTCTGGAGTCATTGACAACCAGGATCAAGCCCGCCAGGGCAAGGGCCGGGAAACCTCGGAGTGGAACCACGAAAATGACCGTCCTTCAACGCCGGGCCGTTCTTCTTGGCGCCGCGGCGGTCGCGTTCGGCCGGACCGTCCGCGCCGCCGCGCCGACCGGCATCGAACTCGTCGTGCTCAGCTCCGGCGGGTTCACCCCGGCCTTCCGGGCCCTGGCGCCCACATTCACCCAGATGACCGGCAACGCCACCCGGCTCGTGCTCGGCGCCTCCATGGGGGAGACCGAGACCGCCATCCCGAAGCGCCTGGCGCGGGGCGAACCGGCGGACGTGCTGCTGATGGTTGGCTCCGCCCTCGACATCCTGATGGCCGATGGCCGGGCCGTGCCGGGCAGCCGGGTGGATGTGGCGCGGTCCAGCATCGGCCTGGCCGTTCGCGCCGGAGCGCCCAGGCCGGACATCGGCACCGTCGCCGCGCTGCGACAGACCTTGCTCGACGCGAAATCGATCGCCTACTCGGACAGCGCCAGCGGGGTGTACCTGGAGAAGCAGCTTTTCCCCCGCCTCGGGATCGCGGCGCAGATGAGCAGGACCGCGCGCATGATCCCGGGCGACCCGGTGGGCGGTGTGGTGGCGCATGGGGACGCGGAACTCGGCTTCCAGCAGGTCAGCGAATTGAAGCCGATCCCCGGGATCGACATCGTCGGCCCGATCCCGGCCGAGGTGCAGAGCATCACGGTCTATTCCGCCGGCATCGCCAGGGCATCGGCACACAAGGCCGAGGCACGCGCGCTGATCACCTTCCTCGCGTCGCCTGCCGCAGCGGCCGCGGTGCGCGCCACGGGGATGGAAACGATGGCCTGAAGCATGATCGAGGCAGGAGGGCCTTTGCCCGGATCGGGAGGATCCCGGCGCATCGGCCGGCTGCCCGGGTCATTGTCTTTTTTCCCGGCTAAGTGGATGTATAGCTTGCCGGACACGTCCACACGGGAGCTGCGTACGCATGGATAGCCTTGAGGTCAACAAAGTCGCCGCCGCCGTGCTGACAGCGGGGATCGCCTTCATGGTCGCAGGCCTTGCGGGACAGATGCTAGTCCACCCGACCCGGCTGGAGACGTCGGCGATCAAGATCGACGTGCCGACCGACGCCGCGGCCCCGGCCGCGCCGGTGGCACCGCCCGATCCGCCGGTGGCCCTGGAACTGGTATCGGCCGATCCCGCCGCGGGCGAGGCTTTGACCAAGCAGCAGGGCTGCGTCGCCTGCCACAGCTTCAACGAGGGCGGCAAGGCCGGTGTCGGACCGAACCTGTATTCGGTCGTCGGCGCGGCGCATGGCCATATGGCGGGCTACGAATATTCCGCGGCGCTCAAGGGCAAGCAGGGTCCGTGGACGTACGACGAACTCTACGAATGGCTGAAGAAGCCGTCGGCCTACGCACCGGGCACGAAGATGAGCTATGCCGGCCTGGCTGACCCCAAGAAGCGGGCGGACATCATCGACTACCTGCACACCCTGTCGCACAGCCCGGAGGCCCTGCCGCCGCCGCCCGCGGCAGCCCCGGCCGCAACGCCTGCCGCGGCGCCTGCGTCCAGCGCCCCACCGGCGCCCGGATCATCGGTGCCGGCGCCGGCTGCCGGGGCGGCCTCCGTGCCGGAACCTGCCGCAAGCGCGACGCCGACGAAGTAGCCTGTGCTGGAGGCACCGGGATGCCTGGTGCCTCCGCTCAGGCGGCGCGTTCCAGGCTGAACTCAGACCAGACGACCGACAGCGATCGCACCAGATGGTCGATGTCCGCATCGCTGTGCAGGGGTGACGGCGTGATGCGCAGCCGTTCGGTACCGCGCGGGACGGTGGGATAGTTGATCGGCTGCACGTAGATGCCGAACCGGTCCAGCAGCCGGTCGGTGACCTGCTTGCACAGCTTGGCGCTGCCGACCATGACGGGGACGATGTGGCTGTCGTTGCGATGGTGCGGCACACCAGCCTGATCCAGGGCGGCGCGCAGTTGCGTCACGCGATGCTGCTGCGCCTCGCGTTCCCGCCGGCTGGTCTTCAGGTGCCGGATGCTGGCCAGCGCGCCGGCCGCGATCGCCGGCGGCAGGGCGGTCGTGAAGATGAAGCCGGATGCGAAGCTGCGGATGAAGTCGCATAGCACGGTCGAAGCCGCGATATAGCCGCCGACCACGCCAAAGCCCTTAGCCAGGGTTCCTTCCATCACCGTCAGCCTGTGGGTGAGCCCCTCCTGTTCTGCCACGCCGCCGCCGCGCGGGCCGTAGAGGCCCACCGCATGCACCTCGTCGAGGTAGGTCATGGCGCCATGTCGCTCCGCCACGTCGCAGATCTCGGCGATCGGCGCGATGTCGCCGTCCATCGAGTAGACCGATTCAAACGCTACCAGTTTCGGAACATCCGCCGGCAGGCGGGCCAGCCGCCGGTCGAGGTCGGCCGGGTCGTTATGCGCGAACACGATCCTCTCCGCCCGGCTGTGGCGGATGCCCTCGATCATGGAGGCGTGATTGCTCGCGTCGGACAACACGACGCATCCGGGTAGGCGGCCAGCCAAGGTGCCCAGCGCCGCCCAATTCGACATGTAGCCAGAATTGAACAGGAGCGCCGCCTCGGTGCGGTGCAGGTCGGCCAGTTCCTCTTCCAGCAGCACGTGGTAGTGGTTCGTGCCCGCGATGTTCCTGGTACCGCCGGCGCCCGCGCCGCAGCTATCGAGCGCCTCGTGCATCGCCGCCAGGACGGTCGGGTGCTGGCCCATGCCGAGATAGTCGTTGGAGCACCATACCGTGACGTCGGCCCGCCCGCGTTCGCGCACGTGAGTGGCATGGGGGAAGCTTCCGGCGCGCCGCTGCAGATCGGCGAAGACGCGGTAATTGCCGTCGCGGCGAAGCCCATCGAGCTGCCTGCGAAAGAAATGGTCGTAGTCCACGGGACGCTTGACTCCCTCTCGTGCGGGCCGCGACGGTCGGTGTCTGGTCGGCCCGCATCGCCGGATGCGGTATGGCCCAATTCTGGTCGTCCCAGGCCGACACTGCAACTCCGCGATTATTGTTTGGGGCGGCCCCTGGGCGGCGCAAGGGCTGCTGCGCAAGGCGGCCTGCGCCGCCACGTCGTATCGTGGCCGTATGTTTCCGGCCGGTGACGCATTCGGGCCGACGGTGTATGCAGTGACACATGGAGTCTTGGTACCGGCTGGCGGCGTGTTGCGCATATTAGAGAGGAGTCCGGCCAGGCTGGGCTCCGCGGCGCTACGAGTTGTCGAAGCCAACCGGTTGAGTTTCGATTCGATTGCGACCGTGCCGGGTGCCCTGGAAGGCCGCGTCCAGGCTCTTGAAGCCGAACTCGCCGCGGTCCGGCTGGATGCGGCGGAGGCTCGGCACAGTCTGGCCGTGTTCCAGACCAGCACGTCCTGGCGGCTGACGCGGCCGGTCCGCTGGGCCGTCGACGTGCTGCACGGCGGCCGCACCAGGCCGCCCTTCGCCGCCGATGTGCCGCCATCGCCCGCCAGGCCGCCGCCGCTGTCCTACCGGCAATGGATCGAGACGGAGGAGGCGACCCAGTTCGCCGCGCTGCGGCGCAGCGGCCCGGGCCACCAGCCGCAGCGGCCGCAGCGGCTGGGCCTCGTCGTCCTGGGCGCCGGGCCGGCCGCGAACGGGATCGAGTGTCCGGATGGCTGCACCGTGCTTGTGCTGGACCAGCCGGAGGCACAGCGGGCCGTGCGCCGCGCCCTCGACCAGTTGGACGTCGACCTGGTCTGCTTCCTGGACGGGGGAGACCGGCTGGCTCCGGGCGCATTGTCGCTGGCGGCCCAGGTGCTGGCGCAATACCCGCAAGTCGATCTGCTTTTCGCCGACGAGGATTGGCTCGACGGCGATGGCGGCCGCGTGCGGCCGTTCTTCAAGCCTGGCTGGGACCCGGAATTGCAGCGCGGCCGGGATCTGGTGGGCCCGTTTGCCTTCTATCGCACGGCGCTGGTGCGGCAGGCCGCCCTGTCCTGCGGCCCGGCCTGGCGATACGACCTGGCCAACCAGGTCGCCGCTGCCACCTGGCCCGACCGCATCCGCCACGTTCCGGCCGTGCTGTGCCATCGCGCCGCGCTCCCGGCAGGCCATGCCGAGGCAATGCGGGCCGCGATGGCGACGCAGTTGCAGCGGAGCGCCACCGCGGGCGAGGTCGTGCCGGTGCCGCGGCAGCCCGGCTTGCACCGTGTCGTTTACGGACTGCCGCGGCCGGAACCGCTGGTGTCGATCATCATTCCCACTCGCGACCGTGCCGACCTGCTGCGGCCTTGCATCGACGGCATCCTGAACCGGACCGACTATCCGCGGATGCAGGTCCTCCTCGTGGACAACGGCACCGTGGCACCGGACGCGCTCGCCCTGCTCGACCGGCTTGCGCTGGATGACAGGGTGGAGGTCTTGCGGCGACCCGGGCCGTTCAATTGGTCGGCGCTCAACAACGCCGCCGCGTCGGAGGCACGCGGGGACGTGCTCCTCCTGCTCAACAACGACATCGTAGTGCTGCAGCCGGATTGGCTGACCGTGCTGGTGTCGCACGTTGTACAACCCGGCGTCGGTGCGGTGGGCGCCAAGCTGCTCTATCCAGACGGGCGGGTGCAGCATGCCGGATTGACCACCGACGCCACGGGCGTGCCGCGGCATGTGTTCCGCTATGCCCCCGGGACCGCCGCCGGTGCGTTCGACCTGCTGGGGGTCGCGCGGGAGGTCTGGGGTGTGACCGGGGCGTGCCTGGCGACGCGGCGCGACGTCTTCTTCGAGCTTGGCGGCCTGAACGAAGCCCTGCCGGTGGCCTATAACGACGTCGATTTTTGCCTGCGCCTGACCGCCTGCGGCTATCGCATCCTCTGGACGCCCTGGTCCCTGCTGGAACACCGGGAGCTGGCGTCCCGTGCGCCCGACCACTCCGCCGCGCGCCAGGCGGCGGTGCACGAGGAACGCAGCCGGTTGTTGCGGGACTGGGGCGGGCTGGCGCTCCGGGACCCGTTCCTCAACCCGAACCTGCGTCTCGTTGATGAGCATCCGTGCCTATGCCGGACAGCGTGACGCCGCAGCGCCCGCCAGGTCCGGACGACGCGGCCGCGGCTGCACTGGCCCGGCGGGACCGGGAGAGGAACGTCGCTGCCCAGGCCGAAATCGCCGCCCTGCGCCATCGCATCGAAGAGTTGGAGCGTAGCCCCTCCCGCCGCGCCCTGGCGCCCGTCCGCCAGGTGATCCATGCGGTCGCACCCGCGATCCGCTTCGCCAGGCGCTTGGGCCGTCCGCTTCCGCCGCCATCGCCCTCGACGCCGGCACCATCCGCCTCGCGCGGCCTGGCCCTGGTGATCGACAGCGACTGGCCGGTGCCGGACCGCGATTCCGGCTCGGTCGACATCGTCAACCTGGTCGTCAACCTGCGCCAACTCGGCTTCGAGGCCATCCTTGCCGCGGCCAAGCAGCACCTTGGTGGGCAGCCGGCCCGTGACCGCCTCCAGGCGCAGGGCATACGCTGCCTGCAGCCGGCCGACGCTGCCTCGGTCGAGCAGTTCATCGTCCAGCACGGCGCAGGCGTCGATCTCTGCGTGCTGTGCCGGGTCTATTGCGGCGGCGAGTTGCTGGAACTGACGCAACGCCATTGCAGCCGGGCGCGGTTCGTCTTCGACACGATCGACCTCAACTACCTGCGGGAGGAGCGCAAGGCCCGCCTGCTCGCCGACGCCGGGTTGCAGGCCCTCATCCAGCAGGTGAGGGCGCGGGAGGAGCACGTGATCCGTAGTTGCGACGCGACCCTCGTGGTCTCGCAGGCGGAGTTGGAGCTGCTGGGGCAGACCATGCCGGATTGCCTGGTGGTCCAGATGCCGCTTGCCCGCGCAGTGCAGCCGCCGGTGACATCTTTCGACGCGCGGACGGGCATCGGCTTCATCGGCGGCTTCGCCCACGCGGCCAATGTCGACGCCATCCGCTACTTCCTCGCCGAGATCTGGCCCTTGGTGCACCGCGACCTGCCGGAGTGCGGGCTGACCATCGTCGGCGCGGACGCCCCGGCGGACTTGCTGGATGGCGTCGCAGGCCCGGTTCGCCTGCTGGGCCATCTGCCGGAGGTGGGCCCATGGTTCGAGTCGCTGCGGCTGACCGTGGCGCCGATCCGATACGGCGCGGGCGCCAAGGGTAAGGTCGCCTCCAGCCTGGCGGCTGGGGTTCCCTGCATCCTCACCTCCGTGGCGAGCGAGGGGATGTCGCTGGCGGAGGCGGCGGGGGTCGTGGTGGCGGACACGGCCGCCGAATTCGCCGCGGCGGTGGTCCGCACCTATGGGGATGCTGCAACCTGGCGCCGCCTGTCCGATGGTGGCCTGGCCTATGCCGCCAGCACGTTGTCGCCCACGGCCTGGCAGGCACGGCTGGACGCGGTGTTGCAACGCATCGGATTTTAGATCGCCGGATTGAACCGTGGCGCCGCTGCTGTCATACGCACGCTTCGAAATTCCGTTCAGGCGGCTCCCGGTGGGCGCGGTGCCGATGCCGGGCGCCTGCGCTTCAGTGATGGGAGGACGCCGTACGATGACCGAAGCTCCGTATGGCTGCGGATGATGGCCCAGCTCCACATCCCGGAAGGCTTCCAGTTGCCGGGCTTGATCGTAGACCTGGCGGCCGGCGACACGATGTATGACGGGCGGGACGATCATTACCTCGCCGTCGGCCTGTCCGCGCTACGGTGCATCGAGGCCGCCCTGGGCTCACGAAGTCCGGCCCGTATCCTCGACCTGCCATGCGGCTTCGGCCGGGTTACCCGCATGTTGCGGGCGCGCTACCCAAAGGCGCGGATCACGGTGAGCGACCTCGACCGGCCCGGCGTCGACTTTGCCGCCGCGCGTTTCGACGCGCGCGGCCACTATTCCACCGAGGATCTGGCGGCGTTGGAGCTGGGCGAAACCTTCGACCTGATCTGGGTAGGCTCCCTCGTCACCCATCTGAGCGAAGCGCAGACCCGCGCCTTCCTGCAAACCATGTATCGGGCCATGGCGCCCGGTGCGGCCCTCGTGGTGAGCTCGCACGGGCCGACCATCGCCGACGGGCTGAAGACGTGGCTGTACGGCTTGGATCCGCGATCGGTGGCGTCGGTCCTGGACGACTACGTTGCCAAGGGCTACGGCCATCGGGGCTACGGCGCGTCCGATGGCTACGGCATATCGTTGACGGACCGGACGTGGTGGGACACCGCCGCCACCGATCACGGCTTCACCCTGCAAGCCTACGACACGCAGGCATGGGACAGCCATCAGGACATTGTCGCATTGCGGCGGCTGTCGGACCACCCGCCTGCCGCCCAAGCCGCAGGCGGTCCGGATCGCCCGCCATCCATCCCCGATGCCGTATTGCAGGCGCGCAAGGCCACCGCCGAATATGACGGTCTGCTGAGGCAGTTCGACACGGCCTACTACCTGGATGCCAACCCGGATGTCGCGGCGGCGATCGAAGCAGGCCTCGTCGGGTCGGCATACGACCACTATCGGACGCGCGGGCACAGGGAAGGGCGCCGCCCCTATCCGGGACCGCTGCGGCAGCGGCCTGTGCCGCCGCACAGCCTGTTCGACGAGGATTACTACCGTCGTGCGTTCCCCGACGTCGCCGCGGCGATTACCCGTGGCAACTGCCTGTCCGGGTATGACCATTGGCTCGACATGGGTCGATCCGAAGGCCGTGCGCCGCATGGGTGACCCGGCTTCATGCAACTAACCAATGGCTTCGAGAGGCAGATCCGGCTCCGGGACTGACGGATGTCGAGAAGGATGATGTCAATGTCGGACCCGCTTGCCGATCTGCAGCTTGGCGACGAACTCAATTGGGAGCCCGCCCGGCTCGTGCCGCCAGACCCGTGGACCGGTCACCTGCCGTTCGCATTCTGGCTGGTCAAGGCGCTGCGTCCCCGCACGCTGGTGGAGCTCGGCACGCACTCAGGCAACTCCTACTTCGCCCTATGCCAGGCGATGGTCGCCTTCGCCCGCGAAGGCCGGGCCTATGCCGTGGACAGCTGGGTGGGCGACGAGCATGCCGGCCGCTACGGCGAGGATGTCTTTGCCGGCGTGCATGCCTTCAACTCCGAACATTTCCGCCCGTTCTCCACCTTGTTGCGCACGACGTTCGATGACGCCCGGCGCTATTTTCCGGATGGCGCCATCGACCTGCTGCATATCGACGGCATGCACAGCTACGACGCCGTGCGCCATGATTTCGAGGCGTGGCAGAGCGCTTTGTCCGCCCACGCGGTCGTGGTGTTCCACGACACCAACGTGCGCGAGCGGGATTTCGGCGTCTGGCGTTTCTGGCAGGAGGCCGCGCAGCGCTTCCCGTCGTTCGAGTTCGACCACTCCAACGGCCTGGGCGTGCTCGGCGTCGGGGCGGACCAGCGGCCGATGATGCAGGCGTTGTTCGCCTTGCCGCAAGCGCCGGACGCGGCAGGGACGTTCCGTCGCAGGATCGCCGCGCGGGGCGAGGCGTTCCAGCGGCAGGTGCAGATCCTGGGCCTGCGCGGCGAAATGGCCGGTTTGCGCGACCAGGTGCAGGCTGCGGCCAGCCACGCGAATGCCATGGCGGCTGCCAGCCTTGCGCAACGTGCCGAGCTGGAGTGGCGTGACGCGTTGCTCACGAGCCAGCGGGACGTGATCCTGAACAAGGAACAGCGGGTCGTCATGCTGAACGACCTGGTCGCGGCGCGGTCCCAATCGCTTGCCGAACGCGACCGCATGATCGATGGCCGTGACGCGCTGGCGGCCAAGCTCATGCAGGATCTGCGTCATCAGGAGTTCCTGACGCGCGAGGAGCGCCGGGTTCGTGACGAGATGCAGGATGGCTACGAGGCAGAGATCGGCAGGATCAATGTCGATCGCGAGAGGCTGCAGCATGGTGCCGCCGCCGCGATCGCCGAGCGCGATGTCCTGCGACAGAGCGCGATCGAGGCGGCGCAGCAGCACGGTGCGCAGGCCCGGGATGCGCGGATGGTGGAGCAAAGCTTCGTAAATTCGACGTCGTGGAAGCTGACCCGGCCGTTGCGGGTGGCCAGCCGGCTGCTGCGGGGCGGCAGCCCGTATCCGACACCCGTCATCGCGCCGCCACGACATCCCACAGCCGCGCCGGCAAGTCCGCTCCCCGTCGCGGGCACCGTTGCGGCACTCGTCCAACCAGTTGCGGCCGATGATCCGCCGGTCCTGGACGTCACCGCGGTCACCCCTTTGAAGCAGGCCATGCGGACCTTGATGATGGCACGGCTGCAGGCGTTCCTCGGCGGCCAGGGCAGGTTGCGCCTGCCGCGGGCGGAGCAGCCTGATGTGAGCATCGTCCTCGTCCTGTACAACCAGGCGGAGCTGACGTTCGCCTGCCTCGGCTCCATCGTCGAAACTCTGGCTGGTGGCGCGCCCGGCGTGGAAACCATAATCGTCGACAATCGCTCGTCGGACCAAACGGGCGCGCTGCTGGACCGGCTCGACGGTGCCACCATCCTGCGCAGCCCTGTCAACCTGCACTTCCTCAAGGCGGTGAACCTGGCAGCCCGGTCCGCGCGTGGGCGGACCATCCTGCTGCTGAACAACGATGCGCAGTTGCTGCCCGGCAGCCTCGCCGCGGCGCTCGGGACGCTCGACTCCGACCTGGCGATCGGTGCGGTCGGCGGCCGCATCATCCTGCCGGATGGCAGCCTGCAGGAGGCCGGCTCCATCATCTGGCGTGACGGCGCCTGCTCCGGCTACGCCCGCGGCCAGGATCCGACCACGCCGGACGTGATGTTCCAGCGGGACGTGGATTACTGCTCGGGCGCGTTCCTGCTCACGCCGACCGCGCTGTTCCACGAGCTCGGCGGCTTCGACGAACGCTTTGCCCCCGCCTATTACGAGGAGGCGGATTATTGCGTGCGCCTGTGGAAGGGCGGCTATCGCGTGGTCTACGATCCCGACGCGGCCATCGTCCATTACGAGTTCGGCAGCTCCGTGCAAAGCGGTGACGCCTTGCGCCAGCAGGCCGCCAACCACGGCATCTTCGCCGCACAGCACGCGGATTGGCTGGCCCGGCAATTTCCTGCCAGCCCGTTGAACCTCCTGGCAGCGCGCACCGCGCGCTCGACGGCGCCCAGGATCCTCGTTCTCGAAGACCGGGTGCCGAAGGTGGGGCTGGGGTCCGGCTACCCGCGCGCCAACCGCCTGCTGCATGACCTGGTGGCCGCCGGCGCGCAGGTCACGTTCTTTCCGATGTTCCGCTACGAAGAGGATTGGCACGGGGTCCGTCGGGCGCTGGACAAGCGTATCGAAGTGCTGATCACGGCCGAATCGTCCGAGCTGCACGACTACCTGGTGGCGCGGCCGAAACAATTCGACGCAATCCTAGTGTGCCGCCCGCCGAACATGGATGCGTTCCTGAAGGCCGTCGGTCCCGAGCGGCATTTGCTGGGCGGCGCCGCGTTGTTGTACGACGCGGAGGCGCTGTTCGTCACCCGAACGCTGCAACGCCGGGCGGCGGATGGGCGGCCGGCGTCCGATGCGGAACGGCACGCTCTGGTTGCCGCCGAAGTCTCGTTGACCCGGATGGCCGATGCCGTGATCTCGGTCTCCCCGGCCGAGCAGGCGACGTTGGAGGATTACGGCGCCCGCGAGGTGCATCTGCTCGGCCACGCGATGGATGATCAGCCGATCCCGAGCGGATTTGCCGAACGTGACCAGGTCATATTCCTAGGTACCATCCAGCAGGAGGACGTCCCGAACGCGGATGCGGTGCGCTGGTTTGCCACTGCGATCCTTCCGCCGTTGCGTCAGGGGCTTGGACAGCCGGAGTTCCGCCTCACGGTCGTCGGCCTGAACAAGGCAAAGTCGATCGAGGCCCTGGATGGCGACAGGCTCGACCTGATGGGCATGGTGGACGACTTGGCTCCTGCCATGGCCCGTGGCCGCGTGATGGTGGTGCCCAGCCGGCTGGCGGCCGGCATCCCGCTGAAGGCCTACCAGGCGGCCATGCTCGGCATTCCGATGGTTGCCACCAGCCTGATCGCCGGGCAGCTTGGCTGGCAGGATGGAACCGACCTGCTGGTCGCCGACGATCCGGCCGAATTCGGCGCTGCCTGCGTGCGGCTGTACAACGACCAGGCGCTGTGGGAGCTGGTTCGCCGCAATGCGCTCGAACGCGCCAGGCGGGACTGCTCTCCGGCAGTGTTCGCCGCGAAGGTGCGCGACCTCGTGTCGGGCTTGAAGATCGTCCATCGCCAGGCCGAGCCGGATCCCGGGGCGAAGGACTGGCCTGCCCCGCCCGCAACGCCGCAGCCAGTCGCGGAGCCGCCGACCAGCCGCCCGGCGGATGCGGATTGGAGCGTCGCCGTGCCGTTCGGCTATACGCCCGCGGCGACGCAGCCGCGCATCGGCGTGATCTGCCACCTGTTCCACACCGCAATCGCCCGCGAGGTCTTGTTCTACTGCGCCAACCTGCCCGGCGAGGCGGACCTGATGGTGTCCACCGACACGCCGGCAAAGCAGGCGGAGTTGCAGGCAGCCTTCGCATCGTGGGGCAGGGGAGGCGTGGAGGTGCGGGTCACACCCAACAGGGGGCGCGACATCGCACCGAAGCTGGTGGGCTTCGCCGATGCCTATGCCAGGTATGACCTGGTGCTGCATCTGCACTCGAAGGTGTCGGACCATGCGCCCTTCCTGGCGCCCTGGCGGTCTTACCTGTTCGAGACATTGCTTGGATCGCCGGAGATCGTCCGCAGTGTCCTGGATGCCTTTGGCAGGCTGCCCGATCTGGGGATGGTGGCGCCACAGCATTTCGAGGCCATCCGTCGTTGGCTGGGTTGGAACGGCAATTTCGACGCCGCCAAAGCCATCGCCTCGCGCATGGGCATCACCCTCGCGCCGCGCCGCGCCCTGGATTTCCCATCCGGCTCGATGTTCTGGTCGCGCCCCGCCGCGTTGCGGCCGCTGCTGGATCTGAACCTGTCCTTCGAGGATTTCCCGGTCGAGGCCGAGCAACTGGACCACACGGCCGCCCATGCCATCGAACGGTTGTACTTCTACAGTTGCGAGCGCAGCGGCCATAGCTGGATCAAGATCGCCCAGCCCGCGCTGGTCTTCGAAACGTCGACCATCGCGGAGGTCACCTCGCCGGCCGCCCTCAGCCAATTCGTGGCCGAGCACGGGGTGGCGCTCACCGGTCCCGCCCTGGTGGCGACCCGCAGCGATGCGGCGCCGATGATGACGCGGGTGGTGCCCGGCCTCGCGCGTCGCCTCGCTGCGCGGCAGGTCTGACATGCTGGGCGCCTGGTGGCGGCGGCAGGAGGCTGCCCGCGTGTCCGTGGTCATACCGCTGTACAACCACGCCGCCTACATCGCCGAGGCGGTCGACAGCGTCATCGCCCAGGGCAGCATCGTGAAGGAGCTGGTGGTGCTGGATGACGGCTCCACCGACGCATCCGCCGACGTGATGGCGCAGTTGCGCCGCCGGGACCAGCGCATCCGCTTCGAACGCCAGGCCAACCAGGGCGCGCATGCCACCATCAACACCGCGCTCGGGTCGTGCACCGGTGAGTTCCTGGCCATCCTCAACTCGGACGATGCCTACCTGCCCGGCCGCCTCACCGCCCTGGCAGCAGCGCTGGAGGCCGATGCCTCGGCCGACATCGCGGTGTCGGGATTGCAGTTCATGGACGGTTCGGGCGCCGCCATCGAGAATGCCTGGCAGGCGGAGGCGCAACGCTACTACCAGGCCGGCGCGGATCTGGGCGTGGCCTTGCTGAACGGCAATTTCGTCATGACCACGTCCAACCTGCTGTTCCGCCGCGCAGCGTGGGACACGGTGGGGCCGTTCGCCGCGCTGCGGTATGCCCATGATCTGGACTGGCTGTTGCGGGCGGTCGCACTGGGGCGCCGGATCGTGCTGGTGGACAAGCCGCTGCTGCGGTATCGCAGCCATGGCAGCAACACGATCAGCGAGGATCACACCGCCGTCCGCGCGGAGTGGGCCATGGTCGCGGCTGCATACCTGACCGTGTTGTGGGACCGGCCAGACTCCCCACCGATCGTCTGGGACCATGCCGCCGCAGCGCACACCGTGTTCCGGCAGCATCAGCTCGACCGGGCTGTCCCTTCCTGCATGGCATATCTTCGCCGCCATGCATCGCTGGCCCTAGACCGAAGTCCCATGCTGCATGACGCGGCGTTCAAGAGCCTGGTGAAAGGCTGGGTGTGATGCGCATCCTGGTGCTCAGCAATCTATATCCGCCCAACGTGGTCGGGGGCTACGAGCGTCTCTGCTTCGACGTCACCGCCGGCCTGGCCGCGCTCGGGCACGACATGGTGGTGCTGACCACGCGTTATGGCGGCAAGCTTGCGGAGTATCCGCGGCAACGCGTGCTGCGTCAGCTGGATTTGCTGACCGGTCCGGATATCTACACGCCCTTTCCCGGCACCGTGGAGGACCGGGCGGCCGCCAACCAGTCCAACCTCGCCACGCTGCATCGCGTGCTGGACGAGGTGCGGCCGGACGTGGTCTTCGCGTGGAACCTGTTCTTCCTGGATGCCAGCATCCTGCAGTCGCTGGAGCGCAGTGCAATACGCACGGTGGTGATGCTCACCGATAACTGGCTGCTGGTGATGCGCAATCCGATCTTCGTGCGCGACTTCTTCGCCGACCATGTCCATGGCGGCAAGACGTTCTCGCCGCCCCGGCCGCCAGGCCTTTGGCACCGTATGCGACGCAGAGTGGCGCGTACCCCGGCAAAGGGCATCGAGGCCATCTTCGGGGCGGAGTTCATGCGGGGCTTCTACGCGGCCGGCGGCTGCACGTTCGACCGCGCCGTCGTCATCCATAATGGCGTCCGCCAGGCTGGTCATGGCGCCACGCCCTTGGTGGACCGGACGCACCTGGTGCAACCGGGGACGCTGCACCTGCTGTTTGCCGGGCGCCTGGTCGATCTCAAGGGGGCGCACACCGCCGTCGCTGCCATGGCTTTGCTCGATCCGAGGGCGCTCGGCGTCGAACGCATCCAGTTGACGCTGCTGGGCGACAGCCAGGACGCGGCTTATGCGGCGCAGTTGAACGAAGCGATCGGGCAGAGCGGCCAGGCTGCGAACATAACGCTGGCGCCCACAGTGCCGGAGGACGAGCTGGCCACCCTGTTCGACAGCCACGACATCTACCTGTTCCCGTCGCTGTACGAACCGTTTTCGCTGACCCTGATCCATGCCCTGGCGCTCGGCATTCCCACCATCGCGTCGCGCGTCGGTGGCAACCCCGAGATCGTGCGGCACGGGGAAAGCGGGCTGCTGTTCGACAAGGGCGACGCGGCGGGCCTGGCGGATGCGGTGCGCCGGCTGGCGGCGGATGGGCCGCTGCGGGCCCGGTTGGCCAAGGCTGGCCGCCGGGCTGCCGGCCGTTTCACCTTCGAGCGCATGGTGATGCGGATGGCAGACTTCCTGGCCAGTCCGCAATGAGCGACCGGCCGCTCGCCGGGGTCTCTTGCCTGGTGCTGGGCGCTGGCGGGTTCATCGGCGGCCATCTCTGCCGGACCCTGGTGCGGTCGGGTGCCCGCGTGCACGGGTTCGGCCGTCGCCCGGTCTTCGCCGACGCCGTGCCGCCGATCCGGTTCACCGTCGCGGAGTTCACCGACCGGGCGGCGCTCGCCCTGGCCGTGGACGGCGCCGAAATCGTGTTCCATCTCCTGGGCGGCACCAACCCCGAGGTGTCCAACAAGGACCCGATCGCCGACCTGCAGGTCAACACGGTCGCCTCCGTCCAGTTGCTGGAGCTGTGCCGCGTGGCCGGCGTGCGCAAGCTGGTGTTCGTGTCGTCCGGCGGCACCGTCTATGGCGTGCCGGATGCGGTGCCGATCCCCGAGACCGCCGCCACCAACCCGATCTCCGCCTACGGCATCAACAAGCTCATGGTGGAGAAATACCTCCACCTCTACGCCCGGCTGGGCGGCCCGCAGGCGGTCGCCTTGCGCGTGGCCAACCCATACGGTCCCTACCAGAGTCCGTTCCGCCGCCAGGGGCTCGTCGCCGCGTTGACCGAAACGATCCTGGCCGGTCGGCCGGTGGAGATATGGGGTGACGGCAAGGTCGTCCGCGACTTCCTTTATGTCGGCGACCTGGCGGACGCGATGCTGGCCGCCAGCCTCTACGAGGGGCCTGAGGCGGTGCTGAACGTCGGCTCCGGCGTCGGACGCTCCGTGCTCGAGGTCGTCGATGCCGTGTGCGAGGCCGTGCAACGGCGGCCGGTCGCCGTCATCCATAAGCCGGGCCGCCGGGCCGATGTCCTGGCGAACGTGCTGGACATCAGCCTCACCCGGCAGGCGCTCGGCTGGACGCCGCGAACCGGCTGGCTGGACGGGTTGCGCCAGACGGCGGACTGGATCACCCGGGAATTTCCGCCGCGCGCATAGGGTCCGAGGTATCAGAAGCCAGGGACATCCGCGTTGTGCTCCCCCAGGCCGGGTGCCCCCCGCTGCGACACGGGGCGTTGCCGGTCGAACGAGATCGGCAGCCCCACCATGGTCAACCCGTTGTCCGGCAGCGTCTGCAGCAATCCGACCGCACCCATCTGCTCGCTGCGCGCCACCTCCCCGATGTCGTTGACCGCTGCGACCGGGACGCCGGCCGCGTCGAACGCCGCCAGCCAATCGGCGCGGCTCCGCGTGCGGATGATGGCGGCGATCAGGCCGACCAGGTCCGCCCGGTGCGCGTTGCGCTGCCGCCCGGTGGCATAGCGCGGGTCCATCACCCATTCGGGATGCCCGAGCACGGCGGCGCAGCGGGACCATAGCCGGTCGTTGCCCGCGGCCAGGCAGAATGGCGCATCGGCGGCTTCGAACACCTGGTACGGGGTGATCACGTTGGACGCCGTGCCGTGCCGCTGCGGCACCGAGCCGTCCTGCAGGTACTGGTTCACCTGCCCCTCCACCCAGAACGCCGCGGTTTCGAACAGGGAGGTATCGACCAGGCAGCCTTTCCCCGTCAGATCCCGCTGGCGCAGCGCGGCCAGCGCCCCGATGGCACAGAACATGCCGGTGGCCTTGTCGTTGATCGATGCGCCGCAGAAGGTGGGCGGCCCGTCCGCCTGCCCGGTGACGGACATCATGCCGCCATAAGCCTGTAGCAAGGGATCGAAGCCGGGCTTCATCCGGAGCGGCCCGGTGTAGCCGAACGCCCAGATCGAGCAGTAGATCAGCCGCGGATAGCGGGCGAGCATCGCCTGCGGACCGAGCCCCGCCTCCTCCACCACGCCCGGCCTCAAATTCTGGATCAGGATGTCGGCCTCCGCGGCCAGGCTGTGCAGGGCCGCCACGTCGCCCGGCCGCTTGATGTCGAGCGTGACCGAACGCTTGCCGCGGTTCTGGCTATGGAAATACAGCGAGGTGTCGCCCAGGAAGGGAGGGCCCCAACCGCGCGAATCGTCCCCGCCATCGGGCTTCTCCACCTTGATCACGTCTGCCCCCATATCCGCGAGGATGACGCCGGCCAGCGGCCCGGCCAACGCCTGGCCGATCTCGATCACCTTCAATCCCTGCAATGGCGCCATCGCTTCCCCCATCGTTGACGGGCCGCCTTGCACCTTCAAACCGGGGCGGTCCATGGCGTCGACGCTAGCCGGCCGCGGCACGACAGGCCATCGGCGCCCGGCGTTCATCGCAGTTGTCGATCCCGCGCGGGATTCGCTACGCTGACGCAATAGCGCCCCGATCAACGTGGGCGCGATCGAGGGAGCGTATTGATCATGCCCATGACCCGCCGGGGTTTCTCCGCCGCTGCGGCCGCGACCGCATTCCTGCCGCGCCTTGGCCGTGCCCAATCCGGTCCCCGCCTGCGCATCGGCGTGCTGAACGATGAATCGGGGCCATACCGCGACGATGGTGGCCCCACGAGTGCGATCTGCGTCCGCCAGGCCGTTGCGGAGTTCGCCGACAAAGGCTTCCCGGTGGACGTACTCGTGGCAGACCACCAGAACAAGCCGGATCTCGGTGCGGGCATCGCGCGCCAGTGGTTCGACCAGGATGGCGTGGACGTCATCGTGGACGTGCCGACCTCCTCCGTGGCCCTCGCCGTCGCCACGGTATGCAAGGAGAAGAACAAGGTCCTGCTGAACAATGGCGCGGCCACCACGGACCTGACCGGGGCGCAATGCACACCCAACACCGTGCACTGGACGTACGACACGTACATGCTCGCCCGGTCGACCGGAGGCGCGATGGTGCGGGCAGGGGGCGACACCTGGTTCTTCATCACCGCGGATTACGTGTTCGGCCAGCAATTGCAGCGCGACACCACCCGCTTCGTGGAGGCGGCCGGCGGCAAGGTGGTGGGCAGCGTGAAATATCCGTTCCCCGCCACGACGGATTTCTCCTCGCTGCTGGTGCAGGCACAGGCCAGTGGCGCCAAGGTGCTCGGCCTGGCCAATAGCGGCGGCGACACCATCAACTGCGTCAAGCAGGCGCATGAATTCGGGCTGACGGAGCACATGAAGGTCGCCGGCATGCTGATGTACAACAGCAACGTGCATGCGATCGGCCTGGAGACGGCGCAGGGCCTGCTGCTCACCGAAAGCTACTACTGGGACCTGAACGACCGGACGCGCGCGTTCAACGAACGAGTGCGTGCGAAAACGCCCAACCAATGGCCCAACATGGTGCAGGCGGGCTGCTACGCCTCCACCGTGCATTACCTCAAGGCGGTCGCCGACCTGGGGATCGGCCCGGCGAAGGCCAGCGGGGCCGACGTGGTGGCGCGCATGAAGTCGATGCCGACCGATGACGATTGCTTCGGCAAGGGGCTCATCCGCGCGGACGGCCGCAAGATCCACCCGTCCTACCTGTTCCAGGCCAAGACCCCTGCCGAAAGCCACGGCTCGTGGGATTGCCTCAAGCTAGTGGCCACCACCCCGGCCGAAGAGGCTTTCCGGCCGATGGATCAAGGCGGATGTCCGCTCGTCAAATCGTGACGAAATAACGATGTCTCAACGATCTTGCGCGTAAATCCTGCCGCCGGTCGATCCGGCCGGGAGTGTCGGTACCGCTCCGCGGCAGACGAGTCCGATGCGAAACAGATGAGGATACGCCGATGCGCTTCAGCACCTTCCCGATCGCCGCGCTGCTCCTGATGGGAGCGGGCGGTCTTGCCCATGCCAACGATGCCGACTTCACGCTCAAGAACAAGACCGGCTACCAGATCGACGAGGTCTACGTGTCGCGCCATTCCAGCGCGAACTGGGGCCGGGACCGCATGGGCAGTGACGCGCTGGCGGACGGCGAGAGCATCGACGTCAACTTCCCGCACGGCAACGGCGCCTGCAACTTCGACATCAAGGTGAAGTACCATGATGACGAATCCACGGCCGAATGGGGCGACGTGGATCTGTGCCACTACAACGCAATCTCGCTGTTCTGGGATGCCAAGCGCCAAGTGACCCGCGCCGTCGGCGAGTAGCCGGACAGCCCGACCGGTGCGGCCAGATGTTCGGTCATCGGCCGTATCGGCGATCTCTCGCGACGCGGACCGCGTGCGATCCGCGCGGAGCCGATCAGGCGTCCATAGGTCCTACCAGGCGGCTGCCGGCGTGATGCAGTCGGTTCGTCTCGAACACGATTGACGCGCCTGCCGCGGCTTGTTCCGTTGCGTTTTCAAGCCAGGGAGCAAGCGATGGCGGATGCCGGACGCGACGCGGTGCTTGCCGCGTTTCGCAAGCAAATCGGCTGGTGCCAGAGCCTCGGTTCGCCCTTCACCGCTGCGGTCCTGCGCGTCCTGGCGGAGGATATCGCCGCTGGCGGGGCAATGACCTCCTTCCTCGCAGGCTGGCCGGGCAATCCCCTCGCCGACGCCTTGCCGCTGCGTCTGGCGGGTGCGCTGCATGCCCTGATGCTGAACGGGACCTGCCCATCCCTTGCGGCCTGCTACCCGCCGACGCAGGCGCCCGGCCTGGCGGACGCGATACGCTCGGCCTTGGCGGAGCATGCCGGGTTCGTCCAGGATTTCATTGCATCCCCGCCGCAGACCAACGAGGTCGGGCGTTCGGCGGTCCTGCTCGGCGGCTTCCTTCGCGTCGCGGCGGAGACCGGCCATGCCCTGCGATTGCTGGAGATCGGGGCGAGCGCCGGGCTGAACCTGGTCTGGGACCGCTACCGCTACCGCCTCGGCCGGCTGGCATGGGGCGATCCGGCCAGTCCGCTCCTGTTGGCGCCCGATTGGGACGGGCCTGAGCCGCCGCACACCGACGCGCTCCGCGTGGTGGAGCGGCGGGGTTGTGACGTCGCGCCGATCGATACGCGCGATCCCGCATGCCGGCTGCGGCTGCGCGCCTATGTCTGGGCCGACCAGCAGGACCGGCTGTCACGGCTGGACCGCGCGATCGGGATTGCCGCCGATGCCGGCTACCCTGTCGAGCGGGCGGATGCGGCCCTGTGGGCGGGCTGCCGCCTGCGCGAGACGCGGGATGGCTGCACGACCGTGTTCTACCATTCCATCATGTGGCAGTACATGCCCGAGGCCAGCCGAACCGCCATCCAGCGGGATATCCAGCAAGCCGGCGACGCGGCTACGACGACGGCGCCCTTCGCATGGCTCCGGTTCGAGCCGCCGCGGCCCGATGCCGGACCCGAACTCTCGCTGACCCTCTGGCCCGGCGGGCGCCACCGCGTCCTGGCCCACGCCCACGCCCACGGCAGCACGGTGACGTGGCTGGACCCGGCGGCATAGGGGCCGGTCACGTAGAAGACGCGCGCGCCGCCATCAGCTCTGCCATGGCGAGCAGCCGGTTCGCCTGCTTCAGATGCGGCATGTCGAGCATCTTGCCGTCCAGGCCCACCACGCCGATGCCGGGCGAGGCGGCGAACGCCGCCACCACCCGGCGGGCGAAGGCGACTTCCCCCGCGTCCGGGCTGTAAGCGGCGTTGATCGGGTCGACTTGGTCCGGGTGGATCGCCAGCCGCCCGGTGAAGCCGAGCTGGCGGGACAGCCTCGAATCCTCCGCCAGCCCGGCCATGTCGTGGAAGTTCGCGAACAGGGTGTCGACCGGCTGCACCTCCGCCGCGACCGCGCCGGCGAGGCACAGCGAGCGGGCAAGCTCGTAGGTGAAGGCGTAGCCGCCAGAGGGCGCCTGGTTGGTGCTGGCGCCGAGCGCGGCAGACAGATCCTCCGCACCCCATGTCATTCCCGCCAGTCGCTTGCTGCAGCCGGCATAGCTTCCGAGCGTGAACACCGCCTGCGCGGTTTCCGTGGCCACCGGCATGGTGCGGATGCCGCCCTGCGGCAGATCCTCCCGCGCCTCCAGCGCAGCCAGATAGTGGCCCAGCAGCACCAGCTCGGCCGCGGAGTCGGGCTTCGGCAGCAAGATGCCGTCCGGGCCGCCGCCGACGATGGCGGCCAGGTCGGGCAGGGCCTTCGGGGTCGAGAGCGGGTTGATCCGCACCCAAAGCTGCTGCCGGCCGCGGTCCGGCCGGGAGTGGAGATAGGCCCGCACCAGGCCGCGCGCGAGTGCGGTCCGGTCGGGCGCCACCGAATCCTCCAGGTCGAGGATGAGCGCGTCCGCCGCAGAGCCTTCGCCCTTGCCCAGCTTGCGTTCGCTGTCGCCGGGCACGAAGAGCATGGAGCGCAGGATCATAGGAGCGTCCTCATCAGGCTACGGCGCGAAGATCGCCCGCGTCTCCGCATAGCCGCGCAGCCGGTCCAGCCAGAAATCCGGCCGGTCGCCGCCTGGCGCAAGCGGAGGGACCATTTGGGTCCATTCCCGGCAATCCACCATCACCCAATTGCTCTCCGTCGAGGGCGATCCCACTTCCGGCGCGCAGCGCTCGTTCGCCGCCATGGAGGCGGCCAGGCGCCGATCGCCGGGGCGATCCTGCCGGGACAGGTTCTGCCAGCGCTCCCACCGGGTGTAGCCGAGTTCGCGGGTGAAGTACATCCGCTCCAGATTGCCCGCGGCATCGACGCTGTGGCCGCCGAAATGGTCGCTCACCAGGGTCGACAGCGCGACCTGGCCGGGCTTGCCGCCCGCCTTGTAGCGGAAGGTGACCGGCTGGATCGACCACCGGGTGAACGCATAGCCGAGGCGGTCCGGACAGGCTGTCTGCCGTCGCGTGATGCGCGCGACCGTCTGCCCCGCTGGCTGGGTGGCGAAGCCGTTGTCGACGAGCACCCAGGCATCGACCGGCGTGCAGTGCGAGCCGATGAAGAACTGCAATCCGCCGGCCCCATCCTCGGTGAGGCCGATGGAGGCGGAGTCCGGCGTGAAGAACACCACTTGGCCGCCATCGCCGGTCTCGAACTGGCCGAACTGGCGGGGCGGGTCGCCGAAATCGGTCGCCTGCACCACGGCGGGCCCGAGCGTGGTGAGAACCGGCACCGAATCGCTCTGCTGATAGCCATCCGGAAACCGGCCGCGATCATTCAGGTCGGCCCAATCGCGCCGCCGGTACGGCAGCAATTCCCCGAAACCGAGCTTGCGCTGCCTCACGCAACGGGCCGGTCCATCCAGCGGGCTGACCCCGACGAGAACATGGTTGCGCGCATCGACGCAGACGCTCTCGACCAGGAAGTCCCACGCAGTCCGCCAGGCAGCCGACGGGCCAGCCTGCGCCTGCGCGGCAGCCGGGCCGGCGGTCATGGTTCCTGCCAATGCCACGGCGATGGCGAGCCATCGCGCGAAGGTGGATGCCGCCCTCGGCATCAAGGCAGGACCTTGCCCGGGTTCATCAGTCCCGCCGGGTCCAGCGCCGCCTTGATGCGGCGCATGGCCTCCAACTCCGCCCCGCCGCGCCAGCCTGGCATCATGTAGGGCTTGAGCTGCCCCACGCCGTGCTCGGCGGAGAAGGATCCGTCCAGCTCGCGCACGATCGCGCCCACCGCATCCATGATCTCGTGGTCGCGGGCGAGGAAGGCAGCGCCATCCATGGCCACGGGCTGCTCGAAATTGAAGTGGATGTTGCCGTCGCCGATATGGCCGAAGGCGACGCAGCGCACGCCGGGGATCAACGCGGCCACGGCGGCCTCGCCGCGGCGCAACAGCTCCGGCACATGGGATACCGGCACGGACACGTCGTTCTTCACCGACGCTCCCTCCCGCTTCTGCGCCTCGGCATGCTCCTCCCGCAGCTTCCAGATCGCCAGGCGTTGCGCGTCGCTGGTGGCGATCGCGGCGTCCGTCACTGTGCCGTCTTCCAGGGTTGCTTCCAGCACCGTTTCCAGCGAGCCGCGCAGGTCATCGCCCTGCCGCGGGGTCGCCAGGTCGACGAGAGTGTAGTGCGGGGCCGGGGCAATCGGCAGCACGGCCCCCGGAATGTGCCGCAGCACCAGGTCCATGCCGGGGCCGCCCATGTATTCGAAGGCCTGCAACGCGGCCGGGTCATGCCGCTGGAAACGGGCGAACAGCGCCAGCGCGGCCTCGGTCGAGGGTACGGCGCAGAGCGCCACCTCGCGCTGCCGCACGGCGGGCGCCAGCTTCAGCACCGCGGCCGTGATGATGCCGAGCGTGCCCTCCGCCCCGACCAGGAGCTGGCGTAGGCAGTACCCGGTATTGTCCTTGCGCAGCCGGCGCAGGCCGGTCCACACCGTGCCGTCCGGCAGCACGGCCTCCAGCCCCAGCACCAGGTCGCGCGCATTGCCGTAGCGCACGGTGTTGTTGCCGCCGGCATTCGTGGCCAGCACTCCGCCGATCTGTGCCGTGCCTTCGGAGGAGATGGACAGCGGCAGCAGGCAATCCGCCGCCACCGCTGCGTCCTGTGCCGCCTTCAACGTGACGCCGGCCTCCAGGGTCATGGTCAGGTCGACCGGATCGACCGCCCGGATGCGGTTCATCCGCGCGAGGCTGATCACGACCTGCCCGGGTCCGTTCGGTACGCCGCCGCCCACCATGCTGGTATTGCCGCCCTGCGGCGTCATGGCGATGCCGTGCGACACGCAGACGCCCACGGCAGCGGCCAACGCCGCCGTATCCGCCGGGCGCAGCACGGCGAGGGGAGGGTGGTTGTACAGCCGCCGCCAATCCTGCCCGGCTGCCCCGGTATCCACCCCGTCCATCAACAGGCCGCGGGGTCCGAGCAGGGCCGACAACTCCCCCATCGCAGGAGACGGCATTGGCAGATCGGGCATCCCATCCTCCTTGGCGCGCCGCCATCTGGCATCGAACCCGGCCGGTCGGCAATCACCGGCCACCAGCCGCGGACTCGCCGCCGGTGCGTCAGCCTGTCAAGGTGGCGCCTCGACCGGAGGGATCAATGACGGAACGTCCCATCACGCTGTTCCACGCCCCGCACACGCGGTCGAGTGGCGTGCTGGCGCTGCTCGAGGAGCTGGGTGCGCCGTACACGCTGCACGTCCTGGATCGCGGCAAGGACGAGCAGCGTGCGCCTGACTTCCTGGCGATCAACCCGCTGGGCAAGGTTCCGGCCTTGCAGGACGGGTCGGCCATCGTGACGGAGCAGGTGGCGATCTTCCTCCATCTGGCCGATCTATTTCCCGCCGCCGGCCTGGCGCCGGGGCTGCAGGACCAGCTCCGCG
This sequence comes from uncultured Acetobacteraceae bacterium, assembly GCA_964244585.1. Lineage (GTDB taxonomy): Bacteria > Pseudomonadota > Alphaproteobacteria > Acetobacterales > Acetobacteraceae > LMUY01. The sequence continues at coordinate 161,539 of CAXTJM010000001.1, read as the reverse complement.
GCCCCTATCTCCGCTGGATGGTGTTCTATGCCGCCGCCTTCGAACCCGCGGTGGTGGACAAGGCCCGCGGCCACGAGCCGGGCATGCGCGCGATGAGTCCCTACGGATCGCATCAGGAGGTGATCGACATGCTGGTTGCCGGGCTGCAACCCGGTCCCTACCTGCTGGGCAGCACGTTTTCCGCCGCCGACGTGCTATGGGGCGGCGCGCTGGCCTGGACCACGCAGTTCAAACTGGTGCCGGAGCACCCGGTCATCCGTGACTACATCGCCTGCATCGCGGCTAGGCCGGCGATGCAGCGCGCCGCCGCCAAGGACAAGGATCTCGCGGCAGCCCAGGCTGGTGCCTGAGCGGCGGCGGGCTCAGCCGCGCTGGACCAGGCGGGTCGCGGCCCAGCGCGCCCTGGACGCATGCTCCGTCAAGGCGCCGAAGACCAGGCCCAGGACCGTCCACAGGACCAGCTGCATGCCGAACGACGCGACCCGGAAGTGCCATAGGACCACGGCCGGGAAATCATCCGGCACCTCGTCGATGGCTGGCAGGATGAAGCCCGCAAGGACCACCGCGGCGACGTAGCTGCCGCAGGCGACCAGCGCCGCGTTCCATCCACCGTGCCGTGCGGCCAGGCGCCTGCGCAGCATCGCGGCCCCGACCATGGCGGCCACCGACACCGCCAGCATGATGAAGTACAACGCCGTGCGTTGGCCGATCGTCTCCGGCTCACCGACCGATGGCGGGTTTGCGGGATATTTCAGGTCCGGCACCACGTAGACAGCGACGAACCCGGCGCCGGCCAACAGGGCGGAGGCGGCGCGGGGCCCGGCATCGACCGCCCGCCGGTCCGCGACGGCGAACACCAACGCGAACAGGCCGCCGAACGCCGTGGCATACACCATCACGCCGGTGAACAGTCCAACCCCGGCCTGCACCGAGCGGCTCACCAGTTCCGGTTCCGGCTCGGCATGGATGCCGCGCGCCTCTTCGGCCTTCGCCTTGGCCTCGTCCATCGCCGTCTCGAAGCCGATCGCGCGATCGACTTGCGGTTCGCCGAAGACCTTGCCGAAGCCGAAGACGAGAACGCCGGCGAGCAGCCCTACCAGCATGCCGCGGATGAGGAGTGTCCTGACCATCAAGGGCGCGCCTTGCGGTCAGTGGCAAGGAAAGCCGAGCAGATGGCGTCCGTCATGCACGAATTCGTGCACGTACATGCCGGGGATCAGGGCGGTGGCCCCCTCCTCGGCGCCGACGAAGTAGATCGCGAGCAGCGCCAATGCGGCGAACACCGCCCAAGGCAGGATTTCGCGGATCGGGATCGGCGCGACGGTGGGCAAACGGGCGAACTGGGAAGCGGACATCGCTCAGGTCTCCTCGGGATAACGCGTCCCGGTCGGGTTGCACCAGCGCCATGGCAGGGTCTGACTTTCGGCCTGCTGATGCAGCCGATTACAGTGGCGCGACCGTGCCGGAATTCCACCGGCTTCCGCAACCATGGCATCTTCCAGGTACGAGCCGCCTGCGTCCCTGTCAAACGGATCCGATGCATGACCGCGCACTTGACGCTGATCGCCCATGCCGCCACCCGAGCCGTGCGGGACGCGGCGTTCCCGTCGGACGAGCCGCTCGATGCGCAGGGCCACGCCAAAACCGCCGCCGCCGCCGCGCTGCGCCGCGTTGATCGCGCCTGGACCAGCCCGGCCTTGCGGGCCAGGCAGACCGCATCCGCCTTGCAGCTCGACGCCGTGGTCGAAACCGCCCTGCGGGACATCGATTTCGGCGCCTGGTCGGGCCATACCATGGCGACAGTGCAGGCGGCAGCGCCCGAGGCCGTCGCGGCGTGGCTCACCGATGCCTCGGCCGCTCCGCATGGCGGCGAGTCGGTCGCGGACTTGCTCGGCCGGATCGCACCCTGGCTCCAGGAGGTCGGGCGGCAGGAGGGCCGCCTGGTGGCGGTGACCCACCCGTCCGTGATCCGCGCGGCGATCCTGCTGGCGCTGGCTGCGCCGCCGGGGTCGTTCTGGCGGATCGACATCGCACCGTTGTGCCGGGTCCGGCTTCGCGGCCAGGCAGGCCGCTGGACGCTTCTGGCCATCGGAACGGACGGCGCCTAGTCGGCGGTGCGTGTGGTGCGCAGCCGGTGCGGCATGTCTGTGAGGGACATCGGCGGGCCGGGTCAGATGCCGCTGAACCAGTTGAAGCCGAGGTTTTCCCAATAGCCGCCGGGGTAGCTGTTCGTCACCTCGATCGCGGTGATCCATTTGGGGTTCTTGAAGCCGAGCTTGGTCGACGTGCGCAGCCGCAGGGGATAGCCGAACGGGTCGGGCAACGTCTCCCGCGCATACTGCGTCGCCAGCAGGGTTTGCGGGTGCAGCGCGGTCGCCATGTCGATGCTGCTCGGGTAGTCGTCCGCCGTCCTGAACGAGACGTATTTCGCGCTCAGATCGGCGCCGACGCGTTCCAGGAAGGTGCGCAGCACGACCCCGGACCACTGGCCGATATAGTCCCAGCCTTCGACGCAGACGTGGCGGATGATCTCCTCGCGCTGTGGCAGGGCCGCGATGTCCTGCACCGTCCACGGCCGCGTCTCGGTGACCAGCCCGGCGACCTCCAGCCTCCAGCCCTTGCCGTCCACCGGCTTCACGTCGGAAATGTCGTAATAGGCGTTGAAGCGGGGCGGCTTCTGCACCAGCGCCTCGGGGTAGGTCGGCGCCAGCTTGTCCGGGTCGAAGATCAGCGCCTGCACCCAGTCGTTGAAGGCTGAAATGCTGCGCAACGCCGTCTCTACCGCGTGCGGCGTGTGGACGTCGCACCCTGTCAGCATCGTCAGCGCGCCGAGCGAGAGGCTGCCGCGCAGCAGGCCGCGCCGTTGCAGCGAGCGGATCAGCGGACGGTGGTCGTCCAGGATCGCCGGGTCCGGCCGCCTGGCCGGACGGAACAGGGAGTTCACGTCCGGCCCTCGCGCCGGCCCAGCCGCGGGCCGCCCGTCAGCATCGCGACCAGGGTTTGCGGCACCAGCAGCGCCAGGGCGACGTGGATGACGAGGAACCCCACGATGACAGCCATCCCGGTGAAGTGCACGATGCGGGCGAACTGGAAGCCGCCCAGCAGCGCGACCAGGCCGGAGAACTGGATCGGCTTCCAGATCGCCAGCCCGGTGACCACCTGCGAGATACCGGCCAGGATGACGATGATGTAAAGCAGCTTCTGCACGGCGTTGTACGTCGTCAGGTCGTCATGCGCGATGTGCAGATGCAGCGTGTCGCGCACGGTCTGGATCACCTCGCCCAGGCGGATCGGCAGCAGCCGCTCCCGCAGGCGCCCGGTGGCGGATCCGTAGACCAGGTAGGCCAGGCCGTTCAGCACCAACAGCCACATGCCGGCGAAATGCCACAGCAGGCTCTCCGCGGCCCAACTGCCCAAACGAAGGTCATGGGCGAAATGCAGGCCCCCGATGATCACGTCGTCGTCGTAGATGCCCCAGCCCGAGGTGATCATGACGATCATCGCCACGGCGTTCGTCCAATGCATGATCCGGATCGGCCATGGATGCAGCCGCCGCCCCTGGCCGGCCGATTGGTCCACGACGATGTCCATCCCGCCTCCCGACGCCTTGGTAAAGCTGGACGCTATCCTGGCCGATAATCGCCCGGCCGGCCAATGCCCGCTTGGCATGGTCTCCACGGTCAAAGGTCCGGTTGCGGGCGGAGGGCGTTGGCCCTACGCCGGGCGCATGACAGACCCGACGAAGAATAGGCTCCGATGAGGATGTCCCCTGCCATCCTCATCGCCGTCGCCCTGGGGGGCGGCGTGGCCCGGGCGCAGCAGCCGGCCGCGCCGGGGATGAGCCTGGCCGAGGCCGCTGCCAGGCGGTTTCCGCAACCGGTGAGCGTGGGGATGCTGCTGGGCGAACGGGTGCTGCAGCCGCTGGAAAGCCAGCCGACCCTGGGGTTCGTGGATCGCGTGGTGCGGTCGGCCGACGGGCAGGTCAAGGTGGTGGTGAGGTACGGCGGGATCCTGGGCTTCTTCGCGCGGCCGATCGCCGTGCCGGTGGACGCCATGGTCCTGCTCGGCCCGTATATGGAGATCGTCGACTTCAAGCCGCAGCAGCTCCGGGCGTTCCCGACCTTCGACGATGCGGCCGCCACCGTCCTGGCGGCCGGCGACGTGATCCAGGTCGGCCTGGCGCGGCCGTCGCACTGACCTGGCGGAATGCGCGCGAAGCGGATTCAGGCTATGGTGCCCGGCATGCCACCAGGCGGGCGGAACCCGCCGGCGAACCACGGAAGGAAGCCGTCATGTCCGGTTTTGCCAGCGCCAACGACCTGGCCGAGAAGATCGTCAGCTTCGACGAGCTCGGGCCGGGGCTCTACGGCTACACCGCGGAGGGCGATCCCAATAGCGGGGTGATCGTCGGGCCGGACAGCGTGCTGGTGGTGGATGCGCAGGCCACGCCGCTGATGGCGGCGGACGTGCTGGCGCGCATCCGCACCGTCACGGACAAGCCGGTCAGGCACGTCGTGCTCTCCCACTACCACGCAGTGCGGGTGCTGGGCGCATCCGGCTACCAAGGGGCGGAGGTCATCGCCTCGGACGTGACGCGCGACATGATCGTGGAGCGCGGCCAGCAGGACATGGACAGCGAGATCGGGCGGTTTCCCCGCCTGTTCCGCGGCAAGGACAGCATCCCGGGACTTACCTGGCCGACCGTGACCTTCCACAGGACGATGACGCTATGGATGGGTCGGCGCGAGGTGCAGATCATCCATGTCGGCCGCTCCCACACCGCCGGCGACACCGTGGTGTGGCTGCCGCAGGACCGCGTGTTGTTTGCCGGCGACACGGTGGAGTTCGGCGCCACCCCGTATTGCGGCGACGCGCATTTCGGCGACTGGCCGGCCACGTTGCAAGCCGTGTCCGCCCTGGGGGCGGAGCGGCTGGTGCCGGGCCGCGGCCGGTCGCTGATGAACGCGCAGGAGGTGGCGGAGGGCATCGACGGCACGGCGTCTTTCACCGCCGACCTATTCGGCGTCGCCCGGCGCTGCGTCGCCCAGGGCGCCAGCCTGAAGGACACCTATGCCGAGGCCATGGGCGTGATGCGGCCGAAATACGGCCACTGGGTCATCTTCGACCATTGCATGCCGTTCGACGTGTCGCGCGCCTATGACGAGGCGAAAGGCCTGGACAAGCCGCAGATCTGGACGGCCGAACGCGACGTGCAGATGTGGCACGCCCTGGAGCATGGCGGCGCCATGGACGGAGAAATCGCCCGTTGACGTTGCGGCCCGGCTCTTGGCCCGCGACCCAGGCTGGCTATCCGGAGTGCTCCCGCCTGGAGGGCGCGGCAGGATGATGAAGCTGGGGATCATCGGCGCCGGCATCATGGGAGAACGTCTGCTGCGGGCCGCCCAGGGGCAAGCCGGCATCGCCATCTCCGGTATCTGGGACCCGGCGGCCCCGCCGCTGCAACGCCTGGCCGCCGAGCTGCCCGGCCTGCCGGTTCTGGCCACCCCGGACGAGGTGGTGGCGGCAGCCGATTGCGTCTACATCGCGTCGCCGCCGGCGACGCATCTCGCGCATGCCCGCGCCGCACTCGCCGCAGGCAAGGCGGTGTTCTGCGAGAAGCCCCTGGCGGTCGACGTCGCCGATGCCGGGCGGTTCCTGGCAGAGGCGGCAGGCCGCCGGGTGGCGGTGAACTTCCCCTTCGCGTCCTCCCTGGCCGTCGAGCAGATCGAGCATTGGCTGACCGCCCTGTCGCCGGACGAGGTCGCCATCGACGTCGCCTTCGCGACCTGGCCGCGCGGCTGGCAGCACGCCGCCGCATCGTGGCTGGACGGGCCGGGGCAGGGTGGCTTCACGCGGGAGGTCGTCTCCCACTTCCTGTTCCTCGCCAGGCGGTGCTTCGGCCCGCTCACCCTGGTCGATGCGCGGGCGGAGTTCCCGGATCCGGCGCGCAGCGAGCGTGCCGTCGCCGCCCGGCTGCGTGCCGGCAGCCTGCCCGTGACGCTGACCGGGTCGGTCGGCAGCACGCCGGAGGAGGACCGCAACAGCTTCACCATCAGCGGCCCGTCCGGTGCGATCCGCCTCCGCAATTGGGCGACGGCGGAGCGGCTCGGGACGGCCGGCTGGCAGGCGGACCCGGCGGCGATCCCGCACGAGCAGGCCAGGCCGCTGGTGCTGCAACGCCAGTTGCAGGCGGTGGCCGAGATGACGCGCGGCGGACCGCACCGCCTGGCCACCGTCGCCGAGGCGTGCGAGGTGCAAACGGTCGTCGAGGCGATCCTGCACGGCCGCCGGTCCTAGTCGCGTTGCGGTTCGATCGCGAATACGCTGTCGGCAGCCTGGAGGATAACGCCTGATGGACACGTATTTCTACGAGCCTCGCAACGGCCATGGGCTGCCGCATGATCCGATCAAGGCCATCCTGGCGCCGCGCCCGATCGGCTGGATTTCGACCCTGGATCGGCAGGGTCGGGTCAACCTGGCGCCCTACAGCTACTTCAACGGGTTCGGCTCTGCCCCGCCGATCGTCGGGTTTTCCAGCGAGGGCCGCAAGGATAGCCTGGCCAATGTCGAGGCGACCGGCGAATTCGTGTGCAACCTGGTGACGCGGCCGCTGGCCGAGGCGATGAACCTCACCGCCGCGCCGCTGCCCAGCGGCACGGACGAGATGGCGGCGGCCGGGCTGGCGGCCGCGGCCTCGCGATGCGTGCGTCCGCCGCGGGTCGCCCGCTCGCCTGCCGCGTTCGAATGCAAGCTGCTGCAGATCGTGGTCCTGAAGGATCTGGCGGGCGAGCCGACCGGGGCGCAATTGGTGCTGGGCCAGGTGGTCGGCGTGCACATCGACCCCGCCTACCTGGCCGACGGCATCTTCGACACGGCGGCGGCACGCATCATCGCGCGCTGCGGCTACCGCGGCGACTATGCGGAAGTCGACCAAATGTTCGAGATGATTCGTCCCGCAGCCTAGCCGGTGCGACGCCGTGTTGGCATCGTTGCGACGGGCCGTGTCTCCTCCGTGGTCAGACGAAGCGGGACGTCGCGGTGACAGGCGCGATCCCGCTGGCCGTGTAGGCACTCAGCCTTTTGCTGAGCGGCGAGGCCGAGGACACTCCTTGCCCGGCCAGCATTTCGATCATCGCGGCGCTGAAGCGCAGGGCGAACTCGTCGATCGCTACCTGCGGGATCAGCGATGCGGCCACGGGCGATTGTTCTATCGCCTGGTCCGCTGCTGCTAAGGTGTTTTGCAGGCCTTGAGAATGAGATACACTGGAACGGGAGCTCGCAATCATGGCACGCGGTCTCTTCAGCACGAGGAACACCGCGCCATTTTCGGCGCTCACCGTCCATACACCGTCCGTCGTAGGATTGTGTTAACGGAACTCACTTTAATGCGATCCGATAGACGAGCTTGCGTGCACCTGGCACTCCCAGGTCATCCGCTTCGTACAGGAACGCGCCGCCATTCGCTTCGATGATCGCGCGGGACCCGGCATTGCCTGTGTTGCAGGTGATGGTGACGCAGGACAGGCCGGAGCGGCGCGCCACTGGCAGCATGAGCCGCAATGCGGCGGTGCCGTGGCCCTGGCGTCGCCGCCACGGCACCACGCTGTAGCCGATATGGCCGGAGACGTGGGGTGGCAGATCGGTCGTGCCCGGTTGGTGACGCAGGTTGATCGCCCCGCAGAAGCCGCCATCCCAGATCCAGCGCGTGGTGCCCGGCAGGGCCGGCACCATCGACCCGGCTGGCGTCCTGGTGCTGCCGCCCTCCGGATGCACCAGCCGGTGCAGGAAGGCATCGGCATCCGCCGCGATGGCGTCGAGTTGCTCGGCGCAGACATCGCGCGTCGTGCTGGGCGACCAGCCCTGCTGCAGCGCGGCCATGTAGGCGGCCAGGTGGGCGCCATCCGGCATGATCAGGGCGGTCATTCCGCGTGGGGATGCGTGGCCCGGAACACGGCCAGCAGCCCGGCTTCGTCCACGGCGGTGTAGCGCTGCGTGGTGGACAGGCTGGCATGGCCGAGCAATTCCTGGATCGACCGCAGATCGGCCCCGCCTGCCAGCAGGTGGGTGGCGAAGGAATGGCGCAGCGCGTGCGGCGTGGCATGCTCCGGCAGGCCGGCAAGCCGGCGGTACGCCCGCATGGTGCGCTGGGCCACCGCCGGGTTCAGCCGCCTGCCGCCGCGCAGGCCGGGGAATAGCGGGGCGGCGGGGTCGCCGGCGCTTGGGTGCAAGGCCAGCCAGCCTGCCAGCGCGGCATGCACCGCCGGCAGCACGGGGACGATGCGCTCCTTCGCGCCCTTGCCGACCACGCGCAACGCGCCATCCCGTCGGGGCGTGTCGCGCACGTCCAACGCCAACGCCTCCGCGATGCGCAGGCCGCAGCCGTACAGCAGGGTGAACAGGGCGGTGTCGCGTGCCTGCGCGCGGACGTCCTCGGAGACGTCGCCCGCATCCTCCGCGACGCTGCGGGCGGCGGCGGCGGCGAGCGCCTTCGGGATCGGCGGCCGCGCCCTGGGCGTGGCGAGCAGGCCGGGCGCCGGGTTGGCGACGCCGTGGCGCCGCGCGAGGTAGCGGTAGAACGACCGCACGGCGGAGAGGTGGCGCGCCCGTGTGGCATTGCCCTGCCGCTGCGCCGCCTGGCTGGCCAGCCAGGCGCGCACATCCGCCTGCGACACCGCGCCCAGCGCCGCCAGGTCCGGCTCCGCCCCGAGATGCTGGACCAGGAAGCCCAGGAAGGTCGCCAGGTCGCGCCCGTACTCCCGCACCGTCAGCGGCGAGGCGCGCCGCTCCTCTACCAGCCAGGCGAGGAAGGCCAGGCGAGCCGCCTCGCCGGTCATCGCCGGCTGGCCGGTCCGCGGAAGGGCTTGATCCGCCGTGCCATGGTGTCCACCAAGAGCGTCATGTCGTCATCCCTCCCAGAGCTGAACCTACCGGCGGTCGCGTCGGTGCGGAAGCGCGCTCCGGTCATGCTGCCCTACCCGTTCCCCGGCCCGTTCGACTACGCCGTGCCGGACGGCATGGAGGTCCAGCCGGGGGATATCGTGCTGGTGCCCTTGAACCGCCGGGCAGAGGTCGGGGTGGTCTGGGATGCCGGGCAGGGGGACCGGGTTGCCGCCGCCAAGCTGAAGCCGATCGAGGCGGTGCTGGACGCGCCGCCGATGCAGCCGGCTCTGCGCCACTTCATCGATTGGATCGCCGGCTACACCCTGGCGCCGCCGGGCGACGTGCTGGCCATGGCGCTGCGGTTGAACGCGCTGGCCCCGCCGACGCCGCAGGCGGGCTGGAGCCTCGGCGTCTTCCCGCCGGGCACGAAGCTGACAGAGGGTCGGCGCCGTGTCGCCGACCTGCTGGCGGATGGCGTGCCGCGCACCGGGGCGGCGGTGTCGCGGGATGCCGGCGTATCCCCGGCGATCGTCCGCGGCATGGCGGATGCCGGGCTGCTGCTGCCGACCATCCTGCCCGCCGCACCGCCGTTCGACGCCCCCGACCCGCTGCATCCTGGCCCGGCCCTGTCGCCGGCCCAGGCAGAAGCGGCCGCGGCGCTGCGCCGCGCCGTGGCCGATGCGGCGTTCTCCGTCACGGTGCTGGACGGCGTCACCGGCTCCGGCAAGACGGAGGTCTATCTGGAGGCGGTGGCCGAGTGCGTCGCCGCCGGGCGCCAGGCCCTGGTGCTGCTGCCGGAGATCGCGCTGTCGTCCCAATGGCTGGAGCGGTTTACCGCCCGGTTCGGCACGGCCCCTGCCGTGTGGCATTCCGACCTGCCATCCCGCATCCGCCGCATGACCTGGCGGGCCGTGGCCGAGGGCGGCGCGTCCGTGGTGGTGGGTGCCCGCTCGGCGCTGTTCCTGCCCTTCCCGGATCTGGGACTGATCGTCGTGGACGAGGAGCACGAGACCGCGTTCAAGCAGGAGGAGGGCGTGGTCTACCATGCGCGCGACATGGCGGTGGTGCGCGCCCGGTTCTCCGCCGCTCCGGCGGTGCTGGTGTCCGCCACGCCCAGCCTGGAAACGCTGGCCAACGTGGAGGCCGGCCGCTACCGCCACCTCACCTTGGACGCGCGCCACGGCGGCGCCAGCCTGCCCGCCGTCGCCACGCTGGACCTGCGGGAGCACCAGCCGCCGCGCGGGCGGTTCCTGGCGGAGCCGCTGGTGGCCGCGGTGCGGCAGACGATCGCGCGGGGCGAGCAGGCGATGCTGTTCCTCAATCGCCGTGGCTACGCCCCGCTGACGCTGTGCCGCCATTGCGGGCACCGGATGCAGTGCCCGAACTGCACCGCCTGGCTGGTGGAGCACCGCGCCCGCAAGCAGCTTGCCTGCCACCATTGCGGCCATGCCGAACCGATCCCGCCGATCTGCCCGGTTTGCTCGGCGGAAGACAGCCTGGTGCCGATCGGCCCCGGCGTGGAGCGTATCACCGAGGAAGCCGCCGCTGTGTTTCCCGAGGCGCGCGTGCTGGTGATGGCCAGCGACACCATGCCCGGGCCCGCCGCCGCCGCCGCCGCCGCTCATGCGATCGAGGCCCGGCAGGTGGACCTGATCATCGGCACGCAGATCGTCGCCAAGGGCTGGCACTTCCCGTTCCTGACCCTGGTCGGCGTGGTGGACGCCGATCTGGGCCTGGCCGGCGGCGACCTGCGGGCGGCGGAGCGCACGGTGCAGTTGCTGCACCAGGTGTCCGGCCGCGCCGGCCGCGCCGAGGCGCCGGGCCGCGTGTTGTTGCAGACCTTCAGCCCGGAGCATCCGGTGATGCAGGCGCTGGTCGGCGGCGATCTGCGCGCCTTCATGGCGCAGGAGAGTGCCGCCCGGCGCCCCGGCGGCTGGCCGCCGCACGGGCGCCTGGTGGCGTTGATCGTGTCCGCCGACGACGCGCAGGCCGCCGACGAGGCGGCGCGCGACCTGGGGCGCAGCGCGCCACGTGCCGAAGGCGTCGTCGTGCTGGGCCCGGCCCCGGCCCCCTTCGCCATCCTCCGCGGCCGCCATCGCCGCCGCCTGCTGCTGAAGGCACGCCGAGACGTCGCGGTGCAGCCATTGCTCAGGGAATGGCTGGCAAAGGTTCAGGTCGGGCGTGGCGTCCGGGTCGACGTGGACGTCGACCCGGTTTCCTTCCTATGACTTGTTGGCGACCAGCGGAGGCGTTTGCTGGTGCTGGATCACGCGCCATTCGTCATGGGCCAACCGGCGCAGCGTGGAAGTGCAATGCGCCTCATAGGCCGCCGCACCCTCGCGCTCGGCGGTCGCCTTGTAGGCGATCACGATCAAGCCCTCCTGCGGCCGGGCGACCTGGCGGTCCGACAATGTCACCTTCGACCAACGCGGCGTGCCGGCGACGGCATCTACCGCCTGCTGCCCGGTGACGATGAACGGGGTCGCCGGCAGGACCATCAGGCATTCGTCGTCGATCAGCGCGCGGTAATGCTCCGCGTCGCCGACCCACAGGCTTTCCTCGAAACCCCAGACCCGCTCGTCTTCCATGGCCGTGTCCCCTTTGCAGCGCGGTTCATGACGCGGCGGCAGGCGGACGGTTGCCTCCGCGCAGGATGGTCAGGTACAGCACGTCCAGGAGACCACCGCGCATGACCAGCCACCTGTTCCAGCCGATCGACCTGGCCGGCCTCACGCTGCCGAACCGCATTGTGATCGCGCCGATGTGCCAATACTCGGCCGAGGACGGGAACGCCACGGACTGGCACATGATCCATCTCGGCCAGCTCGCCCTGTCCGGGGCCGGGCTGCTGATCCTGGAGGCCACGGCGGTGGAGGCGCAGGGGCGCATCACGGCCGGCGATCTGGGCTTGTACTCCGAGAGCAACGAGCGCGCGCTCGCCCGGGTGCTGGCCGCGATCCGCGCCTACTCGCCGATGCCGGTCGGGGTGCAGCTTGGCCACGCCGGGCGCAAGGCATCCAGCCACGCGCCCTGGGACGGCGGGCAGCAGGTTCCGCTGGCGCAGGGCGGCTGGCGGACCGTGGCGCCCTCGGCCGTGGGCATCCGCCCGGAGGACGAGCGTCCCGACGCGTTGGACGCCGCAGGCCTGGCCAGGGTGCGCGAAGCCTTCGTCACCAGCGCGCAACGCGCGGTATGGCTGGGGCTGCAGGCGATCGAGCTGCACGCGGCGCATGGCTACCTGCTGCACCAGTTCCTCTCGCCGCTCGCCAACCAGCGCAACGACGAGTACGGCGGCCCGCTGGCGCAGCGCATGCGCTTCCCGTTGGAGGTGTTCGAGGCGGTGCGCGCCACCGTGCCGGCCGACATCCCGGTTGGCGTGCGCGTGTCGGCCACGGATTGGGTGGAACATGGCTGGGACCTGGAGCAAACGGTGGCGTTCGCCCATGCCTTGAAGGAGCGTGGCTGCAGCTTCATCCATGTCTCCAGCGGCGGGATCTCCCCGGCGCAATCCATCCCGGTCGGCCCCGGCTACCAGGTCGGGCTGGCGGCCCGGATCAAGGCGGAAACCGGGTTGCCGACCATGGCCGTCGGGCTGATCACCGAGGCCCGGCAGGCCGAGTCGGTGCTGGCCGAGGGCCAGGCCGACATGATCGCCCTGGCGCGCGGCATCCTCTACGACCCGCGTTGGCCCTGGCATGCCGCGGCGGAGCTGGGCGACACCGTTACCGCGCCGAAGCAGTACTGGCGGTCGCAGCCGCGCGAACATGCCAGGCTGTTCGGCGAAACCAAGCTGGGACAGCGCTGAACCCTCGCCGCAGCGTGTTGCGTGGCCAAAACCTGCATGGTAAGGCGACCGCCATCGGCCAACGGGCCGGTTCGACGTCCCCCTTTTACCATGGATGGATTCCTGCGTGGCCGCTGAAGGCACGATCTCACAGAGCGGCGGCCTTCCCGGCCGTTACGCCGCCGCACTCTACGACCTTGCCGATGACCGCCGCGAGTTGGATGTCGTGGTCGACCAGATGCAGGCGCTCGGCCGCCTGATCGACGAGAGCGCACCGTTGCGCCGCCTGCTCTCCTCCCCGCTGGTGGACGTGACGCAGGCCCGTGCCGCGACGCAGACGGTGATGGCCGGGCAGGGCTTCGGCAAGACCGTGACCGATTTCGTCAGCGTCATCGCCAACAACCGGCGCCTTTCCGTGTTGCGCACCATCGTGGCCGCGTTCTCCAACCTCGTCGCTGCCAAGCGCGGCGTGGTAACGGCCACCGTGGCCTCCGCCCATGCCTTGTCCGACGTGCAGCGCGAGCAGTTGCGCGCAAGGCTGATCGAGGCCGGGTATGGCAACGTCAACATCCAGGAGACGGTCGACCAGGCCCTGCTCGGCGGCCTCGTCGTGCGCATCGGCGCGCGGCTGTACGACACCAGTCTGAAATCCCGGCTGCAGCGCCTGCAGTACGCCATGAAGGGAGCTGCGTAAGCACCATGGACATCCGTCCCGCCGAAATCAGTGAGATCCTCAAGCAGCAGATCGCCTCGTTCGACCGGGAGCAGGACGTGGCCGAGACCGGCCAGGTGCTGAGCGTCGGCGACGGCATCGCCCGCGTGTTCGGGCTGCAGAACGTGATGGCCGGTGAGCTGGTGGAGTTCCCGTCCGCCGGGCTGCGCGGCATGGCGCTGAACCTGGAAACCGACAATGTCGGCGTGGTGATCTTCGGCGACGACAAGGCGATCCGCGAGGGCGACACCGTCAGCCGCACGCAGCGCATCGTGTCCGTCCCGGTCGGCAAGGGCCTGTTGGGCCGCGTGGTGGACGGGCTGGGCATGCCGATCGACGGCAAGGGCCCGCTGGTCGACGTCAAGGAGATGCTGGTCGAGCAGAAGGCTCCCGGCATCATCCCGCGCAAGTCGGTGCATGAGCCGATGCAAACCGGGCTGAAGGCGATCGACGCGCTGATCCCGGTGGGCCGGGGCCAGCGCGAGCTGATCATCGGCGACCGGCAGATCGGCAAGACCGCCGTGATCTTGGACACCATCATCAACCAGAAGCCTGCCAACCAGGGTACGGACGAGAGCAAGAAGCTCTATTGCGTCTACGTGGCGATCGGCCAGAAGCGATCCACCGTGGCGCAGATCGTGCGCACGCTGGAGGAGCAGGGGGCGATGGAATACACCATCGTCGTCGCCGCCACTGCATCTGACCCGGCGCCGCTGCAGTTTCTGGCGCCCTATACCGGCGCCACCATGGGCGAGTTTTTCCGCGACAACGGCATGCACGCCATGATCGCGTACGACGACCTGTCCAAGCAGGCCGTCGCCTACCGCCAGATGTCGCTACTGCTGCGCCGCCCGCCGGGCCGCGAGGCGTATCCAGGCGACGTGTTCTACCTGCACTCCCGCCTGCTGGAGCGCGCGGCCAAGATGTCGGACGCGAATGGTGCCGGTTCGTTGACCGCGCTGCCGGTGATCGAGACGCAGGCAGGAGACGTGTCTGCCTACATCCCGACCAACGTGATCTCCATTACCGACGGCCAGATCTTCCTGGAGTCGGAGCTGTTCTTCCGCGGCATCCGCCCGGCGGTGAACGTGGGCCTGTCCGTGTCCCGCGTGGGCTCCGCGGCGCAGACCAAGGCGATGAAGAAGGTTGCCGGGTCGATCAAGCTGGAATTGGCGCAGTATCGTGAGATGGCGGCGTTCGCGCAGTTCGCATCCGACCTGGACGCGTCCACGCAGAAATTGCTGGCGCGCGGCGCGCGGCTGACGGAGCTGCTGAAGCAGCCGCAATTCAGCCCGATGCCGGTCGAGGTCCAGGCCGTGGTGCTGTATGCCGGTGTGCGCGGCTACCTGGACAACGTCGATATCGGCAAGATCGGCGCCTTCGAGCGGCAGATGATCAGCGAGATGCGGGCGCGCGAGCCGTCCATCATGGACAGCATCCGCGGCGACCTGGACATCAAGCCCGAGACCGAGGGCAAGCTGAAGTCGTTCCTGGAGGGCTTTTCCAAGTCCTTCACCGCCTGAGGCCTTTGCTCCATGGCAAGCCTCAAGGCGCTCCGGGCGCGCATCAACAGCGTGAAATCCACGCGCAAGATCACCTCCGCCATGAAGATGGTGGCGGCGAGCAAGCTGCGGCGTGCCCAGCAGCAAGCGGAGGCGGCGCGTCCCTATGCCGAGCGGATGGAGCGCATGCTGTCCGCGCTGGCCGCGAGCGTGCAGGGCAGCCCGACCGCTCCACGCATGCTGGCCGGGACGGGCAACGACAAGGTCCACCTGCTGATCGTCATCACCGCGGATCGCGGCCTGGCCGGCGCCTTCAACACCAATGTCGGCCGCGCCGCCCGCAATCTGGCACGGCGGCTGATGTCCGAGGGCAAGACGGTCAAGATCATCACCGTCGGCCGCAAGGGCCGCGACTACCTGCGGCGCGAAATGGCCTCCAACATCGTTGGTGACATCTCTTTCGCCGGGAAGAAGAAGGTCGATTTCGCCGATGTGCAGGCGATCGGCATGCAGGCGGTGGAGATGCTGGGCCGCGACGAGTTTGACGTCGCCACCGTGGTCTACAACAAGTTCGTCTCGGTCATCGCGCAAGTCCCGACCGAATTGCAGATCATCCCGCCGCTGATGACGGAGACCGGGCCGGCCGGGCCAGCCACCGCCCAGGCGATCTACGAATTCGAGCCGGACGAGGAGACCATCCTCGCCAAGCTGCTGCCGAAGAACCTCGCCATCCAGCTCTATCGCGCCCAGCTCGAGAGCGGCGCCGGCGAGCATGGCGCGCGGATGACGGCGATGGACAACGCCACCCGCAACGCCGGCGAGGCGATCAACAAGCTGACGCTGAACTACAACCGCACGCGCCAAGCCAACATCACGCGCGAACTGATCGAGATCATATCCGGGGCCGAAGCCCTCTAACCACAAGGTGTCCAGAGGACGACTGTCCTCTGGTGGGATCCAGGGGCGAAGTCCCCGGCCTAACAGGAGAGTGACTTATGGCGAGCAACAACGTAGGCCGGATCACCCAGGTGCTCGGCGCCGTGCTGGACGTGCAGTTCGAGGGCGAGCTGCCGTTCATCCAGAGCGCGCTGACCACCAGGACGGCGAGCGGCACGCTGGTCATGGAAGTGGCCCAGGAGTTGGGCGAGCGCACGGTGCGCTGCATCGCCATGGACAGCACCGACGGCCTGGTGCGCGGCAGCGAGGTGCTGGACACCGGCTCGCCGATCAGCGTTCCGGTCGGGCCGGAAACGCTGGGCCGCATCCTGAACGTGATCGGCGAGCCGATCGATGACCGCGGCCCGGTCGGCGCCAAGATGACCTACCCGATCCATCGCGCCGCCCCCTCCTTCGAGGACCAGGCGACCTCCGCCGAGGTGCTGGTGACGGGGATCAAGGTGGTGGACCTGCTGGCCCCTTATCTGAAGGGCGGCAAGATCGGCCTGTTCGGCGGCGCCGGCGTGGGCAAGACGGTGCTGATCCAGGAGCTGATCAACAACATCGCCAAGGCGCATGGCGGCGTGTCCGTGTTCGCTGGCGTGGGCGAGCGCACCCGCGAGGGCAACGACCTGTACCACGAGATGGTCGATGCCGGCGTCATCAAGCTGGGCGAGGGCACCACGGAGGGCTCCAAGGTGGCGCTGGTTTACGGCCAGATGAACGAGCCGCCGGGTGCGCGCGCCCGCGTCGCACTGTCCGGCCTGTCGCTGGCGGAATACTTCCGCGACGAGGAAGGGCAGGACGTGCTGTTCTTCGTCGACAACATCTTCCGCTTCACCCAGGCCGGCGCCGAAGTGTCCGCGCTGCTGGGCCGCATCCCGTCCGCCGTGGGCTACCAGCCGACCTTGGCCACCGACATGGGCGCGTTGCAGGAGCGGATCACCTCCACCAAGAAAGGCTCGATCACCTCGGTGCAGGCGATCTACGTGCCTGCCGACGACCTGACCGACCCGGCGCCTGCCACGTCCTTCGCCCATTTGGACGCCACCACGGTGCTGAACCGCTCCATCGCCGAACTCGGCATCTACCCGGCGGTCGACCCGCTCGACTCCACCAGCCGGTCGCTCGACGCCCGGATCATCGGCGACGAGCATTACGACACCGCGCGTGAGGTTCAGCGCATCCTGCAGACCTACAAGTCGCTGCAGGACATCATCGCCATCCTCGGCATGGACGAGCTGTCGGAGGAGGACAAGCTCGTCGTCTCCCGCGCTCGCAAGATCCAGCGCTTCCTCAGCCAGCCCTTCCACGTGGCAGAGGTGTTCACCGGCACGCCGGGCGTGTTCATCCCGCTCGCCGACACGGTGCGCAGCTTCAAGGCGATCGTGGCCGGCGAGTACGACCACCTGCCCGAAGCAGCGTTCTACATGGTCGGCACCATCGAGGACGCGGTGAAGAAGGCGGAGGGGATGAAGGAGAAGGTCTGATGCCGGTCGCCCTCGAGATCGTCAGCCCGGAAAAGCTGCTGCTGTCGCGTGACGTGGAGATGGTCGTCATCCCTGCCGCCGAGGGCGAGATGGGTGTGCTGCCGAACCATGCGCCGATGATCGTGCTGCTGCGGGGCGGCACCATCGCCATCCACGAGGGCGGCCGCCTGACGGACAAGCTCTATGTCAGCGGCGGCTTCGCCGAGATCACGCCGGAGCGTTGCACCGTGCTGGCCGACGAGGCGGTGCCCACTGCCGAGTTGTCCCGTGCCGAAGGCGAGCGTCGCCTATCCGCCGCGGAAGCCGATTACAACGCCGCCGACAAGGCGGACGTGCCGAGGCTGGATGCCGCCATGGACCGCATGCAGTCCGCCCGGGCCATGATCGAGGCCGCTGCCGCCTGAGCGTGGCTGCCAGACCACGCTGCCACCCCCGAGTGTCACACTCGCGTCACAATGGCGTTGACGCCTGGCGCGATGGTGGCACACACCGGCGTCGCCGCGGCGCAATCGAAAGCAGGTCATGAAGCATTGGCGGTTGGAGGACGTTGCCTGGGACCGGTTCGACGCCGCCAAGGTCGACCCGGATATCGTCAAGCTGGTGAAGTCCGCCGCCATGGTGGAGCGCAACGGCACGGAATACGCAGTCTATCTTTCCCGCGTGTTCCGTGAGGATCCTGCCTTCTGCCAGGCGTCCGATTACTGGGCGGTCGAGGAGGTGCAGCACGGTGATGCGCTGGGGAAATGGGCGGAACTGGCCGACCCCGGCTGGAAATTCGCCCAGGCGTTCGACCGTTACCGCGAAGGCTATAAGGTCCCGATTGACGTGGATGCCTCGGTGCGCGGCTCGAAGACCGGCGAACTGATTGCTCGCTGCATGGTGGAGACCGGCACGTCCTCCTACTACACTGCCCTGGCGGATGCGACGGCCGAGCCGGTGCTGGAGCAGGTGTGCCGGCTGATCGCAGCCGACGAATACCGCCATTTCAAGCTGTTCTACGACCACATGCGTCGTTACCTGGCGCGCGAGAAGATCAGCGTGCTGCGCCGCCTGCGGATCGCGGCCGGCCGCATCACCGAGTCGGAGGATGACGAACTCGCCTATGCGTTCCACTGCGGCAACGAGCCAGTGGACATGCCGTACCAGCACGAGCGGTGCATTGCCGGCTATATGGGTCGCGCCATGGGCTTCTATCGCTACAACCATATCGAGCGCAGCATGGGCATGATCCTGAAGGCGGTCGGCCTGCCGCCGCGCGGTCGGTTGTCCACCCTGTCATCGCGGCTGTTCTGGCAGATCCTGCGCCGGCGGCAGAAGCGCTTCGCCGGGTATCAACCCGCCTAGCCGGCGCGACCGCAGGCTGGCTTGGTTAAGCGCCGGCAACAAACCCGGTTGCGCGGCGATCCGGTCCGCGACGGCCACGGCAGCGTCCAGCTGCGCGTCGCTGAGGTGCCGGACGGCAGGGCGACGCACCACCCGGTCCCATCGCTGGCCCAGTGCCGCATCCAGGCAGACGCGCATGAAGCAATGGTCCAGCCGGATCGGCCAGCGCTGCGCCGCCGCCATGCCGGGCAGCACGGTGCGGGTCAGGTGCAGCCAGCGCGCCAGCAACGCCGGGCGGGTGGGGTCCTCCTCTGCCGGCGGCGTGTCGCGCATGGCACCACGACGCCTGCGCGGCGCGGTCGTTCCGATCGCGCGACCGGGCCGATGCGGACTCAACACGGCCGGCGAATGGTCATAGCCTGCCGCCTCGGGATCATGGGGGGAGTCGGCCATGCGGAACTTGCGTTGGGCCGCCATTGCGGTGTTGCTGGCGCTCGGAGCCGGACCGCTCGCGGCGGAGACGTTGCAGGTGGGGTCTTACCCGTCCAACCCGCCCTTCGAGTTCAAGGACGAGTCCGGCAAGTTCCAGGGATTCGAAATCGACCTGGTGAACGCCGTGGCGGCGAAGCTGGGCATGACGGTGGAGATCACCGATCTGGGCTTCCAGGCGCTGTTCGCGGCCACCGCGTCGCACCGGATCGACCTCGCCATTTCCTCCATCACGGTCACGTCGGAGCGGCTGAAGAACCAGGATTTCACCCAGCCCTATCTGGATGACAACCTGGCACTGATCGCCGGCCCGGCGTCGAAGCTGACAGGTGTCGCGGACCTGCACGGCGCGACGCTCGGCGCCATCGCCAGCTCGACAGGCGAGGCGTGGATCAAGGCGAATGCCGACCGGCTCGGCCTGGCCGGCAACAAGAGCTACGACACGGCGGCCGCCATGTTGCTCGACACGGCCAATGGCCGCGTGGATGGCTCGGTGAACGACCAGTTCGGCTCCCTGTATGCCTTTCGGAGCATGCGCGGCATGCGGGTGGTGGAATTGATCCCGGCGAACGAGCCGATCGGCATGATGCTGCCCAAGGCCTCCCCGTTGACGGTGAAGGTCAACGATGCGGTCACGACGCTGAAGCAGGATGGCAGCGTCGCCAAGCTCTACGTCAAGTGGTTCGGGGCCGAGCCGCCGCCGGACTCGAGCTCCGTGAAGGTCGCGCCGCTACCGCACGCCGGGTGAGCTTCACCGAGACCTTCCTCAATGCGGATGTCTTCATCCGCGTCCTGCCGTTGCTGCTCTCGGGGCTGGGGATGACGGTGCAACTCGCACTGGCCGCGATGGTGTTCGGCATGCCGTTGGGGTTGGCGGTCGCGATGCTGCGGCTGTATGCGCCGGCGCCCGTGCGTTGGCTGGCCACCGGCTTCACCGACGTGTTCCGGGCGCTGCCGATGCTGATCCTGCTGATCCTGCTGTATTACGCGCTGCCGTTCATGGGCGTCCGGCTCAGCTCCTTCGCATCCGCCGTCACGGCGCTGTCGATCGTGCTGGCCGCCTTCAGCGCGGAGGTGTTCCGCGCCGGCATCCAGGCGATCCCGCGCGGCCAGTTGGAGGCAGCCCGCGCGCTCGGGCTGCATTTCCGCGCGACCATGCGCCACGTCGTGCTGCCGCAGGCCATCCGCGTGGTGGTGCCGCCGCTGACCGGCAATTGCGTCGGCATCGTGAAGGAAACCTCGCTCGCCTCCGTCGTGGCGCTGCCGGAATTGCTGAAGCAGGGCAACGACGCGCAGGCGCTGACCGCCAACCCGACGCCACTGATCGGCGTGGCCATCATTTACCTCGCCATCCTGTGGCCGCTGGTGCGGGTCCTGGGGCGTCTGGAGCAGAGGACGACGCGATGATCCCGGTTGAAGTGTTACGGCACCTGGTGGCGTTCCCCACGGTCAGCCGCGACAGCAACCTGGCGCTGCTCGATTGGGTGGAGACGCTGCTGGCCCCGCTCTCCCCCCGGCTGCGGCGTTTCCCGAGCCCGGACGGCGCCAAGGCGAACCTGCTGGTCAGCTTCGGTCCGGAGCAGCCCGGCGGCCTGGTGCTGTCCGGGCATACCGACGTGGTGCCGGTGGACGGCCAGGCCTGGCTCGCCGATCCCTGGACCATGCGCGAGGCGGGCGGCCGGCTGATCGGCCGCGGCGTCTGCGACATGAAGGGGTTCGTCGCCTGCTGCCTCGCCCTGGCGCCCGGCTTGGCCGAGCGGCATCTGCGCCGCCCGGTCCACCTGGCGCTGTCCTATGACGAGGAGGTGGGCTGCACCGGCGTCGGCCCGATGGCCGAATGGGTGGGCGCGCATCTGGCGCCCGGCCTGGCGGTGATCGGCGAGCCGTCCGGACTGCGCCTGGTGAACGCCCACAAGGGCGGCCTGATCGGATGGACGCATGTCGCCGGCCTGCCGGGCCACTCGTCCCAGCCGGACCGCTGCGTCAACGCCGTGATGATGGCGGCCGAATGCATCACCCGGGTGAACGCGGTCCGGGCCGAGATGAGGGCTGGTCCGCACGACCCCGCCTTCGATCCACCCTGGAGCACCATCCAGGTGAACCGCATCGAGGGCGGCGAGGCGCTGAACATCGTGGCTGCCGCCTGCCGGTTCTTCTGGGAAATGCGCGTGCTCCCCGGCGTCGATGACCATGCGGTGCTCGCCGGGCTGGCGCAGCGCGTCGCGGCGGAGGTCGTGCCGGACATGGCGGCGGTCGACCCGGCCTGCGGCATCCGGTTCGAGGTCGCTGCACGCATCCCGGCCCTGGCGGCCTGCGAGCCGGGGCTGGAGGCGCGGCTGCTGCAGCTGCTTGGGCGGGATGCGGCGGCGGCGGTGGCGTATGGCTCGGAGGCAGGGATCTTCCAGCGCGCGGGCATGCCGTCGGTGATCATCGGACCAGGGGACATCGCGCAGGCGCATCAGCCGGAGGAATGGCTGGCCAGTGAGCAGCTCGACGCCTGCACCCCGATGCTGCACCGGTTGGTGGCGGAGTTCTGCGGCTAGGCCGATCCGCTCCGTTTATATGGCAATGCTACATCCCGGACCGGCAAGCCCCATCGAAACCACATATGGGCCGGTGCCATCCTCTGCGTGATCGTTCCTCCAATTTCGGTGGTTGTTCATGCTTCAAGTGGTTCCGGTGTCGCAGCTTCACGCGGTGGCGGGTTGTAACTTGGTGGGTGAGGCAGGCTCGGGAGACCCGCTCTTAAGCTTCGCGGGCCCGGTGGTCGGCTCGCACGCGCTGGTCCTGGCGGCCAACGGGCTCGACCTGCTCTGCAGCCTGTTGCGGCATGGCTGCGCGGCGGCGACGTCCCTCCGCCCTGCCGAACGCTCCGACCACGAGAGCTATGACCTGGTTCTGGTGCCCTGCATTGCCAGTCCGGCCCAGATCGGCAAGCTCATTCACCAGGCCAAGCGCGCGCTGGTGCCGACCGGGCGCTTCCTCGCCTTCGTTCCAACCGGAGACTGCGACCCGGCCCAGGATGTGGCCGGGTTGCTGGTGCGCTCGCTGCGGCTCGCCGGCTTCGTGATGGTCCAGACCAGGACGACGCCAGATGGCCTGCTGGTCCGGTCGGATCTGCCGATGCACGGGCTCGCGAGCGCCATGCCGCGCCTGGTCCGGCAGCAGGCATGACCATCCGGTCGCCTGCCAGGCCGGTCGACAGGGAGGCGGCGTTGGCGGCGCGAGCCCGATACGCCTTGGCAAGTTGATCGATCGCATCGCCGTCCGGGCGATCCGGATCGCGGCTGGCGTGACGTTGCTGGTGCTTGGCGTCGCGATCACCCACACCCTCACCGACACGCTGGAGGCGATCGTCCACGGGCGATCGCCCTCGCCCGGCGCATCGAGCCCACTGAAATGGCCCGTGCCGTCACCTTGGGTGGCCGGATGCGCGCCGGGCGGCGCGGGATGCTAGACATCCAGTCCCGCAACAGCGTTCGGGAGTTCCTGATCCAGCTCGGTCTCGGCCTCGCCATCATGCTCGCCCTGTTTGCGGCCAGTTCGCAGACCTTGGCCGAGCTAGGGCAGGCCTCGGTCCGCGTCCTCACCTTCTACGGCGTCATCGACTGCCTGCGGGCGTCGCACCGGCGCGACCCGGTCTGGGGTGGCAGCCTCAACCGGTGGGACCAGGCTGCGGCCTACAGCTTCTGCGCCATCCTGATCGATGCTATCATGCGGTGGCCACGCTAGGAGGTCCGTCGTGACCGATATCACCGACCTGACGACCTTGGCGGCGCTGTATGGCGAGCCGCAGGATCCGTCGCTCGTGAAGGTCACCGACCACATCACGGCGCATTACCGCGCCTTCATCGACGCGTCGCCGTTCGTGGCGCTGTCCACCATCGGGCCAGAGGGGGCGGACTGCTCGCCGCGGGGGGATGCCGCCGGGTTCGTGCGGGTGGCCGATCCCCATACGCTGCAGATGCCGGACCGGCGCGGCAACAACCGATGCGACTCGCTGCGCAACATCGTGGTGGATGGGCGGGTCGGGCTGCTGTTCCTCGTGCCGGGCTCCGGCACAACGCTGCGGGTCAACGGCATCGCCCGGCTGTCTGCCGAGCCTGGGCTGTGCGCCTCCTTCGCGGTGGGGCAGGCGGCGCCGCGCTGCGTGATGGTGATGACGGTGCAGGCCGTGTACTTCCAATGCGCCCGGGCGATCGTGCGGGCCGATCTGTGGAACCCGGCGCGCCACGTCGACCCGAAAACCCTGCCAACGCCCGGCGCCATCCTGGCGGCGTTGAGCGAGGACAAGGTCGGCGGCGCCGAATACGACCGGGTCTGGCCGGAACGGGCGCGGCAGACGATGTGGTGAGGCGGCTGGCTACATCAGGCGAGCGCGACGGGCCTGGTAGGTTTTCAGGTGCAGGTAGGCCACGCGCAGCACGGGGGACGCCCCTGGGGCGCCGCGGCGCAGCAGGTCGCCGACCACATGGTCGACCTCCACCGGGCCGCCCCGTTCCACGTCCCGCAGCATGGATGCGGTGAGCGGAGAGCCCGCGGTCATCACCATGGCCCGCAGCCGCTCGACCGCGTTCGGACGGGGCGCATAGCCGGCGAGCGCGGCGATGGCGACGGCCTCGTCCGCGATGGCCAGGGGGATCTCGGTCGCGCCGGCCGCCACGACATCGCCGATGGTGGCGCGCATCAGGCAGGTGGTGCAGGCCATGGTGGTGATGAACACCCATTTCTCCCACATCTCCTGCAAGATGCTCGCGCTCAACCGGCCGCCGGCAGGCGCAAGCGCGGCCGCCAACGCCTCGCTCACGGGTGAGGCGGCGCCGGACCGCTCGCCGAGCGAGAGCGCCTGCATCTCGCCGAACTGGCGGATCGTGCCGTCCGCTTCCAGCGTGGTGGAGATCTGGCACTGGCCGCCGAGCACGGCCGCCTCGCCGAACCGGGCAACCAGCCTGTCCAGATGCGCCATGCCGTTCAGCAGCGGCATGATCTTGGTCCGAGGCCCGACCGCAGGGGCGAAGGACTGGATCGCATCCTCCAGGTCGAACGCCTTGCAGCTCAGGACGACCGCATCGAATGGTGCCCCGAGCGCGTCGGCCTGCACGGTCGGCGGATTGGCAAGGTCCAGGTCGCCCCGCCGGCTGCGGATGCGCAGGCCATGCTCGGCCAGCAGGGCGGCGCGCCCCGGGCGTACCAGGAACGTCACGTCCTGCCCGGCTTGCAGCATGCGGCCGCCGAAATAGCCGCCGATTGCGCCGGCCCCCACCACCAAAACCCGCATCGTCATCGAAGTACCCCCATACCAGGCCCCGCGCGTCGCCGTGCCGCACTCATCGCTGCGGCCGGTCGAACACCAGCCGGGTCGTGCCGGCCGTGGCGCACAACCGTCCTGCCTCGAACGACGCGGCGCGACCGGGTCACGTCAGCCAATGGCGGGCGCAGCCGGGCGGAAGCGGCGCAGCTTGAACTCCGGCCCTTCGGCCGGCAGGCCGGTGGCGCGGTCCACCAGCACCAGATCGGCCGGCCGCCCCGTGGCGCCGTGCACCAGTTCCACCGTGGGACCTTCCGGCGCGAAATGGCGGTTGCCCCAGTCCATCAGGCTGAGCATCACCGGCCGGAAGTCGCGGCCCCGCTGCGTCAGCACGTATTCATCCCGCGGCGGACGCTCGCAATAGCGCCGCCGCTCCAACAGCCCGGCGGTCACCAGCGCCTTCAGCCGCCGGGTCAGGATATTGGGCGCGACACCCAGGGCGTCCCGGAACTCGTCGAAGCGGGTTTTGCCGTTGAAGGCCTCCCGCAGGATGAGGATGCTCCACCATTCCCCGACATGCTCGAGGCTGCGGGCGATCGGGCAGGACATGGCGCTGAACGATGTTCGCTGCATGGCCTACGGTATCATCGTGAAAGTCATGGGTCAAAACCATCGTTGCGCAGTGTCGACCATTGCACGGCGCGGGCGGCGGGCTTGTAAGCTAGGTGGTGATCGCGTCCACGGCGGCGATATCCTCCGCGCTCAAGGCCCAGCCGCCCGCCGCAGCGTTCTGCGCCACTTGGTCCGGCCGGGTCGCCCCCGCGATCACGCTGGCGACCGGGCGGCGCGAGAGCAGCCAGCTAAACGCCAGTTCCACCATGGTGCGCCCGCGGCTCGCGCAGAAATCGGCCAGTTTTTCCACGCGGGGCCAGTGGGCATCGGTCAGGTAGCGGTCCGCCAGGCGTTGTGTGCTGGTGAGGCGGGCACCCTCCGGCAGCACCGCGTTGCGCTGGTACTTGCCCGTCAGCATCCCGCTCGCCAGCGGAAAATACGGCAGCAGGCCCAGGCCGAAGCGCTCGGCGGCCGGCAGCAAGTCTGTCTCCGCACCGCGCACCAGCAACGAAAGCTCATCCTGGCAGGAGACGAAGGGCGTGAGGTGCCGGTCATGCGCGGTCCACATCGCATCCGCCACCTGCCAAGCCGCGAAGTTGGAGCAGCCGACGTAGCGCACCTTACCCGCCCGGACCAGGTCGTCCATCGCGCGCAGCGATTCCTCGACCGGCGTGTTCGGGTCCGTCTGGTGCTGCTGGTACAAGTCGATCCAGTCGGTCTTCAGCCGCGTCAGGCTGTCCTCCACGGCACGGACGATGTAGCGCCGGGATGCGCCCGACAACCGCCCGGCATCGTCCATCGGCATGGCGAATTTCGTCGCGAGCACGATGTCCCGGCGGCGCGGCCCCAACACGGCGCCGAGGATTTCCTCCGATGCGCCCTTGTGGCTCGTCTTCATGCCCATCGCGCCGTACACGTCCGCCGTGTCGAACAGGGTGATGCCGGCATCCAGCGCGGCGTGGATCACCAGGCGCGAGGCCTCCAGGTCGATGCGGCCACCGAAATTGTTGCAGCCGAGCCCGATCGTCGAGACCTGGAGGCCGGAGCGGCCCAGGGTGCGCTGGTCCATGGGGATGGTCCTTTCAGCCGCGACGGCTTGGCAGCGCCGCGATCTCGTTGAGCAGCTTGCGCGACATGGCGTCGCCGAACGTCGAGAAATCATGCACCTCGACGACGAAGCTGCCGTTGCCGCCGGTGACGTTCTCCCGATACCAGTTCGTCAGGCCACCGGGCGGCTGGACGTGCGCGAAGGTGTAGGACACCGGGTGATCGTTGATGATGGTCAGCCCGTTGATGGTGATGTCTGCCTTCACGGCGTCATCCCGCGCCTCCGAGACCGGCCGCCCGGCGTTGTTGGTCCCGTCGCCGCTCACGTCGATCACCTTGCGGGCGTCGCCGAACCCGCCCTCCGCCAGCATGCGTGCCGCCAGGTCGACCCCGCCGCTGATCGCCGTGCGTCCGTAGGAGGATCGCGGCAATGCCAACAGCGCCGCCGCGAAGGCGCCGGCGGACGCGGCGTCCGAAATGACCGTCCACCCGGCCAGCGCCTGGACCTGGTCGGGGTTCGAGAACTCGACATAGGCCACGGCGATCCGGCCGGTTGGACCGCCCTGGATCGCCGCGATCACCTTCGGGTCGGTGAAGGCGGCGGCATAGCCCTTCTTTTCGAGCTGGTATTCGCTGTCGTCGATGGAGCGGGACACGTCTGTCACCAGCACCAGGGCGACATCGACGGGGTCGGTCGCGGCGTGGGCAACCGGAGCGAAGGCGAGAAGCGAGGCCAGGATGAGGGCGCGCATCCTGGCCTTCCGGTCAGCGGATGATTTCGAGCTGGATGCCGTCCGCCGAGCCGGACAGCCGCGCACCCTTGGTGACGTCGTCGACCCGCAACTCGACGCCCTGGCCGTTCTTCAGATACTGGCCGCCAAGCCCGTTGCCCAGGGTGGCCTCGCCGGTCGCGGCGCCATACGTGCCGCTGAAATCCTGCAGCCGGTGCAGGTTGTAGACCCGGCCATGGCCGACGATCCGGCTGAAGCCGACATCGGCGACGGTAACGCCCTTGACGGAGAAGCGGTAGCGGTGGCCGCCATAGCTGAGCGTGCCGTTGCCCCACGTATATCCAACCCCGACCGCCGCTGCCCGCGCCGTGATCGTCACGCGGCCGACGACCGGGCCGGGCGCGCCGGGATCGGTCTGGGCGAGGGCGGGGACGGCCATCGCCATGGAGGCTGCAAGGGTCATTCCGCCCATCATGCGGCGGGCATAGCTGCTCATCGAATCAATACCTTCAGACGGTTCAAGCACAACATATGGTACGCCCTGGCGCCGCGCCGCGCCAGGGCGGATTCAATGGCTGGCCCAAACAATGCGGTGCAGCCATGCCACCTCCTTCAGGTCGAAGCTGTGGTCCCTGTGTGCCGGGTTCAGGCTCTTCAACTCGACCCGCCGGGCCGAGCGGCGTGCGAGCTGCTTCGCCATGACCTCGCCGGCCAGGGTGCGCACCACCACCCGGTCGCCGCGCCGGATCGGCGTGGCTGGGGAGACGATCACCACGTCGCCGTCGCGGAACACCGGCTCCATCGACGCGCCGGAGATTTCCAGCGCATAGGCGTTCAGGTCGCCGATCTCGGGCAGGCTCACCTCGTCCCAGCCGCCGCCCACCGGGTAGCCGCCATCGTCGAAGAAGCCGTCCGACCCGGCCTGGGCCAGGCCGATCAGCGGAATGCGCCGCTGCGACTGCATGCGCGGGCTGGAGGACAGCGCGCGCGCGCCGGACACCAGCGCGGTGAAGGCCTCCAGGCTGGCGCCCGTCGCGTTCAGGACCTTGGCGAGGCTCTCCGTGCTGGGCCACCGCGCGCGGCCGTCGGGCATGGCGCGCTTCGACGGGTTGAACGTGGTGGGATCGAGGCCGGAGGCGCGGGCGAGGCCGGAGACGGAGAGGCCGTTTTCCGCGGCCAATGTATCGAGCGCGCGCCAGATATCCTCATGCTTCACATCCGCGACCTCTGCGCTGCCATCTGCCAACCCGGCCCTGTCGACAAGGATAATGGGAATTAACGCCGCAAGCGATAGGAATTAACGCCGTTTTTCCTTGCCACTCCGACCATTTGATGGGCTTATGTTCCTGTTTGGTTCCGGGGTGCCGATGCTAGCCAATCCTGCCCACGCCGCTGCTGCCGTCCATCCGTTCCGGAGCGCGGAGGATGCCTGGCTTTGGACCATGGCGGCGCTGCTTGCCCGCCGCGACGGGGCCGGCGTGGCGTGGCGGCCGGACGGGCCGAGCCGGCCATGCGATCCGGAGGACGTTCTGCGTTGCCTCGATACGATCTACCAGCAGCGTAGCGTCGAATTGCGGCACGTCCGCATCCTGCGGATCTGGGGCGAACGCCAGCTTGCCCCGCGGCAGGACCGGCCGCTCCAGCACGCCGACTGGCGCATCTGGCGTCAGGCGCTCGGCCAGCTCGAATGGAGTCTGCGGGCGCGCGGCATCGTTCGCTGAACTCGGCTTTGCTATAGGATAATATACCTAGAAAGGAACGACCATGAGCTTTGTCCTTCGCAGCCTGTCCGTTCTCGCCTACGCCAACGGCTTCACCCTCTGGCATTACAAGGGCGGCGAGGATGCGCTGTCGGCCATCGGCCGGTCCGGCTATTTCAACGAGGCGGGGGACATGCTCGCGGGCGGGGACGTGATGCTGGTCAGCACCCGCGAAGGCGGCGGCGTGCTGTGCGTGGCGGCCGGCGCGGGAACGATCACGGCGGAGCCGCTCGCCTGATCACGCGCGGCGGCGGCGTCGCTTGGGCGCGGCGGGGCGGGCGACCTCCTCGGCATGCCGGGCCAGGCCTGGCGCCGTCAGCTCGAACCGATGGTCCGGCCGTTCCCGGGCCAGCCCGAGGCAGGACAGGCGGGCGAGGCAGGGGCCGTCCTTCAGCCCGCCCGGCCGGCCCGGCGGGCCGACCAGCAGCAGGCGGTGCAAGGCAGACCGGCAGCAGGTTTCGAGATAGGGTTCGTCCCACATGCCCGACCAATCGGACAAAGCGCATGGCGTGGCAAGCCTGCGTCCGCCGCGGGTGCAGGCGGGACGGCAATCCGGCATAAGGCGTCCATGACTCCCACGCTCGCATCCGCCTTCCTGCCCGCCCTCCGCCGCATCGATCCGGAGCGGGCGCATCGCCTTGCCCTGCGGGCATTGCGGCTCGGGCTGGCAGGGCGCAATGCCCGCCCGGACGACCCGATCCTCGCCACGAGCCTGCTCGGGCACTCCCTGGCCAACCCGGTCGGGCTGGCGGCCGGCTTCGACAAGGACGCCGTGGCCGCGTCCGCCTTGCTGCGGCTCGGGTTCGGCGCGGTGGAGCTCGGCACCGTGACGCCGCGGCCGCAGGCTGGCAACCCGCGCCCGAGGCTGTTCCGGCTGGACCACGGGGCGGTGATCAACCGCATGGGGATGAACAATCTCGGCATCGACGCCTTCGCGTCGCGCATGGCCCGCCTCCGGCCGCCGCCGGGCACGCTGATGGCGGCCAATGTCGGCATCAACAAGGATGGGGCGGAGCCGGAGCGCGACTATCCGGCGCTGGTCGCCGCAGTGGCGCAGGATGCCGCCTATGTGGCGCTGAACGTCAGCTCGCCCAACACGGTCGGGCTGCGCGGCCTGCAGGAGGAGGCCAAGCTGCGGGCCATCCTGCAGGCCGTCATGGCGTTGCCGCAGCGGCCGCCGATCTTCGTGAAGGTCGCGCCGGACCTGCTGCCCGGCGCGCTGGAGGCCATCGTGGCGGTAGCGGTGGCGGCCGGGGTGGATGGATTGATCGTGTCCAACACGACCGTCGCCCGGCCGCCCGGCCTGGGCCGCCATGGGGCGGAGGCCGGCGGCCTGTCGGGACCGCCGCTGATGGCGGCATCCACGGCGATGCTGGCGCAGGCCTGGCGGCTGGCGGCGGGACGGCTCATCCTCATCGGCTGCGGCGGCGTGTCCACCGGGGCGGACGTGCTGGCGAAATTGCGCGCGGGGGCGCAGCTCGTCCAGCTCTACGCCGCATTCTCGGTGCACGGCCCCGCCTTGCTGCCGCGCATCAAGGCGGAGCTGGCCGCGGCCTTGCGGCGGGATGGCTTCAACAGCGTGGCCGAGGCCGTGGGGACAGCCGCATGATCGCACATACTGGCATGGCGTCGGTGGCCAAGGATTATGACGGGCTCATCCTGGACCTTTGGGGCGTCATCCATGATGGGGTGAACCCGTACCCGGGCGCGGCGGATTGCCTGGCGCGCCTGCGGGACGCCGGCAAGCGCTGCGTGCTGCTGTCCAACGCACCGCGCCGCAATGCCGCCGCGGAGGCGATGCTGCGGCGCATGGGGCTGGGGGCCGAGCTCTATTCGGGCATGCTGACCTCCGGCGAGGCCGTTCACCTCGCCTTGCAGCGGCGGACCGACCCGTGGTTTGCCGCCCTGGGCTATCGCGTCTGGCATCTCGGACCGGAGCGGGACCGCAACGTTATGGCAGGGCTGGAGTTGGAGGAGGTCGCGACCCCCGCGGAGGCGGAGTTCGTGCTGAACACCGGCCCGGACGACCATCGCAGCCCGACAGACGTGGCCGAGTTCGAGGATGTGCTGCAGGACTGCGCCAGGCACGGCCTGCCGATGATCTGCGCCAACCCGGACCTGGAGGTTATCCGCGGCGGCGTCCGCGTGATCTGCGCCGGCGCCCTGGCCGAGCGCTACCGGCAGATGGGCGGTGCGGTGCGCTCGCTCGGCAAGCCGGACCCGGCGATCTATGGGCCGGTGCTGGAGATGCTCGGCACGCCGAGATCCCGCACGCTCGCGGTCGGCGACTCCCTGCGCACCGACATCGCCGGGGCGGCGGCCGCGGGCGTGGCGTCGTGCTGGGTGTTGGGCGGCATCCATGGCGAGGCGTTGGGCGAGGACCACGACGCCGCCATGGCCGAAGCGCGCACGGCCGGGCTAGACCCGGCGGCGATGGTCCCGCGTTTCGTCTGGTAATGCGGCTCAGAGCGCAATCGCTGCTTCTACCTCAAGCGGTCATGCGTGGCCGGCGCTGCCCGACAGGAGCGCCGGGTCGATCCGCAGCGTGGCGAAGGCGCGCCGCCACTTCGTGGGATGGTCGTCATCGAACATCAGGCCGAGCGAGGGCGGCGCCGAGAGCCAGGCATTTTCCTGGATTTCCTGGTCCAACTGCCCGGCGCCCCAGCTCGCATAGCCGAGCGCCAGCAACCCCTCCCTCGGGCCTTCTCCGGCCGCGATCGCCTTCAGGACGTCCAGGCTCGCGGTCAACGCGACGGCATCGTCCACCTGAAGGCTGCCGTCGCCGGTCCAATCCGTCGTGTGCAGCACGAAGCCGCGGGCGCCATCCACCGGGCCGCCATCGCACAGGGCGATTTGCCGGGCGGGGGGAGTCGGCGCCACGTCCAGTTGCTTGAGCAAATCCTCGAAGCTGGGGCTGGCGAGCGGACGGTTCAGCACCAGGCCCATGGCCCCGTCCTCGGTATGCGCGCAAAGGTAGATGACGCTGTGGGCGAAACGCGGATCCTCCATCGCCGGCATGGCGATGAGCAGTTGGCCGGTGAGCCGGGCGTCATCCGGCGCTTGCAACGTCTTGGGCATGGACAGCATCTTGGCTAGGTTTTCTGTCGCTGCAATGACCCGTGATGCGGAAATGCCGGGTGGGTGACAGGCGCGCGCCGGGAGGTTAGCGTCCGAAGCAACAGCAGAAGGCCCGTATCATGACCATCAAGGTCGGCGACACGCTCCCCGAGATGAAGCTGATGACGGCAGGACCGGATGGCCCCAAGGAGGAGAGCACGGCGTCGCTGTTCGGCGGCAGGAAGGTGGTGCTGTTCGCCACGCCCGGTGCCTTCACCCCGACATGCAGCGCCAAGCACCTCCCTGGCTTCATCCAGCACGCGGAGGATTTCAAGGCCAAGGGCGTCGAGTCGATCATCTGCCTGTCGGTCAATGACCCGTTCGTCATGGGCGCATGGGCCAAGGACCAGGGCGTGGAGGGCAAGATCGTCATGCTGGCGGACGGCTCGCACATGCTGACGAAGGCGATGGGGCTGGAGCTGGACCTGACCGCCCGCGGGCTGGGCATGCGCAGCCAGCGCTTCGCCCTGGTGGCGGACGACAGGAAGGTGACCCACCTGGCAGTCGAGGCGCCGGGGGATTTCGATGTGAGCCGGGCGGAGTCGGTGCTCGAATTGGTTTGATCCGGGCGTCCCGAAAACCGGCTGAATCGCTTTCGACCCGACGAACCATCGCACCCATACCGTGCTTGTGGGCATGAGCAACGGCGGTCCAGACGGAGGGTCCATGAGCAACCCCGGTTCCACACCCAGCGTCGGCTATTGGCATCTTTGGACCGACGCGGCAGGGATCAGCCACCAGCAGCGCTGCGAATTGACCAGTTGGGAGCTGAAGGGCGTGGGGGGTGCCGATCCCCAGTGGAACGACAAGCAGCATCGCAGCGAGGCGACCACCGTTTTCACGGTTCAGCCGGTGGGCTGGGTCGGTGATTGGCACGAGAACCCTGCGCCGCAATGGATTGTGCCGCTGTCCGGACGCTGGTGGGTCGAGGCGATGGACGGGACCCGGATCGAGATGGGGCCGGGTGAACTGTCGCTCGGTGAGGACCAGGGGTGCGTCACGGACGCGCAGGGCCGCAAGGGGCATCGCTCCGGCACGATCGGTGACCAGCCGGCGGTGTTGATGACCGTGCAGCTCCATGTGCCGCCCGTGCACCGGCCGGGTCATCTGACGTAGCGCCGTGCCAGGGTGGCTCGAGACGAGGGACCCGCGGTTCACGCCGTGCGTCCTGCCGAATGCGCCGCTGCTGACGCTGGGCGAGGGCTACGCCTGGCTGGAAGGGCCGGTCTGGTTTGCCGACGCCAACCAGTTGCTGGTCAGCGACCTCCCGAACGACCGCATCCTGCGCTGGACCGAAGCCGGCGGGGTGTCCGTGTTCCAGCAGCCCTCCAACTTCGCCAATGGCCACACGCGGGATCGCGAAGGCCGGTTGATCGGCTGTTCGCATCGCGGGCGCTGCGTCACGCGGACGGAACTGGACGGCACGGTGACCGTGCTGGCCGATCGGTTCCAGGGAAAACGGCTGAATGGTCCGAACGACGTCGTGGTGGCGTCGGATGGCGCCATCTGGTTCAGCGACCCGTACTATGGCGGCAACACGGATTATGAAGGCGGCAAGCACGTGCCGGATCTGCCGCCCACCTTGTATCGGCTGGATGCGGACGGCACGCTCGCCATCGCGGCGGATGATTTCACCGGGCCGAACGGACTGTGCTTTTCGCCGGACGAACGGTTGCTCTACGTGGCGGACAGCGGTGCGCAATTCGGCGAGGACCCGGCGCGATGCATCCGGGTGTTCGACGTAGCCGGGACGCGGCTGCGGAAGGGCCACGTGTTCCACACGATCTCGCCAGGCTTCGCAGACGGCATGCGCTGCGACGAGGACGGCCGGGTCTGGAGCAGCGCCGCGGACGGGGTGCATTGCATCGACCCGGATGGTACGGTGCTCGGCAAGATCCTGACCGGCGGCACGGTGGCGAACCTGACATTCGGCGGCCGCAACCGCGCCCGGCTGTTCCTGTGCGCATCCCACCGGCTGATGGCGGTTTACACGAACGTGCGCGGCGCGCAGCGTCCATGAGGACGCTCCGGCTGCTGCGGATCGAGTTGACGGTCGCCGAACTGACGCGGGCGGAGCGCTTCTACGTGGAGGCGCTCGGGTTCGAGTCGCTGGCCCGGGATGATCTGGCTGCCGATGCCGCCGCCTTGCTGGGTGCCGAGCGCGTGCGGCAGGTCACCCTGCGGCGCGGCGGACAGACCCTGGTCCTGCAGGCCTTCCGGCCTCCGGGTGACGGCTACCCGGCCAATGCCATCGCGTGCGACCAGGTGTTCCAGCATTTCGCCCTTCCGGTGCCGGACATGGCCGCTGCCTATGCCCGGCTGCTGCCGTTCACGCCCACCCCGATCAGCCATTTCGGGCCGCAGACCCTGCCGCAGCGCTCAGGGGGCGCCGTCGCGTTCAAGTTCCGCGACCCGGACGGCCATCCATTGGAACTGATCCAGTTCCCGGATCGCCATGCCGGCGGGATCGACCATTCCGCCATCGCCGTGGCGGATGTGGAGCGGAGCATCGGCTTCTATCGCGACCAGCTCGGCCTGCGCGTGGCGTCGCGCCAGACCAATACCGGCGTGGAGCAGGATCGGCTTGACGGATTGCACCAGGCGACGGTGGACGTGATCGGGCTGGCCCCCGAGCAAGCCACGCCGCACGTGGAACTTCTCGGCTACCGGGCCCCGGCTGGCAATCCAGCACCCCCGTCCCGGCCGGGCGATGTCGCGGCCACCCGGTTGGTGCTGGAGGTGGCGGAGTTGCCGCACACCGCGGCCACGTTGGTGGGCGGCCGGTGGACGCGGCTCCTCAGCGACCCCGACGGACACATGCTGATGCTGGTCAAACCAGGCGGGTGAGTCCGCCATAGCCTGCGACCGCGACGTCGGCTGTGAGTAGGACGATCGCCTCCACGGCGGATTGCGCTACGAGCAGGCGATCGAACGGATCCCTGTGCAGCTTCGGCAGATAGGCTACCGCCAACGCATGCTGGCTGGTGATCGGTATTTCAGAGTATCCGTTTTCCAGCAGGCCGCGGCGGAGCAGCCGTGGGTCGACCGTGAAATCGGCCCTGTCGAGTCCGTGCTTGATCGATACCTCCCACAAGCTGGCCGCGCTGAAGGCCAAGTCGTTCGTCACGTCGGACAGCAGCGTGCGGACCTCGTCGGAAAGCCTGTCCGGCGACACGGCGGCCCAAAGCAGCAGGTGCGTATCAAGCAGCAGCTTCAAACGGCGGTGCCGGAGAACAGTGCCTCGATTTCACCCTGACCCATCGTGTCGAAATCATCCGGCACGGTTCCCTGGCCCAAGAGGAAGCCAAGCCTGGCAGGTCCTGCCGGCGCCTCCAGGCGGGTGACCTTCACCAAGGCTTTGCCGGCCTTGGCAATGACAAAGCTTTCACCATCCACCGCTTGGTCAACCAGCCGGGAGAGGTGCGTCTTGGCTTCATGGATGTTGATGGTCAGCATATAGAACCCTCAGACTAAGTCCGGTGAGCTTAGTCTACAAGGATATGGGTTCAAGCATCCCCCGACAAGTCCCGGCGCAGGCGATCCAACTCCTCGGTGTAGCGGCGCAGGGCGTATTGCTCGGTCAGCAGCCCGATCACCTTGCGAGTGTCGGCGGCATCCACCACGGCCAATGCGTCCGACTCGCTGGACTCGAACATCTGCACCGCCTCCTTGATCGTCATCTGCGGCAACAACACGTCCTTGCCGTGGTGCAGGATCTCGGACACGCGGGTGACCGCTTCCTCCGTGCCATGCGCCTCGGGCGTCAGCACCAGCCCGGCATAGCGGCCCGCCTCGTCCGTCACCACCACCCGATCGGCCGATCCGAGCGGCACCTGGCGGCGGAACGCGCTCACCGTCGTGTCCGACCGGATCGTGCGCATGTCCCGCCGCATCATCCGGCCGACCGTGAGGTTGCGCACCCAGCCGATATCCACCGCCGAACGGATCGCCTCGCCCCGCAGGTGGAAGCGCCAGGTCGCGAACGAGTAGCCGAAGGTCCGCCGCACCGTGATCGCCGACACGACCGAGGCGGCCAGCACCGCCACGGTCATGGGCAGGCTGCCCGTGCTCTCCAGCGCCAGAAACGCCATGGTGAGGGGGCCGCCCACCACGGCCACCGCCATCGCGCTCATCCCCACCAGCGCGCACACCACCGGCGGAATCGCCTGGGTTACGGTGACCGTGGCCAACCCGACGGCAAACAGCTTGCCGGTCAACGCACCCAGGAACAGCGAGGCAAAAAACAGGCCGCCGCGGAAGCCGGAGCCGATCGAGACCGCCGAGGCCACCGACTTGGCCAGGATGAGCAACGCGATATGCGTGGCCGTGTAGGGCGAATCCAGTCCCAGCCGCAGCGCCTCGTGCCCGGAGGACAGCACTTGCGGCGACCACAGCGCCAAGCCGCCCACCACGACGCCGCCCAGCACCGGGCGCAGCCACACCGGCACGCCGCTGCGCCGGATCCATGCCTCCACCAGCGTGACGCCGCGCATGATGAGGATGCCGCCGAGCGCGCAGACCATGCCGAGCGCCAGGATCGGCAGGTAGTCCACCGGCTCCAGCGCCGAGGGCACCCGGATGTCGAACCCCGCCGTATCGGTGCTGAGCACCCGCGTGACGAACACGGCGACGATGGCCGACACCACCACGGGCGCCAGCGTAGCCAGCGAATAGGTGCCGATCACCAGCTCGAACGCGTAGAACGAACCCGTCAGCGGCGCCTGGAACGCCGCCGCGATGGCCCCGGCCGCGCCGCATCCCACCAGCAGGCGCAGGTCGTTGCGGCGCAGGCGAAACGACCTGCCAAGGCGGGACGCCAGGGCGGAGCTGATCTGCGTGTAGCCTGCCTCCAGCCCCACCGATGCGCCCACAGCGTTGGACAGCACCGTCTGCGCCGTCACCAGCAGGCTGTCGCTGAGCGACATGCGGCCGCCATGCAGGGCATTCGCCTCGATCGGATCCACCGTCCGCCGGTTCCACCAGCGTGCGATCGCCCATCCCGCCACGCCCACCAGCAACCCGCCGGCTGTCGGCACGCCGATGGCGCGGGCCCGGTCGATATTGACCGACCCGGACAGCCGGTCACCCCGTTGCAATTCGAACAGCCATTCATGGGCGACCTGCGTCGCCACCGTCATCAGGTGCACGCACAGGCCGGAGGCCAGGCCGACGCAGGCTGCCAAGGCGACCAGCCAAAGCTCGTCACCGCGGACCAGGGCGCGGAAGGTCTGCGGCGCATGCAGCACCATCGCACCCAGGCCGCTGCGCATGCGTTCGGCGCGGGGTTCGCCCGCCGGCGCCGCCTGAACCGTGGCGGACCCCGCGCCCGCAGACCGCAAGGACATCGGGCTGGCCCGCTCCTTCCTCGTAAAAGATCGACACCCGACCCAAGCCGGGGCAAGCGGCCCCTTCATGGAACCATGTGCCGGTCCATACAATCCGTGCCACTCATAATCCTGGTTTAAATCCAGGATATCTCCCGGTGATCCAAACGGCCGGGCAACCAGGGGGTATGCAGGTGGCTGACCAGAAGATCGCAGTCGTGACCGGCGCCACGGCCGGGCTTGGCACGTGGATCGCCTATGGGCTTGCCCGGGCCGGCTATCACACCGTCATCGTCGCCCGCGACGCCGGGCGGGGCGAGGCGACGCGGCGTTGGATTGCCGCGCGGGCGCGCGGGGCCATGACGGAGTTGGTGATCGCGGATCTGTCCTCCTTGCAGCAGACGCGGGAGGCCGGCCAGGCGATCATGGCCGCGCATCCCCGGGTCGACGTGCTGGTGAACAATGCCGGGCTGATCACGCGGCAGCGGCAGGTGACGGCGGAGGGCCACGAGATGATCCTCGCGGTCAACCACCTGGCCCCGTTCGTGCTGACGACGGCGCTGGAGCCTGCCTTGCGCGGCGGCGCGCCCGCCCGCGTGGTGAATGTCGGCTCCACCGCATCCGATCGCGCCAGCCTCAAGCTGGGCGATTTGGAGGGCGCGCGGTCCTGGAACCCGCTTTCTGCCTATGGCCGGTCCAAGCTCGCGCTGATGATGGCGACGTTCGAGCGGGCACGGCGGCTGGACGGCAGCGGCGTGGCGGTGAACGTGGTGCATCCCGGCGTGGTGGCGACGACGCTGGCCACCATGCCGGGGCCCATCGGCTGGGGCTGGGCGGCGATCCGGCCCTTCATGATCTCGCCGGAGCAAGGCGCGGCCACGCCGCTGCACCTGGCGCTGTCGCCGCTGGTGGAAGGCGAGACCGGCAAGTACTGGAAGCGCAGCCGGCCGGCGCGACCCAACCGGCAAGCCCTGGATACGGCGCTGGTGCGGCAGTTATGGCGGGAGACCGAGCGACTGATCGGTTGACGGCGGCGGCGAAGCTGCCGAGATGGTCTGCACAGCCAGACGGAGCGCCGCCATGACACTGCCGCAGACCATGACGTTCATCGAGGTGGCGCAGCCCGGCGGCCCGGAGGCGATGCAGCTCGCCTCCGGCCCTTTGCCCCAGCCGGGCGAGGGGGAGGTGCTGGTGCGCGTGGCCGCGGCGGGCGTGAACCGTCCGGACGTGCAGCAGCGCAAGGGCGCCTACCCGCCGCCGCCCGGCGCCAGCCCGCATCTGGGGCTGGAAGTGGCCGGGGAGGTCGTGGCGGCCGGCCCGGGCGTGACGATGCGGCCGGGCGAGAAGGTCTGCGGCTTGGCCAATGGCGGCGGGTATGCCGAGTACTGCGTCCTCCCCGCCAGTCAATGCCTGCCCTGGCCGAAAGGCTACGACGCGGTTCGGGCCGGCGCGGTGCCGGAGACGTTCTTCACCGTCTGGGCCAACCTGTTCGACATCGGCCGGCTGTCTGCCGGGGAGTCGGTGCTGATCCATGGCGGCAGCAGCGGCATAGGCACGACGGCGATCCAACTCGCCAAGGCGTTCGGCGCCCGGGCGTATGCGACCGCCGGTTCGGCGGAGAAATGCGACGCCTGCGTGAAGCTGGGCGCCGATGCCGCGATCAACTACAAGGCGGCGGATTTCAGCGAAAGCATCAAGCAGCTCACCAACGGCGCCGGGGTGGACGTGGTGCTGGACATGGTGGGCGGCCCCTACGCCCAGAAAAACCTGCGCTGCCTGGCGATGGATGGCCGCCTGGTGATCATCGCCTTCCTCGGCGGGCCGAAGGTGGAGAACTTCGACCTCACCACGGTGATGACCCGGCGGCTGACCGTCACCGGCTCCACCATGCGGCCGCGCACGGCGGCGCAGAAGGGCGCCATCGCGCAGTCGCTGCTGTCGAAGGTCTGGCCCAAGCTGGAGGATGGCAGCGTCGCCCCGGTGATCCACGGCGTGTTTCCGTTGGCGGAGGTGGCGCAGGCGCACCGGCTGATGGAGACGAGCGGACACATCGGCAAGATCATGCTGACGCTCTGAGCCATGCGGCTGGCGTTCCGCGAGGCCGGGCAGGGGAGCCCGGTGGTCCTGCTACACGGCCTGTTCGGCTCCGCCCGCAACCTGGGCGGCGTGGCCCGGGCGTTGGCGGCCAGCCATCGCGTGGTGTCGATGGACCTGCGCAACCACGGCGACAGCCCGCATGCCCCCGGGATGGGCTACGACACGATGGCCGGCGACGTGGCCGAGACGATGGACGTTGCCGGCCTGCCCCGGGCTGCGGTGGTCGGCCATTCCATGGGGGGCAAGGTGGCGATGCGCCTCGCCCTGTCCGCCCCGGACCGGGTGGAGCGGCTGGTGGTCGCGGACATCGCGCCGGTGGCGTATCCGTCGCATTTCGGAGGCTACGCCCGCGCCATGCAGCAGGTGTCGGCAGACATGTCCCGCGCGGCGGCGGACGCGCTGCTGGCGCCCGAGGTGCCGGACGCGGCCGTCCGGTCCTTCCTACTGCACAATTTCCGTCCAGGCCTCGGCTGGCGCATCGGGTTGCAGGAGATCGTCGGGTCGTTGCCGCGGGTCGAGTCCTGGGAGGACGATAGCGGCAGCTATGACGGCCCTGCGCTGTTCGTAACGGGGGCGCGATCGGACTACGTGCTGCCGGCCTACCACCCGACCATCCTGCGCTTGTTTCCGGCCGCCCGGCTCGTCGCGATCAAGGATGCCGGGCATTGGCTGCACGCGGAGCAGCCGGCGGCATTCAATGCAACGGTAGGGGCGTTCCTGGCAAAGTAGCCTTCGTGCCTGCACCGCGGGCCTGGATTGCTTGGCGCTTCCAGTCGCCGATCATCGTCTGGTGCAAACCCATGCTTCGTCGCCCGGCACGCCGTCATCGGCCCGGCTTGCAGCGCCTCCGCCAGCCAGGCGCGGGTGGCCAACGCGGTTGCGCCGCGTTAGGGTTGCAGGACAACCAAGAGGACGGCGATCAGCCGCACGGCCCATGCCAGACGATCCAATCCCCGGCGCCGGCCTGGAGCCTGGCGCGATCCCGGCCAGGCCGCTCAGCCGCCGGTCGCCGGACTCGCTGCGGTCGCGCCGTTGGTTTGGCCCGGCGGACCTTCGCTCCTTCGGGCACCGGTCGCGGGCCATGCAGATGGGCTATGCCCCGGAGGAATGGACCGGCAAGCCGGTGATCGCGATCATCAACACATGGTCCGACCTGCAGCCCTGCCACAGCCACTTCAAGCAGCGCGTGGACGACGTCAAACGCGGCATCCTGATGGCGGGCGGGTTTCCGGTGGAACTGCCGGCGCTCTCCGTGTCGGAGAGCTTCGTCAAGCCCACCACGATGATGTACCGCAACATGCTGGCCATGGAAACGGAGGAGCTGCTGCGCTCCCATCCGGTGGATGGCGCCGTGCTGATGGGCGGCTGCGACAAGACCACGCCCGGCTTGCTGCTGGGCGCCACCAGCATGGACATCCCGGCGATCTTCCTGCCGGCGGGGCCGATGCTGCGCGGCAATTGGCAGGGCAAGACCCTGGGCAGCGGCAGCGACAGCTGGAAATACTGGGACGAGCTGCGCGCCGGCAAGATCACCGACCAGGACTGGCTCGGCGTCGAGGGCGGCATAGCCCGGTCCTACGGCACCTGCATGACCATGGGCACCGCCAGCACCATGACGGCCATCGCCGAGGCGATCGGCATGGTGCTGCCGGGCGGCTCCTCCATCCCGGCCGCCGATGCCGGGCATATCCGGCTCGCCTCCGAATCCGGCCGCCGCATCGTCGACATGGTGTGGGAGGACCTCACCCCGAAGAAGATCCAGACCAAGGCGGCGTTCGAGAACGCGATCGCCGTCGCCATGGCGATGGGCTGCTCTACCAACGCCATCATCCACCTGATCGCGCAGGCCCGGCGCGCCGGCCAGGAGATCGGGCTCGACGATTTCGAGCGCTACAGCCGCCGCGTGCCGGTGATCGGCAACGTCCGGCCCTCAGGCAATACCTATCTCATGGAGGATTTCTTCTACGCCGGCGGCATCCGCGCGCTGATGAGCGAGATCCGCGAGCACCTGGACCTGGACTGCATCACCGTCACCGGGCGCAGCGTGGCGGAGAACATCGCGGGTGCCAAGGTATTCAACGTCGACGTGATCCGCCCGACGGGCAATCCCATCTACGGCGAGGGCTCGCTGGCGGTGCTGCGGGGCAATTTGGCGCCGTCCGGCTGCGTGATCAAACCGGCCGCGATGGACCAGCGCTTCCTGAAGCATTCCGGCCCGGCCGTCGTGTTCGACGACTATCCCTCCCTGAAGCAGGCGGTGGACGACGAGGAGTGGGACATCACGGCCGAGCACGTGCTGGTGCTACGCAACGCCGGGCCGCAAGGCGGGCCTGGCATGCCGGAATGGGGCATGCTGCCGATGCCGAAGGCGCTGCTGAAGCAGGGCCATCGCGACATGCTGCGGATGTCGGACGCGCGGATGAGCGGCACCAGCTACGGCGCCTGCATCCTGCACGTGGCGCCGGAGGCC
Organism: uncultured Acetobacteraceae bacterium; assembly: GCA_964244585.1. GTDB lineage: Bacteria > Pseudomonadota > Alphaproteobacteria > Acetobacterales > Acetobacteraceae > LMUY01. The sequence goes on along the minus strand of CAXTJM010000001.1, from coordinate 120,017 downwards.
TATATCGGCGGCCCGCTCGCCTTGCTGCGCACCGGCGACATCGTCACGCTGGACGTGGATGCGCGCACGATCCGGATGGAGGTCTCGGAGCAGGAGCTGGCGCAGCGCAAGGCGGCGTGGACACCGCCCGCGAAGCGTTTCGAGCGCGGCTACGGCCTGATGTTCACCCAGCACATCCAGCAGGCCGACGAAGGCTGCGACTTCGACTTCCTGCGCACGGATTACGGCGCACCGGTTGCCGAACCGGTCATCTATTAGGACCCGCCATGGCATTGAGCACCGAGGCGCGCGGCATGCTGCAGCATGTCAGCACGGCCACGCTGGCGACCGCGCTGTTCAAGCGCGGCTTCCGCAACCAGGTGATCCAGGGCGTGCAGCCGCTCTCGCCACCCAGGGCGCTGTCCATGGTGGGGGAGGCGTTCACCCTGCGCTACATGCCGGCGCGCGAAGACCTGAACGGGTTGGGCGTGTTCCGCGACCCCGGCCACCCGCAGCGCAAGGCGGTGGAGGAGGCGCCGGCTGGCTGCGTGTTCGTCATCGACAGCCGCAAGGATGCCCGCGCGGCGTCGGCCGGCGGCATCCTGGTGACACGGCTGATGCACCGCGGCGTGGTGGGTGTGGTGACGGATGGAGGATTCCGCGACTCGGCGGAGATCGCCAAGCTCGACATCGCCTCCTACCACGTCCGGCCCAGCGCGCCGACCAACCTGACCCTGCACCAGGCGATCGATATCAACGTGCCGATCGGGTGCGGCGATGCGCCGGTGTTCCCCGGCGACGTGATCGTGGGGGATGCCGATGGCTGCATCGTGCTGCCGGCGCATCTGGCGGGCGAGTTGGCGGAAGAAGCGACCGACATGACGGCCTTCGAGGATTTCGTCACCGAGAAGGTGCGTGGCGGCCAGTCCACGCGCGGGCTCTACCCGCCGACCGACGCGGCGAACCTCGAAAGCTTCAAGGCGTGGCGCCAGGCCAACGAACGGTAATCCTCTGCACCCGGTGGCGGAACGATGGATGCGCTGACGGTCTACGGCCTCGTCGCCGTCACGGCGATGCTGGTGACATATGCCCTCGAGCCACGTAGCCCGTGGTTCATCCTCGCCTTTGCCGGTGCCTGCGTCTTGGGTTCGTCCTACGGCTTCCTTCAGGGCGCATGGCCGTTCGGCGGCGTCGAGGCGATCTGGGCCATCGTCGCCGCGAGGCGGTTTTGGCTGGCGCGTTAGAGCAAATGGCTCGTGAGAGCTTCAGCCGCGTCGTCATGGCGGATGGTGCGGGAGATCGAGCCCGGCGTCCCAGGGCGGCCGTTCGCCGAAGCGGCCGGCGAGGAAATCGACGAAGCGACGCACCTTGGGCGACAGGTTCCGGACGGATGGATACACCGCGAAGATCGCCAGGCTCTCCAATGCCCAGTCGGGCAGCACGCGCACCAACGCCCCCGTGCGCAAGGCATCCGCGATGATGAAGGTCGGTTGCAGCGTCACGCCGGCATCGGCCAGCGATGCCGCGAGCAGGGCATCGCCGTTGTTGGCGGTCAGGTTGCCCTGGGGCGTCACCTCCGCCACGCTGCCGTGGCCGTGCAGGCGCCAGGCCTCGCTGCTCGAATAGGCGTAGCGCAGGCAATTATGCTCGCGTAGATCGTCGGGGCTGCGTGGCGTGCCGGCCTGCCGCAGATAGCCGGGCGAGGCGCATAGCACGAGGTGGCAGGGCGCCAGCCGCCGGGCGATCAGGCTGGAATCCGCCAGGCGGGCGATGCGGACCGCCACGTCGTAGCCGTCCTCGACCAGGTCCACGACGCGATCGTTCAAGGCGAGGTCGACGCGAACCTGCTTGTGCAGGCTGCCGAATTGCGCCACGGCGGCCGCCAGGTGGCGGACGCCGAATGCCATGGGCGCGTTCAGCCGCAGCGAGCCCCGCGGCTCGGCCTGCCGGTCGGACGCATCGGTCTCCGCATCGTCGAGCTGGTCGAGGATGCGGCTGGCCCGTGCATGGAAGGCAAGGCCCGCCTCCGTCAGGCTCTGCGTCGCGGTGGTGCGGTTCAGCAGCCGCGTGCCGAGCCGGTCTTCCAGGGAGCGCACGTAGCGGCCGACCATGGCCGGGGTCACGCCCAGATCGGGCGCGGCGGCAGCCTGGCTGCCCCGCTCGACCGTGCGCACGAACGCCGCCATTTCCAGGAACCGGTCCATGGTTCGATAGTGTGGGTATCGAACATCGGGAGCAACCCGGCATTTCCTCGTCGGGATGCCGGGACGAAGTATGCGCGATATGCAAGTGGAGGCATCGTGACCCCGACCCTACAGGACCCAGTCCCGACCGACATGGCATTGGCGAGTCCGCCGTTGCATGTGGCCGAGGTGGCGCTCGCAGTCCGCGATCTTGCCCGCGTGACGGCGTTCTATCGCGATGTCGTGGGCCTATCGGTGATGCGATCGGAGGATGGCGTCGTCGACCTCGGGGCAGGGGGCGTCCGGTTGTTGCAATTGCTGCACCGACCCCAGGCCCTGCCGGACCATCCGGCGAGTGCAGGCCTGTTCCACACGGCGTTCCTGCTGCCTGCCCGCGCGGATTTGGGCCGTTGGCTGGCGCATGCCCGCGACGCCGGCATCAAGCCCGGCGGCGCGGCCGACCACTTGGTGAGCGAGGCGGTCTACCTGAGCGATCCCGAGGGCAACGGGGTGGAGATCTATGCCGACCGGCCCGCGGCCCATTGGAGCTGGACCGGACCGGCCGAGGCCCGCCAGATCGAGATGGCGAATCAGCCACTCGACGGTCCCGGCCTGCTCGCGCTGGCGGACAGGCCGTGGGACATGGCGCCCCCGGGCACCCGCATCGGCCATGTCCACCTTCGCGTCGGCGACGTGCCGCAAGCGATCAGCTTCTACACCGACGTGCTGGGCCTGGACGTGACCCGCGTATGGCCGGAGGCGGCGTTCCTGTCGACCGGCGGCTACCATCACCACATCGCGGCCAATGTCTGGCGCAGCCGTGGCGCCGGGCTTCGCGATCCGGCGCGGGCAGGGCTCGCCTGCATCACGATGCAGGCGGCCGACACCGCGATCGCCCGCGCCATTGCCCGGCGCGGCCGTGCCGAAGACCTGGCGGGCACGGGGATGCAGGATCCGTGGGGCACGCGGATCAGGATCCTCTCCACCATCCAACATTGACGGGTATCGATCCATGAGCGACCCGACCGCATCCACTTCACCCCTGGCAGCCGACTGGGCACCCCGCGTGCTCAGCATCGTCCGGATCGTCGCAGCCCTGCTGTTCATGGAGCATGGCATGCAGAAGCTGTTCGGCTTCCCCTCCGCGACCATCCACCCGGGCGCGTTTTCCCTGCTCTGGTTCGCCGCGATCCTGGAATTCGCCGGCGGCGTGCTGTTGCTGGTCGGCCTGTTCACGCGGCCGGTGGCGTTCCTGCTCAGCGGCGAGATGGCGGTGGCGTATTGGATGGCGCACGCGCCTCAAAGCCTGTACCCGGCGGTCAATGGCGGGGACGCGGCCGTGCTGTTCTGCTTCGTGTTCCTGTATCTGGCCGCGGCCGGCGCGGGTCCCTGGAGCATCGACCGGTTGTCGAACCGGGACGGAAACAAGGCATCGGGAGTCGCCGCTTCTTCTCCCTGAAGCGGTCATGCTTCAGGCTCGGGCCGGCGCGCTCGCGAATGCCTGTGCGATCGTGGTCCAGAGCGGCTTGCGCTGCAAATCCGCGTCCAGGGGCAGAGGACGCTGCGCTTGCTTGTCCTCGCGCGGCAACGAATCGTTCAGCCAGGTGCGGCGGTCGGACAGGCCCCAGCTCAGCACCCCCATCACGGCCGGGCAGCTCAGCACCGCATCCAGGTAGGCGCGGCCATGGCTGGCGACGGCGGCGTCGCGCACCGCCGCATCGCCGGCGATGCGGTTGTCGCGCACGTCGAACTCGGTGATGACGATCTTCAGGCCCAGCCCGGCGACGTCGGCACAGAACCGCGCCAGCCGCGCCTGGTCGAAATCCGTCACGCCCGCCTCCAGATGCGCCTGCAGGCCGAGTGCCTGCACCGGCACGCCCTGCGCCTTCATGCGGGCCAGCAGGGCCAGCATGTCCTGCCGTTTCCTCTCATGCTCGGGCCAGGTGTATTCCAGCCCGAAATCGTTGATGCAGCGCAGCGGCAGCGGATCGGAGTCCGCGCAGGCGTGGAACGCCACGCTCAGCAGCTCCGGCCCCATCGCCTTCGACCACAGCGTGTCGCGCAGGCCGAATGGGCGACCGGCCGTCGGGTCCAGCACCTCGTTCACCACATCCCACTGCACCACGCGGTCGCGGCAATGCGCCGTCACGCCGTGGATATGCGCGCTCAACAGCCGCTCGGCATTGCGGGAGTCCAGCTCGGCCACCAGCCAATCGGGATTGTGCTCGTGCCACAGCATCGTATGCCCGCGCACCTGGATGCCGCGCCGGGCGGCGAACGCCATCAGTGCATCGGCCTGCTTCCAGTCCCACTTGTCGGCGTTCGGGCGCAGCTCGCCCCATTTGAAAGCCGTCTCGCCGGTGACGATGCCGCATTCCGCGCGGACATGGTCCATGTAGGCGCGGTCGGTCGCGAGGATGCGGTCATCGATCGCCGCACCGTAGAACCGGTTGCCCGCCATCGCCCGTTCGTTCAGGCCGGGGGTGGGCGGAGCCGCCGCGGCACCCAGCAGGCCGGCAGCGCCCGCCAGAACGGCACGGCGGCCCAGGGCCGGAACGTCTCGGGGCAGGGTCATCGGCGCATTTCCTCCGGTGACCCGCCCCGAGGGAAGGTCAGGCTGCCAAAGCGTCCGGCTCCGCCACGGGCAGGCGGGCGCGGATCAACTTCTCGATGCCGCGCAGATGCGCCCGCTCGGTCGCGTCGCAGAAGCTGATCGCCATTCCGGCGTTGCCAGCCCGCGCGGTGCGGCCGATGCGGTGCACGTAGCTCTCCGGAATATTAGGCAGGTCGAAGTTAATGACATGTGTCACGTCATCGACGTCGATGCCGCGCGCCGCGATGTCGGTGGCGATCAGCACGCGCACGCTGCCGTTCTTGAACGCGGCCAAGGCCCGCTCCCGCTGGCCCTGGCTCTTGTTGCCATGGATGGCGGCGGCCGGCTGTCCCGCGGCCTCCAAATGCTGCACGACCTTGTCGGCACCGTGCTTCGTGCGGGTGAACACCAGCGTGCGGCCCATATCCTTGCGCTTCAGGATGGCGGATAGTAGCGCCCGCTTGCGCGCGGCCTCCACGAACACGACGGCCTGCTCCACCCGGTCGGCCGTCTTGGCGACGGGGGTGACGGCGACGTGCACCGGGTCGCGCAGCAGCGCGGCGGCCAGGCCCTCGATCTCCTTCGGCATGGTGGCGGAGAAGAACAGCGTCTGCCGCTGGCGCGGGATGAAGGAGACGATCTTCTTGATCGGCACGATGAAGCCGAGGTCGAGCATGTGGTCGGCCTCGTCCAGCACCAGCACCTCGACATTGGCCAGGTTCACCGCCCGGTCGTTGAGGTGGTCCAGCAGCCGGCCCGGCGTCGCCACCAGCACGTCCACGCCGTTATCCATGGCGCGGGCCTGCCGAGGCTTCGGCACGCCGCCGAACATCAACGCCACGCGGATCGGCGACCCGGCGGCGTAGGAGCGGAAATTATCCGCGATCTGGCTAGCCAGCTCGCGGGTCGGCGCCATCACCAGGCAGCGCGTGCCCTTCTTGCCCGGGTGCTTCCGCTCGGACAGCAGGCGATGGAGGATGGGCAGGGCGAAGGCGGCGGTCTTGCCGGTGCCGGTCTGGGCGATGCCCTGGACGTCATACCCGGCCAGCACATGGGGGATGGCCTGCGCCTGGATCGGCGTCGGCTCGGAATAGCCCGCGGTGGTCAGCGCGGCGAGCAGCGGCGCGGCCAAGCCGAGGTCTTGGAAAGATGACATTGATGACTTTCGTGAAGCGGACGCGCCAGCGCACAGTGCTCGGGAGCGTCAATCATGATCTACAGGACCACGAACCGGCGCTAGACACTTGAGTGGACAAAGGCTGCGTTCGGAAACGGCAGGGCTCGATCGTCGAGGTGCGCGAGCCAGGGTTTACTGTTGCACCGCAGCGAAGTCAAGTAATCTGTGTGCCATCCCGGATGCCGGCGGTCGGATTGAGCCTGTCCACCGCCATGGTAGGCTAGGCCGGTGCAACGAAAATCCGACCTCCACGACCTGGCCATCACCGACGCGCATCAACGGCAGCGACATGCGCGGGATGGGGGAGGGCGCGGCTGGTCGGCCTGTCTCTGCGACGCGCGGATCATGTTGCCGACCCGTTCGGCCGCATGCTCGCGGACCTCCCGCTGCTGGAAAGCCGCACGCCCATCCCACTCCCCCTGTGATCGGAGCCGCGTCATGGAACTCTCGAGCAAGTCCGCCCGAACCCTGTACGAGGAGCTGCGGCAGCGTCCCGTCCGGGCGCGCTTCGGCTTCGGCCGCAAGGTCGCGATCGTGAACGTCGATCCGCAAAAGGCGTATACCCTGCCGCACGAGTACGTGACGGCGTATGAAACGGATCCGCAGCAGCTTGATCATATCAACAAGCTGAGTGCCCTGTGCCGGGCGTTGGGCGCGCCAGTGGTGTGGACGTACGTCGCATACCTCCCGTCGGGTGAGGATTGCGGTGTCTGGGGCACCCGCACGAACACGCCGGATTCGCTGCAGAACGTGACGCTCGGCTCCCGCCGGGCAGAGTTCGATGATCGTCTACAGATCGACCCGGCGCGGGACGTAGTGATCAACAAGCGCATGGCTTCGGCGTTCCACGAGACTAACCTTCCCTCGCTGCTGACCTGGCACAAGGTCGACACGCTGATCGTGACTGGCGGCTCCACCTCCGGATGCGTGCGGGCGACGGTGGTCGACAGCCTATCCCACGGCTACCGTACCATCGTGCCGGAGGAATGCGTAGCCGACCGGCACGAGGGACCGCATTTTGCCAGCCTCTACGACATGGCAATGAAGTATGCCGACGTGTTGCCTGTTGCGGAGGTGCGCGCCGCGCTGGAACGGCAAACGGCGGCATGACCGCTTCATGCCCGCCCTGCGGCCAATGTGTGCACAGAGTGTGGAGAGGTCTTAACGCGTTATAGAATTTTTGACGTCAATCCTGCGACGCCGCCGTATGTCATGGGAGGCAGGTAGGATGTCGGTTTCCACAGTCGTGCAACGCGCCTTTGGCTTGGATCTGCGGCGCGTGGTGCAGCCCCGGCTGGCGCGGCGCGGTACTCGGCTGCCGGACATCTCGGTGGTCATCCCAACCTGCAACCGGCCGCATACCCTGCTCGAAGCGGTGCGAAGCGTGCTGGGCCAGCAGGGTGTGGCCGTCGAGGTGATCGTGGTGGACGACTCGGCCAACCATGGCGCGGCTGGCGTCATCGCCGCCCTGGACGATGACCGCGTCCGCTACCTTACCAACTGGCAGTGCAGCGGCGGCCGCCCGGCGGTTCCCCGCAACACCGGAATGGCCTTGGCGAAGGGGCCGTTGATCCATTTCCTCGACGACGACGACCTGGTGCCGCCGGGCCATTATGAGGCGTGTCTGGCGGCGTTCGCAGCCAGGCCGAAGATCGGTGTCGTGTTCGGCACGATCGAACCGTTCGGCGATGATGCAGCGGAAATTGTCCGGCAGCGCGAGTATTTCGCACGTGCGCGGCAGCGGGCACGGCACTGCGCCCGGCTGGGCCATCGCTGGGCCTTCACCGCCGCCATGCTGTTCGGGCCGACCCTGCTGGTCTGCAGTGCCGGCATGGTGCGGCGTGAGCTTGTCGATGCGGTCGGCGGTTTCGACGTCGCGATGCCGCTGGTGGAGGATGTGGATTTCTACATGCGCGCCATCCGTCACTCGGGAGCCTGCTTCATGGACCGCCCGGCGCTGCGCTACCGCATCGGCCCCTCGCTGATGCGCCAGCCCGGCCGCGACCGGATGATTCTGGAGAGCTACCGCCAGTCCCAGGCCCGGTACCGCCAGCACTTCGGGCTGCTGGAATTCATGACGTTGAAGGCGATGGCGAAAGGGGTGCGGCTGGCATGAGATTGGCCGTCGATACCGCGACGCAGCCGCACGCCTTCCAGCACTTGGCCGCGGAATGGGACGCGCTTGCCTCGGGCGCCGTGCCACGCACGCCGTTCCAGTCATCCACCTGGCACAGGCTGTGGTGGAAACACTTCCAGCGCACCGGCGCCAAGGTGCGGGACGAGTTGCGGCTATACACGCTCAGGGATCCCGCTGGCGCGCTGGTGGCCGTCGCGCCCATGATGTTGACGCACCGCCCGGGCAGCCTGCCGATCCGGACCCGCGAGTTGCAATTCCTGGGTGCGGACAGCAACGTCACGGAAATTCGCGGCCTGGTGTGTCGCGATGGTTGCGGCACGGACGTCCTGGACGCGCTCGCCGGGCACCTGGCCGGGCAACCCGAGTGGGACTGGGTGCAGTGGCGTGGCCTGCCAGCCGACGGTCCGCTACCGGGCGGAGGTTTCCGTCCCAGGCGGCACCTGCAGGATTTCTACCTGCCCCTGCCGGCGAGTTGGGACGCCTTGAAGTCCGGGCTGCCGCGCAACATGAAGGAGTCGTTGCGCAAATGCTACAACTCATTGGCGCGGGACGGCCATATCCACGACATGCAGGTCATCGCCGACCCGGATGCGATCCGTCCCGCCCTGCAACGCCTGCTGGAGATGCATGCGATGCGGTCAGAATTGCATGGCACCGTGCCGCATATCGACGTCTTCGCAGCGCCTGAAGCGCGGGCATTCATCGCGGAATACATTGACGAGATCGCCAGCCGAGGCGGGGTGCGCCTGTTCGTGCTCCGGGTCGCGGGGCGCCCGGTGGCCATGCGCATAGGGTTCGCCTATGGGGAGGAGCTGTATCTGTACTATTCCGGCTACGATCCCGCATGGGGCCGCTACAGCGTCATGACGACCGTGGTGGCCGAGGCCATCAAATGGGCGATCGGGCAAGGCTACCGCCGCGTCAACCTGTCCACCGGCTGCGACGTATCCAAGACGCGCTGGCGCCCCTGCCACGTCGAGTTCGTCGAGGGAGTGCAGCCCTCCGCACGATGGCGCGGCCGGATCGCCCTCGCGGCGATGGAGGCGGTGCGGGGATCTGCTTGGGGCATTCCGTTCAAGGGCCGCGGCCTGTCGCCCGACCGGGACGCGCGGCGCCAAGGCGTCCCGCCGGCCTCGCCCGACCCGGGCCCGCCAGGCGGGCTTCAGGAGCCGCGCCGCCGTCCGGCCTCCCCCGGGGGCGTGCCGAACGCCGCGCCGAACGCGGCCTGGCTCGCGTAACCCGCGACCGCGGCGGCGCCGAGGCATGGAGCCGCAGATCGGCTGACGCCAGCGTGGTGCCGAGCGGCTATACCCTGCGGCATGGACACATGGGACATCGCGCAATTCGTGACGGATTTCGCCGACGAGGCGGTCATGCTGCCGCTCGCCGCGCTCGTTGCCGTCACGCTTGCCGTTCTGGGCTGGTGGCGGGGGGCGGCTGCGTGGATCGTGGCCGTCGGTGGCGTGCTGGGCACGATGGGCGTCCTGAAGGTCGTGTTCGTCGCCTGTGCCGGGCCGCTCGCCGACCTTGGCATCCACAGCCCAAGCGGCCACACGGCCGCGTCGACGGTGGCGTACGGCGGCCTGGTGCTGCTGTTCGGGCGAAACCGGCTGCCAAGCCTGTTGTTGATCGCCATCCCACCGCTCATCGCGACGGTCATCGGCATCAGCCGGATCGTGCTGCACGCACACGTGCCGGCGGAGGTGCTGGTCGGCGCCGTGGTCGGCTTGTCTGGCGCCGCGATCCTGCTGCCGCTGGCGGGACCGCAGCCGCCGCTGCGTCATTGGCCGGTCGCCGTCGGCGTGCTCGCCGTCTTGCTGGGCTTCCATGGTGTGCGGCTGCAGGCGGAGCAGGCGATCCACGGCATGGCCTTGCTGTCATGGCTGCCCCTGCCGGCGATGTGCCGGACCTGACACCAGGCGGCCCAGCCGCCTGGCGCGAGGGCGATCCACGTCCGAGCTCGGGCGGCCTCGAACGATCGCGCCCCAGGCTCAGTCCGGGTCGGCTTGGATGCGGGCTTGCCAATCCGCAAGCACGTCCGCCAGGGTCTGCCGCCAAGGAATGACCGGTGACCATCCCAGCAGGTCATGCGCCACCGTGGCGTCGCCGACCGCGGTGTGGATTTCGGTCGGGCGCAGCCGTGCCGTGTCGATCTCAATCCGCGGAGTGATGCCGCCCAGCTCCATCAACACGGTGAGCACGTCGCCGATTCGCCGGCCCTGGCCGGACGCGATGTTGAGGATCGTCCCGCTCGGGATGTCATCCGCCCGGCACAGGCACGCGGCATAGCAGGCGCAGACGTCCCGGACGTCCAGGAAATCCCGCGTCGGATCGAGGGCGCCGACGGTCATGAGGGCCGGCTGCTTGCCGGCCATGATCCGTGCCACCTGCCGTGCAAAGGCGGGGACGGCGAAGGCCGGAGTCTGGCCCGGGCCCGTGTGGTTGAACGGCCGGGCGCGGATGATGCGCAGCCCCTCCTGCGCGGTTGCGCCCAGGGCAAGGTCGGCTGCGGCCTTCGTGGCGCCGTAGACGTTCATCGGGTTCAGCGCCGCCGTCTCGTCCAACGGCACGCCGCGCAGGAACGACCGCCCGTAGGCATCGGCCGTGGACGTGAAAAGCAGCGTGCACCCGGCTGCCTCCGTCGCGAGGGTCCGTGCCAGGAGCAGCGTGCCGCCGAGATTGATGCGCCACGCGGCGTCCGGATCCGCTTGGGACGCCCCGATCGCCGACACCGCGGCAAGATGCACGCAGGCATCCGGACGTGCCGCGCGAACGGCGGCGACGGTCGCCGCCTCGTCCGTCACGTCGAACCGCGGCGTGAACAGGTCCGCGTCGGGCAGGGTGCGACGCAGGACAGGACGCAGATGGCGCCCGACGAAGCCGTCCGCGCCCGTCAGCAGGATACGGCGAGGATGCCCCGCCGCCATGCTCAGGACGCCATGCGGGCGCGGTGCCGGGCGAGGTCGGCCTCCACCATCTCCGCCACCATGGCCTCCAGCGACGTCTCCGGCACCCAGTCGAGGGCCTTCTGCGCCTTGGTGGAGTCGCCGAGCAGGACGTCTACCTCCGCCGGGCGGATCAGGTCCGCGCGGGTGGTGACGTGGTCATCCGGGTTCAGCCCGACATGCCCGAATGCGATGGTGCAGAGGTCCCGGATGGATGTCGTGCGGCCAGTGGCGATGACGTAGTCGTCGGCGACGTCCTGTTGCAGCATCAGGTGCATGGCCTTGACGTAGTCCCGGGCATGGCCCCAATCGCGCGTCGCGTTCAGGTTGCCCAGCGACAGCTCCGTGGCCAGGCCGAGCTTGATGCGGGCCACCCCGTCCGTGACCTTGCGGGTGACAAACTCGATCCCGCGCAACGGGCTCTCATGGTTGAACAGGATGCCGCTGCTGGCATGCAGGCCGAAGCTCTCGCGGTAGTTCACCGTCATCCAATGCGCGTAGAGCTTCGCCGCCGCGTAGGGGGAGCGAGGATAGAACGGCGTCTTCTCGCTCTGCTTCGGCTCCTGGATCAGCCCGTACATCTCCGACGAGCTGGCCTGGTAGAAGCGGGCATCCGGTTTGATCAGGCGGACTGCCTCCAGCATGTTTGCCGCGCCCATTCCCGTGACGTTGCCGGTCAGCAAGGGCTGCTGCCACGAGGCGGCGACGAAGGACTGGGCGGCCAGGTTGTAGACCTCGTCCGGCTTGTAGACGCTCAGGACGCGGATGAGGCTCGACAGGTCGGTGAGATTGCCGTCCACCAATTCCACATCCTTCAGGATGCCGAGCCAGCGCAGCCGCTCCCCGATCACGTCGGAGGAGGCGGAGCGGCGCATCAGGCCGACGACCCTGTAGCCTTTGCCGAGCAACAACTGCGACAGGTATGCGCCATCCTGGCCCGTGACGCCGGTTACGAGTGCTGTCGGCATGGGAATCCTTACATCAACCGCCTCCGGTTAGCGCAGGCGAGGCGGTTTTGCCAGCCGGGCACCACGGGCCGCAGCTTACGCCGCCAGCTTCGCCAGCAATCGGGCATGGCTGCGCAGCCCGTGATGGAAGCAGGTCCACTCGAACTTCTCGTTCGGGCTGTGGACCTGGTCGTCCGCCAGGCCGAACCCCATCAGCAGCGAGTCGACGCCGAGCAGCCGGCGAATGCTTTCCACCACCGGGATCGATCCTCCGCTGCCCATCAGCACCGCCGGCCGGCCATATTCGTCCGCCAGGGCCGCGCGGGCAGCCTGGACCCATCGGCTGTCGGTCGGGATCTCGATGCCGGGCGCCGACCCGAACAGTTCGAAGCTGGCGCGGGCATCGGCCGGGATGCGGTCGGCGACGAAACGCTTGAACGATTCGAACACCGCGGCCGGATCCTGGCCCGGCACCAGGCGGAAGGACACCTTGGCCGAGGCCTCCGCCGCGATCACCGTCTTGCTGCCAGGTCCGGAGTATCCGCCCCAGATGCCGTTGATGTCGGCGGTCGGCCGCGCCCACATGCGGTCCAGCGCCGGCCTGCCCCGCTCCCCCACGGGAACGGACAGGCCGATGCCGCCCAGGAACGCCGCCTCGTCGAAGCCGAGCGCCTGCCACTCCGCGGCCTGCCCCGGTGAGGTCTCGGCGATCCCATCGTAGAATCCAGGGAGCTGGATGCGGCCCTCGGCATCGTGCAGGTCGCCGAGAATGCGGGTCAATGCATTGATCGGGTTCAGCGCCGAGCCGCCGAACAGTCCCGAATGCAGGTCGCGTCCAGCGGCGTGCAGCGTCAGCTCGGCATACACCAGGCCGCGCAGCCGCGTCGTCACGGCAGGGGTTGCCACGTCCCACATCCCGGTATCGCTGATGATCGCGATGTCGGCCGCCAGGGTTTCACGATGGGCGGCGAGGAACGGCTCCAGGTTGACACTGCCGACTTCCTCCTCGCCCTCGATCAGCACCGTCACCGGGCAGGGCGGGCCGCCGGCGACGTCGTGCCAGCCGCGCAAGGCCTCCAGCCACATCATCACCTGGCCCTTGTCGTCCACCGCGCCGCGCGCGGACACCCGCGGGCCATGCGGACCGTCGCTGAGTACCGGCTCGAAAGGCGGGCTGGTCCACAGTTCCAGCGGCTCGGCGGGCTGCACGTCGTAATGTCCGTAGTACAGCAGGCGTGGACCCGGCTTCGTGCCTGGATGGGTGGCGAGCACGACGGGGTGGCCGCCGGTCGGCAGCACCTTGGCGTCGAACCCGATGGCGGCGAGGGCGGCTCGCAGCCAGTCCGCCGCCGCGCCGCAATCCGCCTGGTGCGATGGCTGCGCGCTCACGCTGGGAATGCGCAACAACTCGAACCACCGGCTGCGCGTGGCCTCCAGCCCGGCCTCGATACGGGCCAGGACGGCATCCAGCGATGCGGTCATTGCTTCACTCCATAGGTGTTGAGGAACATCGTCACCGCGCTGCCCACCACGTGGTCGAGCATCGCCTCGTCCAGGTCCGACAACAGGCCCAGGCGCCGCAGCATGCCGACATGGGTTTGGCAGAGGGCGAAGAACTGTTCCGCAGCGAAGGGCGGATCGGCGACGACCAGGTGGCCGGCCCCGACCTGCGAGTCCAACCATGCCGACATGACGGAGATGGCCTGTGCGGGGCCGGCGTCATAAAACGCGCGCGCCAGGACAGGGAATTTCGTCGCCTCGGCGACGGTCATCCGGTAGATCGTCAACCCGCTCGGGGACACCATCATGCGCAGCATGCGTCGTCCCAGCATGAGCAACCCGGTCTCGACCTGGCCGCCGGCCAGATCCGTCCCGTCGAACACGCGGGAGAGGTTGCTCATGCATTCCTCCGCGACCCACGCGGAAAACAGCTCCGCCTTGCCGGCGAAATAGTTGTAAAGCGTGCCTTTCGACACCCCGGCGCTCGCGGCGATCCGCGACATGCTGGCGCCTTCGTAGCCATCCTGCGAAAAGATGGTCGCGGCACCGCGAAGAATTTGGCGATGCTTCTCCGGCGAAAGAACCTCTACGTCAGACATGAAACACGCGTGCACCTCCATCGCGATCGGGTTGACCTTCTGCCCGAACCTTGGTTCTTGTCAAAGCTGACCGAACGGATCGGTCATTTCGTGCCGACCCGGCCTGCCGGGCTGCACCCTGGGATGTATGGTTTCCGGTGAAGCTTCGCTTACTCGTCCTTCTCGCAGCGGCAGCGCTTCCAGCTTGTACGCTCGGCCCCGATTTCCAGCAGCCAAGCCTGTGGGCGCCGACATCCTGGTTCGCCAGCCGCCCAGCCCCGCCGCCGGCGACGCCGAGCCGGATCGTGGCAGAGCCGCTGGATGCGGCGTGGTGGGAGGCGTTCAACGACCCGATCCTGACCCAGTTGGAGCAGCAGGTCGCGCTGTCCAACCTGGATGTCCGCCTTGCCACGGTGCGCTTGCAGGAAAGCCGGTTGCAGCGCGGCGTGACGGCCGCGGATGAGTTCCCCCAGGTGAACGGCAATGCATCCTACGTGCGGGAGAAAGTGTCCGACCGAGGCGTGATCGGGATTTTCGGGTCCAGCGGCGGCAGTACCGTCAGTCCGACGAACGCCAACGGACTAGGCGGAACGCTGGGTGGCATCCCGTCGAGTCTTGGTTCGCAGGCGAGCGGCGGCTCAAGCCACGTGCCGTCGTTCAACCTGTTCCAATCCGGGTTCGATTCCACCTGGGAGATCGACTTCTGGGGCAGGGTCCGTCGCCAGGTGGAATCCGCCGACGCCTCCATCGACGCCTCGGCCGAGGCCCGGCGCGACTCCATGGTGACCGTGCTGGCGGAACTGGCGCGCGACTACCTGCAATATCGCGGCGAGCAACGTGACCTGCAGATCGCCCGGGACACCCTGGCCAGTGACCAGGAGAGCCTGCGCCTGACGCAGGAGCGACAGCGCGGCGGCCTCACCACCGGGCTGGACGTTGCAAACGCGGCGACCCAGGTCGCGATCACCGCCGCGCAGATCCCGCAGTTGCAGGCGCAGGCCGCGACCACCCTGAACGCCATGAGCCTGTTGCTGGGCCAGACGCCGGGTTCGCTGACAGCCAAGCTGGAGGCCGCGCAACCGGTGCCGCCGGTGCCCCCGGCCGTGCCGGTGGGCCTGCCGTCCGACCTGGCCCGGCGTCGCCCGGACATCCGCCGCGCGGAGGCCCAGCTGCATGCCGCGACGGCCGATATCGGGGCCGCGGAGGCGGATTTCTTCCCGAAGGTGACCTTGTCGGGCAGCGTCGGCGTGCAGGCGACGCAGTTCAAGAACGTCGGCAATCTCGGCGCCTTCGGGGCGCTGCAATATTCCGGCGGCCCCTCCGTGACCATCCCGGTGTTCGAGGGCGGCCGCCTGAAATACACGCTGGACCTGCGCAAGGCGCAGCAGCAGGAGGCCGCGGTGCAATACCAGCAGGTCGTGCTGCAAGCCTTCCACGACGTGGACAACGCCCTGACCAACTACTCCGCCGAGCAGCTGCGGCGCGAGCAGCTTGCCCGTGCCGTGGACCAGGGGCGGCGCGCGCTTGGGCTCGCACGGCAGCAATATGTGCAGGGCCTAGGCAGCTTTCTCGACGTGCTGACGGCGCAGCGGACCGTTTTCCAGTCGGAGCAGCAATACGCCGACAGCACCACTACCGTGTCCACCAACCTGGTGCAGCTCTACAAGGCGCTCGGTGGTGGCTGGGAGACCAGTTTCCCGCGCGGCAGCCCGGCCGAACGCGCGCCGAAGCTGTTCTAGCCGCTGCCAGGTGCAATGGCCGCCTCCCGAACCGGCTGACGGAGCAGCGGCGTCGGCTGCGTCTGCCATCCCGATCACCGAGGCTTCCGGCGAGGGTAGGCGGCACCGATCTTGCTGTATCGCGGCAACTTCCAGCGGATGACATGATGCCGAACCGTTTTCACCTCGCCTGGTTCTGCAATTTCAGCGCCGGCGAATGGGATCACCCCTATGCGCCGACGGCCTCGCCCTGGGATGGCAAGTTCTACGTCGAGATGGCGCTGGCGATGGAGCGGGCCTGCTTCGACTACATCATGCTGGAAGACACGCTGATGGTGTCCGACGCGTGGCGCGGCACCACCGAGGCGACGCTGAAGCACGCCCTGCAAGCCCCCAAGCACGATCCGTTGCCGCTCGCCGCGATGATCGCCTCGGCGACCAGCCGGATGGGCGTGGTGGCGACCATGTCCACCATGGCCTACCCGCCATTCATGCTGGCCCGCCTCGCCAGCACGATCGACCACATCGCCGGCGGCCGGTTTGGCTGGAACATCGTGACCTCCGGCGAAGACGCCGCCGCGCAGAATTTCGGCATGGACGAGTTGCCGCCGCGCGAGCAGCGCTACGCCATGGCGGACGAGTACGTGGAGCTTGTCTGCCGCCTGTTCGACTCCTGGGCGCCGGATGCCGTCGTGAAGGATCGCGCGACCGGGACGTTCGCCGACCATACCAAGGTCAATCCCATCCATTTCGAGGGCAAGTTCTTCAAGTGCCGCGGCCCGCTGAATACCGTCCGCTCGCCGCAGGGGCGCCCGACCTTCGTGCAGGCTGGGGGATCGCCGCGCGGGCGGGAGTTTGCGGCCCGCACAGCCGACAGCATCATCGCCACCGCCAACGGCTTTAGCGGCATGAAGGCCTACCGCGACGACGTGCGGGCCCGCGCGGCCGCTGCCGGGCGCGATCCGGACGACATCAAGGTGCTGTTCCTGATCTACCCGTTCATCGGGGAGACCACGGAGGAGGCCTGGGCGAAATACCGCCGGCTGGTCAATGGGCCCGCCTTCATCGAGGCGGCATTGGCCGCGATCGGCACCGTGACGGACATCGATTTCTCCCAGTTCGACCTCGACGCGGAACTGCCGCCGCTGACCACCAACGGGGAACAGGGGTCGCTCGACAAGTTCGCGCAGTGGGGCAGCGGCAAGACGCTGCGCCAGCTTGCCTCCGAGCGGTACGACGGCGGCCTGCAACTGGTGGGCACCCCGGACGAGATCGCCGACAAGATGGGCGAGGCCATGGATGCGATCGGCGGCGACGGCTTCCTCGTCAGCACTCCTTTCCAGCGGACGAGCCGCCGGGTGGTGGTCGAGATCACCGAGGGGCTGGTGCCGGCGCTCCAGCGCCGCGGCCTGGTTCGGACGCAGTACCAAGGCACGATGCTGCGCGATGTTCTGAGAGAGTTTTAAGCACTGTCAGTTCGTTGCGACGATTAGCTCTAGCGCCCGCGCAACCGTCGCGGCACGAATTGCTGCGCGGTCGCCGGGAAACACCCGGCGCTCCGTTCGAACCGGTTGGCCGCGGCCCACGACCCCGAACCACACCAGGCCCACAGGTTTGTCTGCGCTGCCGCCGCCTGGCCCGGCAATCCCCGTCACGGCCACGGCCACATCGGCCCGTGACCGGGCGATGGCGCCATCCGCCATGGCAGCGGCCACCGGCCCGCTGACGGCGCCATGGGCCGCGATCAGCGATGCCGGCACGTCCAGCATCTCCATCTTCGCCTCGTTGGAGTAGGTGACGAAGCCGCGGTCCACGACGTCCGACGAGCCTGAAACGTGCGTCAGCGCCGCGGCGATCAACCCGCCGGTGCAGCTTTCCGCGGTGGCGAGGCGCTGGCCATGCTCGCGCAGGTGCTGCAGCACGGCCGCGGCCGCGGTGAGAATGGCGGGGTCCAGCATGGCGGCTCCTTCACGGTGGCAGCGCGGTCGCGAGCAACGCCCACAGCACGGCGGCGGCGACCAGTCCCGCGGCCACATCGTCGCCCATGACGCCGACGCGGCCTTCCATGCGGTCGATGCTGCCGATCGGCCCCGGCTTGGCGATGTCCAGCAGGCGAAACAAGACAAACGCCGCCACGACGCCGAACGGGGATGGGTGGGGCAGGGGCAGCATGGCGATCCACATGCCAGCCACCTCGTCGATCACGACCCAGCCCGGATCGGCATCGCCGGCGGCCCTGGGGATGGCCCAAAGCCCGGACGCCACGGCCACGACGACGCCGGCGCCGAGCGCCCAGCGTCCCCCGGCAGCCAATAGCCCGGCCCCGACGACGGCCGCCAGAAGCGAGCCCCAGGTACCGGGCGCCCGCGGCACGAAACCCACGCCGCCGCCGCTTGCCACCAGCCGTGCCAGCCTCATCCCTGCCAGCGCGCCAGCGGATGCGGCAGGATTGTGCCTGCCAGGGCACGATAGATGACGAGGTTTTCGACCACGCGCTGCACGTAGTTGCGGGTTTCGGCAAACGGGATCAGCTCGATCCAATCGATCATGTCGATGCCGTTCGGCACGGTCGGGTCGCCGTTGGCGGCAAGCCAATCCGCCACCCGCCCCGGCCCGGCGTTGTAGCCCGCCACGGCATAGGGCACCGCACCGCCGAACTGCTTCATCAGGTCGGCGAGGTAGGCTGTTCCAAGCCGCATGTTGTAGGCCGGGTCTGTGCTGAGCGCCGGGATGTTCACCGCCATGTCGCCCAGCCGGGTCGCCACCGCCTTGGCCGTGCCAGGCATGAGCTGCATCAGGCCGCGCGCGCCCACCGGGCTCAATGCCTCGGTGTTGAAGTTGCTTTCCTGCCGGATCAGCCCCAGCGCCAACGCGGGCTCCACCGGCCCGGCCGGCGGTTCCACCGCGGTCGGCCAGCCAGCCTCGGCCAGCATCACACCGGTCTGCCCGGCGCGCCGGGCGATCGCCACCGCGAGGTCGGGCAGCCCGAAGCCGACCGCCATCCGGGCCGCCAGTGTCCGGTCGGTTGCGTCCGGGGCCAGTTCGTCCAACCGCAGGATGAAGCTGCGGGCGCGGCGGGCCTCGCCCCACTCCACCAGCAAGGCGGCAGCCCTGGCGTTCTCCGACCCGGCGAAGTCCAAGGCCCGCATCGGCGTCCATCCTGGGTCGTGCGCCGCGCGGATCCGGCTGGCCAGCGCCACGTCGTCTTCGCCCAGGGCGCGGGCGGCCAGTTGCCCGTAGAAGGTCGTCGGCCATGCGGCGGCCGCGGCATAGGCCTCCCGGGCGCCGGCCGGGTCGTGACGCGCCTCCGCCGTCCGCCCCAGCCAGTAATAGGCACGTCCCTGGGTGATGGCGGCGTGGCTCAATGCGGCCAGGGCGTGGAAGTGGCGGGATGCGGCGTCGGTGTCGCTCCGCCGGCGCAGCGCGATGAAGCCGGCCAGGAACTCGGCATCGATCGCCTGCGCGGCCGGCAGGTCGGCGGCGCCGTCCACCAGCGCGTATGCTCCCGCGGCGTCCCCCCCGCGCAGCCGGCGGCGGGCAAGCAGGTTGCGCTCGTCCCAGAACGCGGTCCGGCGCTCGGCCGGCGCGGCATGTTCGGCCTCCGCACCCAGGGCCAGCCAGAGTTTCTGTGCATCCTCGTCCTGCCCAGCCCGCCGCAGCCATTTCGCCAGTTCCAGCATCAGGGCCGGATCGACCGTCGCGCCGCCCGGCAGCGCGGCGACCAGGGCCCGGGCCGATGCGTCGTCGCGTTTGAGGGCGAGCCGGGCCTCCGCCGGCGGGCGTTGCGTCGCGTCCAGCCGGGCGACCTGGCGCCACGCCGGTCCGCCGACCCCACCATTGTCGCTCCACGCCAGGCGATCGAAGCGCCGCCACTGATCCGCGGCGGTGAGTCCCTTGCCCCATTGGCGCATGAACGCGATTTCACCCGGCGCGTCGGTGATCCCGGTCAGCCAGGCCTGCTTCGCCACCTCGGCCGCTGCGGGCGCATGCCCGGTGTCCGCGTCGGCCGTGGCACATCGCAGCAGGGACGGCACCTCTCGTACGGCCTGCCGGGCGCAGATTTCCATGACGGTGCGGTCGTCGGGTTCGACCGCCAACGCCTCGGCAAGGCGGCGGGACAACATCGCCTGGTTTGGCCAGGATGGGTTGTCGGCCATGAACGCGGCGATCTCGGCGGGGTGGCCGCCGCCCGGCGACAGCAGGCGGTAATACAGCACCAGCTTGCGCGCCACCGGGTCTGGCGAGGCCGCGGCCAATGCGTCGGCGTCCGGCCAGCGGCTGTCCCGCAATGCCCCGCCTATGTCGTCCGTCCCTGCCTGGGCCGAACGGGCGATCACGAGAAGGACGAACAGGACGAGGGCGCGCAGCATGCTCGCCTCGTCATAGCGTACATCGCGCCATCCTTGCAGCGGCTTCCGGCGGTGCCTAGGGTGCGTTCCCCTGATGGATAACCCTGTCATGTTCACCGGCTCGCTCGTCGCCCTCGTCACCCCCATGCACGCCGATAGCGCCGTGGATGAGGATGCCCTGGCCGCCTTCGTCGACTGGCAGATCGCGCAGGGCACGAACGGCCTGGTCCCGGTCGGCACCACGGGGGAAAGCCCGACCCTGTCGCATGCGGAGCACCGCCGCGTGGTGGAAATCACTATTGCGGTCGCGGCCGGCCGGGTGCCTGTGATCGCCGGCGCAGGGTCCAATAACACGGTGGAGGCCATTGAACTGGCGCGTCATGCCAAGGAAGCCGGGGCGGATGCGGTGCTCGTGGTCACGCCATACTACAACAAGCCCACCCAGGAAGGCATGGTGCTGCATTTCACCGCCATCGCCGACGCGGTCGATATCCCCCTCATTATCTACAACATTCCAGCTCGTTCGGTGGTCGACATGAGCGTTGCGACCATGGCCCGCCTGGCCAGGCACCGCAACATCGTCGGGGTCAAGGATGCGACCGCAAACCTCACCCGACCGCTGCACACGACCGCCGCCTGCGGACCGGAGTTCACGCAGCTTTCCGGAGAAGACCACACCGCGCTCGCCTTCATGGCGGCTGGCGGCCATGGCTGCATCAGTGTGACGGCGAATATCGCGCCGGCCCTGTGCAGCGGCATGCATGCCGCCTGGGCCGAAGGCCGCACCGCCGATGCCCTGGCGATCCAACAGCGCCTCCTGCCGGTGCATGACGCGATGTTCGCCGAGACCAGCCCTGGCCCGGTGAAATTTGCGGCCAGCCTGCTGGGCTACGGCACCGAGCATTGCCGCTTGCCGCTTGCCCCGGTGGCGGAGGCGACGAAGACGAACCTGCGTTCCGCCATGGCGCAGGCGGGATTGCTGAACTAAGGCCGTGCCGGAGAAAAAGAAGAGCGGTCTGATCAGCCACGGCCTCGCCGCGCAAAACCGCAAGGCCCGCTACGACTACACGATCAAGCAGACGGTCGAGGCGGGGATCGTGCTGAAAGGCCCGGAGGTCAAGAGCCTGCGTTTCGGCCGCGCTACGATCACTGAGGCCTGGGCCGGCGAGCGGGACGGCGAGTTGTGGCTGTTCAACTGCTATATCCCGGAATACCAAGGTGGTATCCTGTCCAAGTTCGAGCCGCGGGCACCGCGCAAGCTGCTGGTGAAGAAGAAGCAGCGGGACGGCCTGCTCGGCGCCGTCAGCAAGGACGGCGTGTCGATCGTTCCCCTGGACATCCACTTCAACGATCGTGGCCTGGCCAAGGTCCTGCTCGGCCTGGGGCAGGGCAAGCAGAAGGCCGATAAACGCCAGGCCGCGGCCGCGAAGGACTGGGCGAGGGACAAGGCCCGCCTCATGCGCAATCGCGGCTAGGCTTCCTCGCGGATACGAGGATCTAGCCCGTCCACTCCGTCAGATAGTCTGCGACGGCGGGCCGTTGTGCTGCGGGAAGGCTACCCTGCGGCGTTCCCAGGTAGAGGAAGCCGGCTAGGCGGTGCGGCGGCGGCAGGCCGAGCGCCGCGGCGATGGCTGGGTCGTACGAGTTGGGGCCGGTGATCCATTTGCCGCCATATCCCAGCGCGTATGCCGCGTTGAGCATGTTCATCGCCGCCGCGCCGACGGCGAGTATCTGCTCGATTTCCGGCACCTTGTGGGCGGGCGTGACATGGACGCCGAGGGCGAGGATGAGCGGCGGCGCCAGCAGCTTGCCGCGCATCCGGTCGGCCTCGGGTTGGGTGGCCTCCGGATCGCGCGTGCGCAGCGCGGCGATGGCAAGCTCGGCGAAGCGTACCCGTGCCTCGCCCTGGATCGCCACGAACCGCCAGGGCCGCAGCTTGCCGTGGTCGGGCGCACGCAGCCCTGCTGCCACGATCAACTCCAAGGCCCGCGCGTCCGGAGGCGGGTCCTGCAGCACGCCCGCAGACACGCGGGACATCAGCATCTCCAGGCTCTTATCCACCGTGTCCAACATCAGGAAGCCGCCAACGACATGGCGGCGATCGGCGGTTCCACCCCGGCCGGCAACGGGCTGACATAGGGGCTGGCGCGCGTGCGTTCTTTCAGGTCCGCCTTGGCCCGCTCGACCAGCGCCGGGTTCTGCGCAGCGTCGATGGCCGTCGCAGCCATCACCTTCGCCACGAAGGCGAGCCCCTTATGCGCCGCGGCGTTCTTGCCCTGCGCGGTCAACTGCCAAGAATGCCCCGGTGTCCCGATGGCGTAGGTTGCGGCGTGCGCCTGCACCGTCGGCACCACCCAGCTTACGTCGCCGACGTCGGTCGACCCGATCATCCGCACGCGGTGCGTGTCCATCGGCACGATCGCGTCGTGCAACGGCGTATCGTCCTTCGGGGCCACGCCGACGCGACGATAGGCGGTGGCCAGGTCCTCCGGCGCCAGGGTGTCCTGGATCTGCCTGGCGAACGCCTTGTCCGCCTCGTCCCAATCCGGCGGGCCCAGCCGCTGCATCGCCTCGTACATCGCCTGTTCCAGCGGCGGATTGGCCAGCAGGTTGGAGACGGCGGACAGCACGTGGATGTCCACCTCCGTCTCCGTCATCAGCGCGGCCCCGCGCGCGACGTTCTTCACTCGCTCCAACAGGGAGAGCATCGTCGGCAGCTCGGGCGCGCGGACCGAGTAGCGCACGCGGGCCTTGGCCTGCACCACGTTGGGGGCGATGCCGCCGCCGTCGATCATCGCGTAGTGGATGCGGGCGTCGCTCGGCATGTGTTCGCGCATGTAGTTGACGCCGACATTCATCAGCTCCACCGCGTCCAGCGCCGAGCGGCCGAGATGCGGGGCGGCGGCGGCGTGGGAGGCACGGCCGCGAAAGGCGAAGTCGATGCGGGTGTTCGCCAGCGAGGCGGCATCCGCCACCTCGTTGAACGCGTTGGGGTGCCAGGTGATGGCGACGTCCACGTCGCTGAACGCGCCGTCGCGCACCATGAACGCCTTGGCCGCACCGCCTTCCTCCGCGGGGCAGCCATAATACCGCACGCGGCCCGGCGTTCCGGTCTCGGCCAGCCAATCCTTGACGGCCGTCGCCGCCAGCATCGCTGCAGAGCCTAGCAAGTTGTGCCCGCAGCCATGCCCGTTGCCATTGCCGGGGATCGGGCGATGCTCGGCCACTCCGGCCTCCTGGCTCAGGCCGGGCAGGGCATCGTACTCTCCCAGGATGGCGATCACCGGGCCGCCTTCGCCGGCCTCGCCCAGGACGGCGGTCGGGATCCCGGCCAGGTCCGTCGTCACATGGAAGCCCTGACGATGCAGTTCCGCGATGTGTTCGGCAACGGAACGGTGTTCGGTGTAGCATGTCTCCGGCATGTCCCAGACGCGGTCGGCCAGCGCGGTGAAGGCGTCCCGCTTCGCATCCACGAGGGACCAGATCTGCTCGGTGTTCTGCATGGCGCTCTCCTTCGTCACCTATCCTGCGCGGAAGCACGGGCAAAGCCAACCGGCTGCTCCGGTCCGCACAGCCGTGAGAAGTCTTGTCTAACACCCGGTTTTTACAAGACCTTCTTCGAAGATGCCAGGGCTTGATGGAGGAACGCCGCGGCCTTCCGCATCGATTGCTCGGTCTCTGGCAGGGGAAAAAGCTGCCAGACATGCGGCACGACCGGCCAGGTCTCGAGCGTGGCCGCGGTTCCCGCGGCCTGCGCACGGTCGGCCAGGCGGCGGCTGTCGTCGAGCAGTATCTCGTACGATCCGACGTGCAGCAGAAGCGGCGGCAGGCCGCCGAGGTCGGCATAGACCGGCGATGCCAGGGGGTGACGCGGGTCGGCTCCCGCCAGGTACGGGGCTGCGGCACGTTCCATGCCCTGGCCCGGGAACATGGCGTCGCGCTTATGGTTGGTCCGCACGCTGTCGCCCGTGCCCGCCAAATCTGTCCATGGTGAAAACAGCACCGCTGCGGCAGGTAGGCGATCTCCCGCCTCCCGAAGGGACAGTAGCATGGCGACCGCCAATCCGCCGCCGGCAGAGTCCCCGCCGACCACGATCGAGTTGGCGGACAGGCCGGCAGCGAGCAATCCGCGATATGCTGAGACCGCGTCTTCGATGGCGGCCGGAAACGGATGTTCCGGCGCGAGCCGGTAGTCCGGCGAGAAGACGTCAAGTCCACGTTGTGCGAAGCTGCCCGTGATCGGCCGGTGCGTCTCGGGCGAGCAGGCGAAATATCCGCCGCCGTGCAGGTAGAGCAGCGTTCCTGCGGAATTCCCATGTCGAGGCCGGAGCCATTCGCCGGAAACCCCACCGACGATATCCTGCACGCCGACCACTTCCGCTGGAATCTTGCGGGCGAAGGAGCTGAGCATCCTCCGTGCGCGCAGGACGTCCGTCTCGCGCTGCATCCTGTGCTTGACCTGCCATCTCAGCGCGAGCGTCAAAATCCAGGCTTGCCAACTTGCCATTCCAACCCGCACCTCGCGTGCGCCTATCCTAGGCGGGACGACGGCTTGGTCAAACCCCGTTGCACAAGGGTCGGCTCACTATGTCCGCCGGATCGGCTCCTATCGGTTGAGCTAGGTTTGCCGCTGGCTTCGAGGTTACGCCGGATGCAGTTCGCTTGAACGTTCGGCCGATGTCGGGCAGTCGACATCCGCAGCCTCGTCGAACAGGCGATATGCCAGCTCCACCAGGCCGCGTGCTTCGGCCATGCGGCCTTCATGATGCGCCTTTTCAGCCAGCCGGATCGCGAGGCTGCCAGTCATCTCCTGGCGTCCATGCCGCCGCGATAAACTGATTAGTTCCACGTATGTCATCGTCCCTTGCACCTTCCGCTGTCCAATGCCCGCGATCGTACAACACACCGGAGTGTGCAAACTGTTAAGAGGGAAAATGTTACGGTTTCTGCTAACTTCGCGATGTGACAATAAGGCAACGGTTTCGGCTGCGGATTTGAGAGCAGACCGTAACTGACTGACGTTCCGGGGCTTGCAATCGGCCAGGCGGGATGGAGCGCTACACAACTGTATTCCTGCTGCTCCCGCGCTGTGTCTTGCCCGGCATGGCCTGCCTGCAAGCGGATCATCCCTCGTCCGCAGGCGCTTGTGAGCCGTAGAAACTTGGTTAAGTCTATTCCGGATTTTGATAGGTGCGCCGCATGGGGCGAGGTTTTCAGCATAATGAGTGGCTCTAACAATCGGTGAGTTCCCCGTGCTTTGTCACGGGAGGCCAGCGATCTGGCTCCTTGGTCTAGCAGCGTTCTGGTGGAGATATTTTGTTTGGCGATAAAAGGAGACCATCGGCGACCATTGCCGCTGAGATCGACCGGATCATAGGTTTAAACATGCTGCGGGCTCGTGAGGGCGCACGGCTGGGTCAGCACGATGTCGCCACGCTCCTGTCGATTTCCGTTCACGCCCTTGCCCGGTACGAAGAAGGCGTGGAGCGCGCGCCACCCTCGGTGCTGCTCGAGTTGACCGGGCACCTGGGATGCCAGCTGACGGATTTTTTTGCTGGAATGCCCTCCATGGAAATGGAACAGGAATTCCAAGGCTCGCAGGTGGCCGGCAAGCCAATGACCCCGAACGCCCCCAGTCCGCCGGCCACAGCCTACGTGCCTGATCCGGCACCAGCGGTGCCCGGCCCGGCTATCCAGAGAACCGGCAGGGATGAGGCGGCCATCGCGGCCGGGATTGTCAAAGCATTCGCGGACTTGACGAGCCCGTTGCTGCGGTCACGGCTGTTGGGCCTCCTTGAGGTTATGGGTGGCGCTCAACCATAGATCGACGTCCACGCTGTTCCATACCGAAGCGCATATCGCCGCCGGCTACCACGTCATGCCGGGTTTCGGCGGCTAGAGGCGGGACGATGGCACGGATAAGATGTCATCTGACGGAGTTTTCCCGCTCGTGCGCCGCCTTTGCCAAACTTGAAAGACGTCTCGCCAAGCCGGCCGTGCGCCCATACTTGCCGGCATGGATCATAGGCGGACGCCACGCATTCCGCTTTATAGGCGGGGTAATTAGCTTACGGTCACCGATCGCAGAGATACCTACTGCTCTCGTGCATCGGTTTGGCCCGCCATGCAGACGGACCTCATTCAAGAGGACCACCATCGAAATGAATACAAAACTCGTCATTGCCGTAACGGTTGCCGCACTTAGCCTGGCGACGACTGCCTTCGCGGGAGAGGGCGGCAACAGCCCGGCAATGCCCAACGGGTATGACAATGGCCAAGGCACGTCCAACCAAAGCCAGGTGGTAAGCCGTTTCGACAATACCGTGCTGCCGGCAAATGGCGCCGAGGGCGCAGTGCAGACTGCGAACTCCCTTCCGAAAGGCGCAATGGACGGCACCGGGCCAGAACTCTACGCCCGGTCGGTCACCCAATGGTTTGCACAACAGGCCGACCATCGTTTCGCCTTGCGGCAACCCCGACAAGCCCGGCAAGCTCATCTAAACGGCTGACATCCCAAGGTCGCCTTGCCCACTCGGGCAAGGCGACCTTCTTTACGGCCATCCACCGCTTCAGGTGGTGACGGTGACACCCTTCCAAAAGGCGACCCGGTCCTTGATCTCCTTGGCGGCCGACTTCGGCTCCGGATAGTACCAAACGGCGTTCTCATTCACCGCAGCCTCGACATTGAGCGTGTAGTAATGCGCCGTCCCTTTCCAGGGACAGACGGTGGTGTGGCTTGACGGCTTCAAGACGCCTGGCACGACGGCGGAAGAAGGGAAGTAAGCATTCCCCTCGACCATGACGATGTCATCGCTGTCCGCGATCGTCGCGCCGTTCCAGACCGCCTTCACTCGACTTCCTCCGGCTCGCGCTCCATGCCGCCCTCGTCCCCACCGCTCTCCGGCTTGGGCTGCGCGGGAGCCGCGGCTTCGGTCACGTCGAAGACCAGCTTGCCATCCACCAGGTTCACCTTGACCGAGCCCCCCTTCACCAGCTTGCCGAAGAGCAGCTCCTCCGCCAAAGGCTTCTTGATATACTCCTGGATCACGCGGGCCAAAGGCCGGGCACCATACAACCGGTCGTAGCCCCGTTCCGCCAGCCACTCCTTCGCAGCCGACGAGAGTTCGATCGTCACGTTGCGGTCGGCCAACTGAGCCTCCAACTGCATGACGAACTTCTCGACCACGCGGCCGACAGTCTCTTCCGTCAACCCGGCAAACGGGATGATGGCGTCCAGCCGATTTCGGAACTCCGGAGTGAACAGGCGCTTGACCGCCTCTTCATCCTCGCCCTCACGCTCGGTGCGACCGAAGCCGATTGCTTCCTTCGCCATGTCGGACGCGCCGGCGTTGGTCGTCATGATCAGGATCACGTTGCGGAAATCAACCGACTTGCCGTTATGGTCAGTCAGCTTGCCGTGATCCATGACCTGCAACAGGATATTGAACAGGTCCTGGTGCGCCTTTTCGATCTCATCCAGCAACAGCACGCAATGCGGATGCTGGTCGATCCCGTCCGTCAGCAAGCCACCCTGGTCGAAGCCGACATAGCCCGGTGGCGCGCCGATCAGCCGCGACACGCTGTGCCGCTCCATGTACTCGCTCATGTCGAAGCGGATCAACTCGATGCCAAGCGTGGAGGCGAGCTGGCGTGCCACCTCGGTCTTGCCGACGCCGGTCGGGCCGCTGAACAGGTAGTTGCCGATCGGCTTCTCTGCCTCGCGGAGGCCCGCCCGGCTCAGCTTGATCGCGGCTGACAGGGCCTCGATCGCCTTATCCTGGCCAAATACCATGGCCTTCAGGTCGCGTTCGAGGTTTCGCAGCGTCTCCTTGTCATCGGCCGACACGCTCTTTGGCGGGATGCGGGCGATCTTTGCGACGATCTCCTCCACGTCGCGCAGCGTCACGGTCTTGCGGCGCTTGCCTTCCGGCAACAGCATGCGGCTGGCGCCGACCTCGTCGATCACGTCGATGGCCTTGTCAGGTAGCTTCCGGTCGTTGATGTACTTGGCCGACAGCTCCACGGCGCCGCGGATCGCCTCTTCCGTGTAGCGCACCTTGTGGTGCCGCTCGTAGTTCGTCTTCAGCCCGCGGATGATCTTGATCGCATCTTCCAGCGACGGCTCGTTGACGTCGATCTTCTGGAAGCGGCGAACGAGCGCGCGATCCTTCTCGAAGTAGTTGCGGTACTCCTTGTAGGTGGTCGAGCCGATGCAGCGCATCGTTCCGCTCGCCAGTGCCGGCTTCAACAGGTTCGATGCATCCATCGCGCCGCCGCTGGTCGCGCCGGCACCGATCACGGTATGGATCTCGTCGATGAACAGCACGGCGTTCGGCTGTGCCTCCAATTCGGTGACGACGGCCTTCAGCCGCTCCTCGAAGTCGCCGCGATAGCGCGTTCCGGCCAGCAACGCGCCCATGTCCAATGAGAAGATGGTGCTCTTGATCAGCACCTCCGGCACGTCGCCTTCTACAATCCGTTTGGCCAGGCCCTCAGCGATGGCGGTCTTGCCGACACCGGGATCGCCGACATAGAGCGGGTTGTTCTTGGTGCGTCGGCAGAGAATCTGGATCGTCCGCTCGATTTCGGTCTCGCGGCCGATCAACGGGTCGATCTTGCCGGCGGTCGCCTTCTTGTTCAGGTTCACGCAGTAGGTGGACAGTGCGTCCTGGTTGCGGCGGTTGCCCTTCTCCTCGCGCTCGCCTTCGCCGCCGCCCTCGGGCTTCTCGGCCGCGGGGGGGCGGGCCGGCTGCCGGCCCGGCGCCTTGGCGATGCCGTGGCTGATGAAGTTCACCGCATCGAGCCGCGTCATGTCCTGGAGCTGCAGGAAGTAGACCGCGTGGCTCTCCCGCTCGCTGAACAGCGCCACGAGCACGTTCGCCCCAGTAACCTCTTCGCGGCCGGAGCTTTGGACATGGATCGCTGCCCGCTGCACCACCCGCTGGAACCCGGCGGTCGGCTTCGGGTCACCCGGCCGGTCGGTCGCCAACCCGGGTAGGTCCTTGTCCAGGAACTCGCCGAGCTCCTGCCGCAGCTTGTCCAGGTCGACGCCACAGGCGCGCAGCACGGTGGCCGCATCCGTGTCGTCGGCCAGGCCGAGCAGCAGGTGTTCCAGGGTCGCATATTCGTGGCGCCGCTCACTGGCGAACGACAAGGCGCGGTGCAGCGTCTGTTCTAAATTCCGTGACAGCATGGGGGTACGCTGCTCCTTCGTCCGGCGGCTACGTCACGCTCATCAGGCGGTCTTGTCGAGCCTTGATCGTAACGGCGCAATTGGCCCTATCGCGTTGACGGTGACAGACATGGGTTTATCGCGGCGAGTTTGCAGCCCTTATTCTTTCTCGATCGTGCATTGCAGCGGATGCTGGTTCTGCCGGGCGAGGTCCATGACCTGCGTCACCTTGGTTTCCGCCACTTCGTAGGTGAACACGCCGCATACCCCGACACCACGACGATGCACGTGCAGCATGATCCGGGTCGCTTCATCACGCGTCTTCTGGAAAAAGCGTTCCAGCACGTGGACCACGAACTCCATGGGCGTGTAGTCGTCGTTCAGCATCAGCACTTTGTACAAGGCCGGCTTTCGGGTCTTCGGCCGCGTCTTCGTGACGACTCCGATGCCCGGGCCGTCGGCGTCCCGTTTGTCCGAATCGCTCATCAGCAGGTGGCCCGGGCGGCTTGGCATCTCATGGGGCGACCATATCGGATTGGTGCCTCGCGGGAAAAGGCCCCTTGGCACGAGGTTGCCGCAATCCACGCCCTGGCGGAAACAGAAAAGGCCCGGGCGAGCGTCCCGGGCCTTCTGGCTCGTGGCAGGTGGAAAGATCAGGCGGAGCGGCCGAACTTCTCCGTTGCCAGCATCAGGCGGGTGCTGATCGGGGCGAAAACCTGCTCGGACAGCTTCATGGAGCTGTCGGTGACATGGCCGGTCCGGGCAACGGCCTTTTCCAGGGTGCTACGCAGCAGGTTACCCTGTAGGTCCATCGCTTCCTTGACGGATTTGGCGGCAGTCATCGCCTTGAACGTGCTGACGGTCTCGTCCATCGACGAACGCGCCGCCGCGGCGAAGCTCTGCGACAGGTCCTGCATGCCGGTGGCCAGGATCTGGCCCGATTTGGCGAATGCCTCGAAATTGCCCTGGACGAAGGCGAACATGTCTTCGGCGGACTTCACTGCCTTCTGCATACCATCGCGCATGGTTGCCTGCGCCTCCTCCAACCCAGCGGTCGCATTGGCCACGCCATCCTTCAAGCCGGACACGGTGCGGTCGAAATTCTCGTTGGTGATCGTAGCGCCCATAACGTCTCTCCTGTTCATGATGTCGGTCTTCACGCCGAGCAGATTGTGCATCTTTCGGCGCCTTTAGCGATGCTGCGCTGCAGCACGACGCTTCGTCTAGGGTGCCGACTTCGCAGCCGTCAAGACGTTTTGTGCAGCGCAACATCCACAGATTTGCCACAGAGATATCCAACAAAAGAGCTCCATGCCGTAACATGCTGGCATCGCATCGATTCAGCCGGTCTTCACTGGACATGCGACAAGTCGAGCATCTACGGTGCAATGGTCGTCACGGGGATGGTCTGGCATGCTGCGCTGCTTGCGAACGGGTATACGCGGACTGCCCTGCCTCGTGCTGCTGCTTGCGTTGCTGCAGTCCCGACAGGCATCGGCGCAGGTCGGCTCCGCACGCTATGCCTCGTTGGTGATGGATGCGGGATCCGGGCAGATCCTCTCGGCCGCCAACGCGGACGAACCGCGCTACCCGGCGAGCCTGACGAAGATGATGACCATCTACATGCTTTTCGAGGCCCTGCGCGACCGCCGCGTCAGCCTGGACGAGCTCGTTCCCGTGTCCCCGCATGCTGCTGCCATGTCGCCATCCAAGCTTGGCCTGCTGCCCGGTATGACGATCACGGTGGAGCAAGCGCTGCTCGGCCTGGTGACGAAGTCGGCCAACGATGCCGCTGCCGCCCTGGGCGAGCTGATGGGCGGCGACGAGGAACGCTTTGCCCAGATGATGACGTTGCGCGCCCGGGCGCTGGGCATGAGCCGGACGACATTCCGCAACGCATCCGGCTGGCCGGATCCGGACCAGGTGACCACCGCCCGTGACCTGGCCTTGCTGGCGCGCCACCTCATCCAGGACTATCCGCAGGAATACCACTATTTCAGCGTGCCATCCTTCCTGTTCCATGGCCGCATGATCCCGAACCACGACCGCATGCTGCAGACCTATCCCGGTGCGGACGGCCTCAAGACCGGCTACATCGACGCCTCCGGCTGCAATTTGGTGACGTCCGCCGTACGAGGGGACGTGCGGCTGATCGGCGTCGTGATGGGCGCATCGAACGGCTACGAGCGTGACAGCCACATGGCATCGCTGCTGGATGCCGGGTTCGACCGGATGGGCGTTCCGGTGAGCCGGGGCGAGCCTATGCGGGTGCGTGCGCCGGCGTTGGTGGCTGCGGCCTCCGCCGCGACATTGCCCGCGGCGTCGTTGCCGCCGCCCTGGCGGTCGCGCGCCGCACGGCCCAGCATCCGGCTTGCCGCCGCCGCGGCAGCGCCGCCCCGGATGATCGAGCGGCGGACCGAGCCGACGCGCTTCGTTCCGGAGGATCGCCGGACCCGAGCCCGTGCGGAGCCGGCGATCCACGCCCTGGCGCACTCTCCCGCCAGCACCCACTCGACCGCCAGCACCGGCGGCGTCTGGCATAGTCACGGCTGATCGGCCGGCGGCCTTGCGCCGGGCCGCGGGCTTGCGCATTTTCACCTCTATCAGAAGGTGGGGCTGGGATGGACGGCGGGACGGACGGGCGGCGCATCACCCTCCATGGGGGGGAGGACTTTGCCGGGATGCGGGCCGCCGGGCGCCTGGCGGCAGAAACGCTCGACATGATCACCGGGCATGTGAAGCCCGGCGTGACGACCAGCCAGCTCGACACGCTGTGCCACGACTTTATGCTGTCCCACGGCAGCATCCCCGCCACGTTGAACTATCGCGGCTACCCGAAATCCACCTGCACCTCGATAAACCATGTCGTGTGCCACGGCATCCCCGGCGAGCGTCGGCTGCTGGAAGGCGACATCCTCAACATCGACGTGACGGTCGTGCTGGATGGCTGGCATGGCGATACCAGCCGGATGTACGTCGCCGGCCAGCCGGGAACCCGGGCGCGGGTGCTGATGGACGTGACGTACGAGGCCATGATGCGGGGTATTGCTGCAGTGCGCCCCGGTGGAACGTTGGGGGACGTGGGCCACGCCATCCAGAGCTATGTCGAGGCCCAGCGCTTCAGCGTGGTGCGGGATTTCTGCGGCCACGGCATCGGCCGCCGGTTCCACGAGGCGCCCAACGTGCTGCATTTCGGCCGATCGGGGGAGGGCGTGGTGCTGCGTCCCGGCATGTTCTTCACCGTGGAACCGATGGTGAATGCCGGCCGGCCGGAGGTGAAGGTGTTGGACGATGGCTGGACCGCGGTGACGCGGGACCGCAGCCTCTCCGCCCAGTTCGAGCACATGGTGGGCGTGACCGAGGCGGGATGCGAGATCTTCACCCTGTCGCCCGCTGGATACACCAAACCGCCCTATAGCTGATGTGAGCAGCGCGGCAATGCTGGCCGTGCCCCGGCTGCTGGCTCCCGGCGGCCGATGGAGCGGCCCTGCCACCGTCGAGGTAGCGCAAGGCCGGATCGTCCGCGTCGGTGGCCAGGCTGCTGCCGGCGCCGAGATTCTGCAGGGCGGCGTGCTCACCCCCGGCCTGCTGGACCTGCACAACAACGGGGCGTTCGGCGTGGATTTCGCCGTGGCCGACCAGGAGGCCTGGCGCGGGGCACTGGCCAGGTTGGCGGCATGCGGGGTCACCGCCGTCCAGCCAACGGTGATCACGGCGCCGATGCCGGCCTTGCTGGCGGCGATGCGCCGGGCCGACATTACGGCGGCGGCCTTGGCGGACCAGCCGGTCGCTCGCGTCCTGGGCGTGCATCTGGAAGGCCCGTTCCTCTCGCCCGAGCGACGCGGGGCGCACCGGGCCGACTGGCTGCTGGATCCCACGCCCGAGGCGCTCGAGGCGCTGCTCGGCGATCCCGCGTCACGCCGGATGCTGCGCACGGTCACGCTCGCGCCGGAACGCCCTGGCGCCCTGGCCGCGATACGGCGGCTGGTGGGGGAGGGGGTGGTCGTCTCCATCGGCCATTCGGATGCCTCCGGGGCGCAGACCCTGGCGGCCGTCGAGGCTGGCGCATCCATGGTGACGCACCTGTTCAACGCGATGCGGCCGCTGGGCCATCGCGAGCCGGGGTTGCCCGGCCTGGCGCTCACCGACCCGCTTCTGTCGTGCTGCCTGATCGTCGACGGCCAGCATGTGGATCCGGTCGCCTGCCGGCTGGCCTTCCAGGCCGTGGGTGCCCGCCTGGTGGCCGTGTCGGATTCGATCCTCGTCGCCGGGCTGCCGCCGGGCACGATGCTGGAGTTTGGCGGCCTCCCCGTGTGCGTGGATGCCACCGGCCTGGGTCGCCGCCTGGACGGGACGATCAGCGGCGCGGGCATCGTGCTGGACGAAGGCGTGCGCCGCATGGTGGCCGCCGGCATCGATCCGGCCGCGATCCTGCGCGCCGCCACCGAGGCGCCGGCGGACGCGCTCGGCCGTGCGGATCTCGGCCGTATCGCGCCGGGCGCCCGGGCCGACCTGGTCTGGTGGGATGACCAGTGGGTACCGCGCCGGGTCTGGATCGGCGGGGTGGAGGTGCTGCACCCCCGCGGGCCAGCCGAGGCCATCCGGGTGGCCGCCCCGGCTGCCGGGCTGGACGCCCTCGCCACGGAGGGCGCCCAGCCGGGACTGGAGGATCTGGACCAGCGCGCGGTCCGGGATGTCGTGCACTTGCTGCTCGCGTCCGAGCGCCGGGCCCAGGCCGCGCTGGCCCGGGCCGAACCGCAGCTCACCGTCGCGGCCGAGGCGGTCGCCGACCGGATGCGGCGCGGCGGACGGCTGTTCTATCTCGGCGCGGGCACGCCCGGCCGCCTGGCCACGCTGGATGCGGCGGAGTTGGCGCCGACCTTCGGCGTGCCGTCTGGCGTGGTGATCCCGCTCCTGGCCGGTGGTGCCGCGGCGATGATCCAGGCCACGGAAGGCGCGGAGGACGACTGGCACGCGGCTGCAGAGGCGCTGGCCGCGCATGATCTGCGGCCGGGCGACGCCGTGGTCGGCATCGCCGCCTCGGGCCGGACGCCCTACGTCGTGGGCGGGCTGCGGCATGCAAGCAGGCTGGGCGCGCTGACCGTCGCGGTCGTGAACAACGCCGGCAGCCCGGCGGCCGCGGCGGCTGCGCTGGCGGTGGAGGTCCTGACCGGGGCGGAGATCGTGGCCGGCAGCACCCGCCTGACCGCCGGCACCACGCAGAAGGTCGTGCTGAACACGCTCAGCACCGCCGTCATGATCGCGCTCGGCAAGACCTACGGCCCCTGGATGGTGGATGTCCGCGCCAGCAACGAGAAGCTGCGCCGCCGTGCGCTCCGCATGGTGCAGGACATCACGGGCGCCGACGAGTCCGCCTCCGCGGCAGCGCTGAAGGCCGCGGACGGCAAGGTGAAACCGGCGGTGGTGGCGTTGCTGGCGGGCATCGACGCCGCGGAGGCGGCGCAGCGTCTGGCGCGATCCGGCGGGTTCGTGCGCCAGGCGCTTGCCGGGCCGGAAGAGGCCTGACATGGCGCCGGTATGGGCGGTGGGCCTCATGACGGGCACCGTGCTGGACGGGATGATCGACATCGCACTCCTGCGGACCGATGGGGAGACGGTCGCGGAGTTCGGCCCCTGGACCCTCGCAGCCTACCCGGCGGAGATCCGACCGATCCTGGTGCAGGCCCTGGCGGCGGCGGCGGCCTGGCAATTCGACGGGCCGGAGCCGGCGCTGTTCCGCCAGGCCGAGCAGGCGCTGACGCGGGCGCAATCCGCCGCGGTCCTGGCCTTCCTTGCCGAGTCCGGCCTGGCTGTGTCGCAGGTGGCGGTGATCGGCTTCCACGGCCAGACCGTGCTGCATCGGCCGCCCCGGCCCGGCCGCGCCGGCGATACGCGCCAGCTGGGTGATGGCGCGCTGATGGCGCGGCTGACGGGGATCGACGTCGTGCATGATTTCCGCACGGCCGACGTGCGGGCCGGCGGCCACGGTGCGCCGCTCGCCGCCAGTTACCACGGCGCGCTGCTGCGCTCGCTCGGCGCCACCGCATCGACGGCGGTGCTCAACCTGGGCGGGGTCGGCAACCTCACCTGGAGGGACGACGACGGGCAACTCGTGGCGTTCGACACCGGGCCGGCCAATGCGCCGTTAAACGATTGGGTGGAGCGTGCCACCGGCCTGGGCATGGACCGGGACGGCGCGTTGGCGTCCAAGGGCTGCGTGGACGAGGCGCGCCTGGCCCGGCTGCTGGAGCATCCCTACTTTGCCGCGCCCTACCCCAAATCGCTCGACCGCTTCAGCTTCCTCGCCGCCATGGCGGATGGGCTGGGCCTGGAGGACGGCGCCGCGACCCTGACGGCGTTCACGGCCGCTGCGGTCGGGCGTGGGCTCGACCTGCTGCCCGTGCGGCCGACCCGCCTGGTCGTCTGCGGTGGCGGCGGCAGGAACCCGGTGATGATGCAGGCGATCCGCACCCGGGCGCGGGCGGAGCCGGTGGCTGCCGCGACGCTGGGCTGGCGCGGCGACGCCATCGAAGCCGAGTGCTTCGGCTTCCTGGCGGTCCGGTCGCTGCGTGGCCTGCCGATCAGCTTTCCTGCGACGACCGGGGTCGCCGCACCGATGACGGGGGGCGTGTTGTCGCGGTCAGACGCGGCGGGTTGACGGCTCCGCGGTCATTCCCACTCGATCGTTCCCGGTGGCTTGCTGGTGATGTCGTAGGTCACGCGGTTGACGCCGCGCACCTCGCCCACGATCCGGCCGGCGACGCGGCCCAGGAAGCCCATGTCGAACGGATAGAACTCCGCGGTCATGCCATCCGTGCTGGTGACGGCGCGCAGGGCGCAGGCCTGGTCGTAGGTTCGGCCATCCCCCATGACGCCGACGGTGCGGACCGGCAGCAGCACGGCGAAGGCCTGCCAGATCGCGTCGTATAGCCCGGCGCTGCGGATTTCCTCCAGAAAGATCGCATCGACGTGCCGCAGCGTCTCCAATCCTGCCCGGGTGATCGCGCCGGGGATGCGGATCGCCAGGCCGGGGCCGGGAAAGGGGTGGCGCCCGACCAGCGTGTCGGGCAGGCCCAGCTCGCGTCCCAGGGCGCGGACCTCGTCCTTGAACAGCTCGCGCAGCGGCTCCACCAGCGACATGCGCATGCGGGCGGGCAGGCCGCCGACATTGTGGTGGCTCTTGATGGTGACGCTGGGGCCGCCGGTGACGCTGACGCTTTCGATGACGTCCGGGTACAGCGTGCCCTGCGCCAGGAAGTCGGCGCCGCCGATCCTGGCGGCCTCTTCCTCGAACACGTCGATGAACAGGCGGCCGATCGTCTTGCGCTTGGTTTCCGGGTCCGTGACCCCGTCCAGCGCGTCCAGGAACAGCCCCGACGCGTCGCGGTGCACCAGGCGGATGTTGTAGCGGTCGCGGAACATCGCATCGACCTCCGCCGCCTCGCCGCGTCGCAGCAGGCCGTGGTCCACGAAGATGCAGGTGAGCTGGTCGCCCACGGCCTCGTGGATCAGCACCGCCGCGACCGACGAATCCACCCCGCCCGACAGGC
The DNA here is from genome assembly GCA_964244585.1 of uncultured Acetobacteraceae bacterium. Taxonomy (GTDB): domain Bacteria; phylum Pseudomonadota; class Alphaproteobacteria; order Acetobacterales; family Acetobacteraceae; genus LMUY01. The sequence goes on along the minus strand of CAXTJM010000001.1, from coordinate 83,189 downwards.
CGCAGATCACCCGGCCGGCGCCGACCTGGGCCCGGATGCGGCTGACCGCTTCCTGGCGGAACTCCGCCATGGACCAGTCGCCGCGCAGCCCGGCGATGCCATGGGTGAAGTTGCGCAGCAGCGCCGCGCCATGGGGCGTGTGCGCGACCTCGGGATGGAACTGCACGCCGTAGAACCGCCGTGCCTCATTCGCTACAACGGCGAAGGGCGCGCCATCGCTGGACGCGACGGCGCGGAACCCAGGGGGCAGGGCGGTGACGCGATCGCCATGGCTCATCCAGACCTGTTCGCGCCCTCCCAGACGCCAGGTCCCGTCGAACAGCGCGCACGCTTCGGCCACGTCCACGAAGGCGCGGCCAAATTCCTGCACGCCATGGGACTCGACCGCACCGCCGAGCTGGGCGCACATCAGTTGCTGACCGTAGCAGATGCCCAGCACAGGCACGCCCATGGTCCATACCAGGTCGGGCGCACGTGGGGAGGCAGGGTCGGTCACGCTGGCAGGCCCGCCGGACAGGATAATCGCCTTGGGTTTCCAGGCGGCAACACGCCCGGACTCGGCGTTGAACGGCCAGATTTCACAGTAGATCCCGCTTTCGCGGAGGCGCCGGGCGATCAGCTGCGTGACCTGGCTGCCGAAATCGAGGACGAGCACCCGCTCGTCATGCCTGTCGAGCTCCATCATGGGGCCTTCCAGCACAGCCCTGCGGCTAGGGCAAGCCTCCCGAATGGGACCGACAGGGCATGGCGGGCCCGCCTGGCCAGCCTGTCGGTCAAGCAGGAGTTAGGACCGACTGGGCGACGATTGTATTTCGGCCATGTGGTTGCCGCAGTAATGCCTTGTTAAGGATATGAAAGCATTATCTTCATGGCCGCTTCGCCGCTTTGAAACCCTATCGGCGGCGCATTGGCGTAGCCGGGCGTTGGAGGCAGCTATAGTGTTGGTCGATTCGTCACGTTTCCGAACATCCCATGAGGCGCACCTCGTCGCGCAAGCTGCCCTCGTGCTGGCGGAGCAAGCCTACGCCGACGGCAACCCGGAAGACGCGGCCCACTTGGTCGATGTAGCCCATCGGCTGTTCGGCGCGGCGCTCGAGTCGTTGGGCTTTGCTGGCAGGGTGGCCCACTAGGCGCCACTGCCTCAGGTCGACGGACTTTCATGCCGCGATGGCGGCCGCTTGCCTCGCAAACCGGCATTCCGCTCATACAAGCGGAGGGGCGGGGGACGCGAGCATTGGCGAAGGCTCCACGAACTGGACCGATACCGGCAGCCCGGCGCTCGACAGGCCGGACCGTTATCTCGGCTGCCGGTTACCCGGTGACGTGGAACGATATCCGCGCCCGCCGGCGACCGATGCGCCTGATCTTCGGCCAATCATCGACCCTGGCGGTGAGTGACGAGGCAGGTCGGTGGGCTTGTCTTCCGCCGTCCTGCAGCAAATGTCACGGGCATGCTGATGCTGAAAACCGGCTTGGTGCTGTTTGCCGTCTGTTACATGCTGCCGCTGGGCGTTTCGGCCGTGATCTATCGCTTGGAGGGCAGCGGCGTCGGGTGGCGAACCGCCGACCGCTCCAGCACCGGGCTGCTGCCACTCGCGGCGGCGTCGACGCCAGCGGTGGTGCGGGTGTTTTCGGCCCAGACGGTCCGCTGGCGGGGTATCTTCGCAACTCACAGCTGGATCGTGTTCAAGCCCGCCGGCGCCGGCGGGTATACCCGCTACGACTATACCGCCTGGGGCAAGCCGATCCGCATGAACGGGTTCGAGCCGGATGGCCGCTGGTTTGGCCATGTGCCGGCCGTGGTGTTCGCGGCGGATGGCGACGCTGCCACGGCACTGATCCCTCGCATGCAGGCCGCGATCCAGGAATATGCCTGGCACAACGAAGGGGATTACCGCGCCTGGCCGGGCCCCAACTCCAACACCTTCGTGGCCGCTGTCATGGCCGCCGTGCCGGAGACTGGCGAGATCCTGCCATCTACCGCCATCGGCAAGGACTACCCGTATGACGGTCACTGGCTGCGCCGCACCGCCTCGGGCACGGGCTTGACCCTGACCCTGGGCGGCTATGCCGGGGTGACGGTCGGCTGGGTAGAGGGGCTGGAAGTGAACATCCTCGGCGGCGTGTTCGGACTGGACCTGCGCCGCCCGGCGATCAAATTGCCCGGTCTTGGCCGATTCGGGATGTCAGCGTCGGGCGACCGCGCCTTGGGCACGGCCGGGCTACAGCCTTCCCGGCCGTAGCGTCACTGGCGCCGGGCGACCATCGCAAAGCCGCCTGGCATGCGGCAATGCCATTCATGGCGCTTCATCCGGTGCCGGAGGTGAGACCAGCCAGGTCAAGAACCGCTAAGGCCGCCAAATGATTTTTTGCAAGTCTGCATCCAGACGGCACCTGGCTAAGTAGCAGATACGTTGTCATGTCGGGCATAGGCCCGTTGCCACATCAACGAGAGGGGTTGGCGCTTGATGGCGTCGCAGGCGGTCTCCCATGGCTGAAGCCAAGCGGCATGTTCCGCGATCGAGCATGCCGCCGGTTCGATATTCGATGCGGCAGCGGCCTAGTGCTTCGCGACGGGCGTCCGCTTGCGCAGCAGGCTGGCGTCACTTTCCGGGCGCTCAAGGCCCTCAGCAAGCGACAGTGTCGCGGGGAGCTTTTCGAAGAAGCTGGCCAACGGCCGTGACAGCAGCGAACTGAGGGCCAGGAGATGCTGGGCCGGGATACGCGAGCGACCTTCCTCCCAATCAATCAGGCTGCTGGTGGGGACATCCAGGGCGCGTGCAACCGTGGTCGGGCTCAGCTTGTGCTCCAGCCGACCGAGACGTATCCGGTGCCCGACGTGCTGATCGATCGTCGTGGGCGGCGAGCTGGCGGCGTTGCCATCAGGTTTATCTGTCATCCAAGCTCCAAACAGCTTCAATAAGCGTCCGTACTCTAATATCTGTCCGATTGTAACGTTTTTCTCGAATTATAGACCACTGTGCCGGCTTGCTCCAAGTTAGGCATCCCGCCCCGACCTCGTGCTTCTCAAAGCATGTCAATCCGATCGGGTTTGTTCAGGAGTTCGTGTCTGTTGCATATTTGCAACAGTCATGGCGAGACTCTCCAAGTCCGGGTCCGGGATGCCCGCGGCTCGGAGCCCGACGCAGGTCCGGAACAGATAGTCGGCCGAGCTGCCCAGTTCACCCCCGGCGGAGGCCAGCCGCTGGATCACCGCCGCTTCCGCCAGGTCGCCGGCATATTGCTCGCATAGCGGATCCACGGTGAAGGCGATTGCGACGCCGAAGCGGCATCCGCATGCGTCCTCCAGGTCCAGCCAGCGCGGCACGTAGCTGCCGGCCAGCATCTCTCGGCGCCACAGCAACCGTAACTCCGCCTCGACGATCTCTTCGGCAATGCGGAATGCGACGCCCTGGCAGCTCCCGCCGGCATCGAGACCCAACACCAGGCCCGGGTTGTCCGGCGTGCCGCGGCCCGCCCGGGTCGAGAGGCAGAACGCGCGGTGCCAGCCCTGCACAGTGGCCGTGCGACGCTCCACCGCGTGGATCTGCGGGTTCCAGATCAACGACCCGTAGCCGAACAACCAGACGGCCTCGCCGCTCGGGCGGCCTGCCAAGGTCTGCCGTAGCGATTCAGCCCGTTCCGCCTCGGTCAGCAGCCGAAGGTCGGGTGCCGAACGCGCCACCATGGCATCGATCCCGCCCGCCTCCAGCAGGGCGCGGGTCAGGACGAAATCGGTCACGCCGCCACCTGCGCCGCTGGTCGAAGCCGTGCCCGGGCAGCGTCGTACTCGCGGGACAGCCGTGCCACCAGCTGGGCGACCGGCGTGACGGCGGTGACCGCGCCGATGCCCTGGCCCGCGCCCCAGATATCCTTCCACGCCTTTGTGCGGCCGCTGCCGAAATTCATCGTGGTCGGGTCGCTACCGGGCAGATTGGCCGGATCCAGCCCGGCGTTCACCAGGCTGCCCCGCAGGTAGTTGCCATGCACGCCGGTGATGAGGTCCGTGTAGACGATGTCGGCGGCGGCGCTGTTGACCAGCATCTGCTTGTAGCCGGGTGCCGCATTGGCCTCTTCCGTCGCGATGAAGGCCGATCCGATATAGGCGAAATCCGCCCCCATCACCTGCGCCGCCAGCACGGCCTGGCCAGTGGCGATGGCGCCCGACAGCGCCAGCGGGCCATCGAACCAGCTGCGGATCTCGCCCACCAGGGCGAATGGGGAGGTCGTTCCGGCATGGCCGCCTGCGCCGGCCGCCACTGCGATCAGCCCGTCCGCTCCCTTGGCGATCGCCTTGCGGGCGAACCGGTCGTTGATCACGTCGTGCAGGACGATGCCGCCATAGGAATGCACGGCCTCGTTCACGTCCTCCCGCGCGCCCAACGAGGTGATGACGATTGGCGCGCGGTATTTCACGCATAGCTCGACATCGTGCATCAGCCGGTCGTTGGATCGGTGGACGATCTGGTTGACGGCGAACGGCGCATCCGCCCCGTCCAGCTCGCCGGTGAGTCGTTTCAGCCATTCCTCCAATACCGGGCCGGGCCGGGCGTTCAGCGCCGGGAACGATCCGACGATCCCCGTACGGCATTGCGCGATCACCAGGTCGGGGTTCGAGATGATGAAGAGCGGCGAGCCGATCACCGGCAGGCGCAGGCGGTCGAACAACGGCGGCAGCGGCATGGCGGCGTCCGATCGGGTATTGAGTACGGCATTGACGCAGACGCGCGCCAGGCCTCAGGATCACGAAACAGGAAGACGACAGGTCCGGTCAAGGACCCGCGATCCAGGGGAATCGCAATTGGCTCTTGCCGTCGGCGCTGCCGAACGTCCTGCCCGGCCGCGACATGACCACGGTCCCGCCGGCTGGGCAGCAGGCGTGGCACGCGCCCTCGACAGCCGGCTGTATGTAATAGTCGCAGGTACGCGCCGCGGCGGCCGCGACGTGACGTGAATGGTGGAGGTTGGACGGGTATGGGCAGCATCAACGCGGTGGTGGACCTGCAGCAAGACGGCGAGGTGGCGGTCGTCGCCATGGACAATCCGCCGGTCAACGCGCTGGGCATCGTGCTGCGCGAAGGGCTGATGCAGGCTTTTGCCCGCCTGCAACCAATGGATGAGGTGAAGGCGGTCGTGCTGACCGGGACGGCGCGCGCCTTTTCCGGCGGCGCCGACATCACCGAGTTCGGCAAGCCCCCGAAGACGCCGACCCTGGGGGAATTGATCGCCATGGTCGAAGCGTTCGACCGGCCGGTCGTGGCCGCGATCTCCGGCTTGGCACTGGGCGGCGGCCTGGAACTGGCGCTTGGCTGCCACTACCGGGTCGCTGCGCCGGGCGCCAAGCTGGGGCTGCCGGAGGTCAAGCTGGGCCTGCTGCCCGGCGCGGGCGGCACCCAGCGGCTGCCCCGTCTGATGGGCCCTGTGGCGGCGATGAAGGCGATCGTGGGCGGCACCCAGCTCGCGGCGGAGGCGGCCGAAGGGCTGGTGGACGGGATCTGTGCCAACCGGGTGGAGGCGGTGGCGTTCGCCCGCTCCTGCATCGGCAAGCCTCTGCTCAAGGTCCGCGACCGCGAGGAGCGGCTGCGGGAGGCGCGGTCAAACCCCACTCTGCTGGATGAAGCCGCCGCTCCGTTGTTGAAGCGCGCCCGGGGGCAACGTGCGCCGGCCGCCTGCATCGAGGCCGTGCGTGCCGCGGTCACCTTGCCGATGGATGAGGGGCTGGCGCTGGAGCGCAGGCTGTTCGTGGACCTGGTCGCGAGCGACGAAAGCCGGGCGCAGCGCCACGCCTTCTTCGCCGAGCGGGAGGCAACCAAGGTACCCGGCATGCCCGCCGGGCTGAAGCCCGCACCGGTGGCCAAGGCCGCCATCATCGGCGCCGGCACGATGGGCGGCGGCATCGCCATGTGCTTCGCCAATGCCGGCATCCCCGTCACGCTCGTCGAGGTCAAGCAGGACGCGCTGGACCGCGGCATGGCCGTGGTGGAGAAGAACTACCGCACCGCCGTCAGCCGCGGCTCCCTGCCGGAAGGCGAGGTGGCCAAGCGCATGGCGCTGTTCACGCCCACCACGGATTGGAACGCGATCGCCGACGCCGACCTGGTGATCGAGGCGGTGTTCGAGACCATGGAGGTCAAGCGCGAGGTCTTCACCAGGCTGGATGCCATCGCCAAGCCTGGCGCGTTGCTGGCGTCCAACACCTCCACGCTCGACGTGGACGAAATCGCCTCCTTCACCAAGCGGCCGCAGGACGTGCTGGGGATGCATTTCTTCTCTCCGGCCAACGTGATGAAGCTGCTGGAGATCGTGCGCGGCAAGGCCAGCAGCTACGACTCGCTGGCCCGCGCGATGGCGGTCGGCCGCACCATCGGCAAGGTGGCGGCGGTGGTGGGCGTGTGCGAGGGCTTCGTCGGCAACCGCATGCTGCACAAGCGCTCGGCCCAGGCGGAGGCGCTGCTGCTGGAGGGCGCGCTGCCGCAGCAGGTGGATGCGGTGATCACCCGGTTCGGCTTCCCGATGGGGCCGTATGCGATGGGCGACCTGGCCGGGCTGGATGTCGGCTGGCGCATCCGGCAGGGCCGCGGGGCCAAGGCGCCGGTCAGCGACGCATTGTACGAGGCCGGGCGGTACGGCCAGAAGACCAGCGCCGGCTACTACAAATACGACGGCCGCACGCCGTCGCCCGATCCGGAGGTCGAGCGCATCATCGCCGAGAAGCAACGCGAGGTGGGGGTGAACCCGCGCAGCATCGGCGACGACGAGATCTTCGAGCGGATGATCTACCCGATGATCAACGAGGGTGCCCGCATCCTGGAGGAGGGGATCGCGAGCCGTCCCTCCGATATCGATGTGATCTGGATGAACGGCTATGGCTGGCCGTCCTGGACCGGCGGCCCGATGCACTATGCCGACAAGGTGGGGCTGAAGCAGATCGCCGACCGGCTGGATTTCTACGCCGACGGCAGCGGGGACGAGACGTTGCGTCCGGCCAAGCTGCTGCGTGACCTGGCAGGCCGGGGCGAGGGCTTCGCGACCCAGGCCAAGGCCGCTGCCTGAAATCATCCGTACCGCGAAGCCGTGAAGGTCTGTATCCATGACTGACGCCGTCATCGTCTCCACCGCCCGCACGCCGATCGGCAAGGCGCAACGCGGCGCGTTCAACATCACCCATGGCGCCGAGTTGGGTGGCCACGCCATCCGCGCGGCGATCGAGCGGGCCGGCATCGACCCGGCCAGCGTGGAGGATGTGGTGATGGGCTGCGCCAACCCGGAGGGCGCCACTGGCGGCAACATCGCCCGGCAGGCGGCGCTGCGGGCAGGCATTCCGCCGACCGCCTCGGCCATGACGGTGAACCGCTTCTGCTCCTCCGGCTTGCAGGCCATGGCCATGGCGGCCGGCCGCATCGTCAACGACGGTGCGCCGGTCGCCGTCGCCGGGGGGCTGGAATCGATCAGCCTGGTCCAGTTCCACATGAACACGTTCCACTACCGCGACCAGTGGCTGGCCGAGCACGCGCCGGACGTCTACATGCCGATGATCGAGACCGCCGACGTGGTGGCGCGGCGATACGGCATCAGCCGCGAGGCGCAGGACGAATACGCGCTGGAGAGCCAACGCCGCACCGCCGCCGCCCAGCAGGCCGGCCGCCTGGCCGAGGAGATCGTGCCGATGACGGTCACCAAGGAGGTGGTGGACAAGGCCACCAAGGCGGTGAGCCAGGAGCAGGTGACGCTCACCTCCGACGAGTGCAACCGGCCGGACACGACGTTGGAGGGGTTGACGAAGCTGAAGCCGGTGCGCGGCGAGGACCAGTTCATCACCGCCGGGAATGCCAGCCAGCTCAGCGATGGCGCATCGGCCTGCGTCATGATGTCCGGCGAGGAAGCGGCGCGGCTGGGCCTCACCCCGCTTGGCATCTTCCGCGGCTACGCCACCGCCGGATGCGCGCCGGACGAGATGGGGATCGGGCCGGTCTACGCCATTCCGCGGCTGCTGGAGCGCAAGGGCCTGCGGATCGAGGACATCGATCTGTGGGAGCTGAACGAGGCGTTTGCCAGCCAGGTGCTGTACTGCCGCGACACGCTCGGCATCCCGAACGACCGGCTGAACGTCGATGGTGGATCGATCGCGATCGGACATCCCTATGGCATGAGCGGCTCCCGCATGGCCGGCCACGCCTTGATCGAGGGGCGGCGCCGGGGCGCCAGGCACGCCGTCGTCACCATGTGCATCGGTGGTGGCCAGGGCGCCGCCGGATTGTTCGAGATTGTTCATTAGCGCGCACCCCCACCCGCCGCCTTCCCAGCGGCACGGGACGTGCGCAGCAAGGAGCCGGCCATGGATTTGAGCTTCACCCCCGATGAGCGCGCGTTCCGCGACGAGATGCGCCGGTTCTTCCGCAGCGAAATTCCCGCGGAGATCCGTGCGAAGGCCGGCAAGGGGGAGCATGTCTCCAAGGCGGACTTGATGACGACGCAGCGCACCATGAACCAGGCGGGGCTCGCCGTGCCGCACTGGCCGGTGGCGTGGGGCGGCAAGGACTGGACGCCGGTGCAGTCCTACATCTGGCTCGACGAGATGCAGACCAACTCCGTGCCCGCACCGCTCGCCTTCAACACCTCCATGGTCGGGCCGGTCATCGCGCAATTTGGCAGCGAGGTGCAGAAGCGGCGATTCCTGCCAGCGACCGCCAACCTGGACATCTGGTGGTGCCAGGGGTTCTCCGAACCCGGCGCCGGGTCCGACCTGGCGGGCCTGCGCACGACGGCGCGGCGGGATGGCGGCGAGTGGGTGGTCAATGGGCAGAAGACCTGGACCACGCTGGCGCAGCACGCCGACTGGATTTTCTGCCTCTGCCGCACCGACCCGAACGCGGCGAAGAAGCAGGAGGGCATTTCCTTCATCCTGATCGACATGACGACGGCGGGCATCACGGTGCGGCCGATCCAGACGCTGGACGGCGGCCACGAGGTGAACGAGGTGTGGTTCGATGAGGTGCGGGTGCCGTATGACAATCTGGTCGGACAGGAGAACAAGGGCTGGGACTATGCCAAGTTCCTGCTCGGCAACGAACGGACCGGCATCGCCCGTGTCGGCGTGTCCAAGGCACGGCTGCTGCGGCTGCGCGAACTGGCCAAGCTGGAGCGCATCGGCGACACGCCGATGATCGAGGACCGGCATTTCCGCGAGAAGCTGACCGCGGTCGAAATCGAGTTGCGGGCATTGGAAATGACCCAGCTCCGCATCGTGGCGGGGGAGCGTGACCGGCCCAAGGGCAAACCGAACCCGATGAGTTCGATCCTCAAGATCAAGGGCTCCGAAATTCAGCAGGCGACCACGGAGTTGCTGATGGAGTTGGTGGGACCATACGCCATGCCATATCGCGCCGACGTGGAACCGGAGGGTGACAACGATCCGGCCTCGATCGGGCCGGACTATGCGGCGGAGGCGGCGCCGACCTATTTCAATTGGCGCAAGGTGTCGATCTACGGCGGCTCGAACGAGATCCAGCGCAACATCGTGGCGAAGGCAATCCTGGGCTTCTGACCTGGTGCCTTGCTCTTTTCGGAAAGTAACATGGATTTTGACCTGAGCGACGATCAGCGCCTTCTGAAGGACAGCGTCGATCGTCTGATCGCGGATAAATACCGTTTCGAGCAGCGACGTGGCTTCATGGCGGAGCCGGAGGGCTGGAGCCGCGCCATGTGGAGGCAGTTCGCCGAACTCGGCCTGCTCGGCCTGCCGATCGGCGAGGACCATGGCGGCTTCGGCGGTGGACCGGTCGAGATGATGATCGTCGCGGAAGCGTTTGGCCGTGGCCTGGTGGTGGAGCCATACCTGGCGACGGTGGTGCTCGGCGCCGGGTTGCTGCGCCGGTCGGCGGATGCCGCATTGCAGGCGGAGTTGCTGCCCCGAGTGGCTGCCGGCGACCTGCTGCTGGCCTTCGGCCATGTCGAGCGGCAGTCACGCTATGAGCTGAGCAACGTCGCCACCATCGCTCGTCCGGACGGCACGCGCTGGCGCCTGGAGGGGGACAAGGGCGTCGTCCTGCATGGCGATAGCGCTGACAAGCTGCTCGTCACCGCCCGCACCAAGGGCGGCACGCGCGACCGCCATGGAATCGGGTTGTTCCTCGTCGACGTGCCGGGCGAAGGCGTGTCCGTCCGCGGCTATCCCACGCAGGATGGCTTGCGCGCCGCCGAGATCTCATTGGCCGGTGCCCTCGGTGTCGCACTGGGCGATCCCACGGGCGCCCTGCCGGCGGTCGAACGCGTGGTCGACGAGGCGCTTGCCTACTTGGCCGCGGAGGCGGTCGGTGTCATGGCGTCCATGCACGCATCCACCGTCGACTACATGAAGCAGCGCAAGCAATTCGGTCGTGCCATTGGCGAGTTCCAGGCCCTGCAGCATCGGGCCGTGGACATGTACGTCCTGCTGGAGCAGGCGCGGTCGATGGCGCTACTGGCGACCATGATGTCGGGTGACGAGGATGCAGCCGAGCGCCACAAGGTGGCCGCTGCAGCGAAGGTGCAAATCGGCCGGTCGGGTCGCAGGCTGGGGCAGGAAGCCGTGCAGCTCCATGGCGGCATCGGCGTGACCATGGAATACATGGTGGGCCACTACTTCAAGCGGATGACCATGATCGAGGCTTTGTTCGGCAACGCGGATACCTACCTGGCGGAATTGGCAGCGACAGGCGGCGTGTTGGAGGCGGCCTAAGCCGCCTCCAATCTTCTGCTACTGCTGCTGGTAAGGAGCGGCTTGGTATCCACCATCCTGCGCCTGGATAGCACGGCGCCGCTGCATCACGCGGGCATGGTGGCCGACGGCGCATCCGGCTGCGGCGCCCAGGATAGCGTGGTGGCCGGCGTAATGCCCGGCAACGCCGCCGACCGCTGCACCTGAGAGGCAGCCAACTGCCCCGGCCTCATGCGAGCCGGTGAGACTGAGCGCCCCGGCAAAAATCATCACTGCTGCGAACTTCATCATCGGTGCCGGCCTCGTGTCACTGGGATTTCGCGGCGGGAGAGGCCGCGGCTGCCGCGTTCTGCTTGTTCTTTTCGTGATGGCCGACGGCGCAGCCGGCCGCAGCCCCCAACAGGGCGTGATGCCCGGCAACGTGCCCGGCAACGCCCCCGACGGCCGCACCGGACGCGCACCCGGCCGCATTGGCGGACACCGGCAAGGCAAGACCCGCAACGACCAGCGTGCAGGCAAGGGCTACGATCGACTTCATGGCTAAACTCCAACTACCAATGTCGGAGCCAACGCAGTCGTTTGAGACGCGTTCGCTCCTTCCCCGGCTTTTGGTAAAAAATGCTGGCCATACTGTGTCCGCAACACAAGTTTGTTGAGCTTTCCCGTCGCGGTATGTGGCAGCTCGGCCACGACCAGAATCTCGTCCGGCAGCCACCATTTCGGCACATGCCCCGCGTAGCTTTCCAGCAAGGCACCCACGTCGATGGTGTGTCCAGACTTCGGCACCACCAGCAATAGCGGACGTTCGTCCCATTTGGGATGCTGCGCGGCGATGATCGCGGCTTCCGCCACGTCCGGATGCGCGACGGCGATATTCTCCAGCGTGATCGAACTGATCCACTCGCCACCCGACTTGATCACATCCTTCGACCGGTCGGTGATCGCCATGAAGCCATCGGCATCGATCGTCGCCACGTCGCCGGTGGCGAACCAGCCATCCTGGTCCGCCCCGCCCACCGTGTTCGCGCCATAGTAGCGGTCGCACACCCAATGGCCGCGGACCAGCAGATTGCCGAACGCCACGCCGTCCCAGGACAGCGTCTGGCCGGACCCGTCCACGATCTTCATTTCGACGCCGTAGATCCCGCGCCCCTGGCCAAGCCGGCGGTTGGCCACCGCCGCGGCGCCCAGTGCGTCCTCGTTGGCTTTCGGTTTGTTGTAGGTCCCGAGCGGACTCATCTCCGTCATGCCCCAGGCGTGGTCGACGCGGACGCCGTACTCCTGTGCGAAGGCGTCGATCAGCATCGGCGGACACGCCGAGCCGCCGATCACCAGCGAACGCACCGTGTCCAAGCGGCTGCCGGAGGCGCGGAGGTGCTGCAGCAGGCCCAGCCAGATCGTCGGCACGCCCGCGGACAGGCTCACCCGTTCGGCGTTCATCATGGCGGTCACGCTGGCCCCGTCCAGGTGGCGGCCGGGCATCACCAAGGTGGCGCCCACCAGGGGCGCGGCGAAGGGCAGGCCCCAGGCGTTGACGTGGAACATCGGCACGACCGGCATGATCCGGTCCGCCGCGCGCAGGCCGAACACGTCCGCCATGTTGACCGCGTAGGCGTGCAGCACGGTGGAGCGGTGGCTGTAGAGCACGCCTTTCGGCCGGCCCGTGGTTCCCGAGGTGTAGCAGAGCCCGGCGGCGGCGGCTTCGTCGAACTCGGGCCAGGCGTAATCCTCGTCCGCCTCCGCCATCAGCGTTTCGTAGCAGTGCAGCGTCTGCCCGGCGGCCAGGGTGACCTCCGGCATATGCGCCGCGTCCGTCATCATTACGACGTGGCGCACGGCGATCCGAGGCGCCAGGGCCTCCAGCAAGGCGACGAAGCTGGTCTCGACGAACAGCACCGCGTCGCCCGCGTCCTCGATGATGTAGGCGATGTCGTCCACGCCCAGCCGCGGGTTGAGCGTGTGGTAGATCGCGCCCATGCCCGGGGCGGCATAATACAGCTCCAGATGGCGGTAGCCGTTCCAGGCAAGCGTCCCGACCCGGTCGCCGTCCCGCACGCCGAGCCCTTGCAGCACCCGCGCCAGCCGGCGCATGCGCGCCTCGATGCCGCGGTAGCTGATGCGGTGGATGGTGTCCTCCACCGTCCGTGACACGATTTCCGTCTCGGCATGGTTGCGGGCGGCGTGTTGGATGATGGACGAGATCATCAATGGACGCGTCTGCATCAGGCCCAGCATGATTCCCCCTTCGCCAGGTTCGGCCCGGCGTTGATGCGGAATCATAGTGTGGTTTTCAGCCGCCCGGCAAAGCCCTTTTGGCCCCTGCCAAATCGGAGAGGGCCTATGGTGGCCGCGGGCTCAATCGTGCCTGGCGACGAAGGCCTTGATCCGCGGGGCGATCTCGTTGCGGAAGCGGGCGCCGTTGAACAGGCCGTAATGGCCGACCTTCGCCTGCTCCCAATGCTCGTGCTTGTCCTCCGCCAGATGGGGCGTCAGGGCGTGCGTCACGCGGGTCTGGCCCAGGCCGGAGATGTCGTCGCGCTCGCCTTCCACCGTCATGATGGCGGTGCGCGTGATGGCTGCCGGGTCGACCAGGCGGTCGCGCGACACCAGCAGCCCGCGGGGCAGCAGATGCTCCTGGAACACGGCGCGGATGGTCTGCAGGTAGAACTCGGCCGACAGGTCCATCACCGAGCGATACTCGTCGTAGAAGGCGCGTTTTGCGGCCAGCGGCTCGCCATCGCCGTCCACCAGATGGGCGAACATCTGGTAGTGCGCCTCCATGTGGCGGCCGAGGTTCATCGCCATGAAGCCGGCAAGCTGTACGAAGCCCGGGTAGACCGGCCGCAGGAATCCGGCATGGCCGAACGGCACCTGGTGGATGACGTTGTTCTTGAACCAGTCGATGTCATGCTGCTTGGCGAAGCGGTTGACCTCGGTGGGCGCTTCCCGGGTATCGATCGGGCCGCCGATCAGCGTGATGGACCGCGGGGCGAGGCCGTTCGCGTCGGCGTTCATCAGCGCCGTGCTCGCCAGCACCGGCACGGCAGGCTGGCACACGGCAAGCATGTGCGTCTGCGGTCCCAGATGTGTGCAAAACGCCTGGATGTAGTCGATGTAGTCGTCCAGGTCGAAGCCCATCGCCGTGACCGGCATGTCCTTCGCATCCTGCCAATCGGTGATGTAGACTTCGTGGTCGGGCAGGAAGGCCTCGACGGTGCCGCGCAGCAGCGTGGCGAAATGGCCGGACATCGGCGCCACGATCAGCAGGGTCGGATCGTTCGGCCGGTGCGCCGTCCGCTTGAAATGCAGCAGGTCGCACCAGGGCAGGCGCAACGCCACCTCCTCCATGATTTCCACCGGTTCGCCGTCGATCACGGTCGCGGTGTGGCCGAAGGCCGGCTTCACGAAGGTGCGGGTGGTATGCTCGAAGCTGTCGAGCGCCGCCGTCGTCACCCGGCCCAACGGGTTGTCCCACATCGGGTTGTGCATCATCGACAGCGCGCCCGTGACCATGGCGCGCATCGGTTGCAGCGCCAGGCGCTGGAAGTCATACATTTGATAAAGCATCATGACTGGCCCCGATGGCTCCCACTGGACGTCGCGGATGGTTGGCTGGCACGGAAGACGGCAAACAGGTCGCGCGCCACGACCTCCGGCGGGTCGCCGCCCGCCCGGTACCAGGTGAGCGCCCAGTTCAGGGCGCCCAGCAAGGCGAGGCGGAACGGAGCGGGCCGGACGCCTGGCGGCAGGCGGATCTCGGCGACGAGGCCGCGGAACACGGCTTCGTAGCGGTCGCGCTGCTCGACCAGTTCGGTCCGGGCGGCGCTGCTCTGCTGGGGGCCGTCCACCACCACCGCGGCCAGCGCGCCCTCGGCCAGCAACAGGCAAAGATGCGCCGCGGCCGCCGCCTCCAGCCTGTCCCACGGATCGGCGTGCCGGGCGACGGCCGCCTCCACCTGGGCGATCGAACGATCGATCGCCTCGGCGTACACGGCGGCGAGCAGCGCCTCCTTGGAGGCGAAGTGGTAGTAAACCGATCCCGGCAGCATGCCCACGGCGGACGCGATGTCGCGGATCGACGTCCGGTCGAAGCCCCGCGCGCCAAATAGCACGGTGGCATGCTGGACGATCTCGTTGCGGCGGCTATCCGGCTTCGCACTATCCAATGGCATGGGGCACCCATCCTGCAACCAAACAATCGTTTGGTGAAAAGCACGTTAATGCTGCGCTGCAGCGTTGGCCAGGATTGATTCGCTGCACCAGCTGGGACCCGGGGCTGCCCGTGCAACATGGCTGGGCGGTGCGCTATCGTTCTGGCCCGTGGCTGGCTACAAGGCGCGATGTTGCGACGCTTCTTTGCCTACTACCGGCCGCACCGCGGCTTGTTCGCGCTCGATTTCGGCTGCGCCGTCGTGTCCGGGCTGCTGGAACTCGGCTTCCCCATGGCGGTGCGGGCCTTCGTCGACCAGCTTCTGCCGGGCCGCGATTGGTTCGTCATCCTGCTGGCCTCGGCCGTCCTGCTGCTGGTCTACCTGGCCAATACCGGGTTGACGGCGGTGGTGGTGTATTGGGGTCACCTGCTCGGCATCAACATCGAGACGGAGATGCGGCGCCGGGCCTTCGACCACCTGCAGAAGCTGTCCTTCTCGTTCTACGACAACAGCAAGACCGGCAACCTCATCACCCACATCACCAAGGATCTGGAGGATGTGGGCGAAGTCGCGCATCACGGCCCGGAGGACCTGTTCCTGGCGGTCATGACCTTCCTGGGCGCTTTCGCCCTGATGTTCACGATCAACACCCGGCTGGCCTTGCTGACGACCATCATCACCCCCGTGGTGGCCATCCTGTCCTCGCGCTACGGGTCCCGCATGACGCGGAACTTCCGGGCGCTGTTCGGCCAGGTCGGCGCCTTCAATGCCCGTATTGAGCAGAACGTCGGCGGCATGCGAGTAGTGCAGGCCTTCGCCAACGAGGAGCATGAGCGCCGGCTGTTTGCGGTGGACAACGCGCAATACCGCCGCACCAAGCTGCAGGCCTACCGCCTGATGGCCGCGTCCTCCTCCATCACCTATCTGGGCATGCGGTTGACGCAGATGGTGGTGATGGTGGCGGGCACCTGGTTCGTGCTGCACGGCCAGTTGTCGGAGGGCGGGTTCGTCTCGTTCCTGCTGCTGGTCGGCGTGTTCCTGCGCCCGGTCGACAAGATCAACGGCGTGCTGGAGACCTATCCCAAGGGGATCGCCGGCTTCCGCCGCTACACCGAGCTGCTGGACGTCGAGCCCGATATCGTGGACGCGCCCGGCGCCGTCGCCGCAGGCCCGTTGCGCGGCGATATCCGGTTCGAGCACGTCACGTTCGGCTATGGCGACGGCCCGACCGTGCTGCGGGAGGTGGACCTGGCGGTCGCCGCGGGGGAGACGGTGGCCTTCGTCGGTCCCTCCGGAGCGGGCAAGACCACGCTGTGCTCGCTCCTGCCGCGGTTCTACGAAATGCAGTCCGGCCGCATCACGATCGATGGAACCGACATACGCGACATGACGCTCGCCTCGCTGCGGGGCCAGATCGGCATCGTGCAGCAGGACGTGTTCCTGTTCGGCGGCACCTTGCGGGACAACATCGCGTATGGCCGACTGGACGCGCCGGAGGCCGATATCCTCGACGCGGCGCGGCGGGCCCAGCTGGACGGCGTCATCCGCTCACTGCCGGCAGGATTGGACACGCTGATCGGCGAGCGCGGGGTGAAGCTGTCGGGCGGGCAGAAGCAGCGCCTGGCGATCGCGCGCATGTTCCTGAAGAACCCGCCGATCCTGATCCTGGACGAGGCGACCAGCGCGCTGGACAGCGAGACCGAACGGGCGGTCCAGGCTGCGCTGGCAGCCCTGGCGATCGGACGCACGACCCTGGTGATCGCGCATCGCCTTCCCACGATCCGCAACGCCGACCGGATCGTCGTAGTGGACCGCGCCGGCGTGGCCGAGCAGGGCCGGCACGCCGAGTTGCTGGCAGCAGGCGGCGCCTACCACCGCCTCCATGCGGCACAGTTCGGGGAAGTCGCCTAGCCTTTCGCCGTCATGGCAGGATCGGATCGCTCGACCCGGTGGGTTGAGGCCGGGTGGAGCCATCGGCAGTGGTGCCCCAATGGATGCGTCCCGTCGCGTCGCACTTGCTGCAGACCATGTGCCAACTGTCATGCGCCGCCCCGCAATTGTCGCAGCGCCAGTGCGGGTCCGGCTCGGCCGAGGCGGCCTGGTGCAATGCGTCTGACGTCGCGACGGCATCGCCTTCCCGTTCCCCTATATCGGCCAGCAGCAGCCACACCCGGCGTTGCGTCAGCCCGCCCGACAGGGCCGCTTCGCCGTGGCGGCGTGCATCCGGGAATTGGTGGGACTCCAGGGCGGCCCGGGCGCGCAGCAGGTCGGTTTCCGCATGGCCGGGTGCAGCCGCCGCCAGGCTCTCCACCCGCGAGGCACGAACCGCCGCACTCGGGCTGGTCGCCAGGTACGCCTCCGCCAGGGCGGGATGCGGCGCCTGGCCCCAACTGACCCGCAGCACCTCGAGCGCCTTCTTCTCCTTGCCGCCGTCACGCAGCAGATGCGCATACAGCAGCGCCGCCGGGGCGAAGCCCGGCTCCGACTGCCAGGCCTGCTTGGCCAGGCGCCGCGCCTCGCCCGGGTCGGCTTCCGACCCGGCGGCAGCCACCCCGAGCGCGGCCACCGGATCGCCCGGGCTCGCCAACGCCAGGGCTCCCTTCCAGTGGCCGCCTTGCATGGCCAGGCGCGCCCGCTCCGTCTGCAGCCAGGGAGCGCCCGGGTTCACCTCCTCCGCCTGCCGTGCCAGCGCATTGGCTTCGGTCCAGTCGCCGCGGCCGATGGCGCCTTGCAGCAGCCCACGCAATCCCAGGAACGCCGCGTCCTTGCGGCCGGCAAGCAGGTTGAACGCCGCGTTCGCTTCCTCCGTCTGGCCTGCCTGCCGCCCGGCATAGGCTGCCAGCAACAGGGTCTGCGGAGTGTCACCCAGCAGGGCGCGGCTGCGCTGGGCCTGCCGCCTGGCCGTGTCGGCATCGCCCCCCGCCAACGCCAGCAGGGTGCGGGTCACTGCGTCTGAGCCTTGCTTGCGCGCCCGTTCCCCTTGCATGCGCCGGGTGCGGCCGGGCAGCCGAACGATCATCGCCAGCAGGCGTATGACGAGGTAGGCGACCGCCAAGAGGACCAGCAGCGCCAGCACCGCCCACGAGGTGGCCATGTTGATGGAGACGTCGCCGACCGTGGCGCCCACCGTGCCCGGTAGGCCCGCCAGCCACCACGCGAACGCGACCAGGATCGCGGTGACCAGCAGGAAGACGATGACGCGGCGCATCAGCCGTTCGCCGCCGAGATCAGCGCGGCGCGTGCGTCCAGCAGGGACTGCGCCTGCGCCCGCCAGGGCGCCATGGCGGCTGCCGCCGGTCCGGCCAACCCGTCCAACGCCGCGACGGCGCCGGGCAGATCGCCCGCATCCAGCAAATGCCGCGAATGCTCCAGCACGCCGGAGACGGCGTCGCCGACGATGATCCGGTCGCCCTCCCGCACGGTCAGGCCGGACTGCGCCCTGTCCCACATCCGGGTGAGGAACGGCGTCGTCTCCTTCGGCGGCTGCCCGGCCGCATGTGCGCCGTTTGCCGCGGCGTCGAAGGACAGGCGCAGCGAGGCTTCGGTTGGCGGCGCCTTCGTGGCGAACTGCGCCAGGGCGGCCGGCGCGCCGGGAATGTCGCCGAGCGGCTTGCCCGATTGCAGCGACACGTTCGCCATTTGCAGCCGTGCCGTGCGGGCCTGCCGGTCCGCCAGGCTGGCGATGGCGCTGCCAGCCTTGGTCACGGTCGCCATCTGCGTGGTGAGGCTGGCGATCTGCTCGTTCAGCTTCGCGATGTCGGCCTGCTGGGCAGTCCCCAGTTTCAGGACATCGGCCTGCTCGGTCGTGCCAAGCTGATTCTGCCGCGCGGCGACGCCGTCGATCCGGCTGGACACCGCGGCGATCTGGTCCTGGCCTGCCCCGTCCAGTTGCGCCTGCGGCGGCGGCTTCTGCTCCAGGCTGGTCAGCCGCTGTTCGATCGGCCGCAGGTCCGCCGGTGGTGGTGGCGGCACGGGCAACGGCCGAGCCTCCAGCTTCTCCACGCGGCCCTGCATGGCGGCGAGTTGGCCTTGGATCGTGCCGAGTTGGCCCTGCAACTGCGTCACCTGATCCGCCGATCCGGCACCACGCTGCCAGAGCAGGTAGCCGCCGATCACGACGACCAGGGCCAGCACCGCCATCGCGGCCAGAAGCGGCGCGGAGCGGTCCCTTCCAAGCGCAGCCGAAGCCGGATGCGGCTCGCCCGCCAAGGGCGGCACTTCGGCCATCGGCTCGACGACCGGGTCACGCGGGGCGTGGGCGGGGGGTTCACCCATGGCATGTGCAGTCTCGTCGGTCATAGGAGAGCCAGAACCTCGTCCTGAGTTGGGTGCAGTGCGACATGGAGTGCACGCCACGGCAAGTGCCGCAATTCGTCGGCGGCGCCCTGGGCGATCGCGACCGCCTTCGTGCGGCGTAGCAAGGGCATCAGGCCGGCCGGCAGCAGCCGGGCGAAGACGCGCGCGGTCTCGGCGGAGAAGAACAGGGCGGCATCCAGACCGGCCTCGATCGCCTCCGTGACGGCGGCCGGGAAGCGGCCGATGGCAGATGCGGCATAGACGGCCCGGCGATGCACGCTGAAGCCGTCATGCCGCAGCGCTGCCGCCAATCGCATCCCCTGGCCTCGCCCGGTGGCCAGCAGGACAGGTCCGGCGCCTGGCGTCAGCAGCCTGGCTGCCAGCGTGCTCAAGGCGGCAGCGTCGCCGCCGGCGCTATGGACCATGGTGAAGCCGGCGGCGCGGGCGCGGGTGGCCGTCGCATCCCCCACCGCCAGCAGCGGCAGTGCCCGATGGCTCGGGGGCAGGGCGGTCGCGTTGCCGCTCGCGGCGATCACCGCCTGCAATCCGGCTGCCGCCGGCAAGCTGGTGTGGCAGGGCCGGACCGACAGGAACGGAGCCGAGACCGGCCGGTAGCCCGACTGTTCCAGCCGGGCGGCGGTCGCGCCGCATCCCGGTTCCGGCCGCGTCACCAGGACGGACGGCCTATTCAAAGAGGTCGTGGGGAGAGTCGGCGCGCAGGCTGCGGCCGAGTTCGGCGCCCATGCGTTCGGCGTCTGCCGGCGCGCCGTGGGTGCTCCGCTTCAGCAGGAAGGAGCCGTCCGCCCGCGCGACGAGACCGATCAGATGCAGCCGATGGTCCGGCAGGAAGCGCGCATAGCCGCCGATCGGGGTGCGGCACGACCCATCCAGCAGCGCCAGCAAGGCGCGTTCCGCGGTGGAGACGGCGCGGGCCTGCGGGTCCTCGATGCCGGACAGCAATTCGCGGAGGTCGGTGTCGTCCTCGCGCACCGTCACGCCGACGATGCCCTGGCCGGCGGAGGGCACCATCGCGTCGGGATCGAGCGGCAGGATGCCCAACCCGGCGGGCACCGCATCCAGGATGCCCAGCCGACGCAGCCCGGCCACCGCCAGGAAGGAGGCAGTGGCCGCGCCGTTCATGATCTTGTCGATGCGGCTTTGCACGTTGCCGCGCAGCAGCGTCGTGCGCAGGTCCGGGCGGGCATGCAGCAACTGCGCCTGGCGGCGGACCGAGTTGGTGCCGATCACGACCCCTGCGGGCAGGGCGGCGAACGGGTCAGCCGGATCGGCCACGTCGCAGGTGGGGCCGAGGATCAGCGCGTCGCGCGCGTCCTCCCGCCGCAAGGTGCAGGCCAGCACGATGCCGGGCGGCAGCGCCGTCTCCAGGTCCTTCAGGCTGTGCACCGCGAAATCCACCCGCCGGTCGGCCAGCGCCTCGTGGATTTCCTTCGCGAACAGGCCTTTGCCGCCGATATCTGCCAGGGAACGGTCCTGCACCTGGTCGCCGGTGGTGCGGATGACATGTTCCTGGAACACGTCCAGGCCCCGCAGCACCGGGCAGAAGCCTTGCAGGCGATGCAGGAAGGTCCGGGTCTGCACCAAAGCGAGCGGAGAGCCCCGGGTGCCGACGCGCAGCGGCAGCGTCCGCTCGTGCGGGCGGACCCGGGGGGACAGCACCCCGGCGGGAGGGTTCGCGTCTGGCATGCGCGTGTCCTATTACCGCTGGCAACAGTTGGAAAGCCCACCGATGCGTCCCGTGCTGGGGATCGAGAGTTCGTGCGACGAGACGGCCGCCGCCGTGCTGGCATCCGACGGGACGGTGCTGGCGGACGCGGTGCTGAGCCAGCGCGAGCATGCCTGCTTCGGCGGGGTCGTGCCGGAGATCGCGGCGCGCGCGCACCTGGTGCATCTGCCGGGCCTGGTCACGGAGGTGCTCGGGCAAGCCGGGCTGGCGATGAGCGACCTCGGGGGCGTCGCCGCCACGACGGGGCCGGGGCTGATCGGCGGGTTGATCGTGGGCAGCGGACTGGGCAAGGGGATCGCGCTGGCGGCCCGCCTGCCGTTCGTGGCGGTCAACCACCTGGAGGCCCATGCGCTGACGGCGCGGCTGACGCACGAGGTGCCCTTCCCATACCTGCTGCTGCTGGTGAGCGGCGGGCATTGCCAATGCGTCGCCGTGGACGGGGTGGGGCGCTACCGCCGGTTGGGCGGCACCATCGACGACGCGGTGGGCGAGGCGTTCGACAAGGTGGGCAAGCTGCTCGGCCTGCCATGGCCCGGTGGTCCGCATGTGGAGCGGCTGGCCGAGGCTGGCGATGCCGCACGCTGGGCATTTCCGCGGCCCCTGCGCGGCCGGGCGGGATGCGACTTCTCGTTTTCCGGGCTGAAGACGGCGGTGGCGCAGGTGGTGGCGAAATTCCCGCCCGGCCCCCTGGCCCGGCAGGACGCGGCCGATGTCGCGGCAGGCTTCCAGGCGGCGGTGGCCGACGTGATGGCCGACCGCGCCCGCCACGCCTTGAGGGCGATGCCCGAGGCCGCGGCGCTGGTGGTCGCCGGCGGCGTGGCGGCGAACGGCGCGGTGCGGCAGGCGCTGGCGGCCGTGGCGGGGGAGGGGAGGGTGCCCCTGGTCGCCCCGCCACTGCGGCTCTGCGGCGACAATGCCGTGATGGTGGCCTGGGCGGGCATCGAGCGGCTGCGGCTGGGCCTGGCGGATGGGCTGGATACCGCGCCGCGCCCACGCTGGCCGCTCGAGCAGATGGCAGGCGCGTGAACTACCGCCACGCCTACCATGCTGGCAATTTCGCCGACTGCACGAAGCACGCGCTGCTGGTCTGGCTGCTGCGGGCGCTGGCCCGCAAGCCGGCGCCGTTCTGCGTCCTGGATACCCATGCCGGCGCCGGCTGCTACGACCTGGCGGGCGCCGCCGAGCGGACGGGCGAATGGCGCGCCGGCATCGCCCGGCTGCTGCATGACCCCCCAGCGCCAATGGCGGATTACGTCAGCGTGGTGGAGCGCTCGCTTTCGCCAGGACAGCGGGCGGGGGAACGAACCGGCCAGTGGTCGTATCCCGGGTCCCCGGCGATCTGCCGGGCGTTGTTGCGGCCGGATGACAGGCTGGTCTGCTGCGAATTGCATCCGGACGACGCGGCCGAACTCCGGCGGGGCTTTGCCGGCGATCCGCAGGTCGCGGTGCATGCGCGGGACGGGTGGGCGGCGCTGGGGGCACTGCTGCCGCCAGCCGGGGCTAGACGCGGGCTGGTGTTGCTCGACCCGCCCTACGAAGCCGTCGGCGAGCATGCGCGCGTTGCGAACGCCCTCGCTGCCGTCGGGCGGCGGTTTCCCAACGGGATCGTCGCGGCGTGGTATCCCATCAAGCACCGCGCGCCCGTCCGCGCCTTGCACGAGGCCGTCCGCCTGGCTGGCGTGCGGGACGTGGTGGCGGCGGAACTATGGCTGCGCGAGCCCACCGACCCGGCGCGGCTGAACGGCAACGGCCTGCTGGTGCGCCATCCGCCGTATCGCTGGGACGCGGAATGGCCCGCCTTGCTCGCGGCCCTGCTGGACCGGCTGGGTGATCGCGAGCCCGGGGAGGGCGTCGCAGTGGAACGCATCACGGATGAGTAGCAGCGGCATCCTGGTGGTCGGGGCGGGGGCTTGGGGCACGGCCCTGGCGGTGCAGTGCGCGCGGGGCGGCCATGATGTGACCCTGTGGGCGCGTGACCCGGCGCCGATCGCAGCCTCGCGGCGGAATGGCCGCCTGCCGGGTGTCACGCTGCCGGACACGATCCATGTGACGTCGGCCATGCCGCGTGCCGCCGAGGCGGCGTTGATGGCCATGCCGGTGCAGCACCTCCGCGGCGCGCTGGCGCTGCGGCTGCCCGATGCGCCGCTGGTGCTTTGCATGAAGGGGCTGGAGATCGGGTCGCATCTCTTCCCGGCGGAGATCGTGGCTTCGGCGCGGCCGGGCGATGCCGTGTCGATCCTCACCGGGCCGAACTTCGCTCACGAGCTGGCGCGGGGCCTGCCAGCCGCCGCGGTCCTGGCTTGTTCCGACGCCGCCCTGCGCCGGCATCTTGCCGGGTTGCTCGGCACGCAGCGGTATCGGCTGTATGGCAGCGCGGACCCCGTCGGCGCGCAGGTCGGCGGGGCGGCCAAGAACGTCATCGCCATCGCCGCCGGCATCGCGATCGGGGCCGGGCTAGGCGAAAACGCCCGCGCCGCCCTGGTCACCCGCGGCGTGGCCGAGATCGCGAGGTTGGCCCTGGCGCTCGGCGGGCGTGCGGAGACGGTCAGCGGCCTGTCGGGCGTGGGCGATCTGATGCTGACCTGCTCGGGGTCTGCCAGCCGGAATTTCCGCCTCGGCCTGGCGATCGGCGGCGGCGCGCAGGCGGTGCACGCCCGGGCGGCGATCGGTGCCGCGGTGGAGGGGATGGACGCTGCCCCCGGCCTGCTGGCGCGCGCGGCTGGACTCCCGTGCCCGATCACCGCGGCGCTGGTCGACGTCCTGGACGGTCGCACGGACGTGCCGTCAGCCATGGCCGCGCTGCTGGACCGGCCCGAAGCGGAGGAATGAACGGCTAGTGCGCTCGCACTTCGATCAGCGACCCATCCACCCGGGTGTGGAACAAGGCCTGCACCCAGCAGCCATTCGCGTCGTACCAGACGGATCCCTTGACCGGTCCGGCCAGGTCGTAGCGGTTCGCCGACACGGGCCGCGAGCCGAGTTGTATCGTCTCCCCGACCGCAGGGCCGACTTGGACGGGAATGATCTCACCCGTTTCCCGGTCCAGCAGGCGGGTCTGCGTAACGGTCTGGCTGTTCCAGAAGCTCGTCGATAACAGCGGCCCGGGCCCCGGCTGCGGACCGGCCACGCCATGCCATGCGCCGGTTTGCGGATCGCGCGTGGCGTCGACGTGCCGGGGCGTGCCGTCATCGTCCGTCGTGGTGACCAGGCGGACCATCTGGCCATCGTGCCAATGCTCCTCACCATGGTGCTGATAGCGATACACCCGGATCCCGAGGGCATGCAGCCCCGCGGTGACGTCGATCGTCACGGTCAGGTCGGGTCCCGTCACGGCATAGCGCGTGGTCTGGTGGCCGATCACGTTGCCACCGCGCAGGATGTCATAGCCGACCGTCTGGCCGTTGACGACCGGGCAGGCCGGAAGCGGAGCGGCCCGGCAAACGGGGCAGATCGCAACGAGGACGAAGGTCGCGATCGGGATCTTGGAAGCCAGCGGAGATGTCACGGCCGCATCATAGCCGCACTTGCCGCAGGGGCCACAGTTCCCTCCGCCGCCGGTTCCGCGCTAAGTCCCCCGGCATGCTCCGCGGCATCATCACCGTCGGCGGCTGGACCATGGCGTCCCGCCTGCTCGGCTTCGCGCGCGACATGCTGATCGCGGCCCTCGCCGGCACCGGCGGGGTGGCGGATGCGTTCTTCGTTGCCAACAAGCTGCCCAA
Organism: uncultured Acetobacteraceae bacterium; assembly: GCA_964244585.1. Lineage (GTDB taxonomy): Bacteria > Pseudomonadota > Alphaproteobacteria > Acetobacterales > Acetobacteraceae > LMUY01. The sequence continues at coordinate 58,583 of CAXTJM010000001.1, read as the reverse complement.
CATGTTCCGCCGGCTGTTTGGGGAAGGCGCATTCAACGCCGCCTTCGTGCCGGAGTTCACCGGCCTGCTTGCCGTGGAAGGGCACGAGGCGGCCAAGCGCTTCGCCCAGCAGGCGATCAGCGTGCTGGCGTTCTGGCTGCTCGGCCTGACGGTGCTCGGCGAGGTCTTCATGCCCGCGATCATGCACGTCCTGGCGCCCGGCTTCACGGAGGAGCCGGGCAAGTTCCAGCTCGCCGTCGACCTGGCGCGCATCACCTTCCCGTACCTGATCCTGATCTGCCTCTCCGCCCTGCTGTCGGGCGTGCTGAACGGGCTGGACCGTTTCGCCGCCGCGGCCGCCGCGCCCATGCTGTACAATATCAGCTCCATCGCGGCGATGCTGCTGCTGACCCGGTACGTGCCGACGGTGGGGCATGCGCTGGCCTGGGGCGTGTCCGTGGCGGGCGTCGCGCAACTGGCGTTGCTGGTCTGGGCCACGCGCCGGGCCGGCATGCCGCTCGCCATTCCCCGGCCGCGGTTGACGCGGGCCATGCGCATCCTGCTGCGGCGGATGGGCCCCGGGCTGGTCGGCGCGTCGGCAATGCAGTTGAACCAGGTGGTGGACGTGATCGTGGGCAGCCTGCTGCCGCCCGGTGCGATCTCGCTGCTGTACTACGCCGACCGGGTGAACCAGTTGCCGCTGGGCACGATCGGGGCGGCGGTGGGCACGGCGCTGCTGCCGCTGCTGTCGCGCCAGGTGCGCGGCCCGGACCCCCAGGCAGCGGTCGCCACGCTCAACCGGGCGCTGGAGTTCGCCCTGGTCCTGACGATACCGGCCGCGCTGGCGCTGATCGTGGCGGGATACCCGATCCTGACCGTGCTGTTCGAGCGCGGGGCGTTCACGAAGGAGGCAGCCTACCTGTCGTCGCAGTCGCTGGCGGCCTACGCGCTCGGGCTGCCGTTCTTCGTGCTGGTGAAGGTGCTGGCGCCGGCCTTCTTCGCCCGCAGCGACACCACCACGCCGGTGCGGATCGGCATGATCACGCTGGTGCTGAACTTTGCCCTGAACCTGGCGCTGATGATCCCGCTGCAGCATATCGGGCCTGCCCTGGCGACCAGCCTGGCCGCGGCCTTCAACGTGGCGGCGCTGGGCGTGATGCTGCACCGCCGCCGCTTCCTGGTGGCCGATGCCAGGCTGCGGCAGCGCCTGCCCCGCATCGCCGTGGCCGCTGCGGCAATGGCGACCGCGCTATGGGTGGTGCAGCACGACGTCTTCAACCCGGCGGACCTGTCACGCGGCGTGCGCTGGGTGGGGCTCGCGATCCTGGTCGGTGGCGGCTGCGCGGTGTACGGCGTGGTAGGGCTGGCACTCGGCGCGTTCGAGACCGGCGAGCTGATGAGCCGCATCAGGCGTCGTCGCGTCGCAGGGTAAGGAGGGTTGACCATGTTGCAGCAGGCGATCCCGAACGTCTTCGTCAAGGATTTCGCGGCAGCGCTCGGCTATTACACGGTGCAGCTCGGCTTCCAGCCCCTGTTCGTCTATGGCGAGACTCCGTTCTACGCCCATGTGGTGCGCGACCGGGCCATACTGGCGCTCCGCCACGTGAAAAGGCTTGTCATCGATCACAGTGCCGGGGAGGCCTTGCTGAGCGCGTTCATCGAGGTTCCGGACGTCGATGAGCTCCACACGTCGTTGCAGGCCGCCGGCGCCCGGATTTGGCAAGCCCCGCGCGACGAGCCTTGGGCCATGCGCAGCCTGATCGTCAGCGACTTGGACGCCAACCTGATATGCTTCGCGTCCAATCTGCCGCAGCCGCGGACCTGACCGCCCGGCGTGGCCACAGCCTTGACCGGTCGGGCCACGCCGGGGAGAACACCGGCCATGCAACGCATCTTTTCCGGCATCCAACCCTCGGGCGTCCCGACCCTGGGCAATTACCTCGGCGCGCTGCGCAACTGGGTGGCGCTACAGGACGAGCACGAGTGCCTGTATTGCGTGGTCGACCTGCATGCCATCACCGCCTGGCAGGACCCGGCAACCCTGGCGGCTGCGACGCGGGAGATGGCGGCGACCCTGCTGGCGATCGGGGTCAACGACCGCTCCATCATATTCAACCAGTCCGCGGTGCCGGCCCACGCCCGGCTGGCGTGGATCTTCAACTGCGTCGCCCGCATGGGCTGGCTCAACCGCATGACGCAATTCAAGGATAAGGCGGGCAAGGATCGGGAGAACGTGTCGGTCGGGCTGTTCGCCTATCCCAACCTGATGGCGGCCGACATCCTGGCCTATCATGCCACCCGCGTGCCGGTGGGCGACGACCAGCGCCAGCATCTGGAACTGGCGAACGACATCGCGCAGAAGTTCAACCATGATTACGGGGTCGAGTTCTTCCCGCAGATCGAGCCGTTGATCCTGGGTGCCGCGGCCCGGGTGATGTCGTTGCGCGATGGTTCGAAGAAGATGAGCAAATCCGACCCGTCCGACCAGAGTCGCATCAACCTGACCGACGACGCCGACACGATCGCCCTCAAGATCCGCCGCGCCAAGACCGATCCGGAGCCGCTGCCGGAGGAGGCACGCGGGTTGGAGGCCAGGCCGGAGGCGCGCAACCTGGTCGGCATCTACGCCGCCCTGTCGGACACGGACCATGCCGGCGTGCTGCGCGACTTCGGCGGCAAGGGTTTCGGCCCGTTCAAGGAAGCCCTGGCCGAGTTGCTGGTGGCCAGGCTAGCGCCTCTGGCCGCGGAGACGCGCCGCTGGCTGGCGGACCCCGACATGGTGGACCGCCGCCTCGGCGAAGGGGCGGAGCGGGCGGCCGCGCTCGCCGACCCCATCGTGGCGGAGGCGGAACGGCTGGTCGGCTTCCTCAAACCCCGGCGTTGACGTGACCTCGCTGGAGGCGGCGTTCCGCGTCGCCAATTTCGGCGCCGTGGTGGGCTGGATCGTGCTGGTGCTGGCCGCGCTGTTCGGCTGGCGCGGGGCGCTGGAGGGGTTTTGCGGCAGGTTGGTCCCGCTGCTGCTGGCCGCGGCCTACGTCGTGCTGCTCGTCACGCGGTGGGACGGGCCACAGGTCGATTTCACCTCGCTTGCCGGGGTCGGCGCGATGTTCCGTCAGCCGGCGGCCATGCTGGCGGGATGGCTGCACTACCTGGCCTTCGACCTGCTGGTCGGGGTGATGGTGGTGGAGCGGTTCTTGGATGATCGCATGCCACGCATCCTGCTGCTGCCGGTGCTGCCGCTGGTGTTCCTGTTCGGACCCGCCGGTTGGCTGGTGTTCCAGGCGATCCGCTTCGCCCGCCGCGGAGGCAGCGTGCCGGCGTCCCGCGCGGCCCCAGCGCGCGCGCCAAGAAAAGGATGATCCGGCAGCATCCGCGACGTTGCAGTCGGCGCTGAAGATGCGCTACCTCGAAGGCTTGTGCGCCGGTTCGGCGGTCGCCAACGCCTGGGCGAAGTTCGCGTCGAAGATCGCGTATGCGATGTTGATGTAGCACTCGGCGTCAGCCAGGCGACCCGCCCTGAAAGCCTCCTCGGCCTTCAAGATTGCTTGTGGCGCCGTGAGCGCTGCCGGGCAAGTCTCACAAGGTACCTCCATCACCGCTTTCCCAGCCGAACGCCGGATCGCACGATTGCGCATGGCGTTTTCCGCAGGCTGAGCACCGTGCGCGGTTGAGTCCAGTTAATGTTTTATCGCGTCACTTCGGCGCCGGCATAGTCCACAACTACTATCCAGCACGACATCAGCACTAGCGCCGTCTGGATCGTTGCGTTTTTGCGCGGTTTGTCTGCGGCTTGGCCGGCGTGCCCAGGCCACGTTCCCGCGCCCATACCACGATCGAACTTCGCTTATGAATGCCAAGCTTGGCGTAGATCACGGAAATGTGATTTCGGAGCGTGTTGCGGGCGATGCCGAGTTTATTGGCGATCTCGTCGTCTGGAAGACCCTGCGCGACCAAGCCCAGCACTTCGCGGGCCCGCGCAGGGAGCGCCGCCAACTCGACCTGCTCCGCGGGCGAGCCCTTCGTGCGGCTGATCGCCGCGAGCTTTTCAACGATCTTCTGTCCCAGCCACGATGTATCCTGCATCGCGGCTTGCACGGCCTCCATCAGCTCGGTTTCGGTTCGTTTGCGCTCCGTGATGTCTACCATGACGGTGAAGATGCACCGTTCGTGGTGGACATCGATGGTGTCCGCCGAGATGAGGCAGTCGCACAGCGTGCCGTCTTTCGATCGGAGCTGGATGTCGATGCTGTGAACCCGGCCGGTATGGCCGATCTGGCGTTCGAACGCCTCGCGTAGCTCGCCGCGCTGCCAAATCTCCACCTCGGCCTCCGGGCGTCCGACGATTTCCTCGCGTCGCCACGCCGTGACGGCGGTGAAAGCGTCGTTCACGTCCAGGATCCGCAGCCCGTCGAGCGTCAACATGGCCATCGGGCACGGCGCCATGTGGAACGCCTTGGAGAAGCGCTCCTCGCTCTGCCGCAAGGCGTCCTGCGCCTGCTGCCGGGGATGCAAGTCGGCGAAGGTGAAGAGCATGCACGCCTCGTCGCCGATCTCGAGCGGCTGGCCGCCCAGCAGCACCGTCTTCTCCTGTCCCGTGGGCAATGGCAGGCAGCCCTCCATTTGCGGGATGGTGTGTCCGTCATGCAGGCGTTTCATGGCCAGGTCGCGTTTCTCGGCGCCTCGCAACACGTCGATCTCGTGCATGGAGCGACCGATCAGGGCCGCCCGCGGGTAGCCGGTCAGCTCCAGGAAGCCCTGGTTCACCTTGACGTAACGCATGTCCGAAAGCCGAGCGATGATGGCCGGCGCCGGGTTGGCCCCGAACGCCCGCTCGAACCGTTCTTCCGCGTTGAAGCGTTCGGTCTCGTCGTTCAGGATGACGACGAAGCAGTTCGGCTGGCCGTCGGCGTCCGTCAGGATCATCGTCCGCACCTCGTGCACCCACCGCTTCTGGTCGGTGCGCCGGATGACGTCGACCAGCGCGCGCTCGATCACCGACCCGTCGAGCAGGCGGCGCATCGGATAATCCTGCGGCGGCAGCGGCTTGCCGGTGCGGTCGGCGAGCTGGAAGCGGTCCGCGTAACCGGCCACGGTCTTGCCGAGGTCGGACAGGCTGCCGGCGCCGTGCAGCCCCAGCGCAGTGTCGTCGGCCCAGGAGATGGCGCCGTCCGGCTCGACGATGATGACGCCCTCGGTCAACCTCGCGATGATCTGTTGCAGGTGGGTCGGGGCGGCGTTCTTGCTAGGGATGGCTGCCGTCATGCGCCCTACCGCCCCGGCACCCGATGGCGGAATGCAAGCGCTTCCGCCACGTCGATGCGCCGCACGTCCGCGCACGCCGCCAGGTCCGCGATGGTCCGGGCCACCCGCAGCACGCGGGTGAAGCCGCGGGCGGACAGGCGCAGCGTCTCCGCGGCCCGTTCGGCCAGCGCCCGCGCATCCGGTTCCAATCCGATCGCGCCGCTGTCGAGCTCGGCGTTCAGGCTGCCGCGGGCAAGTTGCGCCCCCCGTGCCCGTGCGACGCGCGCGGCGACGGCGGCGCTCGGCTCGCCCGCCGGCGCACGGCTCAGTTGGGCGGGCGCGATCGGCTGCACCTGGACCGTCATGTCGATGCGGTCCAGCAGCGGTCCGCTGATCCGGCCGAGATAGTCCTCGCCGCAGCGTGGGGCCTTGCTGCACTCGCGGGAGGCGTCGCCCAGATGGCCGCACCGGCACGGGTTCATCGCCGCCACCAGCTGGAAGCGGGCCGGGTAGGTGACATGGGCGGACGCGCGCGCGACGGTGGTGCGGCCGGTTTCCAGCGGCGTGCGCAGCGCCTCTAGCGCCGGGCGTGGGAATTCCGGCAACTCGTCCAGGAACAGCACGCCGCGGTGGGCGAGGCTCACCTCGCCGGGTCGCGCGCGCTGTCCGCCGCCGGTCAGCGCCGCCGGGCTGGCCGAGTGGTGCGGCTCCCGATAGGGCGGCCGCTTCACCATCAGCCCGCCGACCAGCAGCCCAGCGACGGAGTGGATGGTGCTGACCTGCAACGCCTCGGCCGGCGTCAGGTCCGGCAGCAGGCCGGGCAGGCGGCTGGCCAGCATCGACTTGCCGGCGCCGGGCGGCCCGACCAGCAGCAGGTTGTGGCCGCCAGCCGCCGCGACCTCGATCGCGCGCTTGGCGGCTTCCATGCCCTTCACCTCGGCCAGGTCGGGGCCGGCCACCGCCTCCGCCACGCCGGCGGGTGCCGGCGGGGTCAGCACCTGGGTGCCGCGGAAATGGTTCACCGCACACAGTAAGTCGGGCAGGGCCAGCAATTCGACCTGGCCGGCCCAGGCGGCCTCCCCGCCCTGCGACGCCGGGCAGATCAGCCCCAATCCGCGTGCGGCGGCGGCAATCGCGGCGGGCAGCACCCCGGCCACCGGGTTGAGCGTGCCGTCCAGCGACAACTCCCCCAGGGCGGCGAAGCCAGCCAAGTCCTCCCGCGGCAGGACGTCCATCGCGGCCAGCACGCAGAGGGCGATCGGCAGGTCGAAATGGCTGCCTTCCTTCAGCAGGTCGGCGGGCGCCAGGTTGATCAATACCCGGCGCGGCGGCAGCGCCAGCCCCATCGCGGTCAGCGCCGCCCGCACGCGTTCGCGCGCCTCGCCCACCGCCTTGTCCGGCAGGCCGACCACCAGGAAGGCCGGCAGGCCGCTGGAGACCTGGACCTGCACCTCGACGGGCACCGCCTCAATCCCCGAGAAGGCGAAGGATTGAACGCGGGCGATGCTCATCCGCAGAAGGCGGTCAGGAAATTCTGCAGCAGCGAGCCGAGCAGTTCGGTGTTGTAGCCGCCCTCCTGGACGAAGGTGGCGGGCAGCGCCAGCCGGCCGATGGCGGCGCCTGCCCGGGCGAACCCGTCCGCGGACACCGACAGGAAGTTCAGCGGCTCGTCGCGGGAGGCGTCGAAGCCCAGCGAGACCACCAAGGCATCGGCGCGGAAGCGGTCGATCAGGCGCAACGCGGCATCGAGCGCGGCCAGCCAGCCCAGATCGCCGGTGCCGGAGGCCAGCGGGAAGTTGCGGTTGAAGCCCGAGCCCGGCCCGGCGCCGAGTTCGTCGGCATGGCCCACGTACCAAGGGTAATAGCCGGAGGGGTCGCCGTGCAGCGAGGTGAACAGCACGTCGTCGCGGTTCCAGAAAATGCCCTGCGTGCCGTTGCCGTGATGGCTGTCGATGTCCAGCACCGCGATGCGCCGGGCGCCGTGCGAGATCAGCCGCTCCACCGCGATTGCGGCGTTGTTCAGGTAGCAGTGCCCGCCGGCCCGGGCCGCATAGGCGTGGTGGCCCGGCGGCCGGCACAGCGCGTAGCTGTCATGGTTGCGGGCGGTGTCGTCCGCTGCCGCCAGGGCGCATGCGGCGGCGGCCTCGATCGATGTCCAGCTCTGCGCCCCGATCGGGCAGGCCGTGTCGGCGCTGTACCAGCCGGCGCGGGCGATGACCGAGTCCGAAGGCCGGGCATGGGTCGCCAGCATCTCCGGCGACGGATGCATGTTCGCGACGACTTCGGGCCCGGCATCCGGCATCGCCGCCCAATCGGTGTAGGCGCCCGCCAGCCAGTCCAGGTAGGCGGCCGGGTGGACGGCCTCGATGGCGGCGCGATCGGCCGGAGGCGGCGCGGTGATCTCCAACCCCATGGCCTGGCAGCCGCCCAGCAACGACAGGGCGCGCGCCGGCACCTCGAAATTGCTGCGGACCTGGCCGCGTTGCAGGAAGAATTGCGGCGCATGGGCAAGCTGCGCCGGGTCCCAAAAAGCCTTCAACCAGTGTCCCTCCGTGCTGGAGCCACGCTAATGCGTTTCGCCGCGGCCCGAAACCGGCTAGCGTGGCGGACGATGAGCCTGTCCCGACGCGCGTTGCTCCTGGCCGCTGGCGCAGCGCCGTTCGGCGCACGGGCGGCCGAGCCGGCCGAAATCGTCTGCCCGCTCGCCGCCGAACCCGAAATGCTGATCCCCGGCCTGTCCGATGCGCTCGAGACGCGGCTGCTCGGCAGCAAGGTCTATGGCGGGCTGTGCCGGTTCGACGCGAACGGCGTCCCGCATCCCGACCTCGCCTCCGGCTGGGACATTTCGGCCGACGGGTTGACCTACGTCTTCCACCTGCGACCCGACACCACCTGGCACGATAGCGGCGCGGTAACCGGCGAGGACGTGGCTTTCTCGATCGGCCGCTTCCATCGCATCCTGCAGCCGCGGCTCGGGCTCGGGCGCGTCACTGCCGTCCGCGTGCCGGATCGCCGTACCGCCGTGGTGACCCTGGCGGAGCCGTTCGAGCCGTTCCTGCGGCAGATGGACGCCATGTCCGCGCCCATCGTGCCGCAGCATGTGCATGATTGTCCCGGCTTCGCGCTGGACCCGCGGCAGGTGCTGCCGGTGGGCACCGGGCCGTTCCGGGTCGCCGAGTGGTTGCGCCTCAAACGGTTCGACTGGTTCGCGGGGCCGAAACCAGGCATCGCGGAGATCGCGTGCCCCGTCGTGGCCGATCCGGCGGCACGCCTGGCCTTGCTGGACCAGCCCGGCGCCCTGCTGGTCGGGCCGGTCGATGCGGCCGGCCTGGCGGAGCAGCGGCAGAACGCGGCACTCGCCTGGGAGGCACAGGCCACGGACGAGATCGCCGGATTGCGGTTGAACCGCGCCGTGCGGCCGTTGGACGATGCTCGCGTGCGGCAGGGGCTGGCATACGCGATCGATCGCGCGGCCGTGCTGCGGGATGCGTGGCTGGGCTGGGGGCGCGTGGCATCCGGCCCCGTACTGTCCGGCAGCCCGGATCGCGACGCCGCGGTGATCCTCCCGGCTTATGACCCGAGGGTCGCGTCCGGCAAGTTCACCGAGGCCGGGCTGCGGCCGGATGCAGGCGGCGTGCGGCTCCGCCTGTCGCACCTGGTGCCGCCGGGCGAGCCATGGCAGCGTCTGGCCATGCGGTTGCGGACCACACTGCAATATGCCGGTGTCGACCTGGTGCCGGAGGCGGTGACTGCGGCGGAGTGGAGCCGCCGCGTCGATGCGGGCGAGTACGAAACGACCGGCTTCATCGCGCAACAGACCGGCGACGCGTCGCTGGACCTGGTGGCCTATGCCGCCGACCTGCCGGAGGTCGGTCCGCTCCTGGCCGGTCCCGGCGGCGATGCCCGCCTCGGCGCCCTTGCCGCGGCGCAGGCCATGCTGGTGAGCGAGGCGGCGCGGATCTGGCTGGTGGAGCCGGCCGTGCCTGTCGTGCGGGATCGCCGGCTGCGCCTCCCCGGCGGCGTGTTCGGCAGCTTCGCCATGGCAAGCCTGGCGTCCGGATCGCCGCCGCATAGCCCTGAGGAGTGACATGATGCGCATCGCGGTCGGCGGCTTCCTGCACGAGAGCCATTCCTTCGCACCGATGCCGACGAGCTACGCGGATTTCCTCCACCCCGGCGGCAATCCCGGCCTGGTGCAGGGGATGCCTTTGCTGGACGCGTTGCGGGGCAGCGCGGCGGCGGCGGCGGGCGCGATCGCTGCCATCGAGGCGGACGGCGACATCGTGGTGCCATTGCTCTGGTGCCTCGCCACCCCCGCCGGCCCGGTCCAGGCGGAGGCGTTCGAGCGCATCGCCGCCCTGATGTGCGCCGCGGTGGCGCAAGCGGGTCCGCTGGACGGCATCTTCCTCGACCTGCACGGTGCTGCTCTGGCCGAGGGCGCCCCGGACGCGGAAGGGGAGCTGCTGCGGCGCGTGCGCGCCATCGTGGGCGCCGTGCCCATCGCCATCACGCTGGACCCGCACGCCAACCTGACCGCGTTGATGGCCCGTTCGGCGGATGTGATCGTGCCTTATCGCACCTATCCGCATGTCGACATGAAGATCGTCGGGCAACGCGCCGTTGCCTTGCTGCGCCGCCGAGTGGCAAGGGGAAGCCCGTTCGCCTGCGCGTTCCGGCAGCTGGACTACTGGATGCCCATCACCAGCCAGTGCACGTTGGAAGGCCCCATGGCGGCCGTGATGGACCGACGCGCCGCGATCGAGGCGCAGACCGGGGCGGTGGAGCTCGCCTGGTGCTTCGGCTTCCCCTATGCCGATTTCCACGATTGCGGCCCGGCCATCGCCGCCTATGCCGACGACCAGCCGGCGGCCGATGCGGCGGCCGACGCATTGCTGGCGGAACTGGCGGTGCGGGAGGCCTCGTTCGCCGGGACCGTGTTGCCTGCCGCCGAGGCGGTGTCGCTGGCCCGGGCGGCCAATGACGGACCCGTGGTGATCGCCGACACGCAGGACAACCCGGGCGGCGGCGGCCATGGCGACACTACCGGGTTGCTGGCGGAACTGATCCGGCAAGGCGCCGAGGGTGCCGTCCTGTGCCTTATCAACGATGCCGACAGTGCCGCGGCATGCCATGCGGCCGGAACAGGCGCGGTGCTCGATCTACGCCTGGGCGGCCGGTCGGACGGGGCGCCGCTGGCGGTGCAGGCGACCGTGCTCACGCTCGCCAGCGGCAGCTTCAAGCTGACCGGTCCGATGAGCGCGGGGAACACCGCCCATATCGGCCCCTGCGCGCTGGTGGAAGTGGAGCGGAAGGTCCGCGTGATCATCGCAAGCCGCAAGATCCAGGCCTACGACCAGGCGATCCTTCGCCACGTCGGGCTGGAGCCCGCCGACCTGCCCATCATCGTGCTGAAGTCATCCGTGCATTTCCGGGCGGATTTCTCTCCCATCGCGCGCCAGATACTAGTCGCCGCTTCGCCCGGGCCGGTCACGGCAGATCCGGCCGAATTACCGTTCCGCCATGTCCGCGCTGACGTCCGCCGGCGTCCGTCGTCGCCATAGGCCGCCCGAAGCTGCCGCTGGCAGCCAGACCGTCCTGGCCTGGCTGACGGCGCTAGCTGATCTTCTGCTGGCCGACGCGGACCTCGCTCAGCGTCCGCATCTTGGTCGCTAGATCTTCGATGGCCGCCTTCCACCGCAGTGTCGCGTCCTTCTGATCGGCCAGCGCGAGGGAGAGGTCGGCCAAGGCTTCCGTCAGTCGTTGCGAGGATTGCGCCAGGGGCTTCGGCGGCTGGCGCGTCGAACTGGCGGCCACCTCCCGTTCTGGCGGTGTCAGGACCGCTGCCGCCGGAGCCGGACGCACGCGGGTCGGGAACGGAATAATCGTGGCCGTCAACTGTTCTGTCATCATTGATCTCCGCTGTGCAAACACCTTAACAAGCCGTGAGTTCCAGGAAAAGAGATAAATTAACGAATTTGAAATTAGTCGTCAGAGCTGGACATGCACCCCGGACACCCGCATCAGCAGAGCCAGGGTCAACACGGTCACGACCGTCCCCGTCAATCCATAGCGCAGCTTCATGTAGCTGGCCGGCAGCAGGCCGGCGGCCGTGCCGCGCGCCTCGACGAGCGTCGTCGCGGCAAACCCCACCAGAAGCATGCCGAGGCCGGCCGCGGCGTCGACCGCGATGACCAGCAGCAGCGCCACCCACCCGGCCAGCGACGGCAGCACGCCCAGCCCGAGCCGCATGCGCTCCGCCCGCGGCGATGGTTCCAGCAGCGCGAAGCCCCAATGCACGCCGCCCAGGAAGGCCAGGATCACGGCGCCGTAGGCAACCAGCGCGAACGCGGCACGGTCACCGTCCGGTCCGACGGCCAGCAAGCCGACGAGCAGGAACGGGATCAACCCGGCCAGGCCGAGCAGGAGGGCGAAGACGGGGAGCCGACGATTCATGGCGGCACCTTGCCACTCCGGCAGCCTGTCGCACACCCGCGGCCTGGCGCCTGACCAAGGCTGATCCGCATTTTTTGATGGCGGTGCGGCGCCCGCTATACCGTGCCGCATGGAATCCGCGTTCGAGATCGGCATCGCCCTTCTGCTCATCCTGCTCAACGGCCTGTTCTCGCTCAGCGAGATGGCCATGGTCTCCGTCCGCCGCGCCCGGCTCATGGTGCTGGAGCGCAAGGGCGTCCGCGGGGCTGCGGCAGCGCTCAGCCTGTCGGAGGACCCGCAGCGTTTCCTGCCGACCGTGCAGATCGGCATGACCCTGGTCGGGATCCTGACCGGCACGTTCGGCGGCGCCCGCCTGGCCGCGCGGCTGCAGCCCGTCCTGGCCGGCAGCGCCGTGCTGGCGCCGTTCGCCGGCGAGCTGTCGCTGCTGATCGTCGTGCTGGTGACCACCTACCTTACGCTCGTGCTCGGTGAGCTGGTGCCCAAGCAACTGGCATTGCGGCAGCCGGAGATCGTGGCGGCGCGGGTGGCGCGGTCGTTCCGGCGGCTCAGCCTGTGGGCAGGGCCGATGATCTGGCTGCTGGGCCTGTCCACCAGCCTCGTCCTGCGGCTGTTCGGCAACGCAGGGACGAGATCGCAGGCCGTGACGGAGGAGGAGTTGAAGGCCGTGCTGGCGGAGGGCGCCCAGGTGGGCGTGCTGGCGGTGGGCGAGCGCGAGATGATCGAGCGGCTGCTGCGGCTGGCGGACAAGCCGGTGCGGGCGATGATGACGCCGCGCAACGAGATCTCCTTCCTGGACCGAACCGACCCCCGCCGTGACATCGTGCGGGCGTTGCGATCGACGCAGCACAACCGCCTGATCGTGTGCGACGGCACCGTCGACAACGTGGTGGGCGTCGTCCAGGCCAAGGACCTGCTGGACCAGCTTCTCGGCGGCAAGGAGCTGTCGGTGTCGGAGGTGCTGCGCCAGCCCATGGTGGTGCCGGACACGATCTCCGCCCTCGACGCCCTGGAGCGGTTGAAGGCGGACCCGTTCGGGCTGGCGCTGGTGATGGACGAGTACGGCAGCTTCGAGGGCGTGGTCACCGCGGCCGACGTGCTGGAGGCGATCGTCGGCGACGTCAACGACACCCAGCCCGACCTGGCGGCCGATGCGCAGAGCATCCCGGGCAGCCTGGTGGTGGACGGGATGATGCCGGTAGACGAGTTGAAGGCGCGCCTCGTCCTGCCCGACCTGCCGGCGGAAGGCAGCTACCACACGACCGCCGGGCTGTTGCTCGCGCTGCTGCGCCGGGTGCCGCGTGTCGGCGACAAGGTCGTATTCGCCGGCTGGCTGTTCGAGGTCCAGTCGATGGACGGCCGCCGTGTGGACCGCGTGCGCGCCAGCCGGGAAGTCCTGGCGGAGGGATAGCCGGGTAGCCAAGCCCCGCCGAAACCGGACGACCCTCTACTTGGGCAGAGGGTCGTCCAGGGTCAGGCGGCCATTTGCAGGGCCTTCCACACCTTTTCCGGCGTGGCGGGCATGTCGATCGCGGCGACGCCGGCGCTCGACAGGGCGTCCATGATGGCATTCATCATCGCGGGCGGGCTGCCGACGGCGCCAGCCTCGCCAGCGCCCTTCACGCCCAGAGGATTGGTGCCGCACGGCACTTCCACCAGTTCGACCTCGATGTCGGGCAGGTCCGTGGCACGGGGCAGGGCGTAGTCCATGAAGCTGCCCGCCAGGAGCTGGCCGGACGCGGCGTCGTACGCCGTATGTTCCAGCACGGCCTGGCCGTAGCCCTGGGCCACCCCGCCATGCACCTGGCCGCAGACGATCATCGGGTTGATCGCCTTGCCCACGTCGTCGCAGACGATGTAGCGCTTGACGTCCACCATGCCGGTGTCGGGGTCGATCTCCACCTCCGCCATGTGGCAGCCATTGGGGAAGGTGTGGTTCTTGATGTCTGCGATCTCCGCCGCATCGAGCATCGTCGCCGCTTCACCCTGCGCCAGCCGGTCGCGTTGCGCTGCGGCAAGGCTGAGGATGTCCATCCCGCGGTCGGTTCCCACCACGGCGAAGCGCCCGGCGGTGAATTCGATATCGGCAATCGCTGCCTCGAGCGCCTCCGACGCCGCCTGCTTGCCCTTCTCGATCACGCTGGCGGCCGTGACGAGGATCGCCTGCCCCTCGGAGTACAGGCTGCGCGCGCCGCCCGTGCCGCCGCCGGTCGGGATGGTGTCGGTGTCGCCCTGGCGGATGCGGATCCTGTCGCCGTCGATGCCGAGCTGGTCGGCCGTCAGCATCACGTAGGCGGTCTCGTGGCCCTGGCCGGTGGACTGCGTGCCCACGTAGACGTCGACGAAGCCGTCTTCGGCGAAGCGGATTTCCGCCCGCTCCGTCGGCGACCCGCCGGTCGCCTCCAGATAGTAGGCCATGCCGATGCCGCGCTTCTTGCCGCGCGCCGCGCTGGATGCCCGGCGGGCTTCGAAGCCGTCCCAGTCCATCTTCGCCATGGCCGTGTCCAGCACGCGATTGAAGTCGCCGCTGTCATAGCTCTGCTTCATCGCCGAGACGTAGGGCATCGCCTCCGGCTTCACCATGTTCAGGCGGCGCAGAGCCACCCGGTCCATGCCGATCTCGGCGGCCGCGGCATCCACCAGCCGCTCCACCAGGTAGTTGCTTTCCGGCCGGCCGGCGCCGCGATAGGCGTCCACCGGCACGGTGTTGGTGAACACGCCGAGGACGTTGGCGTAGATCGCCTGGAACCCGTACACGCTCGCCAGCACCTTGGTCCCGGCCATGGTCGGGATCATCGGCGCGAACGTGGACAGGTATGCGCCCATGCCCGCCACGTTGCGGGTGCGCAGCGCCAGAAACCGGCCGTCCTGGTCCAGCGCCAGTTCCGCATGGGTAACGTTGTCGCGGCCCTGCGTGTCGGACAGGAACGCCTCCGACCGCTCGCTCACCCATTTGACCGGGCGGCCGAGCCGGCGCGCGGCGTAGCAGGTCAGGACGTGCTCGGCGTACAGGAACAGCTTCATGCCGAAGCCGCCGCCGACATCCGGGGTGACGATGCGGAACTGCTCTTCCGGAACCTGGAAGACGGCCTTGGCCATCAGCGACTTGATCACCCAGCCGCCCTGCGTGTTGGTGTGCAGGGTCCAGCGGCCGTCGGCATAATCCGCCAACGCGGCCCGCGCCTCCATGCTGTTGACCACGATGCGGTTGTTCACGACCGTCAGCCGGGTGACATGGGCCGCGGTGGCGAACAGCGCCGCCACGCGGGCCTCGTCCCCGGTTTCCCAATCGAAGCAGATGTTGTTCGCCGCCTCGGGCCACACGGCCGGCTGGCCTGCGTCCATCGCGGTGGCCAGGACGGTGGTCGATGGCTGGACGTCGTACTCGACCGCGATCGCCTCCGCGCCGTCGCGCGCCGCCTTCTGCGTTTCGGCCACGACGAACGCGACCGGATCGCCGACATGGCGCACCGCGCCCACCGCCAGCACCGGATGCGGGGGATCGAACCGCGGCGTGCCGTCCCGGTTCTTCAGCGGGATGGCGCAGGGCAGGCCACCGATGCCGTCGGCCGCCAGGTCCTCACCGGTGTAGACGGCGAGCACGCCGGGGATGGAGGCGGCGCCGGCCGTATCGATCGCGCCCAGCTTGGCGGCCGCGTGCGGCGAGCGCAGCACGGCGCCCCACACCATGCCGGGCAGCGAGATATCGTCCGTGTAGCGGCCGCCACCCTTCAGTAACCGCGGGTCTTCCACCCGGCGGACAGGCTGGGCGAGGCCGAATTTCGTGGTCATGGCGGGACATCCTGGCTGGTCGTGTCCCACTATCTGCCCACTTGCGGCCATTCGCCAAGGGAGGGCTGCTAGCTGCGGCGGCACCCCAGGAAATCGAGCTGCCAGCCAAGCTCCTCGGCGCTGAGCGGATATCCGCCGGATGGCGACGGCAGCATGGTGGCGTCCGGCCGCAATTGTCCGATCACCGCCTGGACCGGCCCGGCGGCGCGCATCGAGAAGCCGGCCTTCCAGACAAGGCTGACCAGCGCCTTCGCACTCCGCAGCGACGCGGCGCGGTCCAGCACGGCCAGCGGCACCGTGGCAGCCACCGCCAGCATCGTGCTGGCCCGCCGCAGGTCGCCGCTGCGCAGCGTGTCCAGCATGGTTGCCTCCGTCAGGTCGCCCATGGTGTCCAGCTGGCGTGCCTCCTCCATCAGGGCTTCGTCGCTCAACCGGATGGCAGGGCCGGGGCCCCTCGCCAGTTGGCGGTCGAGCCGCTGCTGGATTTCGGCGACGACGGACGGGGTGATGTCGGTCCGCTCGGTCAACACCTGCAGCAGATGCGCCGCCACGATCTCCGACAGGGCACGGGCCGCCCCATCCGACAGATGCGGGCGGCGCACCAGTGGCTCATGCCATCCAGGCTCGTGCTCGGCGCGGGCGATCAGCACGTCGAGCGTGCTTTCCTTGATGGCGGCCGCCTCGTTGGCCAGCAGGGCCTGGATCGCCGCGGCGTCCGCCGAGGCGGCAATGGCGTCCGCGACCGATTCGGACAGGTTGGGGCGGCAGGCGATGGCGCTGGCAGCCGCGTCGTGCGGCGGCGTCTCCAGCAGGCAGAGCAGGTCCTCGGTCGACAGCGAGGGGGACAGACGCAGCACCGGGTCGCTGACCGGGATGGCGGTGTCGTGCGCCAATGCCAGCAATAGGTCGCGCGGAAGGTCCGGCAGTTCGGCCACGACCACGGCGATCGCGGCCCGGATGCGCACCGCCTGGTCCCGCACCAGGGTGGACAGGATGGCGAGCGTGCGTTCGCGCAATTGCGCCTCGGCCGGGCCGGACAGCGACGTGGCCAGCTTGCGCGCCACCAGCAGGCGGACGCGCTCGTCCCCGTCACCGGCCAGGCGGCGGTTGCCGGCGGTGTCCACCGACGGGTTCAACGCCACCGCCGCCCGGACCGTCACGGCGTCGTCGCGGGCCAGGAACGCCAGTATGTCCGATGGCGTGGTCGGGTTGGATGCCAGCTTGACCCTGAGGTCGAGGTCAAGCAGCGCCCGGGCGACCGTCTCGGTGTCCACAGCGGCGGCTCCTATGGCAGCGAAGGGTCGCGCGCGACCCGCCAGTGGCCGCGACCGGCGCGCTTGACGTCGTACATGGCCGCATCCGCCCGCCGCATCACGTCCTCCAGCGTCTCCGCCGCCTGCGGATGGCGCGCCGCGATGCCGATGGAGGTGGAGACGACAGGGGCATTAAGCGGCAGCACGGTCGCGAAGGAGGCCGGGCCTTCCAGCCGCAGCCGTTCCGCCCGTTCCGCCGCCGTCAACTCGTCCGATCCATCGAGCCAGAGGGCGAACTCGTCCCCGCCGAGCCGGGCGATCAGATCCGCCGGGCGTACCGCCTTGCGCAGCAGCGCCGCCGCATGCACCAGCGCCTGGTCTCCCACGTCATGGCCGCACTCGTCGTTGACGACCTTGAAGTTGTCCAGGTCGACGAACATCATCGTCCCCGGCGCGCGTTCGCGGTCCAGCCGGTCGATGCGGCGGTTGACCTCTTCCAGGAAGGCGCGACGGTTCAGCAGCCCGGTCAAGGGATCGGTGCGGGCCTGGCGCGCCAGTTCGCGCTGGATGGCATCGTGTTCCAGCACCACCCGGACCACCGTGGTTACGGCGGAGGCAAGCAGGCCGTCTTCCTCCGTCCAGGCTGCGGCACCGGGCAGCCGCCAGACACACAGGCCGGCACGTTGGCTGAACCGCGTGTAGCTGGGGCAGGCGATCAGGGGATGCCCGTCCGCCACGGCCATCAGCGGGTCCGGTGTCTCGACCTGGAGCGCGGCGACCGCGGCAGCCAGGACCGAGGGCGAGGCCGCCCCGGTGCGATGCATGACGATCTCGTCGCCGGCCGGCGCCAGGAGGTCGACCACCGCGGCGCCCGCGGCGCCCAACGCGGCGGAAAGGCCCTCCAGCACCGCATCCATCATCCGGGTCGCCAGCACCTCCTGCCGCATCTGCCACAGGATGTGTTCGACGACCTCGCCGCGCCGCAACGCGCTCGCGACCTGCGATTCCCTGGCATGCTCCGCGGTCACGTCGCGCGCGACGCCGCGCATGCCGGTGGCCGTGCCATGCTCGATCAGCGGCGCCGCCGTGAAGCTGAGGCATGCGGTGCCGCCGTCGGACCGCCGCACCCAGGTCCGGCGGTCGCGATAGGCCGGCCCGGGCCCGAACGGGTTGAACCCGTCCGCAGGGTTGCTGAGCAATGTGGTGGCGGGCTGTCCCAGCAGCGAACCGCACACCCAGCCGAGCACCGTCGCGGGCGCGGCGAACATCAGCCGGCCGGCCGCATCCGTCTCGAACGCGAAGTCGGTGGCCATGCAGACGAGGTCCCGCCAGCGTTGGCGGCTGTCGAGC
This sequence comes from uncultured Acetobacteraceae bacterium, assembly GCA_964244585.1. GTDB lineage: Bacteria > Pseudomonadota > Alphaproteobacteria > Acetobacterales > Acetobacteraceae > LMUY01. Next base: position 40,518 of record CAXTJM010000001.1, on the reverse strand, counting down.
AGCGCGTTCCGCAGGACGTCCGACCCGCTGCGGTGATCGGCCGGCGCCGGCGTCAAGTCGGTGTCGACCAGGCACGCCGCCATCTCGCTCATGCGCTCGCCTCATCCATTACGCCGGCCATCCTGCATGGCTTCGGTAAACGGCGCGTTAGTGTCGCACCCCATCATGCCGGATACGGTTTGACACCGGATGGACGCCTGCGCATGGTCCGCCGCCATCGCTCGGAAAGCCGGATACGACCATGGACGAGACCAGCCTGCGCACCAGCATCGAAGGGTTGTGGGAGCAGCGTGACGGCGTGTCCGCCGCCACGACCGGCGCCGCGCGGGACGCGGTGGATGCGGCGCTGGACGCGTTGGACGATGGCCGGCTGCGTGTCGCCAGCCCGGCAGATGGCGGCTGGACGGTGCATGAATGGCTGAAGAAGGCCGTGCTGCTGTCGTTCCGGCTGCGTGATTCAGCCCCGATGGAGGGCGGCGCCTGGGACAAGGTGCCGCTGAAGACGGCAGGCTGGGGCGCCAATCGCTTCCGCGACGCCGGGTTCCGTGCGGTGCCGGGTTCGGTCGTCCGCCGGTCCGCCTATGTCGCGCCCGGCGTCGTGCTGATGCCGTCCTTCGTCAATGTCGGCGCCTATGTCGGCGCGGAGACGATGGTCGATACCTGGGCGACGATTGGCTCCTGCGCGCAGATCGGCCGCAAATGCCACATCTCGGGCGGCGCGGGCATCGGCGGCGTGCTGGAGCCGCTGCAGGCCGCACCCGTGGTGATCGAGGACGAATGCTTCATCGGCGCGCGGTCCGAAGTGGCGGAGGGGGTCGTGGTCGAACGCGGCAGCGTGCTGTCGATGGGCGTCTTCCTCGGAGCGTCCACCCGCATCGTTGACCGCACCACGGGGGAGGTCTTCGTCGGGCGGGTGCCGGCGTATTCGGTGGTCGTGCCCGGGAGCATGCCGGGCCGGTCATTGCCGGACGGGACGCCCGGGCCGTCGCTGTATTGCGCGGTGATCGTCAAGCGGGTGGATGCGCAGACCCGTTCCAAGACCTCCATCAACGATCTGCTGCGGGATTAGCCGATCCGCCGTGCTCGACCCGGTGGCCCTCGCGCAGGCGCTGATCCGCTGCCGGTCGGTCACGCCGGCCGATGCCGGCGCGTTGGACGTGGTCGCGGCGGCTGCGTCGGGGCTCGGCTTCGAGGTGCATCGGCTCGATTTCGCCGGCACCCCCAACCTGTTCGCCCGCCGCGGCACGGGGGCGCCGCATCTGTGTTTTGCCGGGCACACCGACGTGGTTCCGCCCGGTGCGGCGTCCTGGTCGGTGGATCCGTTCGGCGCGGAGGTGCGGGACGGCGTCCTGTACGGCCGCGGTGCATGCGACATGAAGGGCGCGGTGGCGGCGTTCCTCGCCGCCATCCCGCAGGAGCCCGGCGCGGGTTCGATCGGCCTGCTGATCACCGGGGACGAGGAAGGCCCCGCGACGGGAGGCACCGCGCGCGTGCTGGAATGGATGGCGGCGCATGGCCACATCCCGGATTTCTGCCTGGTGGGGGAGCCGACCAATCCCGCGCGCCTGGGCGAGGTCATCAAGATCGGCCGCCGCGGCAGCCTGAACGCGCATGTCACGGTGGCGGGGGTTCAGGGCCATGTCGCCTATCCCGCCCGCGTGGACAACCCCGTGCACCGGCTGGTCCGCGCCCTGGCGGACATCGCGTCGACCCGGCTGGACGAGGGGACGGCCTGGTTCGAGCCGTCCAGCCTGCAGGTCACCAGCGTCGATGTCGGCAACGCCGCGACCAACCTGGTGCCTGCCGAGGCCGCCGCCCGGCTGAACATCCGGTTCAACGACCGCCATACCGGCGCCTCGCTGGAAGCATGGCTGCGCACCGTGCTGGCCCGCCATGCCGAGCGGTTCACCCTGGACGTCACCGTGAGCGGCGAGGCGTTCCTGACCGCCGAGGGCGCGGGGACGAACCGGTTGGCCGCGGCCGTCGCGTCCGTCACGGGCATGCAGCCCAGCTTCGACACCGGAGGCGGGACGTCCGACGCCCGCTTCATCGCGCGGTACTGTCCGGTGGCGGAGTTCGGGCTGGTCGGCCAGACCATGCACCAGGTGGACGAGCAGGTGCCGGTCGCCGATCTGCACCTGTTGGCCAGGATCTATGCCGCCATCCTGCACGCTTTCGTGCCATGAAGCCGCCCATGCCGCCGAAGCACCCGTTCACCAACGTGCTGCTGGGCATCATGCTGATCGCCCGCGGCCGGGCCGAAGGGCTGCGGCAGTTCGGCGACACGTCGCAATCCGTCCTGGCCGCGCTGGCACCGTTGCTGGCGTTCCTGCTGGTGGGCCTCGCGTTGGGGCTGCTCGGGCGCAACCGCCAGGCGGTGACGGATGCGGTCGGCGTATCGGTCGGCCTGCTGGGGCCGCTCGTGCTGTCGTTCGAGGTGGCGAGGCGGTGGGACCGCGCGGCACAATGGCGCCGCTTCGCCACGGCGTTCTGCTGGTGCCAGTGGGCGGCGCCGATGGTGCTCGCAGTGGTCTTGCTGCTGATGGCCGTCCTGATGGGGGCGGGGTTGAGCGGTGACGCCGCAGCCGGCGCGGGCGTCGCAGCCTTGTTCGCCTATGGATTGTGGCTCAACTGGTTCCTCGCCCGCCACGCCCTGGCGCTGACCGGGTGGCGCGCGGCGGCGATGGTGGCGATGGTCAATGTGGCGACCGTGCTGATGATCCTGATCCCGCAGGTCGCCGACTACCTGGTGAACGGCATCCCCGCCTCGTAATGCACCGACAGCAGGCATAGCCCGGCAGCAGGTGCGGTCGGCCCGGCGGCGGCCCGCTCGCGCGCGGCAAGGACCTGTGCCATTCGCACCGACGGCCAGCGGCCGCTGCCGACCTGCGCCAGGCTGCCCACCATGTTGCGCACCTGGTGGTGCAGGAAAGACCGTGCCTCCGCCGTCACCACGATCGTCTCCCCCTCGCGCCTGACATCCAGCCGGTCGAGCGTGCGCAGCGGGCTTTTGGCCTGGCAAGACGCAGCCCGGAAGGATGTGAAGTCGTGCCGCCCCAGCAAGTGGCGCGCACCCTCTGCCATCATTGCGACGTCCAGCCCATGCGGCAGGTGCCAGACCCGGTCCACCGCCAGGCCGGGTCGCGCGCGTCGGTTCAGGATGCGGTATTCGTAGCAGCGCCGCAGGGCGGAGAAGCGCGGGTTCCACCGGTCCGGCGCCAACGCCGCGGCGAGCACCACGACCGGATGCGGCCTCATGTGGAAGTTGAGCGCCTCGCGCACCCGGTTCATGTCGAACCGCGCCGGCAGCGCGACCATGGCGACTTGCCCGGCCGCGTGGACCCCCGCATCCGTGCGCCCGGCCACGACGCTGGGTATGGCCTGCCCGCAGAGCCTGGCTGCCGCATCCTCCAGCACCTGCTGCACGGCAAGCACGCCGTCCTGCCGCTGCCACCCGGCCAGGCCAGTCCCGTCATATTCGATCAGCAGCGCCACGTCCCGCATGCTCTCCCCCTGGCCGGGAGCCTGGGGCGGCGACGTCACGCCGCTGCCAGGATCGTGCCGGCCGGGATCGGGCTGCCGCGCAGGAACGCCTCCGCCGCCATGGGCGCGCGTCCGGCCCGCTGCACCCGCGTGAGCCGCAGCGCGCCAGAGCCGCAGGCCACGGTCAGGCCCTCCAGCACCGTTCCAGGGGGTCCCGATCCGGAGGCCGGCGCGGCTTGCAGGACTTTCAGCACCTCGTCGGCCAGGCGGCAGGTGGCGCCGGGCCAGGGGGTCAGCGCCCGCACCTGGCGGTCCAGTTCCGCGGCGGGCCGCGACCAGTCCAGCGGGCTGTCGCTGCGGGACAGCTTGGCTGCGTAGCTGACGCCGCCCGCCGGTTGCGGAATGAGCTCCGGATCCTCCGTCAACGCGCGCAAGGCCAGGCCCCCGCCCATCTGCGCCAGCGCGTCATGGATCGAGGCGGAGGTATCGTGCGGCCCGATAGGCACTGCCGCCTGCAGCAGCATGGCGCCCGTGTCCAACCCGGCATCCATCTGCATGATGGTCACGCCGGTCTCCGTGTCGCCTGCCATGATCGCCGCCTGGATCGGCGCGGCACCCCGCCAGCGCGGCAGCAGGCTGGCATGGATGTTCAGGCAGCCGCGGCGCGGCGCGTCCAGCATGGTCTGCGGCAGGATCAGGCCGTAAGCCGCCACCACCGCCGCATCCAGCTCCAGCGCCGCGAATCCCGCCTGCGCTGCCGCGTCGCGCCTCAACGACGCCGGATGCCGCACCGGCAGCCCCAAAGCATCCGCGGCCTCATGGACGGGGCAGCGGAGTACGGCATGGCCGCGTCCGGCCGGCCGCGGCGGCTGCGTATAGACGGCGGCGATCTGGTGACCCGCCCCATGCAGCGCCTGCAAGGCCGGCACCGCGAACGCCGGGCTGCCCATGAAGGCGAGGCGCATCACTCCGCGGCCTTCTGCTTCATCTCCTTGGACAACCGCCGCATCAGCATGTTCCGCTTCAGCGCGGAGAGGTGGTCGACGAACAACACCCCATCCAAATGGTCTAGCTCGTGCTGCAGGCATGCGGCGAGCAGCCCGTCGCCCTCGATCTGCTGCTGCGCCCCGGCGAGGTCATGGTAGCGCACCGTCACCCGGGCCGGCCGTGACACGTCGGCATACTGGTTCGGGACGGACAGACAGCCTTCTTCCCGCGTCGTCCACTCGTCGCTGACGGCGACGATCTGCGGGTTGATCAGCACCAATGGCCGGGCCTCGTTGTCCGGCATCAGGTCCAGCACGACGAGCCGCAGGTCCACGCCGACCTGCGTTGCCGCCAGGCCGATGCCGGGCGCCTTGTACATCGCGTCGAACATGCGCGGGACCAGGGCCTGCACCGATCCGGCGTCGTCCGGGCCGACCCGGCGCGCCTTGGTGCGGAGCATGCGGTTGGGCGCGACGAGGATGGGCAAGGTGTCGGTGGAAATGACCATGGTCGAGCGCATGTAGCCGCCCGGGCTTGGCCATTCAACTTCCAGGATGTTCGATGCAGGGGTGGGTCGCTGCCGGCACTTGCATCAGGCAACGCTCGCGCCAAGATACCGTCCTGCCGCGGCGCCAATAGGGCTGCGGCTTTGTCTCGCTCGATGGAGGAGGCTTCGATGTCATCGACCCGCGTGTTCGCGTCCCCGCTCTTCGTCGGGTTCGACCAGCTCGAGCAGATGCTCGAGCGTGCCTCCAAAAGCCCGTCGGATGGCTATCCTCCCTACAATATCGAGCAGATGAGCAGCACGACGTTGCGCATCACGCTTGCCGTCGCCGGGTTCACCATGGACGACCTGCAGATCACGCAGGAGGATAACCAGCTGGTCATCCGCGGCCGACAGACCGACGACTCGCAGGAGCGTGTGTTCCTGCATCGCGGCATCGCCGCGCGCCAGTTCCAGCGCGCCTTCATCATGGCGGAGGGGATCGAGGTGAAGGGCGCCTGGCTCGATAACGGGTTGCTGCAGATCGAATTGTCGCGGCCGCAGCCGGAAGCCCGCGTGAAAACCATCCCGATCACGCGGTCCAGCGGCGCCCGTGTCGTCGATGCCGAACAACGCTTCGTCCAGACCAAGGCCGAAAGAGGCTGACCAACCTGCCGGCGGACCTTCGGGTCACGGCATCAACGTGAGGGCACGGCTCGCCAAGACGGGGGCCAATGCCAGGAGCACATCATGATCGATTCAGCGAACGCCACCACCAGCCAGCCCGCCACGCGCATCGACGTGCGGCAGATCACGCCGGACCAGCTCCAGCAACTCGGCGTCTCCCAGCTTGCCTACGTGAAGCCCGTGATGCTGAACGGCGCTACCATGTTCGCCATCCATGCCGCGGACGGCTCACCCATGGCGGTCGCGGAGGATCGCAACCTTGCATTGGCCGCGATCGTCCAGCACGAGATGATCCCCACTTTGGTGCATTGAGCACCACAGGCGCGTGCACTTCACGGTCCATCCGCCGACCGGCCAGGTGCTTCCACTGGTGCTGGACAGCCCTCATAGCGGCAATACCTGGCCGGAAGATTGGCATCCGGTCGCTTCGGCGGCCGCGCTGGAGACGAGTTGGGACGCCTTCGTGGCCGAGCTGTTCGCCAGCGCCCCGTCGCACGGCGCCACGTTGCTGGAGGCACATTTCCCCCGCTCCTTCATCGACCTGAACCGCGGGCGTCTGGATATCGACGCGTCAATGCTGGATGGCGCCTGGCCTGGTGGACTGGTGCCGACGGAGAAATCCGCCAAAGGGTTCGGGTTGCTCCGCCGATTGGCCTTGCCGGATGTCCCGGTCTACGGGGCAAGGTTGCCGGTCAGCCAGGTGCAAGGCTGGATCGGGCAATATTACGATCCCTACCACGCCGCCCTGGCCGGGCAGTTGGAGCATTTGCAGGAACGTTTCGGCCAGGTCTGGCACATCGACTGCCATTCCATGAAGTCCCGCGGCAACGCCATGAACGACGATGCGGGCCGCGTCCGGCCGGACTTCGTCGTCAGCGACCTGGACGGCACCACCGCCGATCCGCAATCCACCCGGTTCGTCGCCGACACGCTTCGGCAACTCGGCTTCGACGTCACGGTCAACACCCCCTACAAAGGGGCAGAACTCATCAGCCGCCACGGCGATCCGGCAGGCGGTCGCCACAGCATCCAGATCGAGGTCAACCGCGCACTCTATTTGGACGAGGCGAGCCGGACCAAGGGTGCGGATTTCCAGGCGATCCAGGCGGTGCTGGACACCCTCATTTTGAGGCTGGCCGCGTTCATCCGCGCCGCGGTCCAGGCGGACGAGGCGTAGACTCCTCGGTCAGCCCAGGAAGATCGCCATCAGGATGAGCAGCACCACCACGGCCGTTGCGGCCATCGTCACGAAGCTCGTGAAGCTGCCCCAGAACGCCTGTCGGTCCGCCACGAACGCGTCGATGGCGTTGGGTCCTGGCTCCGTGATGGTCGTCGGAGAACTCGGGGTTGCTGCAATCGCCATTGGGGGCCTTCGAACACGGATATCCTCCGGTTCTAAGGCCGGCGCGGCGGCACTGGCAAGGGGTTGAGCAGCGTCGCGGCTGCATCGGGCAGTCCAACTGCCCGGCCGGTGACCAGCGCGGCCAACGCCGCAGGATACAGGCGGTGCTCCTGCAGCAGCACGCGCGCGGACAGGGTGTCCGCCGTATCGCCCGGCAGCACCGGAACGGCGGCCTGCGCCAAGATGGGTCCCTGGTCCATCGCTGCCGTGACGAGGTGCACGGTGCAGCCATGCAGGCGGCAGCCGGCCGCCAGCGCCCGCTCATGCGTGTGCAGGCCGGGCAGGGCAGGAAGCAGCGAGGGATGGATGTTCAGCATGCGCCCGGCCCATCGCTCCACCAGCCACGGTGTGAGCAGCCGCATGTAACCGGCCAGGCAAACGATCTCGATGCCATGCTCGGCCAGCACCGCGTCAATCGCGCGCTCATGCGCCTCGCGATCGTGGCCGAAATCGCGATGACCGATCGCGAGCGCGGCCACGCCACGGTTGCCGGCTAGGTCGAGCGCCGGCGCGCCCGGCTGGTTGGACAGGACGAGGTGGATTGCAGCCGGAAAGTCCGGATCGGCCGCCGCGTCCAGCAGGGCGGCCATGTTGCTGCCGCGCCCGCTGGCCAGCACGGCCACGCGGGTGCGGGTCACCGGATCAGGACGCCGGCGGGACCCGGCCAGGCCTCGACCAGGCCGATGGTGAACACCGTCTCGCCGTGTTGTTCCAACAAGGCCGTGGCGGCGATCGGATCCTCCACGATGAGGGCCATGCCGATGCCGCAGTTGAACACCCGTAGCATCTCGTCGGCAGCCACGTTGCCGCGCGCGGCCAGCCAATCCATCACGGCCGGGCGTGTCCAGGATCCCGCGTCGATCACCGCCCGCATGCCGTGAGGCAGCGCGCGGGGCAGGTTGCCGGGCAATCCCCCGCCCGTGATGTGCGCCGCGCCGCGCAGCAGCCCGGCCCGGTGCAAGGCGAGCACCGATCTGACGTAGATCCGCGTGGGCTCCAGCAGCGCCTGCGCCAGGCTGCGCCCGGCGGCGAACGGCGCGGGATCACCCCAGGGGGCGTTGCCGTCCCCCACGATGCGCCGCACCAGAGAGAACCCGTTGGAGTGTACGCCAGACGCGGCAAGCCCCAGCACGGCCTGGCCGGGGGCCACCCCGCTGGGAAGCAGGCCGGCCCGTTCCACTGCGCCGACGGCGAAGCCTGCCAGGTCGTAATCGCCATTGCGGTAGAGGCCGGGCATCTCCGCCGTCTCGCCGCCGACCAGGGCGCAGCCGGCGAGTTCACAACCGCGCCCGATCCCGGCCACCACGCGGCCGGCCTGGTCCACGTCGAGCATGCCGGTCGCGAAGTAATCCAGGAAGATCAGCGGTTCGGCGCCCTGGACCACCAGATCGTTCACGCACATCGCCACCAGGTCGATGCCGACCGTATCGTGCTGCCCGGTGTCGATCGCGATCTTGAGCTTGGTTCCGACGCCGTCCGTGGTGGAGACCAGCACGGGATCAAGGAACCCGGCGGCCTTGAGGTCGAGCAGCGCGCCGAACCCGCCCAGGCCGCCCATGACTCCGGCGCGGGACGTGGCAGCGGCGACCGGCTTGATCCGCTCGACCAGCGCGTCGCCGGCCGCGATGTCCACCCCGGCATCGCGATAGGTCGTCATCGGCTGGGAAACCTCGTGGAATGCTGTAGCCGTCCGACGGGATCGGCTATGATCGGCGCCATGATGGCAGCGCGAAAGAACCACAGTGCACGGGGCGGCGCAATTCGGCCGGCGCGGCGATGAGCCAGGCCTCGATACGGGTCCCGCCGCGCCTGCCCGACCTGCCTTTGCCGCCCCCGGCACCACCGGAGCCGCGCCACGCGACCCGGGCGCAACGCATGGCATTGCTGTGCGGCCTGGCACTTGCCGCGCTGGCCGCCGTGCAACTGTTTGCCTCCATCCTGCTGCCGTTCGTCGCCGCCGCGGGGATCGCCTATTTCCTCGACCCGCTCGCCGCCAGGCTGGTTCGGGCGGGGATGGGGCGCGGCCTGGCAGCCACGATCCTGGTCGCCGGGCTGGTGGCGCTCGGGTTGCTGTTCGCCCTGTTGCTTTACCCGCTGATCCTGGCCCAGCTCGGCATCCTGATCTCCCGCGTGCCGGCCTATGTGGACGACCTGCGGGTCTGGGCCGGCCAGGTGATCGTCCATCTCCAGGAACGGCTGGGCGAGGAATACGTGGACGGCAAGCTGCGCGACCTCGTCAGCGGCCAGGCGGGCGCGATGCTGGGCTTCGTTGCCGGCGCGTTGACGCGGATCGTCGGCGGCGGCTTCGCACTGTTCAACGTGCTGTCGCTCCTGGTCGTGACGCCCGTCGTGGCCTTCTACCTGCTGCGGGACTGGCCAGCGGTGGTGCTGCGCGTCGATGGATGGCTGCCCCGGCGCTATGCCGGCGTGCTGCGGCAGCAGGCGGTGGAGATGGACCGCATTCTGTCGGCCTGGCTGCGCGGGCAGGCGCTCTGCTGCGTCCTGCTCGCAGTCTACTACGCGTTGGCGCTGCAACTGGTCGGGCTGGACCTGGGCCTGATCGTCGGGCTGACAGCCGGCCTGCTTTCGTTCATCCCCTATGTCGGCTCGATCACCGGCGGCGTCACCTCGATCGGGCTGGCACTGGCGCAATTCCCCACCTGGGCAGGCGTGGTCGAAGTCGGCGTGGTCTTCGTCACCGGACAGTTGCTGGAGGGCTATGTGATCTACCCGCGGTTCCTGGGCGACCGGGTCGAACTGCATGCCGTCTGGGTGATCTTCGCCCTCTTTGCCGGGGGCGCCGTGTTCGGGTTCCTGGGCGTCCTGCTGGCGGTTCCCGTGGCGGCGATGATCGGCGTGCTGGCCCGGTTCTGGCTGCGGCGCTACCTCAGCAGCCCGCTGTACTCGGACCCTCCCGCCGACCCGGCGTGATGCCGGCGGTGCGACAGCTGGCGCTGCCCTTCTGCCACCAGGCGGGGTACAACCCGGCGGATTTCCTTCCCGGACCCGGCAATGCGGCGGCCCTGGCTTGGTTGGACGCAAGCTGGCCGGGTGGCAGGCTGGCGCTGTGGGGAGAGGCCGGGTGCGGCAAGACGCATCTGCTGCACGTCTGGGCCGCGCGATCCGGTGCCGCCCTGCTGACCGGCGATGCCCTGACCGGGCTGGTGCGGCTGCCGCCATCGGGCGGGATCGCGGTCGACCGGGCGGATGTTGCGCCGGAAGAGCCGCTGCTGCACCTGCTGAACGCGGCGTCCGAGGCAGGGCTGCCGGTTCTCCTGGCCGCGCGGCTGCCGCCGGCGCGCTGGCCCACGCAACTGGCCGACCTGGCAAGCCGGCTGCGAGCGGCCATCGCGGTCGAGATCGGCCTTGCCGCGGACGGGACGTTGCGCACCCTGTTTGCCAGCCTGCTCGCATCCCGCCAGCTCACCGTGCCGCAGGCCGTGCAGGATTGGCTGCTGATCCGCCTGCCGCGGAACCCGGCGGCCCTGCGGGCGGCGGCGGAGCGGTTGGACGCCGCCGCGTTCGCCGCCGGCCGGCGCGTGACGCAGGCCATGGCGGCGCAGGTCGTGGCCGAGGCGGCGGCGTAACGGCGGCCCGGCTCCTGCCATGGCGCGATCATTTTGCCAGGCGGGCGTGCTGATGCGGCTTTCGTGCGTTCAGGTGGCATGAACGCTGTTTTAGGCTGCGCGGCATTCGTCGTGATGCTGGTCATCATGCAGGATGCCTTCGAGGTCATGCTGCTGCCGCGCCGGGTGCGGCGGGAAGTGCGTTTCATGCGGGTGTATTTCCGCGCCACCTGGGGGATCTGGGTGGCGTTTTGCGTGCGCGTCCGTTCCCTGCCGCGTCGGGAGCACATGCTCGGCCTGTACGGCCCGCTTTCCATGCTGTTGCTGTTTGCGACATGGGCCGGATTGCTGATCGTCGCGTTCGGGACGATGGAATGGGCCTTGCAGCCGGCGCCAAGCGCGGCGGCAGCCGGTTCGCCCTGGTCCGAGCAGATCTACATGAGCGGCGTGACCTTCTTCACGCTCGGCTACGGCGACATCGTCCCGCATAGCTCGCTAGCACGGGTGCTGTCGGTGTTCGAGGCCGGCACCGGGATCGGCTTCATCGCAGTCGTCATCGGCTATCTTCCGGTGCTGTATCAGTTCTTCTCACGTCGCGAGGCGCATGTGATCCAGTTGGACGGACGCGCCGGCTCGCCCCCGACAGCCGCGACCATGTTGTCGCGCCACGGCGAAGGCGGCGGCCTGGACCAGTTGAACGTCCTACTGCGCGAATGGGAGATCTGGGGCTCCGAATTGCTGGAGAGCCACCTCTCCTATCCGATGCTGGCCTATTACCGCTCGCAGCACCATAATCAATCCTGGCTGACGGCGCTGGCATGCATCATGGATGCGTGTGCCTTGGTGCTGGTCGGCGTGCCGGCGCTGCCGCCGCTGCAGGCGCGCATGACGTTCACCATGGCCCGGCAAGTCCTGGTGGAGATGGCCCAGTCCTTCGACATCGCGCCCTCGCGGTATGACGGCGGGGACCGCCTGCCGCATGCCGAATACCTCCGGCTGGTGGCCTCCTTCGCCGAAGTCGACCTGGGCTGGGATGAAGGCGCGGAGGTGGAGACGACCTTGGCAGCGTTGCGCGCCACGTACGAACCGCTGATGGACGGCCTGGCGCGGTACCTGCTGCTGAAAGTGCCGGACTGGTTGCCCGGCGACGGCGCCGTCGACCATTGGGAAGGCGGCCACCGCGGCCTGATCGCGCGGCGGCTGATCGACGAGCTGGCGGATCGGACGACCCGGCCGGCGGGACAGGCCGGGGCGGGAGAAGAACGCCTCTGGCGGCAATTGAAGCAACGGTTGCGGGACGATCGCTAGGCAAGCGGCGGCCATCCCGTCATTGTTGTCTCGATGGATCGCTTGTGGCAGGGGCATGACGATGGATCTGGGAGTGGTCTATGAAGTTCTCGCTGATCGTTGCTACCTACCGGCGGGTCGACGACGTCAGGATATTGCTTGAATCGATACGAGCCCAAAATAGACCCGATGCCGAGATCATCATCGTGGACCAGAACGAGGATGATAGGCTGCACACTATCGTGCAGAGCTTCGTGCCAGTGCTGGACATCACCCATGTTCGCCTCCAGCAGCGAGGCTTGTCGCTGGCGCGCAATGTCGGGATAGCCCGGGCGGGTGGAGACATACTGGGCTTTCCGGACGATGATTGCATCTACCCGCCCGGCGTCCTGGATTACGTCGCCGAGCGCTTTGCCGCGGACGGCACATTGACGCTGCTCGCCGGCCCGGCCGTCTCGCCCGAGGGCGGCATCAGCTCCTCGCGGTCTGAACGGTTCAGCAGTGCGATCACCCTGGACAACGTCTGGAACAGCGTGATCGCGTTCAACTTCTTCATCCGGCACGAGATGGTCAAGACGATAGCCGGGTTCGACGAGACGCTGGGTGTGGGCGCCAGGTTCGGATCCGCAGAGGAAACCGATCTAGCCATCCGGTCGATCAAGGCAGGCGGAGAGGCCTTCTACGACATGGACCTGAACATCAGGCACCCGGAGAAGAAGTTCACGCGCGAAGCCACCGCGCGGGCGTTCGATTACGGCATGGGCCTGGGCCGGGTGCTGAGGCAGCAGGGTGCCCGTCTGCCGATCGTGTTGGACTTCATGGTCCGGCCGGTGGGCGGCGTGGTGCTGAATGCGGTCTGTCTGCGCTTCATGCTGGTCAGGTACTACCTGAATACGTTTCTCGGGCGCATGTCGGGGTTCCTGGCACGCTGACGGCAGTCCCGACAGTCTGGTAAAAACCAATCAAGGCGATCCGCTGCGCGACCTGGCAGTGCGTCATGGCTTCATGGAGACGGTGATGGAGCAGGCTCAGGCGCGCCGGCATGGACCCGCGTGCCGGGACGGCGGCACAATCATGAGTGAACGCCCCTCGTAACGGCCCGTTCCGCACCATCTTGTGATGGTGCACTGCCGAAGGAGTAGCTATGGGCTTGGTGAAGGCCGCACTCAAATTCCGCGTCACTGTGTACGTCATGTCGCTGCTGATCCTGCTGGGCGGGATCGGCGCGATCATCACCATGCCGAAGGACGTGCTGCCCAACGTCGACATCCCCGTGGTATCCATCATCTGGACCTATACCGGCCTCGACACGCGCGAGATGGAGCAGCGCGTCACCACCTATTCCGAGTTTAGCCTTTCCAACAACGTCAACGGCATCCGCAACATCGAAAGCCAGACGCTGCAGGGCGTCTCGATCGAGAAGGTGTATTTCCAGCCCGACGTGTCCATCGACCTGGCCATCTCGCAGATCGTGGCGTCCACCAATTCGATACGCGCCGTCTTGCCGCCCGGCATCCAGCCGCCGATCGTCGTCCGCTACAGTGCGTCGGCCGTTCCCGTCATCCAGCTCGCCCTGTCATCGGACACGCTGAGCGAACAGCAGTTATTCGATTACGGCCAGTACCGGGTGCGGCAGGCGATCACCTCGACGCCCGGCGCCACGTTGCCGGCGCCGTTCGGCGGCAAGCAACGCCAGGTGATGGTCGACCTGGACCTGCACGCCCTGCAAGGCCTTGGGCTGGCGCCGGCCGACGTGGTGAATGCCATCACCGTACAGAACCTGACGGAACCGAGCGGTCAGGCGAAGATCGGCAACACGCAGTATACGATGGAGCTGAACGCCACCCCGACCTCGATCGACGCGCTGAACCGCATCCCGATCAAGGTGGTGAACGGGGCGCCCGTGCTGGTGGAGGACGTGGCCTACGTCCGGGACGGCAACCAGGTGCAACAGAACATCGTCCGGTCGAACGGCCAGCGCGGCGCGCTGCTGACGGTGCTGAAGAACGGCAACGCGTCCACCCTGTCGGTCGTGAACACGGTGAAGTCGCTGCTGCCCGGCATCCGGGCCGCCGCGCCCAAGGGCCTGGTGATCACCCCCTTGTTCGACCAGTCGGTCTTCGTGTCCGGCGCGATCAACGACGTGCTGCGCGAAGGCGCCATCGCCGCCGGGCTGACCGGATTGATGATCCTGATGTTCCTGGGATCCTGGCGGTCCACCTTGATCGTCCTCGTGTCGATCCCGCTGTCGATCCTCACCTCGCTGGTCGTGCTGGCGGTGCTGGGGAACACGCTGAACATCATGACGCTGGGCGGCCTGGCGCTCGCTGTCGGCATCCTGGTGGACGATGCGACCGTCGCGATCGAGAACACCTATCGCCTCATGGAGGACGGGGTGGAGTTCCGGGAGGCCGTGGTGGAGGGGGCCACGGGGATCGCGAAGCCGGCCTTGATCTCCACCCTGTCGATCTGCTGCGCCTTCGTGTCCGTGCTGTTCCTGACCGACGCGGCGAAATACCTGTTCACGCCGCAGGCCTTGGCCGTGGTGTTCGCCATGCTGGCCTCGTACGGGTTGTCGCGCACGCTGGTGCCCGTGATGATCGACGTGCTGGTCAAGACCGAGTACGACCGACGGGGTGAACGGGCGAACCGCAAGCCGAACATCTTCGGTCGCATCCATGCCGGCTTCGAACGCGGTTTCTCCCGGTTCCGTGGCGGCTACGCGGCGATGCTGCATGCCGCCGTCCACCGCCGCTGGCTCACGGGCGGCATCGCTGCCGCCACCCTGGTAGTCGGAGGCGTGCTGTTCGTGTTCGTGGGCCAGGACTACTTCCCGCAGATCGAGGCCGGGTCGCTGACCCTGCACGTCCGCGCGCAGTCCGGCTTGCGCATCGAGGAGACGGAGCGGCTGTTCCAGCAGGTCGAGGACACCATCCGCCAGCAGGTGCCGTCCACGGCACTCATCCTCGACAATATCGGCCTGCCGTCCAACAACTATAACCTGGCGTTCACGGACGGCTCCACGGTTGCGCTGAACGACGGCCAGATTCTGGTCTCGCTGAAGGAAGACCATCCATCCACGTCGGGCATCATGCGGAATTTGCGCGTCGTGCTGCGGCAACGCTTTCCCAGCGCGATCTTCTACTTCCAGCCGGCCGACATCATCACCCAGGTGCTGAATTTCGGTCTGCCATCGCCGATCGACGTCCAGGTGTCGGGCAAGGACCGCCAGAAGAACCTGCAGGTGGCGCAGGAACTCGTCCGCCGCCTGCGGGGCGTCACGGGCGCGGTGGACGTTCACCTGCAACAAATCGTCGATGCGCCGGAGTTCTTCGTCGATGTGGACCGCATCCGCGCCGCCCAGCTTGGCCTCACCGAGCAGCAGGTGGCGCAGAACCTCAACACCTCGCTGTCTTCCTCCTACCAGGTGTCGCCGAATTTCTGGACCGACCCTACCAGCGGCATCCCGTACCAGCTTGCGGTGCAGACGCCGGAGTACCGGACCGATTCACTTTCGGACGTCGAGAACACGCCGTTGCTGGTCGCCAACAACGGCAGCAGCGCCCCCAACCTGCTGTCGAACGTGGCCACGTTGAAGCGGCGTCCCTTGGAGCTGGTCGCGAGCCACGAGAACACCCAGCCGACCTATGACGTCCTGGCCAACGTGCAGGACCGCCCGCTCGGCGGCATCGAGGCTGACATCACCCCGATCGTGCAGGACCTGCAGAAGCAACTGCCGCCTGGCGACAAGATCACCGTGCGGGGCCAGATCCTGTCCAAGGACCAGGCGTTCGAGCGCATCGGTTTGGGCCTGGCGGTGGGGCTGGTGGCGGTCTACCTGCTGATGGTGCTCAATTTCCAGAGTTGGGGCGATCCATTGGTGATCGTGTTGGCGCTGCCGCTCGCGTTCTGCGGCATCTGCGCCAGCCTGTTCATCACGCAGACGACGCTGTCGATCCCGTCGCTGATGGGCGCGATCATGAGCGTGGGCGTTGCATCGGCGAACTCCATCCTGCTCGTGACGTTCGCGCGGGAGCATCGTGAGAAAACCGGATGCAGCTCGGTCGAAGCCGCGATCGAGGCGGGAGAAACCCGCTTGCGCCCGGTGCTGATGACCGCCGGTGCGATGTTCGTCGGCCTTATCCCGATGGCGCTCGGCCTGGGCGACGGCAGCGAGCAGAACGCCGCCCTGGCCCGCGCGGTGTTGGGGGGCGTCGCGGTCGGAACGTGTTCGACGCTGCTGTTCGTGCCGTTCCTGTACGCCGCCCTGCGCGGTCGGGACGTGAAGCCGCTGGAGGACTATGCATGAGCCCACACAAGGACTTCCGGCATACGGTCCGGCGAACCCTTGCCGGCGCTGCCGCATCGGGCTTGGCCGTCCTTTTGGGGCTGGGGGCGTTGCGGCATGACCGCAAGGCCGAACCGGCGGCGCCTGCTGCTGGGCCTGCGGCGGACGAGAAGGAGCCGGTCGGTCCCGTGCCGCGGCGTCCGCTGGCGCTCGTCGGCCTGGTTGTCCTCGGATTGCTGGGTTGGGGCGTCTGGGGGCATTACGATCGGGCTGCCGAGGCCTCGCAGACCCAAAAGCAGACCCAGGATTTCGTGCCCACGGTGCGGGTCGCGGTCGCCAAGCGGGAAGACGGCCCGGTGCCGTTTACCCTGCCGGGGACGGTCAGCGCGTTCGACCAGGCCACGCTGTACGCCCGGGCCACAGGGTATATCGCCGAACGCCGGGTGGATATCGGCAGCCGAGTGAAGGCCGGCGACCTGCTGGTCCGGATTTCCGCCCCGGACCTGGACCAGCAACTGGCACAGGCAAACGCCCAGTTGGTGCAGACCCAGGCGGCGTTGGCGCAATCCAACGCCCAGGTCGACCAGGCCAAGTCCAACTCCGACCTGGCGAAGGTGACAAACGGCCGAACCTCCAGCTTAGCGAATCTAGGGTGGGAAACCAGGCAGAATGCCGACAACACCCGCCTCGGCCTGGTCGGCGCCCAGGCGAGCTTCGGCTCCGCGCAGGCCGCCGTGAAGGTGGCGGAAGCCAACCTGGCCGCGCAATTCGCCACCGTGAACCGGCTGAAAGAGCTGACCGGCTACGAACAGGTGACGGCGCCGTACGACGGCGTGATCACCAGCCGCAGCGTGGATACGGGCGACTTGGTCAGCGCCGACAGCAACGGGGCGGGCAACGTCCTGTTCACCCTGGCGCGTGACAGCGTGGTCCGCGTCCAGGTCAACGTGCCGCAGAGCGGTGCCATCGGCATCCATGATGGCTTGCAGGCCAAGGTCATGGTGCAGGAACTCCCGGGCAAGGTGTTCACCGGCACCGTCGCGCGGAGCGCGGTGGCGCTGGTGCAATCGTCGCGGACGATGCAGGCCGAGGTGGACGTGCAAAATACGGACGGCACGCTGCGGCCGGGCCTCTACGTGACGGTGGAGATCGGCATTCCCCGCACGGCGCCGGGCATCATGATCCCGGCCGAGGCGCTGATGTTCAACGGGCAGGGCCTGCGCGTGGCAGTGGTCGGGCAGGGCGGCGTCGTGCACATGCACGACGTGTCGGTCTACCGGGATTTCGGCACGAGCGTGGAGTTGCGCGACGGGTTGAGCGGCGGCGAACCGGTGGTGCTGAGTGCCCCCGTGACGCTGCAGGACGGGGGCAAGGTGCAGGTCCGGACGGACAACCCGCCGCAGAATGGCTAGCCGGGCGCAGCCGGCCCCGTGCGGGTGTCTCAGCGCATCAGCGCGGCGAGGGCGCAACCATGGTCCTCCAGATCCTCGCCATGGCCTTGCCCGTCCGGCCCTACGTGGCCGGCCAGCAGGATGAAGCCACCATCCGGGGCTGAGCTGCCTGTCAGCACCAGAGTGTAGAGCCCCATGGCGCCGCGGGCCTCCGGCAGGCCGTCGGCGAGCAGGCGGAACGGATTCGCCACCAGCGCATCGCCGGGCAGGCGCATCGCCATGTAGCGCTGCCCCGCCAGCGTCATCGGCAGCATGGCCCAGCCTGGGCCGATGACTACGGTGTGGAGCGCCGCGCGGATGTCCGGGCGGATGCAATCGACGTGGATGTGCAGTTGGTCCTGCGACCGGGCACTCGGCGGATTGACTGCCAGGGCGATGGTGTCGGCCGGCAGGTCATGGCCCGCCCGCTGCGCGACGTAGCGCCGCGCCTGCCAGGCCGCCGCAAAGAAATTCGGCGCGTCCGGTGCGAGCAGGGCCGGGCTTTCGATGCCGGTGATGCGGGCGGTCGGGATGAGCAGGAACTGCGTGGCGCCGACTAGATCCTTCAGCACGGCGTCGTCGGCATCGACCTGCGCGCATGGCGCCGGGCTGCCGGCCTGCGCACCCGGCACGCACCGGCCGTGCACGATCTTCCACAACGCGTCAGAGTCCGCCGCCAGCGCCACCATGGTACCCGACGCCAGGGCCGCAGCCACCACGCAGGCAGAGGCCAGCAGCACCATGATCTTCGCGCCGGACCCGTTGCGCCTGGTACCCTGCATGTGGCTCCCCCGCCCAGCGCCGTGTCCATAGCACCCGGTGCCCGGCGTCGTAAGCTGGGTTGGAGCCGACAGGCGGCTTGCGCAGCCAGCGCGGAGCAGATCAGGGATGGCTGCGGACACCTCCAGCTGCCACCGGTTCACTTCACGCGTGACAGGCGGCCGAGCCGGAACTCGGCGCTTGATCGCCCGTAAGGAGCCGGTGCCAGACAATTCGGCAGCGAAGGAAGCAACATATGTTCATGCGGATAGATAAGCTACAGGCCGAACTGCCTGAGCCGAAGAAGCCGAATCCAAATGCGGCCGCTGCGTTGCAGGAATTGCTCGGCGGAAAATACGGCGAGATGTCGACGCTCGGCAACTACATGTTCCAGAGCTTCAACTTCCGCAACAAGTCAAAGCTGCGTCCGTTTTACAGCCTGGTATCGGCGATCTTCGCCGAGGAGCTTGGCCACGTCGAACTGGTGAGCACCGGCATCGCCATGCTGAACAACGGCCCCGGCGACCCGACGCCGGACGTGGATGTCTCGAAGGCGCCGTTCAACGCGATGGAGAACATCGCATTGCCGGGCGCCTTCCTATCGAATGGCGGCGGCGCCACCCCGGTGAACAGCAACGGCCTGTCGTGGAACACCGACATGGTCACCACCACGGGCAACGTGATCATCGACCTGCTGCACAATTTCCACCTCGAATGCGGTGCACGCATCCACAAGCTTCGCGTCTACGAGACGATGAAGGAGCCGACCGGCCGCGAGGTCTGCGGATACCTCCTCGTACGCGGCTCGGTCCACGCCCACGCCTATGCCTTGGCATTGAAGAAGCTGACCGGCGTCGAGATCGAGAAGATGCTGCCGACGCCGAACATCAACCTGGACAAGATTCCGGAGTGCCAGAAGTACCTGAACGAGGGCAGTCATCGGCGGCTCTACCGCTTCAGCCCGAGCGACTACCAGGAAGCTGCCGGCATCTGGGGCAATGGTGAGGTGGCATTGCCGGGCGATCCGCCGGGCGAGTTGGAAGTGGTGGACGGTCATCCGCAAGGGGGCCACATTCCCGACTTGCTAGGCAATTACGGCGCCTTTGCGCCGAACTACGCCCCGGAAGAAATGTTCGATATCGCTAGCAAGCTGTACAAGAAGTCGCGTTGACCAAGCGGCCGGGGACGTGAGCGTCTCCGGCCGTCTTCCTATGCAGGGCTTGCCCAAAGCGCGTCCTGCGCCGGATTGAAGGAGTTCATCGATGTCCGACGGCCCGACCACGTTCAATGGCCCGCTGCATACCGACGAAGCCTCGCTCGGGGGTCGTCAGATGACGGCCTATTTCGCCAACCGGGCGCAGGCGGAGGCCACGCGCGATGCATTGGTGGGGAACGGGGTCGATCCACAGGGCATCATGATCACGGACGCCGCGGCGGACGCCGCCGGCTTGAAGCCGGCTGACGACACGATCATCGGCAAAATTCGCGAGGCCGTGCTGCCGGATGACGGATCCCGCGCCACGCGCAACGCGATCAAGGAAAACCTGGTGACGCTGAAGGTGGCACTGGGCGATGCCGATGCCGACCGTGTCGCGACCATTATCCAGGCTGGCCACCCGAGCCATTTCGATGCCGATCTTGAACGGTGGCGCAACTCCCCGCCATCGGCTTAGAGGGTCTACGGCACGATGCTATGGCGTTCGTGGCCGTTCGGCCGGTCCTGGTTCGGTCCTCGCCGGTCGGCGACCGGATCACGTGTCTTCCGGCGCCAAGGTCGGCAGCACTTCGGCTGAATGACGATGGGTTTCGGCCTGCTGCTCCAATGACTTCGGAAAACGGGTTCGCTTCGCCTGGACGAGGATCTGCTTCGCCTTAGCCTCGTGCCAGGCCTGCGCCGCAAGAAGAGCCGCCTTCCAGCCGCGTTCGAAGTCGCTCAGCGCTGCCTCCCTCACTGCCTAGCGGATAAGAACTCCAGGATCGGTCATCCGTCAGATCAAATGACCGGTCAGACCCGCAGCCTCTTGGTGCAGAAGCCCCAGAGCACGGCCGGTCATCGAGGCGATATCCGCTTGCTCCACCCGTGCCCCGATATTGAGCGCGGCGATCACGGCGCCGTCAAACCGGCGCAAGGGGATGGCGATCGAGCGGAAGCCATGCTCAGCCTCCTGGTCGACGAAGCTGTATCCCTGAATCGCAACCAGGTGGATGGCGTCGCGGAGGGCGGCAGGCTCGGTCAGCGTGAACGGCGTTACCGGCAGCAGTGCGGTGCGTTGAAGATAGGCGTCCAGCGCCGCTGCCGGCAGGGCGGCCAGCAGCACCCGGCCCAGCGCGCTGCAATAGGCCGGGAGACGAAATCCAACGCCCACACCCAGCGGCACGAGCTGGGATGGCAAGGCGCGGGCAATCATCACGACCTCATCGCGTTCCAGCACGGCGGCCGTGCTGGAAGCCCCGACCGTCCTGGCGAGCCGGTCGCAGGCGGGCTGCAACAGCACGGAGACGGCGTTGGCGGTGAGATAGGCCGAGGCCAGCCGCAAGACTCCCGGCGTCAACTGGAACTGCCGGCCCTCCGAGGCGACGTATCCCAGGGCCACGAGCGTCAGCAAGGCCCGGCGTGCGGTTGCACGCGGCAGCCCGACCGCAGCCGCCACCTCGCTTAGCGTCTGCGACCGCCGCGTTTCGTTGAACGTCGTCATGATCAGCAGGCCGCGCGCTAGAGCTTCCGAGTGATCGGGACCCAACGCCGAGGCTCGCCGACGCTCGGCGTCTAGAGGACGCAGTTTGGACAGAGGCACCTCCCGGAGCAACTCGTGGATTTTGCCACAAGGAGACTTGCGGATTTCCACCCACGCCGTAACGTACGTCCACTACCGCACAAACGTTCGTTGATCGAACACGGAGCCTGACACATGCTGACGGCGGAGCGCAATGCCCTGATCACGCAATCCGGCCCGGGCACCCCGCTCGGCGCCTTCATGCGGCAATACTGGCAGCCTGCCGCGCTGGTGGACGAGTTCGACGGGCAGCGGCCGGTGCGGCAGGTTCGCCTGCTGGGTGAAGATTTGGTGCTGTTCCGCGACGAGGCCGGGCGGTATGGCCTGCTAGACCGCCACTGCGCGCATCGCGGCGCGGACCTGTCATATGGACGGGTGGAAGATGGCGGGCTGCGCTGCCCGTTCCACGGCTGGCTGTTCGATGCCGCCGGCGCGTGCCTGGAGCAGCCGGCCGAACCGGTAGGTAGCAGCTTCTGCGCCAGCGTGCGCCAGCCGGCCTATCGCTGCATGGTGGCCGGTGGGATCGTGTTCGCCTTCATGGGGGCGGGTGAGCCGCCGGCCTTGCCGGCCTTCGATTGCTTCACCGCGCCGGACGCCTACAGCTTCGCGTTCAAGGGGTTGATGGAGTGCAACTGGCTGCAGGCGCTGGAGGTGGGGATCGACCCGGCCCATGCCTCCTACCTGCACCGCTTCTTCGAGGACGAGGACACCGGGCAATCCTATGGCAGGCAGTTCCGCGGCGCCACGATGGGCGCGGACATGCCGATGACGAAGATCCTGCGCGAGTTCGGCCGGCCGCGCATCGAGGTCGAGACCACCGATTACGGCATGCGGATCGCGGCGCTGCGCCAGTTGAACGACGACGAGCTGCATATCCGCGTCACCAACATGGCGTTCCCGCACGCCTTCGTCATCCCGATGAGCAAGGAAATGACCATCACGCAATGGCATGTCCCGGTCGACGACACGCATTGCTACTGGTATGCGATCTTCACCAGCTTCGCCCGGCCGGTGGACAAGGTGCAGATGCGCGAGCAGCGGCTGAAGCTATACCAGCTTCCCGACTACATCCCGCGCACGAACAAGCTGAACGATTACGGCTTCGACCCGCACGAGCAGGAGCACAGCACCTATACAGGCATGGGCGACGACATCAACGTGCACGACCAGTGGGCGGTGGAGTCGATGGGCGCCATCCAGGACCGCACCCGCGAGCATCTGGGCGCCAGCGACAAGGCGATCGCCGCCTATCGCCGCCTGCTGGTGCGCGCGATCCGCGACGTGGCGGACGGTCGCAAGCCGGTGCTGGCGGTGTCGCCGGAGGTCGCTGCGCGCATCCAGGGCCCGGCCTGCATCGACGCGATCGGCCCCGTCGAAGGCTGGGAGGCCTACTGGCAGGAGAAGGATCGCGAGCGGCGTGCCGCGGCGCCGTGGCACGCGATGCTGTCCGCTGCGGCGTGAGCGGGCCGGCCGAAAGCTTCGCCGCCCGGCACGGCGCCTGGACGGCGGAGCAGCACGAAGCCGCCGACGCCGTGGAGGCCCGGATCGCCGAGGCCAAGCTCGGCGTGGTGCGGCTCGCCTTCGTGGATGCGCATGGCGTGCTGCGGGGCAAGACGCTGGTGGCGGAGGAGGCGCTGCGCGTGCTGCGCCAGGGGGCAAACGCCACTACGACCCTGCTGATGAAGGATCTGTCCGGCAAGACGGCGTTCCCCGTCTTCACGGCCGATGGCGGGTTCGGCCTGCCGGCGTTGCGCGGGGCTGCCGACATGGTGATGCTCCCGGACCCCGCCACGTTCCAGATACTGCCCTGGGCGCCGCATAGCGGCTGGATGCTCTGCGACCTGTACATGCCCGACGGCCAAGTCATGCCGCTCTCCACCCGTGCCCTGATGGCCCGCCAGGTGACGGCCCTGGCCGGACGCGGCATGACCTTCGTCGCCGGGGTGGAGATCGAGTGTCACATCCTGCGCCAGGGCGACGAGCGCACGGCGGACGGCCGGCCCGGCTCTCCCGGCCTGTTGAATGCGGGCTACCAGTACCTGACCGAGCTGCGCTACGACGAGCTGGACCCGCTGCTGGAAACGCTGCGGGCCACGCTCCAGGCGCTCGGGCTGCCGCTGCGCACGATGGAAGTCGAATTCGGGCCGAGCCAGGTGGAACTGACGTTCGGCCCAGCCTCCGGGGTGACGCCGGCCGACCAGCTCGTGCTGGTACGATCGGCCGTCAAGCAGACCTGCCGGCGCCACGGTGCGGTGGCGAGCTTCATGTGCCGCCCGCGCCTGCCGAATGCCGTGTCCAGCGGGTGGCACCTGCATCAGTCGTTGCGCGGCACGTCGGGCGAGAACCTGTTCGCCACGACGGAGCGCGGCGCCGTCCTGAGCGGCTTGGGAATGGCCTATCTCGCCGGCCTGCTGGACCACGCGGGCGGCGCCTGCGCGTTCGCCACGCCGACGATCAATGGCTACAAACGCTATCGCCCCTACACCAACGCGCCCACCCGGGCGTGCTGGGCCGCGGATAATCGCGGCGTGATGGTGCGCGTGCTCGGCCAGCCGGGCGACCCAGCCACGCGGCTGGAGAACCGTGCCGGGGAACCGGGCGCCAACCCGTACCTCGCCATGGCGGCGCAGATCGCGGCCGGGCTGGACGGGATCGACCGCGCGCTTGATCCGGGTTCGCCGAGCCATGCCCCCTACGAATCGGCGGCGCCGCTGCTGCCCCGCAGCCTGGCCGCGGCACTGGACGCGTTGCAGGCCGACACCTGCCTCGCCGCAGCGTTCGGGCCGTTCTTCATCGACTATTTTGTCCGCCTGAAGCAGGCGGAGATTGACCGCTTCCTCGCCGGGGTGACGGAGTGGGAGCAGACCGAGTATTTCGAACTCCTGTAACACGAGGGTGCCGCCATGACTCGCCTGCATGCCTTCCTGCTTGCCACCTGCTTCCTGGTGCCGGTCGCCAAGGCGGAGATCCCCGGTAACAAGGTCAAGATCGGCGTGCTCACCGACCTCAGCGGCCCGTTCGCCGACCAGGTCGGCACCGGGTCGGTGGCTGCGGCCAAGCTGGCGGCGCAGGATTTCGCACCCGAGAGCGGCGGGTTGGAGGTGGAGGTCATCTCGGCCGACCACCAGAACAAGCCGGATGTCGGCTCCGGCATCGCCCGGCGCTGGTTCGACCAGGAGGGTGTCGACGCCATCGTCGATCTGCCGAACTCCGGCGTCGCCCTGGCGGTGATCGGCGTCGGGGCCGAGCGCCACCGTGCCGTACTCGCCTCCAGTTCGATGAGTTCCGACATTTCCGGCAAGGCCTGCCAGCCGACGACGGTGCAATGGGTGAGCGACACCTGGGCGCAGGGCAAGAGCACCGCGTTGGGCCTGGTGCCGCAGGGACTGAACGACTGGTATTTCCTGACGGTCAACTATGCGCTCGGCCAGGCGCTCGAAGGCGATGCCACCACGGCGCTGAAAGGCCTGGGCGGCAAGGTCGCCGGGGCCAGCCGCGACCCGCTTGGCACGACCGACTTCGCGACCCCGCTGTTGCAGGCGCAAACCTCCGGCGCCAACGTGCTGGCGCTGGCTAACACCGGCACCGACACCGTCAACGCGCTGAAGCAGGCGCAGGAATTCGGGTTGACGCCGAAGATGACCCCTGCCGCCCTGTTCGTCCAATTGTCGGACGTCGATGCGATGGGCTTGCCGGTGGCGCAGGGATTGCAACTGACGACCGGGTTCTACTGGGACCGCACGGATTCCACCCGCGCCTGGAGCAGGCGGTTCGGCGCCGTGATGGGCGGCCGCATGCCGACCGAGGACCACGCGGGCGTCTATTCCTCCACGCTGGCCTATCTCCGCGCTGTGCGTGACGCCAAGACCATCGTGGGCGAAGATGTCGTGGCGACGATGCGCCGGGCCCCGATCCAAGACGCGTTGTTCGGCACCGTCACGCTGCGTGTCGATGGCCGGGCCGTGCATGACATGTATCGGTATCGCGTGAAGACCCCGGCGGAGAGCCATGCCCGGTACGACGACTACACCCTGCTGACGACGATCGCGGGCGCCGACGCCTTCCGGCCGCTATCCGAAGGCGGCTGCAGGCTCGTGCAATGAAGGTCCTGCCCGCCGGTAGCCGGAGACGGGGCAGGGGGTGCTTCAGTCCCGCTCGTAATCGAACATGTCCAGGAAAGGCCTGAAGCCCAGGCTCAGCCGTCGCCGCTCTGCCGCGTCGAACTGGTCCTTCCACTTGCCTGTCCGCTGGTCGCCGATATGCCTGTCGTGGATCTGGGTCACCTCGTCGTAACGCGTGGTGCCCACCATCTTTCGCCGACCGGGCGGAAGCGCCCCGAGCGTCTGTCCGAGATGCCTCACTCGTTCCGTCTGGTAGGCCTCGAAAATCCTGTCCCGGCCGGAATCGTCGAGGTCGACGCCCAGGTGGCGCGCGATCGCCGCCACCGTCTGCGCCTGATCGAAGAACCGGTCTTCGTAGCGCAGCCGGAGATGGGGACGGCCCAGGCTCTCCGCGATGCGCAGCATCGCGATGCTCACGCGGTCGAAGGCGATCTCGCGCGCCTCGCCGAACCGTTCCATCAACGAGAGCATGGCGTCGCGGGGGTCCCGGATCGACAGCACGAGCTTGGCCGGCACGTCCGACAGGAAACGGCGCCACCCATCGTCCGGCTCGTGCAATTTCAAGACGACGGTACGGTCCAGGTC
This sequence comes from uncultured Acetobacteraceae bacterium, assembly GCA_964244585.1. GTDB lineage: Bacteria > Pseudomonadota > Alphaproteobacteria > Acetobacterales > Acetobacteraceae > LMUY01. Next base: position 14,665 of record CAXTJM010000001.1, on the reverse strand, counting down.
GCGATTGTCCAAGAACACCTGGCGCGCCCGCCCCACGGCGTCGGAGTAGAAGGATTCGACCGGGGTGCTGCCGTGATGCAGCCATCGCAATTCACGGGCGACGTTGAAAACCCAGGTGGAGGCGCTGCCGGGAACACCGAGCGTTGCCGTGACATCCAGTGGCATCGTGCAAGCCCCGCGTTGGTTGGCCGATCGGCTCCGCCTCGTAAGGCCATGGTGTAACAAGCATGTATCAGGCGCAGGCCGTGCGGGCCGCTTGACGCAACGCGATCCGCCGGACCAGAAGCCCGGCGTGGAAAGCGTCATCCTGGCCGAGGACTTCGCCGGCATGCGGTCCCAGGCGTTGGGGCTGGCCGAGGCGGCCGGGTTGCAGCCGCGCATGGTGGCGTTACGGCCGCGCCTGCCGTGGTGGTGGATGCCGGGTCGGCTTTGGCCATCGCCGCTGCGGGCGGCGCGGATGGCGGCTCCGGCCGAGCCGCTCGCCATCGGGTGCGGCGGCAAGGCGGCGCCGGTGCTTGCCGCGTTGCGCCGGCGCGGCCGGCTGGCGGTGCAGATCCAGCATCCCAGGATGGATATCCGTCGGTTCGACCAGGTGGTCGTCACCCGGCATGACGGGCTGACCGGCCCCAACGTCATCGTCACCCGCACCGCGCTGCATCGCGCTACGGCGGCCCGCCTGGCCGAGGCGCGCACTGCGTGGGCGGAGCGGCTGGCCCATTTGCCCCGGCCCCTGGTGGCCGTGCTGGTCGGCGGCAGCAACGGCCGGTTCCGCCTGGAGGCGGCGGAGGGGATGGCGCTGGCCGGCGAGCTTGCGGCGATGATGGCGTCCGATCATGCCGGCCTGGCCGTCACGCCATCCCGGCGCACTCCGCACGCGGTATACACCGCCCTGCGCGACAGGCTGGTGCCGGCCGGCGCGATGGTGTGGGACGGCCAGGGGGAGAACCCGTATTTCGGCCTGCTCGCCAGCGCCGACGCGATCGTCGTCACCGCGGACAGCGTGTCGATGGTGTCCGAGGCGGTGGCCACCGCAGCGCCGGTCCTGCTGGTGGATCTGCCGGGGCGGTCCCGGCGCATCGGCGCCTTCCTGGACGGGTTGCGTCACGACGGCCGGGTGCGGAGCTTTCGCGGCCGCCTGGAGACGTGGCAGACATCGCCGCTGGACGACACGCAGGCGGCAGCCGATATCCTGCGGCAACGCTTGGGATTCTGACGATCATGCTGGATATCCGGACCTTCGACGCGCGGCAGGGCGGCAACGTGCTGTACAAGGCGTTCGCGCATCCGCTGGCAGCCGAGGCGATCGGCCGGCTGGCGGCAGGGTTGGCAGGCAGGCTCGCGGTGTACGACCCGGACGGCGTGGCGGACGCCTTGTTCGCCCTGCACCCGGGCATGCCGGCGCCGGCGGAACTCTTCGTCCACGACACTGGGCAGGTCGGTCGCACGAGGGCCGGGCGCGTCGCCCAGCCGATCACCGATCTGCGCCGTTCCACGGCTGGCACGCTGCTGATTGCCAGCTTCGACGCCGCCAAGCTGGCCGACCGGGTCAGGCCATTGCTGCCGCCGGGCATGGCGGTAGCCACGTTGGACGAAGCGCGCCTGCCGGCCGCCATGTTGACCAACCCGCGCAAATACCTCGACCCGCTGAATTTCGCCACGAACTACGCGTTCTTCCGGGATGCGGGCGGGCTGTCCACGCGGCTGGTGACAGCGAATTACTGGGCGGGCTACGGGGCGACATCTGTCCGGCTCTGGCTGCGCCTGTTCGATGCGGCGGGCCTGGTGCTGGCGGAGTGGGAGCAGGATCTGCCGCCGGGCGCGGGCGGCGTCGCGATCGACAGCGCCGAGGTGCGGGGGCGGTTCGGCCTGCCGGCCTTCCGTGGCCAGTTGTTCGTGCACGCGATCGGGGTTGCCGGGCATGACGTGGTGAAATATGCGCTGGACACCTACGGCTCGGGCGCCGAGTCCAGCCTGTCCTGCACCCACGACGCCAATGCCTGGCCGTCCGACCGCTATGCGGGGTTGCCCGCCCCGCGCGAGGACGAGCGCGTGGTGCTTTGGGTGCAGAACAGCCACGCCGCGCCGATCCCCGCCGGCACCTTGTCGCTGGACCGCATGGGCGCCGAGCGGCCGGTGCTGCTGGACCGCGACATCGCCCCCTTCGCCACGTTGGAGGTGGACGTGGCGGCGCTGCTGCCCGGCCTGCGCTGGCCGGCGCAGGTGGAGTTCCGCGCCGGCCGCCACATGGTCCGCCCGCGCTACGAGGCGGTGCGGAACGGCCGCACCCGCATCGCCCACGTCAACGTGGAACGGGCGGATCTGCGGCCGGATCCTGGCATCGCCGCGCTGTCGAACCTGCTTGGCCGCGGCTACCTGCTGCCGTTCCCGGTGCTGCCGCCGGACCGGTTCTCCACCGTGGTGCAACCGACGCCGATGGCCGAGACGCAGGCGGACCTGCCGATCCGCATCGACGTGTTCGCCGCGGATGGCCGCCTGGTGGCGGAGCGGTTCCTGGGCTGCCTGCCGCGCAACCACGACCTGGCGCTCGATTTGGCCGAGTTGGGGGCCGAGGGCGGCCATGCCGAGCTGGTCTACGATTTCCGCGATGGCGGCGGGGCGGATGGCTGGCTGCATTGCCTTGCCCGCTACGAGGACCGCAGCAGCGGCCATGCCGCGGAGACGAGCTTCGGCGCGCACATCTTCAACACGCTGATGACCTACAAGGGCGAGCCGCAATCCTATAACGGTCCGCCACCGGGCCTGACCACGCGGCTGTTCCTGCGGCTGGGGGAGGGGGCGCACCGCTCCTTCGCGCATCTGATCTATCCCGCCTCCGCCGAATGGCACGCGTTCTCCAGCACGACGCTGGTCCTGCACGATGCGGACGGCACCGCGATGGAGGAGCGTCCGCTCCCCATCGCCTGCTGCGGTTCGGCCATGGTGTGGCCGCACGAGGCGTTCGGCGAGGCGCTGCTGCGCCGGGCCGGCGCCCGCGGCTACGTCATGGTGGACGACCGCACCTGCCGGCTGTTCGGCTATCACGGGCTGATGGACGATCGGGGCGGCTTCTCGCTGGACCACATGTTCGGGTTCTGAACGCCCGGCCTTCGAGGCTCGCAGCAGCCGGATGGTTGAGCGGGCCGTCCGATGCTACCGTTCCGGCAACGGGCTGACGAAGAGCCACGCGACGGGAGGGAACACATGAGCCCATTCGACCTGCCAAGAACGGCCGCCAACCACGTCGCGCTGTCACCGGTGTCCTTCCTCGCCCGCACCGCCGCCGTACACCCCGACCGCCTGGCCGTCGTGCACGGGGCATACCGGGCCACCTGGCGGCAAACCGCCGAGCGTTGCCGCCGGCTGGCCTCCGCGCTGTCGCAGCGTGGCATCCGCCGCGGCGACGTCGTGGCCGTGATGGCGCCGAACACGCCGCCGATGCTGGAGGCGCATTTCGCCGTGCCCATGCTCGGCGCCGTGCTCAACGCGCTCAACGTCCGCCTCGATGCCGAGACGATCGCCTACATACTTGGTCACGGCGGGGCGCGGATCCTCATCACCGACCGGGAGTTCGCTGCCACCATCGCCGCCGCGCTCGCCCTGTTGCCCGCCGAACGCCGCCCGGTGCTGGTGGACGTCAACGATCCGCTCGCCCCGCCCGGCGCGCTGCTGGGCGACATCGAGTACGAGGCCTTCCTCGCAGGCGGCGACCCGGCCTTCCCGATCGCGCTGCCGGCGGACGAGTGGGACGCCATCGCCTTGAGCTACACTTCCGGCACCACCGGGCGGCCCAAGGGGGTGGTCACCCATCATCGGGGTGCCTACCTGAACGCACTTGGCAACGTGCTCACCTGGGCGATGCCGCATTATCCGGTGTACCTGTGGACGCTGCCGATGTTCCACTGCAACGGCTGGTGCTTCCCCTGGGCCATCACGGCGCAAGCGGGCACCCATGTGTGCCTCCGCCGCGTGGAGGCGGCTGCGATCCTCGATGCGCTGGAGACCGAGGGCGTGACCCATCTCTGCTGCGCCCCGATCGTCATGGGCCTGTTGCTGAACGCGCCGGGCGTGCGGCCGCGGCTGCGGCGAGTGCACGTCATGACCGCCGGAGCGGCGCCGCCTTCCGCCATCATCGAGGGAATGGAGCGGCTGAACTACGCCATCACCCATGTCTACGGCCTCACCGAGTGCTACGGGCCCAATACCGTGTGCGAGTGGCACCCGGAATGGGACGCCTTGCCTGACGCGGACCGGGCCGCCCTCAAGGCCCGCCAGGGTGTCCCCTACGTGGTGCAGGAGGAGTTGGCGGTCGCCGACCCGGTGACGCTCGACCCGGTGCCGCGGGACGGCAGGACCATGGGCGAGCTGCTGATGCGCGGCAACGTGATCATGAAGGGCTACCTGAAGGATCCGGCCGCGACCGAGGCCGCCTTTGCCGGCGGCTGGTTCCATACCGGGGATCTCGGGGTGTCGCATCCGGACGGCTACGCCGAGATCCGCGACCGGGCGAAGGACATCATCATCAGCGGCGGCGAGAACATCTCCACCATCGAGGTCGAGAGTGTGCTCTACCGGCATCCTGCAGTGCTGGAGGCCGCGGTGGTCGCCCGCCCCGACGCCAAGTGGGGCGAGACGCCCTGCGCGTTCGTGACGCTAAAACCTGGGACGGACGTGATGGAGGCGGAGATCATCGCATTCTGCCGCGAGCGAATCGCGCATTACATGGCACCCCGGACGGTGGTGTTCGGACCGTTGCCGAAAACGTCGACGGGGAAGATGCAGAAATTCCTGCTACGCGAACGCGCCCGCGCGCTGGAGTAGCAACGCCGCCGGCCGGGCGGCGTTGTAGCACGATGATCCGTGTCGTCGCACTCGCCTGCCTGCTTGCACTCTCCGCCTGCGGCGACTTGCATCCGGGAACACCGGGCCACGAACCGCCATCCGGCGGCACCATCAATCCCGAGACCGGCACCCGCTCGAACGGGCACTAGCGCGCAACTGTTGCAGCCGGACCTGCAAACGCCCTCATTCTCAAGGAGAAATAGGGCCGTGCCCGTCAGGCCGATCCGGCCGTGCTCACCCCAAGGCAGCCTATGCTTTGACGGTCGAGGCCTGGTAGATCTCGTCTACCGCGCTGCCGAGTTTGGCGTCGAAATCGGCGTCGCTCATCGGCTTGGACAACCCTTCGACCAGGGCGCGTGAAAAGCTGGCAATCATCTCGTGATTGGCTGCCAGGCGCTTGCACGCGTCACCACGCGAATAGCCCCCGGACAGCGCCACGACCCGTTCCACCCGGGGATGATGGATCAGCGGTGCGTACAGGTCGGCCATGTCGGGGATGGTCAGCTTCAGCATGACCTTGCTGTCCCCCGGCATGGACTCCAGACGCTGCTTGAGTTCCTCGCACAGGATCGCTTCTGCCGCTGCCTTGTCCGGGCTCTTGATGGACACTTCGGGTTCGATGATGGGGACCAACCCATGGGCGGAGATCTGCGCCGCCACCTCGAATTGCTGCGCGACGATCGCCGCGATCCCCTGCTTGGATGGCAGGTTGATCACCGAGCGCATCTTCGTGCCGTACACACCCAGCCCCGCTGCCCGGTCCAGCAAGGCATCCAGGCCGGGAATCGGCTTCATCAGGCTGACGCCGTCGGCCTCCGCCTCAAGCCCCTTGTCGACCTTCAGGAATGGGACGATGCCGCGATCCTGCCACAGGAAGCTGGGGACCGGCTTGCCCTCCGCCTCGCCATCCATGGTCCGCTCGAACAGGATGACGCCGATCACCTTCTCCCCGGTGAAGGCCGGCGCGGTGATGATCCGCACGCGCATCTCGTGCATCAGCTTGAACATTTCGGCATCGCCGCTGTAGGCGTCGTCCGGAATGCCGTAATCCCGCAGCGCCTTTGGCGTGGAGCCGCCGCTCTGGTCCAGCGCGGCGATGAAGCCCGGCTTGGCGGACATCTGCGCCGTCATCTTGCTGTCGGTCATTGCGTTCACCCAAAGCGGGCCGGCGCGCGCCGGCCGATTGCATCCCACTCGCAGATAGCGCAGCCGGCGCTATCCGCCAAGGCGTTCGGTGAAGGACCGCACGGCCGCGGCCGGTCCCGCCGGGTGCGCCCATACGGCGCCGGATACGGCGAGGAAGTCGGCGCCCGCCTCGACCAGCGGGCGGCAGTTCTCCGGGGTGATCCCGCCGATGGCGACGCAGGGCAGCTCCATCAGCTCCGACCACCAGGCCAGGATGTCCGTGTCCGCCATGGCGGGGGGCGTCTTCGTGCTCGACGGAAAGAACGCGCCGAACGCGACGTAGTCGGCGCCGGCCTCGCCCGCGACCATCGCCAGGTCCCGGCTGCCATGGCAGGTAACGCCCAGGGACAGATCCCCTAGCAAGGCCCGCGCCCGGGCCGTCGCCATGTCCTCCTGCCCGACATGGGCGCCGTCGCACCCGCTTGCCACTGCAAGGTCCGGCCGGTCGTTCAGCAGGAAGGCAACGTCGCGCGACTGGGCGACGGGCCGCAGCACGTCGATGGCGCGGCGCAGGTCATCCTCCTTCCAGCCTTTCAGCCGAAGCTGCACCACCGCCACGTCCCCGGCGTCCAGCGCCTCCGCCAGCGTGTCGCGGAAACTGGCGGGCGCCAGCACGGGCGGGGTGATGAGATAGAGGCGGCAGGGCTTCTCCATGGCGGCGGCTTAACCGACCGGACCGGCAGTGTCACCGCCCAGCCACGCCAGCAAGCGCCGCCGGGTCCGCGGATTGGCCAGGTCCAGCGCCGGCGGCCGCTGGGCCAGCAGCACGGCTCCGACGGCAGCGGCGCGCGAGGCGACCAGGCCCCAGGCCGGCACGGCCGGGTCCAGCACCAGCAGGCGGCACTTGGCCCGCAATGCCTCCATCGCGCGGCCTGGCGCGTCGCCGCAATCCAGTATGTCGGCGTTGCAGCCCGCCCCCAGCGCCATCAGCGCCCGCCACCAACCGCATCCCGCGTAGGTCGCGGCGCCGGGACCGGACAGCAGCGTCACCGGCAGACCCGGCGCCGTGGCTTCCCTCAGGTGCGGCAAGCCGTGCACGACCACGGCGGGAGGGTGCTTCATGCTTGACCTTCAAGCGGTCCGGCGCTTCATGGTCAATGAAATGACGGTTTGGGGACTGAATGGATGGCCGACGCGGACGCAGGCGAGGCAGACGCGCTCTCCCGGCTGGAAGCAGCCTTGGATCGGATAGCAAGGCACAATCCACGCCAGGCTTCCGTGACGGACGCCGCTCCGGCTATCGACTCCGGGCTGATCGCGTCCCGACTCGATCGGCTGATCGGCCAGCTTCGCCACGCCTTGGCCGACGAGGTCTGATTGAATGGCGCAGCTCACCGTCAAGCTGAACGGCTACGCCTACAATGTCGGCTGCGAGGACGGCCAGGAGGCACACCTGGTGGAAATGGCCCGCCAGGTCGAGCAGCGCATCGAGAACATCAAGGCGCTGGGCGGACAGAGCGGCGAGAGCCGGCTTCTCCTGCTGGCTGCGCTGCTGATGGCGGATGAGCTGCACGATACCGCCGTCGAACTCGCTAGCCTGCGCCGGCCCGGGGCGGCCGCCGCGCAACCGGTCGTGGCGGAGGCCGACGCGCAGCCGGACCGGCCGGATGCCCGGACGAAGAACCGCATCGCCAAGCTGGCGCGCCGGGCCGAGGACATTGCAGCCAGCATCGAACAGCCCTAATTAGGATTGGCGGGGCTGCTGGGTTCGTCAGGTCGTTCATCCCTCGGGCCGATAAGCATTCTCCTCGGGAACTGGCGCTGTCGTGATCCTGGTCACGGTATCTGGTGCCCACCTGCGCAAGCAGGCTCGGGAGGATGACAAATTCCAACGGCTTTGGCGGCTCCGCAACCCTCCCTCGATCAGCGCAAGCGTGCCGCGCGCGACGTCGCTCGGCGCGTGCTGTGGCGATGCGATCCCGCCCTGGGACTCGCCGTTGCCGACAGGATCATGCACGGCGAGCTGATCCTGCCGGGAATGCTGGTCGCCGGCTTCTGGCCGCTGCGCCGCGAGGTGGACATGTCGCCGCTGCTCCGCTCCCTGCGGGATGCCGGCCATGTCGTGGCGCTGCCGCGAACCCCACCCAAGGGTCAGGCCTTGTCGTTCCGGCGCTGGAGCTGCCTCGACACGCTGGAGCGGGAACGCTTCGGTACCATGACGTCGAGCGGGCCGGTCGTCTGTCCCGATCTTCTGCTGGTGCCGATGCTGGCCTTTGACCGGCGCGGCCACCGGCTGGGGTATGGCGGCGGCTACTATGACCGTACCATCGCGGCGCGTCCCGAGCTTCCCACCATCGGCTGTGCCTATGCGGGGCAGGAGATGGCGGACCTACCGGCCGGCCCGACCGACATGGTCCTGTCGGTGATCGCCACCGAACGCGCGCTGATACGCATCTGAGCCGAGTACGGCCGGCCTTTCCAGCCCGTCGGACTCCTGCCAGTTTCAGGCATGCGCATCCTCTTTCTCGGCGACACCGTCGGCCGCACCGGCCGGGAGGCCGCCGCCGCCGCGCTGCCGGTGCTGCGCCAGCGCTTGCGCATCGACCTAGCGGTGGTGAATGCCGAGAACGCCAGCCACGGATTCGGCCTGGCGCCGGACATGGCGAAGGCGCTGTTCGCCGCCGGAGCAGACGTGATCACTCTCGGCAACCATGCCTGGGACCGCAAGGAAGTCATTCCCTACATCGCGCAGGAACCTCGCTTGCTGCGTCCGCTGAACTTCCCGCCCGGCACGCCCGGCGCCGGGGCCGTGGTGGTGGAGGTCCCGGGTGGACGCCGCGCCCTGGTGATGAACGCGATGGGCCGCCTGTTCATGGACCCGCTGGACTGCCCGTTCCGCGGCACGGCGGATATCCTCGCGCGCCACCGGCTGGGTGGCACGATACACGCCATCGTGATCGACTTCCATGCCGAGGCCACCAGCGAAAAGCTGGGGTATGCCCACAGCCTGGACGGGCAAGTTTCGATGGTCGTCGGCACCCACACCCATGTGCCGACCGCCGACCACCAGGTGCTGGCGCGCGGCACCGCCTACCAATCGGATGCCGGAATGTGCGGGGATTATGACAGCGTGATCGGCATGGCCAAGGATGGCGCGTCGGCACGGTTCATCCGCAAGATACCCGGCGAACGGTTGGCCCCGGCGGAGGGACCTGCCACGGTCTGCGGATTGTTCGTGGAAACTGACGACGCCACCGGGCTGGCGTTGCGTGCGGAACCCGTGCGGACGGGTGGACGTTTGTCGCAGGTGGTTCCAATCTGAGGCCGGGAAGGGGAGGTCGCGATGAGCCCAGCGGTCCAGGTGACATGGTCCTTGTTGCTCAGCTTCGGGGTGACGGTCGTCATCCTCGTGCGCGAGATGTGGATCGCCCGGCGCAACCGGGGTGGCGACGACCGCGATCCCCGGCGCGAACCCACGCCGCAGCCGCGTCCGTTGCCGCCATGCCTTATCCCGAACGAGCAGTGGCGTGCCCCTGCCCGAACCCGCGAACTGGCCTGAACTTGGCGACCCGCGCTATGGCCTGGTAGACGGGCGGCTCAGGCAACAGCATCATGAGACACCAGGCCCATGGCCGGCCATTCCCATTCCAAGAACATCATGCACCGCAAGGGCGCGCAGGACGCCCGCAAGGCGCGCCAGTTCTCCAAGATCATCCGCGAGATCACGGTGTCCGCCAAGCAGGGCCTGCCCGATCCCGCGGCCAACCCCCGCTTGCGCGCCGCGGTGGTCGCCGCCCGGGTGATGAACATGCCGAAGGACACCATTGACCGAGCCATCCGCAAGGCCACCGACGCCGGTGCCGGGGACGATTACGTCGAGGTTCGCTACGAAGGCTACGGCCCGGCCGGCGTGGCCGTCATCGTCGAGGCGCTGACCGACAACCGCAATCGGACCGCCTCCGACCTGCGCACCGCCTTCAACAAGAACGGCGGCACGATGGGCGAGAGCAACTCCGTCGCGTTCCAGTTCAGCCGGGTCGGCGCCATCGCCTACCCGTCCAAGGCTGCCACCGCGGACGCCATGATGGAGGGGGCGATCGAGGCGGGGGCCGAGGATGTGGAGAGCGACACGGACGGCCACGAGGTCACCTGCGCCACGGGTGACCTGTTCGCGGTGCGTGACGCGCTGGAGGCGCGGTTCGGCCCGCCCGACAGCGCCAAGCTGGACTGGCGGCCCAGCGTGACCGTGGCGGTGGACGATCCGGAGCGGGCGGCCGCGCTGGTCCGGCTGCTGGACGCGCTGGAGGACAATGACGACGTGCAGACCGTCACCTCCAATGCCGAGATCCCCGACGAGATCATGGAGCGCCTGGCGGCCTGATGGTCCGTCTGATGGGTATCGATCCCGGCCTGCGCTTTACCGGATGGGGCGTGATCGCGATTGACGGCAACCGGCTCTGCCACCTGGCGGATGGGGTGATCGCGACGGATAGCGACGCCAGCGTGCCCGCGCGCTTGAAGGCGATCCATGACGGCCTGACCGCCTTGTTCGCCGAGCACCGCCCGCACGAGGCAGCGGTGGAGGAGACCTATGTCAATCGCAACGGCACGGCGACCTTGAAGCTCGGCTATGCTCGCGGCGTGGCGCTGCTGGCGCCGGCCTTGGTCGGCATTCCGGTGCTGGAATACGGCGCCATGACGGTAAAGCAATCCGTCGTCGGCACTGGCGGCGCCAGCAAGGACCAGGTCGAAATGATGGTCCGCCGTCTGCTGCCGGGCGCCACCCTGCGCCGGGCCGACGCGGCCGACGCGCTGGCCGTGGCGATCTGCCACGCCCATCACCGCGCCAGCCTCCTGCGGGTGTCCGGCGGACGGGTCATGGCGTGACTCTCCCCCGTCGCCTCAAAAAAGCCCTCTCCCTCTGGGAGAGGGTTGGGTGAGGGGGGTTGCGTGCCATACGCTCACCCCGCCCCCCAGCGCCATTCCACCTGCTGCGCCAGTGGACTCTCCAGCTACTTCCACCTTCTCCCATCGGGCGAGGGCGCCTGGCCCAGCCTTGTGATCGCGCAATTGACTGGCACGCTGGGCGGGATGGAGGAAGGACGCTGCGTCATCGACGTGGGCGGCGTCGGCTACCTCGTCCATGCCTCCACCCGCACCTTGTCCGCCCTGCCGGTACCGCCCGGCGTGGCCCGGGTGCTGGTCGAGACCCAGGTGCGGGAGGACGCCATCACGCTGTATGGCTTTGCCGACCCGGCCGAACGCGACTGGTTCCGCCTGCTCACCACCGTGCAGGGCGTGGGCGCCAAGGTGGCGCTCGGAGTCTTGTCGGCGCTCTCGCCGCGCGACCTGGTCGCCGCCATCGCCGCAGGGGATCGCGCCAGCCTGACGCGCGCACCCGGTGTCGGGGCCAAGCTGGCGGCGCGGCTCCTGTCCGAACTTGCCGCGAAGGTCGGGGCCATGCCGACCGGGATCGTCCTGCCGGGCATCGCGCCCCCGACGGGCGTGGAGGCGGACGCGCTGTCCGCCCTGGCCAATCTCGGGTATCGCCGCATTGAGGCCCATCCGGTGGTGACCCGCGTGCGCGAACGCCTGGGTGACGACGCCCGGCTGGATGCCGTGATCCGGGACAGCCTCAAGGAGTTGGCGCGGTGAGCGAGCGCCCCGTCTCCCCCGCCCGTGCACTGGAGGACGCGGCCGAGGCGTCGCTGCGGCCGCAGGTCCTCGCCGAGTTCATCGGCCAGAAGGCGAGCCGTGAGAACCTGCGCGTCTTCATCCACGCCGCGAAGGGCCGCGCGGAGGCGATGGACCACGTGTTGCTGCATGGGCCGCCGGGGTTGGGCAAGACCACCCTGGCGCAGATCGTCGCGCGCGAGCTGGGCGTGGGCTTCCGCGCGACCTCCGGGCCGGTGATCCAGCGGGCAGGCGACCTCGCCGCGATCCTGACCAACCTGCAGCCGCGCGACGTGCTGTTCATCGACGAGATCCATCGCCTGCAGCCCGCCATAGAGGAAGTCCTCTACCCGGCGATGGAGGATTTCCAGCTCGATCTCATCATCGGCGAGGGCCCGGCCGCCCGCTCCGTCCGGATCGACCTGTCGCCCTTCACCCTGGTGGGCGCAACCACCCGCGCCGGGCTGCTGGCCACCCCGTTGCGGGACCGGTTCGGCATTCCGCTCCGCCTGGTGCTGTACACGCCGGCGGAACTGGAACTGATCGTCTCTCGCGGCGCCGAGAAGCTGGGGGTGGAGCTGACCCAGGCCGGCGCCGCCGAAATCGCCCGGCGCTCCCGCGGCACGCCCCGCATCGCCGGGCGGCTGCTGCGCCGGGTGCGGGATTTCGCCTCGGTGGCGGGGCAAAGCCCGGTCGACCGCGCCGAGGCCGATGCGGCGCTGACCCGGCTGGAGGTGGACCGGCTCGGCCTGGACGCCATGGACCGCCGCTACCTCCGCCGCATCGCCGAGCACCACCATGGCGGCCCGGTCGGCGTCGAGACTTTGGCTGCGGCGCTGAACGAGGCGCGGGACACGCTGGAAGACGTGATCGAGCCATACCTGATCCAGGAGGGCCTGGTCCTGCGCACCAGCCGCGGCCGCATGCTGGGCGAGCCCGGCTGGCGCCATCTGGGCCTGGTTCCGCCGCTGCCCGCCGCCCCCCTGCTGGACCTGCTGGCGCCCGACGCGTGACGCCGCACCGCCTGCAGCTCCGCGTCTACTACGAGGACACCGATGCCGGCGGCGTGGTCTACCACGCCCGCTACCTGGCCTTTGCCGAACGGGCGCGGACCGAGTTGTTGCGCGAGCACGGGGTGCCGCATGAGGAGCTGGTGCGTAACGAAGGCCTGATCTTCGTGGTGCGCCGCGTCGAAATGGATTATCTGCGCCCCGCGCGACTGGACGACCTGGTCACCGTCACCACCGTGCCCACCGAGTTCGGCGCCGCCACCACCATGCTGCGGCAGGATTTCGCGGTGGGCGACCAGGTGGTGGCACGGCTGGCGGTGCAATTGGCGTGCGTGCGGAGGGCGGATGGCCGTCCTTCGCGGATACCGGCCCGATGGCGTGCGGCGTTCGAGGAGATGCGGAGTGGGTGATACGACGAGTGCGGCAGGTGCGGTGCCCCCAGGGGGTGACCTGTCGATCCTGACGCTGTTCCTGCAGGCCGACATCGTCGTGAAGATCGTCATGGTGCTGCTGTTGCTGGCCAGCATCTGGGTCTGGGCGATCATCTTCGAGAAGGTGACGTCGATCCGCCGCGCCAACCGGCAGGCCGATGCCTTCGAGGACCGCTTCTGGTCGGGCGGCAGCCTGGACGAGCTGTATGACCAGGAGGGCGCCAAGCCGGTGCATCCCGTGGCGGCCGTGTTCGGCGCCGCCATGGGCGAATGGCGGCGCTCCTCCCGCGTGGCCGGCGCCGACATGGTCCGCGGCGGCGTGCGGGACCGGGTGGACCGCGCCATGACCGTGACGGTCGGCCGGGAGATGGAGCGGATGGAGCGCTGGATGGTCTTTCTCGCCTCCGTCGGCGCGACCGCGCCGTTCATCGGCCTGTTCGGCACGGTATGGGGCATCATGCACTCCTTCTCCGCCATCGCGGCCAGCAAGAACACCAGCCTGGCCGTGGTGGCGCCCGGCATCGCGGAGGCGCTGTTCGCCACTGCGATCGGCCTGGTCGCGGCCATCCCGGCCGTGCTCGCGTACAACAAGATCAGCACGGACCTGGCGCGGTTCGCCGCCCGCATGGAGGGGTTCGGCACCGAGTTCGGCGCCATCCTGTCCCGCCAGTCCGAGGAGCGGAGCTGAACCATGGCCGTGCAGCTCAGTGGCGGACGGAGCGGGCGAGGGCGCTACCGCCCGATGGCGGAGATCAACGTCACGCCATTGGTCGACGTGATGCTGGTGTTGCTGGTGATCTTCATGATCACCGCGCCATTGATGACGTCCAGCGTGAACGTGGACCTGCCCAAGGCCAGCGCCTCCCCGATCACGCCCGAGAAGGATCCGATCACCGTCAGCGTTGCGGCGGACAGCAAGGTCTACCTCGCCAATGACGGGATGGAGCTGGGCGACCTGGTGGCCAAGCTCCAGGCTGCGTCCCAGTCCAACCCGGACCGGCGGATTTTCGTGCGCGGCGACAAGACCGTGCCCTATGGCCGCATGATCGAGGTTATGACCACCATCAAGCAGGGCGGCTTCACCAAGGTGTCGCTCCTGGTCGAGCAGAGCGATGGCGGCCCGGCCAGCGGCACGCCGGGCCTGGCCGCACCGACGGTCCCGCCTTTGCCGACAGTCGCCGTGCCGGCCCTGCCCCCGGCGACCTTGCCCGGCCCGCGCCGCCGCTGATCGGCACGGGCCTGCGGGCATGAAGCAGAACAACCGACTCGGCCGCGGCGCCGCCATCTCCTTCGTCTTCCACGCGGTGGTGCTGGCGCTGGTGCTGCTCGCCATTCCGGCGAAGCCGCTGGAGAAGCTGCCCGACCAGGCGAGCTTCGACGTGGACGTCGAAGGCCCGACGCAGGAGGCGCGCAGATCCACCGTGTCGGCGCCCACACCCGCCTCCACCAACGCGCCCGTGCCCTCGCCGGAGCCGCCGACGCCGGAGCCGCCGAAGCCCACCCCGCCGCAGCCGCCGCCGCCACCGCCACCGCCACCGCCACCGCCACCGCCGCCCCCCACGCCGCCACCGCCGGTGCCGGTAACGC